>NZ_JBDGIQ010000004.1:0-408461 GCF_057657335.1 Rhodanobacter sp. Soil_C_14 | reverse complement strand
GGCGGGTGGAGGATCAGCCCGCAGGGTGCCTGACATGGATGTCAGGCAGTTTGGCGTCAGGGCAGGATGCCCTGTCGACAAACCCCGTAACCCGCACGCGAACCTCGCAGGCAGGATGCCTGCGAGGCGCGGAAGCGGGGTGGCCTCTCTTTGGGCCACGTTTCTCTGGCCACACAGAGAAAGGTGGCTCGGCTGCCGCAGGCAGACGAAAGCTTCTCGCTCTGATGCACAAGAACAGGCAAAAGCATCGCGCACAGGGTGCGCGCCGACACAACCGCTCAGCGCGCGCCGATCACCACCGGCTCAGGTTCCAGCTGCACGCCGAACCTGGCGTGCACGCCGTGCATCACCTGCTGCGCCAGTGCCCACAGTTGGGGGCCGGTGGCGTGGCCGTGGTTGACCAGCACCAGCGCGTGCCGGTTCGAGATGCCGGCATCGCCTTCGCGGTAACCCTTGAAGCCGGCGGCTTCGATCAGCCACGCGGCGGAAAGCTTGCTGCGGCCATCCGCTTGCGGCCAGGCGGCCAGTTCGGGATGCTCGCGTTTCAGCGCATCGGCCAGCGCGGCGTCGACGATGGGGTTCTTGAAGAAGCTGCCGGCGTTGCCGATCACGGCCGGATCGGGCAGTTTTTTCGTGCGCAGGTGCACGACGGCTTCGGCGACGTGGAAAGGTGCGGGCTTGTCGATGCCCATCCGCGCCAGCTGCTCGTCGATGCCGGCGTAGTCGGTGCGCAGTGCGCGGTGGCGGGGCAGCACGAAGCGCACGGCGGTGACGATGTAGCGACCTGGCTCGTGCTTGAACAGTGAGTCGCGATAGGCGAATGCGCAGGTGGCGTGGTCCAGCGTCACCACGCGGTGCTGGCGGGTATCCCACGCTTCCACACTTTCGACGAATTCGGCCACTTCGCAGCCGTAGGCGCCGATGTTCTGGATCGGCGCGGCGCCCACGGTGCCGGGGATCAGGATCAGGTTTTCCAGGCCGGCGTAGCCCTGGCCCAGCGTCCAGCGCACGAAGTCGTCCCAGCGTTCGCCCGCGGCCACCGCGATGCGTGCGCTGTCGCCGTCGCTTTCCACCTGCACGCCGCGGGTTTCCATCGCCAGCACGGTGCCGTCGAAGTCGCCGGTGAACAGCATGTTGCTGCCCTCGCCCAGCACCAGCAAGCGGCCGTTGCGCACGGCGGGAAAGTCGAGCAGTTCGGGCAGCTTGCTGGCGTCGCGGATTTCCGCCAGCAACGTGGCGCGCGCATCGACGCGCAGCGTGTTGCGGGTCGCCAGCGAGGCGTTTTCGATCAGCGTGTAACCACCCATGTCGGTGCGCTCAGACGGCATGGGCGGCCTCGCGCTGGCGACGGATTTCGTTGACGCATTCGCCGACCAGGTGCGGGCCGCGATAGACCAGGCCCGAGTAGACCTGCACCAGCGAGGCGCCGGCGTCGAGTTTCTCGGCCGCGTCGCTGCCTTCGAGGATGCCGCCCACGCCAATCAGCGCAATGCGTCCCTGCAGGCGCTTGTGCATGCCGGCCAGCACCGCGGTGGAACGCGCGAACAGCGGCTTGCCGGACAGGCCGCCCGCCTCGCCGCCGCGCGGGTCATCCGCCACCGACTCGTGATCGATCGTGGTGTTGCTGCAGATCACCCCGTCGATGCCGGTGCGCAGCAGCACCTCGGCGATGGCGTCCAGCTCCGCTTCGGAAAGATCCGGTGCGATCTTCAGCAGCATCGGCTTGCGCTTGCCGGCTTGCGAACCCAGCCGCTCCTGCGCCGCCCGCAGCACGGAAATGAACTTGTACAGCGTGGCTTCCTGCTGCAGGTCGCGCAGTCCGGCCGTGTTCGGCGAGGAGATGTTCACCGTGACGTAGCTGGCGTGTTCGTAGACCTTGTGCAGGCAGGTCAGGTAATCGTTGACCGCCTTCTCGTTCGACGTGTCCTTGTTCTTGCCGATGTTGATGCCGAGCACGCCGTGGTAGCTGGACTGCTGCACGTTGCGCACCAGCGCATCGACGCCGCCATTGTTGAAACCGAGCCGGTTGATGATCGCCTCGTGCCCTGGCAGGCGGAACATGCGGGGCTTGTCGTTGCCCGGCTGCGGCAGCGGCGTGACCGTGCCGACTTCGATGAAGCCGAAGCCCAGCGCATCGAGCGCGTCCAGGTATTCGGCGTTCTTGTCCAGGCCGGCCGCCAGGCCGACCGGGTTCGGAAAGGTAATGCCGAACACCGTGGTGGGCAGGTCCGCCGGCGGCTTGGCGATCCAGCGGGCGAAGCCGCTGCGCTGGGCCACGCCCAACCCGTACAGGGTGAGGTGATGTGCCTTCTCGGCGTCGAGCTGGAACAGCAGCGGGCGCAGGATGTCGTACATGGATCAGACCGGTTGGCCCGCGAAGATGCGGGTGTCGTAATCGAAGCTTACCGTGCCGTCTTCGGCGCAGTTGTCGAACAGTTCGCGCAGCGCCTGCAGCATCGGTTCATGCTGCGGATGCCCCGCCTGCGGCGCATACGAGGATGACATCAGGCGCCCGCGCAGCGCGTCGAAGTCCAGCCGCTGGCCATGCCCGAAACTGGCGCTGCCGCGGTAGCCGGCGCCGAACCAGACGCGCATGTGTGCATCGTCGGCGTAACGCTCGGCCACGCTGGTGTAGTCGGTGCCGAAGCGCAGCAGCAAGGCCTCGTAGCCTTCGAAGAAGCGCGTGCCGGTGAGCCGGCGCGAATTCCACCAGATCGCCACCAGCCCTTGCGGACGCAGGATGCGCGCGAACTCGCGCCGTGCCGCCGTCTCGTCGAACCAGTGGAACGCCTGCGCCACGGTGACCAGATCCACGCTGGCATCGGCCAGCTTGGTGGCGTCGGCGCGGCCGTCGACGGCATCGAAGCGGTCGTACCTGCGCAGCCATTGTTCGGCGGCGGCGCGCATCGGCGCATTCGGCTCCACCGCCGTCACACGGTAACCCGCATCGAGGAACATCTTCGAGGAGATGCCGGTGCCCGCACCCACGTCGGCCACGCGCCAGTGGCGATCCACGCCCTGCTCGCGCTGCAGCCAGTCGAGCAGCGCCACGGGATAGTCGGGGCGATAGCGCACGTAGTCGTCGACGCGATCGCTGAAGCGCGTGGTGGACTGGAAGTCAGCCACTGAGCATCTGCCCGCCGTCGACGACCAGGGTCTGGCCGGTGATCCAGCCCGCGAACGGCGAAGCGAGGAACAGCGCGGCGTGGGCGATTTCCTCCGGCGTGCCGAAGCGGCCGAACGGAATCTTCGCCAGCGTGGCGCGGTACAACTCCGGCTGCTCCACCCGGCGCCGCTCCCACAGGCCATCGGCAAACGCGATCGAGCCGGGCGCGATCGCGTTGACGCGGATGCGCTCGCCGGCCAGCGCCAGCGCCTGCGAGGTGGTGTAGTGGCTCAGCGCCGCCTTCACCGCGGCATAGGCCGCGCCGTTCGCACGCGGACGGAAGGCGGCGATCGAACTGGTGTGCAGGATGCAGCCGTGGGCCGACGCCTTGAGATGCGGCAGCGCCGCGCGCGAGGCGCGCACCGCGGCCATCAGGTCGACGTTGAAGCCGGCCAGCCAGCTCTCGTCGCCTTCGTCGAAGCCGTAACCGCTGGCGTTGTTGACCAGCACGTCGATGCCGCCGAGCACGCCGGCGGCATTCGCCACATAAGCTTCGATCGCCTTCGCATCGGCCAGGTCACAGCCTTGCGCGTGCGCGACCACGCCGTGGGCCGCGATGGCCTGGCGAGTTTCCTCGAGAGCTGTTGCGCCACGGGCGCAGATGGAGACCCCGGCGCCAACGGCGGCAAAACCCAGCGCGATGCTGCGGCCGATGCCACGGCTGCCACCGGCCACGACGACGCGATAGCCGCGGAAATCGAACGGAGCCGGCAGCGCCTTGTTCATGCGCCGTCAGTGCCAGCCGGCAAATGCGAAACCGAAGATCAGCACCGCCATCAGCAGGAAGATGCCCAGCACGCACAAGGCCAGCTGGACGTAGCCGAGCACCAGCCCGGCCACCGCCATGCCGTCACCTTCCATGCGGTTGTCGATCGGGCTGCGGCGGATCTCGCCGCGTGCCAGGTGACCGCAGACGATCGCCACCAGCGCACCGATGAACGGCAGCAAGATCCACGTCAGGATGCCGAACACCAGGCTCACCACCGCCAGCGAACTGGTCGTGTTGCCCGGTCGATAAGACGGTTGATAGCTCATCGTTCGCTCACTCGTGAGGGAGGTGGCACAACGCCTTCATGCATCGGACGGCCACGGACGGCGAACACCCGTGGCCGACTTTCGTCACACCGTGAACTTGATGCCCTGCGCCAGCGGCAGCGCGTCGGAGTAGTTGATGGTGTTGGTCTGGCGGCGCATGTAGACCTTCCACGCATCCGAACCGGATTCGCGGCCGCCACCGGTTTCCTTCTCGCCGCCGAACGCGCCGCCGATCTCCGCACCCGAGGTGCCGATGTTGACGTTGGCGATGCCGCAGTCGGAACCCGCCGCCGACAGGAACTGCTCGCCCGCGCGCAGGTTGTTGGTGAAGATCGACGAGGACAGGCCCTGCGGCACGTCGTTCTGCATGTCGATCGCTTCGTCCAGCGTCTTGAACGGCATCACGTAGAGGATCGGCGCGAACGTCTCGGTCTGCACCACGTCGTCGGAATTCTTCACGCCGGTGACGATGGTCGGCAGCACGAAGTTGCCCTTGCGGTCGGTCAGCGCCTTGCCGCCGGTGCGCACGGTGCCGCCGGCGGCCTTGGCGTTCTCCACGGCCTTCAGGTAGCCCTGCACCGCTTCCTGGCTGTTCAGCGGACCCATCAGCGTGGTGGCCAGGGTCGGGTCGCCGATCTTGCCCTCGACCTGCTGATAGGCCTTGACCAGGGTGTCGAGCACGCCGTCGAAGATCGACTCGTGCACGAACAGGCGGCGCGTGGTGGTGCAGCGCTGGCCGGCGGTGCCGACGGCACCGAACACGATGCCCGGGATCGCCAGCTTCAGGTCGGCGGTTTCATCGAGGATGATCGCGTTGTTGCCGCCCAGTTCCAGCAGCGAGCGACCCATGCGCTGCGCCACGCGCTCGCCGACCATGCGACCGACCTTGGTCGAGCCGGTGAAGCTGATCAGCGGGATGCGCTTGTCGTCGACGAAGGCCTGCGCCAGGTCGCTGCCGGCATCGTTGAACAGGAAGAACAGGTCGGGGAAGCCGGCGTCCTTCAGCGCCTCGTTGCAGATCTTCATCGTGGCGATCGCCGACAGCGGCGTCTTCGGCGACGGCTTCCAGATGCAGATGTCGCCGGCAATGGTGGCCAGCATGGCGTTCCACGCCCACACCGCGACCGGGAAGTTGAACGCGCTGATGATGCCGACCAGGCCCAGCGGATGGTACTGGTCGTACATGCGATGACCCGGTCGTTCCGAATGCATGGTCGAGCCGTACATCATGCGGCTCTGGCCCACCGCGAAGTCGGCGATGTCGATCATCTCCTGCACTTCGCCGTCGCCCTCGGGCTTGATCTTGCCCATCTCCAGCGCAACCAGCGAACCGAGCGCGTCCTTGTGCTTGCGCAGCGCTTCGCCGCACAGGCGCACCGCTTCGCCACGCTGCGGCGCGGGCGTGGTGCGCCACACCTTGAACGCGGCCTGGGCGCGCTGGACGATCACTTCATAATCGGCGGCGCTGGACGCATGCACGGTGCCGAGCACTTCGCCGGTAGCCGGGTTCACCGGCTGCAACGCGCCGGCGTCGGTGGTCTTCGACCACTCGCCCTGGCCGAGGTAGCTGCCGGACTGCTCGCCGTCGAGGCCGAGCGCGCTGAGGATTGCATGGGACATGGATGTCTCCTGGACATGCGGCGCCTGCCGGCACCGTGGATGAAATCGGTAATTCGCCATTCTAGCAGGGGCAACCACCTTGCTCCCTCCCTCTGGCGGCAGGGGAGCAGCAGAACCGCGCGATCCATGCGAAAATCCCGGCGCTGCCCTCGTAGCTCAGTTGGATAGAGCGGCCCCCTCCTAAGGGGCAGGTCGGACGTTCGAATCGTCTCGAGGGCACCATTTTCCCAGCACGAAGGCCGGCATCGCCGGCCTTCGTGCTTTCCGGCTCAGGAACTGCACGACAGCATCGAGCAACCGGCCTTGTGCCGCGCCCAGTCCGGGCGCTTTTGCGCGAACGCCTCGCGGCCGGGCTGGTCGTCGTACGGGTGGCGCAACACGTCGAGCAGCTCGGTGATGCCGTCGAGGTCGCCCTGCCCGGCCCGGTCGATCGCCTGCTGCGCCAGGTAATTGCGCAACACGTAACGGGGGTTGGCCAGGCGCATCTGCTCGCGACGCTGTCCCGCCGGCAACGGATCGTCGGCCAGCCGCGCCGCGTAGCGGCGCAGCCAGTCGTCGAGCGCCGGCTCGGCCTCGCGACGTTTCGCTTCGTCGTAGAAAGCCGCGGCGAATGGCGCCAGCGTGGGCGCCCGCGTGTCAAGGTCAGCCAGTGCGCGAAACCACAGCGTCATGTCGATCTCGGCCTGCTGCAGCAGGGACTGCAACGACTGCATCAGGGCCACGTCGTCATCGCGGCATTCGGCGAAGCCGAGTTTCGCGGCGATATTCGCCCGATCGGCAGCGCCATGGGCGGCCGCGTAGCGATCCAGTCCCGCCTGCAGCGGCGCCACGTCGGCAAACAGCGGCGCCAGCGCGCCGGCCAGCCGGCTCAGGTTCCACCAGGCCACGTCCGGCTGCTGGCCGAAGCGGTAGCGGCGACGCTGCGCGTCGGTGGTGTTCGGCGTCCAGTCCGGATCGTAGTTGTCGATCCAGCCGTAGGGACCGTAGTCGATGGTGAGGCCCAGGATCGACATGTTGTCGGTGTTCATCACGCCGTGCACGAAGCCCACCCGCATCCAGTGCGCGATCATCGCGGCGGTGCGCTCGCAGACCTGGGCAAACCACTCCGCGTACAGCGCCTCGCCCTGCCCCTGCAGTTCGGGGAAATCACGCCGGATGGCGAAGTCGACCAACTGCCGCAGCAACCCGATGTCGCCGCGCGACGCCGGCAGTTCGAAGTTGCCGAAGCGGAGGAACGAAGGCGCCGCGCGGCAGACGATGGCGCCCGGCTCGGTGGCCGCGTTGCCGTCGTAGAACATGTCGCGCAGCACCGGCTCACCGGTGCCGACCAGACTCAGCGCCCGCGTGGTGGGCACGCCCAGGTGGTGCATCGCCTCGCTGCACAGGAATTCGCGTACCGACGAGCGCAGCACCGCGCGGCCATCCGCGCCGCGCGAATACGGTGTCAGGCCCGCGCCTTTCAACTGCAACTCCCAACGTTCGCCGGCAGCATTGATCACTTCGCCCAGGGAGATCGCCCGGCCATCGCCGAGCTGCCCGGCCCAGTGGCCGAACTGGTGGCCGCCGTAGTTCGCCGCATACGGCTGCATGCCGTCGAGCAGCGCGTTGCCGCCGAACAGTTGCGCGAACTCCGGCGAGGCCACGTCGGCTTCGCTGAAGCCCAGCGTGGCAGCCATCTCCGCCGAATGCGCCAGCAGCCGCGGCGCAGCCACGGGCGTGGGATCGATCCGCGAATACAGCGCGCCTTCGACCTGGCGCGGGCCCGCGCCCTGCTGCGGATCACCGGGCAGGTCACGGACGAAGGCGTTGTCGAAGCGCAGCTGGAACATGCTGATAGTGACCGCGGGAGGTGCTGCCTATATCCGGGCGACCGCCCCGCGATGCAAGGCGCTCGCCTGCGACCGGAGGAAGCTAGCGCGCCACCGGCCCCTGCCTGGCCGACTTGCGATGCTGCGCCTTCAGCCGGTCGTAGACGGTCAGCACGGCCGTGCCGTAACCCCTGGCCAGGCTGGGCGTGCGGCTGTGGTAATAGCCCACGCCCATCACGCGATCGCGGGTGCGGCGCATGCCGTCGCGGAGGATTTTTGCCCCGACGGTGATGTTGGTGCGCGGATCGAGCAGGGTCAGCGGGTCGCGCACCGCGTCGCGGTGCATCGGGTAATAGACCTGCATGATGCCCACGTCCTGCACCGCCGAACCGAACTGGCTGGCCGCGGCCATCTGCAGTTGCACGTGCTGGCGATCGCCCCGCACCAGATGGTCGTCGACGCGGAACAGCCACGGCGTCGGCGCCACCCGGCCGTCCGGATACAGCGACTTCGATTCCACCAGCGCCACGCTGTACAGCAACAGCGGGTCGATGCCGTAGGTCTTGCCCACCTGGGCCCACAGGCTGTGGCGCGAACGGATGTCCAGGTCGGGCTCGGCAATCGGCATCATCAGGTCCATCGTGCTGACTTCGCTGAGCAGGCGGTCGGCGGACGGCGCGGGAGGCGTCCGCTGTTCCGCGGCATACGGCGGAATCGCCGGAGCCGCCGCTGGAGCGGCCACCTCCCTGGGTGGCACGGCCGTGACCAGGGCCGGCGCTCCGGGCGCCGGTTGCGCCGTCATCGCGGGAGCCGTCGCATGCCCGGGATGGCGCCCGCCGCCAAAGCCGATCGCTGTCGCAAGACACGCCGCGGCCAGGATCGCCGGTGCAAGGTAGCGCGGCGCCGATGGCAGGGAGGCGGTGACCAGGGCCGGCGTGCGCGCCGCGAAGTGACGCCAGGCGGCGAACGCTGCCGTCCATCGTCCACGATGGCCTGGCACCTCGCGTGGCGTCGATTCGCGGCGCCGACGCACCAGCGCATGCCGCGCCGGCGCGGGCGTGGCAGGCCTGGCCCGGGGATCGGGGCGGCGCTGGGGTCCGCGGAAACGACTGGCCGTCGGCGCGCACGCGGTCGCCGCCGCGGCGCGCGCCACGGCGGGGCGAGGAGCTTCCGGCTTTTCGCCGGGCGCCAGGTGGGTCGCACCTGTCATCCGGCCGCTCGAACCATCCACGAATCCATCCTCACCATGCGACCGGGCAACGCCGCGTTCAGCGGTGGCCGGCGAAGGGAAACCTTCACCCAAGCAAGCCGCGTGCCCGGAATGCGTCGGACATCATCGCACGTCATCTGCGCGCCGCAACCAGTCCGTGCCGGTGGCCCGCCCGCAACGGCTATAGTCAGGCTCGTCCCCGAACCGGAAATCGCATGATCCCGTCCCCCGCCAACGAGCTGAACGCCGACGCCCTGCCCGGGGACGCGCCCTACCTGGCGGCCACCACGCGCTGGCTGGAACGGGCGGTGATCGGGCTGAACCTGTGTCCGTTCGCCCGCGCGCCCCACGTGCAGGGCAAGCTGCGCATGCGGGTGAGCCAGGCGCGCGATACCGACGCGCTGCTGGACGACCTTTGCGGCGAGCTGCAGTCGCTCAACGCGCTGACGGCGGAGGAATGCGAGACCGGCCTGCTGATCCATCCGTTCGTGCTGGGCGATTTCCTCGACTACAACGACTTCCTCGACGTGGCCGACGCGGCCGTGCAGACGCTGGGACTGGAAGGCGAATGGCAGGTGGCCAGCTTCCATCCGCAGTACCAGTTCGCTGACAGCGTGGCGGACGACGTGGAGAACTTCAGCAACCGCTCACCCTTCCCCACCCTGCACCTGTTGCGCGAAGCGAGCGTCGAACGCGCGATGGAACAGATGAGCGACACCGACGCGATCTATCGCCGCAACCAGGAAACCCTGCGCCGGCTGGGTGCGGATGGCTGGCAGGCGTTGTGGGACGACAAGGCGGACTGATCGTCGCCTCAACATCCTGTTCATCGCGGCAGTGCCAAGCTGGCGCATGAATCCCTCTCGCGCACAGCCCGTCGACCGTTACGCCGAAAGCATCGACCCCGGCGTCCACTGCAATACCTGCGAAGCCGTGTGCTGCCGCCTCACCGTGGTGCTGATGCCCGACGACCACGTGCCCACGTGGCTGATCGATCGCGACGAACACGGCATGGAAACCCTGGCCAAGGGCGAGGACGGCTGGTGCGCGGCGGTCGATCCGAACACTTCGGGCTGCACCATCTATGACGAACGCCCGGGCATCTGCCGCAAGTTCGCGATGGGCAGCCCCAGCTGCCGCGACGAGCGGCACAAGTGGTTCGGCGCCACGATCCCCACCGCGGTGCACATGTTGTAGGCGCTAGGTCGCGAAGATCAGCGCGATCTCGTCGGCATCCAGCGCACGCCATTCGCCCAGCGGCAGCTCGCCCAACGCGAGCCTGCCCACCGAGATCCGCTGCAGGGTCTCGACATGGTTGCCGGTGGCGGCAAACATTCGCCGCACCTGGTGATAGCGGCCCTCGGTGACGCTGAGCCGCGCATGGCGCGGGCCCAGCACTTCAAGGTTCGCCGGCGCCAGCGGCTCCTTCTCCGATTCCAGCATCAGGCTGCCGCTGGCAAACAGCGCGCCTTCGTCGCCGCGCAGATCCTGCGCCAGCGTCGCCTCGTAGACCTTGGTCACCTGCGCCTTGGGTGAAATGATCCGGTGCAGCAGCGCACCGTCGTCGGTGAACAGCAGCAGGCCGGAGGTGTCCCGATCGAGCCGGCCCACGCTGGACAGCGCCGGCGAGCGCACGCTGTAGCGCGGCGGCAGCAGGTCGTAGACCACCCGTCCCGGGTCCTTGCGCGAGCAGGTGACGCCCAGCGGCTTGTTCAGCATCAGCACCAGGCCGGGCGGCGGATCGAGCGGCTCGTCGTCGACGCGGATGGTCTCGTACGGCACCACGTCGTCGGCGTACAGCACTTCGCCCTCGGCATCGGTGATGCGGCCGGAACGGAACAGCGCCGTGACGTCCTTGCGACTGCCATAACCCAGGTTGGCGATCAGCTTGACCAGTTTCATCCCCGCACTCCCACCGCTTCGATCACCTTGAATCCTTCCTGCACGACCAGCATGCGCACGTCATGAAAACGCGAGGCCAGCACGGCCTCGTAGGGCAGATGGCGATTGGCCACCAGCAACAGGCGGCCGTCCGGCTGCAGCGCCTCGGCCGCGCTGACAATGAACGCGCGGCCCAGCTCGGGCAGGTCGGCGCGGCCTTGGTGGAACGGCGGGTTGCTGACGATGGCGTCGTAGCGCCGCGCCAGGCCGCGGGTGACGTCATGCCAGTACACCGCCACCGCGAGTTCCCTGCCGGCTTCGCGTTTCGCCCGGGTCAGGTTGAGTCGCGCCGGCTCCAGCGCGCGCGCCTCGGCCTCGTACAGGTCGATCGCCTGCACTCGCGGGCAGCGCGCGATGACCTGCGTGGAAAGATAACCGTAGCCGCCGCCGAGATCGGCCACGCTGCCGCGCAGGTCCGCCGGCAGATGCGCGGCCAGCAATGCCGAAGCGCGATCGATGCGATCCCAGGCGAACAGGCCGGGGCGGCTGATGTAGCCGTCCATGATTTCGCGGGACGCGTCCAGCACCAGCCACTCGGCCAGCAAGGCCTGATCCACGGTGTCGGCAGACGGCGTGCTCCAGAACACCCGGCACTTGTGCTTGGACTGGTGCTGCACGGCGCCGGCCAGTTTCGCCAGGTCCGCCTCGCCCGACTTCGCGCCCTCGGCATTCGGCATCGCCGCCAGCAGCACGCCGCCGGCAGCCACGTGCTGCAACCCGCGGGCGAACAGCGCGCGGGCTTCGTCGCGCTGGCGCGGCGGCAGCAGCAGCACCAGTGAAAATTTCTCCCCGGCCGCCGGCTCGCCCACGCTCAGGCCGTTGCGCGCCAGTTCGTCGGCAAACGGCAGGAAGCCCTGCTCGCACAGCCAACCCGGCTGCGCCATTTCGCGCAGGCGCACGCCCGCGCGGGCGCGCAGGAACAGCACGCGACCGTCTGCCGGCAAGGACAACTCACCGGACTCGAACGGCACGAACAGGGCCGCCAGCGCCGCATCCGGCGCGGCAGCGGAAACTCCGGCAACCGTCACGTCATCCCTCGACCATCAAAAACGATGGCGGCATTGTACGTGGCGGCGCCTTGTATCCGCGCCGATTGCCGACTCAACCGCCGCTGTGCGCGTTGACCGCATCCATCGCGCGGGCGGAATACACCAGGGCCGCGCCGGCGTTCATCGCCACCGCGACACCGAGTGCTTCGGCAATTTCCTCGCGACTGGCGCCATGCTTCAGCGCCTCGCCCACGTGCACCGTGATGCAGCCGTCGCAGCGGGTGGTCACCGCCACCGCCAGCGAGATCAGCTCGCGCGTCTTCGCATCCAGGTGACCGGTCTTTTCGCCGGCGGCGGACAGGGTCTGGTAGCCCTTCAGGGTATCCGGACTCAGCTTGCCGATCTCGCCGATCCGGCCCAGCAGTTCCTTGCGGTATTGCAACCAATCCAGCATGACGGTCACCTCGTTGTCGTGGCAGCCGGGCGACCTGCCCCGCCGCAGCGCGATCATGCGCCACGGCGCGGACAAATGCCCGTCAACCCGTCAACCGGCCGCGGGTGTACGGCCCAGTCGGGCCACCCAGCGATACAGCGCCACGTTGACCGCGATGAAGGCAATTCCGCCGATCCAGATCGCCGCATTGGCGAAGCCGCCGCCGACCAGGGCCAGCGGCGCCTCCTTGCCGGAGAACACCACGATCGCGGCGATCAGCACGCCGATGATGCTCTCGCCCACGATCATGCCCGAGGCCAGCAGCACGCCCAGCTGCTTGGTCGCTTCCGGGTCGCGCGCGCGGTCGGCGCGCTTGTCGAAGTACCAGCCGACGATCGCGCCGACCACCACCATCAGCGTGGTCGAGGTCGGCAGGTAGATGCCCAGGCCCACCGCCAGCGGCGGCAGCGAGGCGGACTTGCTGCTGCGTCCCAGCACCGCGTCGATGATGATCAGCACCACGCCGATCGCGCCGCCCAGGATGATCAGGCTCCAGTCGATGTTGCCCTGTATCACGCCCTGCGCCAGCGCGGAGATCAGTCCGGCCTGGGGCGCAGCCAGCGCGCGCGCCGGGTCGACGCCCGGCATGCCGGCGAAACCGTAGGCCTGGTTGACCAGGTCCAGCACCGGCGGGATCACCGCCGCGCCCACCAGCACGCCGGCGACCAGCGCCACCTGCTGCTTCCACGGCGTGGCGTCGACCAGCTGGCCGGTCTTCAGGTCCTGCAGGTTGTTGTTGGCGATGGTAGCCACCGAGAACACGATCGAGGTGGCGAACAGCGCGAACGCCACCAGCCCCTTGCCCGCGCTGACCGGCAGTTGCGACTGCACGCCGGCGACCAGCAACAGCGCCGCCACGATCACCACCAGGATGCCCACGCCCGAAAGCGGGCTGTTGGACGATCCGATCAGGCCGGCCATGTAGCCGCACACCGCCGAGACCAGGAAACCCATCACCACCACGAACACCAGGCCGCCGGCCAGCAGCAGACCCAGGTGGTCGCCCAGGCCGGTATCGCCGGCGAAATCACCCAGCAGCCAGGCGATAGGCAGCAGGCACAGCAGGCTGACCAGGCCGACGATGCCGATCGGCATGTCCAGCTCGGTACGGGGCAGGCTGGCGCCCTGGCCGGACTTGCGCGCCCGCGACGAGGCCATCGCCGCGGCAAGTCCGCCGATCACCGGCTTGACCAGCTTGGCCAGCGTCCAGATCGCCGCCACGCCGATCGTGCCGGCGCCGATGAAGCGCACCTTGCTGCTCCACGCCGCCTGCGCCACGTCCGCCGCGGCACCGGTGACGCCAACAAGCAGCCCGGTGTAATGCGGCACCGCCCAGCCCCACGCGATCACCGCGCCGAACAACATGGCAAGGCCGACCCACAGCCCCACCAGGTGCCCGACTGCCAGCAGCGCGAAGGAAAGATTGAAGTCGTAGCCGGTCGCCGAACCGCGATCGTCGAGGCGGAAATACTGCGCCACGTTGCTGCCGAACACGCGGGTGGCCACCACGATGGCGAACAGCGCCGAGACCACCGAGCCGCCCATCACGGCGAGCAGGCCGGCGCGGCTGCTCTCTTCCGTGGTGGATTCAGAATCGTCGCCGCCGCCCACCTTCAGCACTTCGGCGCAGGCCACGCCTTCCGGATACGGCAGGTCGGAATCGGTGACCAGCGCGCGGCGCAGCGGGATCGTGTACATCACGCCCAGGATGCCGCCAGTGGCGCAGATGCCGAAGGTGATCCAGAACGGGAAGCCGGTCCACCAGCCGACCATGACCAGACCGGGCAGCACGAAGATGATCGCCGACAAGGTGCCCGCCGACGAGGCGATCGTCTGCACGATGTTGTTTTCCTGGATGGTCGAGTTCCTGAAGTTGCGCAGGATCGCCATCGAGATCACCGCCGCCGGAATCGAGGTGGCGAAGGTCAGGCCGGCCTTGAGCCCGAAGAACACATTGGCCGCGGTGAACACCAGGGTGATCACGATACCGATGATCAACCCACGTACGGTCAACTCGGTGCGTGGCGCGCTGATGGAAGCTGGTTTTGCACTCACAGATGACTCTCCCCCGGATGGATGCTGCGGTGGAAGATAGCGTGGAATGGCCGCGGGTGGTTACCGATGGCGCGAAACGGCGTGCCCGCAGGTGCCGCCCACCTACAGCGTCAGGACGCTCGCGAAGTGCCGCGGTTGTCCGGACAACGGATCGACGAACGCCAGCTCCTTCGCCAGCAATTTCAGCGGCCGAAGGTGATCGTCGGCGGCCGGCTCGGCCAGCGCCGGATACAGGGGATCGCCGCTGATCGGTGCCCCCAGCGCGGCCATGTGCAGGCGCAACTGGTGCTTCCTTCCGGTCCGCGGGAACAGCGCATAACGCCAGTCACCGGCGCCCTGTTCGATCACCTCGATGCGCGTCTCGCTGTTCGCCTCGCCTGCCGCCTCGCGCATCCGGAAGAACGGCTCGCCGGCAACGATGCGCGAGCGCCGCAGGTGCGGAAACACCAGCCCGGGCAAGGCCGGCGCCATTGCCTCGTAACGCTTGTCGATGCGCCGCTCGCGGAACAGCGCCTGATACGCGGCGCGGCTGGCCGGGTTGGCCGAGAACAGCACCAGGCCCGCGGTGAGCCGGTCGATCCGGTGCAGCGGCACCAGCGCGGGGTTGTCCAGTCGCTGGACCAGCCGGCGCAGCAGGGTCTGTTCGACGAAGCCACCGGCCGGCGTCACCGGCAGGAAGTGCGGCTTGTCGGCCACCACCAGGTGCTCGTCCACATGCAGCACGGTTTCGCCGAACGGGATCACCGGCTCATCCGCCACCTCGCGGTAGTAGTGGATGCGCAGCCCCGCCCGGTACGGGGTCTGCGGCGTGATCGCGCCGCCCTGCCCATCCAGCACGCGTCCGCGTTCGATGCGGTCCAGCCATTGCGCGCGGCTGATCGCGGCGAAGTGCGTACACAGCGCGTCGAGCACGGTCGCCCAGTGGCCCGGCGGCAGGTGCACCGTGCTGGCGCGGGCGTCACGGGTGAAGCTGGGCGTGGGCGACTTCATGCCCGCACAGTGTAGGTGCTGCCCGGCGCGTACAATGGTCGGCTTGTTGTCTCCAGGTACGCCCATGGCACTGAACTCCACCATCTACAAAGTCGAACTGCAGGTCAGCGACATGGACCGGCATTACTACGCCACCCATGCGCTGACCCTGGCGCGGCATCCGTCGGAAACCGAAGAGCGCCTGATGGTGCGCCTGCTCGCGTTCGCGCTGTATGCCGAGGATCGCCTGGAGTTCGGCAAGGGCATCAGCGACGAGGACGAACCGGCGCTGTGGCGCAAGGCGTATACCGACGAGATCGAGCTGTGGATCGAGGTCGGCCAGCCCGACGAGACGCGCATCCGCAAGGCCTGCGGCCGTTCGCGCCAGGTGGTGGTGATCAACTACGGCGGCAACGCGGCGGAAATCTGGTGGAACAAGAACGCCAGTGCGCTGGCCCGCAACAAGAACCTCACCGTGCTGGACATTCCCGTCGCCACGGTGGCCGAGCTGGTGGCACTGCTGCAGCGTGGCATGCGCCTGCAGGCGCTGATCCAGGACGGCCAGTTGCAGTTGATGAACGATGCCGATGCCGTGGCCGTCGAGCCGTTCAAGCGCATGGTCGCCGCCGAACTGGTGAGCTGAGCGTCTGCCACAAAGCCGAAAAACGCCGGAATTCCCTCCCCTGCTCGGCAGGGGAGGGCTGGGGTGGGGTCCACGCCGCCACAAAGCTTGCGAACACGTAATACCCTGTCCCTTTCCATCCACCTTCCCGGAGTCACCCATGCGCTGGTTGCTGCCCCTGCTCACCGTGTTCGCCCTCGCCGCCTGCAGCACGCCGCCTCCGGCGCACGCCAGCGGCAAGGTCGACAAGCTCACCATCATCGACACCCGGGTCGGCACCGGTGCCGAGGCCAAGCCCGGCATGGACGTGCTAGTGCAGTACACCGGCTGGCTCTACGACGACAGCGCCAAGGACAAGCACGGCGCCAAGTTCGACAGCTCGTACGACCACGGCGCGCCGTTCAACTTCCCGCTGGGCGCCGGCCGCGTGATCGACGGCTGGGACCAGGGCGTGGCCGGCATGAAGGTGGGCGGCAAGCGCACCCTGCTGATTCCCGCCGAGCTCGGCTACGGCGCGCGCGGCGCCGGTGGCGACATCCCGCCGAACGCCTCGCTGGTGTTCGACGTGGAACTGGTCGACGTCAGCACGCATTGACGCGCCCCACAGGCGTAGGACGGGCACTGCCCGCCAGCTTTTTGCTTGCGTCATGCGCGGAATGAAGAGCGGCGGGCCAGTGCCCGCCCTACGCCGCGAAGCTCAGTCTTCCTGCGCCGCGGCCTCGCGCCCCTGCTGGCGGATGATCGCTTCCTCGCGCGCGTCGATGATCGACTGCATCACGCTGTCCACGTCGGCGATGGTCTCGTCGAACTCGAAGTGGCCGGTGAGTTCGCTGTCCGGGTGCAGTTCACCCAGTTCGTACAGCGCCCACATCTCCTCGCCATAGTGGGTGTCCAGCAGCTCCGGCGCGAAGCGCGACAGGCTGATGCTGATGTTGCCCACGTCACGCCGCAGCATGGTGCGGGCGTTGTTGTTGCCCGAGGCGCTGACCGCCTGCGGCAGGTCGATGATCACCGGGCCGTCCGGTCCCACCAGCACGTTGTATTCGGAAAGGTCGCCGTGGATCAGGCCCACGCACAGCATCCGCGCCACCTGCTGCATCAGGAAGCGGTGGTACTCGCGGGCGGTGTCGGCCGACAGTTCCACCTCGCCCAGCCGCGGCGCCGAGTAGCCCTCCGCGTCGGTGACCAGCTCCATCACCAGCACACCGCTGAAATAGCCGTAGGGTTTGGGCACGCGCACGCCGGCGGCGGTGAGCTGGTAGAGCGCGTCGACCTCGGCATTCTTCCAGGCGGCCTCGGCCTCCTTGCGGCCGAATTTGGTGGCCTTGCCCATCGCGCGCATCTGCCGGCTGCCGCGCACCTTGCGGCCTTCCTGGTATTGCACGCGCGCCTGGAAACTGCGCTGCGCCATGTCCTTGTAGACCTTGGCGCAACGGATGTCCTCGCCCGAGCGGACGACGTAGACGGAGGCTTCCTTGCCGCTCTTCAGCGGTCGCAGCACCTGATCGATCACGCCTTCGTCGATCAGGTCCTGCAGGCCCTTGGGGGTTTTCATGCGTGGAAGAGCTTCGCGATGGGAGAACAACGCCCATTATGGCCGATTGGCGCCCCGGGACTCATGCTGCCTGCAGCCGATCGCGCGCCGCGGCCGCCAGCTCGAACGAACGCCGCCGCGCCCCGTGCTCGAACACGTTGGCGGTGAGCAGCAGTTCGTCCGGCCGGTGCCGCCCGATGAAGGCGGCGATGCCCTGTTCCACCGTGGCCGCGTCGCCGACCACGGCACAGGCCAGCGCGCGCTCCACCATCAGCTTTTCCGGCGGCGTCCAGTAGGCCTCGATGTCGTCGATCGGCGGCGGGATCAGCCCCGGCCGGCCACGACGCAGGTTGATGAAGTTCTGCTGCTGGGTGGTGAACAGCCGGCGCGCCTCGGCATCGCTGTCGGCGGCGACCACGTTGAGGCCCAGCATCGCGTACGGCTGCTGCAGGCGGGCGGAGGGCTGGAAATCGCGCCGGTACAGCGTCAGCGCCTCGTCCATCGCGTCCGGCGCGAAGTGCGAGGCAAATGCGAACGGCAGGCCGAGCTGCGCCGACAGCTTCGCGCTGAACAGGCTGGAGCCGAGCAGCCACACCGGCACCTCGACGCCGGCGCCGGGGACGGCGCGCACCTGCTGTCCGGCCACGGCGGGCTCGAAATAGGCGAGCAGTTCCAGCACATCCTGCGGAAAGCTGTCCGCGCCATCGAAGTAGCGGCGCAAGGCACGCGCGGTGGCCTGGTCCGTGCCCGGCGCACGGCCCAGCCCCAGGTCGATCCGGCCCGGGTGCAGCGAAGCCAGCGTGCCGAACGCCTCGGCCACCTGCAGCGGCGAATGGTTGGGCAGCATGATGCCGCCGGCGCCGACGCGGATGGTCGAGGTGCCCGCCGCCACGTGGCCGATCAGCACCGCCGTCGCGGCGCTGGCGATGCCGGGCATGTTGTGGTGCTCGGCCAGCCAGTAGCGGCGATAGCCCAGCTGTTCGCCCAGGCGGGCCAGGTCCAGCGTGTTGCGGAACGCCTGGCTGGCGTCGCTGCCTTCGGTCACCGGGGCCAGGTCGAGAATGGAAAACGGGATCATGTCGTGACTCATGCCAAAACGGATGACTTCGATGTGGGGACATCCGGCGCCGATTGCCAGCCGCCGATTTCCCGCGCCGAAGCCGGCCTACAATGGCCCACCCTCACCCGCTGGCATGCCCGATGACCGAATCCCTCCGCCTGGCCAAGCGCGTCGTCGCGCTGGCGCAATGTTCGCGCCGCGAGGCCGAGCAGTACATCGAGGGCGGCTGGGTGCGGGTCGACGGCATCGTGGTGGAAGAACCGCAGTTCATGGTCGACACGCAGAGCGTCGAGATCGACCCGGCTGCCAAACTGGCGCCGCTGGAGGCAGTCACCCTGGTGCTGCACAAGCCGGCCGGCTACGACGCGGGCGACGGCCCGAACCCGGCCCGCGCGCTGGTCACGCCGGCCACCCGATGGGCCGACGACGCTTCCGGCGTGCGGCCGTTGCAGCGGCACATGCACGGCCTCGGCGCGCCGCTGGCCTTGCCCACCGCTGCCAGCGGCCTGCTGGTGTTCACCCAGGACTGGCGGGTCAGCCGCAAGCTCACCGAGGACATCGACCGGATCGAGCAGGAATTCGTGGTCGAGGTCAGCGGCACGCTGAAGGAGAACGGCCTGGCCCTGCTCAACCACGGCCTCAGCTTCAACAACTACGCGATGCCGCCGATCAAGGTCAGCTGGCAGAGCGAGCAGCGCCTGCGCTTCGCCTTCAAGCAGATGTCGGCGAGCCGGATCGAGCCGATGTGCCACGCGGTTGGCCTCAAGGTGCTGGCGATGAAGTGCCTGCGGGTGGGGCGCATTCCGCTGTCGAAACTGCCGCCGGGGCAATGGCGCTACCTGGCCCCCGACGATCGCATCTGAGCACCCTGCCCGGAACCGGCAGAACGGCTTAGACTTGCCCATGCGTCACTGCCAACCATCCACATCGCGGAGAGCAACATGAGCAAGGGCATGGATTCAAAGAAGGACGAGAAGAAGAAACCGGCCAAGACCATGAAGGAAAAAAAGGCGGCCAAGCAGGAAAAGAAGAAGAACAGCAAGTAAGCGCCCGCTGCCCCGGCGGACCGCGAGTCACTGCGGTTGCGCCGGGACACCTCGCCCGGCGCATCTGTCGCTGTCGCTACTCGCCCTTGCGCAACAGGGTCAGTCCGATCAGTCGCGACACCACCAGCGCCATGTACATCACCCCCACGAACATCTCCAGGCCGGCCACCGCACGGGCGTGCACGGTGACCGGAATGACGTCGCCGATGCCGGTGCTGGACATCAGGGCAAAGCTCAGGAACAGCAGCTCGGTCCAGCTGCGCGGCGCATCCGGATTCACCGCCGCCGCGAAACAGCCCGGCTGCAGGGTCTGGCACAGCACGAACAGATAGGTGAACGCCCAGACCAGCAGGGTGAACGTGGCGCCGGCCGCGAACAGCTCGTCGCTGGTGGCGCGCCGGTCCGCCAGCATGTAGCGGATCAGGCAGATCGCCGCGTAGAAATAGAACAGCGACTCCAGCGCCGCCCACCAGGGTTTCAGCCCCGGCAGGCCGAGTGTCAGGTCGAGCACGTTGAACAGCACCGCCGGCACCGCGATGGCGGCACTGACCCATGCCCGCCCCGGCGTACGCTGCACCATCGCGATCGCCAGGCACAGCACCAGCACGCCGAACGCGCCGAACAGTGCGCGGGCCGGACGGGTGTGTTCGATGAACGGGTACAGCAGCAGCCCGATCAGCTGCACCAGCAACAGCACCGCCGAAGGGTGCCGCAGGATGCGCACCAGCCAGCGCAGGTGCGCGTAGCGGATCAGCTTGCCGGTGGTCCCGGTCGCGTCGATGTCACTCATCCCTCGTTCCCTGCACGGCGTCGACCCGATGCAGTGTAGCTGCAGCCGCGAGCATGGCGGGAAGCTTGTGCTTCCCGCCATGTGCGCACTCACTGCGCCTCGACGCCCACGTCGTCGATCACGAACGAGGTCGCCAGGCTGGCGTCTTCCTTGCCGTAGAAATTGATCTGCACGGTCTGCCCCTTGTACGCATCCAGGCTGATCGTGTGTTGCTGGTAGCCGCTGGCGGCGTTGGTGTTGGAGAAGCTGGCCAGGTTGATGTACTTGCCGGTCGAGGTGATCAGCTGCACCTGCAGCGTGTCGTACGCGGTGCTGCCCGACTCGGCGGTGTCCACATGCAGGAAGAACTTCAGCGTGGCATGGGCAACGGTGACGGGAATGCTGAACTGCTGGCGCACGTAGTCGGTGTGGCTGCTGCCGTAGCCGTCCAGCCACGCCTTCCAGCTGCCGGCATGCGCGGGCTCGCTGCTGTCACTGGTGATCACTCCGCTGGTTTGCGTCCATCCCGTCGTGCCGCTTTCAAAGCCGCCGTTGGCGATCAGTTGCGCCGGGGAGCTGGTGGAATTGGACACGCTGAAGGCCACGGCCGTACTGCTGCCGACGTTGCCGGCGGCGTCGTACGCCCTGGCGATCAGCGCATGCGTGCCGTCGCCCAGCGTGGTCGAGTCCAGCGTCGCGCTGTACGGCGAGCTGACGTCGGTGGCCTTGAGCGTGCCATCCACGTAGAACTCCACCCGTGCCACGCCGACGTTGTCGCTGGCGGTGGCATTGAACGTGATGCTGCCACTGCTGCCGCTTTCGGAGGCGCTCACCGTGGGGGCGGTGCTGTCGCCACTGCTGCCGTTGGACACGCTGAAACTGACCGGACTGCTGCTGCCGACGTTGCCGGCCGCGTCATACGCCCTGGCGATCAGCACGTGCGTGCCGTCGCCCAGCGTGGTCGAGTCCAGCGTCGCGCTGTACGGCGAGCTGTCATCGGTGGCCTTGAGCGCGCCGTCCACGTAGAACTCCACCCGCGTCACGCCGACGTTGTCGCTGGCGCTGGCATTGAAGCTGATGCTGCCGCTGCTGCCATTCTCGCTGGCGGTCGCGGTCGGCGCCGTGGTGTCGCCGCCACCACCGGAACCCTCGGTCACCCATACCGGCGCCGACCACAGGCGCAGGCCGTTGGCCTGGGTGATCTTGGCGTAATAGAAATGCTCGCCCGCCGCCGGCGTGACCGTGGTCGTGGCCGTCTCGGACAGGCTGGTGACGCTGCCATTGCTGCCGGGCACGCCCTCGAACAGTTCCACGTGCTGCGCCGTCTGGCCGGAAGTGCTGGCGTAGTTCACGTCGAGCGTCAGCGGACCGCTGTTGGCGAAGCGCTCGCCCATCACGTGGCCGTTGGCGGTCAACACGATCTGCGCGGTCTTGTCCTCGGTGGCGAACACGCGCCGGGCGCGCAGTGCGTCGAGGAAGCTGTCCAGGCTCAGCGCGGTGCCGGTCGGGATCAGCACGCCGGTGCGGTTGCTGAAGCTGGCGCCCCAGTTGGCGCAGTGGTTGTCCTGGTCCGAACTCGGCGCCACGTGGTAGCCGCGTTCGAGAATCGTGTTGAAGGCGATCTCGTAGTTGGGCCGCACGGTTTCCGATTCGGTGGTGTTCACCGAGAACGCCGAGCTGTTCAGCACTTCGGCCAGCACCATCACCTGGTCGCCATCGGCGGTGTAGCCAAAATTGGTACCGCCGACCACGAACTGGCCGCTCTGCGCGGGATGGTTGAACTGGCCGATCCAGCCCTTGCTGCGCATCAGCGTGTACAGCGAGCCGTAGTCGCCCTTGGCGATCTCGTAGTCGCCGATCAGCTGGCCGGCGCTGTTCTTCTCCCACTCGATCAGGCCGTCGGCGTTGAAGATGTTCATGTGGCCGCCGTTGCTGATCACACCCCATTCCTGGCCGTAGATCGCCAGGAAGTTCGGGTGCGCGGCACGGAACGCGGCGGCGGCCTGCAGGCCCGAGGCGAACAGGTTGTGCGCGGCGGCCGGGCTGGCCGACGTGTTGGTGCCGGTGGAGCCGTCGTACATGTGGTTGTGCTCGGACGTCATCAGCATGTCCAGGCCGCGACCCATCGCGTACTGGTAGGCATCGGTCGGGCCGTAGGCACTGCTCTGCGGATTCTGCTCGCCGTGGCAGGTGGCGAGGTCGCCGCCGCCGTCGCTGTGGTTGGTCTGGCTGTGCAAATCGCCGTACCAGACCGTGTAGGGCAGCCCGCCAGTGCTGGCCGCGAAGGTCTGCGGGGCAGCATGCTGCGCCAGCGCGGTGAAGTGCGGCATGACCGCCGCCGGCACATGGCTGATCTGGATTTCCTGGCGTTGCTCGGTGATCGCCTCGGGCGCGAGGCGTTCGGCCAGCGCCAGCGCACGACTGGCCAGGCCGCTGCCGATGCGGCGCGCGTTGTCATCGTCCAGCGCGATCGCGCGCAGACGCAGGCTGTAGTAGCCGGCGGGCAGCGGCTGGTGGCGCGCACCGAGGCCGTCCCAGTGAATGCTGGCCTGCGCCTGGCGCGTGTGCAGCACGGAGCCGCCATTCCATTCGCGCAGCGACTGGCCATCGCGATCGAGCAGCGCGACCTGCCACGCCACCGGCGTGCCCGGGTTGGCCCCGGGGTATTCGAAGTGCATAACGATGTCCCGCCCTGCCGTCGCCTGAAACGGCACCTGCAGTGCGGCGTCGAATTCCTGGTGATCCGGCAGCAGCGGAGCGGCCAGCGTCGGCCAACAGGCCACGCATCCCGCGAGCACCAGGCTGCGGACGATCTTGTTGTTCCACGACATTGATAAATCCCTACGCGTTGGCAAGGATTCCCCCGGCGCGTTTTATATGCGACCGGCGCTTGCCGCGGTATGACCAAAATTCGTAGTTGCGGCGACAGCCGGCGCAAGAACTCGCGGACCGGCGCGGGTCAGGAGGCCCACTTCACGGCCGATCCAGATGCATCGGCTGGGTCACCAGGCCGTTGTCGCTGATCTTCAGCGGCCCGCTGCTGACGAAACCCAGATGCCGGTAGATCGGCACCGCCATCGCCGAGGAATTCAGCGTGAAATGGCGCGTGCCGGCACGGCGGAACGCATCGTCCATCGCGCGTTGCCACAACCGGCGGGCGATGCCGTGGCCGTGCAGACGCGTGCTGACGAAGAACTGGAACAGGTGCGATTCGTCGCGCATCGCCGCCACGCCCACCAGGCGCTCGCCATCCTGCCAGGCCAGCTGGAAGCGTTGGCCGGCCAGGATCTTGCGCCGGATCACCCGGGCGCCCATGCCGTAGAGCAGCGACGCTGCCGCGCTGGCCGGTTGCTCCGGCAGGATCCAGCGCCGGGTCACCCGCCGCGCCAGCACGCCGATCGCGCGGGCGTCCTGCGGGCGAGCCAGGCGGTAACGGATGAGCACGGTTCAGTCCGTGGCGCGAAAGATCAGGCTGCAGCAGGTCACCGCGCCTTCGGCCTTCTGCAATTCGGAGACGTCGACGACAGTCACCGCGAAACCTGCGTCGAGCAGGCGTTGCCGCGTGCGCGGAAAGCTGGCCGGCATCAGCAAGGCATCGCCGATGCGCACCACGTTCGCCGCATGCGGCTCGGCCGGATCGACTTCGATCACCCGGAAATCGGCGAAGCGTGCGCGGTCCACCCAGGCCGGCTGCAACAGCACGGTGTGGTCGTCGAGCTGGGTCACCGCCGATTTCAGATGCAGGCAGCCGTGCGTGGGCACGCCTTCGACGGCGTAGCCATGTCCGGCCAGCAGTTCGCGCAACTGCCCGATGCCTGCGGCATTGCTGCGTGCCGACTCGCCGACATGCAGCGTGCGGCCCAGTCGCAGCACGTCGCCGCCGTCGATGGTGCCCGGCGCCTCGATCGCCAGCAGCGGTCGCCACTCGCCCAGCGCCGCGGCGATGCTGGCCACCTCGCCGCGTCTGGACGCGGCGCCGGGACGGGTCAACACGGCCACCTCGTCCAGCACGATCGCGGTGTCCTCGACGAACACCGAGTCGGGCAAATCGGCTTCGGCCGGCAGCGCGATCACCCGGCAACCCAGCGTTTCCAGCGCGTGCTGGTAGGCGTGATGCTGCGGGCTGGCCTGCGCCACATCGATCGCGGCGCGTTCGACGAACGACAGCTCGCAATCGCCGAGTGCCGGGCTGACCTCACGCGTCATGGCGATCCACATGGTTCGATTCCCCTTGCTTGTCCCGGATGGCGCGCATGCCATGCGGCCAGCGCGCGCTCGTAACGCTCCAGCGCCTCGTCGTACACGTCGTACACGCAGCGCACGCAACCCTCGCCGCAGCAATCGGCGGCATCGGGCTCGGGCGGACGCACCGGTGGCGGATCGTGCGGATCGGCCACCGGTGCGACAGGTTCATCGGAATTCACGGCGCTCCTGCGGGCATCGGCGAATAGGCGTGTCGCCCTGATGGTGCCGCCAGACACCGCCGCAACTCAAGCAGGTCGCGTTGCGCCAATCACTTCGCGGGTTTGCGGAAGCGGAAGATGAACTGGTCGGTGTGGCCGCGTATCGCCTTGTCGAACACCTTGATGTCGTGCGGATCGGCGGGGTTGTGCAGCGCCTTGCTTTCGCCGTCGAAGACGAAGCCGGCGGCCTCCACTTCCTGCTTCACCGAGGCCGGGTCGATCCGGTGCAAGGTGTTCGTATCGGCGAGTCCCGAACCGGCCGGAGCGACGTGGTCGATGATCACGAACAGGCCGCCGGGCTTGAGCGCATCGAACACCTGACGATTGAAGGCCGCGATGTCCATCGGTCCCATGAACGGATCATGGAAGTCGTGGTAGTTCTGCGCGGTGAACACCAGGTCCACCGGCGCCGGCGCCTGCAACTTCGCCGCCGGCTGCTGCAGGATGCCCACGTTGGCGTAGTGCGGCGTGGCCGTCAGCTTCTGCCAGTTGGCCAGGCTTTCGGTGTCGAACTTGCCCATCTCGTTCGGCCACACCGTGTAGACGTGACCCTGCGGCCCGACCACGGCGCTGAACACGCGGGTCCAGTAGCCGCTGCCGGGGACCAGTTCCAGCACGCTCTGGCCCGGCTTGACCTGGGCGAACAGCATCACCTGTTCGATCTTGCGGCGGTTGTCGTCGCCCTTGTCGGCGGCGCGGGCGGGGTCGTTCAAAGCCTTCTTCACAGCAGCCTTCTCCACAGCGGCCTTGTCGATACCGGTCTTCTCGGCCTTTTGCGAGGCCGCGTTCGGGTTCGGCGCGTGGGCCGAAACGGCAACGGGAATTGCGAGGCAAAACAGGGTTGCAAGCACGGTCGGTCGCATGACGCTACTCCATGGCAAGAGGTCTGCCGATTGTGCACCCGATTCGCGCCACGAACCCGTGCCGACCGGCACGGTGCATGCGAGCCGAATCCCTACCTGACTGATGGCCTATCCGCAGTCCGGCGCGCTCTGGCAAAGTGGGGAAATCGGCCGGCCTCGGCCACGGGGGAAGCTGATCATGCATACAACCATCCGGTTCTCATGCGGCGTGCTGTTCTCGCTCGGCGTGTTCGCCGCCCACGCCGCCAGCACCGTCGTGGCCAACGACTACGCCCGCGCGCCGGATCAGCCGGTCGACCAGGCCTATACCGACCAGATCCTGAAATTCACCACCGACCCGTCGTTCAACACGCCGCTGACCAGTTACCTGCCCGCTTCCGCCAGCGTCCCCACGCCGGAGAAGGTGCTGGGCCATGTCGCCGGCGCGCCGAACTACCTGCCGTACAGCGCCGACGTCCATCGCTACTTCCGGGCGCTGGCCGCCGCCAGTCCGCGGGTCAAGGTGTTCACCATCGGCAAGAGCGAGGAAGGCCGCGAGATGATCGCGGTGGCGATCGCCGACGAGAGTCTGCTGGCCGGGCTGGACGCGAACCGGGCGCGGCTGGCCCAGCTGGCCGACCCGCGCACGATAGCCATGGACGATGCGAAGGCCGACCAGCTGGTCGCCCAGTCCACCCCGGTCTACTACATCACCGGCGCCATCCACTCCACCGAGACCGGCTCGCCCACCGCGCTGATGGAACTGGCTTACCGCCTGGCGGTGGACGAGGCGCCATACATCCGCCACATCCGCTCGCACGTGATCACCCTGATCACGCCGGTGGTCGAGGTGGATGGCCGCGACCGCATGGTCGACCTGTACAACTGGCACCTGGCCCACCCCGGCCAGAACTATCCGCGACTGATGTACTGGGGCCACTACGTGGCGCACGACAACAACCGCGATGCGATGGGCATGTCGCTGGCGCTCACCCGCAACGTGGCCGACACCTTCGTGGGCTGGCATGCCCAGGTGCTGCACGACCTGCATGAATCCGTGCCGTTCCTGTACGACAACACGGTGGGCGACGGCCCGTACAACGCGTGGATCGACCCGATCCTCACCGGCGAATGGCAGCAGCTGGGCTGGGACAACGTGCAGCAGATGACCCGGCTGGGCATGCCCGGCGTGTTCACCCACGGCGACTTCGACACCTGGAGCCCGGGCTACCTGATGTTCATCGCGGCCATGCACAACGGCATCAGCCGGCTTTACGAAACCTTCGGCAACGGCGGCGCCGACACGGTGCAGCGCATCCTCGAACCGTCCGAGTACGAGCGCACCTGGTACCGGCCCAATCCGCCGCTGCCCACCGTGCTGTGGTCGCAGCGCAACAACAACAATTACCAGCAGACCGGCCTGCTCACCGCGCTGAACTATTTCGCCGGCAATGGCCAGCAGTTCCTGAAGAACTTCTACCTGAAGGCCAAACGCTCGATCGAGAAGCCGCAGCAGGCCGGGCCAGCCGCCTACGTGTTCAGCGCCAGCGATCCGCGCGCCGGCTCGCGCGCCCAGTTGCTGCGCGTGCTGCAGCGCCAGCATGTGGAGATCAGCCGCACCAGCGCGCCGGTCACCGTGAGCCTGCCCGCCCCGGCCGACAAGCCAAAGAAGCCGGCCACGCAGACATTCCCCGCCGGCAGCTACGTGGTGCGCATGGACCAGCCCTACTCGCGCATCGCCGACACCTTGCTGGATCGCCAGTACTGGTCGCCGAAAGATCCGCAGCAGCATCCCTACGACGACACCGGCTGGTCGATGGGCGACCTGTTCGACGTGCAGGTGGCGCGAATCACCGATCCGGCGATCCTGCAGGCGCCGATGAGCCTGGTCGGCCAGCCGGTCGACGTACCGACGGGCCTGGCCGCGATCGATCTGCCCAACGGAAAGCTGCCCCGCATCGCGCTGATGCACACCTGGCTGGGCACCCAGACCGAAGGTTGGTGGCGCATCGCGCTGGACAACCTGCAGGTGCCGTATGACTACATCAGCACCCAGGATGTGGCGAGGATCGGCGACCTGCACGCGAAGTACGACGTGATCCTGTTCGCCCCGATCGGCGACGCCAGCGCGCGGGAAATCGTCGACGGCATGCCGATGTGGGGCAACCCGCTGCCGTGGAAGACCACGGCGCTGACGCCGAACCTGGGTCGCATCGATGCCACCGACGACACCCGTCCCGGCCTGGGCAGCACGGGCCTGGCCAGCCTCAAGCGCTTCGTGCGCGACGGCGGGCTGCTGGTCACCGCCGAGGACACTGCGAAGTTCGCCATCGACACAGGCATGGCGCCGGGCGTTTCGATCGTTCCCACCAGTCGGCTGAAGGTCGTCGGCAGCGTGCTTCAGGCGAAGTTCGTCGACCGGCGCAGTCCGATCGCCGCCAGCTACACGCGCGACGAACTGGCCTTGTACAGCGCGGCCGGGCAGTCGTTCAGCGTATCCAGCCTGCTCACCGGCGACCACGGCCTGCCCAGCGCGAAGAACTTCCAGCGCCCGACCGGACGGGGTGGCCCGCACGACACCGACACGCCGGAAGGCCGCGCCGCGACCGCCGCGCCGGCGCTGCCCGACGTCAAGCCATGGCAGCCGATGCCGCTGAACGCCGAGCAGATGCGCAACAACCCGTGGGTGATCCCGCTGGACCAGCGACCGCAGGTGATCCTGCGCTACGCCGCGGCGAAGGACCTCTTGATCGCCGGCCTGCTCGATGGTGGCGACGAGATCGCCGAACGCGCCGCCGTGGTCGACGCCCGCTACGGCAAGGGCCATGTGCTGCTGTTCGCCAGCAACCCGATCTGGCGCGGCGAAACCATCGGCAGCTACCCGCTGGTGTTCAACGCCATCCTCCATTTCAACCGGCTGGATGCGCCGACGGCGAAAGCGCAAGACACGGCGTCACCATAAGCGACCCCGACTAACCCCAGGCGTAGGGCGGGCACTGCCCGCCGCTTCTGCACAATGTGATGGAAAGCCGGCGGACGGTGTCCGCCCTACGAGGGCATGCCGAGACGCATCGCGCACCGGGTGCGCCAGATCGGCTTACGCGTTCTCGACCGCCACGCCGGCGACACGCTCGCGTGGCTGCGCGTCATCGCAGACGCGAACCCGGTTGCGACCCTCGCGCTTGGCGCGGTACAGGCCGTCGTCCGCATCGATCAGCAGCTTCCTGAGGTCGTAACCCGAACGCTCGATGGTGGCCACGCCGAAGCTGGCCGACACCGCCACCGCGAGCGAATCGTCGCTACCGGCTGCGTCGGCGATCGCCGCGCGGATCTGTTCGGCGCGACCCAAAGCCTGTTCCAGCGTGCATTCGGGCAACACGATGCCGAACTCCTCGCCACCGAGCCTGCCGAAAATGTCGGTGGAGCGCAGGTGTTTCTGGCACGCCGCCACGGCGCGTTTCAGCACGCGATCGCCCACCGCATGCCCGTGCGTGTCGTTGACCACCTTGAAGTGGTCAAGGTCGATCAGCACCAGGCAGGCCTGCCGCGACGACTTGCGGCAATACTGCAACTGCAGTTCGGCCGAACTGACGAAATGCTGCCGGTTGAAGATCCCGGTAAGCCCGTCGCGCCGCGCCAGCTTCATGAAGCGCAGTTGCGAGCGTTTGATGCGGTAGGTCCAGAACGCGATGAAGCCGAGCACGGTCAGCAGCAGGATGATGTACAGCCGGTTGGTTTCCGACGCGCTGCGATCAAGCGACTGCTGCAACTGGAGGATCCGGTTCTGCTTGTTCAGCGTGTCGATCTGCAGCTTCTTCGCTGCCACCTGCTGCTGCACGGTCTGGAACGCGAGCGCCTTCGCGCTGAGCTCGTCCAGATAGCCCTTGTCGGCAGTCATGTACCTTTCGTGATACGCCAGCGCCGAGGCGAAGTCACCCTGCTGCTTGGCACCCAGATACAGGATCCGGTAGGCCGTGCTGATGGATTCGGCGTAATGGTTGTGCGTGCCGTGCGTGATCGCCGCCAGCGCCGACTCCCGCGCCAGCTGCAGTTGCCCGGTTTCGTAGTAAGCGGCAGCCAGCAAGGCGTTGAACTGGGCCAGCTGGGGAGCGTAGCCGTCGCGTTCCGCCGCCGGGTAGTTCTTCCGCAGCAGGGCAATCGCCTGCTCCGGATGCCCGCGACTGACATCCAGCTTGGCCGCGAAATAGCGAATGCCATTGGCGTAGAGGCTGTTGCCCTCCTTGATGCAGACCTCGATGCCCTGCGCCATCAACGATTCGATGCCCTCCCACTGGCCACTGCCGAACAGAGCCGCGATGCGGGCATGGTCGTCCACGCAGGTATAGCCGTCGATTGCCAGACCCTGCCTGAATATCTCGTTGGCGTAATAGGACGCCAATTCATACTGGCCAGCGTCCGCGTACAGGGAGGATGCCACTACAAAGCCCTTTTCCCGCATGCGCGGAGTGATACCCACGCCATCCTGCAGGGAAACGATCAATCGGCTCAGCTGGCGGAAGGCCTCTTCGAAGCGGGACTGCTCCGACAGGGAATTCACTTGCAGTATCGCGGCCTGCAACGACAGGTTCGGATCTTGCGAGTGGCTCAGGATGCCGTCAATGAGCGCATCCGATTTCTGGTAATCGCCACCGAGAACAGCCTGCCAAGCCTGCAGATAGCGCAGATGCTGCCTCCGTTCCGGAGACAACTGATCCGCCATCGAATCCAGACGACGCAGCAAGCTCACGCATTGCTTCGTGAGCGCAGTGGGACAAGCCTGTGTCTCAGCCTGCTGCAACAGGACTTCGCTTTCGTTTGTCGTCGCGGGTTCTGTCGCGCAAGCCATGCCGGCAAACAGGGCAAGGCTGCCAATCAAGCTGATCAGCAGCCATCGACACCGGGTGCCGGAATTGGGCATCGACTAGGCCCGACGAATCTCGCGTTCGCTGGCACTCGCGTGTTCAGCAAGGTCCTTGATTTCCTGCTCTTCCTCGGCGTCATCCGGCGGCGGCGGCGGTACGGCCGGCCGCACCGGAGTTGACTCGGTACCTGGCGGTCCGGGCGGTGCCACCAACATGCACATGGGCTTCGTTCCGAGCAGAGTTTCCAGCTTTGCAGCATTCCCCTCCATCACCACCGACTGCATCTCGGGTGCAAGATCGCTTGCGGACAGGACCTCCGCCAGCTCGTCCGCTGACGCCTGCGACAGCTGGGCATCGCCCCCCATCCTTTCCATGAAATCGATAATGTCTGACAAGATTCCCCCTTTGAACCTGATCGTGGTGCAACTGCAAACGTTCAGACCGGCTGATGAACGACTTCGACGGCGACGCGCCACACCCATTCACTCAATCGATCCACCGAAAACGATAGTCTGCCCCCCGGCAGTAGTGCGTCTGATACCCCCGTGGACGCGCTGGGCAGCATAGCGCCACCGTCGGGCTACCGCCAGCGCATCGCCTGCGCTCACGATACCGGAGAAAGCGCCTTGTCCAGGGCATCGAAGCGCGCCAGGATTTCATGATCCGGCTGCAACGGACGTGCCGGCGGTATCACCACCGTGTCCGCCATCTCGACCGTTGCCTGGGCAAGCGTGCCCAGCAGCCGCCGCTCGATGCGTGGTGACTGGATCGGCAAGGTCGCCGCGCGGTAGATGATCACCTCGTGGGTCAGCGGGTAATCACGCGCCAGCACGTCCACCAATACCTGGCGATAGGCGGCGTTGGTCGAGAAGCGCGCCATCGACTGGTCGCCCACCACGCCGACCTGCCACAGGATCAGGTAGGCGGTGGGGTCGATGCGGCGGCGGTAGAACAGCAGCTGGCTGGCTTCGTAGTGTTGGCAGCCATACGCACCCGGGTCGATGCCCAGATCGGCATACAGGCAGTCCTCGGCGGACACGCCCGGCTCCATGTGCGCGCGATAGCCTTCGTCGCGGGCCAGTTCGATCGCCTTGTGCGGCACCCAGGCGAACACACCGGGATGGCCGTAGAACACCCCGCAGACCCGCTTGCCCGCGCGCACCTCGACCAGCATGGCCTCGACCATCTGCCAGTAGGTGTTCATGCGCGAGCTGCCTTCCTGGTAGAAGGGCTGCAGGCTGCGCACGTCGGCATGCATGCGCTGCAGCCACAGTTCCACAATGCCGTCGGAGAGCGCGGCAAACACCACGTCGGCCTGTTCGATATGGCTGCGCGCCAGCGGCCCCAGGTGCGAACCCAGGGTCATGCCCAGACCGACGCAGACCAGGCTTCCGGTCGAAGGCGTTGCTTGCATCTTGTTGCTCGCTTGAGATGGATCGGTCCGTTGTACCCGAATCCCGCGTCGACGGAAACGCCTCCCCCGGCGACCTGATCAGGCCCGGCGGCAATGGCAGCCCTGTGGTCGAGAACCCGCCGCGATCGCCGCGCGTGAAGCTGGCCTGCTCACGCCCGCAACAACGACGAGGACGAAACGGGCGTCCATCCGGATACCGCACCCGCTGCGACGACGCCACTACAGCGATATCACCGGGCGCGCTAACGCAGCGACCAGTCCGCCAGCACCTGATAGTCCTGCTGCCCCACGACGCTGTGGATCAGTCCGACCCGGGTGACCGGCCAGGCCACCGACTCGATCGGTGCCGTTTCCGGCAGCATGCCCTGACCATAGGCGAGTGTGACGTGCGGCGTGAAGCTGCGCTCGACGTGCCGCCCCTGCCCGGCCAGGACCAGCGCATGGCGCAACTCCTGCCACAACTGCTGCAGCGGCTCTTGCATGCGGATGCTGCGCAGGACGCAGGGCGGCTGGCGGCCGCGGAAACTGCTGGCGTGATCGAGCACCCAATCGAACGCGGGCACGCCGCCGAGCCGGCCTGCCGCCGCCCTGGCGGCATCGACCTGGTCTTGGCGCAGCATCGCGTGGTCGCCCAGGAAATGCAGCGTGGCGTGGTAGCGCGCCGGATTCACCCAGCGTGCGCGCAGGCCGGGGTGGTCGGCCTTGAGGGTTTCCGCGATCTGCGCCAGGCGTGCGCGGGTCGCGGCATCCGGCAGCAGCGCCAGGAACAGCCGGTGCACTTCGGCAGGATGGGCATCGACAGCACCAAGCAGATCGAGTTGCGGATGGTCAGCGGGCACGGGAGCGACCAGGCAAGGTCATGGGTACCTTCCGTCGGCCGCCGCCGGCGTGGCCGGCAAATGTTGCCCGATCAGCCCGGCGCGGATCGCACGCAGTTTCGCCTTGATCCTGGCCTCGTTGGCGGAGCCGACGCGCAGCAGCAGCTTCTGTCCGGTCGAGAGCGACTCCAGTGCGGGGTCGGCATGGACGTAGAACGTCTTCGAGCGCACCACCGCGGGCGGTTGGGCCGGTTCCGGCGCCGCCAGCAGGTCGTCGATCACCACGATCAGGCGATCGTTGAAATAGCCCTTCGGATAGCCCAGTTGCCGGTAGGCCTGCTGGAACAGCGGATAGGCATGCACGTACCAGGCCACCAGCGCCTGCGGGTCGGTCGCGTCCACGACCTGCATGTAGGGCGCGTAGCGGGCGCTGTTGCCGGCGCCGATCACCGTCGCGCCGTCGACCTCATCGACCGCAAACGCGCCTTTGGGCACATGCGCCGGCAGTGTGAACGTACCCAGCCCGTCGTGCCGGGGCAGCGCGTCGATGGTGGTCACGATGCGGGTGATCAGTTGCTGGCTCACCAGCAGTGACGACAGGTCGCTGCCGCCGGCCAGTGCGGCCAGTGCCGAAGCCACGCCGGCATCGCTGTCATCCAGTGCGGGCAGCGCGGCGGTCGAGGCGGTTGCCGGGCCGGCCTGTGCCTGTTCGATCGGATGCTGGATCGGCGTGCTGGCCGGAGCAGTTCGGGCCGACGCCGAAGCGGCTGGCGTGGTCGGTTCCGGCGCGCCCGGGTGCATGGCCTTGCGCACCAGGTAAATGCCTCCCGCCACGATGGCCAGGACCACGACCACCGCTCCGATCCGGCTGCCTGTCGATGCTTGTTGCTTGCCCACGATCTCTCCCGTTGTGCCGTATATCCCGGTTGGACTTGCATGCGCCCCATTCGTTCATCGCGCTCGCCCGAACCTGCGAGGGCACACCGTACAGGCCTGCGGACGGGGCGACCGTGCTCCCGTTCCCCTTCGGCACATGTAAAGACGCGCCGACGCAGCCCATCGTTTCTGATAACAAGGGGGTCACGCAACGATGACGTTGCGACGACAAAGATAGGCGCGGCAAACCCGCCTTGCCCGTGCCGTCCGCAGGGGCGCCATGCCGGAAGTGGAGGGACACTCCATGAAAACCCGATGCGTATTCAGCACGCTCGACCTGCCGGCAGCGCGTGCCGCGATGGCCGCGGCGCGACAAGCCGGCGTGGACGACCACGACATCTCGCTGGTCGCCCGCGAAGACATCGAGCTGGAAAAGATCCCCGATCACCTGATGCAGGGGCGCAACGACTTCTACCCCGCCGCCGTGCGCGGCGGCGTCTGTGGCGGCGGCACCGGCCTGCTGCTCGGACTCGTCGCGGTCGCCGTGCCGCCGCTGGGCGTGACGCTCGCCGGCGCCGCGGCGATGACGATTGCCGGCGCCGCGTTCGGCACCTGCATCGGCGAGATGGTCGGCTTCGAGGTACCCGATGCGGTCAGTCGCAAGTTCAAGGACGAGATCGCGGCCGGGCGCATCCTGGTGGTGATCGACGCCAGCAAGGAGCAACTGGGCGCCGCCGAACCGGCCGTGGCCCGTACCGGCGCCACGCTGCTGCCGTTCCATGCGCATACCGCGTTGAGCTGAACCGTCAGGCCTTCAGCCGATAGCCGCTGCGGAAGATCCACCACACCGCGGCCAGGCAGATCGCGAGAAACACCAGGGTCATGCCCACGCTGACACCCACGCTCACGTCGGACACGCCGTAGAAGCTCCAGCGGAAACCGCTGATCAGGTAGACCACCGGATTGAACAGGGTGACCTTCTGCCAGAACGGCGGCAGCATGTGGATCGAGTAGAAGCTGCCGCCGAGGAAGGTCAGCGGCGTCACGATCAGCAGCGGCACCAGTTGCAGCTTCTCGAAATTGTCCGCCCAGATGCCGATGATGAAGCCGAACAGGCTGAAGGTGAGCGCGGTGAGCAGCAGGAACGCCAGCATCCACAGCGGATGTTCGATCTGGAACGGCACGAACAGTCGCGCGGTGACCAGGATGATCAGCCCGAGGATGATCGACTTGCTCGCTGCCGCGCCCACATAGCCGGCCACGATCTCGAACGCGGACACCGGCGCCGACAGGATCTCGTAGATGGTGCCCACAAACTTCGGGAAGTAGATGCCGAACGAGGCGTTCGAGATGCTCTGCGTCAGCAGCGACAGCATGATCAGTCCCGGCACGATGAAGGCGCCGTAGCTGACCCCGTCGATCCCGTTCATGTGCGAGCCGATCGCCGCGCCGAACACCACGAAGTACAGCGAGGTGGAGATCACCGGCGAGACGATGCTCTGCAGCAGCGTGCGCCAGGTGCGCGCCATTTCGAACAGGTAGATTGCACGGATGGCGTAGACGTTCATGCGCGCTCCCTCACCAGGTTCACGAAAATATCCTCCAGCGAACTCTGGCTGGTCTTGAGGTCCTTGAAGTCGATGCCCGCCTCGCCGAGCCGCCGCAGCAGCACGTCGATGCCGGTGTGCTCGCCTTGCGCGTCGAAGGTGTAGACCAGCTGGCTGCCGTCGGCCGACAGCTCCAGCGCATAGCCGGACAGCGAGGCCGGCACGCTGTCCAGCGGACTCTGCAACTGCAGGGTCAGCTGCCTGCGGCCGAGCTTGTTCATCAGCTCGGCCTTGTCCTCGACCAGGATCAGTTCGCCCTTGTTGATCACCCCGATGCGGTCGGCCATCTCCTCGGCCTCATCGATGTAGTGCGTGGTCAGGATGATGGTGACGCCGGTGTCGCGCAGCGCGCGCACCATCGCCCACATGTCGCGGCGCAGCTCCACGTCGACGCCGGCGGTGGGTTCGTCCAGGAACAGGATCTGGGGCTCGTGCGACAGCGCCTTGGCGATCATCACGCGGCGCTTCATGCCGCCGGACAGGGTCATCAGCCGGCTGTCCTTCTTGTTCCACAGCGAGAGTTCCTTCAGCACCTTCTCGATGTACGCCGGGTTCGCGCTCCTGCCGAACAGGCCGCGGCTGAAGCTGACCGTGTTCCACACCGTCTCGAACGCGTCGGTGGTCAGCTCCTGCGGCACCAGGCCGATCTTCGCGCGCGCCGCGCGGTAATCGCGCACCACGTCGTGGCCATCGGCCAGCACCGTGCCCTCGCCGGGATTGACGATGCCGCAGATGATGCTGATCAGGGTGGTCTTGCCGGCACCGTTGGGTCCGAGCAGGGCGAAGATCTCACCCTGGCGGATTTCCAGGTTGATGTCGTTCAGTGCCTTGAAACCGGAGGCGTAGGTCTTGCTGAGTTGCTTTACGGCAATGATCGGCGGCACGCACATGTCCTGGCAACGATCGGGGAACGCGCATGGTATGCCGGTGGCAATGGCCAAGGCCAGCCCGCCAGTCCGGTAGTCCCGCTCACGACGCGAAGACATCGGACACCCGACGCTGCGCCATCGAATCGGTGCGCCAGGGTCAACCGGCATGGATCTCAAAAGTGGCTATCCGTTCTGGGCGATCAGCAACGGCCTGATGCATGCGTTCCCGCCGTTGCGGCAGGACACGCGCTGCGACGTGGTGGTGATCGGCGGCGGCATCACCGGCGCCCTGATCGCCCATGAACTGGTCGCGGCGGGACACGACGTTGTCGTGGTGGAACAGCGCGACATCGGCTGGGGCAGTTCCGCGGCAAGCACGGCGCTGTTGCAGTACGAGATCGACACGCCAATGAGCGAGCTGGCGCGGCGTTACGGCGAGGCCGATGCGGTACTTGCCTACACCGCCTGCGCCGAGGCGATCCCGCGCCTGGGCACGCTGGCCCGTGAGGTGCGCGACGTCGGCTTCGCGAAAATGCGCAGCCTCTACTACGCCAGCCGCCGCCGCGATGTCCCGGCGATGCAGGACGAACTCGCGCTGCGTCGCAAGCATGGCCTGGCCGTGGAATGGTTGTCGGCGGACGCGCTCCGTGGCGACTACGGCATCGAGGCGCCAGGCGCGATCCTCAGCCGGCTGGCCGCCCGCATGGACCCGTACCGGATGGCCAACCGGCTGTTCGCCCGGCTCGAACGCCGCGGCACGGCCGTGTTCGATCGCAGCACGATCCATTCCATCGAGGCGGGCAGCTTGGGCGTCACCCTGCGCAGCAGCGACGGCATCCGCCTGCGCGCAAAACACGTGGTGGTCGCCGCCGGCTACGCCAGCCAGCAATGGTTGAAGACACCGGTGGCACGAAACCGCAGCAGCTACGCCTTCGTCACCGATCCGCTCGATCCGGATGCGTTGCATGGCCTGGCCGACACCATGGCCTGGGAAACCGCCCGCCCCTACCTGTATCTGCGCAGCACCGCCGACCACCGTCTGCTGGTCGGCGGCGAAGATGACGCCATCGACGTGCCGGCCCTGCGCGATGCACGGGTCGACCGCAAGGCGCGCAAACTGGTGGGCAAGGTGGCCAGGGCCATTCCCGGCCTCCGGCTGACCCCTACCTTCGCCTGGGGCGGCACCTTCGCCGAGACTGATGACGGCCTGCCGTTCTTCGGGCCGCATGCGCAATACGGGCCGCGCGTGCATTTTGCGATGGCCTATGGCGGCAATGGCATCACTTACAGCATGCTGGGCGCGGAGCTGATCCGCGCGCTGATCGAACGGCGCAGGCACCGGTTGGCATCGCTTTTCTCGTTCGCCCGGCTGGAGCGCAAGCCATGACGTACCAGCCAGCCGATGACGCGCCCCTGGCCATTCCTGCTCGATGCCCGCATCCAGTGGCACTTCCGACACGTAGCATGCTCTGTCCCTCCTTGCCGGCATCCGCCATGCCCTTCCTGCTTCTGTTTTTCGCATCGCTGGCCTTCGCCGCACCCGTCGCGGCGGCCACGCTGCCGAACGAGCCGGTGCGCTCGCTCGACCTCAACCACTACGCCGGCCAATGGCACGAGATCGCCCGGTTGCCGATGTATTTCGAGCGCAAGTGCCTGGACGGCGTGACCGCCAGGTACACGCCGAACGCCGACGGCACCGTACGCGTGGACAACACCTGTCGCACCCGCAAGGGCCGGATGTCGGTCACCGGCGTGGCCCGGATCAAGGACGGCCAGCCCGGTGCGCTGGAGGTGCGCTTCGCCCCGGGCTGGCTGAGCTGGCTGCCGGTGACCTGGGCCGACTACTGGGTGATCGAGGTGGACCCGGACTACCAATGGGCGGTGATCGGCAGTCCCGGCCGGAAACATCTGTGGATCCTCGCCCGCAAGGCGTCGATGGACGATGCGCTGTTCCAGACGCTGAAGGAACACTCGCGCCAGCGCGGCTACGACGTCGACCAGCTGATGATCACCGCGCCGCTGGAGTGACCTGAAACGCCCTCACTGCGGGTGCACGGCACCCAGCGGGCTCGGCGCGCAACCGACCTTCTGCACCGTGTAGCTGATGCCGGCGATGCGCCAGCCATCGGCGGTCCGCGCCAGGCTGAAACTGTCGATGCCGCAATGGGACAGCTTGCCGTCCAGATGGAAGTCGTACGGCGCCCATACCTGGGCGAGATTCCCCTGCACGGTGACCTGTGCATCCCAGATGCGCTCGAGGAAGGCTTCCTTGCGCTTGGCCAGCGTGTCGAGATAACCGGTATCGGCCTCGATCCGCAGCTTGCCGTCGGGCAGCAGCACCACGAAGTTGGCGCCGGGCAGGATCAGCCGACGCGAAGCTTCCACGTCATGCCGGGTCATGGCCACAAACAGCGCATCGACCGCGCCCAGGGCCTCGCGCTGGGCCGCGCTGTACGTTTCCCCGGCGTGGACACCGGCTCCACCCAGCGCCACGGAGGCGGCAACCGCGAGTGTGACGAACCTGCTGATCCGGAAGTCCATGCGTAGTCCCCTGGGCTGCTGCGTGGATGCCGGAACCTCTGGCGGCACCGGCGGGTCCACAACTCTACTCCAGCCGCGCGATACGGCTGCAATCTCGCGAACAGGATCGCTTGCAAACGAATAGCGCGCTATGTAATATGCGCAGCCATGAAAGCCGCCCGCACCACCACGAAGCCTGCCGCCAACGCCGTACCCCGGCTGGATGCGCAATTGTGCTTTGCGCTCTATTCGGCCGGGCTGGCCATGAACAAGGTGTATCGCAAGCTGCTCAAGGCCCTCGACATCACCTATCCGCAGTACCTGGTGATGATGGTGCTATGGGAGGACGAAAGCCTCAGCGTGTCGGAAATCGGTGAACGCCTGTTCCTCGACTCCGCCACCCTGACCCCGCTGCTCAAGCGGCTGGAGTCCGCAGGCCTGGTGACGCGGCTGCGCTCGCGCGATGACGAACGCCACGTGGTGATCTCGCTGACCGCCCGGGGCAAGGCGCTGCAGGGCAAGGCCGGCAAGGTGCAGGAATCGATCTTCTGCGCTACCCGCTGCGCACCGGAGCAGCTGATCCACCTCAAGCAGGAATTGCAGGACCTGCGCCGCAAGCTGTCCACCGAGGACTGATCGCCAATCGTTTTTCCATCATTCAAATAGCGCGCTATTTGATAGCACGCAACTTCACCACCCCCAACCAAGGAATCCGCCATGTCCATCGAAAAAGTCCTGTATCGCTCCAAGGCCACCGCCACCGGTGGTCGCGACGGCCGCGCCACCTCCTCCGACAACGTGCTCGACGTCAAACTGACCACCCCGAAGGAACTGGGTGGCGCCGGCGGTGACGGCACCAATCCGGAACAGTTGTTCGCCGCCGGCTACTCGGCCTGCTTCCTGGGCGCGATGAAGTTCGTGGCTGGCCAGCAGAAGCTACAGCTGCCAGCCGACACCCAAGTCACCGGCCAGGTCGGCATCGGCCCGATTCCCACCGGCTTCGGCATCGAGGTCGAGCTGACCATCACGATCCCCGGCATGCCGCGCGCCGAGGCCGAGGCATTGGTGCAGAAGGCGCACATCGTCTGCCCCTATTCGAACGCCACCCGCAACAACATCGACGTGACGCTGACCATCGCCTGAGTCACCGGCCGCGGCAGGCCGCATTCCAGCCTGCCGCGCCGACGGGTCAGAACAACAGCAGCAACAACGGCACCACGACTCCGGCGCCGAGCACCGCACCGAACACCGCGGGGCGGCGGGTGAAGCGCCACGCCATGTACAGCCCGCTCGACACCGACACCAGCAGGCCCAGGGCGACCAGCGCAAAAAACACCTTCATCGGCCACAGATTCTTCTTCGCTGGCCGAGCCGCCCCGTCGCGCGGTTGCGCGACCGGCATCGGTTGTGCCGTGTTGCCGGCTGCCGCGGCCGGCGGACGCCGCCGCTGTGGCATTTCCAGGGTCTGTTTCTTGTGCAGTTGCGCCGCGCTGGCCAGCCAGGCCGGCGGCGCGTAGCTGCTGCCGCGCGAGCCTTCGTGCAGGCCAAACACCTGCAGCCCGCCCGTGATGGCAAGAAACAGCAGCATCGGGGCGGTGAACACGCCCAGGTGCAGATGGATCGATCGGAAGGTACGCAAGAGTCGGTGAGTGGGCGACATACGGGCACGAGGGTCCTGGGCAAGGTGTTGCACTGTAGTGGCACCCCTCGGCGAGGCCAATGGTCCGGTCGGCGCACGCATTGATTCGCGACCACGTCCCTGCCCGGTATGCAGGCATCCTGCGCGACATGCTTCATTGGCATCTGCACACAATCCCCTGCTAGGCTGCCGGGTGTTGCAGGAGGCGGAAAGTCTGCCGCCGGGCCATTCGGCCAGACCATCGGCTCGCCCCATTCCAGCCAGCCCGGGACCATGCGTGGCCTTTGAGATCGAAGAACAGCGCATGGACGTCCACGCCCTCCGGCTTGGCATGTACGTGTGCCGGCTCGACCGACCGTGGGAAGCGACCTCTTTTCCCCTGCAGGGAGTGGGGTTGGCCAGTCCCGAGGATCTCGCTGCCGTCCGCGCGGTTTGCGAGTACGTATACATCGACCTTCGCCGCCAGGTGCCGATAACGGCACGACCGGCACTGACCCGCACCAGCCTCTCCGGGACCCGCTTCAAGGACACCGTCCAGTACGCCGACAGGATTCCGGTCGAGGAGGAAGCGCCGCGGGCGCACGCCGCGCTGGACAACGCCGGCGAGATGGTCGACCGGATCTACGAAGACATCGCCAGCGGCCGCGAGCTCTCGGTGGAGCGCGTGGAGCAGGCAGTGCGACCGCTGGTGGCCAGCGTGCTGCGCAGCGCCGATGCATTTTTCCTGGTCGAGGGCTTGCGCCGGCACGACAACTATTCCTACAGCCATTCGATCGGTTGCAGCGCGCTTGCCGCCGCGTTCGGGCGGCACATGGGCTTCGCCGAGGACACCATTCTCAGCCTGGCCGCCGGCGGCCTGCTGATGGACGTGGGCAAGACCCGCGTTCCCGAAAACCTGTTGCGCTATCCCGGCTCGCTCTCGCCCGCCGAAGTGGACGTGGTGCGCTCGCACGTCGAGGCAGGGCTGGCGATCGTCTCCGAGTCGGACATCACCGACCAGGACGTGCTCGACATCCTGCGCAGCCATCACGAGCGCCATGATGGCAGCGGCTATCCCGACGGCCTGGCCGGCAACATGATCCCGATCACCGGACGCATGCTCGGCATCATCGACACCTACGACGCGATGATCAGTCCGCGCCCCTATCGTCCGGCCATTTCCCGTCACCACGCGCTGCGGCAGATCTACGCCACCCGCAACACGTTGTTCCAGGCCGAGATGATCGAGCGCTTCCAGGTCTGCCTCGGCGTCTACCCGACCGGGTCGCTGGTGGAGCTGAGCACCGGCGAGGTCGCCGTGGTGATGGCGCAGAACCAGGTGCGCCGGCTGCGCCCCAAGGTCGTCGTGCTGACCCGGTCGAACAAGCAGCCGCTGGAGGATTTCCATCAGGTCGACCTGATGCAGCAGGGCCATGACGCCGCGGTGGACATCGTGCGCAGCCTGGTCGCCGGCGACTATGGCATCGACGCCGCCGGTCTGTTCCTGAAATGACGCAGCTGCGATGATTCGCCCGTGCCACGGGTTCGCGCTCCACCCGTCCTCAAGTCTCCAGGCCGCGTTGCCATCGACATGCTGAATCGGGATTCCCTGTTTGCCGCGATCGAGGAACAAATCGCCGCCTGCGCCGAAACAGGCGGGCGTTTCGCCGTGCTCATGCTGCGTGCCCGCGGCTTGCGCCAGATCGCGTTGCGCTTCGGTTACGCGCAGGGCGAGCACGCCGGCGAGATCGCCCATGAACTGATCGTGCGGTCGCTGCGCCCCGCCGACCGGGTCTTCCGCGCCGGCGACGACAGCTACGCCGTGCTGTTGCCCGACATGCTGAGCCGCAACCACGTGCTGCTGGCCAGCGCGCGACTCAGCCAGGCCTTCGAGCAGCCGCTGCACGGCGTGGAATCGCCCTGGCAGTTGCGCGCGGTGATGGGCATCGCGCTCTACCCCGAACACGGGCAGGACGCGGACCTGCTGTGCCGCCGCGCCGCGATGGCGCTGGACGAAGCGCAGCGCCGGCGCGAGTCCTGCCAGATCTACCAGCCGCACGACACCCAGGTGGAGATTTTCTACGAGGAACTGCGCGACGCCATCGAGGCGAACCGGCTGCAGGTGTATTTCCAGCCGGTATGCGAGCTGCAGGCACGGCGCCTGGTGGCCGTCGAATCGCTGGCACGCTGGACCAGCCCCCGCCACGGCGCGGTGTCGCCGGCCAGCTTCGTGCCGTTTTCCGAACAGAGCGACCTGATTTCGATGCTGACCCGCTGGAGCATCAACGCCACCCTGCGCCACGCCGCGCCGCTGTGCGCGAAGGGCGGACTGGACTTTGCCATCAACCTCTCGCCGCAGGCCTTTTCGCGGCCCGGCATGGTCGAGCAGTTCCGGGGCGCACTCGACATCTGGGGCGTGGCGCCCACCTCGGTGATCGCGGAAGTCACCGAGACCGCGCTGGCCGCGGACCTGGAGTCCAGCGTGCAGGTGCTGCGCCGGCTGCGTGACATGGGCGTGCGTATCGCCATCGACGATTTCGGCACCGGCTACGCATCGATCTCCTACCTGCGCCGCTTCCCCGCTACCGAACTGAAGATCGACCAGTCACTGATCGGCTCCATGCAGGAGGATCCGCATACGACTCGACTGGTCAGCGCGATCATCAACATGGCCCACGACCTCGACCTCGCCACGATTGCCGAAGGCATCGAGAACCAGGCCACCGAGGACCTGCTGGCCGGCATGGGCTGCGATTTTGGCCAGGGCTACCATCTCGGCATGCCGGAAGCAGCAGCCGATTTCGTGCAGCGCTTCCAGGCCTTGCCCCCGGACTGACAACGGGCAGCGGCCTCAGGCCTTCTTCAGGAAGCACACCTTCAGCACCAGTCCCTTGATCTTGTCCGAGCTGCCTTCGATGTGCTCGTCGTCGCCATCGACCAGGCGAATGTTGCGGATCACCGTGCCCTGCTTCAGCGGGATCGATGAACCCTTCACCTTGAGGTCCTTGATCAGCGTCACGGTGTCGCCGCTGTTGAGCACGTTGCCGTTGACGTCGCGCACCACCAGCGCATCGCCACCCTCGCCGTTACCCGACGCAATCGGCCACTCGTGGCCACAATCGGCGCAGATGTAGTTGTCGCCGTCGGGATAGGTGTTCTCCATCGCGCAGGACGGACAGGCGGGAATATCGGACACGGAACGCCCCTGAATCAGGTAAACGGGCCGCGATTATAAGGGCATCGTGCGGACCTTCACGCTGCCGACATGGACGAGGCGCTAAATCTTGCGCCAATACCCGCGGAGAAACATCATGACTGCCCGCCAGGTTCTCGCCACTGTTGCCGTGAGCGATTTTGCTGCATCCAGCGCCTGGTATGCCCGCCTGTTCGGACGGGACCCTGACGACACACCCAACGCGTTCTGTGCCGAGTGGCAGATCGCCAGGCGCACGCGCATCCAGCTGCTGTCGAGGAACGAGCTGACCGAAGAGCCCTGCTGCCACGCCGGTGCAACGTCGGTCGGCATCATGGTCGAGGATCTGGACGAAATCCTGCATGACCTGCAGGATCGCAACATCGACGTCCCTGCCCCGCAACTGGCCACGCACTTCGTGCGTTTCGCGCCGGTGTGCGATCCGGACGGCAACATGGTCACCTTCGTCGAATCGGCGACGTCCTGAAAGCTGGCGGACCGGCATCCGGCCGGTCCGCCAGCTCCTGTTGCTACTTGCCCAGGTCCTGCAGGAACCGCTTGCTGTACTGCAGCGGCGTGGTGCCGTTCACCGAATTGCAGATCGGCGATGCCGTGCCGCCACCGCCCGCGCACGGCGTGTCGCGATCCAGCGACCAGAAGTGCACGCCGGCCATGCCCTGGTTCACCGCGTAATTGACCACGGTGTCCACGTCGGAAATCCGGAACACTTCGCTGCTGACGTCATTCACGCCGATCATCGGGGTCAGCTCGATGCGACTGGCGGGAATGCCGTAGGTGTGCTGCAGGTTCAGCGCCGCCTGGATCGCCGACTGGCCCATGTCGCACTGCCCGTTCGACACCACGCACACGCCGGGGCTCGCCGAACCGAAGTCCATCACCATCAGGTTGATCGTGTAGTTCGGCAGGTTGGCTGCCTTCACCGCGCGCACCACCATGTCGCCGACGCCGTTCAACCCGCCGTAGCTGCCGTCCGATGCAGCCAGCGTGGCCAGCGTGAACGAGAAGCGCAGGTTCGGATACAAGGTGTGCGCGTACGCGGCGTTGGCGATCAGGTTGTTGATCTGCGCCTGTGACTGGGCACCTTCGATATCGAAGTCCAAGCCGACCATGTAGGGCGAGGCGTAGCGCGAAAGGAACTGCGCCATGCCCGCCGCCGAACCGCAGGTGAAGCTGCCCGCCTGGCCACCGGTGGAAACCACATAGCTGACACCCGCGTCGACCAGCGGCTGGATGTTGGCGCTGGCGAAGCTCGCCGCCGGGATGCCGCCCCAGCTTTCGCTGCCGCATTCGCCGGAAGCGAACGCGAGGGTGACCGCACCCAGATTCGGCAACGCGGTGGACACCAGGCTGCCGCTGCCCACCAGCGGAATCGCCGTGCCGGTGACCGCGGTGCGCATTACGTTGGTATTCCAGTTGAGGTTGATGGTGACGTCCTTGTACGGACTGAACAAAAAGCCCTCGGCGGGCGGGTTCGGCGTGCCCGGATCGCCAGGGTCCCCCGGATCACCGGGATCGCCCGGGTCCGTGGTGCCATCGCAATTGCCCTGGGCAGTCCACGGCTGGCCGGTACCCGTCGGTCCGCTGTGCGTGGCCGGGTCATCGCCCTGGGTCCACCAGTTGGCCTTGTAGTTCACCCCGTTCTCGCTGGCCAGGCTGCCGCCGCCATAGGCGGTCGCCGCATTCCATGCCGCGTCGCAACCACCCGACGCGGGCGGGTCGGTGGGCGGCGGATCGGTCGGCGGAGTGCTGCCGCCGCAAACGCCCTGCGAGGTCCATGGCTGGCCCGAACCATTCGGTCCATTGCTGCTCGCCGGGTCGTTGCCCTGGGTCCACCAGTTGGCCAGGTAGTTGTTGCCGTTCTCGCTGACCACGCTGCCGCCGCCGTAGGCGGTCGCCGCATTCCACGCCGCGGCACAGGCGGGCGCGGATTGCGCGTGTGTCGCCTGCAGCGGCACTGCCGCCAGCAGGGCCACCGAAAAGCACGTGCCCATGGCACTGCCCAATGCACTCAAAGCCAAGCCGGACCACACAGCCGATCGTTTCGCAAACATGAGATGTCTCCTGTCGGGACTACATCGCTACGGGTGGGTTGTCAGGACAGGCCTGGCGACGCTCCGGTCAGCCATGGGCGGGGGAACCCGGTGTCCTGCTGCCTCCTTGCTCGCTACCGCTTCTTATGGACGTGCTGTCCCGTCATAGACTTGAATGACAACGTTGTCTATCAGACTTTTTCCAAACTGTGACGGGGAACCGCCAGCCATGATCCGCGCTTGGCTCCAGCCGTCATCAAGCCGCGGGCTTGCCTCACATCGCGAGGAGGTGACGAAACCTCATGTGGATTGACAACGTTGTCCACCAAGCGCCGAGGAATCATGAAACGCCCTCGCCGACGTCGGGACGCCGCAGCGGCATCGCCCCCGGCGCGATCGCACGTCGGCACCACCTCACCGATCGCTGCAAGGCCGAGTCCGGGTTCTGCACCATGACTGCGGGATGTCCGGCAACACGCGGTTGAACGGCGACCGCGATGCGAAGCCGGGTCGGAACTTGCAGTACCATGCGCGCCACTCTTCGCTTCCTGCGGCACGCTCCTGGAAACGACACCCACCCCGTCGTCCCCCGTCACGCCGCTGCCATTGCGCGCCGTCATGCTGATGCTGGGCAGCGCCAGCCTGTTTGCGCTGATGGCGGTCTGCATCCGCCTGGCCTCGGCCCAGCTGCATCCGTTCCAGATCACCTTCTTCCGCAGCGGCTTCGGCGCCCTGTTCGCGCTGCCCCTGCTGCACGGCCACGGCTGGCAACTGCTGCGCACCCCGCGACTGGGTTTCTACATCGTGCGCTGCGTGCTGGGCATGGGCGGGATGCTGGCCGGGTTCTGGGCGATCGTGAACCTGCCGCTGGCCGAGGCCGTGGCGCTGTCCTATTCGTCACCGTTGTTCGTCACGATCGGCGCCGTGCTGTTTCTGGGCGAAGTGGTGCGCATGCGGCGCTGGAGCGCGGTGGTCGCCGGTTTCATCGGCGTGCTGGTGATCGTGCGGCCGGGCAGCGATGCGTTCACCAGCGGCAGCCTGGTCGCCCTGCTGGCGGCCGCGCTGACCGGGGCGGTGACGATCAGCATCAAGTCGCTGACCGGCAGCGAACCGGCCGACCGCATCGTGCTGCTGACCACCCTGCTGTGGATTCCGCTGTCGCTGCCCGCCGCGCTGTCGGTATGGCAATGGCCGCAGGCCGGGATCTGGCCATGGCTGGTGCTGTCCGGCGCGCTAGGCACCGGCGGCCACTTCTGCTGGACGCGTGCGCTGCGCCTGGCCGACGCGTCGCTGCTGGCTCCGTTCAGTTACCTGCAGCTGCTGATCGTGGCGGTGCTGGCCTGGTGGATCTTCGGCGAGGCAGTGGATCGCTACACCGCGGCAGGCGCCGCCATCATCATCGCGGCCAGTCTGTACATTGCCTGGCGCGAACATCGCCTGGCGCGCGAACGGCGCCAGCAGGTGGCACCGGTGACGAGCGCCGAGCCATCGATCTGACCGGGGCCGCGCGGTCAGTAGGCGTCAGGCAATTCGGGCAGGTCCGGCATGTTGGCCAGCTCGTCCAGCAGATTGATCGACGGCTGTCCCGACGCCTCGGCCAGCGGCCAGCGCCCCACCACCTCGAAGCGTGATTCGCCGAAGAAGCTGCGGATCAGCACGAACTCGCAGGCGCGCCACTGGATCGGCACCACCGATTCCTCGATCGCCTCGATGGCGGCGCCGTGCAGCAGGCTGACATGCGGCAGGAAGCTGGACACCCCGCTGACCTGCAGGCCCGCGCGGGCCTGCCCCGCCGCAATCGCCTTGCGCAGGCCCAGCGTCGCCTCGGCGGTGGCGCTGTCCGCGCACAGCACGAACGGAAACTGGCCGTCGCGGGCGGTGAAACGCATCGCCGCGTCGAAGGTGGCGAGGAACCCTTGCTCGTGAACTTCGTCGCCGGCGGCAAGCAGGGCCTGCTCCAGCGGTTGCCGCAGTCGCTCGGGCTTGCCCATCGGGCACAGGGTCAGGTGCAGGCTGTCGACGCCCACCGGCGTGCCGCTCATGCGGTGGGTCTTGCGGAAACGCTCGCCCACGCCAGCCATCGCGGTTCGCGCGCACTCGTCCGGCAGCAGGGCAAAAAAATAGTTGATGCCAGCTGCAAGTCCGCAAGGATTCGACGGATTGGAAATGATGGTGTCCCCCCTGGTCACGCCGGCAGCGCTTCGAACGCTGTCGCCAAGCTTACCCAAACTGGCGGCTGCAATCAGGTCAACCCATCGTCAGTCCGGCAGCCTGCGGAGCTTGCCCCGCGCCGGGCAGTCGCACAAGCGTCTTCCATCGCGATGGCCGTAGCCCGCCACCACCCAGGCAGCTAGCGCAACTGGCTGTCCTTGCTGCCCCGGCGATTGTACGGGCCGCTGCTGCGCTGTTCCGTGTCCTGCGCCTGCTGGCAGGTCACGCACAGGCGAACGCCAGGCACGGCCTGGCGCCGCGCCTCGGGAATCGGCGCCTCGCATTCCTCGCAGTGACTCAGCCCCGGGCCTTGCCGCAGCTGCTGGCGCGCCCGCTGCACCGCATCGCTGACGGTGGCATCGATCTGATCCTGCACGGCGCCGTCGCCGGCCCAACCGGTTGCCATGGCTTGCCTCCGCGAGACTTCAGGGCGGGCGCCGGCAGCTCAGTGCGCCTTCGCCCGCAAATCCTGGATATATCCCAGTTCCCCCAATGACTTGGGTTCGCCGGGGACCAGTTTCAAGCAGCCTTGGTAGGCCTTGGTCGCCTCGTCGAGGCGGTGCAACTCGACCAGGGCATAACCCTGGCCACGCAGCGCCACGCACTTCAGCTCGGTGGTCGCTTCCGGGGTGGTGCCGCTGATCTCCGCAGTCCCCTCGGCCTCCTGATACAGGGCCAGCATCCGGTTCCAGTCCCCGCTGCGCTGATAGGTGAACGCCAGCTCGTTCTTGTACTGGCTGTCCATCGGCGACAGGGCCAGCGCCTTTTCCAGCGCGGCCCGCGCATCCGCGTAGCGGGCCATTTCACTGTACGCGTAGCCACGCGCCCAGTAGGCCAGCGCCCAGGCCGAACCGATCACCTCTACGGGTACATCCGCCTTGCCATTGACCGTCTTGCTGCCGAGGGTGGCGTAGATCAGCGCATCGCCCAGGCCGCGGGCGCAGAACACCATGCCCGCCCTGCCCTTGTAGAGCGCCTCGTACTTTTCGATCACCTCGTTCAGGGGGCCATCGATGGCCAGCTGGATGCGGCCAGCCTGGATCATCTCCAGGGCGCCCAGCACTTTCTTCATGTCCGCATCGGCCCCCGGCTTGCCCGCGGCATCGACGTTCAAGGTGATCGTGCTGGCCGGCTTGACCGCGGCATGCGGCGCGCAGCCGGCCAGCATGGAAGCCGCGACCAGCGCGGCGAAGATGACGAAACGATGCATGGACTTCCCCTGTTCAGATGCACGGCCAGCATAACCCGTCGGCTTGCGTGATCGGCCTGCGGCGATTGGCGTCATGGCCAGGCGCGCCACAGGTGCCAGAATGCCGTTTCAGCCCCCGTCCGGAGAACGCCGTGAACACGCCCTTGCCCGCCACCCCCGCCTTGCGCAGCGAGCACAGCGTCGCCAAGCAGCTGTTCCTGGGCAACATCCTCGAAGAGAACCTGTTCCCGTATCCGGAAATCCGCGCCCGTGACCGGGAAATGCTGGGCGCGATGACCGACGCGATCGACCAGTTCCTCGCCGACAAGACCGCCGAGCTGAAACAGTACGACCGCGACGCCGAGCAGCCGGCCGAATTCATCCAGGCGCTGCGCGAGATGGGCATGTTCGGCCTGATCATTCCCGAGGAGTTCGGCGGACTGGAGCTTTCCAACGGCGCCTATGCCCGGGTGCTGGGCCAGACCTCCAGCCACGACAGTTCGGTCTCGCTGACCATCGGCGCGCACAGCTCGATCGGCATGAAGGGCTTGCTGCTGTTCGGCAGCGACGAACAGAAGCAGCGCTACCTGCCGAAGCTGGCCACCGGCGAGATGATCGCCGCGTTCTGCCTCACCGAATCCGGCGCCGGTTCCGACGCCGCTTCGATCCGCACCAAGGCCGTGCGCAACGACGACGGCAGCTGGACGCTCTCGGGCGAGAAGATCTGGATCACCAACGGCGGCATCGCGGACTTCTATACCGTGTTCGCCCGCACCGACACGCCCGAGGGCAAGATCACCGCCTTCATCGTCGAAGCGGCGTGGCCCGGCGTCAGCCACGGTCCGCACGAGGACAAGATGGGCATCCGCGCATCAAGCACCACCACGGTGGCGTTCGCCGACGTGCAGGTGCCGGCGCAGAACGTGCTGGGCCCGGTCGGCAAGGGCTTCAAGGTGGCCATGAGCATTCTCAACTCGGGCCGCACCGGCCTGGGTGGCGGCGCGGTGGGCGGCATGCGCTCGCTGATCCGCCTGGCCTGCGCCCAGGCCAAGGAGCGCAAGCAGTTCGGCCAGCCGATCGCCGAGTTCGGCCTGGTGCGCGAGAAGATCGCCCAGATGACGATGGACTGCTTCGCCGCCGAAAGCGCGGTGTGGATGGTGGCGCACCTGATCGACGCTGGCGGCAGCGACTACTCGGTCGAGGCGGCGATGAGCAAGGTATTCGCCAGCGAAGCGGTGCAGCGCGCGTCCTACGAAGCACTGCAGATCGCCGCCGGCAACGGCTTCATGCGCGAGTTCCCGTACGAGCAGATCACCCGCGACACGCGCATCCTGTCGATCTTCGAAGGCACCAACGAGATCCTGCACCTGTACATCGCGCTGTCCGGGCTGAAGGACGTGGGCACCGGACTGAGCGAGCTGAAATCCGCCGTGGGCGAGATCTTCAACGACCCGATCAAGGGCTTCGGCGTGCTCGGCAGCTATACCGGCCGGCGCATGCGCGAGGCCACCGGCTACGGCATCGACCGCATCACCCACGAGCTGTCGCCGCGGCTGCGCAAGGTCGCCGGCATGTACGAGAAATACACCGTCGAGTTGTCCAGATCGTCCGACCAGTTGCTGCGTCGCTTCGGCAAGAAAGCCACCGACATGCAGCATGCACAGAAACGCCTGGCCGACATCGCGATCGACCTGTTCGTGGGCCTGTGCGTGCTGTCGCGTGCCGACAGCCTGGAAAAGAAATCGCACCCCGCCGCGGCGCAGGCAGTCAGCATCGCCGAGATGTTCGCCAGGCAGGCGCGCCGACGGATGGCGCGCAACGTGCGCGGGCTGGAGCGCAACGAGGACGCCGCCGTGGAGCAACTGGCCGGCGCCGTGCTGGCCAACGATGGCTACATGTGGGACGTGATCTGAGTGCGCCCGCCAAGCTTGTCTTCCCTGCCGCAGGAACCATGCCGATGACCATCTACTCCGTCCACGCCGTCACCGGACAAACGCCGTACACGGTGAGTTTCACCGATGACCAGGGCAATGCCTGGCTGGCCGACGAACCGGTCGAGGATGGCGGTGCCAATGCCGGACCGGCGCCGCACCGCCTGCTGCTGTCGGCGCTGGGCGCATGCACCGCGATCACCCTGCAGATGTATGCAGCGCGCAAGCAATGGCCGCTGCGCCGGGTCGGCGTGGACCTGCAGTTCAATCCCGAAGGCACGCCGGCCAGCGGCAACGACATCACCCGCGTGATCACCCTGCAGGGCGACCTCACCGACGAGCAGCGCGAACGCCTGCTGCAGATCGCCAACGCCTGCCCGATCCACAAGGTGCTGACCGGCGAAGTGCGCATCGCCAGCAGCCTGGCCAGCTACCCCGCCTGAGCAGGCCGGCTCCGGCCATGGCCGGTGAAGAAAACCACTGCCTGTGGTTTTCTTCTGTTGCTTCGAGGTTGAAAAGTCACAACTCTCAGGTCGAGCGCCGGCGCAACAAGGCGGGGACGCCGGCCGACTCGGCGGTGAGCCCCGACATCACCAGGCGCTTGAACGGCCCCAGTCGCGCGCCCGCGCCCAATGCCAGCTTGCGCAACACCCGCGCCGGGCGGCGGTCGTCGGTGTACAGGCCGGCCAGCATCCGGGTGGCCAGATACAGCGGCCGGGTGGCCAGGCGATGCCGGCGCTCATAGTGCTGCAGTACCGATGCCTCCCAGAACGGCCGGCCCACGGCCATCGCGGCGCGCATTTCGCCCGCCAGCGTGTCCTGTCCCAGCAGGCCGAAATTGAAGCCGTGCGCGGTGAGCGGATGCATGCCCACCGCGGCGTCGCCGATCAGCGCGAAGCGCTCGGCCATGAAGCGCTGCGCATACACCCCGACCAGCGGATAGGCGCAGCGCGGGCCGGCCACGCGCATCGCGCCCAGGCGCTGCTCGAAACGTTCGGCCATGGCCTGTTCCAGCGCCGCGTCGTCCAGCGCCAGCATCTCGCGCATCGCCGGCGGCGACAGGGTCAGCACCACGGATGAGGTGTGCGAATCGTGCAGCGGCAGCAGGGCCAGGGTCTGGCCGTGGCCGAACCATTCCCACGCCACCTGTTCGTGCGGCATCTCGTGGCGCATGCGCAGCACCAGCATGGTCTTGCCGAAATCATGCAGGTCGGCGCCGATGCCCATGGCCCGGCGCGTGTCGGAGAAGCGGCTGTCCGCCGCCACCACCAGCTGCGTACGCAGCGTCTGGCCATCGGCCAGCTCGACCTCGGCGCCGTCGCGACCCGTGCGCACCGTGCTCACCTGGACGCCGGTGATGCGTTCCACCTCCGGCAACTCCATCACCCCGGCGTACGCGGCGCGCCGGATCGCGTGGTTGGACAGCAGCCAGCCCAGCTGCGACTTGCCCGCCTCGTCGTGGCGGAACATCAGCCCCTCGCGGTCGTCGCCGTCGAGCACCATCGCGTCGCGCAGCGTGCCGATCTCCTCCTCGCGCAGGCGCGCCCACAGGCCCAGCTCGCGCAGCAGGCGTTGCGAGTGGTGGGTGATCGCGATTTCACGACCGTCATCCGGTGGTGCGATCAGGCCGGCTTCGGGCTGGCGCTCCACCAGCGCGATGCGCAGGCCGCTGCCTTTCAGCGCGCGGGCGAAACACAAGCCGGCGGGGCCGGCGCCGATGATCACGATATCGCAAGACATGGCAGGTACTCCGGAGAAAAGGCCCGCGCGCCGACGCGCGCGAGCGAACGGCGCGCGATCAACAAGAGACGTTTGTGTCGATGCGGTTCAGCCGCTGCAGCCGCCGCAGCAGATCGTCGGCTGTTGCGCGACCTGTGCGGGCGCCACCGTCCAGCCGACCTGCCCCAGCACCTCGACCAGGTCGGTAACCGTGGCCGAGGACGATATGCGCATCACCAGTCCGCTCATGTCCAGGTCGACCACGGCCGTGGGATCGATGTCGAACAGCGCGTCCTGCACCACGCCGGGCTCGGGGGACGCGTCGACCAGCGCAATATGAAATTCCATCGAAGTTCCTCGCTGCACCGACACCTGGCCGGTGTCGCCGGTGTCGATCGTGGTCGCCCCGCCGCGGCGTTTCCTTGATCGCGGTCAAGCCCGGTCGAGACAGACGGCGATCCGTTCCACCGGCGGCGCCACTGTTGCCTGCGCGAATCCGGCACGCCTCGCAGCCGCTGATTCGGCGCGACCTTTCCCGGGGCAATCCGTGACGTACCGATGCCAGCAGGGTCGAGCATGGCCTGTCGATTCCGACCACCTTCGTTCGTCGCCTTCGCGTATCCCCAGCCAGGTGCTCCACCATGACCCTCAAGCTCTACGCCCACCCGTTCTCGTCCTACTGCCAGAAGGTGCTGATCGCGCTGTACGAGAATGACATCGCCTTCGAGCTGCGCCTGCTCACCCCGGACGATGCCGAAACCGACCGCGAATTCACCGCCTGGTGGCCGCTGCGGCGCATGCCGTTGCTGCGCGACGGCGAACGCAACGTGGTCGAATCCAGCATCATCATCGAGTACCTGGGCCAGCATCATCCCGGTCCGCAGCGGTTGATTCCCGACGATGCCGAAGCCACGCTGGAAGCGCGTTTTCTAGACCGGTTCTTCGACAACTACGTGCATACGCCGCTGCAGAAGATGGTGTTCGACCAGTTGCGCCCCGCCGCCGAGCGCGATGCCCGCGGCGTGGAGGAAGCCCGCCGCATGCTCGACACCGCCTATGCCTGGCTCGACCACAAACTCGCCGACAGGCACTGGGCCACCGGCGGCGGTTTCAGCCTCGCCGACTGCGCCGCCGCACCCGCCCTGTTCTACGCCGACTGGGCGCACCCGATCCCCGCCGCCTTCGCAAACCTCGTCGCGTATCGGCAGCGCCTGCTGGCGCGTCCCTCGTTCGCCCGCGCAGTGGACGAGGCGCGCCCGTACCGCTCGTACTTCCCGCTCGGCGCACCTGACCGCGATTGAGCCCACGCGCGCATGCGCGAGCGAAGTCGATGCGCAGGGCGGACCGTGCCCGCCCTGCAGAGCGAGAACCGCTACTTCGGCGCGAACAGCTGGCGGAATATCGCGGGTGATGCGCCGCGATAGATGGTGGCGTGTTTCAGTTCCGGCCACGGCTGGTAGTACCAGCGCAGTCCGCGCGGCGCGTGCTTGCGCAGGGCTTCCCGCAGCAGGCCGCCGCCGCTCTCATCCAGGCCATCGTCGCTGGCGCTGGCCACGTACAGGGTCGACGCCAGTGATGGCTGCGCCTGCAGTCGCGCCGCGGCACCGCGGGCCAGCGCCATGTCGTTCCACCACAGGCTGGGGCTGAGTGCGATCCAGGTGTCGAACAGCTTCGGCTGTGCGAAGAACGTCTCGACCACGAACAAGCCGGCCAGCGATTCGCCGACGATCGCGCGATGGCCGTCCGTGCGATAGCGACGCTGCACTTCGGGCATCAGCTCGTCCGCCATGAAGGCGCGAAACGCGGCCGATCCGCCCACGCGCGGCGCGATCTCGCGGTCGCTGGCCAGCGTGGTCGGGCCGGTCATGTCGCGCCGGCGTTCGGTGTTCTCGATGCCGACCACGATCATCGGCCGCATCGCGCCGGCCCGGATCGCCGCGTCGACGTCGGCGGCCACATGCGGGAAATCCTCCTGCAGGCCGCCGTCGGGCATGTACAGCACCGGGTAACGGGCGTCCTTCGCCGTGGCGTAAGCCGGCGGCGTGTACACGTTGATGTGCCGCGCCTCGCGCAGCACTGCCGAATCGATGTTGAACGAGGCATGCGCCGGCATCGCGACGTCTTCGGCAGCGGCGTGGCCCGCGGCGACCAGGCCCAGCAGCAACAACAGGACTCCCCGCGTGGAACGCCGCTTCATGCCAGGACCGGACTCAGGCACCGCGCGCCTTGCGCCCCTTCCACGCGTATCCGATACCCAGCAGCACGAACCACACCGGACTGGCGATCAGCGCCTCGCGGGTATCCGGCTGCAGGCTCAGCAGCACCAGCACGAACACGAAGAACGCCAGACAGGCCCAGCACATGAACACGCCACCGGGCATCTTGTAGGTCGACGCTTCATGCAACTGCGGGCGCTTGCGCCGGTACGCGATGTAGGCGAACAGGATCAGCGACCACACGAACATGAACAGCACCGCGGACAAGGTGGTGATTAGGGTGAACGCGGTGATCAGGTCGGGGATCAGGTAGATCAGCGCCGCGCCCAGCAACAGGCACACGCAGGAGAACAGCAGGCCCAGCGACGGCACCGCGGCCCGCGACAGCCGCGCGAACGTCTTCGGCGCGTGCTGCTCCTCGGCCAGGCCGTACAGCATGCGACTGGTCGAGAAGATGCCGCTGTTGGCCGAGGACGTGGCCGAGGTCAGCACCACGAAGTTGATCAGGGTGGCCGCGGCCGGAATGCCGGCCAGCACGAACAGTTCCACGAACGGGCTCTTGCCCGGCTCCACCATGCGCCACGGCGTGACCATCATGATCGCCACCAGGGCCAGCACGTAGAAGATGATGATGCGCACCGGGATCGAGTTGATCGCCTTGGGCAGGTTGCGCTGCGGGTCGGCCGTCTCGGCCGCCGTGGTGCCGACCAGCTCGATGCCGACGAAGGCGAACACGGCGATCTGGAAACCCGCGAAGAAGCCGCTGAGCCCCTTCGGGAAGAAGCCGCCGTCATTCCACAGGTTCGCCACCGACGCCTGGTGCCCGGTCGGCGAGGTGAAGCCCCAGGCCACCAGGGCGAAGCCGGCGGCGATCAGCGCGCAGATCGCGATGATCTTGATCAGCGCGAACCAGAATTCCATCTCGCCGAACAGCTTCACCGTGACCAGGTTCAGGCTGAGCAGCAGCAACACGCACAGCACCGCGGGAATCCACGGCGCCAGGTCGGGAAACCAGAACTGCGTATAGGCGGCGATCGCGATCACGTCGGCGATCGCGGTGATGATCCAGCAGAACCAGTACGTCCAGCCGCAGAAGAAACCGGCCCACGGCCCCAGCAGGTCGGTGGAGAAGTCAATGAACGACTTGTACTCCAGGTTGGACAGCAGCAGCTCGCCCATCGCCCGCATCACGAAGAACAGCATCACGCCGATGATCAGGTAGACCAGCAGGATCGACGGCCCGGCCAGGCTGATCGTCTTGCCCGAGCCCATGAACAGGCCGGTGCCGATCGCGCCGCCAATGGCGATCAGCTGCAGGTGCCGGTTGGAAAGGCTGCGCCGAAGATGGTCCGGGTGTTCCAGCGATGCGGTCATGCGGCGCGCCTTGGCGTTGGGAAGCCGCCAACATACAGAAAAGCGGGCGCGGCATCCATGTGGCGCGCTTTCGTCACAAGATGCCGGGGCGCACGTTACAAGTCCCTGGCGACCCTGTCCCTGACCTCAATGACATCGTGGACCGTGAGCACGTACTTCGAGGCACCCATGTTGCAGTAGTGACCCGGGGGGCCGAGTTCGCCACGAACCACCACGTAAGCCGAACCCCAGGGACCGCCGGGGCCCCTGGCCGGCAACTCCGCCTTGCGGAGGTCTCCGCTCAGGCACCAGCTCTCATTTGTGCCTTCGGGCGTAAACCAGGAAGACTCGAAATTGTAGAAGTACGTGCCGCGATAGATCTGGTCAGGGCGTGGCTTGACGCAGCTGCTGACAAGCAAAAGAACCACGATGCCGAATGTGAGGCGTAGAAAGAGTTTCATCGTGCGCTCTGACAGGATTGTAGAAAAACCGTGCTCCCAGGACCGCCGAAAGTCCCTCAAAAATGCTCAGGCCCCGTCATACGTCTCCGCGGACAAACCCAACATGCGGATTGGATGAAGTCTGCCATTTTTCAGACTGACTCCGTGGTTGAGTGCGTCATTCACGGCCGCATGAACCGAGCTGGCAAGCGCCAGACGCTCAAAGAGTTCACGCGGCCCGTTATGAAAGACCACGCTGGCCAGCTGAAGGCATTGAGCGAAAAGCGGATCGACTGCCAGCGCAAGCTCGATCCACTCACCGCCATGCCCCCTCGCCAAAAACGTCGTTGGAAGCTCCAGGCTGGGCTCGATGTGAGCGATCAGGACAAGACCGAACGCCTCGGGCAGCCAATCCAGCGCCCGGCGCGCGAGGGCTGGGTCTCCGAGAAGCTGACTCACTGCCGCTTCGCATGATTCAGTGGAGCCGGACGCAGCTGCCAAAGCGGCAACTTCAGCCAATGTTTCCGAAGAGACGCTTTGCATGGCAGGTTCAACGCTTGAGTTGGACGGCGGCGAATTCGTTCGCCGCAAACGAGGTATTGGCCGACTACGCAATATTCATTCGGAAGCGGGCACCCATTCCGAAGTGCGCCGGGCCAGTCGAGCAAGCGCAAAGGAAAATACGATGCTGTATACCCCATAAAGGACGCACATCGCCGGTAGCGGTGGCGAACGGACGTAGCCAGCAGCCACCAGAGCGCTGCCAATGTAGTCAAGAACCACGACCGATGTCATGCCACCAATGGCAAGGGCGGCAAAGAGTCTAAACTTTGTCCGGCCGCTTACAGCAAGTAATGCGGAGCAATGCTCGCACCTGTATGGCCAAAGATTTGCGTTACGTGGCAGGCAGTCAACCAAAGAGGGATGGATGGCTTTCTTGCAAATGGGGCACGACGAAACAGGGTTCATGGATGCCAGTGCTTGGCAAACCTCATATCAGGGCATGTGCAATCGATGCTCAGCTTTCAGCCAAGCCTGGTCAAGCGAACAAGTCCTGCAAACCAACGATGGGGTCGGATGCTGGCAGCGTTCTGGACAGGAGGGAATTTGCATCGCGCCGACGCGACCTCAACCCGACTGCCCGCGCCGCGCATACCCCACCGGCGAACACCCCACCAGCGCCTTGAAGTCGCGGATGAAGTGGGCCTGGTCGAAGTAGCCCAGGTCCAGCGCCAGTTGCGTCCAGTCCATCGGCTTGCCCGCGTCGACGCGTTCGAGTGCTTCGTGCATGCGGTAGCGGTTGATCACCCACTTCGGGCCGATGCCCACGTACTGGTTGAACAGGCGTTGCAGGGTGCGCGGCGTGATGCTACAGCGGGTCGCCAGGTCGTCGAGGGTGCGCAGGCTGCGGTCGATGGCGATGGCGTCCACCATCTCGCCCACGCGCAGCGCCTGGGCATCGGGAGGCGGCAGACGGGTGACCAGGAAGTCGCTGGCCAGCGACACCATGTGTTCATCGTCCGGCGACGCCTGCGTGATCGTCGCCAGTTCGGCGGCGACGGTGCCGAACACCTGTTCCGGCGCGATCGAGCGATTGCGCAACACGGATACCGGTTGCCGCAGGAAGCCGTGGAAACCGCCGGGACGGAACTTCACCCCGAACACGCCGCCGCAGCCTTCCAGCACGGTGCTGAAGCGGCCGGTGTGGATACCATGGATGCGGTTGCCGGCAGCCTCGCATGCCAGGTGCACGTTCGGGTGCGGCAGCGTTTCGCGCAGCTGCGGCGGGCCGCCCTGCAGATCCCAGCGCACGATCCAGTAATGCTGCACCACGCCGGCCAGCGCCGGCGGTGGCGCGATGCGGGCGTGGTGGAACAGGCCCGTCGACGGCGCGCCTGGCGCCGGACGCAGCACGCCACGGGCCTTGCCGACGCCGCCGTTCATCCGCGTCGTCCGCAAGAGGTGGCACGCGCCTGTCGCGTTTTTACAATCATCGCGTCCCCAACCGTGCTTTCATTGTCGGCACGTGACATCACCCAGGAGTCTCCCATGAAAAGCGCCGCACGACTCCTGCTTGCCCTCGCCGTTTCGCTGCCTGCCGCAGCGCTCGCACAAACCCACACGGAGCCCGTCACCATGCACGCCACCGGCCATTTCGACGTCAAGGTTTCCCCGCAGACGCCCGACAATCCCCAGGCCAAAGCCTCGGGCCTGGCGCGACTGTCGCTGGACAAGCAGTTCCACGGCGATCTGGACGCCACCAGCCAGGGCGAGATGCTGGCCGCCGGCGACGGCAGCACGTCCGGCGCCTACGTGGCGCTGGAGACAGTCAGCGGCAAACTGCACGGCCGCAGCGGCAGTTTCGCGCTGGTGCACCGCGCCCTGATGGTCGCTGGCACGCCGCGGGAATGGACCGTGGTGGTGGTGCCCGGCTCCGGCACCGGCGAGCTGGTTGGCCTCGACGGCTCCATGACGATCACCATCGCCGATGGTCGGCACGACTACGACTTCAGCTACACCCTGCCCGCGCACTGAGCCACGCCGCCGCGACGCCCCGCGTCGCCCGCCGGCTCGACTACCCTATGCCCGGATGACGCCCGCCGACCAAACACCGACCACCGCCCGCATCGCCTTCGATGCCGCCACCTCCGCGTTCGGTCGCGCCGGAAGGGAGGCGGTCGTGACCATGCTGGCGATGCTGACCACCCTCGGCTGCGCCATGGCGATCGATGCCGAACCCGGTCCTGCCGTGCTGGCCGTGGTGTTGTGCCTGTCGTTCGCGCGCAGCCATCTGGATCGCGACCTGCGCGGCCGGCTGGAAGCGGCGGTGGCACTGCCGATCGTCGGCCTGCTGGCAACCGCGGCGGGCATGTTGCTGCTGCACGCGCCGTGGCTGGGCGCCCTCGTCTTCGTGGCCGGCATGTTCGTGTCGATCTGGCTGCGCCGGTTTGGCCCGATGACGCGCCGCGCCGGCTCGCTGATCGCGTTGCCGTTCGTGGTGATCCTGACCACGCCGCATGTACCGAGCCAGCGGCTGGGACCGCTGATGGCGGCGCTGGTGCCGATCGTCGTGGCGCTGCTGGCGCTGGGCTGGGTGGCGGCCTTCCACGCGCTGGCGCGGCGGCTGCACGCGCTGCCGCCCGTGCAGGCAGCGACCACCACGATCGCGATTGCGCCCGCGCACGAGAGCTCGCTGCGGCCGATCGCGAGCACGCGCATGGCCATCCAGATGGCCGTGGCGCTGGCGCTGTCGTTCGTCGTCGGCTACACCTTCTTCGCACAGCGCTGGGCATGGATCGTGCTGACCGCCTTCATCGTCAACAGCGGCAACCGCGGACGGCTGGATGTGGCGTACAAGAGCGTGCTGCGCGTGCTCGGCGCCGCGTTCGGCACCGTGCTGGCGCTGGGCTTCAGCGTGCACCTGGGCAGCCACGATGGCGCCACCGTCGCGCTGATCCTCGCCGCGGTGTTCTTCGGCATCTGGCTGCGTCCGCTCGGCTACGCCTGGTGGGCGCTGTTCATCACCCTGGCGCTGGCCTTGCTGCAGGGTTTCGAGGGCCGCTCGGCCAGCCATGACCTGGGGCTGCGCCTGCAGGAAATCGTGATCGGCGCGGTGATCGGCGTGGCCGCCGCCTGGCTGGTCTACCCGGTGCGTTCGCGCAACGTGCTGCGCCGGCGCATCGCCGATGCGCTGGCCGTGCTCGGCGACGCCTTCGACCCGGCCACGCCGCCGCGGACGCGAGGCGAGGTGCTGGCGGCGTGGGCGCAGGTCGCACAGATCGCCTCGGCATTCAGGGCCAGCCGATGGGCCGTGCGCCGAGGCGAGGCAGCGCAACCCGCGGACTGGATCGACGCCCTGCACGCCTGCATCGACCCGGCCATCGTCCTGCTGGAACAAGGCACGGCGCCGCCGGTCGAGGTGCGCCGAAGCATCGGCGCGGCGCGCAAGGCCCTGCGCGAACCCGAGCAGCTGCTGCCTGCATTGCGGCAATTGCGCGACTGTCTGGACCAGGCCGGGTACGGCCGACCGGAGCACGCCGACACGGCCTGACACCGCCCTCCGCCCAGCTTCCCCCGGCCAGCCGATCGGGCGCATCATGCCGCCACCTGCCACTGCCGGTGCCCGCCATGAATCGGATCGTCCGTGTCTTCATGTTCGCGCTCAGCCTTGCCCTGCCCCTGCTTGCAGTCGCCGGCGACGATATCGCCGGTTCGAAGGATCACCCCCTGCTCACCCGCTATCCGGGTTCGTACATCAGCGAATACAGCAAGGCCTACAACGCCACCGAGTTCAAGGTCGGCAAGGGCGACAACGCCACCACGCAAACCGTGGAAGGCGACACCACCAGCCTGCGCTACTTCTACGGCAGTCCCGAGACCCAGGCCAGCCCGCTGCAGATCATCCGCAACTACCAGAACGCGATCAGGCAGATCGGTGGCGAGGTGGCCTACGAACGCCTGCCCAGCGAGGGCGATGGCGGCGAGACCACGCTGAAGGTGCACACCGGCGGCAAGGACGTGTGGGTCAAGCTGGTGCCGGACATCTACGGCGCGCCCACCCAGGATTACCTGCTGGTGGTCACCGAAGTGGCGGCGATGGCGCAGGCGGTGACCGCCAACCAGTTGCGCGACGAACTCGACAAGAACGGCTTCATCACCCTGCACGTGAACTTCGACACCGGCAAGGCAGTGCTGGAACCCGACGACCTGGCCACCATGCAGCAGGTCGCGATGATGATGAAGGCTTCGCCCGCGCTGAAGCTCCGTGTGGAAGGCCATACCGACAACGTGGGCGACGCCGCCTCCAACAAGGCGCTGTCCGAAGCCCGCGCGAACAGCGTGATGGACGCCATCGTGCAGGCCGGCGTGCCAGCCGAGCGACTCGGCGCCGCCGGCTTCGGCCAGGAGCGCCCCGTGGCCGACAACCGCAGCGAGGAAGGACGGGCGAAGAATCGCCGCGTGGAACTGGTCAAGGCGGACTGATCAGGGGGACAAGATCGACCGGGCCTGAGCCGGCCCGGCGATCCCTGGCCACCGCGGGTCCCCGGCGGCCGCACCGGCTCATCGCTGCGGTGAGCAGTCCTCGTCGACCTGGCGCACTTCGCACTCGATTTCCCAATCGCTGCCGTGCACGTCGAGGAAGCGCCGGGTCAGCGCCAGCGCCTGCTCCATCGAATCGGCCTGCAGCATCGCGTAGCCTCCGATCACTTCCTTGGTTTCGGCGAACGGGCCGTCCGTGGTGGTCTGCCGGCCCTGCGACAGGCGCACGCGTACGCCTTCCGCCGTGGGCCGCAGGCCTGCCGTGTCCAGCAGGCTGCCGGCCGCGGTCATTTCCGCCATCAGCTTGCCCATGTCGGCCATCAGCTGCTCGCTGGGCCGCTGCCCGCTGTTCTCGTTGATCCGGATCATCGAAAGAAATCGCATCGTCATCTCCTGTGGGAAGGCTGCGGTCGCGCGGCAAACCGCGCTCCTGCCATGGCGACGAACGAGGCGCGGCCGGATCGACAGGACGGCCATGCTTCCCGCGTGATCAGCCGCCGCAGGGCGAGGTTGCGGCGACGCCGGACCCAGCGTGGAATTCGACCAGCAGCCCGAGATCCTCCCGCGTTGGCGCCAGGAAGGACGGCCCCAGCAGGCCCTGATAGCCGGCCAGCGGCTTTTCGTATCCGCGCTCGACGTGCCGCCTTGCGCTCGCGATGTCCGCCACGGCCACGCTGATCCCGAGCACTTGCGGCCCACCGCTGCGCAGCGCGTCGGCAGCGATCCCCGCGCCATCCGGCTGCAACACCAGAACGCGCTTGCGATGGATCGGCACGCAATACCCGCGCGCCCCCACCTGGGCCACGCTCACCGGCGTGGCGCCGGCAAAACCCATCGCGGCCAGTTGCTGCCGGTCCGCCTCGGCGTTCGACGAAAGCAGCCAGATCGCGGACAGCCCGCGCGCGCCATTGGGATGCACGCGCGCGCTCCGCGCGTCGGCGACGCGGGTCGGCGTGGGTCTGCCTGCGGCGTAGTCGATGAAGAACAGGTTGCTCGAAAGCGGCTGGCGCTCGAATGCGAACAGCCGCCAGCGCGGTGGCGCCGAGGGCCCGTCGCCGTCGGGATCATTCGGCGCTGCCGAGAAAATCTCCGTCGGGGCGAAGCCGCGCTGGCGCAGCGACACGCGCTCCCGATCGAGCGTCGACGAACGCAAGCCGAAGGTGCGGGCGCCCGGGCCACCACGCAGCGCGACCTGATCCGTGCGCATGCCCGGGTCCATCCGCGCATCCGGCCGGGTGATGCCCTCCAGCTCGACATAGCTTCCGTCGGACATCCGCACATAGCGATTGGCCACGCCGTCGGGATTGCGCCCCGGGCGGACCTGGAAACCCAGCTTGACGGTCATCACCGCGCTGACCTGGTCGATGCTGCGCCCCCACAGCAGAACGTGGTCGATGCTGCTGGCGTCATCGCGTGATGGCGCGGCGGCGGCAGGCTGGCCCAGGCACAGGCCGGACATCAAGGCGGACAACAGGATGATCGATCGCACGGTACGCAGACTCCATCGGTTTGGGCGGGACAGGCAGGAAACGGGAAGCCATTCCATCAGCCGATACCCCACAGGCGTCGCGCCTCTTCGGCGACGAGGTCGGGGAACTCTTCGGGAAAGAACAGCTTTGCGCCCGGCACGCGGCGAACGCCGCGCGACTGCGGGAAGGTGTGGTCCAGATACTCGGCATCCGCCAGCGCGAAGACCTGGTCGGCAGCGCCCCAGACGATGCGCACCGGTACCGCGCTGCGCCTGAGCGCGGCCTTGATGCCGGCCAGCGGATTGGGCGCCAGCGCGATGTGGAACGCCTCGTACTGCGCCCGGCGCAGCGGCGAACTCACCAGCGGCGTGACGTAATACTCGATGGTCTCGTCGGCAAGGCGGGCCGGATCACGATAGACGGCCGCGCCGAACGTCGAGCGCGCCAGCGCCTTGTCGGTGAGCCATCGGGCCGTGGCCTCTGCCAGCGTGCCCGCGCGCGCCATCTCGATCGCCGGCATCACCCCGGCCGGCGGACTGTCCGGTTCGACATCGCAGTTCGTCAGCAGCAGGCTGCGCACGCGCTCGGGATGGCGAACCAGGAAGAGCTGGGCCACCGCGCCGCCGCTGTCGCTGGCCACGATGTCGACCTTGCCGACCGCCAGCGCATCGAGCAGCGCGGCGAGCATGCCGGCCTGGGCATCGGCCGCCAGCGACTGCCCCGCGGGAACCTGAGAATAGCCCAGCCCCATGAAGTCCGGCGCGATGCAGCGCCGATGGGCGGACAGCCGATCGAGCGCGCCGCGCCATTGAAAACCGTTCAACGGCGCGCCATGCAGGAACAGCGCCGCCTCGCCCGCGCCACGCTCGACGTAGGCGATCCGGCCACATGGCAGTTCGGCGAAACGCCGCGCCCTGCCGAATGTGGCCGCGTCGGTCGGCCGCATCGCCACGGCCGAGGCGATCCGGGCGATGTCCGTGCGCGCCATGCACACACCGGCGACACCGCCGGCCAACGCCGCCCCGGTCAACTGCAGGAATTGCCTGCGCTTCATTTCGATCTCCTTGCCATGCGCTGCTGCGACGGGAACATGCTGACGCCTCGCCGCGAATCGGGCGCGCACAAACGGCCGCTGGCGGACACGGAAGGATGATTTTCGGCACTTGTGCAGAACCCCGCGCCGTCGCGAGGATGCGCCGATGAGCGATCGCCCCGCCTGCTATCCCGCGCCACCGGCACCGCTGCTGTCGGGCAGCAGCCCGAACCGCATGCCGCTGCTCGACGTGCTCACCTCACCGGTGCCGTCGGGCCGGTTCGATTCGCCGCTGGACGATCGCCACGTGCTCTGCCTGCATCTGGGCGACCCGGTGCCGGTCAGTTACCGCATGGGCCGGCACGAACGGCGCGGCACGCGCATCCATGGCCAGTTCTGCGTCGTCCCCGCCGGTTCGAGCACGCGCTGGACGCTGACATGCCCCGCCCGATCGCTGCTGCTGCGGCTGACCCCGGCACTGCTGGGGGATACCGCCGACGCGATGGGGCTGGCATCGCAGGACGCCGGGCTGGCGCCGTCGATCCACATCCGCGATCCCCAGGTCGAACGGATCGGCTGGATGATGCAGGCCGAGGATCAGGACGCCCATCCGGGTGGCCGCCTGTTCGCCGACAGCCTCGCCGCGGCGCTGGCCGCGCGTCTGCTCGCCCTGCAATCGCGCAGGCCGGCTCCATCCCCGGGTCGCGCGCTGCCGGCGTGGCGGCTGCGCCACGTGATCGAGTACATCGAGGCGAATCTCGACCAGGACCTCACGCTCGCCGAGCTGGCCGGCGTGGCGGGCTTCAGCCTGTCGCACTTCAAGCCGCTGTTCCGCCAGGCCGTGGGCATGCCGGCCCATCGTTTCGTGCTGGAACGGCGCGTGGAGCGTGCGCGAACGCGACTGCTCGAAGGCCGCGCCAGCCTGACCGACATCGCGCTGGAAGCCGGCTTCGCCCATCCCAGCCACATGGCCCGCTGCATGCGCCGCCTGCTGGGCATGAGCCCTTCGCAGATCGCCGCTTCGTCGCGCTGAGAGGTTGTGAGTTTTTCAACCTCGAAGTCCGGCCATGGATGGCCGGGCGCGGATCGGTCACGCAAGTGACTGATTCGCGTGAGCACGTCCGGGCATGTACCGGACGTGCGATAGAAGAAAACCACAGGAAGTGGTTTTCTTCACAAGCTCTGAGAGGTGACTGCTTCATGTGAGCGAGTCCGGGCGAGCTGCCGGCCAGCGGCCGCAGCCCGCGCGGTTCGCACGGGCGCCGCGTTCGCCGCCGGGTTACGATGCCGCCCCTTCGCCCCGTTCCGCGTGCTGTCGTCGCCCAAGGAGATCGCCCACCGTGTCGCACTATTCCGGCCCCCTGCTCACGCGCTCCACCGCCGAAGCCCTGCTGGCGGCACGCGCTGCCGGCGCCGGTGAATGGGTGGGCTCGCTGGACCTTGGCGTCAGCAGCGAGGCGGTCGCGCTGGAGCCCGAGGCCTGGCAACGCGGTGGCCTGCGTTATCCCTATCCGGAACGGCTGAAGGACCGCACGATTTATCACTGGGACGGCGACGACTTCGCCCCGGTGGCGCGCTACGCCAACTCGCTGATCAAGCTGGTGCCCACCGAATGGGGCGCACCGACCTTCGAGATCGACGGCATCAAGATGCTGCCGACGTCGAAGGAATCACCGTTCGACGACGCCCGCCGCAAGGTGGCCCTGGTCGAACCGCGCGGCAAGGTGGTGCTGGATACCTGCGGCGGGCTGGGCTATTTCGCGGCGTGCTGCCTGGAAGCGGGCGTGGCGCGCATCCACTCGTTCGAGAAGAACGCCGACGTGCTGTGGCTGCGCACGCTGAACCCGTGGTCGCCCGATCCGCAATCGCCCGCCAGCGGCGGCCGTCTGCAACTGACCCATGCCGACGTGGCGCAGGCGATCACGCAGATCGCCGACGCCTCGGTGGATGCGCTGCTGCACGATCCGCCGCGCTTCGGCATCGCCGGCGAGCTGTATTCGCAGGCGTTCTACGACCAGCTGGCGCGCGTGCTGCGCCGTGGCGGTCGACTGTTCCATTACACCGGCAGCCCGAACAAGCTGACCAGCGGCCGCGACGTGCCCCGCGAAGTGCAGAAGCGGCTGGAGAAAGCCGGCTTCAGGGCCGAGCTCGCGCTGGACGGCGTGCTGGCCACGCGGCGTTAGAATCGTCAGCGGGTGGGTCCGCCGTCGACGGCGCGCTTCACCGCGTCGACGAAGTCGCGACGCGCGGCGACCAGTTCCTTCGAGGTCGCCTGCGGCCACGCGCCGACCTGCACGATGACCAGCTGGCGCGCCGGATCGACGTAGACCATCTGGCCGTAGATGCCGATCGCCGCATAGCTGCCGTCGGTGTCGGTCCACCACAGGTAGCCGTAGCCATGGCCGGGGCTGTCCACGTCCTGCTGCTTGCGCATGGCGCCGTGCATCCATGCCTCGGCGATCACCGGCTGGCCGCCGATCTTGCCGCCATCGAGCATGAACTGGCCGATCCGGGCGTAGTCGGCCAGCGTGGCGGACAAGCCGCTGCCGCCGGTGTCGCTGCCGTCGCATTCGTCCTTCAGCCAGTACGCGTCGGACGCCATGCCGTAGGGCTTCCAGATCGCCTGCGACAAATACGCCGCCAGCGACTGCTTCGTGGCGCGCTGGACCAGGATGCCGAGCAGGTCGGTCTCGGCGGTGTTGTAGTTCCAGTGCGTGCCGGCCGGATACGCGCGCGGCAACTTGGCCAGGTACGAGATCACGTGCGCCTGGCCGTTCTCGCAGGCGGCGCGATACATCTGCGCCACGTCGGAATGCGGGTCGGCGTAATCCTCGTTCCAGCGCACGCCGGAGGTCATCGTCAACAACTGCTCCACGGTGACCTTGGCATAGGCGCTGTCGCGCAGTTGGGGGATGTAAGTGTCCAGCGTATCGTCCATGCCGTGGATGTCGCCCCGGCGCAAGGCGATGCCCAGCAGGGTCGAGGTGACCGACTTGGCCACCGAGAACGAGGTCCAGCGCGTGCCGTCATCGAAACCCGGCGCATGGCGCTGCAGGCGGATGCGGCCATGCTGCAGCACCATCACGCCGGCCAGATGGTGCGTCGTCATGTAGCCGGCCAGTGTGGACGAGCCGTCTTTCCACTGAGGCGTCAGTGCGGCGCCCTGCGGCAAGGCATGCACGTGCGCGCCGTGATCCACGCGGTCGGCGGGGAAGATTTCGTACATGCGCGGAAAGCGCGCCGTGTGTTCGGCCTGGCTCCAGAACAGCACGTCTTCGCGCTGCTGACCGACCGACGGCGTTTCGCTGGCCAGCAAGGGCCACGCCACCGCCCAGCACGACACGAGGCACAGCAGACGCAGGCAGATAGTCGAACGCATGACACTCCTGATGACCGGCGAGCGGTGCCCGCACCGGACCGAAAGATGGCGGAGAAACCGCGTCGCGATGAGTCGCGACGGGCGAGAACCCGGCCATTCTAGAACCTCCGCGAATGGCAGCGGCACGCCGACTGCCTTGCGTGCAGGCGACGGGCATGACACGCGTCACTGGTTTCCCCGCGGCGGCGACGCAAGACTCCGTCCATTCGAGGCTGACAGGAGCGAACTTGAACACTTCTCGTCGTGGTCGTTACGGGATCGACGCGCCCTATGTTCCCGCGCTGATGGCCGTGGGCCTGCTGGCCTGCCTGGGCGTGATCGCCTTCACGCCCCTGCGGGGCTGGTGGTTCAGCGCGGGCCTGGTGGCGCTTCTTCTGGCCATCTACATGCACACCACCTTGCGCGGGAAATTCGCGGTGTGGCGTAACCTGCTCGACGCGCGCCAATGGCGCGGCGACGAACAGGTGCTTGACATCGGCTGTGGTCGCGGCGCCGTCCTGCTGATGGCGGCGGATCACGTCCCGCGCGGGCGGGCCACCGGCATCGATATCTGGAGCAGCAAGGACCAGTCGGGCAACGGCATCGATGTCACCGCCCGCAATGCCGAAGCCGAAGGCGTGGCCGACCGCGTCGAGCTGAAAACCGCCGACATGCGCGCCCTGCCATTCGCCGACGCCAGCTTCGACCTGGTGGTTTCCAGCGTGGCGATCCACAACATCGGCGACGCCGCGGGGCGCGACCAGGCGATCGACGAGGCGTGGCGGGTGCTGCGTCCCGGCGGACAGTTGCTGATCGCCGACATCTCGAAAGGCGGCCAGTACCGCAGGCATCTCGAAGCCATGGGCATCCGTGCCGAACGGCGTTCGCTGGGCTGGCGCATGTGGTGGGGTGGCCCGTGGATGCCGACCACGCTGGTCTCGGCAAGCAAGCCGCTCGTCGGCGATGGCACCGAGGCAGGTTGAGTGGCCGGCGACGACATCATGCACATTACGAAGATCCGGCGCAGGGACATGGCGGACAGCATCCTGCAACTGACCGATGATTCCTGCGCTGCCTGCAAAGGGGCAGCCCATGAACATGATCGACGAGACCCGCGCAGCGCGACCGTGCTGAGCAGGCAGCGTGCGCCCGGCCGAACCAGGACGGCATGCGTACATCCACCTGCCCCGTTCCGGCGTATACAGGTACATTGGCGTCCCGCCCCCACCCCGGAGTCCCCCATGAAGCCACTGATGAAATTCGCCACGCTTGCCCTGCTCGGCGGCGCCACCGTCGCGATGCCGGCCTTCGCCGCCCTGAAAGCGGGCACCCAGGCACCGGAATTCAGCGCACCCGCCTACCTGGCCGGCCAGCCGTTCACCTTCGATCTGGCCGATGCACTGAAGAAAGGCCCGGTGGTGGTGTACTTCTTCCCCGCGCCGCACACCTCCGGCTGCAACGTCGAGGCGCACCTGTTTTCCGAGGCGATCGACAAGTTCAAGGCCGAGCACGCCACGGTGATCGGTGTCACCGCCGGCAACCTCGACCAGCTGGCCGCGTTCTCGAAGGAAACCGAACACTGCGGCGGCAAGTTCCCGGTCGCCGCCGATGCGGGCGCGAAGATCGCCAAGCAATACGACGCCACCTTGCTGATGCGCCCGGGCTGGTCCGACCGCACCTCGTACGTGATCGCGCCGTCCGGCAAGATCACCTACGTCTACTCCGACCTCAGCCCCAACAAGCACGTCGAAGAGACGCTCAAGGCGGTGAAGGCGATCGAGGGTGCCGGCAACAGCGGCATGTGATTCCGGACTGATGAATGACCGGCGCGGAACGAAGCAGGAACTTCGTTCCGCCCCAAGCTTGCCTACTTCCGCGCCGCGATGATCCGGCTCAGATAATCCGGCGTGCCCTCGATGCGCTGCAGGTGCGGGTACTGCATGCCGTCGTGGTAGTCCACCGGCACGGTGCGATAGCCGCCCTGGTATTTCAGCAGCAGCTGGATCGGCGCCTTGCTGCCTTTCGCCGCGGCGATCGCTTCCTTCAGCACCTCTTTCGAATAGGCCTGGCCGTTCACCGCTTCCAGCGTGGCACCGGTGCTGACGCCGGCCCTGAACGCGGGGCCATTCCAGCGCACGTCGTTGACCTCGCCCTTGTCATTCATGGTCAGGCCGATCGACCAGGCGAAGTTGTACAGGTGGCGCGCGGGCTCGGGCCGCGAGTTGTACTGCTTTTCGAATGCCGTGGGCTGGTCGGTGTAGACCAGCTTCCAGCCGGTGGCTTCGAGGCCGCCGGCCAGCGGCGGATTCAGCGTGTCGACGCGCGCGTGCAGGAAGCTGGCCCAATCGTCCTTCGCCACGCCGTTCAACGTCGCCACCACGTCGTCGAAAGTGTAGGGCCGGGTCACGTAGCTGCCGTTGTCGACGCCGAAGAACGCATGGGCGAAATCATCCAGCGACTTGCCGTCGTGGGTGAGCGAGCGAATCCGCGCATCCACCGCCAGCCACAGCATCTGGCCGCCGCTGTAGTAGTCCTCGCTCATCTGCCAGCTGCGATACGGCAGGCTGGAACGATGCGCCGCGGTGGCGTCGTTGGTGGTGTCCTCCAGCGTGCGCCACTGGAAGCCGGGGCGGTTGCGATCGTAGTTCGCGGCGACCATCGCCAGACCGTCGCGGAACTGCTGCGCCGTCCACATGCCCGAGCGCGCGGTGAGCACGTAACCCCAGTATTGGGTCTGGCCTTCGTAGACCCATAGCAGCGAATCGCCCATCGGCACGTTGAAGTTCGGCGTCCACAGGTCGGCGGGGCGGCGGAACTTGCCGTTCCACGAATGGGCGTACTCGTGCGCCAGCAGGTCACGCTCCGGCGCGTTGCTGTCCCAGGCGGTGAAATAGTCGGCGCCCAGGCCGTTCTCGCTGGACTGGTGATGCTCGGTGCCGTTGCCGCCGAGCACGTCGGACAGCGAGAACAGGAAGTCGTAGTGGTCGTAGTGATGCGAGCCGAACAGGCTCACCGCCTGGGTGACCAGGGCGCGATGCGCCTTGAGCTGCTCGGGCGACATTTCCAGGTACTTCGGCGCATCGGCGACGATGTCCAGGTGCACCGGCGCGGCGCCGCCCGGGTTGAGGTCGACCCGTTTGAAATATTGCCCGGCGTAGATAGGCGAATCGACCAGGTTGTTGAACGTCACCGGCTTGAAGGTGGTGGTGTCGCCCGACTGCGAGGCCGTCTCCAGCGCCGTGCCCATCTGCCAGCCATGGGCCAGCGTCACGCTGGGGGCGAAGGTGATCGCGCGCGAGAAGTGCCCGGCCGGATACAGCGCCATCTTGCTCCATTCCATGTCCATCATGCGGTCGGTGATCTCGAAGCCGCCGTCGCGCGGGGACATGTATTCGAATGCCACCTCCAGGCGGGTCACGCCGGCCGGCACGTCGAGATGGAACGCGAACACGTTGTACTTGTCGCGCTTCCATGGCACCGGTTTGCCGTCGGCGGTGATCCTGAGCCCGGCCAGCATGGCGATCGGGCCGCTCGGAGAATGGTCGCCGGGAATCCATTGCGGATACAGCAGGGTCAGCGGACCGGCCGCGACGGGGATCGTCTCGCGTACCCGGAAGATGCCCTGCACCGTGTCGCTGGCATCGACATGCAGCGCGATGGTGCCCGGATACGGCGTGTCCTGCGGCGGCGGCACCTGGTCAGCGCCGATCGTCTGCGCCGGCGCGGCCGTGGCGGCCAGGGCCAGCATCACGGCGGCGGCGAGCGCGGCCAGCGTGCGTCGGGGGCGTGACCAGGTGGGGGTGGAAACGGGCATGGGGAACTCCGGCAGGCAGGTGAATGGACAAAACTATCACCACTGTTCGGCCGGCGGTGCCGCGCGTGCCACGCAGTGTCACAAATCGTCCCGACCTGCCCGCCGGTTGACGCCGGGCCGCACCGCCAGCGGCCCTGTCGCAGCAGATCCCATGGCCTGCCGGCGCGGGCTTCGCCACTTTCCGCCACATGGCACACATTCTGCTTCAGGACTCATGCAGGCACCGCCGCCGGCACCAGCGGAAGGCGGTCGAAAGGAAGCGGGTTTTGTCTTGCATCGTCCGGGGCTTGCTGATGGTCCGGGGCGACAGGGTCGGGTGGAACGGCACCAGCGCAATCCAGCAGGGAGACCAGGCCATGAACTTCTTCGGAAAAAAACAGCAGCGTGCAGGACCCGAGGTATCGCTGGAGGATCACCTCGCGGAACAGCAGGTGGCCCCCGGTACCCAGCTCCATTACGACAGTCGGCTCGTCGAGCGCCTGTGCGGCCATGCGGTCAGCCTGATGGACCTGCTGGCGCTTGGCGGCAGCGCGGCGCGGGCGTCGAAGTTCGACGAGGCGGAAAGGTGCCTGTACCGATTCCGCCTGCTGTTCAACGAACATATGCTGGACAAGAACCTGCGCCTGTATACCTACCTGGGCCGCTGCCTGAAGTCGGACCCCGAAGGCCTGGAATTCATGCGCCATATGCGCCGGGAAACCGGCGAGATCTCGCGCCAGACCACGCGCTTCCTCAGCCGTTGCCAGGAGGCCGGCATCAGCGAGGAAAGACGGGACGAATTTCTCGACGAACTGGCCCTGATCGAGGACCTGCTCCGCCATTGCTTCACCCGCGAGGAGCGCTCGCTGTACCCGATGTACCGATCGCCCCGGTCCTACCAGGCCGCACCGGCGCAATCGTCTTCCATCGGCAAGCGAACGCAGGTCGGCCACGCTCTGCCCTGCTGACAGCCCGGCGGGCGAGGTGGCAGCCCTGTGACAACCGCCAGGACCATCGTAAGGTATCGCCAGCGGGGAGATGTGGCATCGGCAATCACGGCGGGGGACGCTGAAGTGCTCAAACCATTCGGCAAGCATGTGCCATCGGCGCTGAGCCGGGCCGATTTCCCCAACGTCGCCAGTGCCGCCTTCGACAGCAGCCAGACCCTGCCGCAGATGCTGATCGATGCATGCCGGCGCCACGCCGGGCGCCCGGCCTTCAGCAACCTCGGGCACAGCCTGAGTTTCGGCGAGATCGACCGCCTGAGCGGCCTGCTCGCCAGCCATCTGCGCGAAGGCCTGGGACTGGCCAGCGGCGAGCGTGTGGCGATCATGCTGCCCAACCTGCTGCAGTTTCCGGTGGCCGTGCTGGGGGTCTTGCGCGCCGACCTGGTCGCGGTACTGGTGAACCCGCTGTACACCGCCCGCGAACTGCATCACCAGCTGGTCGACTCGGCCGCTGCCGCGCTGATCGTGCTGGACAACTTCGGCGCGGTGGCCGCCGAGGCGCTGGAAGGCACCACGGTCCGGCACGTCGTCACCACCCGCGTGGGCGACATGCTGCCGTGGCCGAAATCGCTGCTAGTGGATGCGGTGCTCAAGCATGTCCGGAAGATGATCCCGCCGTTCCATATCGACGGCGCCATCCGCTGGCCCCGCGCGCTGTCCGAAGGCCGGCGGCTGCCGGCCGTGCAGTCATGCGCCAGCGCGACCGACACCGCGCAACTGCAATACACCGGCGGCACCACCGGCCTGTCCAAGGGCGCCGTGCTGCCCCACTCGGCCCTGGTCGCCAACGTGGCTTCGGCCGAACAATGGCTGGGACACCGGCTCGACCCGGCCACCGACGCGGTGATCGTCTGCCTGCCGATGTATCACATCGCCGCTTACAGCAACGCCCTGTACAACATGGCGCACGGCCTCCATTCGGTGCTGGTCACCAACCCGCGCGACATCCCCGGCCTGGTGGCCACCTTCGCCAGGGTCAGGCCGGCAGCCTTCGCCGGCGTCAATACGCTGTACGACGCCCTGCTCAACTCGCCCGACTTCGCCAGGCTCGACCTGTCCGGACTCAAGTTGTGCCTGCAAGGCGGCACGGCGCTGCGCAGCGGCACCGCCGAACGCTGGAAAGCGCTGACCGGAATGACGGTGGTCGAGGGCTATGGGCTGTCCGAAACCAGCGCCGCGATCACCTTCAATCGCTGGGACGCGTACAACCCGGTCGGTTCGATCGGCCTGCCGCTGGCCGAGGTGGAAATCACCCTGCGCGACAGCGACGGTCGCGTGGTGGCCGATGGCGAACCGGGCGAACTTTGCACGCGTGGCCCGCACCTCACCACCGGCTACTGGCAGCAGCCGGGCGAAACGCGCGAGGCCTTTTTCGAGGGCGGCTGGTTCCGTACCGGCGACATCGCCCGCGTCGACGAGAACGGCTATTACTTCCTGCTCGATCGGCGCAAGGACATGATCCTGGTGTCGGGCTTCAACGTGTTTCCCAACGAAGTGGAAGACGTGGTCGCGATGCATCCGGGCGTGCTCGAAGCCGGCGTGGTCGGCATGCCGGACGAGAAGACCGGCGAGGCCGTGCGGCTGGTGGTGGTACGCAAGGATCCGGCGCTGAGCGAGGAAGACCTGCGCGCCCATTGCCGCCGGCATCTCACCGCATACAAGCAACCGAAACAGGTCGAATTTCGCGACAGCCTGCCCAAGACCGCGGTAGGCAAGGTGCTGCGACGCGAACTGCGCTCATGACCGCCGCGGCGCCGCCGCGCCGAATTGTTCCACCAGGAAGTCGCTGAACGCGCGCACCAGCAGCGAGGACTGGCGATGCTGCGGATACACCGCGTGCACGGTGAACCCCTCGGGCCGGAACGCCTCCAGCACGGCGAGCAGGCGTCCATCGGCCAGCGCGTCGACCACGATGAAATCCGGCAGGCTGGTGATGCCCAGCCCGGCGATCGCGGCGTCACGCAGCATCTCGCCATTGTTGGCGCGCATCGGCCCGCTTACCGACACCTTGCGCACCCGCTCGCCCACGCGATACGACCATTCCATCCGCGACGCATGACCGTAGGTCAGGCAGGCATGCGCCGCCAGTTCATCGGGCGCGGACGGCGTGCCGCGCCGGCGCAGATAGTCGGGACTGGCGCAGGTGATCAGCTGCACCGTGGCGATCGGCCGCGCGATCAGGCTGGAGTCGGCCAGCGTGCCGATGCGCACGGCCATGTCATAGCCCTCGCCGATCAGGTCGACGGTGCGGTCGTTGAGTTCCAGCTCGACCGTGACCTCGGGATGGCGCTGCATGAACGCGGGAATCAGCGCGCCCAGATGCAGGGTGGCGAACGACATCGGCGCGCTGAGTCGCAACAGGCCGCGGGGCGCGGCGGTCTGGCTGGTGATCAGCTGCTCGGCGGCATCGACCTCCTCCAGGATGCGCCGGACCCGCTCGTAGTAGGCCAGGCCCAGGTCGGTGGCACGCAGTTGCCGGGTCGAGCGCAGCAGCAGCCGGGCGCCCAGCCGTTTCTCCAGCGCGGCGATGCGCTTGCTGACGAACTGCTTGGACAGCCCCAGCCGCTCGGCCGCCGCGGTGAAGCTTTGCGCCTCCACCGCTTCGGCAAAGATGCGCATGTCCTCCAGCTGGCTCATTGTCGCTCTCCGGTTGACAGTATTAAGCAGTTCACCGTCTTTATTGAAGCACGTGGCGACTCTAACATCCCGCTTCAGATGCAGCAGAAGCTGCGCCCCTCAACGAGGAGAACACCATGATGCAAGTACGCAAGGCTGCCGATCGCGGCGTCGCCGACCACGGCTGGCTGAATTCCCGCCACACCTTCTCCTTCGCCAGCTACATGGACCCCAGCCAGATCGGCTTCTCCGACCTGCGCGTGATCAACGAGGACCGGGTGGCCCCGGGCCGGGGCTTCGGCAAGCATCCGCATCGCGACATGGAGATCTTTTCCTACGTGCTGGAAGGCGCCTTGGCGCACAGCGACAGCATGGGCACCGGCTCGGCGATCAAGCCGGGCGACGTGCAGCTGATGAGCGCCGGCAGCGGCGTGACGCACAGCGAGTTCAATGGCTCCGACGAGGCGCCGGTGCACTTCCTGCAGATCTGGATCGTGCCGGAGCACGCCGGCGGCGCGCCGGTCTACCAGCAGCGTCATTTCTCCGACGCGGACAAGCGCGGCCGCCTGCGCCTGATCATCTCGCCCGACGGCCGCGACGAGTCGCTGCGCATCCAGCAGGATGCCTCGGTGTATGCCGGGCTGTTCGATGGCGATGAAAGCGCCACGCTGACGCTGGACGGCGACCGCCACGCCTACGTGCACGTGGCCCGCGGCAGCATCGAACTGGACGGCGTGAAGCTGCAGGCCGGTGACGGCGTGCGCCTGCGCCATGCGCGCAGCTTGCGGCTGGACGCCGGCGACAATGCCGAGGTACTGGTGTTCGACCTGCGCCCGCAGGAACTGCCGCAGATGCCGTGAGGCAAGGCAGGCCGGCGGACGGATCGATGCGTTCGATCCGTCCGCCGGCGTTTGCGTGTTGGTCCGTCGGTGACACGATCACCGACGCAGGCCAAAGACGTCATCGTCCGAAAACAGGCCTCAGCCGGAACCACCCTTCGACGGCTCCTGCCGGCGCTCCAGTACGGCCACGCTGACTTCGCAGCGCAGCGTGAAGCCCAGCGTCTGGTACAGCGAGATCGCCGCCACATTGTTCTTCCACGCATGCAGGAAGGCCGTTTCGCCACGCGCCGCGATGGCCGCGGCGACATGCCGGGACAAGCGCCCGGCGCAACCGTGGCCGCGAAAATCGGGATGCGTGCACACGCCACTGACCTCGGTGTAACCGGCGAAACGGAAACGCTCGCCCGCCATCGCCACCAGCCGGCCGTCGACGCGGATGCCGAAGAAATTGCCCATGCGATGGGTCTGGCGCAGGAACGGACCGGGCTCGGTCAGGGTCGCCAGCGCCAGCATCTCGTCGGCGTCCTCGTCATGCAGCGCGAGGATGTCGTCGCCGGTCGGCGGCGGCGCCACCGGCGACGGCGCCACCATCTGCACGCCGCGGGCCAGCTTGACCGGCGCCAGCCCGGCGGGAATCGCGATCTCCGGCACCTGCAGGATGAACACCTGCTCCGCGGGCTGCAGCAGCGCCGCCAGGGCCGCCAGCGCGGCCGGGCTGTCGTCGCGGGCGGACGCGAAACGATTGACCAGCGGCTGGTAACGGCGCGCCAGTTCATCGCCGATCGACAGCGGCGCGTGGGCCGAGGTCAGGCTGGACCACACCGGTCGGTCAAGCAGGTTCATCGTCATCGGGGGGCCTCGCCGGGTTTCGCGAGCGGTAATGCGGACAAACGATGATGCCGCAAGCGCCGCCTCGCGTCGAAAAATCCGCGTGCCCTCGCCGCCCCCGCCCGGCCGCCTTGGCAGGACCCGCGCCCGTGCTAATCTCCCGCGGAACAGCCGCCAGTACCCACCGCAGGGAGGCGAGATGCGTCCACGGCCTGAGCCCTCGAAGATCGACTCCACCCATCGCCCGCTGGCGATGACGCCGCCGCCTGCCTCGGCACGGGCAGTGCCCGGGCGAAGCTGGCGAACCCTGGGCAAGCTGCTGATCGTCTGCCTGCTGGTCACAGGCTGCCAACCCGACATGGCCGGCGACGGCGGGAGTACAGGAATGTTCGGACTCTTCAAGAAGAAAGCCGAGGCGCTGCCCTCGACGGTGGCGCCCGAGCTGCACGCGCAGCTCAAGCGCGAGACAAGCTTCCCGCAGCAGACCGCAGCTGCCGATCAAGGCTGCACCGAGGCACGCGTGGACGGCACGCCGCCGGATGCGCGTTTCGTGTCCCCCGATTTTACCGGCTCGGTCCATGACGCCTTCCGCGTCACGAGCCGGCCGGGCTTGCCGGCGCTGGCCATCGTCAATGGCGCCGGCGAGGTGCGGCTGCCGCAGTTCTGGGAACTGGCCTCCGACGCCACGCCGACCTTCGTACGCAACATTCCCGTCCAGCTCGATCCTGCGCAGGGCAGCTGGATCACCGCCAGCGCGCGCGACGTCGGCTGCCTGCCGGGGCCATGGCTGGCCCTGGGCCTGGGCTATTCGACCAGTCGCCCGTCCGAATACGTCGCCCTCTACAACCGGGAGACCCATCAGGTCCGGAAAATTGCCGACGCCGTCTCCGCGGGGTATTCCGTCTATGACGGCCCGTCAAGCCATGCCGACAGCCTGCTCGAAACGCGCAGCGCCGGACCCGATCGGGCGCTGCTGCTGTACCACACGGATCAGCTGCGCCTGCGCGCCGAGGTCTACGTACGCAAGTACGACCACATCATGCTGTTCTCGCCACACCATCCGCAGGGCCTCGAAGTCATCAAACTCGGCCTCGACGACGGCAACGTGATCGACTGGACCGTCATCGACAAGACGCTGTGGCTCCGCACCCGGGATCGGCGCAACGACAAGCAACCCGATGGCATGGTCTGGTCACTGGATCTTTCAGCCGTGTTCTGACCGCGCCACTTTCCACGCAACGAATCACCAGACTCAAGGAGGGGGAACATGGCGGATTTCGCACTGGCACCGACCGAGGCAGCCAACATTGCCCTCAATGCCTATTTCGCATTGAAGGACTGGTCGCTGAAGCAGCCGACGGCAGGCGTCGAATCTCGTGGCAACCTGCAGGACCTGGTCCTGGGCTCGGGCAAGACTCGGGGCGACTTTCCCGCCAACAGCTCGGTCGGAAAGAGTTTCCCCGGCGCACAGCTGGGCCAGGTGTTCAGCGGCAACACCGGCTGGAATACCGCGTCGGGCTTCGGCTACGTGTTGCACTTCGAGCGGTTCGGGCAGCGCCACGCCGTCATCGCCGTCCGCGGCACGCGTCCCGAACTGGGCTGGTATGACATCGGCACGGATTTCCGCTTCGCCCATACCGGTTTCGGCGACTTCGGCCGGGTGCACAAGGGTTTTGCCAACGCGTTCGGCAGCATCCTGCCGCAGCTGCAGCGCGAACAGGGCGCGATCCTGGCGGCCGACGTCATCCATTGCATCGGCCACAGCCTGGGCGGCGCCATCGCGACCCTGATCGCCGGTCACTACGCCGCGCTGAATCGTCCCGTCCGGCTGTACACCTTCGGCAGCCCGCGCGTGGGTTATCGCGATGCGCACCAGGCGTTCGAGCGGCGCATCGGCAAGGAAAACATCTTCCGCACCGCGCACAACCGCGATCCGATCACGATGATCGCCACCTATCCCTACAAGCATGTGCTGGCGCCCTATACCGAGCCGAACAACTTCACGCTGGAGTCTCCCAGCTCCAGCATTGCGCTGGCCAACCACGACATGTACGCCTACGCAAACACCATCCGCGACGCCAGGAACTGGAGCGACGTGCGCGGCATGGCCGCGTCCTGCGACCACTCCAACAGCAAGCTGGCGCAGGCGCTGATGGCTGATTCCAGCATGAGCTGGTTCAAGAAGCTCACCCTCAACACGCTGGCCGCCCTGCTGACCCTGTTCGAGGACGTGCTGCGCGTGGCCGCCCGCGGCTTCTACGACGCGGTCACCGGCGTCGACGTGATCGCGGCCGTCATCTGCGACGGCGTGAAGATGATCGGCGAAGTGGGTGAGCGCCTGAAGTACCTGCTGCGGCTGGCCGCGCGCTGGGCCGAGATCCACGTGGCCAACGAGGCGGCGCTCACCGACGCGGTGATCCGCGCGATCCTGCAGGCGATGACGTCCCGCATCAACCAGGTCGGCATCGCGGCCCTGCAGCGCGCCGCCTCGCTGCTGCGGCCGGCGCCGCTGCTGCTTGCCGGCAGCCTGCTGATTTCGGCCTCGGCGCTGTGACCACGATGGATCGCCGCGAGTTTTCCTGGTTGCTGCTGCACGCCAATGCCCTGCCGATGCTGGCGATGCAGCAGGCGATGGACGAAATTCGCGACAGCATGGCGCATGCCCCGCCGCCCGCGGACGACGGACTGACCGAGGCGCAGCGCGAAGAACAGTCGCGCATCGCGATGAACGAGCTGGCCGACCGCATCGAAGCCGATCCCGAACTGGCGGCGCTGACCGTCTTCAACTTCGCCGCACCGGCGATGTCCGACGAGGAGATCGACCGGCTGGAGCAGCAATCGCGCGACGAAGACGCCGCCGCGAAGCAGGCCATGGCCGAGCTGGACGATCTGCCCGACGGCCCGCTGGACATCGGCAGCTTCCTCGCGCGCGCCTATGCGAAGCCGTTGCCCGCCGCCCGCGTCGATGCCGCCTTCGCCCGTGCCGACGTGCCGGCGCTGCGTTCGGCGATCGCGCAGTTGCCCGGCGACCTGCCGCCGCTGACCGCTCCCATGGATGGCGCCGGCATGGCGCGCTGGCTGGCATTCTTCCGCACGGAAGACCCGCAGTGCGAGGCGCTGGTGTTCGAGGTCAGCCGTCTCGACGACGGCGACTGACGCACCATCCCGATTCCGTCCTCCGGCGCGTGTCGAATTTCCGACGCGCCATTCGTCGTCATCCCGAAACGCCCACGGGCATCATCGGGAGACACGCATGAAGTTGTACTGGTCGGATGTGCTGGCGCCGCGCAAGGCCTGCGCCGTGGCGAAATACCTGCAATCGCCGCTGGACTACGTCTACCTCGACCTCGGTCGCGGCGAGCACAAGACAGCGGAATATCTCGCGCTCAACCCCAACGGCAAGGTGCCGACCCTGGTCGACGGCTCGCGCGTGCTGTGGGAGGCCGACGCGATCATCTGCCACCTCGCGGCCCGCAGCGATTCGGAACTGTGGCCCCAGGACGCCCGCCAGATCGACGTGATCCGCTGGTTCAGCTGGAGCGCCCAGCACTTCACCGCGCAGGCCGGCGCACTGTATTTCGAGTACATCATCAAGCCGCGTTTCGGCATCGGCGAGGCCGATCCGGTCGAGACAGAGCGCGCCACCGACGCGTGGCGCCAGCACGCCGCCGTGCTGGACGGCCATCTGCGCGATCGCCGCTGGCTGGTCGGCGACACGCTGACCCTGGCCGACTTCGCCGTGGCCGTCGCCCTGCCCCACGCCGACGACGCGCACATCCCGCTGCAGGACTTCCCCGCGATCCGGCGCTGGCACGACCGCATGAACGAACTCGACGCCTGGCGCGAACCCTTCCCCGAGCCCGCCCTGAGCGAATGAACCCTGGCGTCGCCCCCGGGAGGCGTCACGGCTGCAAGCACGCTCAGAGCTTGCCCTGGGCAATCCACAAGCGTCCGGACTGCAGATCCAGGGTGATCACCTTGTCACGCAGGAAGGGCATGCCCAGGTTGCCATCCAGGATCATGTCCGGCGTGAACGCTGCGCCGGTAGCGCGCAGTCCCGCGGCGACTGGGAAGTCGGCTTGCTGCGGCCCCTCGATCGCGGGGTCGAGGCCGAACAGCGCCGCGTAGGGACGCGACACCAGAAGCGTTCCGCCATTGCCCGTGTCCAGCTCGAACCACAGCATGCCGTTGGGCGTGGACACGCCCATGGAAGCCGCCAGAGCATGTCCCTGCACTTCGCGCGACAGCAACACCGGCAGTTCCCGGGCGACCGCGATGCGCTGCTGCAGGCTGGATGGCGATTCGATGATCAGGCGCCGGCCGGGCAGGTCGACCGTGATGGTCTTGCCCGCAAAAAGATCCAGTGCGATCGAACCCGCCACCGGCTTGGCATCCCTGGCCACCAGCGACGCCACGTCGAAGACCAGGGTCACGGGCGCACGCAACACCTGGCCGTCCATGTGGAAGTCCACGTTGTCACAGCGAGGTGCATCCAGCCGGTCTCCCATCATCCGGAAACCGCTGAGTCGCCCCCACGGCTTGCAGCCGGCCGCCTTGGCGAAGGAAGGCGAAAGCAGGGTGATGCCACCGGCGGTATCCAGCAGGAACAGGCCGTCATGGCCGTTCACCGTCGCATGCACGGCCACCGTCTTGCGATAGCTCTCAAGTTTGAACACGGCTTCCGGCCGGGCTGCGTGGGCGACCGTGCCGAACAGCAGCAGGCTGGCCAGGATCATGATGCGTCGTTGCATGAAGGCTCCGGGTGATGACTGCGGGAAGTCCGCCAGCCATGGCACTTTATCCGACGCGATGGCCCGCCTAATCTGGACTTCCCGAAACCAGTATTCAGTCGCGCTGAACAATCCATGGATCGCCTGCAGAGCATGTTGTATTTCTCGCGCGTGGTCGCGCTGAAGAGCTTCCGTCGCGCCGCCGCCGAACTGGGCATGTCGGCCGCCACGGTGACCATGCACGTGCGCCGGCTCGAGCAGACGCTGGGCGTGCGCCTGCTCGACCGCAACACCCGATCGCTGAAGTTGACCGAGGACGGGGTGATCTATCTCGGGCACTGTCGTCAGGTGCTCGACGACATCCGGCAGATGGAAACCCTGCTGGGTTCACACGGCAAGACGCTGCGTGGCGTGCTGCGGGCGGACGTGCCGATGATCCTGGGACGGCGGATCATCGCCCCGCAGTTGCAGGTGTTCCTGCGCCAGCATCCACAGCTCACCCTTCAGCTGACCATGGAAAATCGCTCCAACGACCTGATCGGCCGCGACTGGGATTGCGCGATCCGCATCGGCGAACTGCCGGACTCCTCGCTGCTCGCCCGGCAACTGGGCACCATGCGCTGGATCACCTGCGCCGCGCCCGATTACCTGGAACGCGCCGGAACGCCGCAGTCGCCGGAGGACCTGGCCCGGCACAACTGCCTCGGCTTCATGCCGGTAGGCCAACGCACACCGGCACCCTGGCAGTTTCTTCGCGATGGCGAGGTCGCCGCCATGCTGGTTCACGGCAACCTGAGCATGGACTCGCTGGACCCGCTGCTGGAAGCCGCGGCCGCCGGCGCCGGCATCGTCCAGGTCGACGAGCTGGCCGCCCGCGACCTGCTGGTGCAGCGTCGGTTGCGCCAGGTGCTGGCAGGCTTCGCGACCGACGGACCGCCGATCATGCTGATCGCCAACAGTGGCCGGCAGATGCCGGCCAAGGTGCGCGCATTCGGCGACTTCGTCGCCAGGCTGCTGAGCCGATCCGATGACCCGGAACCTGCGCGGGGCGGTGGCGCCTCCGTCAGCGGATCGCGGTGACCAGGATCGGCAGCTCCCAGGCGCCGCCGGGCGTCACCTGTTTGCACATGCCGGAGCTGGACAGTGCCGTCTGCACGAATTGCCGGCCATCCCAGGTCCATCGCTCGGAGGACAGGCAATCGCCCAGGCCACGCCCCTTCTGGCTGGACTCGATACCGCCATCGGCATAGCCGGAGCCGTCCGTGGTGACCAGCACCGGCGCGAAGGGCGGTTGGGCGTGGATGACCCAGTAGGCATAGCCCTCGTTGTAGGCGGCCTGCCAGCACATGACCGAGACCAGCCAGTGCCCGTCGTCGAGTCGCGCCGCCTCGAAGGAAAGCTCGTCCGGCCTGGCCTCGAACAGGTTCGCGCAATCGTCCGCGCTGGTGGTGGCGGCAAGCTGCTTCTGCAGCGAGGCCGCCTGCCGCTGGAGGACGGGCGAAGGCGTGGTGGCGTGGTCCAGGACCTTCGCCGCATGCACCAGCGGCATCGGCTGCGCCGCCGGCACCTGCTGCTCGTCGTGCGGACCCTTCCTGACCAGTGCGCCCCGGGTGCCGATGCGTCCCTGCGCATCATCCATCTTCAGCAACACCGCACTGGCGCCGTCGCCGGACAGATGCCAGCTGTCACCGCCAGCGAGAAACTCGATCCGGCTGTGCCGGGACAGCGATGCGAACAGCTCCGCCACCTGTTCTCCGGAAAGCTGGCCGATCGCGGTCTCGTGACTGACCGACACGGTGCCCACGGCCTTGCCATCGATGCGCATCTGCAAGATCGCCGGATCGGGCAGCCGCTCGAGCATCGCCACATCGTCATCGCCGTACTGGCCAAGCATCAGTTGGCCGGCCACCGTCGTGCCCGGCCCCGCCTTGCGCGTCAACAGCACCGAGACGGCGTGGGCGTCATCGTCCGTCTGGTAGCCGGCAGCGCGACAGGTTCCGGTGTTGTCGCAGGCGATCTCCCAATCGCCGTGCTGGAACTGGACTCCCGGCCGGCTCGGGCTGGTGGGGCCGGCGTGTGCCGTCATCACAAAGAGGGCCACTGCGAGAAATCCGTATCGCCTCATGATGCATTCCTGTCGGGAGTTGATGGGTTGATCCGCGATTGCCGCGATCTTTCCCTATGCGGCGTGTCACTCAAGTCACTCGCTCGCCCGCAGCCACACGAACCGCGGTCACGTCGGCCGGTTCGGGATGGATGGCCAGACGCAGCCGGCCTCCGCTCCGCAACAGCCGCAGGTGCCGGTGCCTGACCAGGTAGGTCACCGCCACGGCCGCTGCGGCCACGCCGGCCAGCGCGCCCACTCCCAGCGCCCAGCGTGCGCCGAAGCGGTCGACCACCCAGCCGACCAGCGGCGCGCCGATCGGGGTGCCGCCCATCACCACCGCAATCCGCAACGCCAGCACCCGGCCACGCATGCCGCGTTCGGTGGTGAGCTGCATCATGGAATTGCTGGCGGTCATGAAGGTGAGCGCGGCCACGCCCACGAAGAACAGCACGCCGGCGAACAGGAGCGGACCCGGCATCACCGCTGCCAGCGCCAGGGTGAGGCCGAACGCCGCCGCGGCACCGCCCATCAGCACCATGCCGGGCAGTTCGCGACGGGCCGAAAGCAGCGCCCCGCACATGGTGCCCGCGGCCATCGACGAGGTCAGCAGGCCGTACTGGCTGGCGTCGCCGTGGAACACCGTCACCGACATGGTCGAAATGTAGATGGCGAAGTTGAAACCGAACGTGCCGAGCAGGAACAGCATCACCAGCACGGCCATCAGGTCCGGCCGTCGCCCCACGTAGCGAAACCCCGCGAGCAGGCTGCCGCGCGTGCTGGCAGGCCGCGCCTCGGCATGCAGCTCGTCCACCCGCAGCATCCACAGCGACACCATCACCGCGGCGTACGAACCCGCGTTGATCAGGAACAGCCAGCCCTCGCCGACCGCGGCAATCAGCACGCCGGCCACCGCCGGCCCCAGCATGCGGGCGGCGTTGAACGAGGCGGAGTTCAGCGCCACCGCGTTGGCCAGGTCATCGTCGGTGACCAAGTCCGACACGAAGGCCTGCCGTGCCGGCGCGTCGAACGCGGTAACGATGCCCAGCAGCAGGGCAAAGCTGTACACCTGCCACAACTGCACCACGCCGGTGATGGTGACCAGCCCCAGCCCCAGTGCCAGCAGGCCCGAAACCGCCTGGGTGAACAGCAGCAGCTTGCGGCGATCCAGGTGGTCGGCGGCCAGCCCGGTCAGCGGCAGCAACAGCAGCGGCGGGCCGAACTGCAGCGCCATCACGGTGCCTACCGCGGTGGCGTTGTGGTGGGTCAGCACGGTGAGCACCAGCCAGTCCTGGCCCACCCGCTGCATCCACGTGCCCACGTTGGACACCAGGGCACCGGCGGCCCACAGCCGATAGTTATGACTGCGCAGCGCATGGAACATGCCGCTCATGGCTTGCCGCTCGGGCGTGGGGAAGTGTCGGCGGCCGGCGCGGCGATCGTTGCGGCGGTCGGCGCATCCGCGCCATCGCGCGCCCAGACAAACGTTGCCACGCTGCTGGCGGGCAGGTCGTACTCGAAGCGCAGCGCGCCCTGCCGCACCGACAGGCGGTTGGTCTGGGTGTTGCCGTTGACCGCCACCAGCACCACCGAGCCGTCATCCGGATTCTGGAAGGCCACTTCGTGCACGCCCGCGTTGGTGTTGCCGGACTTCACCCGCACCGCGCCCGGCAACACGAACCGGCTGAAATGGGCGAACGCGTAATACTCGTCATTACGGCTGATCGCGCCCGTGGTGGAATCGATGGTGACCACGCCCTTGCACTCGTCGCAGCCGCCCGCGTGGGGGCCATGGTTTTCGTCCAGCGCCAGGTTCCAGTAGACCACGCCCCGCGCCCAGTTCTTCACTCCCATCATCACGATGTTGCGCGCAAACAGCAGCAGCTCGCCGTTGCGCGCGGACGGCCAATCGCCACCCGAGCACTCGGTGAGATAGGCGTCCTTGCGGGGAAACGCGCGGTGCACCGTGGTCTGCGCACTCGGGTCGCCGCTGTAGCAATGCCAGGCGATGCCCGCGAGATAGCGTTGCGCATCGGGATCGGCCAGCACGCTCAGCGGCTGGTCCGGCGCATCCCAGTTGTGGTCCCAGCCCAGGATCACCGTTTCCGGCTTGCGCCCTGCCAGGGCGGGGCCGAGATACTTGCCGATGATGCGGGCGCGCGCATCGGCGGGCAGCGTCATGCCCGGGTACGTCAGCGGTTCGAACGCGGGCTCGTTCTGCACGGTCAGCGCGAAGATCGGTATGCCGGCACCCTGGAACGCGTCCACGAAGTGCACCAGGTAGTTCGCATAGGTCGCCTCCCAGGATTCCAGCAAGGTGCCGCTGATCAGGTTGGCGCTGCTCTTCATCCACGCCGGCGCACTCCATGGCGAGGCGATGATCAGCGCGCCGGGCTGGATGACCAGGATGTCGTGCAGTACCGGAATCACGTTGCGCTGGTCCACGGCGACATTGAAATGCTGCAGGTCGGGATCGACCTCGCCGGCGGGCATGTCGTCCGGGCTGTAGTGCTGCAGCGAGAAATCCGAGGCGCCGATGGTGATGCGCAACATGTTGAAGTTGAGCCCCGGCGGCGGACCGAACAGCTCCTGCAGCAAGGCGCTGCGCTGCGAAGGGCTGAGCCGGTTCTGGATCAGCCACGCCGACGAATCGCTGAGCGCCGCCCCGAAGCCGGCCATGGTCTGGTACTTCCGGTCGAGGTCGATGACGACATCGGCCTCGCCGGCACCGGCGGCCTGCGGATGTGCGAACGTGTCGGACTGCGCCGCCAGCTGCAGGCGGCGATCCGCCGTGCTCAGCCACACGTGGACCCGCGGGCCGGTGAGCGCAAGCACCTTGCCCGTGGTCCCCGCGAACAGGCCCGGGCGCGGCCAGTCCATCGCCGCCAGCGCCACCAGTGTCAGCAGCACCACCGACAGCAGGGGCGTCCAGCGACCCACCCCCGAAGCTTCATCCATGGCGCGATCGCTTGCCCTGGACGGATCGGTGCACTCCCGGTTCGGCGCTCATCGCGCCACCGTCCCGGGACAGATCGCCTCTGCGGCGCCGGCGCTGCCCGCCGCGATCCGCACATTCGCGAACGCGGCCGAGAACGGTGGCGCGGCGAGCACGCCGAACGGCACGTCGACATGGGCAAGGTCCGCGCCGGGCCGGATGAAGCACTGCAACGGGATGGACACCGCATGCCGCTGGCCCGTCTTGTACGCTGCGAACATCGCGCTGACATCCACCGTCCGCGTGCAGCCCTCGCCGCAGCCCATGTAGATCGTGACCGGACCACGTGCCGGCGTGCCGATCACCAGGTCGAACTGCAACGCGGCATGGGTGGCCAGCAGCGGCATCAGATCGGTCGGCTGCGGACTCTGCGCGAAGAACCGGCCGGGCCCGTGCCAGGTGATCGACTTCGCATCCTGCTGCGTGTTGACCTGCACCGTGCGCAGGCTGAAAACAGGCTGGTCCGCAGGCCACTCGATCACCGCATTCAGATCAGCGCCCACCGCCTGCACCTTCTTGCCGTCACGGCCCGCGCCCAGGTACAGCGCAAAGGGCGACTGCGCCAGCGTGTGGAAGATCGGCAGTGTTGAGCTGCTGGCGCAAGTCATGACCTCGGCATGCAGCGGCAGCGCCGGCAGCTCGTGGTGGGCGCGATAGTGCAGGCCGTAGCCACGCCCGAACAGCCAGTTCGCCGCCTGGTCGTCGCCCGCGTACGGGCACGGCACGCCCGGCCACGGCATCGACAGCGTGCCGGTGAAATCGAACGCGGGCTTGCCCTGCCCGTCGGCGAACAGCAGGTCGGCGATGCCTTCGCCTTCCGAGCCAGGCAGCCAGCCGGCCACGAAAGCGTCGGAATGGTTGAGCAGCGCGTTGACGAAAAGCGGACGTCCGGACAGGAACACCGTCACCACCGGCTTGCCCGACGCCGCCGCCGATTTCAGCACGGCCAGATCCTCGGGGTGACGATCGCCATGGCGCAGCGTGGCCGAGGGAAGGATGTCGCCCATGGTTTCCGCGTACGGGGTTTCGCCGATCACCGCGATGATCGCGTCGAACGTCCCGGGATCCACGCCGTCGGCCGTGGCGCGGTAGCTGACGTTCGCCGCGCCGTCGGCCGCGCGGATGCCGGCCAGCACGCTGGTCGCGTTGGGGAAGTCGGCGTTGCCGTTGTCGGTGCCCTGCCAGGTCAGCGACCAGCCGCCGACCTGGTTGGCGATGGTGTCGGCGCTCTTGCCGACCACCAGCACCCTGCTGCCGCGCCTGAGCGGCAGCGCGTCGTGGTTGTTCTTCAGCAGCACCAGCGACTCGCGCACCGCGCGGCGCGCCAGCGCCCGATCCTGCAGGCGGCTCGCGTCGCCGGCCCCCGCGCGCTGCGACGGACGCTTGTCGAACGCGCCCATCACCAGCTTGGCGCGCACGATGCGGCTCACCGCATCATCGATGCGCGCCATCGGGATCTCGCCGTCCTGCACCTGGCGCGTGGTGCTGGCGATGAAGGCACGCCAGTCGTCGGGCACCATCACCATGTCGATGCCGGCCTTGATCGCCTGGGGACAACTGGCATTGCTGCAGCCGGGCAGCTGGCCGATCGCGTTCCAGTCGGACACGATGAAACCGGGGAAGACCATCTTCTCTTTCAGCGCGCCGGTCAGCAGCGCATGGGCGCCGCTCATCTTGCCGTAGTTGACCCCGTCGACCGCGTCGTCCCAGCTGTTGTACGACGCCATCACGCTGAGCACGCCCGCTTCCAGCGCGCCGACATAGCCCGCGCCGTGCACGTTGATCATGTCGCGTCGGCTCACTTTCGCCACGCCCTGGTCGGTGCCGTTGGCGGTGGCGCCATCACCGATGAAGTGCTTGGCGGTGGCCAGCACGTTGGCGTCGCCGAAATGCCCCTGCAAGCCGTCGACGTAGGCGCGAGCGTAGGCATGCACCAGCGGACCGTCGCTGGAAAAACTTTCGTAGGTGCGGCCCCAGCGCGCGTTCTGCGCCACCGCCAGCGTGGGTGCGAAGGCCCAGTCGATACCGGTGGCGCGCACGGCGCGCGCGGTGGCCGCGCCGATCTGCCGGATCAGCTCCGGGTCATGCGCCGCGCCCAGGCCGATGTTGTGGGGGAACAGCGTGGCGCCGAACACGTTGCTGTGGCCGTGCACCGCGTCCGTGCCCCAGATGAGCGGCACCTTCACCGGCGCATCGACCGCCATCGACGCGTCGTAGTAGCGATCCGCCAGCGCCAGCCAGTCCGCCGTGCCGGCGTGCTTGTTGCCCTGCGGCCACGAGCCGCCGCCGTTGAGCACCGAGCCGATGTAGAACTGGCGCACCTGGTCGGGCGTGATCGACTTGATCTCCGCCTGGGTCATCTGGCCGATCTTCTGCGCCAGGCTCATCCGCGCCACGATGTCGCGCACCCGGGCATCGAGCTGCGGGTCGGTCTTCCGGGGCGAGGCGATGTGCGGCCAGTCGGTGTAGTGCGTCGGCTTGCCCACCCCGGGCGAAGCCGTCTGCGCTGCCACCGCTCCACGGCCTGCCATCAACATCACCACGCTGGCGCAAGCCAGACCCGCCCACCGGCTACCGATCATCGGAACTCTCACTCAAATCATCAAACCTGCGCGCGATGCCAAGCCCGTGCGCCACGTACCCGTGCGAACCTCGAACCACCACCGCTTCCAATCGTCATTCCCGCCCATGCGGGAATGACGTCGGGGAGAGCTGTCCGGTTTTGCCGGCCCAGCCTACAACTTGTAGTTGATGCCAAACAGGACCGTGCGCCCCCAGGTGTCGTATTCCAGCGGCCGGGTCATCGGCACATTGTTTGGCAAGGTGGCGACCTGCACCGAGGAATCCGACGAGTTGGTGAGGTTGTTGACTTGCAGCAGCAGCGACAGTCCATTCCAGCGTCCGCTGCTGAACGCGTAGCCCAGTTGCAGGTCGGTCTGCCGGTTGGCCAGGATCTTCGTGTAGCCCAGCTGGTCGAACAGGGCCACCGCCTCGCCGGTGAACGACGAGCGATAACGTTCCGCCACGCGCACCGAGAAGCCGTAGCGCTCGTAGAACAGCGCCAGGTTCGCCACCTTGCGCGACAGACCGGGCAGGGTTTTCGGGCCACCCGGAACGGACGAAATCGACGACAGCGGAATCGAGCTGTTGGTCAGCGAGAAGTTCGCCTGCGCACCAAACCCTTCCAGCGCATGCGCCAGCAGGCCGCCTTCCAGCGCACCGGAAAGCTCCAGGCCATCCATCTTGCCGCCGGTGCCGTTTTCCGGCGTGGTGAACGAACCGATGTTGCTGGTCGGCACCAGGGTCGGCGTGTCGTTGGTGTAATTGGAGAAGTCGTAGTCCAGCACGGTCTGGTTGTAGATGTAGTTGAGCAGGTTCTTGTGGAACACCGCCGCGGCCACGTAGCTGGCGTTGCCGAAATACTTCTCCCACGACAGGTCGGTGCCGACCGCCACGTACGGGCGCAGCTGCGGGTTGCCGCCGCTGCCCGACCACAGCACCTGGCCCGCGCCGGGACCGTCGGTGATCTTCGAGACGCCGGCCGAGGTGGACACCTTCTCGTCGTCGATGCGACCACGTGCCATGGTCTTGGCCAGACCGAAGCGCAGGTACTGCCGCTCGCCGATCTCGGCCACCAGGTTCAGGCTGGGCAACACGTTGTTGTACGTCGCGCCATCCCGGATGCTGCCGACCAGGCTGTCGCCATTGGTCTGCAACGCCCGCGACGACTGGTCGGTATGCACGAACTGCACGCCCACGTTGCCGCGCAGCGGGATGTCGCCCAGGCGCGTGTCGATGTTGAACTTCACGTAGGCCAGCGGCACCTTCTCCTCGACGGAGTAGTTGCGGCTCCAGTCACCCTGCCCGTTCTTGGGCACCCGGTAGAACTGGTTGCCATACAGCGCGCCCAGCACGTTGTAGTTGAGGATGCCGGAAATGCCGCCGTAGCCCAGCGACGTGGGGTTGTACAGCAGCGAGGGATCGACCGGCGCGCTGAAGTGGTTCTGGTAGGTGTCCTGGGTCGAACCGTTGCCGTCGAGGTAAGCGAACAGCACGTCGGCATGCTTGGTCTTGGTGCGATCCGAATAAGCCACGCCGAAATCCATGTCGCTGAAGATCCAGCCCACCGCATGGCTGGCCTGCAGGCGCAGCGCGTGGATGGTGTCGTCCTGGCGGTCCAGCTCCTCGCGACCGTTGTAGCCGTAGTTGTCCGGATCGGTGAACACCATCGTGCCGGGGTCGGCCAGGTTGGCCACCGGGCGGAAGTCCGGATAGCCGAAGCCACTGGACGTGTTGAACGCGACGTCGGTGAGGGCGCCGTTCGCCAGTCCGCTGAACAGGTAGGCATCGTGCAGCTTCACTCGTGCACTGGACGAGGACAGGTCGGCCATCAGCGTCCAGTCGCCCAGGTACAGCTTGTTGTTCCAGCCGATCGAGTAGAGCTTGTCGTGTTCCTTGGTGTATTCGTTCTGCAGGATCGGCGCGACGCCGAGAATGGTGCCGCCGGTGACGATCGGCAACGGCTGGCCGGGCACGGTCTGCACGTTGTCGTAGCCGACGTTGTCGTACGGGCTGCTCGACCACTGCGCGCCGTTGGTGAACTTGCGCTTGGTGAAAGTCGAGTAGTACATGTCCAGCTTCGAATAGTAGGTGTCGTTCGGCGCCCACTCCAGCACGGTCATCAGGCCGTTGCGCTTCTGGCTCTGCGACTGCGCGCGCAGCTGCATGCCTTCCTGCGAGATCACGTTGTCCGGCATGCCCGGCGTGTGTGGACCGCCCCAGTTCTGGTCGATGCCGGCGCTGCCGTTGTCGGCGCTCCACCACCACGCCTGGTACTGCTTCTCCTGGATCGGCTGGTCGACCGTGGCGACACCGATCGCGAGACCCAGCGTGTGGTTGAAGAACTGGTCGACGTACGAAAAGCTGGCGCGATGGCCGTTGGTATCGGTGCCGGTGCCCGGATTCAGCGAGCCGTTGCTGTTGTGTTCGCCGCGCAGGTTGAACACCAAGGTGCGCCTGGACAGATCCAGCGGATTGATCGTGTGCAGGTCCACGGTGCCGGACAGGCCCTGCCCGACCAGGCTGGCATCGGGCGTCTTGTAGATGGTCACGCCGTTGATCAGCTCGGCGGGATACTGGTCGTATTCCACGCCACGGTTCTCGCCCACCGTGGCCTGTTCGCGCCCGTCCAGCGTGGTGCCGGCAAAATCCGGCGACAGGCCGCGAATGGCGATCGCGTTGGCGTGACCATCGGCGCGCTGGGTAGCCAGGCCCGACACGCGCGACAGGCTGTCGGCGATGCTGACGTCGGGCAGCTTGCCGATGTCCTCGGCGGAAATCGCCTCGACGATGTTGTTGGCGTCCTCCTTGGTCTTCATCGAGCTGGCGATGCTGCTGGCGATGCCGGTCACCACCACGCCGCTCATGTCCGTGACCGGCTGCTTCGGCTTCTTGCCGGCCTTGTCGCCGGGCTTCGCCTTGCCGTCCTGCGCCGTCGCAGCCGTGCTGACGGGCGCCGCCTGCGGCTGGGTCGTGGTGTCCTGCGCGGCGGCAGGTCCGGCGCCGGCGAAGGCAAACAATGCGACTGCACACGCGGCAGCCAGCGGACGCGGATGAAAACGGACTGGCGCGGACGCGCCACGCAATGCACGACGATGGTTCATGAAGGCCTCCCTTTTGCCCCTGGTTTTGATTTGAAGTCGCGCTGGCAGCATGACGCCGATGTTGCGCCAGGCAGCCGCCACGAATTGGCGACGCGATCACTATGCGATGCGTCGGCGGCTGAGCCTACTCCGTTTGGATCAATCGCCGGAGAGCGGGCGCGACCTTCCGTTCAAAGCACAGTCACTTCGCAAAAATTTGCGCCACCTTCGCGAAGCAGTCGCCCGGTGTGGCGCTACCGACCGAGCTCGGCGATCACGGGAAAATGATCGGAGGGATAGCGTGCGCCGTCGTGGGTGGTGATCGTGTGGACGGCGATCGCCTTGAAACCGCGGCTCAGTATCCAGTCGATGCGCTGGTCGGGGTTGCCGGTGAAATTGTGGAACGTCTTCGCCGGGCCGGAGCGCGACGCTGCCGTCATCCACGCATCCTGCAGGTCATGCGTCAACGCGGCGTGCACCGGCGTTTCGGGTGCGCAGTTGAAATCCCCGGCCAGGATCACCCGCGTGTCCGCCGGCAGCTTGCCGATCCACTGCACGATCTCCTTCGCGCTCAACATGCGCGGTCGCACATCCTCGTCGCGATACGGGAAGTGTGTGTTGAGATAGACAAAGCTGCCGCCGCCATCGCGCCGGTGAAACCGGGCCCAGGTCACCATGCGGGGAAGCGGTTGGCCCCAGGTCCGGCTACCCGGCACATCCGGCGTATCGGAAAGCCAGAAGTCGCCGGAGTGCTCCACCGTCAGGCGATCCGTGCGATAGAACACGCCCATGTGCTCGCCCTTGGTGCCACCGTCGCGCCCCTGTCCGAACCACGCGTAACCCGGCAGGTGCGCGGCAAGATACTCGCCCTGCTCCTCGGTCAGTTCCTGGGTGCCGAGCAGGTCCGGATGCTGCTCCTTGATCACCTGCACCATCAGGTCGCGGCGGTTCTCCCAGGCATTCATGCCGGTATCCGCCGGCACCCGCACATTGAACGTCATCACCCGCAGCGGCGCTTCGGCCGCGCGTCCCGGGACGCACAGGCCAAGCATCAACACGCAGGCAAACACCGAAGACCAGTGGCGCAGGTTCATCAGCCATCTCCAGAACGGAAGCGGGAAGTCGAGTCTAGCGGGATTGCCGGCCGCTGCAGCCCCTGCAAAAACCTGCGGGCAGCAACGCGGTCGCGGTTGCCATTGCGGAGGCGTCGCCAGGGAACGGACGCCGGGTCACCGTCGTCGGGTCGCCGACACGGGAAGATCGTGCGAGTCTTCGCCCTCGGGAACGGCCCGTGCCGGGCCATCAGACCACGGGACTAACGATGCGCCGATGGATATCTGCATTGCTGCTTTTTGTCGTTGCCGGCGCCGTGCCGGCAACGTCCGCCGTGAAGGCCGCACCATCGACAGCCCCCGGGCAACCGGTGGTGCGGATCGATGACGTCGCGCGTTTCTACGCCGTCTACGACAAGGCCCACGGCACGCCATCGGCTGCAGCGCTGCAGGCTGGTTATCTCGACGGCGGATCGGCGGGACTGCAGCAGTTCGTCCAGGCGCGCATCTTTTCCGCGCAGAAGCTCGCCGATGCGATCGGGAAATCACCCGGGGTTTTCCGCGATGCGCGCCAGTGCGTACCGATGCTTCCGGCGGCACGCGAGCAACTGCGCCAGGTCTTCTCCGAACTGACCCGGCTGGACCCGCAGGCCGCCCTGCCACCGGTGACCATCGTCATCGGGCGCAACAACACCGGCGGAACCACCACGCCCGAAGGCGTCACCATCGGCCTGGAAGTCGTCTGCCGATCGAACTGGCTGGACCCGGACATCGTGCAGCGGCTGGTCCACCTGATCGCCCACGAGTACGTGCACGTACAGCAGCCGGCTGCGGGAGTCGATCCGCCGGTGGATGCCACGCTGCTGTTCACCTCGCTGGTGGAAGGCGGCGCCGAGTTCATCGGCGAGCTGACTTCCGGCGAGATCACCAACAGTCATCTGAAGCGATGGACGCGAGGCAGCGAATGCCGCATCGAACGCGATTTCGAAACCGGGGCGATGGGCACCGGGATGTCCGACTGGCTCTACAACGGTGTCGGCACGCCCGAGCGGCCGGGCGATCTCGGCTACTGGGTGGGTTACCGCATCGTGCGCGCCTATTACGCGCAGGCCACGGACAAGCAGCGCGCCATCCAGGACATCCTCAATGTCGACAACAACAACGCCGCCGCCTTCCTCGAACGCAGCGGCTGGCGGTCCGACGATGACTGTCGACGTGCCGCTCGCGAGCAGCGGAAGGCATCCGCCGGAAACGGGCATTGAATCCCGTGTCCTGACCGGCAGACGGCCGCACATGCCTGTGGACAGACAGCTTTGCCGAGAATCGACGCCACGTGTCCAAATCGCCGAAGCTCGCGCGTCATGGGAATGGCGGCGCACACTGCCCGCCGATCACTCACCGTGGAGAACTCCGATGCAATATCTGTTGATGCTGTATGGAAACGAGGGCAGCTGGTCGCAGATGACCCCGGCCGAACAGGCTCAGGGCGTCGCCGCCTATGCGGCCTACACGCAGGCACTGAGGACCGGCGGCGCGCTGGTCGGCTCGAACCGCCTGCAGAACAGCACGACCGCCACCACCGTGCACGTCGCCGACGGCAAGTCGCAGGTGCTGGATGGACCGTACGTGGACTCCAAGGAACAACTGGCCGGCTATTACCTGATCGACGTGCCGGACCTGGACGCAGCGCTGGCCTGGGCCGCGCGCTGCCCCGGGGCCAGCCACGGCACGATCGAAGTGCGGCCGGTCTGGAGCATGTAGTTGGAAGCTGCGGCACAGGCACGCCGTACTGCAGACGCCGTGGCGCGTCGCAGCTACGGCAAGCTGGTCGCGTTCCTGGCCGCCGCCATGCGCGACGTGGCGGCGGCCGAGGATGCGTTGTCCGAGGCATTCGCGTCCGCGCTGGCGGACTGGCCGCGCAACGGCTGTCCCGCCAATCCGGAGGCATGGTTGCTGACCGTGGCCCGGCGCAAGGGCATCGATGGCATTCGCCGCCGTCGCAGTGGCGAAGCGGTCGCCGCACAGCTGCAGCTTCTGGCGGAGATCGACGACAACGCAACGGCGATCGCGGATGACGAGGCCATCCCCGACCAGCGCCTCGCGCTGCTGTTCGCCTGCGCCCATCCGGCGATCGACGCAGGCATCCGCGCACCGCTGATGTTGCAGGCCGTGCTGGGGCTGGATGCGAAAACGATCGCCTCGGCGTTCCTCGCATCACCCGAGGCCATGGGCAAACGCCTGGGACGGGCGAAACAGAAGATCCGCGAAGCGGGCATTCCGTTTGCCATCCCCGCGCGCGACGAGCTGGCCGGGCGGCTGGACGGCGTGCTGGATGCGATCTACGCCGCCTATGCGGAGGGCTGGAGCGATCCCGGCGGCACCGACCTGATTCGTCGCGATCTCACGGCCGAAGCGCTGTTCCTCGCCGACCTGGTGGCCCGGCTGCTGCCGCAGGAACCCGAGGCGCTGGGTCTGCTGGCCTGCCTGCTGCACGCGCAGGCCAGATGTGGTGCACGCCGCAACGCGGCGGGCGACTACGTGCCGCTGGCCGAGCAGGACGTCACGTTGTGGGACAACGCGATGATCGACGAGGCGGAAGCACTGCTGTTGCGCGCCAGCACGCTGGGCCGCATCGGCCGGCATCAACTCGAAGCCGCGCTGCAGTCCGCGCATGTCGAGCGCCGCCGCAGCGGGCGCACCGACTGGACGCCCGAAGTGCAGATCTACGATGCGCTGCTTGCGCTCTCCGGCTCACCGGTGGTCGCGCTCAACCGCGCGCTGGCCATCGCCGAACTGCAAGGTCCGTCCGCTGCGCTGGATATCCTGGAAACACTCGCCGCCGACGGGCGGCTGCTGCAATACCAGCCTTACTGGGCCGCACGCGCGGCCTTGCTAGCCCGAACCCATGCCTATCCCGAAGCCCGCGACGCGTTCGACATGGCGATCGGCCTGGCCAGCGACCCCGCCGTCCGCCGTTTCCTGCAGGAACGCCAGGCCGCGCTGCCGCGCTGAATTCAGCGCGAGGCAACCGTCGAGCCCGCGGCCTTCCCGCGCATGCAGGCGGATCTTCCTGATGCGTCGCTGCATCGAGGCCATCCGCAACCCGTGCCGCGCCAACGCCTCATTCGGCCGCTTTCGGCGCACTGAAAGCCTTGCTGTAGACGCCCGAGCGATCGAAGCAACAGGCGCGACGCTTGCCGCTGGCAAGCATGTCGCAGGCCGTGCGGATCCGTCGTTCGCGCGTCTCCGCCTTCTTGCCCGAGCTGATCCAGTGAATCCAGTCCCGACGTGCCACGGGCGTGATGTCGTTCCAGGACGCAAGAGCCGTGGGCTGGGCGGCGAGTGCCTTGCGCAGATCGGCGGGCAGCTTCGGCTCCGGCTCCACCTCGACCGGTGCGAACGCCAGCTGGATCGTGTCACCCACGGCGACCCCGGCGGCTTCCCGCAGAGCCTGTTCCACCTTGAGCCAGTGGCTGCCCTGTCCGTCCGGCTCCAGCGTGGCCTGGAACGGATGGCCGTCGAGCAGTCCGTCCACCGTCACCATGCTGCGTGTCGGCAGCTTCGCGCTCGCTGCCGTCGGCAGCACCACGAACGCCCAGCTCGCGTCTTTCGGAATCGCAGGGCGCAGCAGCTTCGCCCTGCATCGGACCGTGTCGGCGGAATGATTCATGGCCAGGGATGGTAGCCGAGGGTCACAGGCCATGCCGAGCGGAGTTCATGCTCCGACACCTTTGCGCTACCTTTACCCGGATCAGCGATGCACGAGGCAGACGCCATGACCCACGACGCCAAGCCCTGCGCCAGCCGCGTGCCTCCTCCGCACGTGCCGCCGGTTTTCATCGAGGGCATGCGTTATGCCCAGGTTTCCGGCGCACTTGAAACGGATGGCCAGATCGGCGGCATGCTCGCCGCGTGCGACGCCTCCCATCGCGAAGTGTGGCGGCTGAAGGTCTACGAAAATCCGCGTCGTCCCGAGCTGGAAGGCGACGTGCAGGACGTGTGGTTCCGCTCGCTGCGCGTCGAAGGCGGCAAGCTGCTGATCGAGAACGAACGCGGAGAACGGTTCGAGGTCGATCCCGCGACACGACAGGTCTGCCGCCGTCCGGCGCCGGCCGCCGCACCCCGGTCCGAACTCGATCCGCTTTCAGGCCAGCCGCGCATCCTCCGGCCCGGGTGATCACCAGCGGGACACGGGGCAGCTGCACTTGTCTGTTCTGTCGCCAGGAGGTGCGTCCGCCGCATGCACGCCGGCACCAGCGGCCTCGACAAGCACAGCGAAACGTCGCCGGTCCGACGATTCAGAGCCTGTGAAGAAAACCACTTCCTGTGGTTTTCTTCTATCGCACGTCCGGTACATGCCCGGACGTGCTCACCTGAATCAGTCACTTGCGTGACCGATCCACGTCCGGCCATCCATGGCCGGGCTTCGAGGTTGAAAAAATCGCAACCTCTCAGCGCTTCTTCCCGCCGAAACCGGGGATGGCCGTGGCCTGTTGCATCCACGTGGCGACCTGGTGTTCGTCGAGTTCCTCCACCGACGCGAGGTCCACGCCGCGCGAGTCCTTGCCCATCCCGATCGGCTTGACCGGCGGCACGGGCTGCAGCGAGGTGCCGCGGCCGAAGGTGAGCTTGACGTGGCCGATGAAACCGCCGCACGAGAAGCACCAGCCATCGCCGACGCCGTACCACGCCATGCCCCACTTCACCGAGCGCTTCAAGTCCGGCAAGGTCCTGGCCGCCAGGGCATCGACGGATTCGGCGATGCCGCGTTGCGGTTGCGGCAGGCTGCGGATATAGGCAAAAACCGGCTCGTCCCCTTCCCTGGCCTTCGCCGAGCTGGCCCGGCCGGTCATGGCCGCCAGCAGCTTTGTGGCGACCACGGGCTCCGCCCTGGCGACCCGGCTGGCCCCGACCTTTGCCACCTTGTCACTTGTCTTCCCGGCATCGACTGCGCGTGTCATTTCATGCTTCCCACAAACAAGAAAGGGGCAGAATGCGGTGGTCCCATCCGTCGCATTTCTTCCGGACTACGACTTGAACCGGCGAACTTCCTGGGGCCAGCCGCAGGCTTCGGCCAGCTTGCCGGCCCATCGCCTCGCCGCTGCCTCGTCGGCCACGTCGATCGCGGCGAATCCGCCCAGAAACTGCGGATTCCGCACGTAGGGCCCGTCGCTGAATCTCAACGTGCCGCCGGTCGCATCCGCGGTGAAGGCCGCGTCCGGATCCTCCTCCAGGCCGCCGGCCAACAGGTAGACTCCGGCCGCCTTCATTTCTTCCACCACCGCCCTGGCCAGCGGACCGCGCGTCGCGAACCACGCTTCGGAATGCTCGCCGACCCACGGCTGGTTGAAGTAGATCAGGTATTCGCTCATGCCATGCCTTCCGGTTGCGCAGTCGTGGCTGCCTTCCTGTTCACGACGAACAGGAGCCGGCCATTTCGACAAAGCGGCGACACCTTGTCAGCGGTCGCCTGGGCCGCTTCCCTTCCTCGCCGTCTGGCCCAGGTGCAGCTGCGCCTGCTCCATCACGGCTTGCCGCAGCCGGGTCAGCGCTGCCGACGACACGCCGGGAGCGGTGTGCAGGCACAGCTCCACGCCCGGCAGCGGCGGCAGGCCGTGCTGCTGGCCCAGGCGCATCAGCGTGGACGGAAGATCGGCGGCCGTGCGCACGGTGATGCCCAGCCCCGCGCCCACGCCCGCCCACAGGCTGTGCAGGCTGGCGGTGACGAAGGCCGGTCGCCACGCGATGCCGGCCCGATCCAGCGCAGCCGTGCCGGCCTGGCGAAAGAAGCACGGCGGCTGATAGAGCGCCAGGTCCAGCACGCTGTCGGGCCGCACGAGCTTGCCCGTGCCTTTCGGCCCGATCCAGCTCATCGGCAGCGTGGCCATGTGTTCAGCGTCCGCGCGAGCGCCCTGGTTCATGGCCAGCACCAGGTCGAGCTCGCCGCGGTCGAGCCGTTCGAGCAGCCGCCGGTTGGGTTCGACCAGCACGTCCGCGCGCACCGCCGGATAGGCCTGGCGGAACTGGCCCAGCGCCGCCGGCAACCATGACTCGGCGAAATCGCCCGGCAGGCCGAAACGCACCGTGCCCTCGATCGCCGCACCACGCACCGCATGCACGGCCTCGTCGTTGAGCTCCAGGATGCGCCGCGCGTACGCCTGCACCCGATCGCCCGCCTCGGTCAGCACCACGCGGCGACCCTGCTTGCGAAACAGCGGTTCGCCCAGTTGAGCTTCCAGCTTGCGCATCTGCTGGCTGATCGCCGACGGCGAGCGACTGATCCGCTCCGCGGCACGGGCCAGGCCGCCCAGGCGCAGGATCGCCACCAGGCTGCGCAGTGCATCCATGTCGAGGTTGGGGAGCGGCATCGGTAAGCAATTCGAAAGTGTCGGCCTCGAATTATTCGCTTTTTCCGCAGGCTTTCAAACCCTACGATCGGTGTGGCCTCCCCCGATTCGACAGAGGAAAACCCCATGAACCCGCGCCGCCGCTTCTCCCGTCTTGCCGCCATCGCCTGCATGCTGCCCGGCCTGGCCTGCTCCGCCGGCACTCCGGCAAACGACACCCATGGCGAAATCTCGCTGGCCGGAACCTGGACCCTGGTGGCGGCCGACGTGCTGCATCCGGATGGCTCGCGCTCGCGCGACTACGGCGACGCGCCGAAGGGCCTGCTGCTGATCGACCACGCGGGGCATTACTCGCTGCAGCTCTACCGCAGCGACCGCCCCCGCTTTGCCGACCCGAGCAAGGCCAGGGCGACCGCGCCGGAATACCAGGCAGCCGTGATGGGCTCGAGCACGCACTACGGCACGGTCGCGGTCGAACCGGACCACCATCTGGTGTTCCGCATCGAAGGCGCCTCCTTTCCCAACTGGGAGGGACAGCAGCAGAGCCGCAGCTTCGAGTTGCGCGGCGACACGCTCAGCTACCGGGTGCCGCCGCGTCCGGACGGCAACGTGCCCATCTCGGTCTGGCGGCGCATCGGCGACTGAGCCGCACGACAACACCAGTCACCGACAGCTACGGAGTTGTTCCCGGCATGTTGTTCCGTCTTCTCGTGCGGGTTTTCACACCGCCAGGCCCGGATCGCCCTCCACCACCGTCTGCCGCATCCGCGGTCGCTCGCCGGCTTGCCACAGCGGCACTTCGTGGCGGACGCGATAGCGCAGCGGGCCGCCGTCCGGGCCCGGGCTGCGCTCGATCGGGCGCGGGATGCAGACGAAGTCGGTGGCCATCGTGCTGGCGTCGACGCGGATGGTCGCGTAGCCGTGGCCGCCCATGTCGACGAAGGCGAGGTGCGGGGCCAGCTCGGGATTGCTGACGGCGTGCGCCTTCTTGAGATCGCCGCTCCTGGCGAACTCCAGCGCCGAGCGCACGCCGTGATGCATCAGCAGGTTGACGGTGGGCTGCGTGGGTCCGTCGCCCGGATTGGCGACGTACAACGAGCGCAGCGGATCGTCCTTTTTCAGGTTGTGCTCGGAGGCTTCGAGCATCCCCGGTGAAATCAGCGAGCCGCCCACGAAGGTGACGCCCACCGGTTCGAACGCGGCGGGCGGCAAGGCCTTGGCCGCGTAGCCGGCCCAGAAGCTGTGGCGATCGCCGGAGACGATCGCGAAACCGGTGATGCCCTCGTCGCGCACGGTGTCGAAGATCTCCGCGCGTTCGTGGTACGCGCCGCCCCAGTCGCTGGTGGCCATCACGGCATAACCTTCGCCGGACCATGCGCCGAGTGCGGGCGGAAGGTGCTGCGGGTCCACGCGCCAGTCGGGCGTGCCCAGCGAATTGCCCCAGATCTTCCAGGTGGCTTGCGCGCCGCGCAGGCGTTCGAGGAACCAGGCCTTCTGCTTCGCCCCCAGCAATGTCTGCGCCGCTTCGCCGGCGCGGTAGTTCGCCACGCTCTTGCCGCGGAAGGACAACTTCGCCGGCGGATGGCCGCCGGCATAGTCGCGGCCGCCGTCGATCTGCATCGCCAGCTCCTCGGGCACCCAGCCGAGTTTGTCGCCTTCGAACAGCGGGTTGATCTCGTCGTGCGACCCCGGGTCGCGCGAGCGGAAGCTGTGCTGGTCGGTGAGGATCAGGTCGATGTGCCGGCCCCAGCGCAGGGCGCGGTACACGATCAGGCTGTTGATGGCGGCGAGGTTGTTGGCTTCGCGCCCCAGTCCGTCGTCGTCGAACTCGGTAACCAGGGTATCGACGACGTGCGGCGCGGCGAAGCTGTCCAGGCTGGCGCCCGGTGCCGCGACCCGCGCCGGCTGGTATTCGAACCAGGCCTGGTTGGCGGCGACCTTGAGCGTCTGCGCGGGCACCCAGCCCTCCGTGCCGGGGAACTCCTGGATCGACTGCCAACCCTGCCAGGAGAATTCGTGGTTGTCCCACACCGCCACGAACGGCCAGCGCGCACGCGCATCCTGCAGGTCCGGGTCCTGCAGGTAGCCGTGGTAGAGGGCGCGGTAATCTTCCAGAGAGGCCGGCACCCAGTAACGGTTGTTGGCGACCGTCTTGCCTGTCGGGTAGTGCACCGGGAACGTGATGCGGCGGTCGTAGCGATGGCCGTCCTTGACCTGGTCAGGGTATTGCACGACCTCGTAGACGAAGTCGCCCAGGTGCAGCACGAAGCCGATGCGGTCCTCGGGCGCGGCGCGCTCGTCTTCGAAGATCATGCGCCGATACGCATTCAGGGCGCCCTCGCAGACGTCCTGGCAACTGACGAAGGCGAAGCGTGCCGGTCGCGCGTCGTCCGGCGCGGGGGCCGTCATCGTGCGGCCGATGCGGCTGCCGTTGCCCTCCTCGTCCACGAAGCGGTACCAGTATTCGCGGGCCGACGGCAGCTGGCCAACCAGCACGCGGCAGGTCCAGTCCGACGCGGCCGACACCCGCGCGGCCGTGGTCGCGATCACTTGGGTAAAGTCCGGGTCCTGCGCCACCTCGACCCGCAACGTGGCGCTGGTGCGCCCATCCGCATACGGACGCCGCGTCCACAGCAGGACGCTGTTGTCATCCGGATCGCCGGAGGCGACGCCTTGCGGATACACCTCACGCCGCTCGCGCCAGCCGCTCGACGAAGGACGCAACGGCGTGCACCCCAGGGCCAGCGCCGCACCCAGCGTGGCGGAAAGCTTCAGGAACTGTCGGCGGTCCATGGTCGGCATGACGTCTCTCCCCCGCAGCGGATCGTGGCGATCGGTGCGGGGAATGCTGGACCTGACGGCGGGCCGAGGGAGTGTGCCGGAAGTACCGGGAGGCACTGGAGCTCGCCACCACGAACAGGCGGTGGCGAGCAACTTTCATTGGCCATGTCCCTTCAGGTCGGCGTCGCTATTGAAGCCCGCGAGCACTACCCCGGAAAGTACCGATCGACATCCAGCGCCTTGATCCCCGAGGGATGCGCCTGCGCCTGGTAATTTTCGATCGCAGGGTCGTCGTGGGCGCGGCAATTGAGGTAGCGATAAGACGACGCGACTTTCGGGATCGCCTTGTCGAACACGTTTTTGCAAACGCTGCATTGCCGCTTGCAACCATACAGCGCCAATGTGCCGCGCACACTGTCGGGCACCCGACTCAAGGCCGCGAGCAGCTTCTGCTCAGCATGCTCGTTATCCCCCGAACCCACGGTACCTTCGTAGTTGCCGGTGACAAAAACGATGCCCGCGACAGCTGGCGCTGTGCCCGTGCCCGGTGGCTGCAGCGCGTAGCCGACGGGCTTCTTGCCGGCAACTGGCAAGGCGCCAAGGGCAGGCGGATAGGTCAGGTCACGCTTGGCCCCGGCATCGTCGAGGCCGGCAAGTTCGGCGAGCAGAATTTCCGCGGGTGAACCCGGCGGCACGAAAATCTCCTTCGCGCCGAGCTTCATGCGTTTGAAGACGCGTGTCTGGCAGGCCTCGACATGCTCGATGAGTGCCTCCGGCGTCCCGATCAGCAGCTTTTCGAGTATGGCTTTCTGCAACACGGTGTCGGCATCGTCGTTGTTGGCGACCCACAGCGCATCGCGCACGAAGAGTATCTGCGTCTCCTGCAGATTGCCGCCGCCACTGATCTTCGGTGCTCCCGGCCCCATCAGATAACGCAGGTCGCCATCCGCCTTGACCCGTGCGGCAGCGAGGTTGAGGTACAGGGCCACCTGGTTCATTGAGTAAGCCATGGGAATCCTTTCGATGGTCGAAAATCACGAGACGGCAGTACAGCCCGCGCAGGAGTATCGAGCAAAAGGCGCGCCGCGGTCGATCAGCGATTTGTTGCGCCATGGCCCCTGAAGACTCGCGATCAAAGGGCGCGATCAGGTAGAAGAATCCATCCCGGAAGGAGTCAGCTTCGCGGGCAGGCGAGACTGCCCGATTACTCCGTGTACCGAGCGGCTCCGCCGATCGCACTCTCGTCAATGGCCGTCCAAACCATCGCGCAGCGCCTCGGCGAACGCCTGCGGCTGGTCGATCCAGGCGCAGTGCCCGGCATCACGGATGACGCGAAGGCGGATCTTTCCCCCCAGGGCGGACCACAAGTGGGCCGACGGATCGAGATAGTCGCTGTCGCCCTGGATGACGGTGATCGGCACCGGGTGCGCCGCGATCGCCGGACGCACGTCCCAGGCAGGCATGCTCGCGGCAATCGCCGCGCCCGCCGCGTGGTTGTAGTAGATGCCGCCGCTGGTGAGCTGGCGCCAGCGCTCCACGTGCACCAGGTCCAACGGCGCGTTGTAGCGAATGCGCAAGCGCATCCTCGCCTGCCGCGGTGTGTCGCGGCCCTTGTCCGACGGCAGGCCGGCCTCGGCCAGCGCCCGCGCGATGGCGTCTTCGCGCGACATCATGGCGGTTTCCCGCTGGTCCAGCGCCTTGTCATAGGCATCCGCCATGGCCTTGTCCATCACCGGTGGCAGGGAGCCGGCCAGAACCAGGCGCTCCACGTGCGCGGGATGGGCCCGGTAATAAGCCATGGCCAGCAGGCTGCCGAACGAGTGCCCGAACAGCACCAGCCGATCGCGGCCCAGCGCGACGCGCAACGCCTCCAGGTCATCCACCATCTGGCGCATGGTCAGCTTGGCCTCGGTTCCCGCCGGCACCGGCGACAGGACGCTGCCGCGCTGGTCGTACAGGACGAAGGCATGCTGTTCCAACTGCGGGCGCAAGGCGTCGATGATGTAGTGGAAATCGCGCCCCGGACCGCCATGCAGGAACACCACCGGCGAACCCTGCCCGATCTCGGTCACGAACAACTTCGCCACATGATCCGTCGTCGGCAGATACCAGGCGTTCTGCTGCACCTGGTTGAAGACATCGCGCTCCCCTGGCTGCGCCGTCCCGTCAACGTCGGCCGCATTCGCGGCGGAGCATGCGAGGCCGGCAGCCAGAAGCAAGGCCAGAGGACGAAGTACGCGCATGGCTGCCATCCTTCATGAAGACACAACGAGGTTATGGCGACAGGTGGTGGCAAGCAAACGCCACAAGTCATTGGTTGCCTGGCTGCTGCGTTCCAGCGCAGCAAGCACGGCATGGCGCGCTGGCCTCGCATCGCTACGGACGATCGCAAGTCGCAGACAAGCAGAAAGGCCAGCTCTCATTGCCGCGCCTGACACGCCATTGCACGCCAGGCGAGACATCAACAAAGCCGCCCACGCGGCCGTGCGGAACCTAGGGCGAACCGAGCGCAGTGCTGCTGCCGCTGTTGCGGGCTGACATGAAGACCTGTGAAGTGCCTGCGCACCACGCCTGGCTCCAGCTGGCGCCGGGCGCCAGGCCCCAACGTGCGCTGCAATCCCACCCGTTGGGCGTCATCGAGCACATGCGTACGTCCACCGGCGAAGAGCACTGGTTGGTGACCGAGGCCGACGTGCCCTTGCCACACGCATGATTGGGGCCGACGACCGGCCGGCTCACGCAGGTGTTGGCATCGGTCAGCGTGGACGCCGTGCCTGCAGCTGCGGCCGACGCCCTCTGCGCCTGGTGTTGCGCCTGCATCTGGGCCCGGGCCTCGGCCTGGGCTTGGCGTTGCGCCTGCTGCTGCGCCTCGAACTGACGTGCGATCTCGTACTGGCGCTGGGTGGCCTGGCGCGCGTTCTCGGCCTCACGCTGGCGCTGCTCGGCCTGGGCTGCCTGTTGCGCGTACTGCTGTTGCAGCCGGTACTGCTCCTGCTGGGCCTGGACCCGCGCCGTGGTTTCGTTGAGGCGCGCGATGGAGTCCGCCAGCCCCTGCTCGGCGGCCGACGCCGTCGCATTCCAGGCGGCAGCCTTGCGGGCGCGCTCGGCCTCGAACTCCGCATCGTCCTCGGCCTCCTGCTGCTGCCGCGCCAACTCCTGCGCTGCCATCGCTTCGCGTTCGGCCTGCAAGCGTCGCTGCTCTGCCTCCGCTGCAAGCCGCGCCTCTTCGCGGCGACGCGCCTGCCACTGCTGCCATTGGGCGATCCATTCGGGCGTACCGGGAACGTCGTAGGACTTGACGATGCTGGTCCACGCCCCGTCCCTGAAGGCCTGCGTGGTCCACTGGATCCCACCGTCGGGCAGCGCCTGTAAAAGCGAGCGCGACCTGAGGCCGTTCGGCTGCAACACCGATATCTTCGTGACATCCCCATTTTCGATGGCCACCTCAAGCACGTAGGCGACCTTGGGATCGAGCGGCACGCCAATCACCTTCTGGTGTTTGGCGTTCCACCGAAAGACGTCGATAGCAGGGCCTTCCTCGCCTGCCGTGATGCGCTTCCACACGAGTTCCGCCTCGGGGACGGCCCACGCATACACGTAGCCCTTGTCGGGCGAACTGGGCGGATCGCTTTCAGGCTCGGTCCTGAAAGCGAATTGTGGCTGGTCGACCAGCCTGGCCATCAGGCCCAGGTGCGTCGACAGCCGCTCTTGCGGCGGCGCGTTTTTCGCCGCGCTTTTCTTGCCGGCGGCGGCGCCCTTCTTCGCGGCCGGTTTTTCGGGCGCCGGCTCGTGGATTTCGATGGCGAAGCCATCGGCCTGCCGCTTCGCAATCAGCGCCACGAGTGCGTCGCAGAAGCGGCTCTTCCGCTCCGTCGCGGACGCGCACATGTCCTCGAAGCTGCCCTGCAGCGAGGCATCGAAGTCGGACAACGCCGGGACGGAAGGAGCCGCCTCGGTGGGCGTCGCGCCGCCAGCCGCAGCGACGGCGGGTGCCTGCTCCGCCTTGCCGGCCCCTGGCGCGGCAACGGTAGCGGGCGAGGCGGGCGCCGCCGGCGTAGCCTGCGCCAGGCGAGCCGCCGGCGGCGGCAAGGTGCCTGCCAGGCGTTGCATCTCCCATGACTTCGTGACCACGCCGTCGCGCAACGTCACGTGGTCGTAGGCGACCCCGCCTTCCTGCAACGACACACGGAACGGCTCCGCACCCTTCGTTGTCCAGACCACCGACCCGTCGGGTTGCACGGTGCCCTCGCGCACGCCCTTGCCGTCCTCGGTGACGTAACGCAACGCGCCGGCGCCTGCGATGGTGATGAACGCCTTGCCCCACACGTCGCCGCGGTCCTCGACGAGCGTGTCCTTGTCGCGCCACGACCAGCGATAGAACAGGTTACGGCCAGCACTCATGTCCGCCCCGGCCAGTCGCGCGTACACGCCCCAGGCCGCCGGGTCGGCCGGTGCCGGCGTGGGCTCCGCGTCCGGAATCAATTCGAAGCGCGAGTCCGCCGTTGCCGCGGCAACCGACGTTATCGCCCCTTTGCGCAGCTTCACCCTGCGCATCTCGATAACGCCGTCCGCGGCAAGCGAGACGCGGTAAGGCATCTTGAGCAGGCCCGAGCCAGCCCACAGCACGCTGCCGTCGTTCTGCAACGTGCCCAGCCACTCTTTGTGCATATACGAGCTGACCAGACGCAGCTGGCCGGGGCCTGGCCCGGGCGTGATCACGTTGCTGTAGTCCAGCGTGCCGCTGCCACGCAGGACAAACTCCTCGACCAGTTCCGCGCCCGGCTTCGCCCAGTGCCAGCGCACGATATACGTCTGGGCGCGTCGCTGTGTCCCGGCGACATTGGCATACGGGCCCCAGACAGCGGGATCTGCCGGCGCCTGCGCCAGTGCGGTCAGACTGGCGAGACACAGGAACAGAGCCGCGATGCGGCTCGCGAGACGAGCAATGGCTGGCATGAAATCCCCCCGGATACGCGATGAAAGATAGCATCGCGGCTGGCCGGAAGACCATCCGGGTGGCAGCTATTGCGGCACCGTCCAGGGAAGGTTCGGCTGCGCCCACGGCGGGCCAGCGCGCAGCATGAGGCTCAATTTGCCACGCCCTTTTTGGTTGTGCTTCGGGGAGGCACCCGATGGTCACGCAACCACGACCTGCAACGGGTGGACTTGACTGTCTCCGTTCCGGTTTCAGCAGCAAAAGAATAGAGGGGTCAGGTTCATTAAAACTTCCAGTTAAATGGACCTGATCCGTTATCTGCGGGAGTGACGAGCTTGAGTCAGTGCCAGTCGTCCCTGGCGCGTTTTCCCTTTTAGCCAAGCATCGACATGGAGACCAATACAAACCCTGCGGCAGCAGAGATCAGAGAGCTGACCACCGTGAACAGGATGAAGCCCAGCAAGGCGCGCAGCGCGGTCTTCCAGCGCGAGGAGCTCTGGAAGTACTGCACCAGTGAAAAGACCAGATAGAAGAAGGCAAACGGAACAACCCACATTTGCGCGCTTGGCAGCCACCTCTGGACGAGTACGGCAGCCGCCATGAAAATGAACGTCTGCACAGTCAGGAAGGCCGAGATCACCAACCATTCGGGGTAGTTCAGCCCCCTGCCCTTGAAGGCCAACCAGAAGGCCCCGGCCTGAAACGGCAGGAGAAGAAGCGTAAATGCGGCCAGGTGTGCATTGATCCAGTCTTTCACCGCAACGGCGGTCTTGGCCGACGCTGCAGCCGCTGCGCCTCCCTCAACCCCGACGCTGGAGCCCTCCACATAACCGGCGCCAGCCTGCAGGGAGGGACCGATCAGATCGCCGCCCAGCAGAAACTTGCCAAGCAATACCACCAGCGCCGCCGAGATCATCAACAGCAACATCGGCTTGACCTGGTTGGCGCGCCGCCCTTCGATGTAGTCGCGCATCAAATGGCCCGGCCGCAGCATCAGCTCCTTGAGCGAATAGAAGATGCCCCGGTCCATGTGCAGCACACTGTGCTCCAGCTCATGCCCAAGGAAATGCCAATCGATGCGGTGTGCGGGCGTGGTTTGGCCGCAAGTGGGACAGAATTTCTGGTCAGGACCGGCAATGGCGCGATCGCAATTGGCGCAAGCGCCCGATTGAAGCATTCTCACTGTCTGCCGCCCCTTGAAGTGTCCTGCCTGATTTTTACACGAGCACGAACAGGAAGCGCGACCAGATCAAAGAAAAACCGCGTCTGATCATGGGGGGCGGAAGACCGGGTCAAACCGCACGGGGTCGGTTTCGCTTTCCCGTGCCAATGGGGTCCTGCCAACGAGGCCAGCTCAACCTGACCCCGTCTCGCTGCTTTCCCTCAGGGAAGGCCCAGCCAACGCGGAGCGGCGGTCTGCCTCCGCCGCCCCCGGCTGACGACGTGGGCGGCGACGTGGCCGAGCCCTCGCCGGAGACGTTCGCCAGTCCACTTCCGGTTGCTGCTTGATCGGGTCGCCGGGGCAAAAGGCGTCAGGGACAATTTGAACGTCAACGTCCGCCGTCAAAAATTGTCCCTGACACCTTCTTGCTGAACTTTTTGCGCCGCCTCAAGTCGATGAAGACGCCCTGCCCGCGCCTCGGTCCGGGCCATCGACGGGAGACATTCCTTGAACAAGATGCATCTGAAAGCTGGCGGCGCCCTTTTACTGGCCATGATGCTCGGCCAGGCCATGGCCACTGAAGCCAGCCACGCCACCGCGTCGCAGCGCATGCCGGACAGCTATGCGCAGGCGGCAAAGCTGATCGACCTGGGCGATGGCCGCCATCTCAACCTGCGCTGTTCGGGCAGCGGACCGCAGACCGTCTTGCTCGAGGCTGGCGCAGTCGCCGATTCCTCCACGTGGTTCAAGGTGCAGCCGCTTCTGGCCGCCCACGCGCGCGTCTGCGCGTATGACCGGGCCGGCTTCGGCTTCAGCAGCGAGGGGCCGATGCCGCGAGATCTCGACGCCGACGTGTCGGATCTGCACGCGCTGATCCAGCAGGCCAGCCTCTCGACCCCACTGGTGATGGTGGGGCATTCGCTGGGTAGCAACATCGTTCGGCAGTACGCAAGCCGCTATCCGGCGGACGTGGGCGCGATGGTCCTGCTCGATCCGCCCGCGCAGGACATCGGCCGGTTTGCCCCCGCATGGCAGAAGGACGAGGACACCCTCTCGGTACAGCGGTTCGCGTTTCTTCGCCACTGTGAGGCCGCCGCCGAAAAGCACGAACTGACATCCACCCATAAGGAACTGAGCCAGTGTCTCGGCGGGCCCGATCCGCACGCCAGCGCCAAGCTCAACGCGGTGAACCTGTCCCTGATGTCGAAGCCGGCGTACTGGCATACCGTGCTGTCGGTACTCCAGGCCAATGTCGAGGTGTTCAAGCAGCCCGTGTCGAAGCAGGAGACGCACGGCTCGACACCCCTGATCGTACTGTCCGCCGCCAACACCTATGCCGATGCGCTGCCGCGTGACCGCAAGGGGCTGGAAGACGCCCGTGCCCACACGCAGGCGCAGATCGTCGCCACATCCTCCCGCGGCACGCTGGTACACGTTCCGGACAGCTCGCATGACATTCAGATCGATCAGCCGGACGCGGTGGTCAAGGCGGTCAGGCAAGCGCTGGGGATGACGCAGCGCGCAGCGAAGTAACGCCGCCCTACCAACAATGGTCGGACACAGGCATTGCACTTGGGATCTGTAGCGCCTGCGTGCGTATGCCAGCCAGGAACGCGCCCTTGGTGACGAACGCTTCCAGCGCTTGGTGGAAACCGCCCTCGGATGCCCTGCCGTGTACCGCCCGCGTGGGCGGTCACCGCGGTCAAGCATCCAGGAAGACACCTAATTAGCCACGCCCCCTTTACTCTCGACCCGGCCTCGTTCTTCACGGACGAACGCGAATGATCGTCTTCCCGCTGATTCGCCGGGTCGGGTTGAAAGCGGCGACGGCATCGTCGAGGGTGGCGATGTTGCCGATGTTCGTCCGCAATCTGCCGTCCCGTACGCGCTGGACGATCTCGCCCAGTTGGGCGCGGCTGGACTCGACCACGAAGTCGACCGCCAGGCCATCGACGGGCCGCGTTTCGGCCGGCGCGACAATGGTCACCAGCGTTCCGCCGGCTCGAATCAGGCCTGCGGATCGCTTCTGGATGTCGCCGCCGATCACATCGAACACCAGATCGACCTTGCCGACGTCTTCCAGCGCGTCGTTGTCGAGATCGACGAACTCCTGCGCGCCGAAGTCGAGCACCTTCTGACGGTCGGCAGCGCGCCCGGTGCCGATGACATAGGCGCCCGCTTCACGCGCGAGCTGCGTCACCATCGACCCGACCGCACCGGCCGCGCCATGCGCGATGATGCTCTGCCCAGCCCGAAGACGGCCGTGTTCGAACAGTCCCTGCCATGCCGTCAGGCCCGAGATCGGCAGGCTCGCGCCCACCGTGAAGTCGACGTCGCCCGGCAGCGGCGCGAGGTTGCGCGCCTCGATCGCCACATACTCCGCCAGGGTGCCGTCGCGATACCAGTCCGCGAGGCCGAATACCCGCTGCCCCACCGATAGCCCGGCCGTGCCGTAGCCCAGCGCAGTGATCACTCCAGCCAACTCGTGCCCGGGAATCGTCGGCGTCCTGCTGCGGTCGAGTCGATCGGTCCAGGTCGATGGCCACGTCAGCTCGGTTCCGACGAATCCCGACGCATGAATCTGCACGACGACATCGTTTATTGCGGCCTGCGGCTCGGGGCGCTCCACCAGCTTCATCCCGGCCGTTCCCGCGGCCTCGTCGGTTACCACGATCGCCTTCATTGTCATTGTCTCCTCGGTTTGTCCCTTGGGTGGACATGTCGTCGAAATGGAAAGGTCATTGGTTATTCGATGCAAAATGTAGAGTGGTTACCTAAAGCGCCAGAAAACCAAAACCGGGGTCAGAGTGCACTTCTGACGGAAGTTCGCGGAATGGCCCGACAGACGGAACCCGCAGCACTGGGAAACTGGAGCCATTCCAGCATGGACGCCGCGATGCCCCGCCAGCCACGACTCGATCTTGCCTACATTCCCCAACACGTCGTCCAACGCGGCAATGATCGCCAACCTTGCTTCTTTACCGACGTAGACCGTGTGCGCTACCTGCAAGACTTGCGCGAGATCTCGATGCGCGAGGGCTGCAACGTCCACGCGTATGTGCTCATGACCAATCACGTACATCTCTTGATGACACCCGCCGCCAGTGGCCAGATTGCGCGCGTGATGCAATCCCTAGGGCGACGTTACGTGCGCTACATCAACGATCGATACCGGCGCACCGGTACCTTATGGGAAGGTCGCTACAAGTCGTCACTGGTAGATCGGGAAACCTACTTGCTCCATTGCTATCGCTACATCGAACTCAACCCGGTCCGCGCTCGCATGACCGCCGACCCGCTCGACTATGCCTGGTCAAGCCACGCACACAATGCTTTCGGCCACGACGACCCTTTGATTCATCCCCACCCCGTCTATCTGGCGCTGGGACGAACCGACGAGGAGCGATACAACGCATACCGCACCCTCGCCATGGAAAACCTGTCCCAAAATCACCTCGACGCCATACGCGCGCATCTTCAACGACAGCACGCGCTGGGCTCAGTCCGCTTCCGCAGCGCTATCGAAACGCAGCTGTCACGCCGCGCAGGGCCGGCAAAAATCGGACGTCCGCGCAAAGTGCCTCAAGGAGAATAAACCTCGAAAAGTGCACTCTGACCCCTGTTTTTGACCCCTGTTTTTGGTTTAATCGCGTAGGCCTCAGTCGCCAAGAAGACATAGCTATGCCCACGACATTTGTAGCCAGCACTATCTAAACTAAAATGAGCAAGTTCATGGGCCAATGTCGCACGAAGAGCTCTAGGCCGTCCGTTTACGCTGTGCGCATATTTTGCGCTCACCCCAACTCTCATATCATCGCGAAAAAAAATAGCACATCGTGTTTCATTATCAGTACCATTTGTGCCCAACAGCTCCAGGGTAAGTGGCGGCGGATTCGAAATACCAAGTACCTTAGCGACACGCAAATATAGTCCGACAACCCTCTTCTCGCGATTAGAAAAATCCATAGCACACTCCTAACGCGAAGAATAGAAAGAACCAAGGGGACCGGGTTCATTTAAAACTCCCAGTTAAATAAACCTAGCCCCTTATTCGTCGGATTGAATTAACTTGACTCCATTCCGTGTTTCTATCGTAATAAAATGAAGGGGCATGCATTAAATACTCTTAAATGTTTTAGTTAGATGTTTATGCCCAACTGAGCCTTCACGTCCTGGCGAATTTTTGGAGGAAAATTTGCACTCAAGACTTTCCTGAATAGTGGATGCGCTGCACCGTGAAGTTGACTCGCGAACAACCCGAGAAAAATGAGTAGTGACGTTCGAACACTTTGCGTCTGTAATTTTTGCCAAGCCCTAAGCCTCGATAAGTCATCCGTGGCTATCGCCGGATAAGCCGACGCGCTCGTCATCCGAAAATCAACCTTTGAACCATGAACTGATCCTGATAGTTTCGAATACTCGCTATCCAGCCGTTGAGTCGCACTCTTCACCACAGAATACTTCTTTAGCTCCGGGTGTTTCACACAATACTGTCTCAGCACCTTGGGCTCCAAGCGAAGTTCGCCAACCTTCCACTGAGCCAACTCAACTGGATGGTCCTTGAAGTAAACAAAGGCTAGATAACTTTCCATGAAGGATCGCAACGAAATTAACGCGGATCTCCACATCCCACTGGTTGCGTGAACATGCGAGGTGAGCAAATCGTTATGCGCTTCAATGAAGAAGCCAATTACATCATCGCTCAGCGAGACTAGGCCGACCTCGTGCCATCCGCGAAACGCGCAGATTAATTTATAGCTGCTAAGGAAAATTTTGTCGTTCGCGGAAAGTGCGCCCTTAACATTTGCGTTACTCGCTTCTGCGGCGACCTTGAACGTATCGTAATTAGCGCTGAACTCCGCCTCGATCGTCACTGGCATATTACTAATTCCGCATCAGAACCGAGAAAGCGTCCAAGAGGGCTTGGGACGAATCGCCGCGTGCTCCGCGCTTAGAAATACTACGCAAACGCGCTCGTCCTTCCGGATGGTCTGCGAAATAGCTCACGATTTTCCCCATCAAGTCTCGTGACGCATGGCGGGGCTCAATGACTATTGGCAAGTCTAACTCGTGTATAAAGTCAACCCAATCGGACTTTGTGAATTTGGAGAAACCAACCAGAGCGACCAGCGCGGACGGGTCACTGTGTGCACTAGACCTGAGTTCGTGGTCGCGATATCTCGCACGCTTGAACTCTTCATCTAGCGGGCCTTCAGGCATCGAACGCAACAACCGAGCCAACATAACGAGAATATCTGCCAACTCATGTGTAGATAAATTAGTACGTTTCATGCGCCGATCCTACCAATTATTTCAAGTGAAAGGTTCGTAAATTCGTTAATGGCGTCCTTATCGCTCCCAACAAAGATTGGCTTTTGCCTCGAGGCAGTCTCACTTACTTGAACTCGTTCTTTTATTTCGCTCTCAAGAACTTCGGCCCCAAATTGTTTCCTAAGCGCCGAAACGATTTCATCCCTATAAATAGCGGGACGTCCAATCCGTGTCAACGCGATACCAGCAAGATCAATTACATGGGAAATATCGCACAGAAACCAGCCACCCTCGTTTTGAGAAGAGCCACCCCTATGCTTGAAAGATAGTCGGGGGAGACTGGGATCACATAATAGTTGCTCATCGCGAGAGCATTCTGGGTGGGGATTGTTAAATTTGGTGGACAGTCGCAGATGATTAAATCGTAATTTTTCTTGAAATCTTTCATTGATCTCGCAAGTTTTGTTTCTCGCGCAGTAGCGCCGGCCATATCGAGATCAATGGTAAAGAGATCTAAATGTGACGGAATCAGGTCAACATTGTCGAATACATCTTTAATGACGACTTCTTCTGGCTTTTTTTCCACACCCGTTGCACCAAACGACTTTCTCGCACCAAGAATATCCGCGACAGTTCCATGAGAAAGAGAATGGTCTTCCCATTGCTTAGCGGTGATGCATGAAAAAGTCGCATTCGTTTGCGGATCCAAATCAACGAGAAGAGTTTTTAGACCTGTTTGTCCAGCATACGCAGCAAAATTTACTGCGAGCGCCGTTTTCCCTACACCGCCTTTCAAGTTAACGCACGCGACCACTATTTCCTTTGCCATATTCTTCCCCTGAATTTATGCCGGACCAGCTCACATATTCCTCCGATACTCCCCCCCGACTTCATACAACGCATGACTAATCTGCCCCAACGAGTTGTACTTAACCGCCTCCATCAACCGCTCAAACACATTCCCCCGCTCCCTTGCTGTGTCCTGCAGCGTCCGCAAGCTCCCCGGCACCAGCGCGTTGCGCGCCTCACCATACATCTTCACATGCGCAATCTGCGCCCCCTTTTCCTCCTCCGTCGAGCGGATCAACTCGATCTCGGTAGCAATCTCCCCGCCATGATCCTTCGGCAGGAAGGTATTCACCCCGATCAACGGCAACGAGCCATCGTGCTTCTTGTGCTCGTAATACATCGACTCTTCCTGGATCTTGCCGCGCTGGTACATGGTGTCCATCGCGCCGAGCACGCCGCCGCGCTCGCTGATCGCCTCGAACTCCTTGTACACCGCTTCCTCGACCAGGTCGGTCAGGGTGTCGACCACGTAGCTGCCCTGCCAGGGGTTCTCGTTGAAGTTGAGGCCGAGTTCCTTGTTGATGATCATCTGGATCGCCACGGCGCGGCGCACGCTTTCTTCGGTCGGCGTAGTGATCGCCTCGTCGTAGGCGTTGGTGTGCAGGGAGTTGCAGTTGTCGAACAGCGCGTACATCGCCTGCAGGGTGGTGCGGATGTCGTTGAACTGGATTTCCTGGGCGTGCAGCGAGCGGCCTGAAGTCTGGATGTGGTACTTCATCATCTGGCTGCGGCTGCTGGCGCCGTAGCGCTCGCGCATGGCGCGGGCCCAGATGCGGCGGGCGACGCGACCGATCACGGTGTATTCCGGGTCCATGCCGTTGGAGAAGAAGAAGCTGAGGTTGGGCGCGAAGTCGTCCACCTTCATGCCGCGGGCGAGGTAGTACTCGACGATGGTGAAGCCGTTGCTGAGGGTGAAGGCGAGCTGGCTGATCGGGTTGGCGCCGGCTTCGGCGATGTGATAACCGCTGATGCTGACCGAGTAGAAGTTGCGCACCTTGTGGTCGACGAAGTACTGCTGGATGTCGCCCATCATGCGCAGCGCGAATTCGGTGGAGAAGATGCAGGTGTTCTGCGCCTGGTCCTCCTTCAAGATGTCGGCCTGCACGGTGCCGCGCACCTGGGTCAGCGTTTCGGTCTTGATGCGCGCGTAGGTTTCGGCATCGACCAGTTCATCGCCGGACACGCCGAGCAGGCCGAGGCCGAGGCCTTCGTTGCCCTTGGGCAGGTCGCCCAGGTACTGCGGGCGCTGGCGGCCTTCGTAGAGCTTGGCGATCTTCTTTTCCGCTTCCGCCCAGCGCGCGTCATCAGCGCGCAGGTACTTCTCCACGTTCTGGTCGATGGCGGTATTCATGAACATCGCCAGGATCATCGGCGCGGGGCCGTTGATGGTCATCGACACCGAGGTGCTGGGCGCGCTGAGGTCGAAGCCGGAGTACAGCTTCTTCATGTCGTCCAGCGTGGCAATGTTGACGCCGGAGTTGCCGATCTTGCCGTAGATGTCCGGGCGCGGCGCGGGGTCTTCGCCGTACAGGGTGACCGAGTCGAACGCAGTGGACAGGCGCGTGGCGGCGCCGCCTTGGCTCAGGTAATGGAAGCGGCGGTTGGTGCGCTCGGGCGTGCCTTCGCCGGCGAACATGCGGGTGGGGTCTTCGCCGCTGCGGCGGTACGGGTAGACGCCGCCGGTGTACGGGTAATGGCCGGGGAGGTTTTCCTTGCCGAGGAAGGTGACGAGTTCACCCCAGTCCTTCGACTTCGGCGGGGCGACTTTCGGGATTTTCTGGTGGCTCAGGGATTCGCGGTAGTTGTCGACGCGGATGACCTTGTCGCGCACCTTGTATTCGTTGACGTCGGCGGTGACCGACTGGTACAGCGCCGGCCATTCGCGCAGCTGGTGAATCGCTTCGTGGCTGAGTTCCTTCAGGGCGGCGTTGTAACGCTGGCGCAGGGTGACCAGCGAGCGGTCGCCTTCGGCGTGCAGGTCGGCGCTGCCGTACAGGTCGAGCGGGCGCGGGAGCTTGTCGTCGCCCAGTTCCTTCAGCGACTCGTAGTAGTGCTGCGCCTTGCTGGCGAACTCGGCCTGGGTCTCGATGCCCTTGTTGATGGCGCGGCCCTGCTCGGCGATCTCGGCGAGGTAGCGCACGCGAGCACCGGGGATCAGCACGGTGGCGCGCGGTTCCTTGAGCGTGGTGTCGAGTTGCGGGGCCCAGCTGCATCCGGCTTCGGCTGGGGCTGCCCCACCCTGCCCTCCCCTGGAAGGGGAGGGTTCCAGAGCGGGCTGCCCTGCCTTGGAAGCGGCCGCGCCCAGATGCAGCTTTCCGCGCATCAGGCGGCACAGGTTGGTGAACATCCAGGTCACGCCGGGATCGTTGAACTGGCTGGCGATGGTCGGGTAGACCGGCACGTCGTCGTCTTTCACGCCGAACGCGGTGTGGTTGCGCTTCCACTGCTTGCGCACGTCGCGCAGCGCGTCTTCGGCGCCACGCTTGTCAAACTTGTTGAGCACCACCAGGTCGGCGAAGTCGATCATGTCGATCTTCTCCAGCTGACTGGCGGCGCCGTAGTCGCTGGTCATCACGTAGACCGGAAAGTCGACCAGGTCGACGATCTCCGAATCGCTCTGGCCGATGCCGGCGGTCTCGACGATCACCAGGTCGTACGGCTGGCTCTTCAGGAAGTCGATGCAGTCGTGCAGCACCACGCTGGTGGCGGCGTGCTGGCGGCGGGTGGCCATCGAGCGCATGTAGACGCGATGGCTGCGCAGCGAATTCATGCGGATGCGATCGCCCAGCAGTGCGCCACCGGAGCGGCGACGCGTGGGATCGACGGCGAGCACGGCGATGCGCATCTCGGGAAACGCGTGCAGGAAGCGCAGCAGCAGTTCGTCCACCACGCTGGACTTGCCGGCGCCGCCGGTGCCGGTGAGGCCAAGTACCGGGGTCTGCTTGCCGGCCAGCTTCCATTCCTTGCGGAGGCGTTCCAGCTCGGCGTCGCCGAGGCGGCCTTCCTCGATGGTGGAAAGCATGTGGCCGATGGAGATTTCGTCGTCGACGTCGACCTTGCTGGCGGCGGTTTCGACGCGCTGGTCGACCGCGGCGCGGGTGCGGTTCATCACGTCCTCGATCATCTCGACCAGGCCCAGCTTCATGCCGTCGTTCGGATGGTAGATGCGCTCGACACCGTAGGCCTGCAGCTCGCGGATTTCCTCCGGCGTGATGGTGCCGCCGCCACCGCCGAACACGCGCACGTGGCCGGCGCCGCGCTCGCGCAGCATGTCGACCATGTACTTGAAGTACTCGACGTGGCCGCCCTGGTAGGACGACAGCGCGATCGCGTCGGCGTCTTCCTGCAGCGCGGCGCGCACCACGTCCTCGACCGAGCGGTTGTGGCCCAGGTGGATCACTTCGGCACCCTGCGACTGGATGATCCGTCGCATGATGTTGATGGCGGCATCGTGGCCATCGAACAGGCTGGCGGCGGTGACGAAGCGCAGCGGGGTGGTTTCCGTCTGCGGGGCGCTGGCGGGGACGTGCTTGGCGGGGGAACTCATGGCAACTCCGGCATCGATGCTTGAACCTGTCGATTCTAGTGGATCGACGGCGGGCTCGCGGGATTGCCGGCGTACCTTGGCGTACGGACATGCGGCTGTACCGCCCCTTGCCATCGACGCGCGCGCGGGGGGCCTCACGGCCGTCATTCCCGCAAAAGCGGGAATCCATTGGCTTCTCGCAAAGCCGAAGGTGGATTCCCGCTTTCGCGGGAATGACGGCAACAGAGCGTGGCCTGGAGGCGAAGGAGTCGCTGGCGGGACTGGCTAGAGGCAGAGCGCCAGGTTGGGACTGCCAATCACCCGCGTACCCACGTCCTCGCCGCGCACGAAGGCCAGCGCGGCGTCGATCACTTCCGGCGCATCGAGCACGCGGCGATGGCCCAGGCCCTGGGTGGTGAACAGTCGCGCGCCGGGCCAGAACTGGGCATAGCGTTCGCCCTCGCCCCACGGCACGTCGGCATCGTCGAGGTCGTGCACGATCAGTGCGGGCTGGCCCAGCGCAGGCAGGCGGCGATGCACCTGCAGTTGCTCGACGCTGACGCCGGTGCGGCGCAGCAGCCAGTCGTAGAACGGCTGGCGCAGGTGTTCGCCCAGTCGCACGAAGCGGAAGAAGCGGCCGGCCGCGGCTTTCATGTCGGCCGCGGGCGCCACCAGGATCAGCCGATCGGCATGCCAGTCCTCGTCCTGGGCGAAGGTGACGGCGGCACCGCCCAGCGAGTGGCCGACGGCCAGTGCGGCGTGGCCGTAGTGTTCGCCGATCGCGTGGATGGTGGCGGTGAATTCGGGCAGCGTGCACAGCTTGCCGCTGCTGTGGCCGTGGCCGGGCTGGTCGAACGTGACCACGGCGAAGCCCAGCGCGCGCAAGCCCGCCACCCACGGCAGGAAGCGCAGGCCGAAGCTGGACCAGCCGTGCGCCAGCAGTGCGTACGGCTGGGTCGCGGGATCGCCCCAGACGTAGGTGGCGATGGTTTCGCCGCGGACCCGCAACTCGCCGCGCTGCATCTGCGCATCGCCCTGCACCGCTTCGGCGCGAACACGGCTGCTGGCGAACGGGCTGGCGAACAGGCGCGCGGCGCGGTTCACGGTGCGCTTGGGTGCGATCCGTCCGCCCAGCGCGAAGCCGGTGCGCACGGTGGTGAGCTTGAGTCGGTCGATGACGGTGGGCATGGGTTTCGCCTCAGGTTTGCCAGCTGCGCCACAGGCGCTCGAAGGCCGCGCGGGTGCGCTGGCCGGCTTCGTCGAATCCGAACAGCCCGGCGTCGTGGTGCAGGCCGAGCATCAGGGCGTAGATCTCGAAGGCGAGCTGGGCGACGTCGGTATCGCTGCGCAGCTCGCCCAGCTCGACCGCCTGCGCGATCGCCTTTTGCAACTCGTCGCGCCAGCCGGACTGCTGCCGCACCACGCCGTCGTGCAGCGCGCCGTCGCGGCCGTCGTATTCGCTGGCGGCGGACAGCAGCACGCAACCGCTCTGGTGTTCGCGGCTCCATGCGAACCAGTTCGCCACGATCGCGCGCAGCCGCGGCAGGCCGCGCGGCTGTTTCAGGGCGGGCATCAGCACCTGGCTCACGAAGCGGTTGCGGCCGGTGTCGAGCACGGCCAGTTGCAGCTCTTCGCGCGAGCCGAAATGGGCGAACACGCCGCTCTTGGACATGCCCACGTCGGCGGCCAGGTTGCCGATCGACAGGCCTTCCAGCCCGTCGCGACGGGCCAGCGCATAGGCGTGGTCGAGGATGGTTTCGCGGGTGCTGGCGCGTTTGCCGGGGAGGGTTGCGGTCGTCATGCGGCAGAAAATAGCACGATCGTTCGTACATTTCATCAACGCCGTGTTGATCCCGACCGTGATTTCCTGCGGTTATGCTCGAATCACGACCGTCCTCAGGGGATCACGCATGAAACACCGCCATCTGCTCGCCACGCTGGCCGCCACGTTGCTGGCCGGCTGCGTCACCTCGCCCACCGGGCGCTCGCAATTGATGATGGTGTCGGACAGCCAGATGAGCCAGATGGGGCTGACCGCGTTCAACGACATGCGCAAGCAGGGCAAGTTCGTCGACGCGCCGCGCGAGCGCGCCTACGCCACCTGCGTGTCCAGCGCGCTGATTGCGGTACTGCCGCCGCCATGGAACACCCAGCAGTGGGAGGTGCAGATCGTCGACGACGACAGCGCCAACGCGTTCGCCCTGCCCGGCGGCCGCATCGGCGTGAACAAGGGCATGTTCAAGCTGGCCAGCAACCAGGACCAGCTGGCCGTGGTGCTGGGCCATGAGTTGTCGCACGTGGTGGCGCGGCACGGCGCGGAACGCGTGTCGGACAACATGGCGACCCAGGCCGCGGTGGCGGCCGGCACGATCTACGCCGGCACCCGCGGCACCAATGCCGGCTATGCGGCCGCCGCGCTGGGCCTCGGCGCCCAGGTCGGCATCCTGCTGCCGTTCTCGCGCACCCAGGAAAGCGAGGCGGACACGCTGGGCCAGCGCTACATGGCGCAGGCCGGCTTCGACCCGCGGGCGGCGGTGACGCTGTGGGAAAAGATGGGTGCCCAGGGTGGCAGCAAGCCGCCGGCGTTCCTGTCCACCCATCCGTCCTCGGGAAACCGCGCCCAGGCGCTGAACCGGCAGGCCGAGCAGTTGCTACCGGCGTACCAGCAGGCGCGCAGCAGCGGGCATGCGCCGAACTGCCGGATGTAGGGGGCCGCAGCCCGCTTCCGGAGCCGGCCACGCCGCGCCCGAAGCCTCCATACGCCGGCGCCTTGCTGCGCCGCGGCACCACCTGCGGGGGTGACGTACTAAACTTGACGCTTTGATTCATCGCCCCGGCTCCGGTCGGGGCGATCAGTTTCAGGCGTTTTCAAACCCCCGGCGAAGTCCCGCATGCTCTCCGCCACCCTCTGTAGATGCCCACCGGCACCGTAAATCATGGAGTCACCGTTCCAATGATCTTTGAAACCATCGCCAACACCGGTCACGAAGAAGTCGTGTTCTGCCACAACAAGGACGCCGGCCTGAAGGCCATCATCGCGATCCACAACACGGTGCTGGGCCCCGCGCTCGGCGGCCTGCGCATGTGGCCGTACAAGACCGAGCAGGAGGCGGTGAACGACGTGCTGCGCCTGTCGCGCGGCATGACGTTCAAGAACGCGGTGGCCGGCCTGAACCTGGGCGGCGGCAAGGCGGTGATCATCGGCGATCCGAGCAAGGACAAGTCCGAGGCGCTGTTCCGCGCGTTCGGCCGCTTCGTCAACTCGTTGAACGGCCGCTACATCACCGCCGAGGACGTCGGCATCGACGTCAACGACATGGAATACGTGTTCCGCGAAACCGAATACGTCACCGGCGTGCACCAGGTGCACGGCGGTTCGGGCGACCCGTCGCCGTTCACCGCCTACGGCACCCTGCAGGGCCTGATGGCCACGCTGCAGGCGAAGCACGGCAACGAGGACGTGGGCAAGTACAGCTACGCCGTGCAGGGCTGCGGCCACGTCGGCGGCGAGTACATCAAGCTGCTGCGCGAACAGGGCGCCAAGGTGTTCGTCACCGACATCAACAAGGAAGCGGTGCAGCGCTGCGTCGACGAGCTGGGCTGCGAAGCGGTGGGCCTGGACGAGATCTACGACGTGGATGCGGACGTCTATTCGCCGTGCGCCCTGGGCGGCACCGTCAACGAGCAGACCATCGACCGCATCAAGGCCAAGATCATCTGCGGCCCGGCCAACAACCAGCTGGCCACCGACGAGATCGGCGACGAGCTGCAGCGTCGCGGCGTGCTGTATGCGCCGGATTACGCGGTCAACGCCGGCGGCGTGATGAACGTGTCGCTGGAAATCGACGGCTACAACCGCGAGCGCGCGATGCGCATGATGCGCACGATCTACTACAACCTGGGCCGCATCTTCGAAATCTCCAAGACCCAGAACATCCCGACCTACAAGGCGGCCGACCGCCTGGCCGAAGAGCGCATCAACGCGATCGGCAAGATCAAGCTGGCGCACATGGGCAATGGCGGCACCCGCTTCCAGGGTCGCATGCGCGGTCAGTAAGCGCGTCACCAGGGGCCTGCCGGTCTGCCGGCATGCCCTGTTTCCGCAAGGGCCTGCCGTCGATCACGGCAGGCCTTTGCGCATCTGCGACAGCCCACGAATAATCGGAAGCCGGAGGTGCCACGGATGCGCAGGATCATGATCTGGATGGGTTGGGCCGTGCTGGCCCTGGTGCTGCTGGTCGCCAGCGGCCTGTTGCTGGCCGACCACCTGACCCCGCGTGCCAGCGGCGCCGCCAGCACGACCCTGCCGCTGCAGGCGGCACAGACCCCGATCGATCGCGAACTGGCACCCTATCTCGCCGCCCATCCGGGGCAGACCGCGGCGACCCTGCTGCATGACGGCCTGGACGCGTTTGCCGTGCGCGCCGCTTCCGCGCGCATCGCCGGGCGCAGCCTCGACCTGCAGTACTACATGTGGCACGACGACCTGGTCGGCCACCTGCTGGCGCGCGAGGTGTACGCCGCGGCCGAGCGTGGCGTGCGCGTGCGCCTGCTGATCGACGACATCAACACCCAGGGTCTCGACCCGGCGCTGCTGGCGCTGGATGCGCACCCGAATATCGAAGTGCGCCTGTACAACCCGTTCCGCAACCGCAGCGGCGTGTGGCGCCTGCTGGAGATGGTGCAGCGTTTCTTCAGCGTCAACCATCGCATGCACAACAAGGCGTGGATCGTCGACGGCCGGCTCGCCGTGGTCGGCGGGCGCAACATCGGCGACGAGTATTTCGACGCCGCCAGCCGGGTGAATTTCCGCGACCTGGACATGCTGCTGCTCGGCCCGGCGGTAGCTGACGCCAGCACGATCTTCGACGCGTTCTGGAACTCCAGCGCCGTCGTGCCGATCGAGGCGTTGAACCCGCAGACGCCGGAACACCTGCAGCGGATCGTGTCGCGGCTCGGCCAGGAATCCGCCGGGCCCGACGCGCAGGTGTATCTGCAACGGGTTGCCGCATCGCCGTCCGCACAACGGCTGGCCAACCACGAGTTGTCCATGCACTGGAGCGCCAACATCGTGGTTGCCTCCGATCCGCCGCTGAAGTTCCGCTCCACCGATCGCGGCAGCTGGTTGCAGCCGCGCCTCACCGCACATCTCGCGGGCGCGCACAGCGAGGTGATGCTGATCTCGCCCTACTTCGTGCCCGGCAGGAACGGCACGGCCACCCTGGTCGGGCTGGCGCACGCAGGTGCACGGGTGGGCGTGATCACCAATTCGCTGGCCGCGAACGACGTGCCGGCCGTGCACAGCGGCTACGAGCGCTACCGCCGCAAGCTTCTGGAGGGTGGCGTGCACCTGTTCGAGATCCGCCGCAATGGCCCGAAGCCGGCCCAGGGCCTGTTCGGCAGCAGCGGCGCCAGCCTGCACACCAAGGCCTTCGTGATCGATGGCGAACGCGGTTTCGTGGGCTCGTTCAACATCGACCCGCGCTCGGCCAACCTCAACACCGAAATGGGCGTGCTGTTCGCCGATGCCGGGCTGGCCCGCGACCTGCGCCAGGAGTATTTGCGCCTGGCCTCACCCGCCCTGAGCTACCAGGTGCAGCGGCGCCCGGACGGCTCGCTGCAATGGCTGGACGCCAGCAGCCAGCCGCCACGCGTGCTGGACCACGAGCCCGACGCCGGCTGGTGGTTGCGCGCCACCACCCGCGTGATGAGCTGGCTGCCGATCGAATCGCAGCTGTAACTCGTCCTGCAACACCGGTCGCACCTTTGCCGGCGTTGGCGGGTCGCGTGGGTTAAAATCGCCGTTCTGCACACCCATGGAGTTCGTGATGCGCCCGTTTCCGCTTGGAGAAGACATCGACCTGCTGCGCGAATCCGTGCATGCGTTTGCGGAAAAGGAGATCGCCCCGCGCGCCGACAGGATCGACCGCGACAACCTGTTCCCGGCCGACCTGTGGCGCAAGTTCGGCGAGATGGGCCTGCTCGGCGTGACGGTTGCCGAGGAGTACGGCGGCAGCGGCATGGGCTTCCTGGCGCACATGGTGGCGATGGAGGAAATCTCCCGCGCGTCCGGTTCGGTCGGGCTTTCGTATGGCGCGCACTCCAACCTGTGCGTCAACAACATCTTCCACAACGGCAACGAGGCGCAGAAGCAGAAGTACCTGCCGAAACTGTGCAGCGGCGAGTACGTGGGCGCGCTGGCGATGAGCGAGCCCGGCGCCGGTTCCGACGTGGTCGGCTCGATGAGCTGCAAGGCCGAGCTGCGCGGCGACGTGTGGGTCGCCAACGGCAACAAGATGTGGATCACCAACGGACCGGACGCCGACGTGCTGCTGGTCTACATGCGCACCGCGCCGCGCACCGCCGGCAGCCGCTGCATGACCGCCTTCATCGTCGAGAAGGGCATGAAGGGTTTTTCCACGGCGCAGAAGCTGGACAAGCTGGGTATGCGCGGCTCCAACACCTGCGAGCTGGTGTTCGACAACTGCGAGATCCCCGCCGAGAACATCGTGGGCGAGGTCAACGAAGGCGTGCGCGTGCTGATGAACGGCCTGGACACCGAACGGCTGGTGCTGTCCGGCGGCCCGATCGGCCTGATGCAGGCGGCGCTCGACCTGGCCCTGCCCTACGTGCGCGAGCGCAAGCAGTTCAACGCGCCGATCGGCACCTTCGGCGTGATGCAGGCGAAGATCGCCGACATGTACACCGCGCTGCAGAGCTCACGCGGCTTCGCCTACATGGTGGCGCAGCAGTTCGACGCGGGCGTGAAGTCGCGCATCGACCCGGCTGCCTGCCTGCTCAACGCCTCGGTCAATGCGGTGCAGGTGGCGCTGGAAGCGATCCAGACCCTGGGCGGCAACGGCTACATCAACGAGTTCCCCGCCGGCCGCCTGCTGCGCGACGCCAAGCTCTACGAGATCGGCGCGGGCACCAACGAGATCCGCCGCATGCTGATCGGCCGCGAGCTTTTCCACGGCAAGGCGTGACTCGAGGACGCCGATCAAGAACCATCGGCGCCGGCACGCCATATCGACTTCCGCCGCATGCTGATCGGCCGCGAGCTGTTCCACGGCAAGGCGTGACTCGAGGACGCCGATCAAGAGCCATCGGCGCCGGCACGCCATATCGACTTCCGCCACATGCTGATCGGCCGCGAGCTTTTCCACGGCAAGGCGTGACGAGATCTGGTGCGAATGACCGGCGTTTCCGCCCGATCATTCGCACCACCCCGGAGTATCAGGATCCTGCCGCCACCGGCGTCAGCTCCAGCGTCAACACCTCGAACGGTGCCAGCGTGACCGTGCCCGGCTTGTCCGCATCAAGTGTCATTCCGGGCTTGGCCGCATCGCTTTTCCAAGGACTGTGCGCATGGAAACGGCGCGCCGCATCAGCAGGAAGTTCCAGCTGACGTTGCAGGTCGACCACCGCCAGCTGCGCGTGGTCGCCCGGATTGCGCAGGGTGACGATCGACTTGCGCGGCGACCATGACGCCCAGCCGTACACGTCGAGCCGATCCGGATCGCCGCCGATCCAGTGCGTGTCGCGCAGCACGTCCGCGTTCGCGCGCGACCAGTTCGCCGCTTCGGCCAGCACGTCCCAGTCGTGGCCGCTCAGCAGCGACGGAGTGATGTACAGCTCCTGCAGCTCGGTGCCGGTGGCGAAGTACGAGTGCACCTCGTTGGCGAAGTCGTGGCCCGGATCGGTGTTGAGCTTGCGGTTTTCCTTCGCGTAGATGATGCCGTGGAGCATCAGCGAGTTGATCGGGAACAGCGGCCCCTTCAGCACGATGTTGCGGTAGGTCTGCGCATCGCGATAGGTGATCCACTGCTCGCGCGTGCTGCCGACGCCGGTTTCGCTGTCGTCCTCGCCGTCGCGCCAGATGGTGTCGGCATAGCGCAGCCAGAACGGAGACGCCCAGGTGCCGGTGGTGAGGTTGATGAAGGTGTCCGGCTTGGCCGCGCGGATGTCGTCGATCAACTGGATCGCCGCCGCGAAGTCGCTGTCAAAGCGGCTGCCCGGGAACACCTTGTCGGCGTTGCCGGTGCCGTCGAACTTGAACTGGTTGATGCCGTCCTTTTTGACCAGGTCCATCACCGCGTCGTGGAAGCGCTGGTAGTACTTCGGGCCAGACAGCGCCAGGCCGCCGTCGATGATCTCGTAACCCGCCTGGGCACCGCGTTCCGCGCGCTCCTTCGCGGGCGGACCGTAGCCGCCCCACGGCGACAGCCACACGCCCGGCGCGGCGCCGTACTTCGCGGCGGCTTCGCGCAGCGGCGCGAAACCATGCGGAAAGTCCTTGCTGAAGTGCCAGCTGCCGCTGCGGTCGTCCCAGCCGTCGTCGAACAGGAACGAATCCAGTTTCACGCCGCGCTTCACGTGCAGCTCGGTGCCCACCGTGTTGATGCGGTCCAGCGCCTGCGCCTCGGTATACGGCGTGAAGTAGCCGATGTCGTACCAGGAGTTGTAGTGCAGGAACGGCCGGTACGGATGCGCCCGCTCGCGCTCGACGTAGCTGGCGAAGTCGCGCCGCAGCTGGCCGTCGCGCACCACGCCGACCACCGCCGAATAATCCACGGTCTTGCCCTTTTCCAGCGGCAACGTGCGCGACAATGTGAGCTTCACGTCGTTGTGCCGCACCGCGCTGTCCGTTTGCGGATTCTCGAAACCGAGGTAGACGTTGCCGGCCACCACCGGCGAGCCGTTCACGCTGCCCACTACTTCGGCGTCCACCAGCTGCGTTTCCAGCAGCGACACCTTGGCGATCTTCTCGTCCTGCTTCAGCGCGGCGATGCTGACCACCTCGCGCAGGTAGGGCGAGCCGTCACGCTGCACCAGCTTCCAGTCCACCCGGAAGCGACCATTCGCGTCACCGAAGCTGGCCTCGACCGCCTGGCCAGGCTGGCGCATGGCGAGGCGCGAAGCCTTCGCGTCCACGGGCAGCGGGCGGGCGCGCGGCGGCGACAGCAGCTTCATGTCGGAAGCCTTGATCGTGCTGCCGTCGGCCAGCAACAGCGCGAACGGCGCGGGCACGGCGAACGTGCGGTCGTGCGCCCGGTCGGTCATCGTCATGTCGACGAGCCGCTTGCCATCCAGCTTCCACGCCGCCTCGATCGCGGCGTTGCCGAAGCGCTCCACGCCGTGCCGATCGGCGAAGGTCGCTGCGCCGGGATCGAGTACGGCCTTGTCCCGGACGGTGCCGTCACCGGCGTGTGCCGTGCTGAAACCCGCCAGCGCGGCCAACAGGCAGGAAGCCAGCACGCTCATGCGCGACAGGCGAAAGGAATGCGGATGCGTTGCTGCCATGGTTGCCTCTCATGTTGATTCATTGATATCCACCCGCCGGTTGCGCTCGATGCCCGGTGCCTGTGCGGCTTCGCATGACGATGGGCGATCGCGGCATCGAGCGACAGGTCGCCCTGCAGACACGCTTACGGCTGCCTGGGTATCCACTGCTGATAGTCGGATGAATCGCAATCCGCCAGATTCACCGTGCTGTTCTGGCCGGCATCGCCGGCTGCGTTCAGGCATTGACCGGAGCCCACGTTGAACCAGGCCTCCGAGCCCGGCATGTACAGCCACTCCTGACTGCTGTCGGCGGTGCAGCTTGCGGCAAGTACGGCACTGCTGCCGTTTGCCTGCAGGCATACGTTGCGATCGATCAGATTCAGCCGGTTGCCGACATCGTTCGCCAGCAGCTGGTTGCCCACCGCCCAGGACGAGCTGTCGCTGCCCGCACAGACATTGAGGCCCAGGTGGTTGCCGCCCAACGTATCCGCGCAGTAGTGCTGGACGCGGTTCTGGGCGATGAAAGGCGCCCCGGGCGGCTGGTTGATGGTGGCGATGACCGTCCTGTCCGGGTTCATCATCGAACTGGCGATGGACGCGCAATCGCCATAGGTTTCTGTCGAGGCGTTGTTGGTCTGCACGGCATTGCCCGCGGGGTCGTACATGAGCGGAGCGTAGAACACCGCCGTCGTGGGCGGCACCTGGGAGCAGGAGGAATACTGCTGCGATCCCTGGGTGAAGTTTTCGACGAACTGCGGCACGACGGCCTGCAACAGGCCGTTGCCCGCCGGCGAATGGATGGTTCCTATCACCGTGGTCGTGCCCGTGTCGGCATCGGTGATGGAGGCCTGCCAGAGATAGTTTTCGCCGGCGTCGGCCTCGCCCGCGGGAATCGTCGTCTTTCCCGCGTACTCAACGTGCAAGGTGTACCTGGTCCCTTCCCTCCACGCCGGCTCCTTGCTGCCTTTGGTGGTGAACAGGCATTGAGTGCCGGTGCCCTCGCCACCGAATGCCCGGCATACCGCACCGGAGGCGGAGCCGGGTTTGTCGACACTGGAATCGTAGGTCTGGCCGAAGATCGAAAAGAGAACGGTCTTGGTCTTTTTCGAGTTTTGCTGGATCCCGGCATAGCCGCCCTGGTTGACGTTGACCGTCCAGAAAAACTGGCTGGCGTAGAACGTATTGCCGTTGTTGCCAGGCTCCCGGGTCACCCGCATGGAGGCGGCCAATCCGTTGTAACCGTACAGGCCATCGCCATTCGCGACGGCCGAGGCGGGGTAGTAGTAGTGATTCGCCACCATGCCACCCGCAATCACGGCGTGGGCCGGGCCAGCCAGGAAGGCTCCGATACCTGCAAGCCCATAGGCGAGATGCAACAGATATTTTTTCATGGGATACCTCGGTGGATAAGCGAAGGTGATGCCGTCGGCCGCGTGGCGCGGGAACGTGGCTCGCGGACAATCAGCAGGGCCGTCGCACCGCATCGGCGCGACGCCCTGCGTCCTCATCGAAAGGTGTAGCGGGCGATCAGCATCGTCGTCCGCGGTGCCTGCCAGGTTGCCGCGCCGTAGCTCGGGTTGAGGATCGGCGAGCCATCGTTCTGGAAACTGCCGGTGTCGTAGCGCTGCTCCGCATCGATGCCACCCTGGCGATTGGTGACGTTCTGCACCTGCAGATCCAGACTCAGGTGATGGGAGTCGCTGATGGCCCAGTCGTAGCCCACGCCCAGGTTCCATTGCCAGAACAGCGGCGTACGCCCGGCCGCTCCCAGCGGTGCCGGTGCGTTGTTGCAGAAGTGGCTGGCGGCACCGTATTGCTCGGCAGGGTTGTCGATGTCCGGATAAGTGCCAAGGCAGTTTTGCGGCGTGCCGGTGGACAGGTCGAACGTGCTGCCGATACGCAGGCCGCTTGGGAAGTAGTAGATGCCGTTGAGCTTGAGGCTGTGCCGCACGTCGCCGGCCAGGTTGCCGGAGCTGTGCTCCATCAGGCCGGGGAAGTCCCACAGGATCTGCTCGGACGGTCCGCCGTTGGTGCGCGTACCCAGATTGAGCAGGCCGTCGTAGTTGCCGTACAGGTGCGCCCAGGTGTAGCTGAGGTCGAGGAAGTACGGCTCTTCGCTGTTCTGCGCATGCGTCAGTTCCAGCGTGAGGTGGACGTACTTGCGCGTAGGCGCCGGACCGAACACGCTGCCCGGCACGGTCAGCGATTCCAGCTTGCCGTCGCCGTCGTAGTCGCGCATGAACACCTGGGCGATGCCCGGGTTGATCATCGGGCAGCCGCTGGAATCCTCGTAGTCCGGGTAGCCATGGGCCTGCGCGTAGTCGGTGATGCCCTGGGTGTAGCAGGTGTCCTCGATGGCGCGCTTGAGCGAGGAGTAACCCAGCTCGGCCATCGAAGACCAGCCGTTGCCCAGCGTCTTCTGCACGTACACCTGGAACTCGTACTGGTACGGCGCCTTGATGTTGGACGTGGCGACATTCGCGGCGCTGGGCGCCTGGCCGTTGATCAGCGTCTCCTGCGGACCGATCTGGGTCAGCCCGGTCGGCGCCTGCGTGTTCGGATCCCTTCCGGCGTAGGTGTAGTAGCGGTACCACTGGGTGACGGCGCCAGCCGCACCGTTGTTGACGCTGGACGGGATCGGGATGGTGTACTTGCCGGCGTTCGCACCGACCTTCATCGTGCTGTCGCCGTAAACATCCCACGACACGCCGAACCGTGGCGACAGCAGCGGCAGGTGCCAGAAGTTCTGGCCGTTGACGTTCTTGTTGATGAAGGTGTCGTCGCGCAGGCCCGCATAGACGATCCAGCGGTCGGACGCCTGCCAGTAATCGTCGATGTAGAACGCCTTGTTGACCGTGTAGAACGGACCGCCGGTGCTGATGAAGTACTGCGCCACGTAGCGGCCATCGGCCGGTGCCGGCGAACCGTTCGGCAGCACGCTGCCAGGCTGGGTGTAATAGGTCCAGTCGCCACCGTCGGTGGTGGTGCTGACGTTGTTGATGAAGTGCTTGTAATGCTCGCCGCCGATGGTGATCTTGTGGTCGCCCAGGTTCCAGGTGAAGTCGCCCTTGAAGCCGCGACGCCAGTAGGCGAACGGATACAGCTTGCTGCTGGTGGTGGTGAGACCGATGTTCTTGTGCACCTGAGTCACCGGATCGACTTCGATCACGTAAGGCAGGTTGGTACCCGAGGTGGAAGTCGGGCTGAGCGAGGACTGGCTCAGGTATCCGCCCATCAGGCGCAGGCTCATGCTGTCGTTGATCTGCCAGTGGTAGTTGCCGATCAGGAACTGGTTCTTGACCTGGGTCGAGGTCCAGCCTGCGTACGCGCCTTGCGAGGACGGGTCGTAGTCGCGCGTCAGGCTGTACCGGTTGTTGAAGGTGTTCTTCCAGTCGCGGTTGCCGACCACGTTGAACGACTGGTCGGCGTTGATGTTCCAGGTGAGGTTGAGCAACCCGTTCTTGTCGCGGTTGGCCGTGTCGATGTGCCGGTTCTGCGTATTGCTCTGACTGGTGTTGGCCGGCGAGTTGCCCAGCATGGCGAAGAAGAACAGCTTGTCCTTGACCAGCGCACCGGACGCGAACAGGTACTGGTTGGCCACATTGGCGCTGTGGCTGTTGGAGGAATTGAAGCGGTAGTAGTCGCCCTGCGCTGTGCGCGAATCGCGCGCATGCGGGTTGAACCACGAAGTCGCCGGCGTGAAGTACAGCGAATAACCCGCCTGGAACCGGTTGGTGCCCTGGCGCACGGTGGAGGCGATCGTGCCGCCGGTGGTGCTGGTCCAGCTCACACCGGCGTTGGCGCTCAATACCTGGGTCGAGGTGATCGCCTCGGCCGGCAGGTAGGTGGCACCGAGCCCGTTGTAGTCGTAGGTGCTGTCGAATTCGTTGTAGTAGTAGCGGTTCTCGGCCGGGCTCGCGCCGCCCATCTGGATCAGGCCGGTGGTCTGGTTGTCGTACTTCACCTTCGAGCTCAGCAGCGCGACGCTCTCGGGGCCGCGCCCGGTCGGCAGCTGGTTGACCACACTCATGCTGTAGTTGTTGGAGAACTCCGGCGTGCTCACGTCGATCGGCATCACGTCGGCATCGATGGCTCGTCCGGACACCCGAATCGCGCCGAGATCGGTGGCGCTCGCCGACGCGGTGGCGGCGGCCTCGACGCCGGAAAGCGCCGGCACCATCGTCTGCACGTTGGCGCTCACCACGACAGTGCGGGTGCCGATGGTGGAGCCGTCCTGCAACACGGTGACGGTGTACTTGCCCGGATTGAGGCCGCCCACGTTGTAACGCCCATCGCTGTCCGGCTGCAGTTCGCGGTGGTAGCCGGTAGCCGGATTGGCTACTTCGAGCGTGACATGACTGCCGCCAGGCTCCCTGCCATACAGGCCGCCGGTGATCGATTGCGCCTGCGCGACATTCGCACCCAGTGACACCAGCAAACCCATGGCGAGCAGCGTTCGCCGCAAACCGTCAGCCCTGTTCCCGGCGCCCCGGTGTGCGGCAGCGATCAACAACTTCCTGCTCCTGCCCGCGACGGTGAAACCATCATTCTTTTCAGCATGCATTGAAATGCCCCTCACGTAGTTCGTTGTCGCCCTGCGCAGAAATGCCCCTCCCCTCTGCCACAGGCGGTTGTGGTTATCCGTGGGAACACCTCCTGCCCACGAACTCGCTTGCACGTTCTCCAGAATTTCGGACAAAAGCCTCCCTGCCGGACCCATGACTGGCCCGGTTTGACTTCCTGCTTTTCAATCACGCCAGACGCTGCACTCGAACCTTTGCGAGCAACGTCTCCACCGCCCGTCGTTCGACGAAACCGGTTTCCTGACCTTGCGCATTGGCCGAGCCACAGGCCACGCCCAGACGCAAGATCCCCTCCAAATTCATGTTTCGCGCCATGCCCACCGTCATGCCGGCCAGCAGGCAGTCGCCGGAACCCACCGTGTTGCGTACCTGTTCCAGTTCGATCGAGGCATGCCAGACGCCACTCGCATCGGCAGCCACCGCGCCCAGTGCACCCATCGTCACCACCGGCATCGCGATGCCGCCGGCATGCAGTTCGCGAACCGCGTCGACTGCCGCGGCGAGATCGCCGATCGGACGTCCGAGCAGCTCGGCGATCTCGTCGCGATTGGGCTTGACCAGAAATGGTCGAGTCTGTGCCGCGTGCTGCAGCAGTTCGCCACCGGCGTCGATCAGGCAGCGCTTGCCGGCATCGCGCACATGCGCTGCCAGTTCAGCGTAGGTGGTCGACGGAAACCCTCGCGGCAGGCTGCCGGACAGCACGATCAGCTCGCTGTCATCGACGCCACGACGAAACGCGCGCAGCAAGGCTTCCTGCTGCGCGCCGTCCAGCAGCGGCCCCTGCCCGAGAATCTCGGTGACCTGGCCGTCCGCGTCCTGCAACGCGATGCAGGTGCGCAGGCTCTCGGCAACCTCGATGCCGTGGAACACAACGCCGCGTTCACACAGCAGCCGACCGATCATGTTGCGATGGGCCGGGTCGACCAGGCCGACCAGTTGCACGCGCTCACCCAGCGCGGCAATGGTCTGTGCCACGTGCAACCCCTTGCCGCCGGGATACGCCTGTTCGTCGAGTGCGCGGCTGACTTCGCCGGGACGCAGCGCATCCAGCCGGATGAGCCGATCGATCGCGGTGTTGAAACCGATGACCGTGATCACGACAGGTCCGCCAGCAGGGTGTCCACTTCCGATACGCTGGCCTGGCCGACCGTACCGCCGGTTCGGCGCGTGGAGAGGCTGCCGCAGGCACTGCCCCAGCGCATGCAGTCCTGCAGGGTCTGGCCACGCAGCCACGCATGCAGGAAACCGGCGTCGAACGAATCGCCGGCGCCGGTGCTGTCGACCGGATGGACCGCAAACGCCGGTACTTCGAGCAGTTGTCCCTGATCCAGGCTGGCGCAGCCGAGCTGTCCGCGCTTCACCACGGTTTGCGTGCGCCCGTTGTGCAGCGCATGCAGGCCATCGAGCAGCCGCTCGCGGCCAGTGATGGCCGCCAACTCCAGCTCGTTGGGCAGAAACAGGTCGACTTCCTCCAGCGTGCCAAGCAGGTCGGACGCCCACGCCTGCTGCGGATCGAAACCGGGATCGAGCGAAGTGCTCAGACCGGCGGCATGCGCACGCGCGAACAGTGCGCGGCAATCGGGCCGCAGCGCACGCTGCAGGTAGTACGAGGAGACGTGCAGGTGATCGGCGCTGGCCAGCAACGCATCGTCCACTTCGTCCGCGCGCAGCGTGGCGATCGCGCCGGGGAACGTCACCAGGGCGCGATCCTGCGGCGTCGACAGCGAGACGGTGACGCCGGTGCGCAAGCTCGCCTGCGGCTGCACGGCGGCAATGTCGATGCCGGCGTTACGCAACGCATCGAGACAATAGGCTCCCCAGCTGTCGTCACCGAGCTTGCCGCGGAATGCCACGGGATTGCCCAGCCGGGCCAGCCCCATCGCACAGATCATCGAGGAGCTGCCTGGCGTCATGCAGAAGTCGTCGGCCAGCACTTCGCGGCCTGGCGCAGGCAAGGCATGGCAGTGCTTGAAGACCAGATCGACGTTGATTTCGCCGACGACCAGGATGCGCTTCATGCGTCCCCCTCATGCTCGCTTTCCGAGCTGCGCTCCCGGTGCATCGGAAAGTGCTCGACCACGCGCGTGAGTACGCCCTGCGACGGCGTGTCGGGTTTGCCACCCAGCTCGAGGCAACGGAAGAACGCGAGCAGTTGCCCCACCACCACATCCGCCAGCAGCGGCAATGCATCATCCGTCGCGCCCAGGCCTGCCTGCTCGATCCCCACGTCGTGCGGCCCCAGCACATCTGCCGGAATGTGTTCACCCACCAGCACACGGGTCATGCCCAACTGCTTGCGTGACAGTTCGCGCAGCAGGTCGAGCTCGTAGGCACGCACCGCCGGGTCCGGTGACAGGAAGCCGACCACCAGAGTCCTGTCGTCCAGGCTCGACATCGGCCCGTGGCGCAGGCCGAGATAAGTTTCCGCCACCGTGACGACCGCGCCGCCGGTCATCTCCAGCATCTTCAGCGCACATTCGTGGGCCGCGCCGAGCGCGCCGCCACTGCCGAGATAGACGACGTTGCCGAACTCGCCACGGGCGACGGTCGCAAGCGCATCGGCCTGCTCGTCGAAGATGCGCTGGACGCCGCGCGCCAGCCGGGTTACCGCCGCGAGGGCGTCGCTGCCTCCACGCTGAACCAGGCCGAAGCCGGCCAGCAACAGGTTGGTGAAGCTGCTGGTCATCACCAGGCTACGGTCATTGGTGCGCTCGTCCAGCACCAGCACGGTGACCCGCGGGTCATTGCGATAACGGGTGGCGAGCTTGCCGTTGGCGTTGCAGGTGATGACCATGTGGCGATAGTCGGGGGCATCCGCCAGCAGGCGATCCACCACGCCACAGCTTTCCGGGCTGTCGCCGGAACGCGCCAGCGAAATCAGCAAGCCGGCGCCGGGTGGTAGCACACTGCGCCAGTGCGTGAGCAAGCTGCCGGCTGCAATCGCCTGGGCGGGGATACCCAACTCGACCTGCAGGCTGGGTGCCAGGCATTCGCCGATATACATGGAGCTGCCCGAACCGGTCAGCACGATATGGCTCGGGCGCGGCACCAGCGCTGCCTGCATCAGCTCGCGCAGTTGCGGCTGGCGCAGCAGCTCGGCCGTATCCGACCAGGTCGCCGGCTGCTGCAGGATCTCGCGCAGGGTATCGGCGTAGCCGTGCGCCTGCTGCGCCGCCAACGGGGCTACATGCAAGGCGTCCAGCTCGATCGAAACTTTCGTTTTATTGCTTAATTTTGACATTTTGCCAAATTCGATTGAATATGAAAGTATTCAGCTTCCGAACCGAGAGTATTCGAAATGAAACAAAGCTTGCAAGAGGTTTCGAACACCGGCAGCCAACTTTCCCGGCTCGCCCTGTCCCATGGCAAGCGCACCCGTCTGTGGCGGTTGCTGTACGGCTACGGTCCGCGCAACGGCAGCTTGCTGGTGCTCCCGCTTGACCAGGGACTGGAGCATGGTCCCACCGATTTCTTTCCCCACCCGCCGGCCGTCGATCCGAGCTATCAGTTCGAGCTCGCCGCGGCCGGTGGCTTTTCTGCCATCGCGCTGGGCATTGGCCTGGCCGAGAAGTACATGGCCGAGTACTGCGGTCGGCTGCCGCTGATCCTCAAGCTCAACGGCAAGACCAACATCGCCAGCGACGCCGAAGCCACCTCGCCGCTGTTCGCCTCGGTCGAGGACGCGGTGCGCCTCGGTGCCGACGCGGTCGGCTACACCATGTACGTGGGTTCGCCGCGCCAGCACGACGAAATCCGCCAGTTCGAAAAGGTGCGCCAGGACTGCGAACGCTATGGCATGCCGCTGGTCATGTGGGCGTATCCCCGCGGCAGCGCGGTCAACGCCAGGGGTGGCACCAATACACTCTACGTGCAGGATTACGCTGCCCGCGTGGCGCTGGAGATGGGTGCCGACATCGTCAAGCTGCACGAGCCGAACGACAGCGTGGCGAATGTACCGGCGCCTTACGACAAGTTGCAGGAGGACGCCGCTGCCCGCTGCGAACGCGTGGTGCGCTCGGCCGGTCGCACGATGGTGCTGTTCTCCGGCGGCGAGAAGAACGACGATGACACTGCGGTACTGCGCAAGGTCGAGTTCTACATGCAGTCCGGCGCCAATGGCGTGATGTTCGGTCGCAACATGTGGCTGCGCCCGTTCGATCAGGCAGTGGCGCTGGTCCGCTCCGTCCACGACATCATGGCGAAATATCCGCGCTGAACAGGCAGACGAGGCACGCAGCCCGATGAGCGACAGTTCCTCCCGATCGCAGTTCCTGATGCAGGCCGGCTGCCTGTGCTGCGCGCCGCCCGGCGGCGCCGGTACGGTGCGCATCGATGGCAGCAGGAATCCCCTGCAAACCCGGCCTGACGCTGGCAAGAGCGGGTTGCGACTGAAGGACTTCCAGCCGCGCAGCATGCTGCAGGTACCGAAGACGCGCATCGAGCAACCGCGCTTCCCGGTCATCGACGTGCACGCGCACCTGAGCTGGTCGAGCAACGTGCGCAGCGGCATCTCGGTGGGCGAAGAAGTGACCTTGTTCGCCCGGCCAGAGGATCTGCTGCCGGTGATGGATCGCAAGGGCATCCGTACCCTGGTGAACCTCACCGGCGGTGTCGGCGCCGGCCTGGAAAAGAGCATTCGCAGCTTCGACCAGGCCGCACCCGGCCGTTTCCTCACCCTCACCGAACCGTCATACGAATACTTTGCCGAACCGAACTACGCGCAGCTGCAGGGCGACGCGATCGACCATGCCAAACATGTCGGCGCGCGCGGACTGAAGCTGCTGAAGACGTTGGGCTTGTATCTGCGAGAGCGGATCGATGAAGGCCCGCTGGTGGCGGTGGACGACCGCCGCTTCGATCCGATGTGGGAAGCCTGTGCCGCCCACGACCTGCCGGTATTCCTGCACGTCTCCGACCCGGAGGCATTCTTCCTGCCTACCGACGAGAACAACGAGCGCTACGAGGAACTGGCCAATCATCCGGACTGGTCGTTCTACGGTCCGGAGTTCCCCGGCAATGCGGAGTTGCTCGCCGCGCGCGACCGCCTGATCGCACGCCATCCGAAGACCACGTTCGCCCTGCTTCACGTGGGCAACAACGCGGAAAACCTCGCCGCCGTGGCCGCCTGTCTCGATCGCTTCCCCAACACGGTGATCGACATCAGCGCGCGCATCGGCGAGCTGGGTCGCCAGCCACGCATCGCGCAACGCTTCTTCGACCGTTACCAGGACCGGATCATGTTCGGCACCGACGCGGTACCATCACCGTACGGCGACGACGTGCCGCAGCAGCTGTTCGGCGACGAACTCTACGAGATCTACTACCGTTTCCTGGAAACCGACGACGAATACTTCGATTACGCACCGGCACCGACGCCGCCGCAGGGTCGCTGGTCGATCTACGGACTCGGCCTGCCGGACGAAGTGCTGCGCAAGGTTTACCATGACAACGCCGCCCGACTTCTGAAAATCGCCCCATGAGTGAAACCCCCGTCGCCTCCCGCCGCCTGCTGGTCGAAGAACGTCGCCGCCTGATCGTCGAACTGGTCGAACAACAAGGGCGCGCCACGGTGGAAGAACTGGCAACCCGCTTCGGCACCTCCACCGTCACCATCCGTGCAGACCTGGACGCGCTCGCGCGCAGCTCGGCAATCGCCCGCTCGCATGGCGGCGCCTTGCCGGCTGCGCCAGCAACGAACGACACCCCACTCAATATCAAGGAAACCCGCTGGCACGCGCAGAAGCTGCGCATCGGCCAGGCCGCGGCGAAAATGATCCGGGACGGCGAGACGATCATCCTCGACTCCGGCTCGACCACGGTGGAGATCGCCCGGCAGATCCGCCAGCTGAAGTTCGAATCGCTCACGGTGATCACCAACGCGCTGAATATCGCGATGGAGCTGTCCGGCCTGCCGCAGATTCGCGTGATGATGCTGGGTGGCATGCTTCGGCAGACTTCGTATTCACTGGTCGGCCCGGATGCCGAGCAAGCGCTGGCCAAGCTTTCCGCGGATCGCCTGTTCCTCGGCGTCGACGGCCTCGATCCGGAAGTGGGCGTAACCACGCCCGATCCGCTCGAGGCGGCATTGAACGCGCTGATGATCCGCGTCTCGCGCCAGACCATTGCCGTGCTCGATGCCAGCAAGCTGGGCCAGCGCAGCCTGTCGGTGATCACGCCGGTGAAGAACCTCGACATCGTGATCACCGACACCAGCGCGCCGGCCGAAACCGTCGAGGCATTGCGCACCGCCGGCGTGCAGGTCGTGCTGGTCTGACGTCGGCGGGTGTCGCTCAGAAGTCCAGACGGAAGTTCGCCGTAGCCATCCTCGCCTGCTGGCGCTGACCGAGATACTCGTCGTAGCCCATCTGCAGGCTTGCGCGCGGGCTCATGCGCCAGTCCAGCGTGGTGCCGAGCACGCCGCCATAACGCGACAGCCCGATGCCACCGACCGGAGCGAACTGATCGATACCGCTGAAACTCGCGTCGAACACTTCGCCGCGCACGCCGAACGACTGCTGCCACGACACGCGGCCTTGCAGGCTGAGGCTGCCGCCACCGGGCAAGGCCCAGTCACGCGTGGCGCGCAGGCCCGCGCCGGCCTGCCAGCGCGCCGTGGTTTGCGCCGCCGATTTCAGGCCGAATCCGTAGGCGCCCCGCTCGTTGAAACCGTCTCGCTGGATCTGCGCATACTGCAGGTTCATGTAAGGAGTGACCTGCGTGCGGCCCAGCGCCAGGCGATAGCCGCTTTCGCCGAAGGCCACGCCGTAACGACCGTTGCCGTCGCTGGCCACCCCGGCGAACTGATCACCGAGCTGCAGCTGACGGCGCATGGTTTCGCGGTAGCTGCCGATGCCGAAGCGCCCCATCGTGTACCACGAGCCGTGGATCACGCCGCCATACAGCATCGCTTCCAGCGCATGGCTGTAGCCCTGGTCCGCACGCTCGGTCAGCCGCCCCAGGCCCTGGCTCTGGCCCAGCGCGTAACCGACGATGCCGTTGCCGTCGACGCGATAGTCCTGTCCGACCAGCGAGCCGCCAAGGTCGTAGCCGACACTGTCGTAGCCGCTGCGCGACAGGCCGCCGTGATAGCCGAGGTTCTGCGTCCAGCCACCCACGGTCGGTGCGTCGAGCAGGCTGTCGAAGCGATCGGACAACGCCCGCGTGCCGGCATCGATCGCCTCGAACGTCATCGCCGCACTGGCGGCATGCAGCTGGCCGGAGAGGCTGTCGAGTGAGCTTTGCACGGTTGACACGTCAGCCGACCGTTGCAGGCTGCCCGCACCCTGCACGAAGCTGGTCGATGCCGGGGTGATTCCTTTCGGTGCAGCCGGGCCCAACCGGGTGTTGATCAGGTCGAATGCGTTCTGGACGCGCTGCGCCGCGCCGTGAGATGCCGCGGTGTAGCTCATCCCCTGCACTGCGGTGACGCTGACCTGCGACACGTCCAGCCATACCGTGTTGGCATCGTAGTTGAGGGTCGCCGTGAGCAACACGTTGGACGCGGAACTCAGCGAATCGAAGGTACCGAAAAGTCCCCCGGTGGCATTGAGTACATCGGTATGGGAGTCGACCACGTAGTTGTCGACGACGGCGGCGACATGGAGGTCGCCGGCAATGGTCGCCTTGCCCGAGACGTTCAGCGCGGCGCCGAGATAGATGGACAGTTGTCCGCCGGAGCCCTGCGAATAGTCGCCCGATATCAGGCCACCCCGGGATGCGAATCTGCCATTGTTCACCAGGTTTCCGTTGACGCCGTTGCCCAGCGCCGAGGCACCCACTTCCAGCGTGCCCCCCGGGCCGACCGATGCCGATCCCGGTACATATCCCGACACGACCGTGCCACCGAGTACGCTGGTAGTGCCCTTGTAAGTGTTGTTTCCTTGCAGATACAACGTGCCCGTGCCGGAAACGGTCAGGCCACCGTTGCCCGAGATGTCGTTGGACCAGGCGGACGTGCTTCCATCAAGCGTGACATCGGCATCGCCCCAATCGAACTTGCCCGGACCGTTCACCGCCTTGCCCACGTCCAGTTCGCCATAGCCGAACACCGGGTCCGGGCCCGGCGCGCCAAGATCGTCGGCCGTACCCAGCAGGGTCTGTCGCACCAGGTCGTTGGTGAAGTAGGGAAACGCCTGCCATACCAGCGCCGCTGCACCGGAAACCTCCGGCGCGGCGAACGAAGTACCGCTGACCTGCCAGTAGGTGGGATTGGTGGTGCTGGCGAGGGTGTCCTTGTCCAGCACGATCACGTCGCCGGGTGCGGCCAGACAGTAATTCATCGCGACGCCACAGGCATTGGAATAGCTCGCCAGCTGGTTCGTATGGTTGCTGTCCACCGCCACCGCGACCAGCCAGCCCTTGTCGAGTTGGAGCGTCGGCGCGTAGGTCGGCAACGCGGCAATGTCGCTGGGGTCGCTCTTCGAATCATTGCCGGCAGCAAACACCACCAGGCCACCGTGTTGCACCACGAACGGCACATAGGCGTTGCCGAAAGCCTGGTTGATGGAATTGTTGCCGGTATCCCAGTAAATGCCGCCCCAGGAATTGTTCATCACCTGCACCCCGGCAGCGATCATGGCCGGGTTGAGCGTCTGCGCAAAGAATGCCGCATCGGCGGCGGTGACTTCGTTGCCCTGCCCCGAGCCGTCATCCTTGGGTGTCACGTCGCTGATGATTCGCGCGGATACCAGGGTGGCGCCCGGCGCAATGCCACCGGGGAACCTGCCAAACGCGGTACCGGCAGCAATCTCCGACACCCACGTGCCATGGCCCACCACGTCATCGATGGCAGTGTTGTTGCTGCCCGGGTCGACGTAGATCAACTCCTGCGAAACGCGCCCTGAGACGGTCGGATTGTTATGCATGATGCCGCTGTCGACGATCCCGATCACCACGCCGGTGCCGGTATAGCCCTGATTGTGCGCGGCGTACGCGTTGGTGATGTAAAGCTGGGCATCCAGCGGCGGCTGGTTGGTCGAGGTGGTGGGTGGCGGCGAGCTCGGCGTCGTCGGTGGCGGTGTCGGCTTGACGTTGCCGCCACCGCCGCAGGCGCTCAACCCCAGCGCCACCGCCACCAGCAGCGCCAACTCGCGACGCCGGAAAACCGAATCGAGTCTGTTCATCATGCCCCCGCACGCGCGTTTCGATCTGACCACCGTCGGTGCAGCCAGCCCACCCGGCGCAGTCCCCGCACGCATCTTCGCACAACGAAATTCCAATGAAACACACGCAAGTCCTTGCGCCCCAAGGATTCGCCGCGGTTTGCCCAGCTTCCCGGCGGACTGCGATAATCAGCGGGTTTCCTTTCAGGCGTTCGCGCCCCACCAAAGTCTTGCAAGCGGAGTTGTCCATGTCGGATGTCAGCGTCGTCATCGTCGGTTCGAAGCGCACAGCGATCGGCTCGTTCCTCGGCCAGTTCACCGGCGTCCCCACCCCGAAGCTCGGTTCCGTCGCCATTCGCGCGGCGCTGCAGCAGTCCGGCGTGGCTCCGGCCGACGTCAGCGAGGTGATCATGGGGTGCGTGCTTCCCGCCAACCTCGGCCAGGCCCCAGCGCGCCAGGCGGCGCTGGGCGCGGACCTGCCGGTCGGCACCGGCTGCACCACCATCAACAAGGTGTGCGGCTCGGGCATGAAGGCGATCATGCTCGGCCATGACCTGATCAAGGCAGGCTCGGCCAACGTGGTGGTGGCCGGTGGCATGGAGTCGATGACCAATGCGCCGCACATGGTCAACGCCCGCACCGGCATCCGCTACGGCGATGGCCAGCTGGTCGACCACATGGCCTGGGACGGCCTGACCAACCCCTACGACGGCAAGGCGATGGGCGTGTTCGGCGAACTGTGCGCCGACAAGTACCACTTCACCCGCGAAGAGCAGGACGCGTTCTCGATCGAGTCGGTCAACCGGGCCAAGGCGGCCCAGCAGAACGGCGCCTTCGCCGACGAGATCGCCCCGGTCACGGTGAGCGGCCGCAAGGGTGACGTGGTGGTCGATACCGACGAGCAGCCGGGTCGTTCCGACGTGGCGAAGATCCCCACGTTGAAGCCCGCCTTCCGCAAGGAGAACGGCACGATCACCGCGGCCAGCTCCTCCAGCATTTCCGACGGTGCCGCTGCGGTGGTGCTGCTTTCCGCCGACGACGCGAACAAGCGGGGACTGAAACCGCTGGCGCGGATCGTGGCCCACGCTACCCATGCGCAGGAGCCGCAGTGGTTCACCACCGCGCCGGTCAGCGCGATCCAGAAGGTGCTGGACAAGGCGGGCTGGAAGGTCGGCGACGTGGACCTGTTCGAGATCAACGAGGCGTTCGCCGTGGTCGCGATGACGCCGATGAAGGAGCTGGGCATCCCGCACGACAAGCTCAACGTCAACGGCGGTGCCTGCGCACTGGGTCACCCGATCGGTGCCAGCGGTGCGCGGCTGGTGGTGACCCTGTTGAACGCGCTGAAGGTGCGTGGCCTGAAGCGCGGCGTGGCTTCCCTGTGCATCGGCGGTGGCGAGGCGACCGCCATCGCGATCGAATCCATTGACTGATCCCGGGGCCGACCGGCCACTGTCGCGCAATATTCACATGACGGCCGGTTAAATCTGTTTTTAATACGCACTGAAGGGTCGCCATAAACATCTGGCGCAATGTCCACGAAAGCGTTATTAATACACGGCCAAACGGCATTCCACGGCAAAGGAGATCCACCATGAAGTTTACGCGTACCCTACTCGCCGCCGCGCTCGTCGCGCTGTTGGCGGCATGCAGCAACGGCGCGCAGGATTCCGCGCAGGACGCCCAGAAGTCGGCTGATACCGCACAGCAGGCTGCCGATACGGCGCAGCAGGCTGCCGCGGCAGCTCCGACTCCGGCGACTGAGCAGGCTGCAGACCAGGCCAAGACCGCTGCTGACGCAGCTGGCCAGGCCGCCGATCAGGCTGCACAGGCTGCCGTCGCGGCTTCCGCCGCTGCTCCGGCCAACACCGATGCGTCGAAGGATGCCATGTCGCAGGCCAAGGACGCCGCCGGCAACGCTGCCGACGCCGCCGACAAGGCTGCCGACGCTGCGAAGGACGCCGCTGGCAACGCCAAGGACGCTGCCGACAAGGCCAAGGACGCGATGAAGGGTCACTGATCCCTCTCGGTTCTGCATTAAAGAAACGGTCGCCTCGTGCGACCGTTTTTTTTGGCCCGTGATTAACCGGCTGCGCGGAATGTTTTTGTCACGGCACAACGCCGGCTATCATCCATGGTTTGTCCCCGACGGGAACCCGACCGTGAGCTTCCTTTCATGAGCGTCATTGCATCGCAGATCGATCCGCGTTCGCCCGAATTCCAGGCCAGCAGCCAGCAGTTGCGCACCGTGGTCGAAGACCTGCAGCGCGAACTGGCCCGCAGCGCCGAGGGCGGCGGCGCCAGGGCGCGCGAAAAGCATGTGGCCCGCGGCAAGCTGCTGCCCCGCGAGCGCATCCGCGCCATGCTCGATCCCGGCTCGCCGTTCCTCGAACTGTCGCCGCTGGCGGCGCATGGCATGTACGACGGCGACGCGCCTGCCGCCGGCGTGATCACCGGCATCGGCCGGGTCAACGGCACCGAGGTGGTGGTGGTCGCCAATGACGCCACGGTCAAGGGCGGCACCTATTTCCCGATGACCGTGAAAAAGCACCTGCGCGCGCAGGAAGTGGCGCTGGAAAACCGCCTGCCCTGCGTCTACCTGGTCGACTCCGGCGGCGCCTTCCTGCCGCTGCAGGACGAGGTGTTCCCGGACAAGGAACACTTCGGCCGGATCTTCTACAACCAGGCGCGGATGTCCGCGCTGAACATCCCGCAGATCGCCGTGGTGATGGGTTCGTGCACCGCCGGCGGCGCCTACGTGCCGGCGATGAGCGACGAGACCGTCATCGTGCGCGAACAGGGCACGATCTTCCTCGGCGGCCCGCCGTTGGTGAAGGCGGCCACCGGCGAGGTGGTGGACGCCGAGACGCTGGGCGGCGCGGACGTCCATACGTCCATCTCCGGCGTGGCCGACCACTTTGCCGAGAACGACGCGCATGCGCTGTCGATCGCCCGCGACATCGTCGCTCATCTCAACCGCAAGAAGGACATGCCGCTGGCGCTGCGCGCGCCGGTCGAGCCGAAGTACCCGGCCGAGGAACTGTACGGCGTGATCCCGCAGGACACCCGTCGCCCGTTCGACATCCGCGAGGTGATCGCACGCATCGTCGACGGCTCGGAGTTCCACGAGTTCAAGGCGCGCTACGGCAAGACCCTGGTCTGCGGCTTCGCGCACATCCACGGCTACCCGGTGGGCATCGTCGCCAACAACGGCATCCTGTTCGCCGAGAGCGCGCTCAAGGGCGCGCACTTCATCGAGCTGTGCAACCAGCGCAACGTGCCGCTGGTGTTCCTGCAGAACATCACCGGCTTCATGGTCGGCAAGAAGTACGAGCAGGCCGGTATCGCGAAGGACGGCGCCAAGATGGTCACCGCGGTGGCCTGCTCGCACGTGCCGAAGTTCACCGTGGTGATCGGCGGCAGCTTCGGCGCCGGCAACTATGCGATGTGCGGTCGGGCCTATGGCGCCCGCTTCCTGTGGATGTGGCCGAACGCGCGCATCTCGGTGATGGGCGGCGAGCAGGCCGCAAGCGTGCTGGCCACGGTCAAGCGCGACGGCATCGAGGCCAAGGGCGGCGAGTGGTCGGCCGGCGAGGAGGAAGCCTTCAAGGCGCCGCTGCGCGAGCAGTACGAGCGTCAGGGCCATCCGTACTACGCCAGCGCCCGCCTGTGGGACGACGGCATCATCGACCCGGTCGACACGCGGCGGGTGCTGGGCCTGGCCATCTCCGCATCGATGAACGCGCCGATCGAGCCGCAGCGTTACGGCGTGTTCCGCATGTAAGCTTTTCCGTCTGGTACAACGACTTCACAGGGGAAGTCAGGGATGATTGTCGGTATCGATCTGGGCACCACGCATTCGTTGATCGGCTGTTACGACGAAACGGGGCCGCGGTTGTTCGCGAATGCGCTGGGCGAGTTCCTCACGCCCTCGGTGGTCAGCGTCGATGAGGCCGGCCAGGTGATCGTCGGTCAGCCGGCCCGCGACCGGCTGGTCAGCCATCCGCAGATGAGCGTGGCCAGTTTCAAGCGCTGGATGGGAACCTCGCGCGAGACCCGGCTGGGCACGCACAGCTTCCGCCCGGAAGAACTGTCCGCGCTGATCCTGCGCTCGCTGCTCGCCGATGCCGAGGCGGCGCTGGGGGAAAAGGTCGGCGAGGCCGTCATCAGCGTGCCGGCGTATTTCTCCGATGCCCAGCGCAAGGCCACCCGCGCCGCCGGCGAGCTGGCCGGCATCCGCGTCGAGCGGCTGATCAACGAACCCACCGCTGCCGCGCTGGCCTACGGCCTGCGCGAACAATCCGATGGCGCCCGCTTCCTGGTCTTCGACCTCGGTGGCGGCACCTTCGACGTGTCGGTGCTGGAGATGTTCGAGGGCGTGGTCGAAGTCCATGCCAGCGCTGGCGACAACTTCCTCGGCGGCGAGGACTTCCTCGACCTGCTGGAGCAGACCTGCCGCGCCGACCTCAAACTCGCCGACGACGCGCTGGACGCCAGCCAGCGCGGCCAGCTGCGACGGCGGCTGGAGGCGGCCAAGCGCACGCTGGGCAGCGAAGGTCATGCACGCATCGAATTCCCGCTGGGCGACCGGCGGCTGGATTGGCAGATCGACGAGGAACGCTTCAACCGGCTGGCCGATCCGCTGGTGCAGCGCATGCGTGCACCGCTGGAGCGGGCGATGCGCGATGCCCGGCTGAAACCGGAACAGCTGGACGAGATCGTGCTGGTCGGCGGCGCCAGCCGCATGCCGCTGGTCGCCCGCACGGTGTCGCGCATGTTCGGCCGGTTGCCGCTGCGTCACGTAAACCCCGACCAGGCCATCGCGCTGGGTGCGTGCATCGCGGCTGGGCTGAAGTCGCGCGACCAGCGCCTGGACGAGATCATCCTCACCGACGTGTGCCCGTATTCGCTGGGTACCGAAGTGGCGCGCCGCGACGAACAGGGGCGCGCCGTGACGGGCTTCTTCGAACCGGTCATCCAGCGCAACAGCACGGTGCCGGTCAGCCGCGAGGAGACGTTCTGGCCGGTCCAGGAACGGCAAAGGCAAGTGCAACTGGACGTCTATCAGGGCGAGAGCCCGCTGGTCGAGAAGAACATCAAGCTGGGCGAGCTGACGGTGGACATCGACCCGACACTGTCGATCGCGGAGAACGCGGTGACCGTGCGCTTCACCTACGACATCAACGGTGTGTTGCAGGTCGAAGCGCACGTGCACGCCAGTGATCGTCGCTACGAGCTGCTGCTGGAACAGAATCCCGGCCTGCTCGACGCGCAGCAGATCCGCGAACGCCTGGTGGCGCTGAACGATCTGAAGATCCATCCGCGCAGCAAGCACGAGAACCTCGCCATGCTGGCCCGCGCCGAGCGCCTGTACGAGGAACACCTGCATGCGCGCGACCAGTTGCAGGAATGGATCGCGCGTTTCCGCACCGCACTGGAAAGCCAGGACGAGGCGATCATCCGCGAGCATCGCCGCGAATTCGGCCGCGCGCTGGATACGCTGGAGTCGGCCTGATGTCGCCGTTCGAGCTGCTCGGTCTGGCCACCGACGCCGACGAACGCGCGATCAAGCGTGCCTATGCCCAGCGGCTTCGCAGCACCCGCCCCGACGACGACCCGCAAGGGTTCCAGCAATTGCATGCCGCCTATCAGGCGGCGCTGGCCCATTGCCGGGCCGCGGCCGTCCATGAGTCCGTACCATCGCATGAGCCTATGCGTGAGCCATCCCTGCCCTTGCCCTCCGCATCCTTGGCAGCCACGGCCACGCCGGATCTCCCGGCCGCCATCGAACCACCCGCACCGCCTCGTTTCGACCTGGACGCCTTCTGCAGCGCCGTGTTTGCGCAGGCTTCGGTCGGCGATGCCGCGGCGCTGCAGGCGTGGCTGGCGGGCCGCCAGGAACTGTGGTCGTTGCAGTTCAAGACGCGGATCGGCCGATACCTGCTGAACGAGCTCCATGAACAGGTGCCACCGATGCCGGTCGACTGCATGGAGGCCCTGCTGCGCTTCTTCGATCTCGATCACGCACTGGCCGACCACGATCCACTGGCCATGCTGCAGCTCACCCGGCGTTCTCGACTGGCCTGGCAACTGCAGGACAGCGACGAAGAAAGTCTTGGCGCGCGGCTGGAACTGCGTACGCCGCTGCAACGCTGGCGGGCGCATTGGGTTCTGCGCCAGTTGCGGCGCCCGTTCCGCTGGCTGCGTGTGCTCTGGCTGGGCGTGAATGTCGTCGTTCCCGAACGCATCGCGGACTTCGTCGCCGAGGTAAGCGACAACCACCCGGAAGACCTGCCCGAAACGATCGACCGCACCCAGCTCGTGTTCTGGCTGGCTGCTGCGGATCGTCAGCGCGTCACTCGTCCGCGACTGATCCTGGGTGGCGTCCGCAGCGTGGGCATGCTGCTGCTTGGCATCGTGCTGGCGCCGCTGCTGAGCTTGCTCTGCATCGACAGCGTCGCGCTTCGTCCCATGCTGGTCGTGGTCGGCGTCGTGATGGCGCCGAGTGGGCTGTGGGCTCTCTGGATGGCCTGGTCTGCGCTCGTCTTCTGGTACATCGAGCGGGAGCCGGCCAGGCAGTACCGGGCCGCGCGCAAGTTCGTGGTGCCTGTCCTGTGCGCTGCCGGCGTGATGCTTGGCGCTGTGGGACAAGACGGTCCCGGACTCGTGCTGATCGCCCCGGCCTTGTGGCTTTCGGTTCGTCGCTACTGGTACCACCACGCGAGCCGCTATGCGGCGTTCAATTCGGGCTACGTCCGACTGGCGCTCCTGTTGGCCATTCCCGTGCTCCACGCCGTCTTGAATGCGGGCCTGGGCGCAGACCTGGTGTCGTCCGGTGATGTCGTCGCCGCGGCAGCCATGCTGGCATGGACGGCCGATCTGCGAAGGCAACCCCGGGGTCAGGCCAACGTTCGCTGACCGAGGTTCGACGAGGCATCGTCAGCAGACGTGGTGCGCGCAGGCATCGTGCCGGTTCCTGCCCGCTGCGTTTGCTGACGCCGCACGGAGCATGCGCCCCAGCACAGCACCAGCAAGGTCATGGCATAGAACACCATCTGCATGCCAGCCGGGCGGGCGTCGTAACCGATCAGCACGTGGGCGGTCTGGCCCAGCAGCGACCCGTTGCCGAGCAGCCACGAGCTGTCCCACAACGGCTGCCCCCAGGCAGGCAGCAGGTCGGCCTGGATCAGGTAGCGTGCGGCGCTGGAGGCCAGTCCAGCGGCCAGCAACACCAGCATGGCGTTGGTGGCGCCGAAGAAGTGGCGCAACGGAATCCGCAGCAGGCCCGCATACAAGCCGAAACCCACGGCCGCCCCGGCCAGCACGCCAAGCGTCAGCCCGGCCCACAGGTGATCCGCACCGCCGGCGCGCATGCCGTACAGGAACAGCACCACTTCCGAACCTTCACGCAGCACCGCCAGGGCCACCACCAGCAACAGCAGGCCCAGCGAACTGGCGCCGCTGTGCACGGCCGTGCCCAGTGCCTGTATCTGCCGGCTCAATTCCCGCCCATGGCTGGACATCCACAACACGTGCCAGCCGATCATCAGTACGGCGGCGATCAGGATGCCCGCGTTGAACAACTCCTGGCCCGCGCCGCTGAAGGCATCGGCCAGCAGGCTGGCCGACAACGCCACCAGCACCGCGCCCAGCACGCCGAGCGCGATGCCGCCGCCGACAAACCAGCCGCGCCGCGGCACGCCGCGGGTGGCGGCGGCGACCACGGTGACGATCAGCGCCGCTTCCAGCACTTCGCGAAATACCAGCAAGGCGATGGCCCACATGGCGCTACTCCACCACCAGCGTGCCCTGGGCCGTGGGCTGGTGGAAGTCGCCGTAGAAGCGGTAACGACCCGGCTTGAACGGACCGATGAAGATGCTGATGCGGCTGTTCGGCATCACGATCTTCTCCGCCGGAAAATCATCGCTCTCGAACTCCTCCGGTGACGGGTCCTGGTTGACCAGTTCCACCTTCACCCGGGTATTGGCGGGAATATGCAGCTCGGCGGGCTGATAGCGGTGATCTTTCAGGGTCAGCGTGTAGCCGGGCACGTCGGTCGCGCTGGCCAGCAGTGGCAGCATCAAGGCGAGCAAGGCGGGCATCAGGATTTTCATGGCTTGGTCGTGCCTCATCAAGTTGATTGATAATCATTATCAACCATGGCGACAAGAAAGCCCGCATTCAAGCCTCCGCCCGACAAGGCACGGGTCTGGCATCGCTGCGGGCAACGGGCGTCATTCTGGCAGCAGAATGCAAGCGGGCCCCTGATCTGGATCAGGAGCCCGGCTGGAATCGAGGGCAGCGAGCCGTCGCAGTTCAGTCCTGCGGCGGTTCCCCGCGCAGGCGCACGTCGTTGGGCAGCATGTCGGTACGCTCCCGGTTTTCCTCGCGCTGGGACTCGAAGAAACGCTGCACCTGCTGGCAGACCGGCATGGTGTTGTCGCGGGTGGCCGCGGAGACCAGGAACCACGGCGCGGTCCAGCCCAGCTCGGCGACCACCTGCTCCGCCGCTGCCTGGCGTTCGTCCTCGGCCAGCAGATCGGCCTTGTTCAGTACCAGCCAGCGCGGACGCTCCAGCAGTTCGGGATTGAACTTCTCCAGCTCCTGTTCGATGGCCCGCACCTGGCCGGCCACGTCGGAGCCGTCGATCGGCGCGATGTCGACAATGTGCAGCAACAGGCTGGTGCGCGACACATGACGCAGGAACTGGATGCCCAGTCCGGCACCTTCGGAGGCGCCCTCGATCAGGCCGGGGATGTCCGCGATCACGAAGCTCTGGTCGGTGCCCAGGCTGACCACGCCCAGGTTCGGATGCAGGGTGGTGAACGGATAATCCGCCACCCGCGGCGTCGCCGCCGACACCGCGCGGATGAAGGTCGACTTGCCGGCATTAGGGAAACCGAGCAGGCCGACATCCGCCAGCAGGCGCAGTTCCAGCTTCAGCTCGCGCACGTCGCCCGGCGTGCCCGGCGTGGCCTTGCGCGGCGCCCGGTTCACCGAGGTCTTGAAATGGATATTGCCCAGTCCGCCCTTGCCGCCCTGGGCCACCAGCATGCGCTGGCCGTGGCTGGTCAGGTCGCCGATCACCTCGTCGGTGTCGACATTGGTGATCATGGTGCCGACCGGCACGCGGATCGTGGTGTCCTCGCCGCCCTTGCCATACATCTGGCTGCCCATGCCGTTCTCGCCGCGCTTCGCCTTGAAGCTGCGCTGGTGGCGGAAGTCGATCAGCGTGTTCAGGCCCTCGTCGGCCACCAGCCAGATCGAGCCGCCGAAGCCGCCGTCGCCGCCGTCGGGGCCGCCGAACGGGATGAACTTCTCGCGGCGAAAGCTGATGCAGCCATTGCCGCCGTCACCGGCCATAACCTTGATGTGTGCTTCGTCGACGAATTTCATGGGGGAGCCGGGAATAGGGAATGGAGAATCGGGAATGGGAAGAGCGCGCAATCAGGATAGGGTACGGGACTTGCGGAAACCCCGCTTTTACCATTCCCGATTCCCCATTCCCGATTCCCTGCCGCAAACGAAAAGCCCCGCCGAGGCGGGGCCTTCGCTATCGCATCGCGACAGGCTTACGCCTGGACGACGTCGACGAAACGGCGGTTCTTGTCGCCACGGATGGCGAACTTGACAGTGCCGTCGATCAGCGCGAACAGGGTGTGGTCACGACCCAGACCCACGCCCACACCCGGATGGAACTGGGTGCCGCGCTGACGCACGATGATGTTGCCGGCTTCGATGGCTTGGCCACCGTAGATCTTGACGCCGAGGTATTTCGGGTTCGAATCGCGACCGTTGCGGCTGGAACCTACGCCTTTTTTATGTGCCATGACTCAATGCTCCAGTTGCTCAGGCGTTGATGCCCGTGATCTCGATTTCGGTGAAATGCTGACGGTGACCCTGCTGACGCTTGTAATGCTTGCGGCGGCGGAATTTGATGATGCGGATCTTGTCGGCACGGCCGTGCTTGCGCACGGTGGCGCTGACGATGGCGCCCTCTACAACCGGCGCGCCAACGACGACCGACTCACCGGTACCGACCATCAATACCTGGTCGAAACTGATGGTGGCGCCTTCTTCGGCGGTCAACAGCTCCACGCGCAGGACGTCGCCCTGCATGACGCGGTACTGCTTGCCACCGGTCTTGATGACTGCATAACTCATGGGAATGCCCTTCTGTCGTTATTCTCTTGGGTATCGCCATGACCCTTTACAGGTCTGGCGAACCGCGGATTATAGCGACGTGACCCCGCGCTGGTCAATTACTGACCACGCCGGACCCGAACGGCCTTGCCGCGCCCCCGCGGCGAGCCGTTCAGTGGCCCGGCCCGGGCGCTGGAACGGCCGGCTTCGCCGCCGCGGGACTGGCCGGACACTGGCCATTGGCGTCCAGCGTACCCTTCTGCTGCAGCTGCCTGATCATCGTCTGGCCGCGCTCGCGCCCCCAGGCCTGGCCCACCTTCATGCCCTCGGCCATCGTTACCGGCATCTGCGTGATGACCTTCTGGCCCAGCGGGGAGCGGTAGAACTTCAGCAAGCCGGCGACATCCTGGGCAGTGAAATGGCGCTGGTAGATCGGCACCATCTGGCCCAGCAACTGCCGGGTGCCGCTGGCGTCGATGAAACCCTGCCAATAGGACGCCGGAACGCAAGGCACGGCCTGACCCATCACAGTGACCATCTGCGTGTTCATCTGCCCGAACATGCGATCCATGTGCATCACCTCGAACAGTTCGCGCACCTGCTTTTCGCTCGGCTGCGCGGCAACTGCCTGTCCGGCGGCGCCCAGCGCCAGTGCTGCGGCAGCAGCGATTCCCGCCCATTTGTGCATGACTGGCCTCCGTACGGGTGAAACCGGCATTTAGCCACAGCCGGAACGGTGAGCCAAATCGACCGCCACCTGACGCCGTCGACACTGAACCATCAAAACTCCTTGGTATAGTAATGGTTCCCCCCCATATCCGGCGTCCATGGACACCATACGCATCCGCGGTGCGCGCACGCACAACCTCAAGAACATCGACCTCGACCTGCCCCGCGATCAGCTGATCGTGATTACCGGCCTGTCCGGTTCGGGCAAATCCTCGCTGGCCTTCGACACGATCTACGCCGAAGGCCAGCGCCGCTACGTGGAGTCGCTTTCCGCGTACGCGCGACAGTTCCTGTCGATGATGGAGAAGCCCGACGTCGACCACATCGAAGGCCTGTCGCCGGCGATCTCGATCGAGCAGAAATCCACCTCGCACAACCCGCGCTCCACCGTGGGCACGATCACCGAGGTGTACGACTACCTGCGCCTGCTGTACGCCCGCGTCGGCACGCCGCGTTGTCCCGACCACGGCATCCCGCTGGAAGCGCAGACGGTGAGCCAGATGGTCGACGCCACGCTGGCACTCGATGCGGAGACCCGCTACATGCTGCTGGCGCCGGTGATCCGCGAGCGCAAGGGCGAGCACGTGCAGGTGTTCGAGCAGTTGCGCGCGCAGGGCTTCGTGCGTGCCCGCGTCGACGGCGCGGTGTACGACCTCGACGCCGTGCCGCCGCTGACCTTGCGCCAGAAACACACCATCGAAGTGGTGGTCGACCGTTTCCGCCCGCGCGACGACATCAAGCAGCGCCTGGCCGAATCGTTCGAGACCGCGCTGCGGTTGGGCGACGGGCTGGTGATCCTGGCGAACATGGACGATCAGTCCGCGACGGAGCAGCTATTGTCCTCGCGCTATTCCTGCCCGGTCTGCGACTACTCGTTGCCGGAACTGGAACCGCGACTGTTCTCGTTCAATTCGCCGGTGGGCGCCTGCCCATCCTGCGACGGCCTCGGCGTGACCCAGGTGTTCGACGCCGCGCGCGTGGTCGGCCACCCCGAGCTGGCTCTGTCCAGCGGCGCGGTGCGCGGCTGGGATCGACGCAACGCGCACTATTTCCAGTTGATCCTGTCGCTGGCGGCGCACTACGGCTTCGACGTGGACGCACCGTGGCAGAAGCTTCCAACGGACGTCCAGAAGGCCATCCTGTACGGCAGCGGCAAGGAACGCATCGCGTTCCGCTACATCACCGAACGCGGCGGCAAGGTCACCCGCGAACATCCGTTCGAGGGCATCCTGCCCAACCTGGAACGGCGCTACAAGGAAACCGAATCCGCCGCCGTGCGCGAGGAGCTGGCGAAGTACATCAGCGACCAGCCCTGCCCGGTCTGCGAAGGCCAGCGGCTCAACCGCTCGGCGCGCAACGTGTTCGTCGCCGACCATGCGCTGCCATCGCTGACCCATCGTTCGATCGACGACGCGCTTCAGTTCTTCGAAGAACTGAAGCTCACCGGCTGGCGTGGCGAGATCGCGGTGAAGATCGTCAAGGAAATCCGCGAGCGGCTGACCTTCCTCAACGACGTGGGCCTCAACTACCTCACGTTGGATCGCCAGGCCGACTCGCTGTCCGGTGGCGAAGCGCAGCGCATCCGGCTCGCCTCGCAGATCGGCGCCGGCCTGGTCGGCGTGATGTATGTGCTGGACGAACCCTCGATCGGCCTGCACCAGCGCGACAACGAACGCCTGCTCGGCACGCTGACCCGGCTGCGCGACCTCGGCAACACGGTGATCGTGGTGGAGCACGACGAGGACGCGATCCGCATGGCCGACCACGTGCTCGACATCGGCCCCGGCGCCGGCGTGCACGGCGGCGAGATCGTGGCGCAGGGCAGCGTGCAGGACATGCTGGACTCGCCGCGCTCGGTCACCGGCCAGTTCCTCTCCGGCGCGCGCGCGATCGAGGTACCGAAGGAACGCCGCCAGCCGATTGACGACGAGTCGTGGCTGCACCTGAAAGGCGCCAGCGGCAACAACCTCAAGAACGTCGACCTGGCGATTCCGGCCGGCCTGTTCACCTGCGTCACCGGCGTCTCCGGATCGGGCAAGTCGACCCTGGTCAACGACACGCTGTTCCGCCTCGCCGCCGCCGAATTGAACGGCGCCAGCACGCAGGCGGCGCCGCACAAGTCCGTCACGGGCATGGACCTGTTCGACAAGGTGGTCGACATCGACCAGTCGCCGATCGGTCGCACGCCGCGCTCCAACCCGGCCACCTACACCGGCCTGTTCACCCCGCTGCGCGACATGTTCTCGCAGGTGCCGGAGGCGCGCTCGCGCGGCTACACGCCGGGCCGCTTCAGCTTCAACGTGCGCGGCGGCCGCTGCGAGGCGTGCGAAGGCGACGGCATGATCAAGGTGGAGATGCACTTCCTGCCCGACGTCTACGTGCCCTGCGACGTCTGCCACGGCAAGCGCTACAACCGCGAGACGCTGGAGATCCTGTACAAGGGCCACACCATTGCCGACGTGCTCGACATGACGGTGGAGGACGCGCTGAAGCTGTTCGAGAACGTGCCGACCATCGCGCGCAAGCTCGACACGCTGCGCGCCGTGGGCCTCGACTACATCAAGCTGGGCCAAAGCGCGACCACGCTGTCGGGTGGCGAGGCGCAACGCGTGAAGCTGTCCAAGGAACTCTCCAAGCGCGACACCGGCCGCACGCTCTACATTCTGGACGAACCCACCACCGGCCTGCACTTCCACGACATCGAGCAGTTGCTCGACGTGCTGCACCAGCTGGTCGACCAGGGCAACACCGTGGTGGTGATCGAACACAACCTCGACGTGATCAAGACCGCCGACTGGGTCGTCGACCTGGGCCCCGAAGGTGGCGCAGGCGGCGGCCGCATCCTGGTTGCCGGCACGCCGGAAACCGTGGCGTCCACACCCGCATCGCACACCGGGCATTTCCTCGCGCCGCACCTGAAACCGGCCAAACCGAAAAAGCCGGGCACCGCCAAGCGGGTCAAGGCGGCCACCAAACACATCGCATCGGCCGACAAGTACAAGCCGATGCGCGGCAGCGGAAAAAAGAAGAAGCCTGCATGAGCAACCTTTCGCCCGGCATTGCCGAAAACGGAACCGGGGCGTCCGACGTCCCCCTGTTCGTCGCCTCGCTCGGCGTGCGCTGGCGCGACCTCGACGCGTTCAACCACGTCAACAATTCCAGCTACCTCACCTACCTGGAAGAGGCGCGGCTGCAGTGGCTGAGCCACGTGCCCGGCCCCTGGTTCGACGAGCACGCGATGCCGGTGATGGCCGCCAGCCAGATCAACTACCGTCGCCCCATCGCCTGGCCTGCGCAACTGCAGGTGCAGTTGTTCTGCGAGCGCATGGGCACCAGCTCGATGACCATCGCGCACCGGGTGATCGACGCCGACCAGCCCGACCGGCTGTACTGCGACGGTCACGTGGTGATGGTGTGGATGGACCCGGCCAGCGGCAAGCCCGTGCCGCTGCCCGAGGCGATCCGCGGCGCCGCCATCTAGCCGACCATGCGCATCCCGGTCGCCCGCACCTCATTCACGGTCCGCCCGGGCGGCTCCGGCTGGGTCGAGACGATTGCAGGCGCGCGCCATGACTGGCGCTTCCGGCCGCACTTCCACGCCGGCGACGAAATCGTCGAGGTGCTGGCAGGCCGGGCGCGGCTGCGCCTTCCCACGACCTGCCGCGAGGTTGCCGCCGGCGACAGCGTCGTGGTGCCGGCGGGCGTGATCCACCGCTTCGAGCCGGTAGACGGCAGCGGCTGGGCGTTCATCTCGCGTTTCGTGCCGCCAGCCACGAAGAATGTCCCGGCTGGCGGTCCCCGCGATGCGCTGGGCGTGCAAGCCAGGGCGTTGCTGGGCGAGCGTCCCTCGTTGCACACCGACGTGGAAGCGATCGCGCAAGCCTGCGCGGTTTCCTCCGGACATCTGGCGCGCACGTTCCGCCGCGAGACCGGCAGCAGCCTGCACAACTTCCACGTCCTGCTGGCCCTGCACAAGGCCAAGGCCTTGTTGCGCGATCGTGCCTTGATCATCGACGCGGCGCTCGAAGCGGGCTTCTACGACCAGGCCCATCTCAACCGCGAATTCGTCAAGACGTTCGGCATGACTCCCGCCGCCTTCCAGGCGGGCTGGGCAGCGGTATAACTCAGGGCGTCCCCGGCTCGAGCTCAAGCGCCATGTACAGCGTGTCCGGCAGCGGGTTGTCGTAGTACGGCGGTACCGGGCGAAAGCCCAGCGCGACATACAGCTGCCGCGCCGCCGTCATCGAGGCCAGCGTGTCCAGCAGCACGCGCACGTAGCCGGCCCGTGCCGCCGAGGCGATCACCGCTTCGGCCAGTCGTCGCCCCAGCGCCTGGCCGCGCGCCGCAGGTCGAACATAGAGGCGCTTGATCTCGCATGTGCCCGGCTCCAACCAGGGGCGCAACGCCACGCACCCCTGCACAGATCCTGCACCATCGCGCGCGATCAGGATCGCGCCCCGGGGCGGCGCGTACTTGCCGGGCAGCTGTGCCAGCTCCGCGGCCACGTCCTGGAAGGAAAGGTCGATGCCGAGGCTGTCCATGTATTCGAGGAACAGCTCGCGCACGATCGCGGTTTCGTCCGGCAGCCGGGCCGCTGCGATATCGATCGTCGAAGTAGCGGACATGGTGGGTCTCCATGCGGAATACGCACGCCACGATAGTGAATCCCCGGCGCCAGCGCTTGGACAATCCTGACCAGCACGGGAACAGGTGCAAGTCAGGCGTCCACCGCACACAGCGACGCAGTCGGCACGCGGCATACGCCCGCCCTCGTTATGATGGCAATCCACTCCCCACGATGGAATGCGCCCCCATGACGACGCCACATCGCACCGTCCTCGCCTTCGCCTGCATCGCCGCCCTTGCCGGCACATCCGCGGCGCATGCCGCCGACGCCACCGAACTCACCCTGTATCGCAGCGACAGCGCTGCGCTGTATGCCGGCAACGATGGCGGCAATGTCAACGACGGCTATGCCGTGGTGCGCGAACAGCGCACGCTGGATCTCGCCGCGGGCACGCACGACGTGGTGATCGGCGACCTGCCGAATTCGCTCGACGCCGAGGCGCTGGCGCTGGGCTTTCCCGAAGGCAATGCGAAGGTGGTTTCGCAGCGCCTGCTGCTGGCGCAAGGCGCGAATGCGGCATTGACCGGACTGGTCGGTCATGCGGTGGAAGTGCTCGGCGCCGGCGGCCTGCCGCTGGCCAACGGCACCCTGCTGCGCGCGGGTGACGGCCTGCTGATACGCGGCGTTACCGGCACCACGCTGGTGCGCAACTACGCCTCGGTGCGCAGCACCGACGGCAAGTTCCCGCTCGGCTCCAGCCTGAGCCTGCGCGTGGACGCCGCACGCGCCGGCACGTCCCGCGCCGTGCTCAGCTATCCCACCTCGGGCCTGGGCTGGCGCGCTGCCTATGTGGCGACGCTGCAGCCGGGTGCCACCTGCCGCATGCAGTTCGAAGCGCGCGCCAGCATCGCCAACCGCAGCGGGCGCGACTGGCACGATGCGAAACTCACCCTGATCGCCGGCGAGCCGAACATGGCCAAGCCGTCGGCGCCGCAACCGATGATGGCGATGGCACGCGGATTCAACGCGAAGGCCGACGCCATGCCGCAACAGGACAGCATCGGCGACTATCGCAGCTATGCCCTGCCCGGCGCGATCGAGCTGCCGGATGGCAGCGTCAGCCAGGTGCCGCTGTATGCCAGCCGCGCGATGGATTGCACACGCACCGCGTTGTACGAGAACGGCGGCAGCTTCCAGCCGCAGCAGCCGATCGTGAACCGCGACTTCAACCAGGGCGGCGGCAACACCATCGTCAGCACACTGCAGCTGAAAGCCTTCGACAGCCTGCCGGCCGGCTACCTGCGCGTACTCACGGCCGACCGCAACGGCACGCCCCAGTTCATCGGCGAAGGCCGCATCGAGGACACGCCCAAGGGCAGCGACGCCACCATCACCCTGGGCACCGCGTTCGACCTGCGCGCCGAACGCGAGCGCACCAGCTTCAGCATCGACAAGGCCGCCCGCACGATGAACGAAGCGTTCCGCATCAATTTGAGCAACGCCGGCGAGAGCGCGCGCACCGTGACGGTCCGCGAGCATCCCGGCCGCTGGCGCCAGTGGGTACTGGTATCTTCCAGCAGCAAGCCCAGCCAGCAGAATCCGGACACGCTGGAGTTCCGCATCGAGGTGCCCGCCCACGGCAAGGCCGTGCTCGATTACGCGGTGCGCTACAGCTGGACCGCCGACGAACAGCCGCAATAATCATTGAACGGAGTCAACCATGCTCAACCTGATCAATCACGACGCGATCCGCGAGATCCAGCTGGCCCGGCCGCCGGTCAACGCGCTGAACCTGGAGCTGGTGCGGGCGCTGCACGCCGCCATCGATGAGGCAGTACGCGACAACGTGCGCGGCATCGTGCTGTCCGGCGCCCAGGGACTGTTCTCCGCCGGGGTCGACGTGCCCGCCCTGCTCGCCTGCGACCGGGCCGGCGTGCGCGAGTACTGGCGCGAGTTCTTCGCGTTGTGCGCCACGCTGGCGCGCTGCCCGGTACCGATGGTCGCCGCAATCACCGGCCACAGCCCTGCCGGCGGCGCCGTACTGGCCCTGTTCTGCGACTACCGCGTGATGGCTTCGGGCCCGTTCCGGATCGGCCTCAACGAGGTGCAGGTGGGCCTGATCGTGCCCGAATCGATCCAGCTGGCATTGCGCCGCGTCGTGGGCACTTACCGTGCCGAACGCCTGCTGGTGGCCGGCGCGATGATCGAGTCGGACGCGGCACTGGCCTGCGGCTTCGTCGACGAACTGACCGGCGTGGACCAGGTCATCACCCGCGCCCTGCACTGGCTGGGCGAGCTGCTGGCGCTGCCCTCCAACGCCATGCTGACCACCCGCCGGCTGGCCCGTGCCGACCTGGCTGGCGTCTATGCCGACGTCGACGCGCTGCCGCTGGATGAATTCGTCGACGCGTTCTTCCATCCAGAAACGCAGGCGGTGCTGCAGGCGCTGGTGGCGAAACTGAAGAGCAAGAGCGAGAAGTGAGTGGCGAGGAGTGAGAAGAGAAGGTGGGAGTCGATAGCTCTATCTCGCTTCTCACTCCTCTTCACTCACTCCTCGCCCTTGGCCACCGGCCGCGACGGGTCGCTGACCCAGCCGCTCCATGACGGCGCGTACAGCCGCGAGCCGTGCAGGCCGGCGTGTTCCATCGCCAGCAGGTTGTAGCAGGCGGTGACGCCGGAGCCGCACATGTGCACGGCCTGATCGGGCGCGGCATCGCCCAGTACGGCGGCGAATTCCTGGCGCAGCTGCGCCGGCGGCTTGAAACGGCCGTCGGCCTGCAGGTTGTCGACGTACGGGCGATTGCGGGCGCCGGGCACGTGACCGGCGGCGCGATCCAGCGGCTCGACCTCGCCGCGATAACGTGCGCCGGCGCGGGCGTCGATCAGCAGCGGCGCCGGCGCGGCATGCAGGGCCGCGTGGTCGACGATCACCTGGCCCACATCGCGGGCCAGCGTCACCTCGGTGGACATGCGCGGCCGGACGTCCGTTTCCAGCGGCAGGCCAGCCGCCTGCCATGCGGCGATGCCGCCATCGAGCACCGCCACGTTGCGCACGCCGGCCAGCCGCAGCAGCCACCACAGACGCGCCGCCGCCAGCGCCCCCGGCCCGGTGTCGTAGCTCACCACCTGCAGGTCCGGCTTCCAGCCCCAGCGACCGAGCACGGCGTTAAAGGCCGACGTCGATGGCAGCGGATGCCGGCCCAGTCCCTCGGGCACGCGCGACATGTCGGAAAGATCGCGCTCCAGGTCGGCGAACACCGCGCCGGGAATGTGGCCGGCCAGATAGGTGCGCTCGCCTTGCGTGCGGTCGGCCAGGTCGACGCGGCAATCGACGATCAGCACCTCGTCGGACGGCAGCGCCGCCAGTGCACCGACATCGATCAAGGTGGTCTTCAGCGTCATGTCCGTCCCATCCTCTGCAGCAGGTTGTAGAGCATCGAGGCGGTGGCGCCCCAGATGCGATGGCCGCCGTGGACGAATTCCACCATCGGCCGGGTCTGGCCGCGGAACTCCATCGTGTAGCGGCGCAGGTTGGCTGGCTCCAGCAGGAACGCCAGCGGCACTTCGAAGACTTCGGAAACTTCATCCGGCGCCGGATACAACTGCGCACTGACGTCGATGCTGGCCACCACCGGGGTGATGCAGAAGCCGCTGATGGTCTCGAAACGGTCGAGGTAGCCCAGCGGCTTCACCAGCTGGCGATCCAGCCCGATCTCCTCCTCGCTCTCGCGCAGCGCGGTGGCCAGTGCGTCGTCGTCGGCGGGATCGGTGCCGCCACCGGGAAAGGCCACCTGACCGGCGTGCGCCTGCAGGTTGTCGTTGCGCACGGTGAGCACCAGCCGCGGTTGCACGCCTTCGCGAAAGCCCACCAGCACGGCCGCCGGCCGGCGCTCGGTGGTGCCCAGCAGCTGCGCCATGTCCGCATGGTTCCAGCCCGGGCCGGTCGGTGGCGACGACAACGGCAGCAAGGCGTCGATCAGGCCATCGATGCGGTCGTCGATCATGGTTGCCGGCGCAATGGCAGGACCTGCTGCATCACGTACCGGCGTTCGGCCTGGCTCATCATGCGCCAGCGGCCGATCTCTTCGCCGCTGCGCTGGCAACCGATGCAATAGCCGCGCGGGTCCAGCCGGCAGGTGCCGATGCAGGGCGTCAGCGGGGCATCGTGGGCGGCGTCTTCAGCGCGGGCGGGATCGTTCGACATGACCCCGGGATGTTATCACCGCAGGGGTCACGGCCGGGCCGGGTCGGACTTGATCGCCAGCAGCTCGATCTCGAAAACGAGTGCCTCGTTCGGACCGATGCGCGGCAGGGCGCCCGCCTCGCCATAGGCCAGCCGCGGCGGAATCACCACCTTCCAGCGATCACCCGTATGCATGCGCGGAATCACGTCCTGCCAGCCGGGGATCACCTTGTCGACGCTGAAGCTGACCGGCGCACCGTGTGCCCAGGTGCTGTCGAACTCGGTGCCATCGATCAGCATGCCGCGATAGTTCACCGTGACCAGGCTGGTCACGGTGGGACTGACCTTGCCGTCGCCCTTGCTCAACACCCGATACTGGATGCCCGACGGCAACTGCACCACGCCGGGCTGCTGCCGGTTGCTGGCCAGGTAGGCGGCGCTCTTGCGTGCATTCGCCGCGGCGATCCGCTTGAATTCGCTCAGCGCCTCGGCGTGCATCTGCTGGTCGAGGCGCTGCAGCTGCTGGTGCATCTCCTGCATCGACACGCCGGGCCGTCGCCTGGCGTAGGCATCCTCGATCGCCTTCACCAGCACCGGGATCTCCACATCGGGCTTGCCGTCGGCGAACTGGCTGCCGATCTGGTATCCGATCGCGTACGACAGGCTGGCCTTGTCCGTTCGCGCCGGTGCCGGAGCAGCGCTCTGGGCGCAGGCCGCGCCGGCAACCAGCAGCAGGCCGAACGCGGCGCAACGCAGATGTGTGATGCCTTGTTCCACCGATCCTTCCTCTCGCCGGCGCGAGCCTTGATCCCGAGCAACATCCTAAGCGGTTCGCGCATCCCGTGCAGCGGATCGCGCACGTGGCTTGAGAAACCCGGCGGCGGCAAAGGTTCCCGCTGCTACCATCGGCGGCTTGCAACTGTCAGGAGCCAGCCATGGCCTATCGCAATCTCGAAATCGGCAACCGCGGTGCCGTGCGCACCATCGTCGTCAACCGTCCGGACAAGCTCAACGCACTGAACCGCGACACCTTGAACGAACTGACCCTCGCCTTCGCGCAGGCCGGCCAGGACGACGCCGTGCGCGTCGTGGTGCTGACCGGCGCGGGCGAGAAGGCCTTCGTCGCCGGTGCCGACATCGCCGAGATGAACGGCTATACGCCGGTGCAGGCGCAAGGCTTCTCGCGCACCGGCCAGCGCCTGATGAGTTCGATCGAGCGGCTGGGCAAGCCGGTCATCGCCCGCATCCAGGGCTTCGCACTGGGCGGCGGCATGGAGCTGGCGATGGCCTGCCACCTGCGCGTGGCCAGCGAGAAGGCGAAATTCGGCCAGCCGGAAATCAACCTCGGCCTGATCCCCGGCTTCGGCGGCACCCAGCGCCTGCTGCGCCTGGCCGGCCGCGGCGCCGCGCTGGAACTGTGCCTGACCGGCGCGGTGATCAACGCGCAGCGCGCGTTCGAGCTGGGCATCGTCACCCGCGTCGTCGCGCCCGAGGCGCTGGACGAGGCGGTCGACGCGCTGGCCGATCAGCTGGCTGCTGCCGCGCCGTTGGCCGCGGCCGGCATCCTCGACGCGGTGCTGCAAGGTGGCGAAACCGCCATCGACCAGGGCCTGGAATTCGAAACCCAGGGTTTCGCGCTGGCGTTTTCCACCGAGGACATGCGCGAAGGCACCGGTGCGTTCCTGGAAAAGCGCAAGGCGGAGTTCAAGGGGCGCTGAGGCCCTGCACGCAGGGCAGGCGCTGCCTGCCCTACTTTTCGTCTTCGTCGAATTTCTTCTCGCCCGCGGTCACCGCCAGCTTCAGACGATTTTCGGGCGGCGCCAGCGGGCAGACCACGTGCGGCGTGATCGCGCACGGCGGGTTCTCGGCCAGGTTGAAATCCAGCACGAGCTTGCCGTTCTTCGGCGCGGCCGCGTACAGGAAGCGGGCGCCGCCATAGGTCAGCTTCCCCGCCGTGCGGTCGCTGAAGACGAAGAACAGCCGGCCATCCTCTTCGATCGGCAGCAGCTCGTAGCTGCGGCCGTCACGCCGGAATACCGCCTTGCCGGCGATCGGCGTGTCGCTCACGGTGCCGGTGACGTAGGCCATCTTCAACGTGTGCGACGGCTTGAACGGCACCCAGTCCGCCTCGATCCGCCAGGACGGATCGATCGGGAAATAGTCGAAGCCCGGGAAGTGCGTGCGCAGCGGTGCGTCGTTGTCCTTCACCCGCAAGCCGCGCTGCGCGCCGTTCTCGATCACGTACAGATAGCTGCTGCCGAAACCCACCCGGGTCGGCCGCTGCTTGCCGTCGGAGCCTTGCGTGCGCAAGACGTTGTCGATCGCCGCCGGTGCGCCGTCGACGGTGATGCCGCGGGTATCCGCCAGATGCAGCCTGACCTGCCCGTCCGTCGCCAGCTCCAGCACGCCCAGGTGCGCAGGGGCACCGGAGACGGGGAAGTGGTTGTCCGGCGCACTGCCCACGCTGTTCGACCCGGGCTCCAGCCAACCCGAGGCAGTCAACGCCAGATAGCCGTCCATCTGCCTGAGTTGCTCGACGCGCTCGCTGCGCGCGCGTTGCACCGAGGCGACGTAATCAGCCGGCGTGGCCGCCGGTGCGGAGAATGCCAGCAGCAGCCCCAGCGCGACCAGCGCGCTCCTTTCAGTGATGCGAGCCACGATAGTTCTTCTCCCCCGCGGTCACGCGCAGATCCAGCCGGTTCTCCGGCGGCGCCAGCGGACAGGTGGCGAAACCGGTGAACGCGCACGGCGGGTTGTAGGCCTTGTTGAAGTCCAGTACGACCTTGCCGTCCTTCGGCGGGTCGATGTACAGGAAGCGCGCCGCGCCGTAAGTTTCCTTGCCGCTGGTGCGGTCGGCGAACACGATGAAATACTGCGCGTCGCCCGGTTCCTCGATCACCGGCAGCAACTCGAAATGCTTGCCGTCACGGGTGAACTCCAGCTTGCCCGGCACCGGGTACTTGTCGATGGTGCCGATCACCGAGCCCATCTCCAGCGTCTCGTCCGGCTGCGCCGGCACCCAGTTCGCCTCGATCCGCCAGGACGGATCGATCGGGAACGAGTCGATGCCGAGGAAGTGCTTGCGCGAGGGCGCTTCGCTGTCCTTCACCCTCAGGCCCTTGCGGCCGTCGCGATCGATCACGTAGAAGCTCGCCGTGCCGAACGCCACCTTCGTCGGCGCCGCATCCGTGGTGGCGTGCGCATCATCCACCAGCACGGCTTCGCTGACGGCCTTGCCGTCGATCGTGGCGTGACTGTCCTGGTCCAGCACGATCCGCATGCCGCCGTCGGCCGCCAGCGTGACCACGCCGAGATGGGCCGGCCCGGCGGTCAGCACGATGTCGTTGTCGGCGGCGCTGCCGACCCGGTTGGCGCCCGGCTGCAGCCACTCCAGCCCGATCAGGCTGAGCCAGCCGTCCGCGGCGGTGAGCCGTTCCACACGGCCGGCATGCCACTGCTGGATACCCTGCGTGTAGTTATCGATGTCGGTGGCGTGCACGGTAGCGACTCCCAGAATGGCGGCGGCAACAAAAAGGCTGTTACGGAGCATCGGTTCCTCCAGTGAAACGTTTCTCGACGGCGCGTCAGCGACCGCGCATGAACAACCGGTCCAGCTCGGGCAGGCTCAGTTGCACCCAGGTCGGGCGCCCATGATTGCATTGTCCGGAGCGCTCGGTCGCCTCCATCTCGCGCAGCAGCGCATTCATCTCGGGAAGGGTCAGGCGCCGACCGGCGCGTACCGAGCCGTGGCAGGCCATGGTGGACAGCAGTTCGTTCTCCAGCTCCTGCAGTCGGCGCGAGCTGCCGTGCTGGGCCAGTTCGGACAACACGTCACGGCTGAGCTGGGCCACGTCGGCGCCTTCCAGCAACGCCGGGATGCGCCGCACCACGATCGTGGCCGGACCGCTGCGCGAAAGTTCCAGGCCCCAGTCGGCCAGCGCCTCGGCGTGTTCCTCGGCGGCGGCGGCCTCCGTGGCACTGACTGCCAGGCTCAACGGCACCAGCAGCATCTGCGAGCGCAGGTTGCTGCCGACGCGGCCGGATTTCAGCTTCTCGTAGGTGATCCGCTCGTGCGCCGCGTGCATGTCGACCAGCACCAGCCCGTGCGCGTTCTCGGCCAGCACGAAGATGCTTTTCAGTTGCGCGATGGCGAAACCCAGCGGCGGCGCTTCGCCCTCGGCCGACTCGGGCAACGACGCGGCGGTTGTCGGCGCGAACGACGGGTCACCGAGCAAGGCGGCATAGTCGGCCAACGGCTCTTCGCGCGTACCAAGCCCCAGCCGACTCTGACTGGACGCACTGGGCCACGATGCGCCATACGATGTTGCCGGCGCTGCCGCGTATGACGGGGAAGGCATCGAGATCGGGTCGGTCGCCGGCAGCGTGCCCAGCCCTGCACGGGTCTGCGCCAGCGCCTCGTGCAGAGTTCGGAACAGGAAGTCGTGCACCAGCCGCTGTTCGCGGAAGCGCACTTCGTGCTTGGCCGGATGCACGTTCACGTCGACGCCGGCCGGGTCCAGCTCCAGATACAGCACGAACACCGCATGGCGGCCGTGGAACAGCACGTCGGCATACGCCTGGCGCACCGCATGGGCCACGATGCGGTCGCGCACCAGCCGGCCGTTGACGTAGAAATACTGCGAGTCGGCCTGCGCCCGCGACGCGGTCGGCAGGCCGACCCAGCCGGACAGGTGCAGGCCCGCCGCCGCGTGATCGATACGCAGGCTTTGCGATGGAAATTCATCGCCAAGCACCTCGGCCACCCGCTGCAATTGCGCCTGCTGATCGCGGGCGGCCTTCCAGATGCGCACCGGCTTGCCGTTGTGGCTGAGCCGGAATTCCACCGAGCCGCGGGCCAGCGCCAGCGACTTCAGCAGGTCGTCGACATGCGCGAACTCGGTGCGTTCGGCGCGCATGAATTTCCGTCGCGCCGGCACGTTGTAGAACAGGTCGCGCACTTCGACGCTGGTGCCGGAAGGATGCTGCGCCGGCCGCGCCGCCTGCAGCTTGCCGCCGTCGACCTCGATGCGGAACGCGGCGTCCTGGTGGCGCACGCGCGAAGTCAGCGCGAAACGCGATACCGACGACACCGAGGCCAGCGCCTCGCCCCGGAAACCCATGCTGGCGACGTGTTCCAGGTCGTCGAAGCTGCCGATCTTGCTGGTTGCGTGCGAGGCCACCGCCAGCGGCAGCTCGTCGACGTGGATGCCGCCGCCGTCATCGCGCACGCGGATCAGTCGCGCGCCACCGGCCTCGATGTCCACCTCGATGCGCGTGGCGCCGGCGTCGAGGCTGTTCTCGACCAGTTCCTTGACCACCGAGGAGGGCCGCTCGATGACTTCGCCGGCGGCGATCTGGTTGATGAGTTCGGGGGGAAGCAGGCGGATGACGGTCATCCGCCAACTTTAACAGCGAACAACCGCGATGCCGCGGGGAAAGTCAGCCGGCGGGAATGGTCAGCGTGGTGCCGGCACGCACCGTATTGCTGCTGATCTGGTTCGCGTTCTTCAGTGCGCCGACGCTGACGCCGTACTGGCGCGCGATGCTGCTGAGACTTTCGCCGCGCCCGACCTTGTGCACATCGCGCCCGGACGCCTTGCCGGACGACTGACTGGCGCTGGACGCCAGCTGCACGCCATTGCGTCGCGCCGCCTCGGCAGCAAACCAGGTGCCCGGCGGCGGCGTCGATTCAAAATAATTCTTCACGCCGCCCATGACCGCTTCGGCGAGCTTTTTCTGGTGCCCCGGATCGCGCAGCTTGCGCTCTTCGGCCGGATTGCTGATGAAGGCCGTCTCGACCAGGATCGACGGCACGTCGGGCGAACGCAGCACCACGAAATTCGCGCGCTCGACATAGCCGCGATGGGTCGGCCCCAGACGCCCCAGCGCCTTGAGCACGTTGCCGGCGATCATGTCGCTGGCCTGTATCGCCCAGCCCTGCTGCATGTCCAGCAGCACCTTGGCCAGGCTGTCGTCCTTGTCGTCCAGCGAGGTGCCACCGATCAGGTCGGCGCGGTTCTCGCGATCGGCCAGCCAGCGCGCGGCCTCGCTGGTCTTGCCGCGCGGCGACAGCACCCATACCGAAGACCCCTTGGCGTCGCCGCTGGTGAACGCGTCGGCGTGGATCGACACGAACAGGTCGGCATTGTGCTCGCGGGCGATCTTGTAGCGCTGCGCCAGCGGAATGAAGAAGTCGCTGTCGCGCGTCAGCACGGCCTTCATGCCGGGCTGGCGATTGATCTCGGCGGCCAGTTCGCGCGCCACCGCAAGGGTGACGTTCTTTTCCAGCGTACCGCCCGGACCGTGCGAGCCGGGGTCCTTGCCGCCATGACCGGCGTCGATCGCCACCACCACCTGGCGCTGGCCGTTGAGCATCGCTGCCGCCTGTTCGGCGGCAACCCGGCGGCTATGCGTGGGATTGCTGTAGGTCTCGACGGGGGCCGGCTTCGCGACCGCAGCGGCAGCCACCGGAGCCTTCGGCGCCGGCGCGGCACTGTCGGCAGCGACATCACGCTCGACCTCGGCGGCGTTGTCGGCCGGATAGAAATCCAGCACCAGCCGATAGTCGCCATCGTCCTTCGGTTTCAGCAGGAAGCTTTTCAGCCGGCTCGACGGATCGACCCTGGCGGTCAGCTGCATGCCACTGCCGAGGCGGGAATGCGTCATGCCGTGGAACAGGCCCTGTGCGGACGGGTCGGAGAAATCACCGCCGGGGTTGCTGTCCGGCAGTTCGATCAGCACCTGGCCATTCTTTTGGCTGATCTTGTACTGCAGCGGGCCGGACGCGTCGAACACCACCCGGGTATAGGCCGGACCGGCCCAGACGCGGACGTCCTTCAACTGCGCGGCACCGGCCGCGCCCACGGGCAGCAGCGCCGCGATCGCGACGGCACACCAGCCGATCCGGTTGTTCAGGCAAGCCCTCATGCTCCTTATTGAAACGCAGGGCGATGCGCATTGCAAGATCTTTCCCTTGAATATCCAATACCTGCGGGGCATTTATCAGGTGAGATCAAGCTAAGGGATGCAACTCGTGTTTCCAGCACAAGTCCCTGGCCTGCACGACCGAATCGGGTTTTCCCAGCGAAAAGAATTACTTGGCAATCCTGTCGAGCAGCCTTACACCGCGTCCGCCATGGGCGCGCAGCGACGCCTGACGGCCAGCCCCGGCGTAGTCCAGGGTCACGACAAGATCCGCCGCAGGCAAAGCCCCGCTGCCGCGCTCGGGCCATTCCACCAGCACCACCGCGTCGGGATCGGCCAGCGCGTCCAGACCCAGCCATTCCAGCTCGCCCGGATCGGCGATCCGGTACAGGTCGAGGTGCCAGGCGGGCCGTCCGCCTGCCGTATAGCCTTCGACGAGACTGTAGGTGGGGCTCTTCACCCGCTCGCCGACTCCCAGGGTCGTCAGCAGGGCTCGGGCGAAACTGGTCTTGCCGGCGCCGAGCGGGCCGTGCAGGTAGATCACCAGCCCGCCGTCCAGCGCACCCGCCAGGCGCGCGCCCAGTGCCGCGGTGGCCGCCTCGTCGGCAAGCATCCAGGTCGACACCGCTTGTGCCGGTTCAATCATGGTCACGTTCGTAGCCCGTCATGCCATTGCCCAGTGCCCGCAACGGCACCAGCAGGTCGCTGGCCAGCAGGCCGCGCTCGCCCTGCCGCGCCGCCCGGTCGCCGGCACGGGCGTGCAGGCCCGCGCCAAGCCCGGCCGCCTGCCACGCACTGCAGCCCTGCGCCAGCAGTGCCGCCACGATGCCGGTGAGCAGGTCGCCCATGCCGCCGCTGGCCATGCCCGGATTGCCCCACGGACAGACGTCCAGACGTCCATCCGGGTCGGCGACCAGACTGCCGGCGCCCTTCAACACCACGACGGCGTGGTAGCGGCGCGCAATTTCGCGCGCCGCGGCGAAGCGATCCTGTTCGACTTCGTCGGTGGTGATTCCCAGCAGACGCCCGGCCTCACCCGGATGCGGCGTCAGCACGGTCGGCGCGGTGAATCGACGCGGTTCGCGCGCCAGCAGGTTCAGGCCATCGGCATCGAGCACCAGCGGCCTGTTCGCGTCCAGCGCGGTCAGCCACAGGGCGTGACCCCAGGCCGCCTGGCCCAGCCCCGGGCCCAGCGCCAGCACGCTGGCACGGTCGAGCTGCGCGGCCAGTGTCTGGGGACCGTCGACACCATGAGCCATCAGTTCCGGTCGCGCCGCGTTCAGCGCGAACACATGGGCCGCCCGCGTCGCCACGCTGACCAGCCCGGCACCGGCGCGCAGCGCCGACTCCCCGGCCAGGTGCACCGCACCGGCCATGCCATGGTCCCCGCCGATCACCAGCACATGGCCGTAGTTGCCCTTGTTGGAGTAACGGTCCCGCGGCGGCAGCGACTCGGCGAACAGCAGGCGGGCATCCGCCGGCACCGCCGCGCAGACGCTTTCCGGCACGCCGAGGGTGGCCAGTTCGAGCACGCCGACGTGATCGGCGGCGCGCCCGGTATGCAGGCCGCGCTTGCCGGCGATGAAGGTCACCGTGACATCGGCGCGAATCGCCGCTGCGGCGCAGCTGCCGCGGTTGGTGTCCAGCCCGCTGGGCACATCCAGCGCCAGCACCGGGCGAGCGCTGCGGTTGATCGCCTCGATCAAGCGTGCCGGAGCCGCTTCCGGCGCGCGATTGAGGCCGATTCCGTACAGCGCATCCACATGCAGTTCCGCTTCGGGAAGCACGGCCTGTGCGTCCCAGACCAGCACCTGCCCGCCAGCGGACTCCCATGCCGCGCGCGCCACCGCAGCGTCGCCATACGAGCTGGCCGTCAACCCGACCATGTCGACCTGCAGGCCGGCCTCGCGCGCCAGCAGGCCCAGCAGGAATCCGTCGCCGCCGTTGTTGCCGGGGCCGCAGTGGATGCAGACGTGCTGCACCTGCGGCCAGTGCCGGCGCAGGCTGCTCAGCGCCGCGCTGGCCGCGCGCCGCATCAGTTCGGGCCCGGAAATGCCCAGCGCCGACAGCGCTGCGCGCTCGATCGCGCGCAACTGGTCGACGGTATGCAGGTTGCGGCTGGTCGGGTGGACGGGCATGCGCGAATTATAGGCATGCAGCGCACCTACAATAGCCGGATGTCCGACATCGACACCCGCACACCCGACTACGCCACGCTCGCCCGCGACATCAAGGGCTGGGCGCGCGAACTGGGTTTCGCCGACACCGGCATCAGCGGCACCCAGCTGGCCGACGACGAACAGCATCTGCTGAGCTGGCTCGATCACGGCCACCACGGCGAGATGGAATACATGGCGCGGCACGGCACCAAGCGCACCCGGCCGGCCGAACTGGAGCCGGGCACCCAGCGGGTCATCTCGGTGCGCATGGACTACATCCCGCCCGGCACCGCGAACGCCTGGGGCGTACTGAATGACGCCGAGGCCGGTTATGTTTCCCGCTACGCGCTGGGTCGCGACTACCACAAGCTGATGCGCGGCCGCCTGCAGAAACTGGCCGAACGCATCCACGGCGTCGTCGGCGACTTCGGCTATCGCGCCTACGTGGATTCGGCGCCGGTGCTGGAAAAGGCGCTGGCGCGCAACGCGGGCATGGGCTGGATCGGCAAACACACGGTGCTGATCAACCGCAGCGCGGGCTCGTATTTTTTCCTCGGCGAGCTGTACACCAACCTGCCGCTGCCGGTGGACGAACCGGCCAGCGCGCATTGCGGCAGCTGCACGCGCTGCATCGAGGTCTGCCCGACCCAGGCAATCATCGGGCCTTACCAGCTCGACGCCAAACGCTGCATCTCCTACCTGACGATCGAGTTGAAGGGCAGCATCCCCGAAGAACTGCGCGCGCCGATGGGCAACCGCATCTTCGGCTGCGATGACTGCCAGTTGGTCTGCCCGTGGAACAAGTTCGCGCAGACCACCACCGAGGCGGATTTCGCGCCGCGGCACAGTCTGGATGGCGCGAAACTGATCGAGCTGTTCGCCTGGAGCGAGGACGAATTCCTCAAGCGCACCGAAGGCATGGCGATCCGCCGCACCGGTTACGAAGGTTGGCTGCGCAACATCGCGGTGGCGCTGGGCAATGCGCCCCCATCGGCCGCCGCGATCGAGTCACTCCATGCACGCGCCGACGATCCGTCGCCGGTGGTGCGTGAACACGTGGCATGGGCGCTGGCAAAGCAGCGCCGCTGACGCTCAGGGCCTGTGAAGAAAACCAGGTCCTGTGGTTTTCTTCTATCGCGAGCCCGGCGCATGTCCGGACTCGCTCACATGAAGCGGTCACTTGCGTGACTGCTCCATCTCCGGCCATCGGGCAACCGCTCCTGCGTTGCCTCAACTCGGGCTCCATGCCCTCGCCCTGGCCGGCCTGAGAAGTTGAAACTCACAACTTCTCAGGCGTCGGCCATCTGCTTCGGGATCGAACGATTGGTGTGGCTGATGCGGTTGCCCGGGCCGGCGGCGACGTAGACGCAGGTCGGCTGGTAGTTCTCCAGCTCCGCTTCGCTCAACTGCACGAAGGCGGCGATGATGATGATGTCGCCGGCCTGGGCACTGCGCGCGGCGCTGCCGTTGACCGAGATGATCCCGGAACCTTCCTCGGCACGCAGCGCATAGGTGACGAAGCGCTGGCCGCTGTTGACGTTCCAGGCGTGGATCTGCTCGTACTCGCGGATGCCGGAGGCGTCCAGCAGCAGACCGTCGATCGCGATCGAGCCTTCGTAGTGCAGTTCGGCGTGGGTCACCGTGGCACGGTGGATCTTGGCCTTGAGCATGTTCAGGTGCATGGGAATCTTTGTTTCCGGCAGGGTCAGCCTGCAAAGTCGGGCATTATCGAACTGCTGACGCTGCATCGCAACATCAACGGCCTGTTCCCGGATATGCGGCCACCTCAGTCGAACAGCAAGTTGTCGATCAGGCGCGTGTTGCCCAGCCGTGCCGCCACCAGCGCAATCAGCCCGTCGGACTCGCCGTCGGCCGGTTCGGCCAGGTCCTCGGCACGGCGGATCACCACGTAGTCCGGCACGAATCCCGCACGTTGCAGGCGCGCGGCGGCGGTCTGCTCGATCGCCTGCCACGGATGTCCCTGCGCCAGCAGTTCGCGCATTTTCTGCAGGGTGTCGTGGATCAACGGCGCGCGCGCCCGCTCCTCGGCGCTGAGGTACTGATTGCGCGAGCTGAGCGCCAGGCCATCCTCGGCGCGCAGGATCGGCGCCGCCATCACCTTCAGCGGCAGGCCCAGGTCGCGCACCATCCGCTCGACCACCTTCAACTGCTGGAAGTCCTTCTGGCCGAATACGGCCACGTCCGGCTGCACCAGGTTGAACAGCTTGCACACCACCGTGGCCATGCCATCGAAGTGGCCCGGCCGATGGGCGCCTTCCAGCTCGTCGGTGATCCGCGGCACGCGCACGCTGACGCTGTGCGCGGCACCGAACGGATAGATCGTGGCGACCTCCGGTGCGAACAGCAGGTCGCATTCACTCTCGGCCAGCGCGGCCTGATCCTGCGCCAGGGTGCGCGGATAACGGTCGAAATCCTCGTTGGGACCGAACTGGGTCGGGTTGACGAAGACACTGGCGACGACCCGCTCGGTGCGCGCACGCGCCAGCTTGATCAGCGACTGGTGACCGGCGTGCAGGTTGCCCATGGTCGGCACGAAGCCCACGGTCTGGCCCTGCGTGCGCCAGCCACGGATCGCGGCCCGCAGCGCGGGGATGTCTTGTACGGTCTGCATGATCGGTCGACTCGCAGCCCGGTTGAAACGGGCTCAATGAAAACGAAGGTCAGTTGAAACAATGCTCGGGCGCCGGAAAGGCGCCGCTGCGCACGTCCTCGGCATAGGCGGCAATGGCCGCGGCGACAGAATCGCGCCCGGCCAGGAAATCCTTGCTGAATTTCGGGCGCTTGCCCGGCGTGATGCCGAGCATGTCGTGGATCACCAGCACCTGGCCGTCGCAATGCGGGCCGGCACCGATGCCGATCACCGGAATCGAAAGCGCCTCGGTCACCCGCCGCCCCAGTTCCACCGGCACGCCCTCCATCACCAGCAGGTCCGCGCCGGCGGCCTGCACCGCCAGCGCCTCGGCCAGCACGCGATCGGCGGCGGCCTGTTCGCGTCCCTGGATGCGGAAGCCGCCGAACTTGTGCACCGATTGCGGGGTGAGCCCCAGGTGCGCACAAACCGGAATGGCCCGCGCGCTCAGCGCCGCGATCGCCTCCTGGACGTGCGGCGCGGCGCCCTCGATCTTGACCATCGCCGCACCGGCCTCGCCGACCAGCCGCGCGCCGGCCTCCAGCGCATGCGCGACATCGCGATCGGCCATGAACGGCAGGTCGGCCACCAGCATGGTGGCCGCCAGTCCGCGGGCCACCGCGGCCGTGTGATAGACCATGTGATCGAGCGTCACCGGCAAGGTGCTGCGATGGCCCTGCACCACCATGCCCAGGGAATCGCCGACCAGCGCGATGTCGATGCCGGCCGATTCCAGCTGCCAGGCGAAGCTGGCGTCGTAGGCGGTGAGCATCACGATGCGCCGACCCTCGGCCTTCATCGCAAGCAGGCCTGGCACGGTCACCGGCTTGCGGTCGGGGACACTGGCGTTCTGCACGTACACGGCAATTCCTGATCGATGCTGGGCCGCCGATTATCCGGCGCGCCACGTGGAGGGCTCAAGCCACGCGTTCACAACCGGATGGATCGAGCCGGGCCAGTTGTTCAGCTACGGTAGCCTGTCCGGACGGGCGCAGGGTGGGCACAATGTCGCACAGGGGCAGCAGCACGAAGGCCCGCTCGGCCATGCGGGGATGCGGCAGGGTCAGGTCGGGATCGTCAAGCTGCACGCCTTCGACATGCAGCAAATCCAGATCCAGCGTGCGCGGCCCGTTGCGCTCGGCCCGCACGCGACCGGCGCGCTGCTCGATGGCCAGCAGCGCGTCCAGCAGCGCATGCGGCGAGAGCTCCGTGTCCAGTTCCACCACCGCATTGATGAAGGGCGGCTGCTCCAGCACGCCCCACGGCGGCGTGCGATACAATGAGGAGCGTTGCCGCAGTCGGGTCCCGGGCAGGCGCGCCAGCGCATCCATCGCGTCCAGCACCTGTTGCCGGGGATCGCCGAGATTGCTGCCCAGCGCCACGTAGACCAGGCTCATGCGGAGCCTGATTTGTTGCCCGGCTTGCGACGACGACGGCGTGGACGCGGCGGCTTCGCAGCGACCGGCGCGGGAACGTAATCATTGGCGCCTGCACCGCCACCGGCCGGCAGGGCCGAAGCCAGCACATCCTGCGGCAGCTGCTGGGCGTGGGCCCACCACTGGCCCAGCTCACGCATCGCCGGCGACTCGTCGGCACGCAGCAGCAGGAAATCGAAGGCGGCGCGGAAGCGCGGATGGGCCATCAGGCGGAATACGCGCTTGCGCTGGATCTGTTCGAAACGCGGCTGCAACGACCAGATCTCCTCCATGGTGAAGGTGAACCGGCGGGGGATCGCCACGCGCTGGCACTGCTCGCCCACCACCCGGGCGGCGGCCTGCGCCCAGGCCTCGTTGCTTTCGACGCCACGCCCGATCAACTGGTGCGCCACGTCGCGCACTTCGCCCCACAACAGCACTGCGAACAGGAAGGCCGGCGTGACCGACTTGCCCTCGTGGATACGGGCATCGGTATTGGCCAGCCCGTTCTCGACCAGCGAACGCAGCGCATCGTCGCCGCGCCGAAGCGCCCGTGCGGTGGCCGGAAACAGGAACTTGAGCAGGCCGCAGTGTTCCAGCATGCGAAAGCTCTTCAGGCCGTTGCCGGACAGGAACATCTTCAGTGATTCGTCGAACAGGCGCGCGGGCGCGGCATCGGCCAGCAGCGGCCCCAGCGTCTCGAACGGCGCCATCGCGGCGGCGTCGATCTGCATGTCCAGCTTCGCCGCCAGCCGCGCCGCCCGCAGCATGCGCACCGGGTCCTCGTGGTAGCGGACGTCCGGCTCGCCGATCAGGCGCAGCATCCGGTCCTGCAGGTCCTGCATGCCGCCGACGTAGTCGCGCACGGAGAAATCGCTGATGTCGTAATACATCGCGTTGACGCGGAAGTCGCGGCGGATCGCGTCTTCCTCGATGGTGCCCCAGATGTTGTCGCGCACGATGCGGCCATCGACGATGTGACGGTCGCCCTCGCCGCCCTCCTCGCCGGTGCCGCGAAATGTGGCGACCTCGATGATTTCCGGGCCGAACACCACGTGGGCCAGGCGGAAGCGGCGGCCGATCAGGCGGCAGTTGCGGAACAGCTGCTTCACTTCATCCGGCGTGGCATCGGTGGCCACGTCGAAGTCCTTCGGCTGCAGCCCCAGCAGCAGGTCGCGTACTGCACCGCCGACCAGATAGGCCGTGTGCCCGGCCTCGTTCAGCCGGTACAGCACGCGCAAGGCGGCCTTGCTGATGTTCTTGCGCGAAATGATGTGCTGGTCGCGCGCAATGATCCGCAGCGTCGGCGTGGCGTCAGTCCTTGATTGTAGATTCAAGCGGTGGGAATCCTTGGCGGGGCGAAGCTGCCCGTCGGTTGCAATATATCGCGGCACAGAGCAACGCGGGCCGCTCCGCGTGGCGCCGGACACGTGCACCGGCAGGTCCCGTTTCGGGCGACGCAGGCAGATGCACGGCAAGCATTGCCGGGCGAAACAATTCCGTTATACTAGCGCGCCTCGCTGCATAACGCTCCCTTCGTCTAGTGGCCTAGGACACTGCCCTCTCAAGGCGGGAACACGAGTTCGAGTCTCGTAGGGAGCACCAATGCTTGTGCGATCATCCATGATCGCTGCAACATCGACTGCAAGAAGCTAGGGTGCAGACTGCGCTCCGGGTAGAGATCAAAAGCGGCCATCCATGGCCGCACTCCTCACAAAAGCTCGCATTCTGCGACACTCGTCTGCAGTGCATATCCTTTGAGAGCCCTCTTCCATGACCTTTGTTGTCATCGACAACTGCATCAAGTGCAAGTACACCGATTGCGTCGAGGTCTGCCCGGTCGACGCGTTCCACGAAGGCCCGAATTTCCTGGTGATCGATCCGGACGAGTGCATCGACTGCACCCTGTGCGAGCCCGAGTGCCCGATCAATGCGATCTACCCGGAAGACGACGTTCCCGCCGGCCAGGAAGCGCTGGTGGCGCTGAACGCGGAGCTGGCCAAGGGTTGGCCGGTGATCACCGAGCGCAAGGATGCCCCGGCCGATGCAAAGGACTGGGAAGGCAAGCCCGGCAAGCTGGAACTGCTGCAGCGCTGATATCGCGGCGCGCCGATGCCCGATGCGAAAACGCCGCCCGAGGGCGGCGTTTTCAATGGCCGGACGGAAGACTCAGCCGCCCAGACGCGACTTCAGCGTATCCACCACCTTGCCCACCGCGGCCGGATTTCCGGTGGCGCGCACTTCGCTGCCACTGGCGCCGCTGGTGTTGATGCTGACCTGCACCTGGTGCGAGCCGGCGCCCGGCGCCTGCACCGCGCTGCTCTTGTCGCGACCGAACATGCGGCCGAAGAAGCCCTTCTTTTTCTGCTGGGCAACGGCATCGGACACGTTCAGCGTGTAGCTGTGCGCCGCATCGTCATGCGCGATCACCTCGCCCAGGTTGCCGCCTTCCAAGGCTTGGCCGACACGGCGATAGACGCTGTCGGCGCCATCGGCGACCACGAAGCCGTCGCTGATCTGGCCATTCGACGAACCGACCCGGGCCGTTGCGCCATTGGCGGTCGGCTGGTTGCCACCCGGCGGCGGAATCACCAGCGCTTCGGTGGTGGAAGGCCTGTCAAGCGTGGGCGGAATCTCCAGCGGCGCTTCCTGCAGCGCGGTGTCCCAGGCCTTGTGCGAACGGAATGCGCCGCAGCCGGTGAGCAGCAGGCCACTGAGGGCCACGGCCGGCAAGGCCACGAGGAGCGAAGTTTTCTTCATGTAATCGGATTCCGTAAAGTAAGTCAGGCAACCGTTCCACCGGCCGCAGTCGTCAAGGATGCCAGACTGGACAGCGCTTGGTGCAATCGGGCGCGATCCGGACCGTCGTTCAGTTCCACCAGCGGCAACCTCGGCAGGGCCAGTCCCAGCCCCAGCACAGGCAAACCGGCCTTGACCGCGATCGGGTTCGGCGCGCAGTTGAGCGCCTCGATCAGGGGTTCCAGCGCGGCATGACAGCGCGCGGTGGCCGCCCGATCCCCGGCGGTGGCCGCGTCGCACAAGTCACGGAACGCCCGCGGCACCAGGTTGGCCACCACCGAGATGGTGCCGGCGGCACCGGCCAGCATCGCCTGCCCGGCCGTGCCGTCGTCGCCGGACAGATAGACGAAATCCGGACGCACAAGTTCCGCCAGCGCCGAAATCCGCGGCTGGTCGCCACGGGCCTCCTTGATGCCCACGATCGCGGGATGATCACGCAGCGCGGCGACCGTCTCCGGCAGGACATCGCAACCGGTACGGCTCGGCACGTTGTAGAGCAGTACCGGCAGCTCGCCGTGTTCAGCCACTTCCAGGTAGTGGTGGCGTATGCCTTCCTGGGTCGGCCGCACGTAGAACGGCGCGACCACCAGGGCCGCATCGGCGCCCAGCGCACGGGCCCGCCGGGTCAATGCCACCGTTTTTGCGGTGCCCGCCTCGCCGGTACCGGCAATCACCGGAACCCGTCCGTTCACCCGATCGACGGCAAACGCCAGCAGGCGCTCGAACTCGTCGTGTTCGAGCATGTGCGCTTCACCGGTGGAGCCGGCCACCACCAGCGCCTGGGTGCCGCCGGCGATCTGGTAATCAAGCAGCCGACCGAAGGCCGCCAGATCGAGCGAGCCACCGGCCGCGAACGGCGTGACCAGCGCGCAGATGCTTCCGCGAATGTTCAAGACCCGATTCCACTGCAAGGCAAGCCCTGCATGTTACTTGCCGCTTCGCGAGCCGGGCAAGTAAGCTCGATGGGAGTAGTCTCACCGTTCCGCATCACGCGGTCGACGTTACGCAGGCAGGCCTCCTTGAAATCCACTTCCGGCTCCGCACGCTCGGGCAACGACAACCAGTTGCTGATCCACGCGCTTACCACCTCGACCCAGTCGCCGCTGCTGGCACTGGCCCGGCGAATCGCCGACGCCGGCTGCAACCTGTCCGAATCGCGAGTCGCCACCATCGGCACGGAAACCTCGCTGATGCTGCTGGCCAGCGGCGCCTGGGACGCCCTGGCCAAGCTGGAAACGGCCCTGGCCAAGCTGACCCGCGACGAGAGCATGCGGCTGGTGCACTACCGCACCGGGCCGCGCGAGAACAGCTCGCACCTGCTGCCTTATCTGGTGGAAGTGGTGGCCGCCGACCGGCCGGGCATCGTGGCCCGCATCGTGGACTTCTTCAGCCAGCACGGCATCAGCGTGGAGCAGCTCAACTCCACCCGCTATCACGCCATGCAGACCGGGGCGGAGATGTTCCAGGCCCAGTTCACCATCGGCATTCCGGCGGAAATCCACATCGCCGCCTTGCGCGACGACTTCCTGGAACTGTGCGACGGCCTGAATCTCGACGCGATCATGGACCCGGTCAAATTCTGAGCCGGTGACATCCGCCGAGCATCGCGCGATCGTGGCGTCCTGACAAGGACTGTCCTGCGCCAAGCCACCCGCGCTAGTCTGTGGCCGTGAGTTGCCGGAGGACCGTTGCATTGCAGCCAGCTTGTCGAATCACCCCGACCCTTTCCGGCGCAACAGCTCGCCCTGCCGCCGTCGCAACGTCGACCTCAGCGGCCTTCTCCATCCTTTCCTTTTCCCACACGTCGCGGCATCGCCTCGCCGCGCAGGACCCCTCATGCCCGATATCGGCAAGAAACTGCCCGCACTGAAAGGCCTCACCGGCGACGGCAGCGAACTGAAGCTGTCCAGCCTCAAGGGACAATGGCTGGTGGTGTATTTCTACCCGAAGGACTCGACGCCAGGATGCACCACCGAAGCGAAGGACTTTCGCGACCTCTACCCGGCCTTCCGCAAGCGCCATGCGCAGATCATCGGTGTCTCGCGCGATTCGCAGAAGTCGCATGCGAACTTCGCCAACAAGCAGGAACTGCCGTTCCCGCTGGTCTCCGATGCCGACGAAACCTGGTGCCGCGCCTTCGACGTGATCCACGAAAAAGTGCTGTACGGCAAACGCTTCATGGGCATCGTCCGCAGCACGTTCCTGATCGATTCGGAGGGCAAGCTGGCCGCGGAATGGCGTGGCGTGAAAGTTTCCGGCCATGCGCAGGCCGTGCTCGACGCCATTCCCGCTGCCTGACCCTGGACGTACCCGCCGGCCCGTTCCTTCCACCCACCAGTGAGGACACTTCCGCATGACCGGAAGCAAGCGCATCTACGCTCTCGACACCAACGTCCTGCTGCATGACCCGACCTCGCTGTTCCGCTTCGAGGAACACGATGTCTTCATCCCGATGACCGTGCTGGAGGAACTGGACGAAAAGAAGAAGGGTGCCTCGGAAGTCTCGCGCAATGGCCGCCAGGTCAGCCGCTTCCTCAACGAACTGGTCGAACTGGGCAAGCAGCACGATCTGGGCGAGGGCCTGGAACTCAGCAATCCGCAGGGCATCAAGCTCAAGCGCGGCGGCTCGGTGGGCCGCCTGTACTTCCAGCATCGCACCAGCAGCAACGGCCACACCAAGGCGGACAACCAGATCCTCGCCGCGGTGATCGAGTTGCGCGACCAGAATCCCGGCCGCGACGTCATCCTGGTCACCAAGGACATCAACCTCCGGATCAAGGCCAGCATCAACGGCATCGTCGCCGAGGACTACGAGAACGACCGCGCGCTGGACGACTTCTCGCTGCTCTACACCGGTTCGGCCGAACTGCCCGAGGACTTCTGGGACCTGCACCCGGAAGTGCGCTCGTGGACCGAACGCGGCCGTACCTATTACGAGGTGAACCGGCGCGAGCAGGACGACTGGCATCCGAACCAGTGCCTGTACCTGCCCGGCGAAAACGCGGTCGAGCTGCGCGTGCTGCACCTGGACGAGACCAGTGCCACCTTGCTGCTGCTGGACGACCATTCGCACGCGAACCATCACGTCTGGGGCATCGGCGCGCGCAACCGCGAGCAGAACTTCGCGCTCAACGCGCTGATGGACCCGGACATCGACTTCGTCACCCTGCTCGGCAACGCCGGCACCGGCAAGACCCTGCTGGCGCTGGCCGCCGGCCTGGCCCAGGTGATGGACCAGCAGCGCTACCGCGAGATCATCATGACCCGCGCCACCGTGTCCGTCGGCGAGGACATCGGCTTCCTGCCCGGCACCGAAGAGGAAAAGATGACGCCGTGGATGGGCGCGCTCACCGACAACCTCGAAGTGCTGGCCAACCCCGAGGACGGCGGCAGCTGGGGCCGCCAGGCCACCAACGACCTGCTCGCCTCGCGCATCAAGATCCGCTCGCTGAACTTCATGCGCGGGCGCACCTTCCTGTCGCGCTACCTGATCATCGACGAGGCGCAAAATCTCACCCCGAAGCAGATGAAGACCCTGATCACCCGCGCCGGCCCGGGCACCAAGATCGTCTGCCTGGGCAATGTCGAGCAGATCGACACGCCGTATCTCACCGAGACCACCTCCGGCCTCACCTACGCGGTCGACCGCTTCAAGAACTGGGAGCACTCCGCCCACATCACCCTGCGCCGCGGCGAGCGGTCGCGGCTGGCGGACTTCGCGGCGGAGTCGCTTTAGTAACGGGATTCGGGATTCGGAAAGGCCGAAACCGGCGCTTCGTCGATGACTGGAAACTCCCCGCGCGGCTGAATGCCGCGCGGGGGATTCGGCGGGCACCGAGCCGGGGCGCGGCAAACGCGTAGAATGGCAGGCCCCGGAATCCCTGCCACGGCTGCTCGCGTTGCCATGATCCTCACCCCCCGCCTCATCCTGCTTGCCGTATTCGTGTTCTTCGCGTTGTGCGTGCTGCTGGTGCACCTGCGCGGTCGCGTGCGGCTGCGTTTCGACCGCCAGCTGGTCGACCACTCGGCGATCTTCGCCCCGTACAACCTGCTGATGTACGCGTTCTCCGCCGTGCCGGCGAAACCCATCCTCGATCGTCGCGGCTTTCCGCAACTGGACCTGCTGCAGGCGAACTGGCAGGCCATCCGCGACGAGGCCCTGCAGCTGTTCGACGAAGGCCACATCCGCGCGGCCGCGAAGAACGACGACGCCAGCTTCAACAGCTTCTTCAAGCAGGGCTGGAAGCGTTTCTACCTGAAGTGGTACGGCGAGCCGCTAGCCTCCGCCGAGGCGCTGTGCCCGAAGACGGTCGAGTTGCTCAATGCGATTCCCGGCATCAAGGCGGCGATGTTCGCCACGCTGGCGCCGAACAGCAAGCTCAACCCGCATCGCGATCCGTTCGCCGGCTCGCTGCGCTACCACCTGGGCCTGATCACGCCGAACTCGCGCGACTGCCGCATCTTCGTCGACGGCGAGGAGCACGCCTGGGGCGACGGCAAGGACGTGGTGTTCGACGAGACCTTCGTGCACTGGGTCGAGAACAAGACCGACCAGACCCGGGTGATCCTGTTCGCCGACGTGGAGCGTCCGCTGCGCACGCGCTGGATGAGCGCGATCAACCATCGCGTCGGCGCGTTCATGGGCAGGATCACCGCCTCGCCGAACAGCGACGCCGGCACCGAGAAGACCGGCTTCGTGAACCGCCTGTACGCGCTCAGCCAGCGCAAGGGCGCCACGCATCGCTGGAAGGTGGAGTTCAAGCGCCGCCACCGGACGCTGTACAAGGCCTTCAAGTACACCGGCATCGTGCTGCTGATGTGGCTGATCTTCCTGGCGCCGTGGCCGCTGTTCCGCTGAGCAGTCACATCGCGTGAGTGGCGCGCGTCCTTGATCAGGATGCCTCGATGGAGAACGCCATGGACCCGCAAACCGCCCTGTTCCAGCAACACCGCCCCCGCCTGTTCGGGCTGGCCTACCGCATGCTCGGCACGCCCGCCGACGCCGAAGACGTGCTGCACGATGCCTGGCTGCGCTGGCATGCGCAGGACACTACCGCGCTGGACGATCCCGAAGCATGGCTGGTGACCGTCACCACCCGGCTGGCGCTCGACCGCCTGCGCCGCGCCCGGACCGAGCGCGAACACTATCCTGGCCCGTGGCTGCCCGAGCCGCTATTGGTCGACGCCGACCAGCCCGAGGCGCAACTGGAGCGGGCGGAAAGCCTGACCCTCAGCTTCCTGCTGCTGCTCGAACGGCTCAGCGCCGAGGAGCGCGCCGCCTTCCTGCTGCGCGAGGTGTTCGATTACAGCCACGCCGAGGCCGCGGCGATGCTCGAGATCAGCGAAGACGCCTGCCGCCAGCGCGTGCACCGGGCGAAACAGCGTCTGCGCCAGGAACGGCCGCGCCCGGACGCGCCCGATACCGATCGACAGCACCGTTTGCTGGAGCGCTTCGCCGAGGCCCTGCAACAACCGGACATGGATACCTTGCGCGCGCTGTTCGCCGAGGACGCGGTGCACATCTCCGACGGCGGTGGCCTGGTCACCGCCACCCTGCGTCCCCTGCACGGGGCCGAACGCCTGGCCCGGTTGTATCTGCAGATCGCCCTGCATCAGCGCGGACAGGGCGTGCGCCATGAAATCCATCGGCTCAACGGCACGCCTGCCCTGCTCAGCTGGCAGGGCGACACCCTGATATCCGCCAGCTGGATCGACGAAGACGAGACGGGAATCAGCGCGATCCACGCCTTGCGTCACCCCGGAAAGCTGGCCCGGCTGGCGGCTGTCACGAAATCGGCCGGCCCTGCGTCCTTGCATTGAACGGCCACTGCGGCCGCACCACAGAAAGGAGTTCCCCCATGTCATCCCGTCAATCCTCGGTCCCCACCCAGGAAGCCATGAAACCCCTGTTCGCCCTGAACAAATACGTGCACTCGGGCAGCCTCGAACCGGCCCTGATCGAGCTGGTGCTGATGCGAGCCTCCCAGCTCAACGGCTGCGCCTACTGCCTGGACATGCACAGCAAGGATGCCCGCGCCGCCGGCGAAACCGAGCAGCGGCTGTATGTGTTGCAGGCCTGGCGCGAAGCGCCGTTCTACAGCGATCGCGAGCGCGCCGCGCTGGCGTGGTGCGAGGCAGTCACCCGGCTCGATCCGGTCCACGGGGTAGCCGACGACGTCTACGAGCAGGCCCGCGCGCAGTTCAGCGAAAAGGAACTGGGCGATCTCAACATGGCGGTGATCCTGATCAACGCGTGGAACCGCATCGCGATCCCGTTCCAGAACCCGCCGGGCGCGTACCAGCCCGCAAAGCACTGAACATCGCGCCCATGAAAAAAGCCGCGGCGGCCGCCGCGGCTTTTTTTACGCTCGACGAAAAACCGCAGCTCAGCCCTTGATGCGCTTCACGATCGCATCGGCGAAGCTGTCGGTGCTGCCCTTGCCGCCGATGTCCGGCGTCACGCTGTCGCGATCATTCGTCATGGTGTCGCGGATCGCCTGGCGCAGCCGGTCGCCCTTGGCCACCATGTCCAGGTAATCGAGCATGTCGGCGGCGGCCAGCAGCAGCGCGCAGGGGTTGGCGATGCCTTTGCCCGCGATATCCGGCGCCGAGCCGTGCACCGCCTCGAAGATCGCCGCGTGCTCGCCGATGTTGTCGCCCGGCGCCAGGCCCAGGCCACCGACCAGGCCGGCGCACAGGTCGGACAGGATGTCGCCGAACAGGTTGGTGGTGACGATCACGTCGAACTGCTCGGGCTTCATCACCAGCTGCATGCAGGTGTTGTCCACGATCATCTCGTTGAACTCGATCTGCGGGTATTCCTTCGCAATCTCGCGCGCCACGTTGAGGAACAGGCCCGAACTGGTCTTCAGGATGTTCGCCTTGTGCACGGCGGTGACCTTCTTGCGACCCTTCTTCACCGCCAGCTCGAAGGCGTAACGGACGATGCGGCTGCTGCCCTTGCGGGTGTTGCGCGCCACCGACTCGGCGATCTCGCCGTCGGCGGACAGGGTCTGGCCCTCGGAGCGGTAGGCGCCTTCGGTGTTCTCGCGCACCGTGATGATGTCGATGTTTTCGTAGCGAGACTTGGTGCCGGGGAAGCTCACCGCTGGGCGCACGTTCGCGTACAGGTCGAAAAGACGGCGCAGGGTCACGTTGACCGAGGTGAAGCCGCCGCCGATCGGCGTGGTCAGCGGGCCTTTCAGCGCGACCTTGTGCTCGGCGATCCTGTCCAGCGTGGCCTTGGGCAGCAGATCGCCATGCTTGTCCAGCGCGACCATGCCGGCGTCGACGAAATCGTAGGTCAGGCCGCAGTCCAGCGCGTCGAGCACGCGCAGCGTGGCGGTCATGATCTCCGGGCCGATGCCGTCGCCCGGGATCACGGCGATGGTTTTGTTCATGGGATACTCCTTGGGGGACGATTGCGTGCGCGCATGGAACGGCGCAGGTCAAGACCGCCCATTATCGCTCATGCAACCGTTCCCGGACAGCCGATGGCCCGGGAAAACCGTTGCAAATCCTCGCACGGAGCATTGCAGAAACTCGCAGGGAGGCATTCCCTTGCCTCCCCGCCCGCGAACGGGCTCCCGCGCAGGGTCAGCCGTGATCGGCGCATTCCGCCGTGGCGGACTCGCCGCCTTCCAGCTTGTCCAGGGAGTCCACTGCCCGTCGCAGATGCGGGATCACGATCGAGCCACCCACCACCAGGCCGACACTGAACACCTCGAAGAACTCGTCGCGCTGCACGCCGGCCTCCTTGCACTGGGCCACGTGGTAGTTGATGCAGTCGTCGCAGCGCAGCACCATCGAGGCGACCAGGCCCAGCATCTCCTTGGTCTTCACGTCCAGCGCGCCGGCCTTGTAGGTCTGCGTGTCCAGCGCGAAGAAGCGCCGCACGACCTGGTTGTCCTCGGCCAGGATGCGCTCGTTCATGCGCTGGCGGAAGGCGGTGAATTCGGCAAGCTTGTCGCTCATGCGCCCTGCTCCAGCCATTGCGCCAGCTTGCCGCTGCGGTCGGCGGCCACCAGGTCGTCGTAGCCGCCCACGTGCTGGTCGTTGATGAATATCTGCGGCACCGTGCGGCGACCGCCGCTGCGCGCCAGCATCGCGTCGCGTTGCGCGGGATCGGCGTCCACGCGCACCTCGGTCCACTCCAGCCCCTTGGATTTCAGCAGGTTCTTGGCCGACACGCAGTACGGACACACGGCGGTCGAGTAGACCTCGATCTTGGACATCACGACACTCCACAAACAATGGGGAAACTTCACAGAAAATGGGGCCGCGCGCGTCCAGCTCAAGCCGGACGGCTGCGGTGAACCGACGCAGCAGGACACGGTCACAATGCTATTGTCGCCGAACCCATGATCATGTCGCCACGTCCCGTTCCCTGCCTGCTCGCCACCCTGCTCTGCGCCGCGCTGGCGAGCACCGCCAGTGCCCAGCAGGACATGCGCCTGCCGGACCTGGGCAGTTCGGCCAACGCGCTGATTTCGCCCAGCGAGGCGCAGGATTACGGTGCCTCCATGCTGCGCCAGATGCGCGCGCTGGACATGGTGGTCGACGACCCGCTGCTGGACGACTACATCAACGACCTCGGCTACCGGCTGGTCGCCAGCAGCGACAAGCCGAAGGAACATTTCGCCTTTTTCATCGTGAAGGACCCGGAAATCAACGCCTTCGCCGCGCCCGGCGGCTATATCGCGGTGAACTCGGGGCTGCTCACGATCACCCGTGACGAAAGCGAGCTGGCCGGCGTGATCGCCCATGAGATCGGCCACATCACCCAGAACCACCTGCAGCGTGCGTTCGAGGACTCGAAGAAGGATGCGCCGCTGATGGCCCTGGTGCTGCTCGGCGCGATCGCCGCCGGGGCCAGCAACCACAGCGGCGACGCACCGATGGCCGTGCTGGCCGGCGGCCAGGGGCTGATCGCGCAGAAATCGATCAATTTCACCCGCAAGGACGAGATCGAGGCCGATCGCGTCGGCATCCAGACGCTGTCCAAGGCCGGCTTCGACCCCAATGCGATGGCGGGCTTCTTCCAGCGCATGCAGGATGCGATGAGCGCCGGCGCCGGCGGCGAGGACGTGCCGGCGCTGTTGCAGACGCATCCGGTGACGACCAGCCGGATCAGCGACGCCAAGGCGCGCGCCGATGCGCTGATCGCCGCGCAGAAGCTGCGCGTGGGCACCACCGGGATCGATCGGCAGCAATGGGCGAGGAGCACGGCGCCGATCCCCTTCGTGAAGGACCCCACCACCCTGCTCGCTGCCCATCGCGCAGGCGATCTGGACACCTACGCGCTGATGCGCGAACGCGCCCGCGTGCTGGCCGGCGACGCCACGCGGCTGGCCACGTATTACGCGTCCAGCCTGCAGACGCGACGCGATTTCGACACCCCGGCAAATCACTACGGTTACGCGCTGGCGCTGACGCGCAGCGGCCGCGGCGCGCTGGCCATGGGACAATTGCAGCCACTGCTGGACAACCACCCGGGGAACCTGCTGCTGAAGCTGGCCGTGGCCGATGCCCGCCTGCAGGCCGGCCAGCGGGCCGCCGCGCTGGCCATCTACTCGGAACTCAACACCCAGTCCCCGCGCAACCGTGCGGTCGCGCTGGCGTATGCCCATGCGCTCACCGCCGGCGGCGACAAGGACCAGGCCCGGCTCGCCGCCGGCAAGTTGCGGCCGCTGCTGGACAATGCCAGCGAACCGGAGATCTACAGCACCTACGCCCGCGCCAGCGACAAGGCTGGCGACAGCGTGCGCGCCGGCGAAGCCTACGCCGACGCGAGCTATTACTCGGGCCGACCGTACGACGCCATGGAGCAGCTCAAGCGGCTGCTCAAGCGCGACGACCTGGACTACTACGCCCGCGTGCGCATCCAGGCGCGGATCACCGAGCTGACGCCGCTGGTGCTGGAACTGCACAAGCGCAAGATCAGGACCGCGGACAGTCCCGGCGATGATTCGCGGCAATAAGTGCCGCACTGTCATCGCCGCGTAACATGGATTCGCTGCAATACTTTCGTCATCCGCCACGGCAGACCACCGCGTGCACAAACGCATCCTCATCGTTGAAGACGAAACCTCGATTCGCGAAATGATCGCCTTTGCCCTGCGCAAGGCCGGCATGGAAACCATGCAGGCGGTCGACGCCCGCGCCGCCCAGCTGGCATTGTCCGAACAGGTGCCGGACCTGATCCTGCTGGACTGGATGCTGCCTGGCATGAGCGGGTTGGAACTGGCGCGGCGCCTGCGCAAGGAAGAGCTCAGCCGCGAAATCCCGATCATCATGCTGACCGCACGCGGCGAGGAAATGGACCGCGTCAACGGCCTGGAGGCCGGCGTCGACGACTACGTGGTGAAGCCGTTCTCCACCCGCGAGCTGGTCGCCCGGATCAAGGCCGTCCTGCGGCGCAGCCAGGGCGATGACGGCACGGGCGTGATCGAACTGGGCGGTCTGCGCATCGACGGGGCCGCACACCGGGTGTTCGCCGGCGAGGAGCCGGTGGCGATCGGCCCCACCGAGTATCGGCTGCTGTATTTCTTCATGACCCATGCCGAGCGGGTCTACTCGCGTGCGCAATTGCTGGACCACGTCTGGGGCGGCAGCGTCTACGTGGAAGAGCGCACCGTCGACGTGCATATCCGCCGGCTGCGCAAGACGCTGGAGCCCTGGAAGCTGGATGAACTGGTGCAGACGGTGCGCGGCACCGGCTACCGCTTTTCCACCAGCATCTGAACGGCACCGCCTCGCTTGCGTCGCCAGGATCTTTTGCCGATGCTGGCGGTCGCCGCATACGCCCCCGGATGACCCCGTTCCCGCATGCCTGACTGGAAACTCCCCACGTTCCTCGCCTCGATCCTGTGCGCCGGGGCGGCACTGGGCTGGCTGGCCGGAAGTTCCGCCTGGGTCGGGCTGGCCATCGCCGCCATCCTCGGAGTCGTCTTGCTGCTGACCCGGCTCCGTCATCTGCAGCAGGCCATGATGGCCGCACCCGCTGCCGCCGGCGCCACTCACGATGACCGACTCATGACCCGCGCGCACCAGCTTGCCGCGAACCTGCGCGACCTTCGCCGGGCCGCGGACCACCTGCCGGATGCGGTGGTGCTGCTCGACCGTCACCAGCAGGTGCGCTGGTTCAACCACGCCGCGGGCAACCTGCTGGGACTGGATCGGGCGGGGGATCGCGGCCAGTCGCTGACCGAGCGACTGGCCGGCTCCGAACTGGCCGACTGGCTGCGCGACGGGGCGCAAGACCAGCTCGACGACGTCGCCGCCCCCGGCAACAAGGCGAGCCAGCTCAACGTCACCCTGCTGCCGTTCGGCAAGCATCAGCAATTGCTGCTGGCGAACGACATCACCCACCTGAAGCGACTGGAACAGGTGCGCCGGGATTTCGTCTCCAATGTTTCCCACGAGCTGCGCACGCCGTTGACGGTGATCCACGGCTATCTCGAATTGCTGGACCCCGAAGACGTGCCCGAGCTGGCGCCGGTGCTCACCGAGATGCGGGCGCAGTCGAAACGGATGGGCCAGATCGTCGAGGACCTGCTGACCCTGTCGCGACTGGAGACCCAGCACGAGGTGGTCGACGAACGCGTGCCGATGGCCGCCCTGCTGGCCACCGTGCGCAAGGAAGCCGAGGCGCTCAGCCAGGGCCGCCACCAGATCAGCCTGGAATCCACCGCCAACGCGGACCTGTTCGGTTCACCGAAGGACCTGCACAGCGCCTTGTCGAACCTGGTCAGCAACGCGGTGCGCTATACGCCCAACGGCGGCAGCATCGCGATCCGCTGGCGGCGCGAACCCGGCGGCGCGGTGTATTCGGTCAGCGATACCGGCTTCGGCATCCCCGCCAGCCACCTGGCCCGGCTGACCGAACGGTTCTACCGGGTGTCCTCCAGCCGGTCGCGCGACAGCGGCGGCACCGGACTGGGGCTGTCGATCGTCAAGCACGTGCTGAACCTGCACCAGGCACGCTTGCAGATCGAAAGCGAAGCCGGTGCGGGTTCCACCTTTTCCTGCCACTTCGGCGATGCACGGTTGCTGGCTCCCGACGCCGGCGAGTGAAGCCGCTGCCACGGGCGCGATGTATTTGGCGCACGTCATGGGCCAGAATGAAGCATGCCCACACCACCGAGTTGCCCATCGCCCGATACCGGTCCCGGTGCACCGGAGTTGTATCTCAGCCGCGAGCTGGCCGCGCTGGAATTCAATTTCCGGGTACTGGCGATGGCGCGCGACCCCAGCGTGCCGCTGCTCGAGCGCCTGCGCTACCTGAGCATCGTGGCGAGCAACCTCGACGAGTTCTTCGAGGTGCGGGTGGCGATGCTCAAGCACCACCACGCGTACGGTTCGGCCGCACCGGGTCCCGACGGGGTCAGCTCCGGCGACCTGCTGGCGCAGATCCGCAGTCGCGTGCTCGACCTGGTCGCCGAGCAGTACGCAACCTGGCAGGAACAGATCGGTCCCCAGCTGGATGCCGAGCAGATCCACATCCTCACCCGAAAACGCTGGAACCCGCGCCAGCGGCGCTGGCTGCAGGGCTATTTCGAGCATGAGGTGCTGCCGGTGCTGTCGCCGCTGGGACTGGACCCGGCGCATCCGTTCCCGCGCATCCTCAACAAGACGCTGAACATCGCGGTGGTGCTGAAGGGGCGCGACGCCTTCGGCCACGAGGGGCACATGGCGCTGGTGCGGGCACCGCGTTCGCTGCCCCGGATCATCCGCGTGCCGGCCGAGGTCAGCGGCCCGGGCGAGCACTTCGTGTTCCTGGCCGAGCTGCTGCAGGCCTTCGTCGACCTGATGTTTCCCGGCCTCAGGGTGGTCGGCTCGTACCAGTTCCGGGTGACCCGCAACAGCGAGCTGATCGTCGAGGAGGCCGAGGTGGAGAACCTCGCGCTGGCCCTCAGCGAGGAGCTGGTCGGGCGCGGCTACGCGCGGCCGGTGCGGCTGGAGATCGCCAACGATTGCCCGAAGGCGATCACCGCGATGCTGATCGAGAACTTCCAGCTTGAAGAGACCGACGTCTACCGCTGCGACGGCCCGGTCAACATCATCCGCGCCGGCCTGATCTACGACTGGCTGGACCGGCCGGAGCTGAAGTTCCCGCGCTTCAATCCGCAGCTGCCCTCGGCGCTCGAGAGCAACCGCAACAAGTTCGACCTGATCGGCCAGCACGACGTGCTGTTGCACCATCCGTACCAGAGCTTCGCCGCGGTGATCGACCTGCTGCGCCAGGCCACCGCCGACCCGCAGGTGCTGGCGATCAAGCAGACCCTGTACCGCGCCGGCGAGGACACGCCGCTGGTCGACCTGCTGGTCGAGGCGGCCCGCCACGGCAAGGACGTCACCGTGGTGATCGAGCTGCGCGCGCGCTTCGACGAGGAGGCCAACATCCGCCTGGCCACGCGGCTGCAGGAAGCCGGCGTGCAGGTGGTCTATGGCGTGGTCGGCTACAAGACCCACGCCAAGATGATGCTGATCGTGCGCCGCGAGGGCGAGGCGCTGCGCCGCTACGTGCACCTGTCCACCGGCAACTACCACCAGGCCAACAGCCGGATGTACACCGACATCGGGCTGATGACGGCCAACCCCGAGATCGGCGAGGACATGCACAAGGTCTTCCAGCAGCTGTCCGGCCTGGGACCCATCATCGACCTGAAGCGCCTGCTGCATTCGCCGTTCACGCTGTATCCGAAAGTGCTGGAGAAGATCGAGCGCGAAACCGCCCACGCGACCGCGGGTCGACCGGCGCGCATCGTGGCCAAGCTCAACGCGCTCAATGAAGCGCGGGTGATCTCTGCGCTGTACCGGGCCTCGCAGGCCGGCGTGGAGATCGACCTGATCGTGCGCGGCGCGTGCACCCTGCGCCCCGGCCTGCCCGGCATCTCCGAGCGCATCCGGGTGCGCTCGATTGTGGGACGTTTCCTCGAGCACAGCCGGGTGTACTGGTTTGCCAACGATGGCGACGCGGAGATCTATTGCGCCAGCGCGGACTGGATGGAGCGCAACCTGATGCGGCGTATCGAGGTGGCCTTCCCGATCCTGGACCCGGACCTGGCGGCGCGCGTGTTCGAGGAAACCCTGGCCAACGGCCTGGCCGACAACACCCAGGCCTGGCTGCTGGGCAGCGATGGTCGCTATGTCCGAGCCACTCCCGGCGAGCACCCGCCGTACAGCGCCCAGCAGGGCCTGCTCGAACGCTACTGCAAGTGAGCCGATCGCCATGAACCGATGCAAGCCTTTCACGCGCGCGTGCGAGAATCCGTCCTTTGCCATCGCGGGAGCCCCGGCGTGAGCCCAGCCGAACAGACACCGATCCGCGATGGCGAACTCATCGCCGCGATCGACATGGGTTCCAACAGCTTCCACATGGTGGTCGCGCGGATGGAACATGGCGAGCCGCGCGTGATCGATCGCCTGCGCGACACCGTGCGGATGGCCGCCGGCCTGCGCGCCGACGGCAGCCTGGACGCCGAACGACGCGCACGCGCGATCGCCTGCCTGGCCCGCTTCGGCCAGCGCATCGCCGGCCTGCCGTCGATACGGGTGCGCGCGGTGGCCACCAACACGGTACGCCGGCTCGCCTCGCCGCAGACCTTCCTGACCTCGGCCGAGGCCGCGCTCGGCCATCCGATCGAAGTGGTCTCCGGGCGCGAGGAAGGCCGCCTGATCTTCCTCGGCGCCGCCCACGACCTGCCCGTTTCGCGCGAGCCGCGACTGGTCATCGACGTCGGCGGTGGCAGCACCGAGTTCATCATCGGCCGGGGCCTGGCTCCGCTGCACACCGAGAGCGTGCAGGCCGGCTGCATCGCCTCGACCCTGCGTTTCTTCCCGGGCGGCAAGATCAACCGCAAGCGCTGGCAGCGCGCGGTGAGCGAGATCGGCGTGCTGCTGCAGCAGTTCGCCGAGGACTACCGCGAATCCGGCTGGCAGGATGCCTACGGCTCCTCCGGCACGGCCAAGTCGATCGGCTCGGTCGTGCAGGAAATGAAATTCTGCGACGACGGCATCACCTCCGCCTCGCTGGCCTCGCTGCGCGACGTGCTGATCGAACACGGCCAGATCAACACGCTCAAGCTGCCGGGCCTGGTCGAGGACCGCGCGCCCGTGCTCGCCGGCGGCGTGGTGATCATGGAAGCGGCGTTTGCCGCGCTGGGCATCGACCGGCTGCGCGTGTGCGAAAGCTCGATGCGCGAAGGGCTGCTGTGGGACTTGCTGGGCCGCGCCGGCGGCAGCGATCCGCGTACTGCCAGCATCGAGGCACTGGCCAATCGCTATGGCGTGGATCGCGCCCAGGCACGCCGGGTCGAATCGACCGCACTGATGCTGTTCGATCAGGTGGCGCGCAGCTGGAAGCTGGACGCCGATGCGCGCGAGTGGCTTTCCTGGGCCGCGCGCGTGCATGAGATCGGCCTGGCCATCGCGCACAGCCAGCACCACCATCATGGCGCCTACATCCTGCGGCACGCCGACTTGGCCGGCTTCTCGCGGCAGGAGCAGCAGCTGCTGGCCGCGGTGGTCGACATGCATCGGCGCAAGCCGGACAAGCCGGTGATTACCGCCCTGCCGCAGCGTTATCGCACACTGGCCCGATACACCACGGCGCTGCTGCGCCTGGCCGTGCTGTTCCGCCGCGCGCGTCGTGCCGAGTCGCTGCCGCAGATGCGCCTGGCCGCCAGCAGCCGATCGCTGCGACTGACCTTGCCGCACGCATGGTTCGAGCAGCACCCGCTCAGCGAGGCGGACCTGCAACAGGAACAGGCGCCCATGGCCGAACTCGGCCTGCGGCTGGAACTTACCGGCAGCTGACGCGAACCCGCGCCGCGGCGTCGCCGCGTATGATGTCCCGAGGCCCCGACCATCTTTATGCCCATGCTGAAATCCCTGCTCGCCATCCTGCTTCTGTCACTGCCGCTGACGCTGACCGCGCAGACGGCCAAACCGGCGCCGGCCGCCGCGCCGGCGCCGCCACCGCAAGTCGTGCTGACCACCTCGCAAGGCGAGATCACGCTGGAGCTGTATCCGGACAAGTCACCCAAGAGCGTGGCGAACTTCCTGCAGTACGTCCGCGACGGCTTCTACGACGGCACGCTGTTGCACCGGGCGATTCCCGGCTACCTGGTGCAAGGCGGCCTGTATACCCGCGACCTGCAGCCCAAGCGCACCCGCTCGGCCATCGCCAGCGAGGCCGACAACGGCCTGTCCAACCTGCGCGGCACGGTGGCGGTCGCCCGTGGGGCAGACCCGAACTCCGGCACCGCGCAGTTCTTCTTCAACCTGGTCGACAACCGGCGGCTGGATTTCGCCGGCAACCAGAGCGGGCTGACCTGGGGCTACACCGTGTTCGGCAAGGTCATCAAGGGCATGGACGTGGTCGACAAGATCGCCGCCATGCCGACCCGCGCGCTGGGGCCCTTTGCCGGCGACGTGCCCAATCCGCTGGTGTTGATCGAAAGCGCCCGGGTGATCGGCGAACAGGCACCGGCCTCCGCCGCCAGCGCCGCGAGTCCCGCCAGGGCAGCCTCGTCGGCGACGCCCGCGAACGCGGCAAAGTCCGGCAAGAAGGCTTCCAGGAAAGTTGCCAAGCCCGCCGGCAAGGATTGATCCGCCATGAGCACCTTGTTCATCGCGGACCTGCATCTGGACGCCAGCCGACCGCAGATCACCGAGCTGTTCGAAAAATACCTGGCCAGCGACGAAGTCCGTCAGGCCGACGCCCTGTACATCCTGGGCGACCTGGTCGAGGCCTGGATCGGCGACGACGATGACGCCGAACTGCCCGCGCGCATCGCCTCCGCAACGCGCGCGGTGCGCGACGCCGGCGTGCCGGTCTATTTCATGGTCGGCAACCGCGACTTCCTGCTCGGCGAAGCCTTCGCCGAACGTGCCGGCCTGACCCTGCTCGACGACGGTGTCGTGCATGACGTGCAGGGTCGGCCCACCCTGCTGATGCATGGCGACGTGCTGTGCACCGACGACACCGCCTACCAGGCCGTGCGCCGCCAGGTGCGCACGCCCGAATGGGCCGCGCAGATCCTCGCGATGCCGCTGGAAGCGCGCCGCGCGTTTGCCGCCAAGGCGCGCGCGGACAGCAAGGCGCACACCGGCAGCACCATGGAAAGCATCATGGACGTCAACGCCGATGCCGTAGCCGATGCGGTGCGCCGAGCGGGCGTGACGCGACTGATCCACGGGCACACGCATCGACCCGCCATCCATCGCCTTGAGGTGGATGGAAAACCGACCGAGCGAATCGTGTTGGGAGACTGGTACGAACACGGCTCGGTGTTGCGGGTGGATGATCGGGGCAACGTCGAACTGCGCGGGTTGGCGGTGGGCTGAGCTGCATCGCGCGCATCTTGATCAGCGCTGGCGCCGCTTCGATCAAGTCGCATGAAGGGCCGCAGCGTTCATGCTCGGCTCCCTTCATTGCTTGCAGGGGAGGGTTGGGGTGGGTCGCTCTTGATCTCGCGGTGACGCAGCCAGGTACACAAGACGCCTGCTTCGATGGGCGATGCCATGACGTGGTGTTCGCGAGGGACTGTTTGGCCCATCCTTGGGCCGAACCTCTGCGCGCTGCGCTCCGGCGCCAGCCTGCGGCTGTCGTTGTTTGTTTCACACGATACCAAGCTCACGCCCTGCTCCCTCCCCTGCTTGCAGGGGAGGGCTGGGGTGGGGTTGCTCTTGATTTCGTGATGGCGCATCCGGATACGCAAAACGCCTGCTTCGATGGGCGATGCCATGACGTGGAGTTCGCGAGGGATTGTTCGGCCCATCCATGAGCCGAACCCTTCCGCGCTGCGCGCTCCAGGGCCAGCCTGCGGCTGTCCACAATGTTCCAGACAAAATTGTCGACAACGAAGGCAGGATGCCGTAGTCGAACATCGGCGCAGCCGATGGCCGAAGGGCGAGGCACAGGATGTGCCGAGTAACCGGAGGGTTCGTCTTCCGCCAGATACGCACAACGCCGGCTTCGATGGAGTTTCACTCGGCGTGGTGTTCGGGGATTGTGAATCCCATCCATGGGATTCACCCTTCCGCGCTGCGCGCTCCAGGGCCAGCCTGCGGCTGTCCACAATGTTCCAGACAAAATTGTCGACGACGAAGGCGGGATGTCGTAGTCGAACATCGGCGCAGCCGATGGCCCGAAGGGCGAGGCACAGGATGTGCCGAATAACCGGAGGGTTCGTCTTCCGCCAGATACGCACAACGCCGGCTTTGATGGAGTTTCACGCGGCGTGGTGTTCGGGGATTGTGAATCCCATCCATGGGATTCACCCTTCCGCGCTGCGCGCTCCAGGGCCAGCCTGCGGCTGTCCGAATTTGTTCCAGACAAATTCGTCGAACGGTTGGTTCGTCCACCACCTCTCTCCGCCAGATACGCAAAACGCCCCTTGCGGGGCGCTTTGCGTATCTGGCGGAGAGAGAGGGATTCGAACCCTCGATCAGGTGTTTAGCCCGATACTCCCTTAGCAGGGGAGCCCCTTCGGCCACTCGGGCATCTCTCCGGGGTCTTTGTTCCGCATTGCTGCGGAGCCGGCAAGGATACTGACCGGCGCGGTCGAGGTAAAGGCTTAATTCACTCGATCAGTGTTCGACGGACTCGTCGGGACCACTGCCGGGCTCGCTTTCGCCCTTGATGCGCTGATAGATCTCTTCGCGATGCACCGCCACATTCTTCGGTGCATTGATGCCGATGCGTACCTGATTGCCTTTCACACCAAGAACGGTGACGGTCACCTCGTCGCCGATCATCAGGGTCTCACCGACCCTGCGGGTCAGAATCAACATGATTTTGCTACTCCATAAAAGCTGTTGGTCACAGGCCTGCAGATCGACGTTGCCTCACCCCTGAGCGTCCGTCTTTCCGCAGTTCGACGAATGATCCGTCGAAGGCCCTACCCCGCCTTCCCGGCTCACAGCCAAAACACTCCTTGGCGTCCTGACTGGCGACACGAGCGTTTCCGACCGCGTCGACACTGTTTCGATAGTAACTGAGCACGATTCCCCTGTGCAATCTGCCAGGGTCGTGACGAATGGCACACGCAAAAGCTGATAGGGATCAGTGGGCCGAGATCCACTCCGGCAAGGCCGACAGGATCGTCGGCAGCTCCGGCGCATCCGTGCCGCCGCCCTGGGCCATATCGGGCCTGCCGCCGCCCTTGCCGTCGATCTGTTTCGCCACGTGTGCCACCACGTCGCCCGCCTTGATCCGGGCCAAGGCCTTGCCGTGGACTCCCGCGATCAGCGAGACCCGGCCGTCTGCCGCGCCGGCCAGCAGGATCACGCAGTCGCCCAACTGCTGCTTGAGCTGGTCCACGCTGTCGCGCAGCGACTTGGCGTCGAGGCCTTCCAGCCGGGCCGCGACCACCTTGATTCCATCGACATCCGTGGCCGAACCGGCCAGGTCGGCGGTCGCCGAGCCGGCGGCCTTGCTGCGCAGGGATTCCAGTTCGCGTTCGAGTTTCTTCTGGCGATCGAACAGCTGGCGCAGTTTTTCCACCGCATCGTCGCCGCTGCTGGAAAGCAGCTGCGAGAATTCGGCCAGACGACGCTCCTCGTCGGCGACGTAGGCCAGCGCGCCGGCGCCAGTGACTGCCTCGATGCGGCGCACGCCGGAGGCCACGCCCGCCTCGCTGACCACCTTGAACAGGCCGATGTCGCCGGTACGCCCCACGTGGGTGCCGCCGCACAGCTCGGTGGAGAAATCGCCCATTTTCAGCACGCGCACTTCGTCGCCGTACTTCTCGCCGAACAGCGCCATCGCGCCAAACTCGATCGCCTGGTCGTAGCCCATGTTGTGCACTTCGGCCGCCGCGTTGCGGCGCACCTCGGCGTTCACCAGGGCCTCGACCTGGGCCAGCTCGTCGTGGCTCATCGGCTTGTGATGCGAGAAGTCGAAGCGCAGCCGCTCCGGCGCCACCAGCGAGCCCTTCTGCGTGACGTGGCTGCCCAGCACCTGGCGCAGGGCCGCGTGCAGCAAATGGGTGGCCGAATGGTTGATCACGATGGCCTGGCGGCGCGCGGCATCGACCGAGACATCGACGGTGTCGCCAGTGCGCAGCGATCCGCCATGCCAGGTGCCGGCGTGGCCGAAGAACACGCCGCCCATCTTCAGCGTATCGCCGACTTCGAAACGGCCGGACGCGCTGGACAGCGTGCCGGTGTCGCCGACCTGGCCACCCGATTCGGCGTAGAACGGCGTGCGATCGAGGATCACCAGCCCCTCCTCGCCCTCGCCCAGCTGGTCGACCTGCTTGCCGCCGCGCACGATGCCGAGCACCTTGCTGCCGCTGCCCTGCAGCGCCTCGTAGCCGAGGAATACGGTGGGCTTGAGCTGGCTGGCCAGCTCGGCCGGCATCTGCCCCTTGGCCTCGAACTTGCCCGCGGCGCGGGCGCGCTCGCGCTGTTCGTTCATGGCCTGCTCGAAGCCGGTCATATCAACCTCAAGCCCGCGCTCGCGCGCGATGTCGGCGGTAAGGTCGACCGGGAAACCGTAGGTGTCGTAGAGACGGAACGCATCGACACCCGGGATCACCTTGCCGGATTTGCCGGCGACGTCGTCGAACAGGCGCATGCCGTGTTCCAGCGTTTCGCCGAAACGGTGTTCCTCGGTGCGCAACGCGTCCTCGACGAAGGCCTGCTTTGCCGAAAGCTCCGGGTAAGCTTCGCCCATTTCCTCGACCAGCGGCTGCACCATCTTCCAGAAGAAGTCGCCGCGCACGCCGAGCATCCAGCCGTGCCGCAGCGCGCGGCGGATGATCCGGCGCAGCACGTAGCCGCGGCCTTCGTTGGACGGCAGCACGCCGTCGACGATCAGGAAGGAACAGGCGCGGATGTGGTCGGCGATCACCCGCAGCGACTTGTTGCCCAGGTCCTGCGTGCCGGTCAGTTCGCCGGCGACGCGGATCAGGTGCGCGAACAGGTCGATCTCGTAGTTCGAATGCACGTGTTGCAGCACCGCGGCGAGGCGCTCCAGGCCCATGCCGGTGTCCACGCACGGCGCCGGCAGCGGGCTCAGCGTGCCGTCGGGCGCGCGGTCGAACTGCATGAACACCAGGTTCCAGATCTCGATGTAGCGGTCGCCGTCCTCGTCCGGCGAGCCGGGCGGGCCACCGGCGATGTCCGCACCGTGGTCGTAGAAGATCTCGGTGCACGGGCCGCACGGGCCGGTGTCGGCCATCTGCCAGAAATTGTCCGAGGCGAACGGTGCGCCCTTGTTGTCGCCGATGCGCACGATGCGTTCGGCCGGCACGCCGACCTGCTTGTTCCAGATGTCGAACGCTTCGTCGTCGGTGTGGTAGACGGTGACCCACAGCTTGTCCGCCGGCAGCTTGAAGACTTCCGTCAGCAGCTCCCACGCGTAGGCGATCGCGTCGCGCTTGAAGTAGTCGCCGAACGACCAGTTGCCCAGCATCTCGAAGAAGGTGTGATGGCGCGCGGTGTAGCCAACGGCGTCCAGGTCGTTGTGCTTGCCGCCGGCGCGCAGGCAGCGCTGCACGTCGGCCGCGCGGACATAACCGGGCTTTTCGCTGCCCAGGAACACGTTCTTGAACTGCACCATGCCGGAGTTGGTGAACAGCAAGGTCGGATCGCTGGACGGCACCAGCGAGCTGGACGGCACGATGGTGTGGTCCTTGGAACGGAAATAATCGAGGAAGGCGGAACGGATTTCGGAGGTTTTCATGCGGATCGCGATGGCTGGCGGCAACGGGCCACGCCGAGATCGGGCCAATCGCTCCGTCAACCCATGGCCGCGGGGCGATGGATGTCAGGAAATATCGTCGGCGTCGTCCACATCGGCGTGGGTAACACTCCGTACTGTGGCGGCGGCAAAGCCGCGACGCAAGAGGAATTGCGCCCGGCGGGCGCGTTCGGCGGGATCCGCGCTGCCCGCCCCGCCATAGCGGCGACGCAGTTGGGCTGCGGCCGAGACGTCCCAGTCGACCTCGGCTTCATCCATCAGCTCGCGGATGCGCGCATCGGCCAGGCCGTGGCTTTTCAGCTCCACGCGCAGGCGCATCGGCCCATAGCCCTGGGCGATCCGGCTGCGCAGCAGCACCTCGGCGAAGCGGTCGTCGTCCTGGTAATGCTGCTCGCCGAGGCGGTCCAGCGCGGCGGCGGCTTCGTCGCCTTCGTAGCCGCCCTGGCGCAGCTTGGTCTTCAGCTCCTTGCGCGAATGCTCGCGGCGCGCCAGCAGGCCCAGCGCCTTGTCGTAGGCGCTGCGTTTCGGCTTGGCCGGGTCATTTGGGCCAGGACGCTTTTTCATCTTCATCGCCATGCATACGGGCACCCGATAGGAGCGGATTTCCCCCGCGGTTCCCCCTGAGCGTAGCGCAGCGAAGTCAAAGGGCGGCCCCTCGACTCCCCCCTGCGGATCCACGCTCAGGAGCAACGACCGGGAAGACCTGCATTGTCGCGCCCGAATACGCCAACGACACCGGACCAAAACGCGCATGGCCCGGGCAAGCCGGGCCATGCGCATGCAACAGACCGTCAACCCTCACGGTTCACGCTTCCTCGAGCGCCTCTTCAGCGGCGGCGGCAGCCGGCCGGCCGACCGGCACCAGCAGGCGTTCGCGCAGCTGCTTGTCGATCTCGTTGGCAATCGCCGGGTTGTCGCGCAGGAACTGGCGCACGTTCTCCTTGCCCTGGCCGATGCGGTCGCCGTTGTAGCTGTACCAGGCACCGGACTTGTCGATCAGGTTCTGCGCCACGCCCAGCTCGATGATCTCGCCCTCACGCGAGGTGCCCTCGCCGTAGAGGATCTCGAACTCGGTCTGGCGGAACGGCGGCGCCACCTTGTTCTTGACCACCTTGACGCGGGTTTCCGAACCGATGATCTCGTCGCCCTTCTTCACCGCGCCGATACGGCGGATGTCCAGGCGCACCGAGGCGTAGAACTTCAGCGCGTTGCCGCCGGTGGTGGTCTCCGGGCTGCCGAACATCACGCCGATCTTCATGCGGATCTGGTTGATGAAGATCACCAGGCAACCGGACTTCTTGATGTTGGCGGTGAGCTTGCGCAAAGCCTGGCTCATCAGACGGGCATGCAGGCCGACGTGGGAGTCGCCCATCTCGCCCTCGATTTCCGCCTTCGGGGTCAGCGCGGCGACCGAGTCGACCACCACCATGTCCACCGCGCCGGAGCGCACCAGCATGTCGGCGATCTCCAGCGCCTGCTCGCCGGTATCCGGCTGCGACACCAGCAGGTCGTCGACCTTGACGCCCAGCTTCTCGGCATAGGTCGGGTCGAGCGCGTGCTCGGCGTCGATGAACGCGGCGGTGCCGCCGGCGCGCTGGCAGCTGGCGATCGCCTGCAGGGTCATGGTGGTCTTGCCGGAGGACTCCGGGCCGTAGATCTCGACCACGCGACCGCGCGGCAGGCCGCCGACGCCCAGCGCGATGTCCAGTCCCAGCGAGCCGGTGGAGATCGTCTCGATCGCCTCGTTGACGCGATCGCCCATGCGCATGACGGCACCCTTGCCGAACTGCTTTTCGATCTGGCCGAGGGCGGAGGTGAGCGCCTTGCGCTTGTTGTCATCCATCGTAGGTATTCCGGTTGGGCTGTGAATGGGGAGCATGATGCCCGGGTCGAATCTCACGGGCTGCGATCTGCGCCATCGGCGCGGAGCGACGTGTGCGCGACCAGTATCCCACACTGGTCAAGCCGGTCTGGCGGCCGATCGCGTGTCACTCCGTCAGCGTTTTGCGCAAGCCGATGAGCGCGGCGGCCACCGTTTGTCGGCGCACCGCCTCGCGGTCGCCCGGGAAATGGAACAGCCGCGCATGGGCGTAGCCGCCACGACGCTTCCAGCCGATCCAGACCGTGCCCACCGGTTTGTCCGGCATGCCTCCGGAAGGCCCGGCGATGCCGGTCACCGCCACCGCCACGCCGGCGCCGAAACGCGCCAGTGCGCCGGAGACCATTTCCAACACGGTTTCCTCGCTTACCGCGCCGGCATGCTCCAGCGTGCGGGGATTGACGCCGAGCAGCGCCTCCTTCGCCTCGTAGCTGTAGGTCACCACGCCCGCGTCATACCAGGCCGAACTGCCCGGCAGGTCGGTCAGCGTCTTGGCGATCCAGCCGCCGCTGCAGGATTCCGCCGTCACCAGCATCAGCCGACAGCGCTGCACCTCGGCCGCGGCCTCTGCAGCCAGTGCCAGCAACTCCGCATCGGTAGGAACAGACAACAACTCCATGCGAGACTCCCGGACTTGAACGCTTTGCGCCACGCGCAGAGGCACCGTTCTACCCGTTCCGCGCGACCACGCCAAGACTTGCATTGCATGAGCCAAGACGATCTCACCAAACACACCCCGTTCATGCGCCAGTACCTTTCGGCCAAGGCCGAGCATCCAGACGTGCTGCTGTTCTTCCGCATGGGCGATTTCTACGAGCTGTTCTACGACGACGCCCGCAAGGCGGCGCGGCTGCTCGACATCACCCTGACCCAGCGCGGGCAATCCGGTGGTGCACCGATCCCGATGGCCGGCGTGCCCTACCACGCGGCCGAGAACTACCTGGCGCGGCTGGTGCGGCTGGGCGAATCGGTGGCCATCTGCGAGCAGATGGGCGATCCGGCGCTGGCCAAGGGCATCGTCGAGCGCAAGGTGGTGCGGATCATCACGCCCGGCACGGTGACCGATGCGGCCTTGCTCGAGGATCGCCGCGACAACCTGCTGCTGGCGATCGCCGCCGGCGCCCGCGGCGACTACGGCCTGGCCTGGGTCGACCTGTCCAGCGGCCGCTTCCTGCTCAGCGAAGTACCGAGCGCCGAGGCGCTGGCTGCCGAACTGGCGCGACTGCAGCCGGCCGAGACCCTGGTCGGCGAGGACGTGGCCTGGCCGAAACTGGTCAGCGCCCTGCCCGGACTGCGCAAGCGGCCACCGTGGCATTTCGATGCCGATGCGGCGAAGCGCGAGCTCAATCGCTTCTTCGGCACGCGCGATCTGGGCGGTTTCGGCGTCGACGGCATGCCGCTGGCGGTCGCGGCTGCCGGCTGCCTGCTCGGCTACGTCGAGGAAACCCAAAAGAGCGCGCTGCCCCACCTCACCGGCATGGCGGTGGAAAGCGCCAGCGAGACGATCGCGCTGGACGCCGCCACCCGGCGCAACCTAGAACTGGACACCCATCCCAGCGGCCGCATCGAACACAGCCTGCTCGGCGTGCTCGACGAAACCGTGACACCGATGGGAGCGCGCGCACTGCGTCGCTGGCTGACCCGCCCGTTGCGTTCGCGCCAGGCCCTGCGCCGGCGTCATCAGGCGATCGGCATGCTGATCGACAGTCGCCGCCACGAATCCCTGCGCGAACAGCTGCGCGGCATCGGCGACCTCGAACGCATCCTCGCGCGGGTGGCGCTGCGCTCGGCGCGACCGCGCGATCTGTCCACCCTGCGCGATGGCCTCGCCGCCGCGCCGAAGTTGCGCGAACAGATCGCCGCGCTGGACAGCCCGCTGCTGCACACCCTGGTCGAAAGCATCGGCGACCACGCGGACACGGCCGCCCTGCTCGCCCGTGCCATCGTCGAACAGCCGCCGGTACTGCAGCGCGACGGCGGCGTGGTCGCCGACGGCTACGACACCGAGCTCGACGAACTGCGCCGCCTGTCCACCCACGCCGACCAGTACCTGGTCGAACTGGAGGAGCGCGAAAAGGCCGCCAGCGGCATCAGCACGCTGAAAGTCGGCTACAACCGCGTGCACGGCTATTACATCGAGATCAGCAAGGGGCAGTCCGACAAGGCGCCCACGCATTACACGCGCCGACAGACCACGAAGAACGCCGAGCGCTACATCACCGAGGAGCTGAAGAGCTTCGAGGACAAGGTGCTGTCGGCGAAGGAACGCTCGCTGATGCGCGAGCGTGCGTTGTACGAAGCGCTGCTCGACACGCTCACCGAAAAGCTCGAACCGTTGAAGGCCGCGGCCAGCGCGATCGCCGCGCTCGACGTGCTCGCCACCCTGGCCGAACGTGCCGAGGCGCTGGACTGGAGCGCGCCGGAGCTCACCGACGAGCAGGGCATCTGCATCGAACGCGGCCGCCATCCGGTGGTGGAGAAAGTCCGTGACGAGCCGTTCGAGCCGAACGATTTGAAGCTCGACGACGCGCGCCGCATGCTGGTGATCACCGGCCCCAACATGGGCGGCAAGAGCACCTACATGCGCCAGAACGCGCTGATCGTGCTGCTCGCCCACATCGGCAGCTACGTGCCGGCCAGCCGCGCGGTGATCGGCCCGATCGACCGCATTTTCACCCGCATCGGTGCCGGCGACGACCTGTCGCGCGGCCAGTCCACCTTCATGGTGGAGATGAGCGAGACAGCCAACATCCTGCACAACGCCACCGCCGACAGTCTGGTGCTGATGGACGAGGTCGGCCGCGGCACCAGCACCTACGACGGCCTGTCGCTGGCGCGCGCCGCGGCGGTGCATCTGGCCCGCCATTGCCGCGCATACACCTTGTTCGCCACGCATTATTTCGAGCTGACCGAACTGGCCGGCGAATTCCCGTCGATCGCCAACGTGCACCTGGACGCCGTCGAACTGCACGATCAGAAGCGGGGCGAGCAACTGGTGTTCATGCACGCGGTGAAGGAAGGTCCGGCGAACCGCAGCTTCGGCCTGCAGGTGGCCGCGCTGGCCGGCCTGCCGAAATCCGTGATCGCCGATGCGAAACGCACCCTGACCGAACTCGAACGCGGCATGCACCAGCACGTCAGTGCACCGGCACGCGCAGCCGAAGCTTCGCCGCAACTGGGCTTGTTCGCCGCCGCCCAGCCGTCGGCCGCCGAGCGTGCGCTGGCTGACATCGATCCGGATGCACTGACCCCGCGCGAGGCACTGGAGGCGCTGTACCGCCTCAAGTCGCTGAACTGAGCGCATGAAAAAAGGCCGGCGCCCTGTGACACCGGCCTTTCCAGGCCCTCCCGACCCATCGCCGATGATCAGGATCGGCGATACCCCTCCCCAACTGTTGCCGTCTGCGTGCGGCTGGAATCGTCAGGCCGCTGCGCTGAGCCGCGCCGCGTCCAGCGCCTGACGCAGATCGGCCCACAGGTCGTCGACATGCTCGATGCCCACCGACAGACGCAGCAGACCCGGCGTGATGCCGTGCTGCGCCTGGGTGGCGGCGTCGACGACGCGATGGGTCAACCCGGCCGGGTGCTGGATCAACGTATCGACCGAGCCCAGACTGACCGCCGGCGTGGCCAGCCTCACCGCAGCCATCACCGCGCTGGCGGCGGCATGACCACCATGCATCTCGAACGCCATCAGGCTGCCCGGGCCATGCATCTGCGTCTCGACCAGATGCGCATTCGCCACCGTGCCGAGGCCGGGGTAGCACACCTTCGCCACCACCGGATGCGCCACCAGCAACTTCGCCAGCCTGTGCGCGTTGTCCTGCGCCTTCAGCACGCGCAACGACAAGGTCTGCAGGCCGCGATGCAGCAGGTAGGCGCCCAGCGGATGCAGCAGGCCGCCGGTGGCGGCCCGCACCTGGCGCAGCGCCGCGGCCCATTCTGCGTCGCAGGCGACCACACCGGCGATCACGTCGCCGTAGCCGCCGAGGAACTTGGTCGCGCTGTGCAATACCAGCGTGGCGCCCAACGCGGCCGGTTGCTGCAACACCGGGGTGGCAAAGGTGGAATCGACCAGGACCGGCACCGAGCCGGCCGCCTTCACTACGGCGGCGACATCGATCAGGTCCAGCGTGGGATTGGCCGGCGTCTCGATGATCACCAGCGCCGTATCGGCAGTGATCGCCGTGGCCACTTCGTGCGGCTGGACCCAGTGCGTGGTGATCCCGAGCAGGCCCGAGTTCAGCAGGTGATCGTTGGTGCCGTACAGCGGGCGCACCGCCAGCACATGCTTGCCGCGTTGCCCCGCCGCGAGCAGGCAGGCCGACATCGCCGCCATGCCGGAACCAAACGCGACCGCGTCGGTGGTGCCTTCCAGTTGCGCCAGCGCATGCTCGAAGCGCGCCACGGTGGGATTGTGCAGACGCGCGTAGATCGGATTGGCCGCCGTCGCCGCGCCGCCGACCAGGGCGTCGAAGCTGGCGGTTCCCTCGGCCAGGTCGCGCACCGGATACGTGGTCGACAGATCCAGCGGCGGCGCATGCACGCCAAGCTCGCCGAAATCCTCGCGACCGGCATGTACACCCAGTGTTTCGAGACGCGCCATGAGCCCAACCCATTCGATTGAATGGCTGGATACTAGAATCATCCGCTATGCTTAAAACCCGTTACCGAATTTAATTTCGACAAAGCCCTTTTCATGCGCCTGGACCGAATCGACTTCGCCATATTGCGCGAGCTGCGGAAGAACGCGCGGCTGCCCAACAAGACACTGGCCGAACGGGTGGGGGTGGCGCCATCGACGGCGCTGGAGCGGGTGCGCCGGCTGCGCGAAAGCGGCGCGATCAGCGGTTACCACGCGGAAGTTGCCCCGGCGGCGGTGGGCATCGGCCTGCAGGCGATGATCAGCGTGCGGTTGGCGCGCCACTCGCGCGAGGATCTGGACGCCTTCCACGCCTACCTGCTGACCCTGCGCGAGGTGCTGGCGTTCTATCACGTGGCCGGCGCCAACGATTACCTGCTGCACGTGGCGGTGGCCGACAGCGACCACCTGCGCGATTTCGCGCTGGATGCGTTCACCACGCGACCGGAAGTGGCGCACATCGAAACCAGCCTGATCTTCACCTTCCGGCGCAATCCCGACGTGCCGATCTACCGCGAGGCGGATGAAGGCTGAGAGCTGCGATCATTCCGGACCGCGGGCAGCGAATTTCTTCACCGGCCGAGGCCGTTGCGGAACAGTCCGTGCTCAACCGATACCGTGGGCCAGCTTCAGGACCAGCGGTGGCGGTGTTGCCGGCGCGGCCAGCTGGGCGGTCACGTCCGCATCCGGCATCGCGATGTCCGGAATGTCGGTCAGGTCCTCGGCGGTCAACTCGACCGCCTCCAGCGCAGCGGGCTGCTGCTCGACCAGTGGCGAATCCTGACGTGCGGGCAATCGTCCCGACTGCACCAGCTGGCCGATGCGCAGATACACCTCGTCGCGGTCGAAGGGCTTCTGCATGAAATCGTCGGCGCCGAAACGCTGTACGTAGAACTGCTCGGTGGCCTGCGGGTTGCCGCTGATCATCACGATCGGGATGTCCCGCGTCAGCGGGTCATGGCGCAGCGCGCGCAGCACCGCGAAGCCGTTCATGCCCGGCATCACGATGTCCAGGAAAATCAGTGACGGCTGCTCGCTGCGCGCCAGCTCGATCGCCGCCTTGCCGTCGCCGGCTTTCAGCACGGCATAGCCGTCCTGCCGCAGCATCTTGCCCAGCACGGCGCAGATCGTGGGGGAATCGTCGACCACCAGCATGCGCGCACCCAGCGGTGCCTGCGCTTCAACGCGATGGATGGCCTCGACATGGTTGCCCAGCAGGCGCTTGAAAAAGCCGATGCCATTCTTCAGTGCGTGTCCGTCCATGCAAGCCTCCGCGGCCATGTGGTGGCTGGATCGCCAACCCGGTGGATTTGAAGGGATAGTCCTCCATCCACGCAGGGCATTCTGCGATGCACTGCTCAGAGCCCACGAAGAAACGCCGTTTTCCACGGGTTTTACCCGCGAATTCGCGACTATTGAAGGCCGTGCCGCCCCGACTGGCGTCTGATCCGCGGCGGCTCAATGATCGTGCTTGAGCCGGCGCAGATCACGTCGCGCCTGCTTGTCCGGTCGCTTCGGCGGACCGCTGGCACCGATCAGGCGATGCAGCTCGCGCGCCGCCTCGCGTGCCACGCGGCTGGACTCGGTCTCACGATAGAGAAGCTGTGCGGCACTGGCCGGCCCCCGCCGATCGGACAACGCCAGCACCTCGACTTCCATCCGTTCCTCACCACGGCTGATCTTCAGGCGATCGCCCGAATGGAGTGTTCTTGCCGGTTTGCAACCGGCGTCATTGACGTCGATGCGACCACCGTCGATGGCCTGCTTGGCGAGGCTGCGGGTCTTGAAGAAACGTGCGGCCCACAGCCACACGTCGACGCGTGTGGTGGCTGGCGCGGGTATCGGAGACTTGCTCATGGCGCCCATTGTCGCGCCATCGACGTGCTTCAGTCGTGCGTGGCGGCCGGTGCGACCATGTCGTGCGGGTCGGGCATGGCGATATCGGGAATCGCCGCATGCTCGGCCTCGGTGTGCTCGGGCTCGCCCGCGGGCGCTTCCACCTCCGCCCGCGGGCGCACGACCAGGCGTCCGCTGCGGGTCAGGTGTTCGATGCGGGCAAACACTTCACCGCGGCCAAACGGCTTCTTCATGAAATCGTCGGCGCCGAAACGCTGCACGTAGAACTGCTCGGTGGCCTGCAGGTTGCCGCTGATCATCACGATCGGGATGTCGCGGGTCAGCGGGTCGTGGCGCAGCGCGCGCAGCACCGCGAAGCCGCTCATGCCGGGCATCACGATGTCGAGGAAGATCAGGTCGGGGCTTTCCCGACGCGCCGTCGCCAGTGCCTGCTCGCCGTCGGCCGCCTTCAACACCATGTGGCCGTTCTGCATCAGCATCTTGCCGATCACCGCGCGGATGGTGGCCGAATCGTCGACGACCAGGATGCACGCGCTCTTGGGTTCCCCGGTGCGCGGCACGGCACGACGTTCGCCATGTTCGCTGCCGAACAGCCGCTTGATCAGTTCGAAACCAGCCATGCCCCGAGCTCCCCTGCCCCGTTCGGGCTAGTTTCGACGTACTCCGCGTCGGACGCAAGAAATGCGTTACCCGCCAAGCAGCGCGTTGCCCAGCGGAATGGTCAGCAGGGACAGCACGATGCCGGCGCCCAGCACGGTATTGGCCAGGGTCGGTTCCAGCCCGTATTCGTCGGCCAGGATCGTGGCGGACACCATCGGCGCCATCGCCGCCTGCAGCACGCCCACGGTCAGCACCAGTCCGTCGACGCCGGCGGCAGCCCCCATGGCCCAGCACAGCACCGGCGCCAGCAACAGCTTCCAGGCCAGGCCCCAGCTGGCTGCGCCCAGTTGCCGCTGGCCGGGGTGGAACCTGAACTGCAGGCCGACCGAGAACAGCGCCAGCGGGGTCAGCGTGGCGCCGATCGGCACAAACACCCCGTCCAGCAGTGGCGGCCAGCCTGCGCACATACCGGCCACGATGCCGATCAGCAGCGCGATGGTGGGCGGGAAGGTGCAGATGCGGCGGGCTACCAAGCCCAGCTCCGGCTTGCGCCCCGAATACAGCGAGGCGACCACGATGCCGCCGATCGCCAGCACCGGGAAGCAGCCCAGCTGGTCGGCCACCACGGCCAGCGCCAGCCCCTGCTTGCCGTGCAGCGCCTGCATCAGCGGATAACCCATGAACGAGGTGTTGCCCAGCCCGCACACCAGGATCAGCGCGCCGGTGCGCTGGCGCGACCAGCCCAGCCGCGGCCCGAGCAGGCCGAACAGCAGCCACGCGCCGCCGAAGGTCAGCCACATCACCGCCACCAGGAACCACAGCTGGGGATCGAAGCTGACCTTCGGAATCAGTTCCAGCACCAGCGCCGACAGCGCCACGTTCAGCACCCACCAGTTGATGCCCTGCACGATGCCGGCCGGCGGCTTCGCGTAGCGCGCCACCAGGGTGCCGAGAATCAGGCAGACGAACAGCAACAACATCGCACTCATCGAACGGGTGCCGCGGGGAAAGTCCGGCAATTAGACGCGAAGCGGGCACGACTGAAAAGCCGCCATCGCGGAACCGTCGGCGATAATCCGCCGCTTGCGATTGCCCATGGCACCATGGCCCCGATGAATGACCTCACCCACCTCGCCCACGGACTGGCCGGCGACAACACGCCGCCGGATTGGCCACCGCTGCGCGCGGACGAAGTCGAAGCCGTGCTGCGCGACTATCCCGCCATCGGCGACCCGGCCCGCATCGCCTGGCACAGTCCGCGCCCGCTGTCGGCGGCGTGCCTGGTCGAAAGCCCGCGCGGTACGTGCTTCGTCAAGCGCCATCACCAGCGCGTGCGCGGCGTGGAAACGCTGGGCGAGGAACATCGCTTCATCGCGCACCTGCGCGAGCGCGGTACGCCGATCCCCGAGGTATTGCGCCACGCCGGTGGCGGCACGGTCACCGCACGCGGCGAGTGGGTGTACGAAGTGCACCGCTGTGCCGCCGGGATCGACCTGTACCGCGAAGCGATCTCGTGGGAACCGCTGCCCAACCGCCAGCACGCGCTGGTCGCCGGACAGATGCTGGCCAGCCTGCACGAGGCCGCCGCCGACTATCGCGCCGCCCAGCGCAGCACCCACATCCTGGTCGCACGCAGCGAACTGATCTGCGCCGTCGATCCCGTCGCGACGCTGGCCGCGCAACTGCCGCAGCGGCCCGCGCTGGCCACCTATCTGCGCGATCGCCACTGGCAGGACGAGCTGGGCGAACTGCTGGCCCCGTGGCACGCCGCCGTCCAGCCAGGGCTTGCACGGCAGCCGCCGCTGTGGACCCACGGCGACTGGCACGTGTCGAACCTGTACTGGAGTGACGACGGCGTCGGCGCACGGATCAGCGACGTGCTCGACTTCGGCCTGTGCGCGCGCAACTTCGCACTGTTCGACCTGGCCACCGCGATCGAGCGCAACGCGATCGCCTGGCTGGAGCTGGATCGGCGCAGCGACGTCGCCCACCCCGACATCGCCCGGGCGCTGATCGACGGTTATCACCAGCAGCGGCCATTGAGCCGCGACGACCGGCAGCTGCTGGCCAGCCTGCTGCCGCTGGTGCACGTGGATTTCGCGCTGTCCGAAGTCGAGTACTTCCAGGGCATCACGCAGTCCCCGGCCAACGCCGACGTGGCCTGGGACACCTTCCTGCGCGGCCATGCCGCGTGGTTCCACACGCCGCCGGGACAGGCCCTGCTGCAGCTCATCCGCGACCTCGACTGAGAGGTTGTGCGTTTTCAACCTCTCAGTCCGGCCATGGATGGCCGGGCGCGGAGCAGCCACGCAAGTGGCTGATTCGCGTGAGCGCGTCCGGGCATGTACCGGACACGCGATGGAAGCCCGAGCAGTTCCGCTCGATCCGTGGTTCAATACGCGTTCTTGAAGCGGGGGTGCCCGGCGTAGCCGGGCTGAGAGAGTCCCTTGGAACCTGATCCGGCTTGTACCGGCGTAGGGAGCTTGCAGATCCGGCGCGTCCTTGCGACTGCCGGGTCGCCGTCGCTTCGTCCGCACTCCCTTGACGACGACGATGACGATGCTTCTTTCCCGCACTCCCCTGCTTCTCGCCCTGCTCGCGGTGATCGCTCCCGTGCATGCCACGGACACCGCCGGCGAACCGCAGGCCACCCGCCTGTCGCCGGTCCACGTGAACGCGAACGGCAGCAACGGCTACCACGCCGACAACTCGCAACTGGACACCTTCGGCAGCTTCGGCAACGCGCCGCTGCAGGACACGCCCGCCGCGATCACCGTGATCACCCGCGACCAGATCGACGACCGCCAGCCGCATACGCTGAGCGAACTGGCGCGCAGCGACGCCGCGCTCGGCGACAGCTACGCGCCGGTCGGCTACTACCAGGATGTCGCCATCCGCGGCTACGCGCTCGACCTGGCCACCGGCTACAGGCTCAACGAAATGAGCCTGGCCGGCGAGCAGCCGATCGCGCTGGAAGACAAGCAGCGGGTGGAAATCCTCAAGGGTCTGGGCGGCCTCGAAGCAGGCGTGGTGGCGCCGGGCGGCCTGGTCAACTACGTCAGCAAGCGGCCGACCGACGTGCGCAGCGCCACCGTCGGCACCGACTCGCACGGTTCGCGCTACCTCGCCATGGACGTCGGCGGCTGGCTGTCGCCGACGTTCGGCGTGCGGGTGAACGCGGCCCATGACGGCGTGCAGTCCTACGTCGACCACGCCGACGGCCGGCGCAACTTCGTCTCGCTGGCAGCGGACTGGAAGATCAGCCCGAACGCGACCCTGCAACTGGACAGCAACTACCAGTCCAGCTCGCAGCGTTCGGTGTCCGGCTACCAGCTGCTCGGCGGCCGCACGATTCCCGCGCATCCCGAGCGCACCCGCATGCTCGGCTTCGAACCGTGGCAGCAGCCGGTCGGCATCGACGCCAGCAACAGCACGCTGCGCCTCGACTACCGCCTGGCCGATGCCTGGACGGCCCAGCTCTCGGCCAGCCACAGCCGCGCGGTGATCGACGACAACGTGGCGTTCGCCTACGGCTGCTTCTACTCGACCGACTGCGCCAGCGGCGCCACGCCGGGCTGGTTCTTCGCACCCAACGGCGACTACGACGTCTACGACTACCGCAGCCCCGACGACACCCGCGCCAACGACGAGGCGCGCGCGGTGCTGAAGGGCGCGTTCGACACCGGCGCGGTCAGCCACGAGATCAGCCTGGGCGCCAGCGCGTTCCGCCGCACCATCGACCGTCGCGCCGACGTGTACGACTACGTCGGCACCGCCAACATCGATCAGGTGGACCCGCCGTACTTCGCGCCGTCGCCGAACCAGCCGGGCGCCTCGGTGCGTCGCCTGACCAGCTGGCAGCACTCCGTGTTCGCGCTGGATCGACTGCATCTCGGCACGCAGTGGCAGTTGCTGGCCGGCGGGCGTTTCGTGCGACTGCACGAGCGCGCCAATGATTCCGACGGCGTGCCCGAGCGCGACACCCGACTGGGCAAGTTCCTGCCGCAGGCAGCCGTGCTGTACCAGCCCACCACGCGGCTGACCACTTATCTCAGCTACAGCGAGAGCCTGTCGCTGGGCAACGAGGCGCCGTACTGGACCGCCAACGACGGCACCACGCTGGCCCCGCTGCTGGCGCGCCAAACCGAGGCGGGCGTGAAGTACGCCGCCAGCGATGCCCTGAGTCTGTCGGCGGCGCTGTACCGCATCAGCCAGCCATACCAGTTCGCCCGACCGGACAGCAGCGCCGAGGGCTTCACCTTCGTCCAGCAGGGCAACGAGGCGCATGCCGGACTGGAACTCAACGCCGCCGGCCAGCTGACCGATCGCCTGCGCCTCACCGCCAGCGTCAACCTCATTCGCGCACGTGCGTATGACACCGGCGCGCCCGCTTACGAAGACCACCAGGTGGTCAACGTGCCGCGCCTGCGCAGTGCGGTGTACCTGGACTATCGCCTGCCGTTCGCCGACCGGCTCAGCCTGCTCGGCGGCTGGCGCTACGCCAGCAGCAACGTGGCCACGCCCGACGGCGTGACGCGGGTGCCGGCCTACCACGTGTTCGATGCGGGCCTGCGCTACGCCAGCCATTGGAACGGTCACGCGATGACCTGGCGGCTCAGTGTCGACAACGTGTTCAACCGCTTCTACTGGCGCGACACCGGCAGCTCCGGCGGCGACAGCTACCTGTTCCCGGGCGCGCCGCGACTGGCGCGCCTGTCGCTGACGTTCGCGTTCTGAAGATGACCTGGGTCGAACTCATCGCGGCGATCGTCAGCGCGCTCGGCGTCTGGCTCACCGCCCGGCGCCAGCCATGGTGCTGGCCGATCGGGCTGGTGTCCGTGCTGATCTACGCCTGGGTGTTCGTCGATGCCAGGCTGTATTCCGATGCACTGCTGCAACTGGCGTTCGCGGGATTCATTGGCTACGGCTGGTACCGCTGGCTGCAACACCTGGGCGAAGACGGACTCGTCCAGGTGGCGCCGCTGACGCGGCGCCAGGCGATCATCCATCTCGCCATCGGCGGCGTCGGCGCGATCGCGCTCGGCGCCTTCATGCATCACCTCACCGACGCCGCCCTGCCCTGGCTGGACGCGGCGCTGACCGCCTTCAGCCTGGTCGCCCAGTGGTGGCAGGCGCGGCGGCACGTGGCCGCATGGTGGCTGTGGATCGCGGTGGACGTGATCTACGTGGGCGAGTACGTCTACAAGCACCTGCTGATCACCGCGGTGCTGTACGCCGGCTTCGTGGTGCTGGCGGTGATCGGCCTGCGCGCGTGGCAGGGCGCCGGCCGCCAGCCGGCCAAGGCGTCGCCCGCCGCTTGAACGGCGCGACCTGGCCGCGCTACCGTCGACGCGTCGCCCTCGCGTTCAGCGCGGCCTAACCCGCGCGGCGGCAACATCCAGCCGATGCCAGAAGCGTGGGCGGTAGAAACCAAGCGGCTGCGGCTGCGTGGTTTTGGCCAGCTTTTCCGCTCACTTTCGTTGAATAGCTACGGCTATTCGCCTCAAATGATCGAAAAACCTGACTCAAAACCACTTTGCCTCGCTCGCTTGGTTTCTACCGCCCACGCTCCTAGTCACCCAGGATGGACGTCCCCATGAAAGTCCGGCCGAACCGAATTCCCCTGTCATGCCTGGCGCTCCTGCTGCTGGCCGCCGCGGGCACCGCGGGCGCGCAGAACATCTACAAGTGCACCGTCGGCGGACAGGTCAGCTACACCGACCATCCCTGCCCGCAGGGCAATGGCGAGCTGCTGCACCAGGCCGACGACACTGAAGTCATCGACCGCTACCTGCGCCTGGGCCAGGACAAGCTGGCGAAGAGCTATGCCGATTCGCACCACCTCGAAGCGCTGTACCAGCAGCGCATCGAGGCCCGCCAGCAGGCGCAGGACGAGAAGGAACAGCGCCAGGCCGACGAAGCCTACGCCGCGCAGCAGCGCGCCGAGCAGGAACGGCAGCAGGCGCTGGTCGACGAGGCCGCCGAGCGCAACCGCCTGCAGGGCGAGAACGAAGTCCTGCGCCAGCAGAACGACGCCTACCAGGACCAGCTGCAGCAACAGCCGGCGTACAACCCGCCGCCGGCGTACTGGGTACCGTATCCGAACCGTCGTCCGGGCCGCGATCACGACCACCACGGCGATGGCGACGGTCATCACCGCCCGCCGCCGAAGGAACCGGTGTTCCACCCGTGCAAGCAGCTGGCCGGTGGCCGCGTGCAGTGCTGAGCTGACGGGATGAAACGGCATCAGGCGTGATCGCAACGCCGGTGTTCGTCGCTACGGCAACGCCGGAATCGCCAGGCTGCGTTCGGCATCGCCGGTGGCACCGGTGCGCAGGCTCGGCGGGATGTGCCCCACGTCGCCCACCGAGATGACCTTGAAGCGACCGTCGGCCTCGACCAGGATTCGGGTGATGCTGGCGTTGCCCACCGACATTTCCAGCCAGGCCTTGCTGTCGACACCCAGTGCACGGACCACCATGTTGCGGATCACGTTGCCGTGGCAAACCATCAGCTCGGTCTGCGCGTGGCCGTGCGCCGGCTTGAAGTAATCCGCGAACAGGCGATCGAATTGGCGGGCGCAGGCGGCAAGATCCGACGCCTTCTCGTCGGCGATGATTTCCTTGCGTCGTGTCGGCGGCGTGCATTCGGCCAGGTCGTCGACCACCTCGAAATGCCGGCCCGGAAAGTCACCGGCGATGACGGCCGCGGTGTCGCGCGCACGCTGCACCGGGCTCACGTACATCGCATCGAAGCGCTCCGGCAAGGCGGCCAGCCGCGCGCCGGCCAGATGCGCCTGGGCCACGCCGATCGGCGCCAGGTGCGGGCCCAGTTTCGGGTCAGCCTTCGCATCGGGCAGGTAGTAGCCGTGGCGCACCAGCACGATGGTGCGCGTGGCGGGCGCCTCGGTCGCGCCGATTGACGCCACCGGCAGCAGGCACAGCAGCATCAGCAGAAGTCGTGGAAACATGGGCGTGCCCCGTTGCGGTCAGTGCGCCGAGTATCCAACGCCAACACGCAAGGAACCAGCTCAGGCCGCCAGTCGGCGCGGCAGCAAGGTCTTCGGACGAAGCGCGCTACTTGCCGGCAGCCACCGGGACGAAGCGCAGGTCCTGGTAGTCCCAGCTGAAATCGGCGATCGGCGACACCGCCTTCATCCTCATCTGCGCGATGCTGCCATCGGGGTTCAGCGCGAAGCTCACGTAGGCATCCTCCACGTCGGGCATCGCCCAGCGCGTGCGGAAGGTGTCTTGGCGCACGTGCTCCAGTACGCCGTGCAACCCGGGCGAGCGATCGAAGCTGATCGTCAGCGCGCCGTCCGCATCCTGGCGCAGGGTAGCCGTGCCGTACCACGGGTCGCGATACACGCCGGCGTATGCCGAAAGCGGCAGCGACGGAGCACCGCGGGACTGCGTGTCACTGCCCGCAGCCTTCAGCGCCGCCGCAGCGCTCGCCCTGATCCCCTCGAACATCCTGCCGTAGCCGGCGATCCAGTCCGGCGAGGGAAGCCCCAGCAAGCTGTCCAGCAGATGCTCGCGCATCGCCAGCAAGGTGGCGGGATCTTCGGCGTTGAGCATCACGGCGAACGCCGCGTGCCGTTCCGGAATGATCACCACCGCGGAATAGCCGCCCAGCACGCCGCCCAGATGGGTGATGATCCGGTGGCCGCGGTAGTCCTGCACCTCGAAGCCCAGTGCGTAGGCGTTGAATTGCGGTTGCGCCAGCGCGACCTCGGCCGGCAGCGGAGAGATCGGGATCAGCGTCTGCGGCGTCCACAGCATCTTCGCGGCCGCGGCGCTGAAGATCGGCCTGGCGTCCTTCCGCCGACCGCCATCGAGCTGCAGCCGCAACCATTGCCCCATGTCGGTCGCACTGACCTGCAGCGCACCGGCGGCCGCGAACACGCTACCGGTCATCACCGTGGTCAGCACCCGCTGGGGGCCGACGCCGCGCACCGGCGTGGTGTTCTTGCCGTGCAACGCGGCCTGGTCGGCGGTGCGGGCATCGATGCTGGTCTGCGTGTCGCGCATCTGCAGCGGGTCGAGGATGTGCTGCTGCACGAAGTCCTCCCAGCGCTGGCCGGAAACGGCTTCGACGAGTTGCCCGGCGACGATGTACAGCACGTTGTCGTAGTCGTAGCCGCCGCGGAACGAGCGCACCGGTTTCAGGTAGCGGATGTCATGCACCAGTTCCGCGCGCGTGCGGTCGCTGGTGGGAAACATCATCAGGTCGCCCTCGCCCAGGCCCAGCCCGCTGCGATGCACCAGCAGGTCGGTCACCGTCATCTCGGCCGACGCATAGGCGTCGTACATGCGAAAGCCCGGTAGCTTGTCCACCACGCGGTCGTCCCAGTGCAGCTTGCCCTGGTCGACCAGGATCGCCAGCGCTGCCGCGGTGAAGGCCTTGGTGTTGGAACCGATCGGGAAGATCGTGTGCGCGTCGACCCGCGCGGCCTCACCCAGCTTGCGCACGCCGTAGCCGTGCGTGGTGATGGTCTGGCCGTCGACGATGGTCACCGCCATGCCCGGTGTGCCGAAGGCCTTCATGGCCCGCGCGGCGAAGGCATCCAGATCCTGCACCGGCGCGGCAGCCAGCGCCGGTGCGCCGGCGACGACCAGCGCGATGAGCAAACCGGTGAGGCAACGGTGCAGCGACAGTCGCGGAATCCTGCAGGTCATGCTCTTGCCTCGCTCGGTGATGTCGCCCATGTCAGCGCCGCTTTGCCGGCTTCTTCGCCTTCTTGTGCTGCCCGGCACGGGCCGGCTTGCCCTCGCCCGACATCGAAGGCCCGTCGTAGCCGATGAATTTCTGGCGCAGCTCGGTGATGTCGCCGACCCGTCCGAGGATGTCGCCCATCTCGCGGATCACCGCGTTGATCAGGAGGCTGAACAGGCTGGTGAGCGTGCCGAAGCTGTGCCAGGCGCGGCCGGTCTGCATCGGGATCATCAGCACGTGCGAGGTCAGCTGGCGCGCCCAGTAGCACTGCGTGTCGGTGATGATCAGCAGCGGAATGCCGCGCTCGACCACCTCCTCGGCGAGCAGGCGGAAGTGGCGCGAATAGCGGCGGATGTCGATCAGCACCACGCAACTCTGCTCGGTGGAATCCAGCAGCATGCCGGTATAGGAGCCGTCGGCGCCCGATTCGAACGACACCCGCGGCCGCACGTGCTGCAGCGAGGAAGCAAAGCCCAGTCCCAGGAAGGAGCCGTGCTGGAAGCTGGCCACCGACACGCGATCGGCCGACACCAGCATCTTCACGATGGGCGCCCATTCCTCGCCCCGCGCCAGCGCGTAGACATCGTTGAGGCTGCGGATCTCCGCCTGCAGGCTCTCGCTGATGTAGTCGGCGTCGGCTGCCGGCTCGGAGGTCTTGTACAGCTGCATCCACGGCGCATCGCCGCGCAGTTCCTCCTTCAGGTCGCCGACGCCCGCATAACCCAGGTTGCGCAGGAACCGGCCCACCGTCATCGCGCTCACGCCCACGCGCTTGCCCAGCGACGCGGCCGTCTCGAACGGGATGCCGCTGATGTTGTGCAGCAGGTAGCTGGCGATCTTCTGCTCGGCCGTGGTGAAGCTGTCCCAGCGGCTCTTCAGCTTTTTTTGCAGGTCCTTGGTCATCGTCATCCGTTTATCTGGCCAGCGCCATGGCGGCGCCCGCCGTTCCATGGGTTTCCACGTCGCCCAGGCGACGGCCAAGCATATACAACAGCGCGGCCGACACGCCGGCCACCGCCGCGATCAGGGCGAAGAACCAGGCGTGGCCGAGCCGGCTCCACAGCGTGCCCAGCGCGCCGGCCAGCAGGTTGCCGAAGAAGCCCGCGAAGAACCAGGTGGCGATGCTGGTGGCGCGAAAACCCTCCGGCGCCATGCGCCCGAACAGGGCCAGCCCCACCGGCAGGATGTACAGCTCGCCGGTGGTCATCAGCACGAACCAGGCCGCCAGCCAGCCCCAGTGCGCGCGCACGCCGTGCGCCTCGCACCACGCCGACAGCACGGCCAGCATCAGGTAGGAACCGCCCACGATGGCGGCGCCGAACGCCATCCGCCCGAGCAGCGGCGTCTCCACGCCGCGTTGCGCCAGCCGCGCCCAGCGCGCCACCAGCAGCGGGGTGAAGGCGAACACCACCACCGAGTTGATCGACTGGAACCAGGTCATCGGGATGACCCAGCCCGAGGCCAGCTCGCGGTCCACGCTCTGGTCGATCCACAGCGCGATGGTGTTGCCGACCTGCTCGTAGGCGCCGCGGAACACCACCACGATCGCGGCGACGCCAAGCAGCAGCGCGAAACGATCGATCACCGCCCGATCCACCGGCGGCCGTGCCGCCCTTGCCTCGGCGCCGCGCTTCGGTTCCGGCGGCAGGTAACGGGCGCCGGCCAGGTAGATCACCAGCGACAGCAGCATGCCGAAGCCGGCCGCGGCGAAACCCCAGTGCCAACCGTACGCCTCGCCCAGCGTGCCGCAGATCAGCGGCGCCAGGAACGCACCCAGGTTCACGCCCACGTAGTAGATGTTGTAGGCGCTCTTGCTGCGCGGATCGCCATCGCGGTAAAGCCCTTCGATCTGGCTGGCCAGGCTGGGCAGGAACAGCCCGTTGCCCAACGCGATGGTGGCCAGCGCCGGATAGAACAGCGGCTCGGAGGCCATCATGAAATGACCGAGCGCCATCGTGGCGCCGCCGATCATCACCGCGTTGCGCTTGCCCAGCCAGCGGTCGGCCACCATGCCGCCGAACACCGGCGTGAAATACACGAAGGCGGCATAGGCGCCGTAGATCAGCGAGGCGTATTGCTGGTCCAGGTCCAGGTGCTTGGTCATGTAGTAGACCAGCAGCGCGCGCATGCCGAAGAAGGAGAACATCTCCCACATTTCGGTGAGGAACAGCACGCTCAGGCCGCGCGGATGGCCAAACCAGTTTTTCTCGCGTGCTGGAATCATGCTGTCGGACACGGTGCGATGTCTCTCCCCTGTGGTCTAGGCGGCCGCCGCCAGCGGCCCGCCCCATATCGCATCGTCGCACCAGATGCGGCCCTGTTCGTAGATCGCCGACGGTGCCGGGTCGCGCCGCAAGTAGATCGGCCCGTCCAGGTCCACCACCTTGCACGACTGGCCCAGCACGAAGGCCGGCGCCATCGCCAGCGACGAGCCGGACATGTTGCCCACCATCAGCTCGAAGCCCAGCTCGCGCGCCTGGGCGGCCATCGCCAGCGCCTCGGTGAGGCCACCGCACTTGTCCAGCTTGATATTGATCATGCCGACCCGGCCCACCAGTGACGGCAGGTCGTGATGATCCTGCACGCTCTCGTCGGCGGCGATCATGATCGGGCTGTCCAGCCCGTCGAGCCAGGCCTCATTGCCGATCGGGAACGGCTGCTCCACCACTGCCACCCGCGCCTCCACCAGCGCCGGCAGCAGGCACGCGAACGAGTCGCGGGTGAAACCCTGGTTGGCGTCGACCATGATCCACGCATCGGGGCACGCCGCGCGCACCGCACGCACGCGCTCGGCGTTGAGCTCGTCATTGGTGAGCTTGAGCTTGAGCGCGCGCGCGCCGGGAAAGCCCCGCGCGATCCCGGCCATCGTCGCCGGCGCGTCGGCGCCGAGGGTGAAGGTGGTCACCAGCGGCTGCGGCGCCTCGCCGCCGGCCAGCATCCACACCGGCCGGCCGCTGCGCTTGGCTTCCAGATCCCACAGCGCACAGTCGACCGCGTTGCGCGCGCCGCCGGCCGGCAGCAGCTGCAGCAGTTCCTGCCGCGTCAGGCCGCCCTCGATCCGTTCGCGCAGCGCCTCGACCTGCACCTGCATCGCGGCCGGCGTGTCGTTGCGGTAGTAGACGCCCAGCGCCTCGCCACGACCGAACCGGTCGCCCTCGTGCAGGGTCACCACCAGCGCCTCGAACTCGTCGAAGGTGTAACCGGTGATGTGGAACGGCTCCTTCAATGCCCACTTCTCGAGCCGCGTGTGCAACTGCAGCCGTGCGTGTCCCTCGGTACCCATGATCTCTCCTGCCTGATTGATGTCGATGCGCAGCGGTCCGTCAGAACCTCACGTTGAAACTGACCAGCCCGAACGCCACGATGAACCAGGCCAGGTAGATCGCCGCCAGCGCCAGCAGCGTTTCGCCGGCAAGCACCCAGCGGCCGCGCCGCGGTGCCATCCAGGCACGCACCGCATGCACCAGCACCGCCAGCGCACCGAGCAGGCCGAACACGCCGAGTACGTAAAGCAGGTAGAGCCAGCCCGTGCCCGAGCCGTCCAGCAGCTTCGACTCGTCGGCCGAGGTCACCGCGATGAAGGTCAGCCAGCCCAGCACCACCACCAGCAACGCCAGCACGCCGAGATGCGACAGCAGGCGCGTGCGCAGCTGGAGCGCCGTCAGCTGCAGCGGCCGCCGGTAATGCCGGCGCACCCAGCCGCCGACGAACCAGCTCAGCAGCGTTGCCAGCAGGATCGCCACCGACGCGCCCAGCAGCGGGCCGACCGTGCCCAGGCTGCGAGCCGCGGACACGCGCTGGAACAGGAACACCGGCACCTCGGCATCGGTAGCCCAGTAACGGATGCCGCCGTTCGCGTCGGCAACGAAGGCCAGTTGCGACTTGCCGTTCACTTCGCTGTAGTGCAGCGGCCCGGTCTCGTGCCACTGCAGCGGCTTGCCCGCGTAGTCGGTGAGCATCGACACCGCCAGCGTGCCGTCGGGTTTCGCCGCCACGTTGACCTGGCCGAACAGGTACAGCATGCGCAGCGCACTGTCGTTGCGGCGGCTGGCCTGGTACCAGCCAGTCACGCGCGCGGCATCAGCCTTGGCGGTGTCCACGGTCGACGGTGACGGTGCTTCCTTGGGGAAATAGCGGTCGAGAAATGCCTGGAAGATCGCCTTGCGGATCACGTGCACGCTGCCCGCATCGCCGGCGCTGTTGAACGACATGAAGATGCCGACGTTCGCATCCAGCAGCAGATGCAGGTCGCTGTGGAACACCATGGTGTCGCCGCCGTGGCCGATGATGCGCTGGCCGTTGCGATCCTCCTGGTAGAAGCCCAGGTCGAAGCCGTTCAGGCCCGGCGCCGCCGTGTACTGCGGGCTGTGCATCAACTCGGCGGTGGCCTGCTTGAGGATGCGGGTGTCGCCGAAACGGCCGCCCTGCAGCTGGGCGATCATGAAGTTCGCCATGTCGGTCGCGCTGCTGCTCAGCGCGCCGGCCGGCGCGGGATCGACCAGTTCGAACGGCTGCGGCTTGCCGTCGGAGGCGCTCTTGTAGCCCTTGGCCATCAGCGGCGCCAGCTGCGGCGGCAGCGGCATCGCGAAGCTCGAGTGATGCATGTCCAGCGGGTCGAGGATGTGCTGCCGGATGTAATCCTCGAAGCGCTCGCCGGAGACGCGCTGCACGATGTAGCCGGCCAGTCCGCAACCGTAGTTGGAGTACGCCACGATCTCGCCCGGCGGGAAGATCCGCGCGGGGATATGCGTCTTCAGGTAGCGCTCCAGATCGACGTCCTCGGGCTTCTTCGGCAACAGTCCGCGGGCGGTGTCCTCGAAGCCGGCGGTGTGCGTCATCAGCTGACGCAGCGTCACCGGCTTGCCGTCGCGCGCCGGGATGGTGAAGTCGAGGTATTCGTTGACGTCGTGGTCGAGGTCCAGCTTGCCCTGCTCCACCTGCTGCATCACCGCCGTCCAGGTGAACAGCTTGGAGGTCGAGCCGGGCCGGAACAGCGTGGTCTCGGGCGACACCGGCGTGCGCCTGGCCAGGTCGGCGTAGCCGTAGCCGCGGGCGAACAGCAGCTGGCCGTCCTTGACCACCGAGATCACCCCGCCGGCGACGTCGCCGCGCTGGATCATGTACGGCACCATGCCGTCGAGGAAGGTGGCCAGGTCGTCGGCGGTCAATGCATGCGCGACGCCAACCGGCGGCGCCAGCGCCGCGGCCGGCGCGGCGGCGACGGGCACGGCCGGCACCGGCAGGATCGAGCTTGCGGGTGCGGGGTTCGGCGACGACGGCACCTGCGCCATCGCGATGCCGACGGCACAGGTGATCGCTAATGCCGCGGCGAATTTCGCATAGCGGTTCATGGACGCACTCCGGATACGGTTCGGTGGAAGGGCATGCTCAGAAATCGACGCTGGCGGACAGGCCCACCGTGCGCGGCATCACGTAGACGGCGGCGAACGGACTGGCGTGGGGATCGGTGGTTTCCGACGCCAGCGAGGTGATGCCGCGTTCGTTGGTCAGGTTCTTGACGTAGGCCTTGACCGTCCAGTTGCCGAAGTTGACGCCGGCGCGCAGGTCGATGCCGTCGTAGTCGGGCACGTCGCGGCGCGGACCAGGCGCGGCGACGAAATCGGTCTTGCGCTCGCCCACGTAGCGATAACCCGCGCCGACGAAGCCGGACCAGCCGCTGGCCAGCGGAAAGTCGTAATCCACGCCGACGCTGGCGTTCCACTTCGGCACGTAGGGCAGCCGATCGCCCTTGTAGCCGAACAGGCCCGGCGGCGTGTCCGCGTCCAGCTTCGCGTCGGTCCAGCTGGCATTGGCCGACAGCAGCAGGCCCCGCGCCGGCGCGTACTGCCACGCCGCCTCGACGCCCTGGCTGCTGGCCTTGCCGCCATTGCCCATGAAGCCGATGCCGCCGGAGACGACGGTGAGCTGGATCTGGCTCCAGTCGATGTAGAAGGCGGACACGTCGAAGGTCATGCGCCGCTGCATCGTGGTGGCCTTCAGGCCCAGCTCGTAGCTCACCAGCTTGTCCGGACCGAACGTCAGCGGCGCGCCCAACCCCGGCGGCACGCCGACATTCGGGCCGCCCGGACGGAAGCCGGAGGCGATGCGCCCATAGACCATCAGGTCGTCGCTGAAGCGGAAACTGGGATTGAGCAGGTACGTGGTCGGGTTGTCCGATCCGCGGATGGTGAATTGCGTGGGTCCGAGGATCAGCCCGTCACCGGTTTGCGCGTAGGTGGTGCGGTCGCTGCTGTAGCGCGCGCCCAGCAGCACGCTGAAACGCGAGGTGGCGTGCCAGGTCACGTCGCCATAGGCGGCCCACTCGGTGAAGATCGCCGGCCCCATCGACAGGTCGGCCAGCGTCGGCAGCGCGATCGGTTCGCCGGTGCTGGCATCGAAGCTCAGGATGTTCTGGTGGGCGGTGGTCTTTTCGCGCGTGTAGAACACGCCGGCGCGCCATTCCACGGTCTGCGTCTCCGGCGACTGCAGGCGCAATTCCTGGGTGAACTTGTCCAGCGTCATCGGGTTGACCAGCGAATAGCCACCGTTGGGCAGGCCGAACAGCGGGTTCAGCAATGGCCCGTAGGCCGCCGTGACGTCGGCGTTGGAGTTCATGTCCAGCGTGCCGTAGCTGGTCGACGAAAACAGTTTCGCCCCGCCGAAGTCCGCGTTGAGCGACGCGTCGTAGAGCCGGTACTTCAGCCGGAACTGGCCGGTGCCGGGCGAGCGCACCTGCTGCAGGTCGCCGTGGATCGGCTTCAGCGTCAGCGCATCGACGTCGACGCCGCCATCGACCAGGCCGGCACCGTCGCTGCCCAGGTTCTGCGCCAGCGCCGACAGGCGCAGCGAAACCGTGTCGCTCGGCGTCCACAACAACTGCGCGCGCGTGCCGCTCACCTTGGCGCGGTTGACGTCGTGCTTGCCGGTGAGGACGTTGTCGACATAGCCGGGATCGTGGCGTTCGTACGCATTGATCCGCAAGGCCAGCTTGTCCGCAGCCAGCGGCACGTTGAACATCGCATGCACGTCCGAACCGGTGCCGCCATCCTCGACGCTGCTGACGCCGGCACGCAGGCGACCGTAGGCGCGGGTGGCGTCCGGCGGCGTGGTGACGAACTTGACCAGCCCGCCCAGCGTGTTCGATCCGTACAGCGTGCCCTGCGGCCCGCGCAACACCTCGACGCGCTCCAGGTCGGCCGGATCGATGTCCGGCGTCAGCACGCTGCCGGCGGCATACACAGTGCTGGAGCCGAACGGCACGTCGTCGATGTAGGTGCCCACCGTCGAGTTCGGCTGGCCACTGCCGGAGGTGATGCCGCGCAGCACCAGCTGGGTCCTGCCCTGCCCGCTGGAAATCACATTGAGCCCGGGTACCCGCGTGGCGTAGTCGGCAAAGTTGACCGCGCTCTCGCGTTCGAGCTGCAGGCCCTGCAGCGCCGACACCGCCATCGGCACATCCTGCAAGCGTTCGCTGCGCTTGTTCGCGGTCACGATGACCGTGCCCAGGTCGGTGGGTGCCGAGCTGGCGGAGGCCGGTGACGATTGCTGACCCGCCCCGGCGCCCGAGGCATCCTCCGGCGGGGTGCTGCCGGACGCGGGCGCGCCGGCATCGGAACCATCCGGCGACGATGGCTGGGCCGCGATGCCCAGCGGCGACCACAGGGCCACCGCGATGGCAACGCAGATTCCCCGACGAGCATGCTGCAGATAGCGAAAATCCATGACTCTCTCCCCCGAGATGGTCGCGTGGACAGCCCACGATCCGCAGTGTTATTCCATTAACATCGTCGTGTCAATGATATTTTGATATCAAATTGGCGAACTACCGCCTGCCAGGCACCGATGGCCAGGGGCATCCACGGCGGCCCCGACCCGGTCGATCGACCGCCATTCATTCATGAAGTTTGCCTTTGTAGTTTGGCTTTCCATCTGACAGACTGCGCGGATGAACAAGCCATCCGTCAATCCGGCGTCGGCCGATGCCATGGCGACGGCCGTCGAGTTGCGCGTGCTGGTGGGCAAGCTGCGGCGGCGCCTGCGCGAACAGATCAACCTGGGCGGCCTGCCGTGGTCGCAGGTGTCGGTGATCGGGCACCTGGAGCGCGACGGGCCCGCCACCGTCACCGCGCTCGCCCACGCCGAAGGCATGCGCCCGCAATCCATGGGTGCCAACGTCGCGGCATTGCTGGAAGCCGGGCTGGTGCGCGGCACGCCCGATCCCGACGACGGGCGGCGAACCCTGCTGTCGCTGCCCCCCGCCTGCCGCAAGCTGGTCAAGGCCAGCCGCGCGGCGCGGGAGGACTGGCTGCTCCACGCCATCCAGACCCGGCTGGCGCCGAAGGAGCAGGCCCGGCTTGCCCGCGCCGTCGACCTGCTCAAGCGTCTCGTCGAGCCGTGACGGCAAGGCCGCAGCACATCTCCCCTGCGCGAAACCTGCGCCCGCTTTCCCCAAGGACACCCTCATGGCCATCACCACGCTCGACCCGATCACCGCGCTGATCGTCATCGACCTGCAGAAAGGCATCGTCGTTTATCCCACCGCCCATCCGGCCGCCGAGGTGGTGACCCATGCCGGCGCGCTCGCCGAGGCGTTTCGCCGCCACCGCCTGCCGGTGATCCTGGTCAACGTGAGCGGCGGCGCGCCAGGGCGGACCGAACGCCCGCGCAACCTGGATGATCTGCCCGCCGACTGGGCCGAGCTGGTGCCCGAACTGGGTCGGCAGCCGCAGGATCACGTGGTGACCAAGCACACCTGGGGCGCATTCACCGGCACCGGCCTCGACACGTACCTGAAAGCGCAGGGCGTCACCCAGATCGTGCTCGCCGGCATCGCCACCAGCATCGGGGTCGAATCCACCGCGCGCCAGGCGCACGAACTGGGTTACCACGTCACCCTCGCCGTCGACGCGATGACCGACATGAGTGCCGAGGCCCACGCCAACAGCATCGCCCGCATCTTCCCGCGACTGGGCGAAACCGGCAGCACCGGCGAAATCATCGACCTGCTCGACACGCACGGGTAACCCGGACGGGTTCCGCGGCAAATTCCGCTGGAAACCCGTCGCTCCGGCGGGCGTCTGCCCGGACTCCAGACCCTTTCGTCCGCGCTCACCGGCCGGCGAACAGGGCCTGCAGCTGCGGATACGGCATCGCGCCTTCGGCCATCGATTCGGAACGGCCGCTGTCGAGGAAATCCTGTGCCAGCTTCCCCGCCTGCCCCCACAGCATCTGCGCAATGCCCGAGCCCGCGCTCAATCGCCGCACGCCCAGCCGCTCCAGCTCGGCCGCCGGCGCCAGCCCTGGATACGCCATCAGGTTGACCGGCAAGCCGGCGCCTTCCACCACGGCGGCGATCTCGCCGGCATCGCGAAGACCCGGCACGAACAGGCTGTCGGCGCCGGCCGCGCGATAGGTCGCGCCACGCGACAACGTTTCCCCGACCCGCTGCGGCGCGTCGACCAGGCTGGCCAGGAACACGTCCGTGCGGGCATTGATGAAGATGTCCGCGCCGGCGTTCGCGGCAGCGTTCCGGATGGCTTCGATCTTCGCGGCAAGCTTCGCCGGCGCATCGCGACCGTCCTCGATGTTGATGCCGGCAATGCCCGCGTCGATCAGGCGGCGGACGGTTTCACCCACCGTCTTTGCGTCGTCCGCATAGCCGTTTTCCATGTCGACCGACAACGGCACGCGCAATACCCGCGCGATGTTGACGGCGGCGCCGATCGCCGCATCGGCCGGCATCTTTCCGCCATCGGGGTAGCCCAGCGCCCACGCCACGCCCGCACTGGTGGTGGCGATGGCCCGTGCGCCGAGGCTCTCGAACAGGCGGGCGCTGCCGGCATCCCAGGCATTGGGAAAGCGCAGGAGTCCGGGGCCGCCATGCATCTGGCGGAAGGTGGTGGCGTGCTGTGACATGGGGGTCTCCGTGACTGGCCTTGGGGAAGTCGAAGGGTAACGCCAGATGCCCGCCTCCATGACACCTCTTCGCCACCGCAGGGCGCGGGGGCGCTCCGCATCGCCCGCGAAAGGAATACGCTTCGCGAACCGCTGCATCCACCCGGGGGAAAACGCATGAACAGCCGCTCGATCCATACGTTGCTGGCCGCCTGCCTTGTCGCTGGCGTGGCATGGAGCCTGTGCCACGCACAGGCTCCCCCGAAGCACGCCGACACCCCGCTGGAATCCGCCGCGCCAGCCAACACGCGGGCGACGATGGAGACGATGCAGATCCCCAGCCACGGCGCGCTGATGAATGCGCTGGTCTACGTCGCCGCCGGTACCGGCCCGCATCCGGCGGTGATCCTGCTGCACGGCTTCCCCGGCAACGAACGCAACCTTGACCTGGCGCAGGACATGCGCCGCGCCGGTTGGGACGTTCTCTACTTCAACTACCGCGGCTCCTGGGGCACGCCGGGCGACTTCTCGTTTTCGCACGGCATCGAGGACACCGCCGCGGCGCTGGCTTACCTGCGCCAGCCCGAGGTGGGCAGGAAGCTGCGGCTCGACCCCGCGCGCATCGTGCTGATCGGCCACAGCATGGGCGGCTTCATGACCGTGCAGGCCGCCGCGGCCGATCCCGCGATCAAGGCCTTCGCCACGCTTTCCGCAGCGGACATGGCGGGGCACGCCACCCGGCTCGTGCGCAAGGACGGCGATAACGCGGGCATCAAGGCCATGGCCAGCGGCCTCGCCAACGAAGGCATGGCGCCGCTGAGCGGCTGCACCCCGGACGGCCTGGCGCGCGAACTGATCGATCACGCAGCGGGCTGGGCCTTCCCCGCGAAGGTCGCCGCGCTGAAGAACCGCACCGCCCTCATCGTGACCTCCGACGACGGCCTCGCCCCGGACAACCAGGCGTTCGCCGCGGATCTGCGCAAGGCCGGCGACAGCCACGTCACCACCGTGCACCTTTCCACCGACCACGCCTATTCCGACCGGCGCATCGAACTTTCGAAAGCCGTGCTCGCGTGGCTGGCGTCGCTGCCGAAGTAACGGTGCACCAGGCCGCTTCATGCGCCCCCTCTTTCAGTCAGAATGCCAATCCTCCCGACCACTGGCGACGAGCACCCACCATGTCCCTGACGCGCAACCTGCTGCTTGCCGCACTGCTCCTCGGCGCCACGACGCCGGCACCTGCACCCGCGGCCGAGCTGAAGCCCGCTCAGATCGCCGCCATCGATCGCTATGTCACCGCCGAGATGGCGCGCCAGCATGTTCCCGGTGCCGAAGTGGGCGTCTATCGCGATGGCCACGCGCTGCTGGTGAAAGGCTACGGTCTGGCCAACATCGAATGGCAGGCGCCGGTCACGCCGACCACGCTGATGCAGTCCGGCTCGGTCGGCAAGCAGTTCGCCGCCACCGCGGTGATGATGCTGGTGGAACAGGGCAAGGTGAGCCTGGACGACAGCATCACCCGATACTTCACCGATGCGCCGGTGAGCTGGAAGCCGATCAGGGTGAAGAACCTGCTGTCGCACACCTCCGGCCTGGCCGAGTACGAAGATCCCTCGCGCACGCAGCCCGGCGGCCTGTTCGACCCGCGCAAGGACTTCACCGAAGACGAGCTGGTGAAGAAGATCGAAACCCTGCCGATCGAGTTCAAGCCGGGCGAGCGCTGGGACTACCGCAACACCAACTACGCCCTGCTCGGCGTGCTGATCCACAAGGTCACCGGCCAGGACTACCGCGATTTCATGCGTGAGCGGATCTTCGCGCCGCTGGGCATGATCTCCACCCGCGGCATCTCCGAGCGCGACATCATCCCCGGCCGCGCAGCCGGTTACCAGATCGTCGGCGGACAACTGAAGAACCAGACCTGGGTGTCGCCCAGCCTCAACTCCACCGCGGACGGCACGCTCTACTTCAACGTGGTCGACCTGGAAAAATGGGATCGCGCGCTGTACGGCACCAGCCTGCTCAGCCGCAAATCGCTGGAGATGATGTGGACGCCCTTCGTGCTCAACGACGGCCAGCCCAACGCCAGCCACTACGGCTTCGGCTGGGCCAGCGACAGCATGAACGGCCATCGGGTGATCCAGCACAGCGGCGCGTGGCAGGGCTTCACCTGCACCATCAACCGCTACGTCGACGACAAGCTGACCGTGGTGGTGCTGACCAACCTGGACGCCGCTCACGCCAGCCCCGTCTACATGTCCCACGTCATCGCCGGCCTGGTGGAGCCGGCGCTGATGCCGAAGCCGAATCCCGCGATCAAGGACGACAAGCCCGAGATCGCCGCCCACGCCCGCGACGTGTTGCAACGCATACTGGCCGGCGAGAACCTCGCCATCGAGTTCGACCCCGACGCCGGCTACGCCTTCGACCCCAACGACGCGACCGACATGCGCAGCCAGTTGCCCGCGAAGTGGGACGCCGCGCCGCTCCGGCTGATCAAGCGTGGCGAACACGACGGCGCCGTGCGTTCGGTGTATCGCGTGGGCCAGGAAGGCGATACGCGGATCATGCTGGTGGAACTGGACGCGAAGGGAAAGCTGCTGAACCTGGCGGTGAAGTCCGATCCGGACAACCGCTAGCGCCGCGACAAGCGGCGCATTCGTTCGTGTCGTGGAAGAGCGGAAGCCGGATCAGGCCTGGCCGATGCCATCCAGTTCGGCCATCACCTCATCGCCCAGCCGCAGGCTTGCCGCCGCCAGGTTCTCCTGCAGGTGGGCGACTGACGACGTGCCGGGGATCAGCAGGATGTTGGGCGACCGGGCCAGCAGCCACGCCAGCGCCACCTGCATCGGCGTGGCCTCCAGCCGCGCCGCCACCTCGGACAGCGTCCGCGACTGCAGCGGACTGAAGCCGCCCAGCGGAAAGAACGGCACATAGGCCGCACCCTGACGGGCGAGTGCGTCGATGAAGTCGTCGTCGTCGCGATGCGCCAGGTTGTACTGGTTCTGCACGCAGACCACCGGCGCGATGCGCTGCGCCTCGGCGACCTGGCTGGCCGTGGCATTGCTGAGGCCGAGGTGGCGGATCAGCCCCTGCTGGCGCAATTCGGCAAGCGTACTGAACTGCGCTTCGATGCTGCCTTCGCTGGGCGCATGCACGTCACCCATCACGCGCAGGTTGACCGCATCCAGCACATCCAGGCCGAGGTTGCGCAGGTTGTCGTGCACTGCCTGCACCAGTTCGGCTGGACTCTGCGCCGGACGCCAGGACGCATCGTCGCCGCGCCGCGCTCCGACCTTGGTCACGATCACCAGCTCGTCGGCATACGGGTGCAACGCCTCGCGGATGATCCGGTTGGTGACGTGCGGTCCATAAAAGTCGCTGGTGTCGATGTGATTGACGCCGGCCTCCACCGCGGCGCGCAGCACCGCCAGCGCCGCCGCGTGATCCTTCGGCGGGCCGAACACGCCCTTCCCCGCCAGCTGCATGGCGCCGTAACCCATGCGGTTGACCGTACGGTCGCCGAGCGAAAACGTGCCTGCCTGTGCGAGCTTGCTCATGATGTTTCTCCGGGGAGGATGAAGGGACGGGATGAACTATAGGAAGGCCACGCCTTCCTGATAATCCGCCACAATCCATACGGGTCGTGCGGAGAACGGGACAATGGCGACAGAGTTGCAGGATCTCCAGGCGTTCCTCGCCGTGCTGCGAGCCGGCGGGTTTCGGCAAGCGGCGCGCAGCGGCGGCGACTCCGCCTCCAAATTGAGCGAGGCGGTGCGTCGGCTGGAGAGCCGGCTGGGCTTGCGCCTGCTCCATCGCACCACACGCAACGTCTCGCCCACCGAAGCCGGCGCGCGACTGGCCGAACGACTCGCGCCCGCCCTGGCCGAAGTGGAAGCGTCGCTGGACGTGGTCAACCACTTCCGCGACCGCCCCGCCGGCACGCTGCGAATCAACGTGCCGGCGAACGTGGCGCGCACGGTATTGCCCGGCATCGTCACGCCCTTCCTCAAGCGCTACCCCGAGATCCGGCTGGAAGTGATCGTGGAAGACAGCTTCGTCGACCTGATGGCCAGCGGCTGCGATGCCGGTATCCGCTACGACGAGCGGCTGGCGCAGGACATGATCGCGCTGCCGATCGGCCCGCGCACGCAACGCCTGGTCACCGCCGCCGCGCCCGCTTACCTGCAGGCACACGGCACGCCCGAACACCCGCGCGACCTGCTGCAACACGCCTGCCTGCGCGGCCAGTTTTCCGGTGGCGCCGTACCGCTGTGGGAGTTCGAGCGCGACGGCGAAATCGTGCGCGTCGACCCGTCCGGTCCGCTGCAGGTACGCACGGGTGCGGCCTTCGATCTGGCCGTGCAGGCGGCGCTCGACGGACTCGGCATCGTCCACCTGTTCGAGGATTGGCTGCAGCCGCACCTGGACAGCGGCGCACTGGTGCCGGTGCTGGAACCGTGGTCCCAGCGCTTCAGCGGGCCGTTGCTCTATTACGCCGGTCGGCGTCACCTGCCCTCGCCGCTGCGGGCCTTCGTGGATTTCATCCGCGAAGGCTGATGCCCGGTCACGCCTAACCCGCGTCGCGATTCTTGGGATCGCCTTCCGGGGCGAAACGCTCGTTGCTGCCGGAATGCCATCCGCTCTGGATGACATTCACCCGAATGTCGGTGGACGCACCGACGCGATCAGCGCAGCCCCACCGTACCGTTGGCCGCCTCGACCAGCTTCGCCGGGTCGTAGCCCACGCCATCTTTGAACACCAGCACCACGTTCTCGATGTCCTTGATGTTGTCCGCGGGGTTGCCCTTGACCAGCACCAGGTCGGCCGCCTTGCCGACGTCGATCGAACCGATCTCCTTGTCCACGCCCATGAAACGCGCGCCGTTCAAGGTGGCGATCTGGATGGCCTGCACCGGCGTGAAGCCTGCTTCAACCAATAGCTCCACCTCGCGCTGGTCGCCATAGCCGGCGATCACGCCGCCGTAGCCGGTGGGATCGAGACCGGCCAGCAAGGTGCCACCGGCCTTGACGAAGGCGTGCTCGAAAGCCATCTCCAGCTGGAACAGCTTCGGCCACGGGGAATCCTTCATCGCCGCGACGTGCTCGCGCGTCTTCAGGTATTCCTCCCGGGCCTGCGGCAGCATCGCATCGAGCACCCGCGCATCCAGCGGCGCGCGGCCAGGCACGAAGGTCTCGAACACCGGCAGCGTGGACGTCACCGCGACCTGCTTCGCCACCAGATGCCTGATCAACTGCCGGATCTCCGGACCGTCGACCTTCAGCGTGGCCAGGTGCGCGCTGGCCGCCTTCGTGTCCGGGCACACATCCGGCGGCTTGCCGGCGCTGAACTCGGTGTCCACGAACAAGCCGTGTTCGAGGTTGTCGATACCCAGATCCGCCGCCTCGGTGAACCCGATCGAACACAGGTGGCCGGTCACCTTGATACCGCGCGCATGCGCCGCCGCGATCGCCGCCGACAGCTCGGCGCGAGTGATGTGCATGTACGCCTTGAACGAGGTCGCGCCCTCGTCCATCCAGTAATTCACCGTATTGCGCGCATCGTCGGCATCGACCAGCTCGTGCATCTGCGGCATCAGGCTGCCCTTGCCCTCCAGATACGGCCCGGTCGTGTGCATCTTCGGTCCGGGAATCAGGCCGGCATCGATCGCCTTCTTCAACGCCAGATCCGTATACGGCTCCACGCTGCCGGTGGTGCGGATCGTGGTGACTCCGCCAGCCAGGTACAGCTTGGGGAAACTCGACGCCTGCTCAGGCGCGAGCAACTCCTTCGACGCCGGATTCACCCTGGGCGCCGGATAGAACATGTGGTCGTGCATGCCGACCAGGCCGGGCATCAGCGTCTGCCCGCTGCCGTCGATCACCGTCGCCTCCTTGGGCACATCCACGTGGCGCCCGACCGCCGCGATGCGCCCGTCACGCAGCAGCACCGTCTGGTTCTCCCTCGCACCGGTGCCATGTCCGTCGATCACCCGCACATGCGTGATCGCCAGCAGCGGCTGTGCATGCGCGACGTAGGCCTGCACCTGCGGCGCCAGCGTTGGCATCGCCGCGCGGGATGGCGTGGCCAGGGCAAGGCCCGCCAGCAAAAGCGCGACGGCCAACACCGTGCGCGAACGATCCATCGACAAACCGTGCATGGTCAGCTCCCCAGAGTGAAACGCTGCAAGCCCCCGCTTGCCATCCAGCCGAGTATCCGCGCTAGCCGACACATGCGGAAGTGCGCCTGACCAATTTGCAGTCGTGTCTGGACAGCAGTGCACTGGCACCGTCGCCGCAGAGCCGTTGCGCTAACCTCCCCACCAGCCATTGCTGTATTACGCTGCTCCCCGCAACCATCCGCCACCATCGCGGGCATCCGTCGACTTCATCCGGAAGGCTGAAGCGCATCGCTCCCCTCAAGCCCGAGAGCCCATGAGCAAGATCGGCACCGCCCTCTGCCTCTCCTACCTGCTGGCCATCCTCGTCTGCCTGGGATGTGCCATGGCCGCCCACGGCGACCCCAAGGGTCAATTCGTCTTCGCGCAAATCCCGATCGCCCTGCAAGGCAGCCTGGCGGCTGGGCTGGGATTCGGTCCGGCGCTGGCCAGGCTGTCTTGGCCTGAGGCTTATCTATATCTGGCGGGGCCGACGTTCGTGTTGCTCTATGCCTTTGGTTGGCTGCTCACGCTAGTCCCGAAGCGCCTCTCAACTCGGCGTTGAGACGAGGTTCCGCTTCACCTGCACGTGGCAATACAAACCTCATTGCGAAAAGCGCACCACAGGTTCCGTTTTGCCCTAACCTGGCCGCACATCAATGGGCATGGCGGGAGCCGAGGCATGGCAACGGGTGAAGACTGGTCGCGATTGGAGGTGGAGAGTTGTGTGGCCGACTATCTGCACATGCTCGCACTTGAACTCAACGGGCAGCAGTTCAACAAGTCCAATCGCATCCACGAGTTAGTGCAGCGGCTGGATGGCAGAAGCAATTCATCCGTTGAATACAAGTTCCGCAACATCAGTGCGGTCATGAATGAACTTGGCTGGCCAACGGTCACGGGCTACAAAAGCTTGGCGAACTACCAACTATTGCTGATGGAAGTGGTGGAATCCCAGCTTCAGAGCAATATCGCCCTGCAGGACGCAGTACAAGCTGCCGTCGAACGTCCCGCGACTGTCGCGTCCATTGAAAACCCGACAGCCATCTGGGTTCCCATACCAAAAGCAGCAACCCAAGTAAGGGAATCGCCCGCAGGCTACGCGGCTCGCTTTTCTCCGGCCAAACGTGACTATCTGGCGCAAGAGGCACGCAATCGTTCGTTGGGTCTCGCCGGCGAGCAGTTCGTGATGGAACTTGAAGCCCGGCGTCTATACGCAGCCGGCATGAAGTCGCTGAGCGAACGCGTCGAACACGTCTCAGCCACGCAGGGTGATGGCCTCGGCTACGACGTACTGTCCTTTGAGGAAAACGGTCGTGAGCGGTTGATCGAGGTAAAGACCACGTCTTTCGGCGAACTGACACCCTTCTTCGTCAGCCGAAACGAACTGGCACGTTCGGAGACCGATGCCGAATCCTATCGGCTGTACCGCCTTTTCGACTTTCGCGAGCGCCCCCGCCTGTTCGACCTGCCCGGCGCCATCGCCGTACATTGCCAACTGGACCCGGTGTCCTATCTAGCACAGCTGACCAGCTAGTCGCGGGCAGAGCATCAACAGTGCACCAGGCCCCTTGTTTGCCTGAGTCTTGCGACGCATTGGGCTACCGACTCCAGCGAAATGCAAACCTAGAGCGCGTTTAACTTCCTTCGTTCCAGCCCCACCGCGGCACGCCGAGTTGGCAAATCCGAAGGGCAAAGAAAGAACTCGAACTTCGGCGTTATTTGTTCGGAGCGCCGAGAACAAAGCTCAATCGGTAGAGAAAGCAACTCGGCGGTTGGAGAAAATAGCCCGGCACACCGAGCACCTGAATTCGACGCGTCGAGCAAAAAGCTCGGGACACGGAGCTATTTGCCCGGGCTGCGGAGGAAAAAGCTCGACCGACCGAACGGGCGAACTCGACGCACCGAGTAAAAAGCTCGGGCTGCGGAGCTATTTGCTCGGGTCGCGGAGAAGAAAGCTTGGCGTGCCGAGAAGGATACCGACCAGCAATGGTTCATTCCTCATACGCCGCTTCAATCAGGAGCGCCTCATAGGCATCCCAGCGCGTACCCAGCCCCACCAGCCACCACGAGAGAAGATAGACCAGAAAAAGCGCCCACAGCAGCAGACCGCCAACCACATGTACCTGCGCTAGTGCCTGCCAATCGCCAAAGCGCCAGTCCTTGAGCTGCAGGTAGAGAATCGCCAATAGTGGCAAGATGCCTAGACGCTGCACACTGCCTGTGAAGAGCCCCATCCGATACGAAAGGGACGACTTCCGTGCGCTCAAGTAGCGAAGTCGACGCGCCAGCTCGACCCTTGGGAAATGCCTCATATTAGCCACCAGCATTCGCCACTGGTCATAGTCCCGATCCAGCTCGCGAGACAACTTGTCGTGCCCGCGATGGAACGTCCGCCACTCACGTCGGACAAAACAAAACACGCCGACTCCCAGCACGACCAGCAAGATCACAGCGCATGCACCGAGGGCAAACGCCGCAGTCCGAGACTTCGCGAATTGGGTCGCAAGCAGCAACGGTAGCCACGACACCATCGTCGTTCCCAACGCCAAACGTTCCACCAAGCCCGGCTTGTCATCCCTGACGTCCTTGACGTACTGATCGATCTCTCTTTCAATCAGTGCGTACGTAAGTGATTCGCTCGTCATATGCGTCCCTGCGGGAGATTTCGGCAATCCCATCATGGCGCAACGTCCGGTACACCGCGAGAGCAGATCACGCTGCTCCCTGCTTACTCGCCTCTTTTCCGTTAACCTGGTGCGGGGGAGATGGCATGGCTTACTGGTGGGTCAACCACAAACAGACACGCGACCACGAGGTTCGTGGCGGCTATCTGTGGTCGCCCTACCGCAACACGAACGGCGCGTTCAACTAAACCTACGAGAACATGAAGCTCGTTCGGCCTGGTGACGTGGTGTTCTCGTATGCCAATGGCCGCGTCGGCGCCGTCGGCCGTGTCACTGTTGCTGCCTCGCCCAGTCCTAAACCGCCTGAATTCGGCAACGTGGGCGACTACTGGGCTCATGAGGGCTGGTTCGTAGAGGTCGACTTCAAAGACGCAAACCGTCCGCTAGTACCCAAAGAACACATAGAGTCTGTGGTGCAGGCGCTTCCAGATCGCTACTCACCTCTCTCGAAGAGAACCGGCGATGGCGTCCAGAACTGCTATCTCGCAGGTATCTCCGATGCGCTCGGACAAATACTGATGGCGTTGCTGGATATGCCGGAGGTACGAGAACTCGATCAACTACCTATCTATGCAATCGACCACGAACCCAATGCTTATGTGCTGGATGATATCCACCGCCTCGAGACGGATGCATCGATCCCGGAAACACAGCGCTTGCAACTCACCCGGGCTCGCGTTGGCCAAGGCTTCTTCCGCAAGCAGGTAATCCTGCTCGACCCGGTATGCCGCGTCACCGGCGTCACCGATACCCGCCTGCTGATCGCCAGCCACATCAAACCCTGGCGCGAAGCCTCCAACCCAGAACGCCTCAGCGGTTACAACGGCTTGCTTCTCTCACCGCATGTCGATGCGTTGTTCGACGAGCAGTTCATCACTTTTGAAGATGATGGTCAGATGCGCGTGCATTCATCGCTTTCGCGTGAGGTACTCGACAAGTGGTCTATCGACCCAGATAAACGCGTTGCTCGGTTCCGGCCGGAGCAGGCTTCATTCCTTGCGCACCATCGGACGCTATTCTGTCGAAAGGCGGTATCTGCGTAACCGCTCCTAAGTGCACTCTGGCCCAGTTTTTCGCTGCAGGGGGAACAAACAATGGCAACGGATGCGTCAGTCGAAGACTTCAGCGATGACGAAAACGGCTCAGGCGGGGAGCCTCAGGATCCAGCGGTCCTGTTAAAAGCCCTAAGGAAAGCCGAGAAGGTTGCGAAGGAGCGCGCTGTACTTCTCGAAAAATTGGCCGGCAATATTACCGACACCCTCACCGCGAGGGTGGCTTGGGTTCTAAATCATCACCCAGCTACGCGAAATTCAGATGTTCGGTTGCAAGTCACTTACTGGAAAACATTCGACTATCAGTGGGTATCTGGCTCTTCCGTTGCATTGGAAGATCTATACTGTTTGAGCCGATTGACCGACATCACACGCGCTCGTGCCAAGATTCAGAACGAATACCATCTCTTCAAGGCAACTGATGAGGTCCGGCAGCGTCGAGGTACTCGGGAAGAGCGTGAGCGGGAGCGTCAACGAAATGACCAACCTGGCTTTCCGACGCTAACGGTCTACGCGGATGAAAGTGGTAAGACCGATGAATTTTTGCTCGTCGGAAGCTTGTGGTTTCTGGCCGGCCTGGATGTCACTGAACTAGCAGAGACACTCGAAGCTTGGCGTGAGGTGACCGGCTTTAACCATGAGCTACATTTTTCGGAGATCCACAGTGGCAACGTTGAGCGCCACTTCGAAGTCCTTGAGATTCTTTACGCTCGATCCGCGTCTGTGAGCTTTCGAGCGATCTATGTCCGTCGCCGTGGTCACTCAGATGCTGCGCGCGCTCTAGACGATCTCTTCTTTCATCTTTTGGTCCGAGGTGTCACTCACGAACACGAAAGTGGCCGGGCTGAGCTGCCTCGCGCAATCAGTATTTGGAAAGATTCAGAAGAGGAGTCAAGAGATAAATTGATGACCGCAAACCTATTGATGCGCCTAAAGGCAGCATCCCAATCAGAGTTTGGCGGAGCGCTTCAGGTTTCCAGTGTTGAGGTAATCAGCTCAAAAAAGATCGACTTTATCCAGTTGGCAGATCTTTTCATTGGCAGCCTCAATCGCTACCTCAATCACGACCCTGATCGCACGAGTGACAAGCCTAAGGACCGGTTCGCTCGTGCCTTCCTCGAAAGGTTTGGCACCCAAAGTGATCAGATCGAGGATATGGTTATCGTTGACCGCTTGTAAGCACCGGGACGGCAAAAGCGAACGGCGCACCTACTCAGGTGCTATCGCGCGGAACAGGGGTCGGAGCGACGGTGTACCGGCCTTCGCCGGGATGACGAATTGGGTGGGTCGTGGGGGGCCGGCTTCCATCCCCGGCTCTTAAACGCAGGAATGCGGAGAAAAAATCCCGCCGGATGGCAGGCTCTTCTTGAATCAGCAACAGGGTATTTCGCAAACCGCAGGGGAAGAGCCACTCCCACCATGCAGGCAACACCACCCAATCAAGCGGCGCGGGTGAAACGTACGAGCGCCCTTTAGAGAACAGCCTCCAGCCCCTTGCGATCAATCAGGCCCAACAACTTCAGCGAAGGCCCACTGGGTTTCTTCTCGCCGATTTCCCACTTCTTCACGGTGGAAACGCTGGTGTTGAGCACGGCGGCGAAGACGGCCTGACTGAGCTTCGAGTTCTCGCGGATCAGCTTGATCTTGCTCGCGCCAATGACCGGTACGGCGAGATGGCTCAGTGCGTCGTACTCGTGCATGCGGCGCTTGCTGATCACCCCGGCCTGGTGCAGGCCCGTAGCCGTCCCGTGGACTTCGGCAAGAATGCGGCTCGTGCGGATTTTGTTGGTCATGACCTATCTCGACAATTTCGGGCGAGGGCAAGGATGCCCGAGTTGAGGCAACGCAGGAGCAGTTACCTGATGTCCGCCGAAGGCGGACGAAAGCTCCTGGCTACGAACGACAAGGACAAGTGCGATTACCAGCTTCGCTGTTTTAAAGCTTCTCCGGCTTTCGCCGCGATGACGATGGGGGAGATCAAGCGATCCCGGCTTTCGCCGGGATCGCGGTCAGGTACGAAAGGGCGACGATGGTACTGAATCACCGCAGCAAGTGTCCGATCAGCTCACTCCAAGTCCTTCAAACGGTGCTTCAGCTTTTCCTGCCAATCCTCATCCTTCTCCCCGGCAATCAACGCCTTCAGCGCGACCACCTGCGCCACGTCCAGCGCATTTTTCGCCGAGGAGCGCACATCCGGCACCACGCCAACATTTTCCCAGTCGGTGTGCGTGACCGGGCTGATCGGGCGTCCGGAGGGAACGAACATCATGAAGTGCGCAGCCAGCCGGTGCGGGGCGCCGCCGTGGGCGCCGCCGCCGGTGGTTTCGCCGATCAGGGTGGCGCGCTGGTTGTTCTTCAGCGCATAGGCGAAGTCCTCGCAGCCGGAGAACGTGTCGCTGCTGGTGAGCAGGTAGACCTTGCGCGCCTGGCCGTAGCGGGGGCCGGGAACGGTGGCCGTGGTCCAGCGCTGCTCGGTGCGGTTCTCGTCGCGCCAGTAGACGTCGTTGAGATGGGTCGGCTTGTCGTACAGGTAGCTGGCAAACAGCATCACGCTTTCCGGATCGCCGCCGCCGCAGTGGCGCAGGTCGATGATCAGGGCACCGGTGTCGCTCATCAGGGTCATGGCGGCGGCGATGCGGGTGGCGACCATCGCCGGCCGGCCGAACTGATGCAGGTCGATGTAGCCGATGTCGCCCTGCAGGCGATCGACGCCGTTGATACCGAAGTTGAAGCGCTTGCCTTCGGCCAACTCGGCGGCCTTGTTCTCGGCGGAGTCGGACTGGTCGTCGCCCTGGGCGATCGCGTGTTCGAAGTAGCGCACTTCAAGGTGCTTGTCGTTGCTGCCGTGTTGCAGTGTCTCGGTCAACTTGTCGGCGAGCTTGTCGGCGCTGGTGATCGCATCGAAGTCGCCGTGCTGCAGCTGGGCGCGCAGGCTCTTGCCGATCGCGGCGGCCTTGTCCGGAAAGACGTAGGACTGATTCAGGTTGGCGATGATGCTTTCCACCACCTCGCTGCGCATGGCCTTGTCGACCGTCATGTCTTTCTGTGGCGGCCCGGATTGCGCGTGGCCGGGCATGCCGAACAGCACCAGACCGGCGCCGGTCAGCGCGACGGCGCCGGCCAGCGCGGCGATGCGTGTTGCGGTTTTCCTGTGCTTGCTCATCTGTGCATTCCTCGTCAGGTTCGTCGGTAATCGACGAGCGCAGGGTGGCGAAGGAATGTGGAGAGATTATGGAAGCGGCTCAGAGCTCCAGCCGATAGCCGAGCCCGTAGACGGAGTGGATCACGTCGACCTCCGGCAGGTGCACGGCGAGCTTGCGGCGCAGGTTCTTGATGTGGCTGTCGATCGCGCGGTCGGTGACTTCAAGGTTGTCGCGACTGACGAGGTCGAGCAGTTGCGCACGCGAGAAGATCGTGCCCGGGCGTTTGGCCATCGCAGCCAGCAGGCTGAACTCGGTCGGCGTCAGCTCCAGCGGTCGCGCGTGGATACGCGCCGTACGCGAATCGGCATCGACTTCGAGCAGTGGCGTGCGTGCCGCTGCCGGACCCGAGCGACGCAACACGGCCTTGATGCGCGCGACCAGCTCGCGCGGGCTGAAGGGCTTGCACAGGTAATCGTCGGCGCCGGTTTCCAGACCGAGCAGCCGGTCGATCTCCTGCACCTGTGCGGTGACCATGATGATCGGCACCGCGGAAAACCCGCGCACCGTCCTGCACAGCGACAGACCGTCGAGGCCCGGCAGCATGAGGTCCAGCACGATCAGGTCGGGCACGTGATGCCGGATACTGGCCAGTGCGACGCTGCCATCGCCGATCACCTGCGCCTGGTAGCCGGCCGCGCTGACGTAGTCGGCCACGATCGCGGCAAGTTCGCTTTCGTCTTCGACGATGAGGATGGTGGCGCTCATTAACCTTCCAGCGGCAGCACGATGATGACGCGCAGGCCGCCGAGCGCGGAGGCGGCGAAGCTCAGGCGGCCGTCGTGCGCTTCGACGATGTGTCGGCTCAATGCAAGGCCCAGGCCGGTGCCGCCGAACTGCCGGTTGCGCGATGGCTCGACGCGGAAGAAGCGCTCACCCAGATGCTCGACAAGGCTGGCTGGAACGGCGGGTGCCGAGTCGTCGATGGTGATGCGCAACTCGTGTTCGAACCGCTCACCACCGACTTCGATGCGCCCACCCGCGTCGGTGTAGCGCACGCTGTTTTCGAACAGGTTGACGAGCACCTGGCGCAGCCGCGTCGCATCCGCGAGCACCGTGGACGACGACGGCGCGGCGCCGACGGACGCGGTGAGCCCGGCCGCCCGAAATTTTTCGCCGAAGCTCGCGAACACGTCCGTCACCGCGGCCCAAGCATCCACCATCGCCTTGTCGTACTGGAGCTGGCCCTGATCGGCGCGCGCCAGTTCATGCAGGTCATCGACCAGCGCGGTCAGCGACAGCACCTGCTGCAACATCAGCGCGACGGTCTCGGGCGTGGCGACGCGGATGCCGTCCTGCAGCGCCTCCAGCTGTGCGCGCAGCACCGATAGCGGCGTGCGCAGTTCGTGCGAGGTGTCGGCGACCCATTGCTGGCGCCAGCGTTCGGTGTCCTTCAACCTGGCGGCGACCCGGTTGAACGTGGCTGCCAGCTCGCCCAGTTCGTCGCTGCGCCGGGTTGGCAGCTGCACGTCGAAATGCCCCTGCCCCAGCCGACGCGTGCCGTCGACCAGTTGCCGGATCGGCTTGCGAAAATGCGCTGCCAGCAAGGCGGCAGCAAGCGCGCTCAGCAACACGCCGATGGCGGCAATGAGCAGCAGGTTTTTCTGTTGCTCCAGCAGAAACGCGATGGCCAGGTCGTCGTCCGGGTTCTGCGATCTGGCCACGACGAGATAGCCCACCTCGACGCCGTCGACGACGATCGATCGCTGCACGGTATCGATCGAGGCGATCGCCACCAGTGCCGGACTCGCGATGACCCCGGCGAGATGGCGTCGGCGAACGTCCAGCAAACCGATGCGGTAGTCGAGGTTGGGGGATGCCCGGTCACGGGCAACCGATGTGCCATCCGCTTCGGCGGCCATCGCGCGGTCGAGGAACCAGCGTCGGCGCTGATCGGGGCTGGCCGGCAGAAACGACCAGTCGCCGTGCTTCCGATAGCGGGCGGACAGCTGCTCCACCAGCCCACTGACCTCCTGCATATCGGTCGAGGGACGTGGCGCGCGGTTCGACAATTTCCAGCGCACCAGCTCCACGCCGATTCCTGCCACCACGAGGAAGGCCAGCAGTACCGCGAAGAACAGCCGTTTGCCGATCGACACTTTCACCGCTTGATCCCCGAGACCGTCGGCGCACGCTAGGGGAGAACGGGGATGGAGGCAAGGTGCCCGGTTGCGCCCGGGTTCCGCCAAGGAAAAGCCCGCCGACGGGCGGGCTTTTCTCGGCAAATTGCAGCGCGCCTTAGCCCAGCAACACCCGGTTCATCCGCTGCACGAAGGCCGCCGGGTCGGGCAGCTGGGCGCCGGCGGAAATCTCCGCCTGCTCCAGCAGCAAGGTCGCCAGGTCGCGGGCCTTGGCTTCGTCGGCTTCCGTCTCGACGCGTTTGACCAGCGCGTGCTGCGGATTGATCTCCAGCGTGGGCTTGGACTCCGGCATGTCCTGGCCGGCTTCGCGCAGCAGGCGGGCCAGGTGCGGGGCCATTTCGTAATCGGAAAGGGCGAGGCAGGACGGTGAATCGGTGAGGCGGGCCGACACCTTCACTTCGCCCACGCGGTCGCCCAGCAGCTCCTTGAGCTTCTTCAGCAGCGGCTCGGCTTCCTTCGTGGCCTCTTCCTGCTTCTTCTTGTCGGCTTCGTCCAGCGGCACGTCGCCCTTGGCCACGCTCTTGAGCTTCTTGCCTTCGTACTCGCTCAAGCTGCCGATCATCCATTCGTCGATGCGGTCGGACATCAGCAGCACTTCGATGCCCTTGGCCTTGAACGCTTCCAGCTGCGGACTGCCGAAGGCGGCGGCGTAGCTGTCGGCGGTGATGTACCAGATCGCGTCCTGGCCCACGGCCATGCGGCCGATATAGTCATCGAGCGAAACATTCTGCGCGGTGCCGTCGCCCTTGGTGGAGGCGAAGCGCAGCAGCTTGGCGATGCGCTCGCGGTTGTTCGCATCTTCGCTGATACCTTCCTTGAGCGTATTGCCGAAGGCCTTGTAGAAGGTCTGGAATTTTTCCGGTTCGTCGCGGGCCAGCTTCTCGATCAGGTCGAGCACGCGCTTGACGCAGGCGGCCTTGATGCGGTCGAGCTGGCGGTTGTGCTGCAGAATTTCGCGGCTGACGTTGAGCGGCAGGTCGTCGGCGTCGACCACGCCGCGCACGAAGCGCAGGTAGTTCGGCAGCAGCTCTTCGGCGGCGTCCATGATGAAGACGCGCTTGATGTAGAGCTTGAGCCCCTTGCGTTCGTCGCGGCCGCCCATCATCAGGTCGAACGGCGGCTGCGATGGCAGGTACAGCAAGGTGGTGAAGCTCTGGCTACCTTCGACGCGGTTGTGCGTCCACGCCAGCGCGTCGTTGAAATCGTGGCCGAGCGACTTGTAGAAGCTCTGGTAGTCCTCGTCGCTGATCTCGGACTTCGGCTTGGTCCACAGCGCCGAGGCGGCGTTGATGGTTTCGAATTCGTCGGTGGGCTTGTCGTCCTTCTCCTTGGGCATGCGGATCGGGAAGGCGACGTGGTCGGAGTAGCGGGTGATCAGCGAGCGCAGCTGCCAGCGCTTGAGGAATTCGTCTTCGTCGGCCTTCAGGTGCAGGATGACGGACGTGCCGCGATCGGCCTGCTCGATCTGCTCCAGCGAATACTCGCCCTTGCCGTCGCTCTCCCACTTCACGCCCTCGCCTGCCGGCGCGTCGGCGCGACGGGTGATCACGGTGACCTTGTCGGCCACCACGAAGGCGGAATAGAAGCCCACGCCGAACTGTCCGATCAGCCGCGCGTCGGCCTTCTGCTCGCCGCTCATCGCTTCCAGGAAGCGGCGCGTGCCGGAGCTGGCGATGGTGCCGATATTGGCGACGACTTCATCGCGGGTCATGCCGATGCCGTTGTCGCGCACGGTGACGGTGCGCGCATCCGGATCCCAGCTCACGTCGATGTGCAGTTCGCTGTCGCCGGCCGACAACGCCGGGTTGGCGATCGACTCGAAGCGCAGCTTGTCGCAGGCGTCGGAGGCGTTGGAGATCAGCTCGCGCAGGAAGATTTCCTTGTGCGAGTACAGCGAGTGCGTGACCAGGTGCAGGACCTGGGCGACTTCGGCTTCGAACTTGCGGGTTTCGGCGGGTGCGTTCATGCGTGGATGTTCCAGAGTTGCGTTGACGAAATGATTCCTCCCCCTGCTAGCAGGGGGAGGTTGGGGGGGGTTCGCTTTTGACCTTGGCTTCCAAAGACAAGCTCAAGAGCACCCCACCCCAGCCCTCCCCTGCAAGCAGGGGAGGGAGTAAAGCTGCAATCAGCCGGCCTTCTGCAGCGCGGCGATGCGCTCGTCCAGCGGCGGGTGGCTCATGAACAGTTTTCTGAAGCCTTCCGCCAGCGGGCCGGAGATGCCGAACGCGGCGATAGTGTTCGGCAGCGTGCTTTCGCCATGGTTGACCTTGAGCCGCTGCAAGGCGGAGATCATCGCGCCGCGGCCGGCGAACTGCGCACCGGCCTGGTCCGCGCGGAACTCGCGCCAGCGCGAGAACGCGGCCACGATCATCGAGGCGAACAGGCCGAACACCACCTGCAGCACCATCACCACCACGAAGTAGCCGATGCCACCGCCGCCACGATTCTCGTCGCGACCACCGCTCATCCAGCTGTCGACGGCGCGACCGACGATGCGGGCGGCCAGGATCACCAGCGTGTTCAGCACGCCCTGGATCAGGGTCAGCGTGACCATGTCACCGTTCGCGACGTGGCCGATCTCGTGGCCGAGCACGGCGCCGACCTGTTCGCGATCCATCTGCTGCAGCAGGCCGGAGCTCACCGCCACCAGCGAGCTGTTCTTCGTCATGCCGGTGGCGAACGCGTTCATTTCCGGCGCGTCGTAGATCGCCACCTCGGGCATGCCGATGCCGGCGTTCTGCGCGTGGCGACGCACGGTGTCGACCAGCCAGCGCTCGGTCTTGTTCTGCGGCTGCTCGATCACCCGGGCGCCGGTGGACCACTTGGCGATCATCTTCGACATCGCCAGCGAGATGAAGGCGCCGCCCATGCCGAACACGGCGGCGAAGGCCAGCAGGCCGCCCATGCCGCCGTAGCCGCGGGCGGCGGCCATCTGGTCGATGCCGAACAGGCGGCAGACGATGCTCAGCAGGAGCAGGACGGCAAGGTTGGTGGCGATGAATAGCGCGATGCGGCGCATGGCTGTCTCTCTTGTGGCAGTCATGAAGGGGAATGGTGGATGGTCGAAGATTCGGGGCGGCAAGGCGCGCTTTCAAGGGTCCGGAGCGGCATTTAAGATGCGCCGATGACTTATCGCGGCCGCTTTGCCCCCTCGCCCACCGGACAACTGCACTTCGGCTCGCTGGTCGCCGCGCTGGGCAGCTGGCTGTGCGCGCGGCATGCCGGCGGCGAATGGCTGGTCCGGGTGGAGGACATCGATCCGCCGCGCGAGGTTGCCGGTTCGGCGGCGGGCATCCTGGCGGCGCTGCCCGCGTTCGGCCTGGTCGCCGACGGGCCGGCGCTGTTCCAGTCGACGCGAACGGGAGCGTACGCGGCGGCGATCGGGCAACTGCGTGCCGCCAATGCGCTGTTTCCCTGCTGGTGCAGCCGCAGTGAACTGGCGCGCGGCGACGGCCTTCATCGCGATGCCTGCTGCGTTGCTTCACCGCAGGCCGATCATCCGCCGGCCTGGCGCTTGCGCGCGCCGGACCTCGACGTCGCGTTCGAGGATGCCTTGCAGGGCCCGCAGCGGCAGAACCTGCGCAACGAGGTGGGCGACTTCGTGCTGCGCCGGGCCGACGGCCTGTACAGCTATCAGCTGGCCTGCGTGGTGGACGACGCCTTCCAGGGCATCACCGAAGTGGTGCGCGGACTGGACCTGCTCGATTCCACGCCGCGCCAGATCTGGCTGCAGCGCTGCCTGGGCCTGCCGACACCGGCGTATCGCCACCTGCCGCTGGTGCTGGACAGGGACGGCACCAAGCTGTCGAAGTCCGCACAGGCGTTCCCGGTCGACCCGGCCGACCCCGTGCCGGCACTGCGACGCGCCCTCGTCTTCCTGCAGTTGCCGCTGCCGCACGCCGCGTGCGGGGTGGACGATTTGCTGCAGCATGCACTGGCGCATTTCGATCCGGCGCATTTGCCGCATTGCAGCGGTCACTCTGTCGGCTGAACGGCTATAACTACGCAACGCGTCGAGGCAACCAGGGGACGGCTGAAACATGCGCCTGCCATGCTTCGGCGCGATCGCATTCGCGCCTAACCGAACAGGAGATTCAGGGAAATGACTCAGCGTACGGCATTGGTCACAGGCGGCACCGGCGGCATCGGCAGCGCAATCGTCCGCTACCTGGCCAGGCAGGGGCATCGGGTGGCCAGCAATTATCGTGACCCGGACAAGGCCGAGGCCTGGCGCCAGGCGATGGCGGCCGAGGGCATCGATGTCTGCCTGGTCGCTGGCGATGTCACCGACCCGGACGCCTGCACGGCGATGGTGCGTGCGATCGAGGAGAAGTGCGGCCCGGTCGAGATCCTGGTCAACAACGCCGGCATCACCCGCGACACCACCTTCCACAAGATGAATTACCAGCAGTGGACGGACGTGATCAACACCAACCTCAACGCCTGCTTCAATGTCACCCGCGCGGTGATCGACGGCATGCGTGCGCGCAAGTGGGGCCGCATCGTGCAGATCAGCTCGATCAACGGCCAGAAGGGCCAGTACGGCCAGGCCAACTACGCCGCCGCCAAGGCCGGCATGCACGGCTTCACCATCTCGCTGGCGCAGGAGAACGCGAAGTTCGGCATCACCGTCAACACGGTATCGCCCGGCTACGTCGCCACCGACATGGTGATGGCCGTGCCGGAAGAAGTGCGCGCCAAGATCGAGGCACAGATCCCGCTGGGCCGCCTGGGCAAGCCCGAAGAAATCGCCCACGCCGTGGCCTTTCTCACCGGCGAGGAAACCTGCTGGATGACCGGCGCCAACCTGGCGATCAACGGCGGGCAGTACATGGGCTGGTGACGGAGCAGGAGTGAGTGGAGAGGAGTGAGAAAAGAGAGAAAGCAGGCTCTTCACTCACTTCTCGCCCATCTTCACTCACTTCTCGCTTTTCCCCAGCAGCTTCTCGATCACCTTGCCTACCGCCGCGAAGGCGAATGCGCCGGTGATGTGGGTGGCCGCGCCCAGGCCGCCGCCGCAGGCCAGGTTCAGCGAATCGCCGCCCGGCGGGCGGGTGCCGCACACGGTGCCGTCCGGCTGCGGGTATTGCACGTTCTGCAGCGAATAGACGGCTGAAACGCCGAAGTAGCGGCTGGCGTTGCGGGGGAAGTTGAAGTCGGCGCGGAGCTTCTTGCGGATCAGGCTGAACATCGCGTCGTGCTCGGTGCGCGACAGGTCGCGCACGCGGATCTGGGTGGGGTCGGTGCGCCCGCCGGCCGAGCCCACGCTGACGATCGGCAGCTTGCGCCTGCGACACCAGGCGATGGTTTCCAGCTTCACCCGGAACGCATCGCAGGCATCCAGCACCACGTCGTAGCCGCGATCGAGCAGTTCGTCCAGGGTCGAGGTGGTGAGGAAACGCTCGACCGCCTCCAGCCGGATGGTCGGGTTGATCGCATGGGCGCGGGCAGCCATCACGCCCACCTTGGTCTTGCCGTACTCGCCATCCAGCGCGTGCAGTTGGCGGTTGGTGTTGGATACGCACACCTCGTCGGCGTCGATCAGGGTGAGCCGGCCCACGCCGCTGCGCGCCAGCGCCTCGACCGCCCACGAACCGACGCCGCCGATGCCGATCACGCACACATGCGCCTGCGCCAGCGTGGCCACGCTGCCGTTGCCGTACAGGCGCTCGACGCCGGCAAAGCGTTCGGCCGGGAAGTTCGGCTCGCTCATCGCGGGTCGCCGTTGCGGCATCGGGTCATCGTTGGATGGATCACGGGCGGGCCTTGCTGTGGGGAGCGGACATTTTATCGTGGACGGTGGCTACGGGTGCGTCGGCGCAGGGTATCCTTCGCGTTCTCTTCATGATCGGAACCTCATCCATGCGCGCAGCCCTGATGATCCTGCTTGGCCTGGTGATCGGCGTGATCGGCACCGTCAACGTGATGAACGCGCTGAGCGCACGCAATCCCATGCCGAAGGCGGTCATGGATACCATGGGTTATCACGTGGGCGAACTGAAGAACGCGATCAAGGCGAAGCAGTGCGAGCCGGCCAGGGTGCAGCACCACCTGGAACGCCTCGCCTCCACCGCCAGCGACATCACGCCGGTGTTCGGCATCAGCGAGAAGACCTTCACCGACGACGCCAGCAAACTGCAGACCCAGCTGCAGCAGGCGGTGCAGGCCGCGCCAGCCAGTTGCGAGGCGCTGGTGGCCGCGATCAAGCCTGTGGGCGAAACCTGCAAGAGCTGCCATCAGCAGTACCGCTGAGGTGAAGAGCGACCCCACCCCGGACCTCCCTGCGACCGAAGGAAGTCCCTTTAGGGGCACGCAGGGAGAGGGCGAAAATCAAAACGGAATCTTGCCGCGCAGCATCTGGGCGTACATCACCCAGTCGCCGGCCAGGCTGTACAGCGGATGCCTGAAGGTCGCCGGGCGGTTCTTCTCGAACACGTAGTGGCCGATCCAGGCGAAGCCGTAGCCGCACAATGGTGCCAGCCACAACCAGCGCCACTGCCCGCTGGACACGGCAAGCACGACCACCGCGATCACCAGGCTGCTGCCGATGAAATGCATCCGGCGGCAGCGGCGGTTGCCGTGCTCGCCGAGGTAGAACGGATAGAACTCGGCAAAACTGCTGTAGCCGGACATGGTGAGGCTCCGCGGTGTGGACGGCCCGATTCTGCCGCATCCTTGCGGGATACGGGCCTTACGCCGGAAGGGGAATGAATTCGTCCTCGTCGCCGGGCACGGTGGGAAAGCGTCCTTCGCTCCAGTCCGCCTTGGCCTGCTCGATGCGCTCGCGGCTGCTGGCCACGAAGTTCCACCACAGGTGGCGCTCGCCATCCAGCGGCGCACCGCCGAACAGGATCAACCGGCTTGGTTCGCTGGCACGCAACGGAGGCGGCTGGTCGCCGGCCTGCACCGCCATCTGGTGTTTGGCGATCTTCAGTTCGCCCCAGCTCACGGAGCCTTCGATCACATGCACGCCGCGCTCGGCGTGCCCGGCCGGCAAGGCCAGCTCGGCGCCGGCCTGCAGGCTTGCTTCCAGCATGAACATCGGCGCGAACACCTTCACCGGTGAACGCTGACCGTAGGCATTTCCCGCGATCAGCACGCCTTCCACGCCCGGCTCGCTGATCCGCGGCAAGGCCTCGCGATCGTGGTGGTGGAACTCCGGCGACACCTCGGCATCGGCCTGCGGCAGGGCGACCCAGACCTGGATGCCGTGCAGCTTCTGGCCTGCGGCACGCTCATCTGGCGGCGTGCGCTCGGAGTGGGTGATGCCGCGGCCGGAGGTCATCCAGTTGACCTCGCCGGGGCGGATGTCGGCCAGGCTTCCCAGGCTGTCGCGATGGCGGATCGCCCCGTCGAACAGCCAGGTCACCGTGGCCAGGCCGATGTGCGGGTGCGGGCGCACGTCCATGCCCTTGCCCGCCGGGAAACTCACCGGCCCCATGTGATCGAAGAACACGAACGGACCGACGTGGCGCGCCTGCAGCACCGGCAGCATGCGACGCACGACGAAGCCGTCGCCGAGGTCGTGCTCACGGGCGTCGGCGATCAACTGGGGACGACTTTCCATCATGTGCTCCTTACCAGGCCCGCTGATATTGCGCCGGCGCGACGATTTTTGCGCCCAGTTGCTGTGCCGCCCGCCGCGGGAAGTAGGGGTCGCGCAGGCTTTCGCGGGCGATCAGCACCAGGTCCGCCTCGCCATCGGCGATGATCCGGTCGGCCTGTTCGGCTTCGGTGATCAGGCCCACGGCGCCGGTGGCGATGTCGGCCTCGCGGCGGATCTGCGCGGCGAACGGCACCTGGTAGCCCGGCCCCAGCGGGATCTTCACGTGCGGCAGCAGGCCGCCGCTGGAAACGTCGATCAGGTCGACGCCCAGGGGCTTCACCATGCGCGCCAGTTCCACGCTCTGCGCCGCGTCCCAGCCGCCTTCGTCGGCCCAGTCGGTCGCCGACACGCGCAGCCACAACGGCAACTCGTCCGGCCACACCTCGCGCACGGCGGCCACGACTTCACGGGTCAGCCGGGTGCGGTTTTCGAAGCTGCCGCCGTAACGGTCGTCGCGCCGGTTGCTCAGCGGCGACAGGAACTGGTGCAGCAGGTAACCGTGCGCCGCATGCACCTCGACCAGCTGGAAACCGGCCTCCAGCGCGCGTGCCGCCGCGGCGCGGAAATCGGCGATCACCGCCTGGATGCCGGCCTCGTCCAAGGCCAGCGGCACGTTCCAGCCGGTGTCGAACGGCAGCGCCGAGGGCGCCACGACGGGCCAGTCACCCTGCCCGGCCGGCACCGGACCATGCCCGTCCCAGGGACGCAAGGTGCTGGCCTTGCGCCCGGCGTGGGCCAGCTGGATGCCGGCGATCGCCCCGTGTGCACCGATGAAGCGGGTGATCGGTTGCCACGCCTGCAACTGGGCCTGGTTCCACAGGCCGGCGTCCTGCGGCGAGATGCGTCCCTGCGCCGAAACCGCCGATGCCTCGGCGATCACCACGGCGGCGCCGCCCACCGCGCGACTGCCCAGGTGCACCAGGTGCCAGTCGTTCGGCACGCCATCGGTGGCCGAGTATTCGCACATCGGCGAAACCACCAGCCGGTTGCGCAAGGTCAGGCTGCGTTGCTGGAACGGATCGAACAGGTTCATCGGGGCATCCATCGGATCGAAAGGGGCGACATCCGGGCGACGGCGCCGGGAATCAAGCCGTCGACTGGGCGTGTTCGGCGAACAGCGCATCTTCCACGGCGAACCATTCGGCCATGCGCGCCGCGATCGGCGCCGGCGTTTTCATCCAGCCGAAGTGGTCGGCCGGCTTGCCACCCAGATCGTCACGGCTGATCACCTCGATCTGCCGGATGCCCGCACCCAGCTTGCCCAGCAGCCATTCCAGCGAAGCCTGCGGACCGAGCCAGTCCTCCTTCAGGCGCAGCGCCAGCACCGGCAGTTGCAGGGCGGCAAGTTGCGCCTCGAAGTCCTGCGACATGCCCGTGGCGGCATAGCGACCGCTGCGGCCGCTGCGCGCCCAGTCGTCGATCACGCCACGTGCCTCGTTGCCGCCGAAGCCGATGCGCCGACCCGGCAGATGGCCCATCAGTCGTGCCAGCCACGGCGCCAACGCATAGGCCGCGGCGATCAGCCAGCCATGCCGGAAGCGCCGCCAGTACGGCGAGCCGCTGGCCACCAGCAACAGCCCGGCGAACGTCGACGGATGCAGGCTCGCGTAAAGCAGCGCCAGCTGACCACCCAGGCTGTGGCCGCCCAGCCACGTGCGCGTGTGCGGCCAGCGCGCCTCCAGCAGCGCCATGCCGGCAGGCAGGTCATCCTGCAGTAGCTGGCGATAGGCCCAGTCGCAGCGGCGACCGGCGCGGCGATCGCTGGAACCGATGCCGCGCCATTCGTGCAACACCACGGCGACACCGTGTTCGGCCAGCGCCTGGGCCAGCGGCAGATAGTGGCGGGCCGGAATACCCATCGCCGGCAGCCAGTACAGCAGCCGCTGCCAGGGACCGGACGGCAACACCGCCAGCAATTCGAAGTGCGCGCCGTCGGCGGCAGTGACCGGGATCACCAGCGGGGTGGCGGCGGAAGCGTCGTCAAAAGAAGGATTGGACATTCCCACAGGCTAACCAATCGCCGCGTCGACCACAAAAAAGGGCCGGCTTGCGCCGGCCCTTCATACAGGTTCCGCTACCGCGATCAAACGGGGGTAACGTCTTCGGCCTGCAAGCCCTTCTGCCCGTCCACGACATTGAAGCTCACTTTCTGACCTTCCTGCAGGCTCTTGAAACCCGAGCCGGTGATGGCGCGAAAATGCACGAACACGTCAGGGCCATTATCGCGGCTGATAAAGCCGAAACCCTTGGCGTCATTGAACCACTTCACAGTACCTACTTCACGATCCGCCATGACTCACTCCGATCCTAATCCGAACGCTGAGACAAACCGGCCCCAACGGGCCGACGGTTTTACTGAGCATGCAGGGTCCGGTGCAACAGTCGGATTCAGGAAATCCCTACCGGGCACTCTTGTAGCCAAGCAGACGCAGCGCGCCAAGCATAACGGATTTTTTGCCGGCAAGTGATTTGTCAAGCGGCGCCGCAGGAGGATATTTCCTGAAGGGAAAACCGGACATCCCTGCGCGGTTTTCCTGTCATGGCCAGCATTAGTACCGACAGGTTCCCCGGCCCGACGATTCGTTTCGCCGGGTCGGATCGACAAATCAATCTGCCCGCCCTGTTGCACGTCGTGGAAACCCCTGTCCGGCATGGAGCAGGAAAGTGCCAACTCCCCGTCACGAACCAACCGGACCGCAAGCCGCCGGATTGCCCATCCGATGGCGCCATGCATGGCACCATCGGGTGCGCTAATCACGTCCGCATGCATGGGTGCCGATGCGATGGCAGCTGGAAATTCAGGTTTTCTTGACTGGCCACGCGGTCTAGTAGCCGGAGCCGGCCGGAGCCCTGCATGCATGGATCCGCCCACGACCCAGACACCCGAGGAGACCGACATGCCCAATCTGCCCCGCCCGATCCTGGTTGGCGCGCTTGCCGGCCTGTTGCTGGCCGGCTGCGCCGAACACCCGACCACCCGGGCCACCGGCACCACCGGCACGAGCGCCGTCACGCCCGCGCCGGCCAGCCGCGCCCGGCACCAGAACACGTCCGGAACCTCCAGCGCGGGCAGCGATCAGGCAGAGTCGACGGGCGAGACCGGGATTCCCGCCTGCGACGATTACCTGTCGAGTTATCTTGCCTGCCATCGCGCCGCGGACATCTATGCGCCGGACCAGTTGCAGTCGCGTTACGAAGCGATGCGCAGCAGCCTGCTGCGCGATTCGAGGAACCCGTCCATCCGGCCGCAACTCGCGGCGCGCTGCAATTCGCTATCCACTCAACTGCGCCAGGCACTGGACGGGAAGTCCTGCGCGGAAAATCCCGCACCTGCGGCCAGCACACCGTAAGAACCGCTCAGCCCGGATCGGCAAGCTTCACCTGGGCGGCTCGCCACTGCGCACGCAGCAGCCGGGCCAGCGACGCGGGTTGGGTGGTTCCCAGCCTGATCCTTTCCGTGCCATGCCATGCCGCGGTGGCCGCGATGGCCCTGGCCACGGCACTCACCAGCGTCGGTTCGGCCTTTGCGTCCGGCTCGAGGAACAAGGCCTTGACCTCGAACACGCCGGTGGCGCGATGCGCCTTGGCGTCCAGCCGGCCGACCAGGCGTCCCCGATGCAGGATCGGCAGCACGAAGTAGCCATAGCGACGCTTCGCGGCCGGCGTGTAGCACTCGATCGTGTATTCGAAGCCGAACATCGCCAGCGCGCGGCTGCGATCCCAGACCAGTGGATCGAACGGCGACAACAGCGTGGTAAGGGTGGCGCGCAGCTTCCCGGCCAGCGCCTTGTCCAGCCATTGGGCATGTTCGCGGTGCACATAACCGGGCGTGCTCCAGCCTTCGACCGGCACCGCCAGCAATTCGCCGCTTTCCACCAGCGGAGCCAGTTCACGATCGCTGACCCGGGGCTTGAGCCGAAAGTAATCGGCAATCCACCCCGCCGGCGTCACGCCCAGCGCCCGCACGGTTTCGAGGATGAAATGCCGGCGCTGTTGCGCCGCCGAGAAGGCGAGCGCGGCGTCGAACGGCGGGTCGAGCCCGGCCAGCACCCTTTCGGCGAGATCGTAGACGCGCTGGAACCTGTCGCGCCGGGCCACCATCAGTTCGCCCAGGGCAAACCATGCCTCCAGCCAGCGCTTCTCCGGCTTCCACTCCCACCACCCCGACGGGGCGGCGCCGCCGCGGCGCTCGAAATCCGCGGCGCGAACCGGGCCGGAGGCGCGGATGCCCGAGAGCAATGCATCCATGTCCTTGCGGTGCTCGCGATGAACGCGCTGCGCATTGCGATGCGCCCAATGATGGCTGCGATGATCCTGCCCGCCCCGATGCCAGGCGATGTCGGCGGCGCTGACGAAACACGCCTCATGCGCCCAGCACTCGGCCAGTTGTCCCTGTGCCAGCGCCTCGTCCAGCCACGCCATCGGGTAATCGCCCAGACGCGAATGCAGGACGAAGTACGGGCTGCGCGCCACCACGTGGATGGTATCGATCTGCAGCATCCGCATGCGCTCGATGGCAGCCACCAGGTCTGCCCGTCGCGGCCGCCGCTTCGGCGGCTGCAACAGGCCCTGGGCGGCCAGCTGCATGGCTCTGGCCTGGGCCAGCTTCAACATGTGGCGGCTTGCTGAAGCTCCGCCCAACGGCCCCGATTCTTCACGCCTTCGTGACCGAAACCTTGAGACGGCATTTACAAATCCCCTGCTAGCGTGGACTTCGTTCGATCGCTGCGGGCGCTTTCCGGCACCCGCCAACTTCACCCGATCATTTTGGCATGGAGTTCCGATGATGAAATATCGCAAACCACTGTTGACCGCCCTTGCCGCCTCGGCCCTGATGCTGGCGGGCCAGGTGATCGCCCAGGACACGACGCCCCAGAGCACGCCGACTCAAGACACGATGCCCCAGAGCACGACGCCCCAGAACACGACACCTCAGAGCACGACTCCCCAGGACACGACAACCCAGGGCACGATGCCCCAGAACACCGCGCCCATGCCCGCCGACCAGACCACCGCCACCATGAATACGCCGAGCGGCGAGCTGACCGTGCATTCGAGCATGCCGACGCCCCCACCGGCCGGTCCGGCGCCCTCGTTCGAGCAGTTGTCCGGCGGCGCGCGCTACATCACCGAGGATCAGGCGTCAGCCTATCCCCTGCTGGCCAACGACTTCATCTACGCCGACCACAACCGCAACGGCCGCATCAGCAAGGACGAGTACCAGCGCTGGACGGCGCAGAAGTAATTTGCAGTAAAGCGCCGGCCATCCGGGCCGGCGCCGGTTCGTGGCCGCTCCACCCTCATCCACAGTCGACACCAGCTCCGCTAGACTGCTGCGCCCCATCCAGGAATCCGCTCCACATGAAGCCATTGATGGCGGCCGCGGCCGTAACCCTGGGCAGCCTCTGCGCCGCCGCTTCCGTGCATGCGCAGAATCCGGACCCCACCGACATCCGTGGCTGCACGGCGATCGAGAGCGATGCGCAACGCCTCGCCTGTTACGACCACGCCACCGGACGCGTCAACCTGCCGATGGCCCGCAAGCGCGTGGATGCAAGCACCCGGACGCCGGAGATATTCGGCCGCGACGACAAGCGGGCATCCGCCGACGAGCCGGGCAACAGCGAGGTGGCGCAGCCGTTGTCATTGCTGGACAGCCGCTGGGAGCTGTCGCCGGAGAGCAAGCTGGGCACCTTCAACATCCGCGGCTACAACCCGGTCTACGTGATGCCTGCGTTCATGACCAGCCACCAGAACAACCAGCCGCACAGCCCGAGCCCCGACAACACGGTCAGTGGCACCAGCGAGCAATTGCAGAACGTCGAGGCGAAATTCCAGCTCAGCCTGAAGGCGAAGGTATGGCAAGGCGTGTTCGGTGACGCCGGCGACCTGTGGGTGGGTTATACCCAGTCGTCGCGCTGGCAGGTCTACAACTCGACCTTGTCGCGCCCGTTCCGCGAGACCGATTACGAACCCGAGGCGATGCTGGTGTTCGACACCCATTACCAGGTATTCGGCTGGACGGGCCGCCTGCTGGGCATTGGCGTGGACCACCAGTCGAACGGCCGCGGCGACCCGCTGTCGCGCAGCTGGAACCGGGTGATTGCCGATGTCGGTTTCGAACGCGACGGCTGGACGGTGATGCTGCGTCCGTGGTGGCGCATCCCGGAATCGCGCAGCGACGACGACAACCCCGACATCAGCGATTACATGGGGCGCGGCGAAGTGCAGATCGTGCATGAATGGCGCGGCCAGGAATTCGGCATGATGCTGCGCCACTCGATGCGTGGCGGCAGCCGCAGCCATGGCGCGGCGCGTTTCAGCTGGAGCTTCCCGATGGCCGGCAACCTGCGCGGCTACATGGAAGTGTTCAAGGGCTATGGCGAAAGCCTGATCGACTACAACCACAACGCCACCTACCTCGGCGTGGGCATTTCGCTGCTCGACTGGTACTGAATACGACAAAGGCCCGGCAAGCTGCCGGGCCTTCGTTCATCGGTGCCGCGTCGCGCCTGGCGCAAACTCAGTGGTGATGGCCACCGGCGCCGTGCACGTGACCATGCTGCAGCTCTTCGGCGGTGGCGTCGCGCACGTCGGTCACCTCGATCGCGAAGTGCAGGGTCTTGCCCGCCAGCGGATGGTTCGCATCGATGAACACCACGCCGTTCTCGACCTTGCTCACGGTGACGTTGATCTGGCCTTCCGGACCGTTGCCCTGGAACTGCATGCCGGGCTGGATGTCCTCGACGCCCTGGAACGCCTCGCGCGGAACCTGCTGCATCAGCTCGGCATGATGCACGCCGTAGCCTTCCTCGGGCGCCACGTGGGCGTCGAACTTGTCGCCCACCGAACGGCCTTCCATCTGCTTTTCCAGGCCCGGCACGATATGGCCCTGGCCATGCAGGTAGGTCAGCGGCTCGCGACCGGCGGAGCTGTCGATGACCTGGCCTTCGTCGTCGGTCAGCGTGTAATGGAAGGCGGCTACGGAGTTCTGGGCAATCTGCATGGTCATCTCGCGATCGGGTTCGGGTTCGCCGGCCACATCGCCGACATGAACCACGCAGTTTAGCAGAGGCTGCCAAGGCGCCTGCGGCAGACCGGAAGGCGGGTCACGCGGGACCCGCGAATCCCGCCTTCCGTGGCCGCGGGCGGCCACTTCCGCCCATCAGCCGCCGAGTCGCGCCAGGGTGTCCTTGCCGATCTTCTCCGGCGTGTCGGTGGAGGCGTAGCGCCTGACCACCTGGCCTTCCGCATCGACCAGGAACTTGGTGAAGTTCCACTTGATCGATTCGCTGCCCAGGATGCCCTTGCCTTCGCTCTTCAGCCACTTGTACAGCGGATCGGCGTGCTCGCCGTTCACCTCGATCTTGGCGAACATCGGAAAGGTCACGTCGTACTGGGTGCTGCAGAAGTTGCGGATCTCGGCCTCGTCACCGGGTTCCTGGTGACCGAACTGGTCGCACGGAAAGCCCAGCACCACCAGTCCCCGGTCGCGCTGGTCCTGCCACAGCGTCTCCAGTCCCTTGTACTGCGGAGTGAAGCCGCACTTGGAGGCCACGTTGACGATCAGCAGCGCCTTGCCGCGCCACTCGGCCAGTGAGCGCGGCTGGCCCTCGATATCGCGAACGGTGAAATCGTAGACGCTGGACATGGCCGGACTCCGTGTTGATGGGTCAATCCGTCAGCATACGCCATCGGTGGCCGGGCCCGTGGCATAGAATGCCGCATCCACCCGCTGGCCAGGCCCACGCCGTGATCCGTTTCGTCGATGTCCACAAGTCCTACCGCGTCGACGGCAGGGACATCCCTGCATTGCAGCCGTTCGATCTCGACATTGCCGATGGCGAGGTGTTCGGCATCATCGGCCTTTCCGGCGCCGGTAAATCGACGCTTATACGGCTGATCAACCTGCTCGAACGACCCAGCGGCGGGCACATCTTCGTGAACGACACCGAGATGACCGCGCTGGCCGAACCGGCACTGCGTGCGCAGCGACGCCGGATCGGCATGATCTTCCAGCACTTCAACCTGCTCGCCTCGCAGACGGTGGCCGACAACGTGGCGTTCCCGCTGCAACTGGCCGGAGAACGCGACGCGGCCGCATTGCAGGCCCGCGTGGACGAGCTGCTGGCGCGGGTGGGCCTGAGCGACCACGCGGACAAATACCCGTCGCAGCTTTCCGGTGGCCAGAAGCAGCGCGTGGGCATCGCCCGCGCACTGGCCAACCGACCGTCCATCCTGCTCTGTGACGAGGCCACCAGCGCGCTCGATCCGCAGACCACCGCCTCGGTGCTGGAGTTGCTGGCCGAGATCAACCGCGAGCTGAAACTCACCATCGTGCTGATCACCCACGAGATGGACGTGGTGCGCCGCGTGTGCGATCGCGTGGCGGTGCTCGACGCCGGCGTGATCGTCGAGCACGGCCCGGTGGCCGACGTGTTCCTGCACCCGCAGCACCCGACGACCCGGCGCTTCGTCAACGAGGCCCTGCCCGAGGAAGCGGCCAGCGAACACACGCCATTCGCCCAGGTGCCCGGCCGCATCGTGCGCCTGAGCTTCCGCGGCGACGCCACGCTGACCCCGTCGCTGAGCCGTGTGGCGCGGGAAACCAGCGTGGAATTCAACATCCTGGCCGGGCGCATCGACCGCATCAAGGATCTGCCCTACGGTCAGCTCACCCTGGCGATGCGGGGCGAACAGGTGGACATCGCACTGGCCGCGCTGCGGGATGCCGGCATCGAGATCGAGGAGCTGCCACGATGAATCCGCTGCAGAAACTTTTCCCCAACATCGACGACTGGGGCGAGATCGGCCGCGCCTGCATCGACACCTTGCTGATGCTGGGCGGCTCGCTGGCGCTCACCGTGCTGATCGGCCTGCCGCTGGGCGTGCTGCTGTACCTCACCGGCAAGGGCCAGCTGCGGCCGATGCCCAAGCTCTACGCGGTGACCTCGCTGCTGGTGAACGTCCTGCGCTCGGTGCCGTTCATCATCCTGATGATCGTGCTGATGCCGGTCACCTACGCCCTGGTCGGCACCAAACTGGGCATCCGCGGCGCGATCCCGCCACTGGTGATCGGCGCCGCGCCGTTCTTCGCGCGGCTGGTGGAAACCGCGCTGCGCGAAGTGCAGCAAGGCGTGATCGAGGCCAGCCAGGCGATGGGCGCCAGCCTGTGGCAGATCGTGCGCCACGTGCTATTGCCCGAGGCCCGCGGCGGCCTGTTCGCCGGCATCACGGTCACCGCGATCGCCCTGGTCGGCTACACCGCCATGGGTGGCGCGATCGGCTCCGGCGGCCTCGGCGACCTGGCCTACCGCTACGGCTACCTCAGCTACAAGTCCGACTACATGCTGGTCACCGTGGTGCTGCTGATCGTGCTGGTGCAGGTGCTGCAGATGATCGGCGACCGCATCGTGCAGCGTTATAAGCAACGCTGACTTGATCATTTGTGCCTGGCGCCATGGGCGGCCTACCTTCGTGGGCCGCTCATGGGAATCGCCGCCTTGGAATTGCTGCTCGCCGCCCTCGCCGCCACCCTGGCCCTGCTCCTGCTGGCCGGCTACTGCTCCCGACCCAAGGTCTGACGCGTCATCGTCGGCGCCCTCGCACGATTTGTGTTTGGCGGTATAGACGTCTATTATTGTGCATTGCACAAGTGAACCTCCGCCATGAAACTGTTCCACGTCTTCCTCGCCACGACCCTGATCCTGCTCTCGCTGACGGCCTGCTCCGCGCCGGAACAGGACGATCACGTCCTCACCGTGGCCGCTACCGCGGTTCCCCATGCCGAGATCCTCAAGCAGGTGAAACCGCTGCTGGCGAAACAGGGCGTGGACCTGCAGATCAGGGTATTCGCCGACTACGTGCAGCCGAACACCCAGGTGGCCGAGAAAAACATCGACCTGAACTACTTCCAGACCAGGCCGTACCTGGATGCGTTCAACCGCGAACGCGGCACCGACCTGGTGATCGTCGCCGGCGTGCACATCGAGCCGTTCGGCGCCTATTCGCGCAAGTACACGAGCATCGACCAGCTGCCCGACGGCGCCAGCGTCACCCTGCCCAACGACCCCAGCAACAACAGCCGCGCGCTGCTGTTGCTGGCCAGGCACGGCCTGATCACGTTGAAGGATCCCAATGACGAGATGGCCACGCTGAAGGACATCACGGCGAATCCGAAGCAGCTGAAGTTCCGCGAGCTGGAAGCGGCGATGCTGCCCCGAACGCTGGACGAGGTGGATCTCTCCCTGATCAACACCAACTACGCGCTGGCCGCCGGGCTGAACCCCACCAGGGACGCGCTGCTGATCGAGGACAAGGACTCGCCCTACGTGAATTACCTGGTCGGCCGCCCCGACAACCGGAACGACCCGCGCGTGCAGAAACTGGCCAAGGCACTGACCAGTCCCGAGATCAAGGCGTTCATCGAACAGAAGTACCACGGCGCCGTGCTGCCCGCGTTCTGACCTTGGCACTCCCTCCCCTGCTTGCAGGGGAGGGTTGGGGTGGGGTGCTCCTGACCTTCCTCGCCCGCCCGAGCGCTCCCTCCCGGCCCACCCCTGCAAGCAGGGGAGGAGCAATTCGCCTCACCCCTGCGATGCGGGGATGTCGAAGACCTGCCGCAGGTACGCCACGTACTTCTCGTCGTCGCACATGTTCTTGCCGGGCGAGTCGCTGAGCTTGGCCACCGGCTGGCCGTTGCAGCGGATCATCTTGATCACGATGTTGAGCGGCACCGGGCCCACGTCGTTGGTGAGGTTGGTGCCCACGCCGAACGCCAGCAGGCAGCGGCCGCGGAAGTGCTCGTACAGCTGCATCACCTTGGGTATGTCCAGCCCGTCGCTGAACACCAGCACCTTGCCGCGGGGATCGACCCGGTTCGCGCAGTAGTGCGCCAGCACCTTGTCGCCCCAGGCGAACGGATCGCCGGAATCGTGGCGGGTGCCGTCGAACAGCTTGCAGAAGTACATGTCGAAGTCGCGCAGGAAGGCGTCCAGCCCGTACACGTCCGACAGCGCAATGCCGAGGTCGCCCCGGTATTCCTTCGCCCACGCCTCCAACGCCGCCACCTGCGAATCGCGCAGGCGCGGGCCCAGCGCCTGGTGCGCCTGCAGGTATTCGTGCGCCAGCGTGCCCAGCGGCGTCAGGTCGAGCTTGCGCGCCAGCCACACGTTGCTGGTGCCAGCCAGCTGGGCGCCGAGTCCGTCGCGCAGCGCCGTCACCACTTCTTCCTGCCACACCCGCGAGTGGCGACGGCGCGTGCCGTAGTCGGCGATCTTGCAACCGCTGTAATCCGGCGTGTCGCGCAGCAGGGCGATCTTCGCCTGCAGGCGCCGACGCCCTTCGCCGAGGTCGAGGCCGGCGCTGGTGTTGCGAAAGTACACCTCGTTGACGATCGCCAACAGCGGCACCTCGAACAGGATGGTGTGCAGCCACGGCCCGCGGATGCGGATCTCGATCTCGCCGTTGCCTGCGGCGGCCGGCGCGATGTCCACGTACTTCTCGTTGAGCTGGAACAGCCCCAGGAAATCGACGAAGTCGCTCTTGATGAAACGCCAGGTGCGCAGGTAGTCGAGCTCGTCCGGCGTGAAGCGAAGCTGGCACAACGCCTTCAGTTCGCCGCGGATCTCGTCGATGTACGGCACCAAGTCGACGTTCGGCGTGCGGCACTTGAAGCGGTACTCGACCTGAGCCGCGGGATACTGGTGCAAGACCACCTGCATCATGGAAAACTTGTACAGGTCGGTATCGAGCAGCGATTCGATGATCATCAGTGGCCCAGCGGCGAACGGGAATGGTCCATTATCCACGCCGAGCCTGCGCGCACGCGACAAGGCCAGGCCGCACGCAAAAAAAACCCCATCAGCCAGGGGAGGACTGATGGGGTTTGTCAGGTGGCATCCAGGGGAGGAAATGCCGACCCCTCAGTGATGCGATGAACTGCCTCACTTTTTGTCGCCCTCACGGCGATACACAGGCTTAGTGTGGGTGAGCCGATGTGAGTTCAATGTGCATGACGGGATTCGTTCAGCTGGGCGACAGGCTGTCCGAAACGCGCTCTGTCGCCATCGGGCATCCCTTGTGTTCTACGATCGCCGCTTCCCGTCGGAGTCCACCATGAAACTGCTGATCGCCGGCCTGTTCGCCCTGAGCCTGTTGCTGCCGGCCACTGCCGCCGAACTGAAGATCGATCTCGGCCACGGCCCGACCACCTGGCAAACCGGAGCGCTGCTGAAACGCGGCGACGTGCGCACGATCAACGTGCCTGACGACGTGGCCTTCGGCCGGCCGATGCGCTATCGCGCGGTGCCGCTGAACGATCTGCTGCAAGGGCTCGACACCGGCGACCACCTGCAGTTCGTGGCCAGCGACGGCTTTGCCGCCGAAATCCCCGCCGCCCTGCTGCTGAACGGGAAAGGCAGCACGGCCTGGCTGGCGATCGAGGACCCGGCGCAACCGTGGCCCCGACTGCCCCGCGACAAGGGCAGCGCGGGACCGTTCTACGTGGTCTGGACCCGGCCGCAGGCCGCTCATGTGGGCCCGGAGCAATGGCCGTACCAGCTGGCCGCCATCCGCAAGCTGGCCGGGGTTGCCGCGCGCTTCCCGGCCCTGCAGCCCGACCCGTCGCTGCCCCCCGACAGCCAGGTGCGACAGGGCTTCGTGGTGTTCCAGCACACCTGCCTGGCCTGCCACACCCTTAACGGCCAGGGCGACGCAAAACTCGGCCCGGACCTGAACCTGCCGCACAATCCCACCGAATACCTGCGCGCCGACCTGCTGCGCGCCTTCATTCGCGATCCGCAGTCGCTGCGGCGGTGGCCGCAGGCGAAGATGCCCGGCTTCGACCGCAGCGCGCTCTCCGACACGGACCTGGACGCCGTGCTGGCCTATCTGCGGCACATGGCCGGACGCAAGTCCACGCCGTGACCGCCGCACGGCTCAGCTGCGGTCGACGATCCGGCTGATCCGCCCACCAGCGAACTCGAATTCCGACTCGCCCTGCAGCGTCAGCTCGGCACCTGCGCGCGGGCCGTCGGGCACGTCCGCGGCGAACACCCCGCGCCAGGCAATCGTCACCAGCACGGAAGCCGGCCGAAACTCCCAGGCGGTGATCGTCTGCCGACGCTCGGCGAACAGCGCCGCACCCTGCTCGGCCAGTTGGCGGAACTCGGTGGTGCCATGCGTGGCGACGTTGAGCTGGCCGTCCGCCATGTTCTCGAACAGGATGTCCGGCGTCAGCGTGGCCAGCATGCCGTCCACGTCGAAACGGTTGTAGGCCTCGACGTAGCGCTGGATCAGCTCCCGCTTTTCGGCATTGACCATGGCGACACTCCGGCGATGGGGGCTTCAGTCTGCCCCGGAACAGGCACCGTTGCACAGCTGGCGCAGCGCGGCGTCGCGTTCGGCCTTCGGCTTGCGGGCCAACTGCCGAACATCAGCGTAGAAAGCAGGCCAGCTGCGCTCCGATCGCGCGAACAGCGCGGCGAACGCGGGCGTCCATTGCTCGTACAGGCCGAACGGAAGCAGGCGGGCGTTGTTGATCGGCGCGGCAACCCAGGCGTCATACCGGTGCTCACCCGGCCATTGGCTGTCGCGCCACTGCGCATAGCGGACACGGAACGCCGCCAGCTCGCGCTGCTTGCCCGCCTCCATCGTCGCCTGATCGCCACCGTCCGCGTAGACGATTCTCAGCCGGTTGCGCAGGTCGAGCACCAGCCGGGTGAAGCCGTCTTCCATCGCCTGGCGGCGGCCATCCGCGGGTGGCAGTCCGCGCGAGCGGCGCCACTGGCGAAGGCCTTCCTGCTGCACGAAACTGGCAAACGATTCATTGAACGTTGTGTCGCCCTTCACGTAGACCAGCTGGTGGGCCAGCTCATGGAAGATCGTGCCGTCCAGTTCGTCGTCGTCCCAGCGCAGCATGCTCGACAGGATCGGATCGTCGAACCAGCCCAGGGTCGAATAGGCCGGCACGCCCCCGACCCACACGTCGTCGCCGCGGGCACGCAGCCGCGCCGCATCCTGCTGCGCGGCGACCTCGCTGAACCAGCCCCGGTAGGCGACGCAGCCGGCGATCGGAAAGCACTGCGGCACCGCCTGCACCGAGTAGCGCGGCGTGGCGAACACGTTCCACACCACGTACGGGCGGTCCAGCGAAACATAGGTCGCATAGCTGCGATTGTCGGGCAGCGCGAGATGCCTGCTGGCGAACGCCCGCGCCTGCTGCGCCAGGCGCAGCCGCGTGGCCAGGGGCGCTGGCGTGGCGGGATCAGCGATCACCTTGTCCAGCGCACGCCGATGGAAAACCAGGCTGCCCTGTCCGTGCGCGGCCTGCGCGTAGTAGCGAAGACTGTTGCAGCCACACGACAAGAGGCTCACCGCAATGACTGCGATGAGCCTCGGCAACAGCCCGCATGCAGAACCGGCAGCGCGCATTCCCTGTCGCTAGTGCCGGGCGTCAGTGGCGATCATTGCCACGGTCACGATGGCCGTGGCTGCCGCCATGCCCGCCTCCGCCACTGCCATGCGAACGCTGTCCGGAGCCGTGCGAGTCGGAACCCTGGGAACCCCGGCGATCACCGCCGTGGTATTCCCTGCCGCCGTTGCCCCGATGGCCGCCATCGGAGCGCCCCTGCCAATGCCCGGCATGACGATCGTAGTCGCGGCGTCCACGGTAGTCGTCGTGCCGGTAGCGCGAACCGCCGTACCAGACGCTGCCCACGCCAACGCTCACACCGGGTGCATAGCAGCAGCCGTAGTAGCCGCCGCCGTAGCCGTAATAACCGTTGCCGTAGTAGCCACCGTAGTAGGACGGCGCCACATAGGTGGCGCCGCCGTCGCCGTAGTAGGCATCGCCGGCGTCACCCGAACCACGCACGTAGCTGTAGCCCGGATCGTAGTAGCAGCCCGACAGTGTCGCCGCGGCGACCACCATGAGCAGACCGGATAGAACGCGTTTCATGACCTGTCCCCGCTGAGGATGTGCATCGCCAGACTGCGGCCAACCGCTTGAACGGGCGCTAAAAGCCACCTGCGCGAGAAACCGGCGTTCAACCGCCGGCCATGTCCACCACCGCGCGCCGGCCATGAACCCTCCGGCCCGGCAGGTGCGACTCAGCTGTTGCTGCGCTTGGCCTGCTCGCCACGTTGCGGTGCCAGCACGCGGCCATCGGAACCCTCGATCTCGCCGGTCGCCGAAGGATGCAGCTCGGCATGACCGCCTCCCGGCTGGGCCGGATTCGCATCCGGCCAGGTCGGTCCCTGGCGCACCCGCTCGTTCTTCGCCTCCAGCAAGGCCTGGATCTTCGCCACGGCGTCTTCCTGGCTGATGTGCTCGATCGGCGCTTCCATCGGCGGCTTGCGGGTGGCGGCCGGCTTCCGCGGCGTGGCCGTCCGAACGGAAGACACGGCCGCGGGTTTCTTCGCGATCGGTTTCTTCGCGGCAGGTTTCCTGGCCATCGGCGCGGGGGCAGCGGCTCGCTTCGCGACCGGCTTCCGGGCCACGGATTTCGCGCCCGCCGGCTTGCGGGCGGCCGGCTTCTTCGCGACGGGCCTTTTTGAAGCCGCCTTCTTCACCGCGGCTTTCCTGACCGGGGCCTTCTTTACCGCGGATTTCTTGGCCGGCGCCTTTTTCGCCACGGGCTTCTTGGCCGCCACCTTCCTGGCTACGGGTTTCTTCACCGCCGCCTTCTTCGCGGCCGGAACCTTCTTCGTCACCGCCGACTTCCCGGCAACCGTCTTCTTCGCGACGGCCTTTTTTGTCACGCCGGTCTTCTTGCCGGGAGTTTTCTTCGCTGCGACCTTGCTGGCTGCCGCCTTGCGCGGAGCCGCCTTGGTGGAGGCGGCAGGTTTGCGGGAAACCGACTTCTTTGCCGCGGACTTCTTGGCAACCAACTTTCTGGACGTGGCCATGCGTTAGTTCTCCTGCGGTGATCGATGACGTAGTGCGTCCCAGTATGCACGCCTCGGCCGCGTCGGGCATTTCGCAATGCAGAAACCGTTCATCATCGGAAGGTCGGTTGCATCAGCGCGTTGAGGAAATGTCCCAGCACGCGTGGCTCGACCAGCAGGGTGAACAACACGCCATAAGCCGCACCCCACAGGTGCGCGCTGTGATTGACGTTGCCCTGTCCGCGCCGGTCCATGTAGATCGAATAACCGGTGTAAAGCACCGCATAGACGATCGCGGGCATCGGGATCACCAGCACGATGATGCGCGACCACGGCGCCAGCAGGACGAAGGAGAACAGCACGGCCGACACTGCCCCGGAAGCGCCCAGGCTGCGATAGTTCGGATTGGCCCGGTTCTTCAGATAGGTCGGCAGGATCGAGACCACCAGGCCACCGATGTAGAACAGCGCAAAACCCAGCGTGCCCAGGCGCGCGGCGAAGAAACTCTCCATCGCCCGGCCGAAAAAGAACAGCGTGACCATGTTGAACAGCAGATGCATGGCATCCGCATGCACCACGCCGTAGGTCACCAGGCGGTGGTATTCGCGCTGGCGGGTGATCGCCGGCGGCCACAGGATCAGGTCGTTCATCAGGCGGCTGTTGTTGAACGCCATGAACGAGACGATGCAGGTGATGGCGATGATGAGCAGGGTGATCAGCATGGACGGTTCCGCGTCGGGCAGCAAAAACACGCATCTTGGGGCCAGCGCCATGGCTTGTCGACTCGATGCGCGGCTTGCCACCGAGCGACGGAAAGCTTGCACCCCGCCGTGGCGCTTATGTGCCGCGCTTACACCGACATGACGAATCGTCACTGCCGCCGGGCGCGCGCGCCCGCTATCATTCGGCGCTTTACGCGGCGCCTGGCGCCCGGTGAACCGAGCTGATGGATGCCATGACCCCGCTCCGCTATCTGCACCTGGACGTCTTCGCGGCCACCCCTGGAGGTGGCAATCATCTGGGCGTGGTCATCGGGGCGGATACGTGGAGCAGCGTGGCGATGCAGCGCTTCGCCCGCTGGACCGCCCTGGTCGAGACGACCTTCCTGCTGCCGCCGACCGATCCGAAGGCCAGCTATCGCGTGCGCATTTTCACGCCGCACAAGGAGATTCCGTTCGCCGGCCATCCCAGCATCGGCAGCGCCCATGCCGCACTGGCCTGCAGCCTGGCCGCGCCACGCGACGGGATGCTGTGGCAGGAATGCGGCGCCGGCGTGTTGCCGATCCGCATCGTGGGCCACGGCGAAACACGCGAGCTGTTGCTGCAGTCGCCCGGCGAGCGCGTGCTGTCCACTGGACTGGATGCCCATCCCCTGCTGCCCGCGGCGCTGGCCGGCATCCGGACCGGCCTCCTGCCGCCCGCGCTGGTCGACGGTGGCCGGCGCTGGTGGCTGGCCGAAGTCGCCGATGAGGCCAGCCTGCGTGGATGGCAGCCGGAACACGCGGCAATCCTGGCGCTGGCCCAGGCGAGCGACAGCATGGGCTTGTGCGCGTTCGCTCGCGCCGACAGCGGGCGGCAACTGGTGGTGCGCGCCTTCCCGGCCGGTGTGGGCATCGTCGAGGATCCCGCGTCCGGTGCGGCCAACGGCCTGATCGCCGCCTACCTCGCCCACGCCGAACCGCACGGACTGCTCGCTCGCGGCTACGAAGTCAGCCAGGGCCGCGAGATCGGCCACGATGCGCGCCTGGTCGTGCACATCGACACCGATGCAATCTGGGTCGGCGGCTGCAGCCGCACCGTGGTCGACGGCAACCTGCACTGGGAAACTTCGCTCTCCTAGAAGCGCAGCGTTCTCAACGCGAAGCGCAGCGTTCTCAGCGCTCGTCCAGATGGGCGCGGCGAGCCGCGACCAGCGCCAGTGCCGACCAGTCGAGTTCCTCATCGCCGGCAGCCAGTGCCTCCAGCAGGCTGTCGCGCAACACGCCGGCAAACGGCAGCGGCACCCGCGCCGCATCACCCGCAGCGAGAGCCAGCCCGACGTCCTTGTAGCCCAGTGGCAGGGCGAATCCGGCCGGCTTGAAGCGCTGTTCGGCGATCAGCTTGCCGTAGCCCTGATACGCGGGCGCGGCGAACAGCGTATTCGTCATCACCTCGAGGAAATCCGCCGCACCCACGCCGTAGGCACGGGTCAGCGCAGTGGCTTCGGCCATGCTTTCGATGGCGCTGGCGAGCATGAAGTTGCCCGCGATCTTCGCCACGTTCGCACGCTCCGGCGCATCTCCCATCGGCCACACCCTGCTGCCCATCGCCTGCAGCAGCGGCTGCACCTTCTCGATCGCCGCGGGAACACCCGCCGCGAGAATGTTGAGCTTCGCCGCCGCTGCCATGTCCGGCCGGCCGAACACCGGCGCGGCCACGTAGGCCAGCCCGCGCTCTTCGTGGGCCTGCGCCAGTTCCTGCGCCAGCACCACCGAGATGGTGGCGTGGTTCACGTGCACCATGCCCCGATCCATCGCATCGAGCAGGGCATGTTCCAGGAACACCTCGCGCACGGCCTGGTCGTTGGCCAGCATGCTGCAGAGCACGTCGCCCTGGGCGGCACGATCGGGCGTGCTGGCCACCTTGGCACCCAGTGATGCCAGCGGCGCGCAAGCCGCCTCGGAGCGATTCCACACCGTGACGTTGTGTCCCGCGGCAATCAGGTTGCTGGCCATCGCGCTGCCCATGGCACCGAGACCGATGAATCCGACTTTCATGAAACCTTCCTCGACATGAACCAGCGCGCAGTCAAGCACGCGTCGCGTTCAGGTATCGCGAAACGCCGCCGCGGGTCGTCGCGCGCGGCGGGCTACTGCAGGCCGGGCAGCGCGTCCAGGCAGCGTTGCCGGCACAGGTAGCGCCTGTTGAGGCCGTGGCTGTCGGACAGGTAGGCCGCGCCGCCGGCGAAGATCTGCCACTGCCGCAACTGCCCCGACATTTTGATCGAACCGCTGTAGCTGCACGGCAGGATCATCGCCTCGTCGTGGAAGGTCTCGCCATCGACTTCGTCGGCCAGCCGGAAATAGGTCGCCACGTCGGCGCGGGTCAGGGTCAGCGAACTGCACATGTCGTGGTCGGGCCGCGACGTGTCGATCTGCCGCGCCAGCGAAACCACCTCGACCGCATCGTCGTGGCGCACCGGCGCGCAGGCGATCAGGGCGATGCCCAGCAGCGACGCGACCACCACCGTCTGCAACACGCTCATGGCTTGGCTCCAGTCAGCAGCGACTGCAGCAGTTGGGCACCCTCGGAGACTTCCTTGCGGGCGATCGCGCCGTGGGCGTAGACGTCGCTGAGCAGGTTGAGCTTGAACTGGGCGACCAGGATGTCCACCAGGTATTTCACCGACTTCAGCTGCTCCGGCGTCGGCAGCTCGAACGCCTTGTCAGCGGCCACGAATTTCCCCACCACCTCGATGCCCAGGGAGTCGCTGTTGGCCGGATACCGCTGCGGATAGGTCTTGGCCACTTCATGGCGCGAAAGGTTCTTCGCCCGCGTGCTGAACGACAGGCCTTTTTCGTGGAGCAGCGCGGTAATCGTCTTCAGCTCCTGCGGATCGCAGTTGCTTTCCGCCTGGCAGCGCGCCACCAGGATGCCCACGTGCCAGCACACCTGGTCGACGCGGGCGGTCTGGTAGATCTTGCCCAGCTTGTCGATCAGGAAATGCGCACCGGTGGTCTTGCCGCCTTCGTAGGCGCTCAGGGTGCCGGTGGCCGACGAGGAATCGGTACGGTGCAGCACGATCGAGGCGACCGATGTCAGGGCACCATGCTCGATCGACGTGTAGAGCTTCACTTCGACTTCCGGGTCGATCAGCTTGCCGTTTTCCACCGTGGCCATGGCCTGCTTCCCTTGGATGAAGAGCCTGCGTTCCCGGGCATCCAGCGAACCGCGCCGGGAGATCCTGTCCGGCGATGCTGCGGCCGCGGACCGGGGGCGTCAAGTGACTTGTGCCGAGCGGATCAGGACCCTAGGCCACGGCGCCGGCCGCCTGGCCCGAGGCCCACGCCCACTGGAAGTTGTAGCCACCCAGCCAGCCGGTGACATCCACCACTTCGCCGATGAAGTACAGACCGGGTACCCGTTTCGACTGCATCGTGCTGGAAGAAATGCCGTCGGTATCGACGCCACCCAGGGTGACTTCGGCCGTGCGATAGCCCTCGGTACCGCTGGCGGTGATCGGCCAGGCGTTGAGTTGCGCGCCAACCTGCACCAGCTCGGCGTCGCGGTACTGGCGCATCGGCCGATTCTCGAACCACTGCTCGCACAGCCGTTGCGCCAGCCGTTTCGGCAGCAGCTCGCCCAGCACCGTCTTCAACTCGGCCAGCGGTCGCGCCGCGCGCTGTTCGACCAGGTGCGCGCCGACGTCGCTGTCCGGCAACAGGTCGATGCGCAGGTCGTCGCCGGGTTGCCAGTAGGAAGAAATCTGCAGGATCGCCGGCCCGCTGATGCCGCGATGGGTGAACAGCAGGCCGGTGCGAAAACTCTGCCTGCCCACGCGGCTTTCCACCACCGGCAAGGCCACGCCGGCCAGGTCCTGGTAATGCTCCTGATGCTTGCCGCTCAAGGTCAGCGGCACCAGGCCGGCGCGCACCGGCAAGACCTGATGGCCGAACTGTCGCGCCAGTTCGTAGCCGAAACCGCTGGCGCCCATGCTGGGAATCGACAGGCCGCCGGAGGCCACCACCAGCGATTCGGCATGCACCTCGCCGCGCGCGGTGTGCACGCTGAAACCCTCCGGCGTCTTGCGCACGCGCTGCACGCCGCAGCTCGCCTCCACCGTGACGCCAGCGGCAGCGCATTCGTCCAGCAGCATGCGCACGATCTGTTTCGACGAATCGTCGCAGAACAGCTGGCCCAGTTCCTTCTCGTGGTACGCGATGCGATGCTTCTCGACCAGGGCGATGAAATCCCACGGCGTGTAACGCGCCAGCGCCGACTTGGCGAAGTGCGGATTGGCCGACAGGTAGTTCGCCGGCGTGGTACCCATGTTGGTGAAATTGCAGCGCCCGCCGCCGGACATCAGGATCTTCTTGCCGACCTTGTTGGCATGGTCGACCACCAGCACGCGCCGGCCGCGCTGCCCCGCGGCGATCGCGCACATCAGGCCGGCGGCGCCGGCGCCGATGATCAACACGTCCACTTTCACGAATAAGGGTTCCCGCCCGCTGCTGGTCGCGCATTATCGCCCAGTCGCATCGCTTACACTTCCAGGCCTGTTTCCCAGCGAGCCACCGCCATGCCTTCCTTTGACGTGATTTCCGAAGTCGACAAGCACGAACTGACCAATGCGATCGACCAGGCCAACCGCGAGCTGGGCACCCGCTTCGACTTCAAGGGCGTGGACGCGAAGTACGTGCTGGACGATTCGGTGATCACTCAGAGCGCGCCCAGCGACTTCCAGCTGCAGCAGATGCTGGACATCCTGCGCGGTCGCCTGGCCGCCCGGAAGATCGACATCCGCGCGCTGGACATGGGCGAGCCCGAAGTGAACCTGGGCGGCGCGCGGCAGAAGATCACCGTCAAGCAGGGCATCGAGCAGCCGGTGGCGAAGAAGCTGGTGGCCACGTTGAAGGCGGCCAAGCTCAAGGTCGAGGCGCAGATCAACGGCGACAAGCTGCGCGTCAGCGGCAAGAAGCGCGACGACCTGCAGGAAGCGATGGCCGTGCTGCGCAAGGCGGACGTGGAACTGCCGCTGCAGTTCGACAATTTCCGCGATTGATCGGAATCCCTACGCCTTCGACAACAGGCGTCCGCCCATCGCCGCATTGACGGCCACCACGAAGGCCACCGCCGCCGCGTGGGTCAGCAGGTCGGTGGCGGCCGAATCGTAGGCGTGGCAGATCTCCAGCAGGCTGGCCGAGGCGGCCGCGCTGGCCAGGCCGATCAGCACCGCGGTGCGCACCGGTCGCAGCGGGCAGGCGCGGCGCAACAGGACCACCAGCAGCGCCGACAGTGGCACCGAGAAGCTGATGATGAACAGCAGGCAGTCGGCCGACTGATGCAGGCCAGCCACCTCGGTGCCCGGCGCGATCCACGTGCGCAGGCAACCCAGGCCGCTGGCGCCGATCCACAACGCCGCCGCGGGCAGCGGCAGCCATGCCCAGGCACGGCTGCGCCCCGGCACGCCCAGCGCGAACGCCGCCCACGCGCCACTGATCGCCGTCGCCACCGCGCCAAGGCCGGCCCAGGCCAGGTCGGGAGTTGCCGCCCAGCGCAGGCGCATCGGCTGGATGCCGTAATGCATCACCAGCAGCACCGCGATCGCCACCACCGCCAGCAACCATCCCGCCGTGCGCAGCCACGGCGGCAACAGGCGCCGCACCGGCACCAGCTCGGTGCCGAGCCGGTCGATCAGTGCCTCATGCGGTCGCAACTCGGACATGGCCTCAGGGTTCTCCGTGGAAACGTTCGCGCAACGCCTTCAGGGCGCGATGCAGGTTCACTTTCAGTGCGCCGGTGTTGCGCCCGGTCAGCTCGGCCGCCTCGCTGAGCGAGCGCTCGCGCAGGCCCAGTTGCTCGATGGCCTCGCGCTGGCCCGGCGGCAACTCGGCGATCGCATCGCGCAGGCGCTGCGCGCGCTCGTCGCTCTCGGTGGCGGAGCTGGCATCGCCTTCGTCGGCATGGCTGTCGAAGGCGTGTTCGTCGTGCACCTCGCGACTGTCGCGCCGACCGCGGCTGCGCAGGGCGTCGATCGCGCGGCGACTGGCGATCGCGGTCAGCCAGGCGTCGTACGAGCGCGCCGGGTCGTAGGTATGGCGCACCCGATGCACGGTGATCAGGGTTTCCTGCACCACGTCATCCAGATGGTCCGGCGCCACGCCCTGGCGTCGCGCGGCGGCACGGATCAGCGCCACCGAGTCGGCCAGCAGCTTCTCGTAGGCGCGTCGGTCGCCGGCCTGGGCAGCAGCCATCCAGGCCGCCCGACGCTGGTCGGGCGACTCGCTGTCGCGGGCTTCGGTAAAGTCGACTGGCACGATCCGGCGGGGACCCGTCCGCAAACAAAGTCCGCTATCTAGGCCCAACAGGCCGTTGGCAGTCAAGGCTTGCGACATGCGTGCTCCATCGTGTGACCCTCACCCTCTTTCGCCGCATCCGCCGGCCGGGTTACCTCGTAAACCTCGGGTAACCGGCGACAGTCCCCCGGCGAAAGACCAGACAACCACCCACGGATGACATCCCATGCTCGTGTTGATCCTCGCCTATCTCGGCGGCGTCCTGACCATCCTCAGCCCCTGCATCCTGCCGGTGCTGCCGTTCGTGTTCGCCCGATCGGACAAGCCGTTCATGCGCAACGGCTTCCCGATGCTGCTGGGCATGGCGATCACCTTCGCCGGCGTGGCCACGCTGGCGGCGCTGGGCGGCGGCTGGGCGGTGCACGCGAACCAGTACGGCCGGATCATCGCGCTGGTGGTGCTGGCCTTCCTGGGCCTGACCCTGCTGTCCACCCACCTGGCCGAATGGATCACCCGCCCGTTCGTGGCGCTGGGCAATCGCCTGTCGCAACGTTCCGCCACCGACGGCGATTCCATCTGGGGCTCTGCCGGCCTGGGCGTGGCCACCGGCCTGCTGTGGGCGCCGTGCGCGGGGCCGATCCTCGGCCTGCTGCTGACCGGCGCGGCGCTGAATGGCGCCAGCGTGCAGACCACCCTGCTGCTGCTCACCTACGCCGCTGGCGCGGCGACCTCGCTGGGCCTGGCGCTGCTGATCGGCGGCAAGGTGTTCGCCCTGATGAAGCGCTCGCTGGGCGCCGGCGAATGGGTGCGCCGGGCGCTGGGCGCGCTGGTGCTGTGCGGCGTGGCCGCCATCGCGCTGGGCCTGGACACCGGCCTGCTCACCCGCGTGTCGCTGGCCAGCACCGGCGGCATCGAACAGAAACTGATCAACGCCGTGCGCCCCGCACCTGCTCCTCAGCCGGTGCTGAAGGCCGGTGAACCGCTGCCGGTGGAAGGCACGATGCCGTCGCTGGCCGGCGCCACGCTGTGGCTCAACAGCGCGCCGCTGAGCACCGAATCGCTGCGCGGCAAGGTGGTGCTGGTCGATTTCTGGACCTACTCCTGCATCAACTGCATCCGCTCGCTGCCTTACGTGCGCGGCTGGGCCGACAAGTACAAGGACCACGGCCTGGTGGTGATCGGCGTGCACGCGCCGGAGTTCGCCTTCGAGAAGGACCCGGCCAACGTGGCCAAGGCGGTGAAGGACCTGGGCGTCGACTACCCGGTCGCGCTGGACAACGACTACGCGATCTGGAAAGGCTTCAACAACGAGTACTGGCCCGCGCATTACTTCATCGACACGCAGGGGCAGATCCGCCATCACCACTTCGGCGAAGGCGAGTACCGGCAAAGCGAGGACGTGATCCGCCAGCTGCTCACCGAAGCGGGCCAGAAGAACCTGCCCGGCGGCTACGTCAGCGACGATCATCGCGGCGTCGAGGCGGCCGCGTCGGACGATCCCACCCGTTCGCCGGAAACCTATGTCGGCTACGCCCGCGCCCGCAATTTCGTCGGCGGCCGGGTCGTGCACGACGACGCGCATGACTATCACGCGCCAGGCGCGCTGGCGGCCAACCAGTGGTCGCTCGACGGCCGCTGGACGGTACGCGACGAGAATGCCCGGCTGGAGCAGGCCGGCGGCGCCATCGTCTACCGCTTCCGCGGTCGCGACCTGCACCTGGTGCTGGGCCCGGCGGCGGACGGCAAGCCGATCCGCTTCCGCGTCACCATCGACGGCAAGCCGCCCGGCGCCGACCACGGCATGGATACCGATGCCGACGGCAACGGCACGATCGACAGCCAGCGTCTCTACCAGCTGGTGCGCCAGGCAAACGGCAGTGGCGAGCGGCTGTTCGAAATCACCTTCCTCGACCCGGGCGTGCAGGCCTTCGCCTTCACCTTCGGCTGATTCCCCACCCACCGTTTCGGAGGTTGCCATGTCACGACTTGAACAAACCCTCGCGATGGATCGCCGCCGCTTCCTGCGCGCCGCGCTCGGCGGTGGCGCCGTGCTGCTGGCCGGCGGCGGCCTGCTCGCTTCGCGCGTGCGCGCCGCGGCCAGCACGCCGGTCGGCCAGCCCGGCAAGGTGCTGGTGGAAATCTTCGATGACCACGGCCGCGATCTGGGCCCCCGCGAAATACCGCGACTGGTGCTGACCGACGCCCAGTGGCAGCAGCGCCTGCCGCCGGCGTCCTACGACATCATGCGGCGCGACGGCACCGAACGCGCGTTCAGCGGCGAGCACGAGCGCCCCGCCGTGGCCGGCCTGTTCCGCTGCAGGGCGTGCGACACCGCGTTGTACGACGCCGCCACCGAATTCGATTCGGGCACCGGCTGGCCCAGCTTCTGGCAGCCGATCGCCGCGCGCAACGTGGTCGAGCAGAGCGACCACCTGTTCGGCATGACCCGCACCGCGATCAGCTGCAAGGGCTGCGACAGCCACCTCGGCCATGTCTTCGACGATGGCCCCGCACCGACCGGCCTGCGCTACTGCATGAACTCGGTGGCGTTGCGTTTCGTTGCGCGCACGGCGGCCTGATCACGATGGTTTAGCGGCCTGTCCGCAACCACGGCCACCAGCCATGGCCGTAGAGGGCGTAACGATCCGCCGCACGCTCCAGCGGATTGCGCGCGCTGATACCGCCACACAGCAGATACACCGGCAGGAACAGCGGTCCCAGCAGCATGTATTGGCAGACATGGGCACGCTCGTGGTCGACCAGCCAGATCGTGGGCTCCACACATCCGCCTGCGCGATGGGCATAGGTAAAACACGCCACGTCCAGCTGCGGCCCGGTATGCACGATGACGTTGCCCAGGGTCAGCGCGCCGCCCGCGCCCCACGGCCAGTTCCGTACCAGCACCGCCCGCTCCCGCCGCTGCCAGCGCATCCGCGCACCGAATGGCAGCGCGATGCAGCCGAGCAGCAGTCCCGCGGCGCTGTTGGGCAAAGTCCACAGCATGCCCAGCGCAAGTAGGCCGATGCGCAGCGGCGACGTTCCGGACTTGTGGACTCGACTTGGTTTCACGCTGGCCAGCCGCCATCTGATCGGCATGGGCGCGCGGCGCCTGCCGGAGATCGGAGTTTGCCATGAGTACACTGCTTGCCATTCCCTGCCCGCACTGCAGCGCCCTCAACCGCGTGCCGGCCGACCGCGTGGCCGAGCACCCGAACTGCGGCCGCTGCAAGCAGGCGCTGTTCGAGGGACATCCGGCGGAACTGACTTTGGCGAACTTCGACGCGATCGCCGGCCGCGGCGACCTGCCGGTGCTGGTGGATTTCTGGGCGCCATGGTGCGGGCCGTGCGTCGGCTTCGCGCCGGTATTCGTGCAGGCCGCCGGCAAGTTCGAACCGCGCCTGCGGCTGGCCAAGCTGGATACGGAAGCGCAACCGCAGATCGCCTCGCGCTTCAACATCCGCAGCATTCCCACCCTGATCATGTTCAGGCAGGGCCGCGAGGTCGCGCGGCAATCCGGCGCACTGAACGCGGCGCAGCTGCAGCAGTTCGTCGAGGGTGCGCTGGCGCGCGGCTGATCAGCGCGCCGCGGTGCCCGCGGCCTGCCAGCGCAACCAGTCGATCACGGCAACCACCGCCGCGCGTGGTTTCTCCGGCGGTCGCACGATCCAGTACGAAGTTCCCAACGGCACGCCGAGTTCGCCGAACGGACGCAGCAGGCTGCCATTCGTGACGTCGTCCGCGGCCAGCCGATGGCGCGCCAGCGCCACGCCCTGCCCCTGCATCGCCGCGCGCAGCACCAGGTCGGACGAGGTGTAGCGGGCGCCGCCCTGCAGCGCGAGCTTCGCCGGTCCGTGCACGCTGCGCCACGCTTCCCACGACGCCTGCGGATCGCGGTCGTGCAGCAGGCGCAGGCCAGCCAGTTGCGCCGGCTTCGATGGACGTCCGGACGTCTGCCACAGCGCCGGGCTCATCACCGGATACAGCGCATCGTCCATCAGCGCTTCGGCATGCAATCCCGGCCACGGCCCGGTGCCCATGCGGATCGCCAGGTCGATGCGGCCATCGTCCAGCGCGTCCAGCCGCTGCTCGACCTGCACCGACAACTCGATCTTCGGGTGCACCTTTTCCAGCGCGGGCAGGCGCGGCAGCAGCCAGCGGATCGCGAACGACGGCGAGGTGGACAGCGTCACCGCGTGTGCCAGCCGGGTCTCGCGCAACGCGGCCACCGCCTGCTCGATGCCGCGCAGGCCGGCCAGCGTGGCGCGCCCCAGCGCCTCGCCCTGCGGGGTGAACACCAGTGCGCCGCGACCGGCCGAGGCGCGCAGCAAGGGCACGCCCAGCCAGCGATCCAGTTCGGTCAGGTGCCGGCTCACCGAGGAGTGCGCCATGCCCAGCTCGCGCGCAGCGGCGCGCACGCCGCCATGGGCGTAGACCATGGCGAAGGCGCGCAGGGCATTCAGCGGAAGCTCGTTCATGGTCGCAATTCTAGACCATAGCTGGCGGCTCATCGACCACCTGCATGGCCGATGATGGGTAACATTCGACCATTGCGGAGAACGACCCATGGAGCAACTGCTCGCCGCCGCCGGCCTGCTGTGCGTGGCCGCGATCACGCCCGGTCCGAACAACCTGGTGATCCTGCGCGCGGCCGGCACTGCCGGCATGCGCCGCACGATGCCGATGATCGCCGGCATCGTGCTCGGCGGCCTGTTGTTGCTGGCGGTGACGGCGCTGGGCGCTGCGGCGGTCTTTGCGGCACTCCCCTCGCTGCGACGCTGGATCGCCCTGGCCGGGGCGCTGTATCTGGCCTGGCTCGGTGCTTCGCTGTGCATCGCCGGGATGTCGCCACCAGGCGACACGACGACTTCGTCGCCATTGCCTGCCGGCGCGCTGGGACTGGTCGGCTTCCAATTCCTCAACCCGAAAAGCTGGCTGCTGGTGCTGACCGTGCTGGCCGCGATGCCGGCCACCGATGCGCACGATTACCTGTTGCTGGTGGCGATGTTCGTGCTGATCCCCACGCTCTGCCTGTGGCTGTGGGCCGCGCTCGGCGCCTCGCTGGCGCGCTGGCTGGCCCGGCCGATCGCGCGACGCGGCGTGGACATCGTCAGCGGTGCCTTGCTGGTCGCCTGCGCCGCGCTGTTGCTGATCAAACCCTGACCTGACCGGAGACTTGCGATGACCACCTTTCACCCCACTCCCGCCCGCCGCGTGCTTTGCCTCGCCGGCAGCCTGCGCCGCCAGTCCTGGAACCGTCGCCTGTTGCACGCCGCCGCACTGCAGGCGCCAGCGAGCCTGCAACTGGACGTCCATGACGCGCTGGCTGCCGTGCCCCTGTTCGACGAGGACCTGGAGTCGCACGATCCGGCCGGTCCGGCCGGCGTGCAGGCGTTGCGTGCCGCGGTGGCCGCCGCGGACGGCCTGGTCATTGCCACGCCCGAATACAACCAGGCGATCCCTGGCGTGCTGAAGAACGCGCTGGACTGGCTGTCGCGCGAGAGTCCCCTCGGCGAGGTGCTCGCCGGCAAGCCGGTCGCCGTGCTAGGCGCCAGCAGCGGCCCGTGGGGCACCCGGCTGGCGCAGGCCTCGGTGCGCCAGGTGCTGCACACCTGCGGCGCGCTGGTGATGCCGGCGCCGAGCCTGTTCGTGGCCCGCGCCGCCGAGCGCTTCGATGCCCAGGGCTGGCTCACCGACACCGCCACGCTGCAATCGCTGCAGTCCTTCCTGCTGGGCTTCGACTCATGGATGGAACGCGTGGCGCCGCCGGCTACGCTGGAGCAGCCGCGAGCCATGCCGGGCTGAGCCATGCCGGGCTGAGCCATGCCTGCGCCCACCCATGCCTTTCAGCACACTCGGCGCAACTGCCGCGCGTTTAGGCTTCGGTCTTTACGCCCGAGGAGAGGCCTGTGCGCAAGTCCCTGCCGTTCGCCCTGATGGTCGCCCTGCTGTTGCCTGGATTCACCACCCCGGCCGCCGCGGCCGACAGCGACAAGCCGGCGGCGAGCGCCCAGGCGGCGGGCAAGGATGGCTTCCAGCTGCCGCCGTTCCCCGCCGACGCGCACGTGACGCAAACCGCCACGGTCGACGGCCGCACGCTCAAGTACACGGTCACCGTCGGCTCGCTGCCGGTACGCGACGAGAAGGGCAAGACCACCGGCGAGGTGGTGTTCACCGCCTACACCATGGCCGGCAACGACCGGCCGGTGACGTTTGCACTGAACGGCGGCCCGGGCGCCTCGTCGGTCTACCTCAACCTGGGCGCGATCGGCCCGAAGAAGGTGGACTTCGGCGTCGAGGGCGATTCGCCGTCCGAGCGCCCCACCCTGCACGACAACCCCGGCACCTGGCTGGGCTTCACCGACCTGGTCTTCATCGACCCGATCGGCACCGGCTACAGCCGCGCGCTGGTCGATGACAAGGAGGCGACGAAGCAGTTCTACAGCACCGACGTCGACATCAAGTACCTGTCGCGGATCATGTACGACTGGCTGGTGAAGAATGGCCGCATGGATGCGCGCAAGTACTACGTGGGCGAAAGCTACGGCGGTTTCCGCGGCCCGCGCATCACCGAATACATGCAGACCCAGTTGGGCGTGGCGATGAGCGGCGTGACGCTGATCTCGCCGTATCTCGACCCCGGCGCATGGAGCGACGACACCGTCTCGCCGCTGCCGTGGATGACCACCCTGCCGTCAATCGCGGCGGCTCACCTGGAGCGCGAAGGCAAGCTCAGCGCCGAGACGATGGCGCCGATCATCGCCTATACGCGCGGCGAGTACGCCACCACCCTGATGAAGGGACGTTCCGACCCGGCCGCCACCGAAGCGATGATCCGCAAGGTCACCGACCTGACCGGGCTGGACCCGCTGTTCGTCAAGCGCTCCGGCGGCCGCCTCGAAACCCAGGCCTACCTGCGCGAGGTGTATCGCGCCGAGGGCAAGCTGGGCAGCCGCTACGATTCCAACGTCACCGCGTGGGACCCGTTCCCGTACGCGCCGCGCCAGCAGACCGGCGACCCGATCCTCAACGGGATCATCGCGCCGACCACCACGGCGATGGTCCACTTCGTCACGCAGACCGTGGGCTGGAAGGTCGACGGCCGCTACAACGCGCTCAGCTACGAAGTGAACCGCCTGTGGCACGAGGACGACGACGCACAGGAAGGCTCGGTGAAGGAACTGCGCCAGGCCGTGGCCAACGACCCCGGCCTGCGCGTGCTGATCGCCCACGGCTGGGACGACCTGTCCTGCCCGTTCATGGTCTCGGTGCTGGCCGTCGACCAGATGCCGGCGATGGGCGACCCGTCGCGCGTGCAGGTCAAGGAATACCCGGGCGGCCACATGTTCTACGCCCGGCCCGACAGCCAGGCTGCGCTGACCGCCGACGTGAAGCAGCTCTACGGCGCGAAGTGATCCCTGGCGACGGGCCGGCTTCGCGCCGGCCCGTCGCCTCTCAACGCGCCACGGCGCTGGCGCGCACCAGGTATTGCACGCTGAACATCCGCTGCGGGTCCAGCCAGGTGCGCATCACCGCCAGCCCGGCCTTTTCGGCCAGGGCGGCGAAGTCTTCCAGCGAATACTTGCAGCTGTATTCGACCTGGATCACTTCTTCGGCACGGAAACCCACCTTGCTGCTGCCGATCTTCACCTGCTGCTCGCGGCTGCTGACGATATGCGTCTCGATGCGGCCGGCCATCGGGTTGTAGCGCGCGTGGTGACGAAAGGCGGAAAGATCGAAATCGCTGCCGATCTCGCGGTTCAGCCGCGCCAGCATGTTCAGCGTGAACTCGGCGGTGACGCCGGCGCGATCGTTGTAGGCCGCTTCCATCTGCGCAACGTCCTTCTTCAGGTCCACGCCGATCAGGATGCCGCCCGCGTCGCCCATCTCGTTGCGCATCTTGCGCAACAGGTCCACCGCGTCGCGCGCCTCGAAATTGCCGATGGTGGAACCGGGGAAATACAGCACCGTCCGGCGCGGTGCGCGCGGCGGGATCGGCAGGCGCAAGGGCTTGCTGAAATCCGCGCACAACGGCTGCAGCGGCAGTTGCGGGAACTCCACGGCGAGCTTGCGCACGCTCTCGTTCAACGGCGCCGGCGAGATCTCGACGGGCACGTACGACACCGGGTCGTGCATCTCGCGCAACAGCATGCGGGTCTTCAAGCCGCTGCCGCTGCCGTATTCGACCAGCCGCACCTCGCTGCCCAGGCTGTCGGCGATGCTGGCGGCGTGCTCGTCCATCAGGGCGACTTCGCAGCGGGTCAGGTAATACTCGGGCTGCTCGCAGATCTGCTCGAACAGGGCCGAGCCACGCTCGTCGTAGAACAGCCACGAAGGCAGGCGCTTGAGTTTCAGGCCCAGGCCGTGCCGGGCGATCGCCAGCAGGTCGTTCAGTGGCGGGCGGCGATCGTCGTCGCCGGTACTGCAGGGTTGTACGCTGCTCATCGATCCTGTCCCAGTCGCAGCCCGGCAAACTGCCAGCGGGCGTGTGGCGGAAAAAAATTGCGGTAGGTGGCGCGCAGATGGTCGCGCGGCGTGGCGCACGAACCGCCCCGCAGCACCCACTGCCCGCACATGAACTTGCCGTTGTATTCGCCCAGTGAACCGGGCAGCGGGCGAAAGCCCGGGTAACTGATGTAGGGCGAGGCGGTCCACTCCCACACGTCGCCAAACATCTGCAGCAGCCCCTCGCCAGCCACGGCTGGCTGCGGCTGGCAGCGCCCCTGGTCCTGCAGGTTGCCGTGCACCGTCAGGCCCTGCGCGGCCGACTCCCATTCCGCTTCCGTGGGCAGTCGTGCGCCGGCCCAGCGCGCGAACGCCTCGGCCTCGAAATAGCTCAGGTGACAGACCGGCTCCTGCGGATCGATCGCGCGCACGCCGGCCAGGGTGAACTCGCTGGCCAGGTCGTCCTGCCAGTAGATCGGATGCTGCCAGCCCTCGCGCTGCACCGTGGCCCAGCCTTCGGACAGCCACAGGCCGGGCTCGCGATAACCGCCTTCGCGGACGAACGCCAGGTACTCGGCATTGGTCACCAGCCGGTTGGCCAGCGCATGCGGCTGCAGCAGGGTCCGGTGGCGCGGGGTTTCGTTGTCGAAGGCGAAACCCTCGCCGCGATGGCCGATCTCGACGATGCCCTCGCCGCCATCGATGTAGCGCAGCGGCACGGCCTTCGCGCCAGCCTCGGCGAGGATCGGCGCGCGATATGCGGGCTGCAGCGGATTGCACCAGAACGCGTGCTTGATGTCGGTCAGCAGGAGTTCCTGGTGCTGCTGCTCGTGATGCAGGCCCAGCTCGACCAGCGAGGACAGTTCGGCGCCGTCCTCGCGGGCCAACCGGTCGGCCACCATGTCGTCGATGCGCTTGCGGTAGTCGCGCACCTCGTCCAGCGAGGGGCGCGACAGCAGCCCGCGTTGCGGTCGCGCATGCATCGGCCCGACCGACTGGTAGTAGGAATTGAACAGGTAATGCCACGCCGGATCACGGGGCCGATAAGCCGGGTCGCGCCCCAGTACGAACTGTTCGAAAAACCAGGTCGTGTGGGCCAGGTGCCATTTGCCGGGGCTGGCATCGGGCATCGATTGCAGCTGCAGGTCTTCGGCGCTGAGGTTGGCGCAAAGTTCCAGGCTGCGCCCGCGCACCTTGCCGAAGCGGCTGCCGATGTCGTCCGCCGCCAGCGTTCGCGAGGCCATCAGCCGGCCCTCCGGGACGACGTCCCGGTGCCAGCGTGGAAACGGGAGTCGGTGATGTAGTCTCGGGTCACATGCATATTCCCCAGCATGGCGGATCAACCGTTCACTTCTTGTGACAAGAGTATCGCGGATACTCCGTCTGCTCTCCCCATGCCGGCACATCGCGGCATGCAGCTGCCGTGGCTGGATCACGGTTCGCACCATCCCGAGAAAGCGAGGCACGTCCGATGAAACTGATCCTTCCCCTGATGATGCTTGCCCTCGCCGCCTGCGCGGGTACCGCGCAGGCGGCCGACAAGGCGGCCCACCCGCCCCTGCCCGCCGGCGAGTGCATCGACACGACCCAGATCAACGAATGGCACATCGTGGATGCACGCACCGCAATCGTGCGCACGGGCCCGAAGCGCTACCTGGTCGAATTGCGCCATGACTGCCCACGACTGGGCATGGTGCCACCGGGACTAATGTTCCGCCCCAACCGCTCCAATGCCATCAACAATCGGGGGCGCATCTGCGGCGAGACGGGCGAGACCGTGCGCTCGCGCCAGCAGCCGCCGTGCGCGATCGATTCGGTCAGCCGGATCGACAAGCAGCGCTTCGACGAGCTCAGCGCCAAGGCGAAGCGTCACGGCAGTGGCGCGGAACAGCCCACGACCCTGCCCGCCCACTGACTGAAGCATCCCGCAAAACGACAGGGGCCCGGATGACCGGGCCCCTGTTCAAGCGCTTTCAGCGATGAGTGCGATCAATCGTCACCGTAGCCATCGTCGCGGATGTAGCGCGTCTGGTACGGGTCGTCGTAGACCACGGTGCGCGTCTCCACCACGCGACGGGTGACCACCGGCTCCTCACGGTAGATCACGGTGCGCGGCTCGCGATAGACCGGCGCGTCGTAATACACCGGCGCCGGGCGCAAGGCGTTGTCGACCAGGCCGATCACGGCGCCGGTGACGATCGCGCCGGCGATCCAGCGACCACCGCTCCAGTGACCACCGCCGTGACGGTAATAACCACCGTGATAGCCGCCATGGTAGCCACCGTGATAACCGCCGCCATGGTAGCCATGTCCGCGCGCCGACGCGCTCAGCGGCATCGCCACCGCCGCTGCAACCGCCAGACCGATGGCCGCCAGCTTGCCTGCACCACTGAAACGTCGAGTCATGAGTGTTCTCCGTTGTACGGGCAGATGCTCGTCGGATCAGGCTTAATGTGCACTGAAGGGTTCACTTTTTGATGCGGGCGCTGTCCCAGGGATTGACGCCCGGATCGGCCTTGCGTCGCCGCAACAGCCAGCAGCCGTGGATGTCGGCGCGGCGGGCGAAGTCGAACGGGATGCTGGGCGCGCTCCAGTCCTCGATCTCGAAGTGCGTTTCCAGCGCCTCCCGGTCCAGCTTGAAGCGGCGGAAATTGTTGGAGAACACGATCACGCCGTCGCGGGTCAACCGCTCGTTGCAGGCCTCCAGCAGCTTCACGTGATCGCGCTGCACGTCGAAATCCTCGGCGCGCTTGGAGTTCGAGAACGTGGGCGGGTCGACGAAGATCAACCCGTAATGGCCGCGGTCGCGCTGCAGGAATTCCAGCGCGTCGAATTGCATCAGCCGGTGGTCGACACCGGTGAAACCGTTCAGCGCCAGGTTGCGCGAAGCCCACTCCAGGTAAGTCGCCGACAGGTCGACGCTGGTGGTTTCCAGCGCGCCGCCCGCCGCCGCATGGACGCTGGCGGTGGCGGTATAGGCGAACAGGTTGAGGAAGCATTTCCCGTGGGCCAGCTCGCGCACCTTGCCGCGCACCAGGCGGTGGTCGAGGAACAACCCCGTATCGAGATAGTCGGTGAGGTTGACCAGCAGCTTCAGGCCGTCCTCCTCCACTTCGATGAACTCGTTGCGCTGGTCCATCTGGCCGTATTTCGAACCACCCTTGCCGCGCTCGCGGGTCTTCAGCGCGATGCGTTCGCGCGGCACGCCGAGCACTTCGCCGGCGACCCGTGCGATCTCGCGCATGCGCTGGCGGGCGACGTCGGCGGGGACATCGGCCGGCGCGCGGTACTCCTGGATGTGCAGGTGGTCGTCGCCATGCGTGTCGCCGTAGACGTCGATGGCGGCGGCGTACTCGGGCAGGTCCTGGTCGTAGGCGCGCCAGCAGTGGATGCCTTCGCGGGCCAGCCGCTTGCGCAGGTGTCTGACGTTCTTTTCCAAACGGTTCTTCAGCATCTGCGCGCCGGGAGACAACGGCTTCGCTTCACGTGGCTGCTCGTCGCGCGGCTTCAGGTCGAACGTCAGCAGCACGGTTTCCAGCGCGCCGTTGTACAGCGCGTAGCGCTTGTCGGCATGCAGTTGCATCGCGCGGCCCAGTTCGACGTCGCCGGCCAGCACGGCGGCGCGCCAGCCACTGAAACGCTGGCGCAAGGTGTCGCCCAGCGCGCGGTACAGCTTCGGCATCTCGGCGCGATCGCCGAGGCGCTCGCCGTAAGGCGGATTGGTGATCACCAGGCCGTGTTCGACGCCGGGCGGTGGCGCGGCGCGCGTCATGTCCTGCTTGTCCAGGGTGAAGAAACCCGCCACGCCCGCTTCCTGCGCATTGCGTTTGGCCGTCTGCACCATGCGCGGGTCGGCGTCGCTGCCGAAGAACACGCTGCGCAGTGTGCGCAGGCCGTTCTCGGCGCGCTGCTTCGCCTCGTCCAGCAGGCCGCGCCACAGCGCGATGTCGTGCTGCTGCCAGCCGAGGAAACCGAAGTATTCGCGGCGCAGGCCCGGCGCCACGTCGGCGGCCATCAGCGCGCCTTCGATCAGCAAGGTGCCCGAACCGCACATCGGATCGAGCAGCGCGCCGCCGGCCACGTAGACTTCCGGCCAGCGTCCGCGCAGCAGCATCGCCGCGGCGAGGTTTTCCTTCAGCGGCGCCTCGCCCTGCTCCTCGCGCCAGCCGCGGCGGTGCAGCGGCGAACCGGCGAGATCGAGCGACACGGTGGCGCGATCGCGGCGCAGGCGCAGGTTGATGCGGATGTCTGGCTCGTCAGTGTCGATGTCCGGACGCGAACCGTCGCGCTGGCGGAACTGGTCGACCACGGCGTCCTTGGTACGCAGGCCGATGAACTGGCTGTGGTTGAGCTTGCTCATCGCGGTGCCGGCATCCACCGCGAAGGTGGCATGCGCGGCCAGGTGTTCACTCCAGTCGATGCCCTGCACGCCGCGGTACAGCGCGTCGTCGTCGGCCGCGTCGAACTCGGCCAGCGGCAGCAGGATGCGGCTGGCCAGGCGCGACCACAGGCAGGCCTTGTAGGCGGTTTCGAGCGTGCCGGAAAAATGCGCGCCGGCCAGCGCCTCGCGCACGTCGCTGGCGCCGATGGCGACCAGTTCGTCGCGCAGCAGGTATTCCATGCCCTTGGGGCAGGTGGCGAAGAACGCGCGCGTTGCCGAGGTGTTCATGCGGCGGCCTGCTGGTCGAGCAACAGCCGGAACTGGGCGCTGATCGTGTCCATGCTGGCAGCCAGTCGGTGATCGTCGTCCAGCACCAGCAGCGGCAGGCGCCGCCGCGCGGCGAACGCGTGCACGCCGGCCAGCGGGCAGACCTCGTCGCGCCAGCCGTGGATCAGCATGGCGGGCACGTCGGCGCGCAGGTCGAAGCGGCGCGCATAGCCGGGAATCTCGCTGGGGGTGGCCAGCAGCAACAGCCCGGCCACCGGCACGTCCAGCGAGACCATTCCGGAAACGAAGGCGCCCATGCTGGAACCGACCAGCAGCGGCGGCGCGTCGAGCGCCTCGATGGTGGCGCGCAGGCGGGCGATCCGCGGCGCCACCGAGCCGGCATGGCCGCGGCTGTCGTCGGCGCGGTAGTCCGGCCGCTGCGTGCGCCAGCCCAGCGACTCGGCCAGTGCGGCCAGCGCGCTGACCTTGGTCGCCTCGGGGCTCGAATCCGAACCGTGCGAAAGAATGATCTGGCCGCGCATGGCGGTCTCCATGAAAGTGCTCGAAGCAAGGCACGCATGGTAACAGGCGGCGTTTCCGCCGCGGCTGCGGCACGTGCGAAACTGCCGCGCATGAGCCTGACCATCCACGACCAGCCCCTGCCCTACGTCGACCTGCTGCCCGAGCGCTCCGCCGCGGCGGTGGAGCTGGTGGTGATCCACTGCACCGAGCTGCCGGACCTGGCCACCGCCCGCGAATACGGCGAGCGCGTGCTGCACCCCAGCGGCGCCGGCAACAGCGGCCACTATTACATCGACCGCGATGGCGCGGTGTACCGCTACGTGCCGGGCACCCGCGTGGCCAACCACGTGCGCGGGCACAACCCGAACTCGATCGGCATCGAGCTGGTGAACCTGGGCCGCTATCCGCACTGGTGGGATTCGCGCCAGCAGCAGATGACCGAGCCTTACACCGATGCCCAGATCACCGCGTTGCGCGCCCTGCTGGCCGAGCTGCGCCGGGATTTCCCGAACCTGCGCCAGATCGCCGGCCATGAACAGCTGGACACGGACCTGATGCCGGCCAGCGACGATCCCGCCATCCAGATCCACCGCAAGCTCGACCCTGGCCCGCTGTTTCCGTGGGCTGACGTGCTCGAAGCTTGCGGGCTGAGCCGGCTGGCCGGGCCGTAAGCGCAGCCGACGCCCGCTATAATCGGCGGCTTCCGTCCCCGCGAGTCCGATTCCATGTCACCCAACCACGTCACCGAACTGGTCGAGCTGCTGCAGCTCGAGCGACTGGAAGACAACCTGTTCCGGGGCCAGAGCCGCGACATCGGCACCCGCTTCGTGTTCGGCGGCCAGGTGCTGGGACAGGCCTTGTCGGCTGCCCAGCAGACGGTCGATCCGGCCCGCGAGGCGCATTCGCTGCACGCGTATTTCCTGCGCGCCGGCGACATCCGCGCGCCGATCGTCTACAGCGTCGAACGCACCCGCGATGGCGGCACGTTCTCCTCGCGGCGGGTGGTGGCGATCCAGCATGGCCAGCCGATCCTGAACGGTTCGATCTCGTTCCAGGTGCCGGAAACAGGCGTCGAACACCAGACCTCGATGCCCGAGGTGCCGGCGCCCGAAGACATCGAGCCGATGCATCCGCTGCCGCCGGATGAACTGGCCCGCCTGCCGGTGAAACTGCAGCGCTGGCTCGGCATCGACGGCCCGTTCGAGTTCCGCCAGGTGTGGCCCCGCGACGAGCTGCATCCGGTGAAGCGTCCGCCGATCCAGCACATCTGGTTCCGGCTGACCTCGCCGATCGACGACTCGGCGATCCTGCACCGCGCGCTGCTGGCGTATGCCTCGGACTTCCACCTGATCGGCACCGCCACGCTGCCGCACGGCATCTCGTACATGACCCACAACGTGCAGATGGCCAGCCTCGACCACGCGCTGTGGTTCCACCGTCCGTTCCGCGTCGACGAATGGCTGCTGTACACCTTCGACAGCCCCACCGCCCAGGGCGGCCGCGGGCTGGCGCGCGGACAGATATTCAGCCGCGACGGGCACCTGGTCGCTTCCACCGCGCAGGAAGGCCTGATCCGCGTGCGCAACGACTGATCGCGTAGACTCCCGCCCATGCGCCAGATCTATACCTCTCCCCGCGAGCAGAACATCGATACCGTGGTCGCCCTGATGGCCGAGCACGGTATCGAGGCCACGGTGTCGAACCGCTCCAACTACAACCGCTCCAGCTGGCAGCGTTTCAGTTACTCGCAGCGCCAGGAAGATCGCAGCCGCTGGCCCCAGGTGTGGATCACCAGCGCCGACGACTACACCCGCGCCCGCGCCCTGCTGCGCGAGATCGGCATCGAGCCGGTGGTCCGTTATGGCGAGGAGCTGGCTGCTGCACGCAACCCCACCCCGATGGACCGGCGCAGGCTTACCGTCGCCCGGGTGCGCCGCATCGTGCTGCTGGTGGTGCTCGGCGTGGCGGCGGTGGCGATGCTGCGCAATCTGCACGTGTTCTGAATCGACCACGTGCGGCGCCGCCTGCCGCGGCATAGAATCGGTCCATGCGCCGATCCGACCAAGTCCGGCTGTTCCAGACGCTGCCCCATGCGTGCGGCTATTACGCCGACCGCACAGCGCAGAACCTGGTGCTCGATCCGGCCGCCCCCAACCTGGACCAACTTTACGGCCCCGCGCTGGAACGCGGCTTTCGCCGCGCCGGCGGCCACCTGTATTTCCCCCATTGCGCCAGCTGCCGCGCCTGCACGCCGTGCCGCATCGACGTGGCGAACTTCCGGCCGGACCGCAGCCAGCGCCGCTGCCTGCAGCGCAACACCGACGTGGTCGTCACCGAATGCATCCCCGGTTACAACCGCGAACGCCATGCGCTCTACGAGCGCTACCTGCACAGCCGGCATGCCGGCGGCGGCATGGACGACGCCGAGGCCAGCGACTTCCGCCGCTTCCTCACCGCGCCGTGGAGCCCCACCGTGTTCATGGAGTTGCGCGCGGGGCCACGCCTGCTGGCCGTGGCGGTGACCGACATCTGCCTCAACGGCATTTCCGCCGTCTACACCTTCTACGAGCCGGAGGAAGCCGGGCGCAGCCTCGGCACCTTCGCGATCCTGCAACAGGTGGAACTCGCCCGGCGCCGCGGCATCCCGTGGCTGTACCTGGGCTTCTGGATCGACGGCCACCCGAAGATGGATTACAAGCGGCGCTTCAAGCCGCTGCAGATCCGTACGGCCCAGGGCTGGACTCCTTTCGAAGACTGAACTCGGCGTCAGTCCCAAAACAAAAAGGCAGGCCGACTCGACGTCGACCTGCCTTCAATGGGTACGAAACAATGGCCTAACGCGAGGCGACCTGCTCGTCCTGGGTAACCTTGAAGTCGGTGATCCGATTATGGATATCGCACATGACATGTGCGGTCAGCGCCGCCTTCGGATAGGCCAGGCCCAACGCCACCACTGAATAACCGCCAGACGGCGAATCAATCAGCGTTCCCTTGGCATTCGTCTTCGACGGCTGGCCGTAGGTAGCTTCGAGCGAACTCGACATTTGCGCCAGACGATCCGGCGTCACGAATTTTCTTACGGAAGGCGCGAAGGCCTTCTGTGCGCCGCGGTAATCTTCTTTCGTCAACTTTTCAAGCAAGCGCCTGGTCTGAACCACGCACTGATTCCCCCGCGCCACTCCGGGCAAATGACTCTGCAACACGGAATTGCGGCTGAAGGCCGTATATGTACCCTCGGTGGTGGCGGGGTAGCTTCTGGCGGTGGCCCAGTCGTAACCCGAATTGGTGGTCGGGCCGGTTCTATCCTTGTTGCTCTGCGCCATCGCACTACCGGAAGCAAGCCCGATCACGAGGGCCGCAGCAATCACTAGCGTTTTCATGTCCCTACTCCTTGTGTGTGCCACAGACACGCTGCACCTCAAATCGGGAATTGTCAACCCACCAGACGGAAACCGGAAATCCCGTCGTGTTGGCGCTTTGGGGAAACGACGTCAACCAGCGCGCGCGCGCTCGACCGGGTACGGAAACAGCTTCTCCAGCGGAATCGACAAACCGTCGTCGCCGACCACGCGGCAGTGCCCGCGATTGAGCTGGCGCGGTTCGCTGACGCCGCAGCTGTGGGCGATGATGCCCACTTCGTGCATCACGTTCTTCGCGTAATGGAATACCCGCTCGGCCTTGTCGGTGACCACCAGGCCACGCTGCAGTTTCGGGTTCTGCGTGGTGATGCCGGTGGGACACGTGTTGCGGTTGCACTGCAGCGACTGGATGCAGCCCAGCGCCAGCATGAAGCCGCGCGCCGAATTGACGAAGTCCGCACCGATCGACAACGCCCACGCCACGTCGTAGGCGGTGATGCACTTGCCCGAGCAGACCACCTTGATGCGTTCGCGCAGGCCCTTGACGATCAGCATGTCGATCAGCGCCGGCAGCGCCTCGTGCAACGGCAGGCCCACGCCTTCCATGAGGGTCTGCGGCGCGGCGCCGGTGCCGCCCTCGGAGCCGTCGACGATGATGAAGTCGGGTGCGCTCCCGATGCCACGCCGATGCACTTCATCGCACAGTTCGCCGATCCATTCGGCGCCGCCCAGCACCGCCTTGAAGCCCACCGGCTTGCCGGTGAGCTCGCGGATGTGGGCGATGCTGTCCATCAGCTGCGCGACGTTGCCGATGTCCAGATGGCGGTTCGGGCTTTGCGAATCCTCGCCGACGGGAATGCCGCGGATCGCCGCGATCTCGGCGGTGACCTTGGCGCCGGGCAGCAGGCCGCCCATGCCGGGCTTGGCGCCCTGGCCCAGCTTGATGCTGACCATCTTCACCTGCGGGTGCGCGCAGATCGCCAGCAGCTTCTCGTCGTCGAGCTTGCCGTCCGGCGTGCGCACGCCGTACTTGGCCGTGCCGATCTCGAAGATGATGTCGCAACCGCCTTCCAGGTGATACGGCGCCAGGCCGCCTTCGCCGGTGTCCATCCAGATGCCGGCCTTGGCCGCGCCCCGCGACAGCGCCCGCACCGCCGGCGCCGACAGTGCGCCGAAGCTCATCGCGGAAATATTGAAGAACGCGGCGTGGCTGTACGGCTCGCGCGCGTACGGGCCGATCGTCACCGGCACCGGCTCGACATGATCTGTGCCCAGGTCAGGGAACGGCGCGTTGACGAAGAACGGCACGCCTTCGGCCCGCAAGTCACGGCTGGAACCGAAGGCGTTGGTGTTGTCCACATTCTTCGCCGCGCGATACACCCAGGTACGCTGGGCGCGATTGAACGGCATTTCCTCGCGGTCGCTGGAATACAGGTATTGGCGGAAGAACTCGCCCAGGTGCAGGAACCAGTAGCGGAAGTGGCCGATCACCGGGAAGTTCCGCAGCACCGCGTTGCCGGTCTGGTTGCGGTCGACCACCCAGGTCGCCAGCAGCACCACCACCGCCAGCGCCAGCAACAGCAGCGCGAACGCCGCCGCCAGCTCGACCACCACCACCAGCCAGTGCGCAAATCCGCCTGATTCCATCCTTGCCTCTCCCCGATCTAAGGGCTCGCCGTCAGCGCGAGCGGTTACGACTCGACAACCGTCGTCGATAACGCAGAGCCTATCGCATCGGATCGCGGCATTCTTCCGATCACAACTCGATGCGCAGTTTTCCAGCGGCGCGCACGGCCTTGCCCACTGCTTCGTTCAGCGTGCCGGCCCGCGCCAGCGCCACCGCCATGCGCCGGCGTCCCTTCACCTCGGGCTTGCCGAAGATGCGCAGTTGCGTGTCCGGCTCGGCCAGCGCCTCGGCCACGCCGTGGTAGCGCGGTCCCGCGCCCTCGCCTTCGACCAGCACCGCACACGAGGCCGACGGACCGTACTGGTGGATCACCGGGATCGGCAGTCCCAGGATCGCCCGCGCATGCAGCGCGAACTCGGAAAATTCCTGCGAGATCAGGGTGACCAGGCCAGTGTCGTGGGGGCGCGGACTGACCTCGGAGAAGATCACCGCATCACCCTTGACGAAGAACTCCACGCCGAACACGCCCCAGCCGCCCAGCGCGCCGGTGACCGCGGCAGCCTGGCGCTGCGCCTCGGCCAGCGCCGCGTCGCTCATCGGCTGCGGCTGCCACGACTCGCGGTAGTCGCCGTCTTCCTGACGATGGCCGATCGGCGCGCAGAAGCTGACGCCATCGGTATGCCGCACGGTGAGCATGGTGATCTCGTAATCGAAATCGACGAAACCCTCGACGATCACCCGGCCCTTGCCCGCGCGTCCGCCAGACTGGGCGTAATCCCACGCATGCTGCAGTTCGTCGTCGCCGCGCACCACGCTCTGGCCCTTGCCGGAGGAACTCATCACCGGCTTGACCACGAACGGATAACCGATCGCGGCGGCTGCGGCGCGGTACTGCGCCTCATCGTCGCAGAAGCGGTACGGCGAAGTCGGCAGCTGCAGCTCCTCGGCGGCGAGTTTGCGGATGCCTTCGCGGTCCATCGTCAGCCACGCGGCGCGGGCGGTCGGGATCACCCGCTGCCCTTCCTTCTCCAGTTCGATCAGGGTCGGCGTGTGGATCGCCTCGATCTCCGGCACCACCAGGTCGGGCTTTTCCAGCTCGATCACCGCACGCAGCGCCTTGCCATCCAGCATGTCGATCACGTGGCTGCGATGAGCCACCTGCATGGCCGGCGCATTGGCGTAGCGATCCACCGCGATCACCTCGACCGCGTAGCGCTGCAGTTCGATCGCCACTTCCTTGCCCAGCTCGCCGGAGCCCAGCAGCAGAACGCGCAGCGCGTGGTCGGAATGGGGCGTGCCGAAGGGATTCATTTCATTGTCCATGACGTAAAGCCCGGCATTGTACGACTGTGCCATGACGCCCATTGACTCGGAGCCTACCAAAGGTTTCACTGACCGAAACATCCCTTCCCCAGGATGCACGTCATGCGAAGCTTCAGCGCCATTTTCCTGTTGTCGCTGCTCTGTCTTGGCTGTGCGACAAGCCGTGCCGGTGAAATCACCGAGGGCAGTCAGACGAGATGGATGAGCGTGCTCCTTGGCGGGCGGAAAATCGGCCACGTCGAGATAGTCCGCAAGGTTGAGGGTGACAAGGTCACCACGACGCAAACCTTGCTGGTGGAATTCAGTCGGGCCGGGCACCCGCTGCAGCTGGCCAACATGAGTCAAAGCATCGAGAGCATCGGGGGCGCGCCACTGGGCTTTGCGGCCATGACCCGGATGTCGGCACAGGACAGTACGGTCAACGGCCAACGCGAGCCGGACGGCCGCTACAGGATCGTCACCAGCGTGGGTGGCCTGACCCGACAGAGCGTGATGCAGTGGCCGCAGGAGGCGCTGCTCGCCGAAGGCCAACGGCTCGCCTTGCTCGCTGCCGGGCGCGCACCGGATACCACCTATCAGGTGCACGCTTTCGATCCATCGAGTCAGCAGGTCCTGATGATCCAGATGCGTGTCCTGGGCGACGAGGTCGTGAAGCTGCCCGAAAGCACGGAGTTGCTGAGTCATCAACGACAGGAGTTCGGTCTGCTGCATGGCAGCCAGGGCTATGACCTATGGCTGGACCCGCAAGGTTTCGCTCGCAAGGGGTCGATGAACCTGGTTGGGCAAAGGCTGGAAATGCTGGCTTGCAGCAAGGCCTGTGCACTGGCACCCAACCAGGACGTCGACATGTTCCGCTCGGCGATGATCCAGTCACCCAGGCCGCTCACTCCCAATCTGCGCAAGGAAACCCTGCACTATCGCCTGTACCTCGATGAGGACAGGGATGGCTCGCCGTTCATCAACACGGACGAGCAACGAGTCACGCTCCTGAGCAGGGGCCACTGGCAAATCGATGTCACCCTGGCCACTCCGGGTGGGCAGCCGCCGCCGCAGCCCAACGACAGTGCACCCAACAGCTGGCTCCAGTCGGATGCTCCGGAAATACGCGCACTGGCGGTGAAGGTTGCGGGCTCGACATCAGACAACCGACAGAAGATGCGGCGACTGCGCAGCTTTGTCACCGACTACATCACCCAGCACGGCCTGGATGTGGGCTATGCATCCGCGCTGGAAGTGTTGCACCAGCGGCAGGGCGACTGTACCGAATACTCGGTCCTGCTGGCGGCCCTGGCCCGTTCTCAAGGCATCCCGACGCGGGTCGTAAGCGGGATGGTCTATGCCGATCGTTACGCCGGCGCCTCGCACGTCTTCCTGCCGCACCAGTGGGTGCAGGCATGGATCGATGGTCGCTGGGAAAGCTACGACGCAGCCATGCGGCGCTTCGACATGACCCATATCGCCTTGGCCAGCGGCAACGGCGACCCTCTGGGTTTCTACGAAGCCAATCGCCTGTTCGGCCATATCCACATGACCGAAGCGATACCGGACACGGAGCTGTTCCGGGTTTCGGCCCCGGAGATCGCTCCCGCAGCCCCTGCAGGAGCCGGCAAGGGCGGTTGAGACGAGGGGCTTGCGTAATGATATCTTTTTGATATCTAATCTCCCTACCTCAGGGAGACTCCTCATGAACGAACACAATGGCTTTTCCGTCGCCGGCATCCCTTTCGTGGGGTTGTGCCTGGTACTGGCCGGGATCGGCGTGGCGCTGGTGGTGTCCGCCATCCACGGTCATCCGGATGCCCCTCCGCTGTTCCAGGTGTTCACCGGCGTGATCCTGCTGGCGATCGACAGCTTCATGCTCAAGGGTTTCTTCCAGGTCGCCCCGAATGAAGGCCAGGTCCTGCAGTTGTTCGGCAAGTACGCCGGCACCGTGCGCCACGAGGGCCTGCGCTGGACCAATCCGTTCTACAGCCGCCAGCGCATCTCGCTGCGCGTGCGCAACTTCGAGAGCGGCAAGCTGAAGGTCAACGACAACGACGGCAACCCGATCGAGATCGGCGCCGTGGTGGTATGGCAGGTGCTGGACACGGCCGAGGCGGTGTTCTGCGTCGACGACTACGAAAACTACGTGCACATCCAGAGCGAATCCGCGCTGCGGCAGATGGCGCAGAGCTACCCCTACGACGCCCACGAGGACGGCAAGCCCTCGCTGCGCAGCCACGGCGACGAGATCAACACGCACCTGCGCGACGAGATCCAGACCCGCCTGGGCAAGGCCGGCGTGCAGGTGGTGGAAGCCCGCATCAGCCACCTTGCCTACGCGCAGGAAATCGCCCAGGCGATGCTGCAGCGGCAACAGGCCGGTGCGATCATCGCCGCCCGCACGAAAATCGTCGAAGGCGCGGTGAGCATGGTCGAGATGGCGCTGGACCAGCTCAGCAGGCGTGGCGTGGTCGAGCTTGACGAAGAACGCAAGGCGGCGATGGTCAGCAACCTGCTGGTGGTGTTGTGCGGCGAGCGCGGCACCCAGCCGGTGCTGAACACCGGCACGCTGTACTGAGGGGATGGTCATGGGCAGCCTCATCACCATCCTGCTGATCGTGTTCATTGCGAGCCACGCCGCAAGGCGTGGACGCATGCGGCACTGAGCCCGCATGGCCGCCGAAAAAAAAGCCTATCCGCTGCGCATCAACGCCGTCGTGCTGGACGCGATGCAGCGCTGGTCCGATGACGAACTGCGCAGCCTCAACGCACAGATCGAATACGTGCTGCGCGAGGCGCTGCGCAAGGCTGGCCGCCTGAAAGGCAATCCCGGCACGACCGCGGTCGACCACGACCCGGATTGACCCTCCACTGCAAGAGCCTCACTCCATGCCAGCCACCGCGCCTCCCGCCCTGCCCGTCAAGGGTCCCCATCTGAAACTCGCCATGCTGTTCGGCCTTGCCGGCCTGCTGTCCACCCTGGCGCTGTGGCCGTATCTGCTGGTGCTGATGCCGCAGAAGCTGGCCGCGCTGCCCTTGCCCCTGCCGGTCGTGGTGGCGGCGCAGACGATCCAGGCTGGCGTGATGTGCTGGCTGCTCGCCTGGCTCGGCCTGTACCTGGGCGCGACGCACGGACTGGATGCGCCGTGGCTGCGCAGTTGGGTCTATCGGCGTCCGCTCGAACCGGGTCGGCCCGCGCGCTGGGGCCTGGCCATGTCGCTCGGCGCCGGCGCTGCCGTGCTGGTGCTCGGCCTGTCGTTGCTTGGGCCCACGCTTCCGGCCGAGCATGCCACCAGCGCCGCAGGCTGGGCCTGGCGTGGCGCGCTGGCGTCGTTCTATGGCGGCATCGTGGAGGAAGTCGGCTGCCGGCTGCTGCTGGTCAGCCTGTTCGTCTGGCTGCTGGCGCGAAGCCACCGCAACGTGGCGCTGCCGTGGATGTTCGTGGTGGCCATCGTGCTGGCCGCGCTGCTGTTCGGCGCCGGCCATCTGCCGGCAGTCTTCGCGATCACGGCGACACCGGCATCGTTGCTGATCGGCAAGATCGTCCTGCTCAACGCCGTCGTCGGAACGGTGACTGGCGTGCTGTTCTGGAAGTACGGCCTGGAGCACGCGATGCTGGCGCACTTCTGCGCCGATCTGGTGCTGCATGTGATCGCGCCCCTGGCCGGCGGCGCCTGATTCGCTCAGCGCGGATCGAAGGCCACCTGCTGCAGCTGGGGCAGCTTCAACAGGCGCAGCTTTGAGCGCTGCCGATCCGTGACGAGCAGCAACGAGCCAAGCTGCGCAATCGAATGAACGTCCGGCAGCCCGTCGTCTGCACCCAGGCGCTCCAGGGGACGGCCGTCGTTGGCGTCGTAGACCACCAGTTCGCGGGTCTCCGGGTCCACCACCAGCAGCCAGTCGTGAGCCGCATCCCGCCAGTGCACCAGCTGGCCGACCGGGTCGGCCTCAGCTGCTCCGGCCGGAGCCGGCAACCATGACCACGACAGCCCCAGCGACAACGCCGCAAGCAGGATCAGGCCGGGTCCGCGCAGCCTGCGCGGAAGATGGCCGGGCGACCATGTCGCACGTGAGCGCTGCCAGGGGACGATCTGCGTGTTCATGCAAACACGATTGCAGCCGGGCATGACGGCGGCGTGACACCCGCAAGAACTATTCGTTGCGCGTACGCAGCGTCCAGCCAAGCGCAAGCCAGCCGACCACCAGGGCCAGTCCGCCGAACGGCGTGATGATGCCCACCCCGCGTGGCGCACCCAACGCCAGCGCATACAGGCTGCCGCTGAACAACACGATGCCGGCGCCGAACGCGAGCAGCGCCACCCGGCCGCTGCGGCCACGCCCCAGCGCAGCCGTCATGACCAGCGCCAGCGCATGCCACACGTGGTAGTTCACCGCCGTATGCCACAACTCCGTGCCACGCCCGTCGAGCACGCCGCGCAGCGCATGTGCGCCGAACGCGCCCAGCAGCACCGCGCTGGCTCCGGCAACGCCGACCAGCACGGCAACACGGGTACTGACAGGTTGTCGCATGGTGCTCGTATCCCTGGCCGGCGAACCCGGCAACGCGGCCGGTGTCGTATGCTTGAACGGATGAAGACCAAGGATTCTCGCATGAAGCCCCGCCACTGGCTGCGCCCCGCGCTGCTGCTGTTGCTGCTCGCCTTCGGCCTGTTGCTGGGGGGCTGTCAGCACGACCAGCCGCCGTTCCGGCTGACCAACATCAGCGGCCACATGCCCGATCTCGACTTCAGGCTCACCGACGACAACGGCAAGGCGGTCACCGGCGCCGACTATCGCGGCAAGGTGGTGCTGCTGTACTTCGGCTACACCCATTGCCCCGACGTCTGCCCGCTGACCCTGGCCCAGTTGCACGTGGTGATGCAACGGCTGGGACCATTGGCCGGCGACGCGCGCATCCTGTTCGTCAGCGTCGATCCGGCACGCGACACGCCGACGATCATGCACGCCTACGTCAACGCGTTCGACCCGCGCGCGGTGGGCCTGGTCGGCAGCGCCCGCGCCGTCGAAACGCTGAGCAAGCGCTATCGCTCGGCCTTCACCCGCGAACCGGGCGATGCCGACGGCAATTACGAGGTCAGCCACAGTTCGGCGATCTACGTGTTCGACCGCGAGGGCCATGCCCGCGTGCTGGCCACTCCTTCCGCCTCGCACGACGACCTCGTCCACGACCTGCACCTGCTGCTCGACAACGGAGCCGACCGATGAAACTTTCCCGACTGTCGCTGCTGTGCGCCGGCCTGCTGCTGGCCGGCGTCGCCCACGCGGCCGATGCCGACCACATCCATGCCAGCCATGCGTGGATTCGCGTGCTGCCCGGCGCCCTGCCCGCCGGCGCCTATGTCACGCTGGAAAACGACAGCGGCGCGCCGATCGCGTTGCGCGGCGCCAGCAGCACGATCTACGCCGAGGCGATGCTGCACCAGAGTTCGACCGCCGGCGGCGTCAGTCGCATGAGCATGGTCGACTCGCTCGACGTGCCCGCGCACGGCAAGGCCGCGCTGGCGCCGGCGGGCTACCACCTCATGCTGATGCAACCGAGCCAGCCGGTGAAACCGGGCGACACCGTGACGCTGACCCTGAAGTTCGCCGACGGCAGCACCTTGGCCACCGACTTCATCGCACGACCGGCCAATGCGCTGGACGTCGGCGACGCTCATGCCGACCCCGCCATGCCCGGCATGGACCACGGCGCGATATCACACGATCACTGAGCGTCCGTAACCGTTGCCTTGCCGGCCAATGCCCGGGCCGTCCTGCGCGGCGGCTTGCGCGGCAACCGACCGTTGCGTGACAGGCGCAGCCACAGGCGCAGCGCCATCAGCCCGCCGATCGACTCCACCAGAGCCGACGGCACCCAGATGATCACGCCGCCGATCAGCTGGCCGGTGAGCACGTTGAAGGTGAACGCGCGTCCGCAGATCTCGAAGATCGGATAGAGGTCGGTCTTCGAGAACGTGACGATCGCTCCGGCGACGATCTGCGGCGTCATGGTGATCGCCGGCGACAGCACGCGCAGCCCGGCGGTCATCCGTCCCGGCGGATGCGGCCGGTGATCGAGCACCAGCGACCAGTAGGCGAAACCGCTGACCAGCATGCTCCAGTTCATGAAGCGGTAGATGCGCCAGTCCAGCATCGCCAGCGTCTGCAAATCGGGAACCAGCCAGATCAGGATGAAGGCGATGAACAGCAGAGTGGCGACGGTCGGATTCCACAGCACGCCGAATACCAGCCGCCACGGCCACGAGCGCTGCAACGGACGCAGCACGCGTACCCGCCAGGCCAGCGGCAGGCCGGCGCGCAATACGGCGGCCGGATACGCCGCGACGATCAGCAGCGGTGCGATGTGATGCAGCAGCAACTGCTGGATGCGGTGCATGAAGAACTCATGCTCGGCGTAGTAGTCCAGATACGTGTGCAGCGACAAATAGATGATCGCCATGCCCGACCAGAACGCCAGCTTGCTGGCGAATCGCACCGGCCGTCGGCGGCAACCGCGCAGGTACAGCACGCTGGCCACCACGAAGCACGTGAGCAAGACCCACGAAAACTCCCACGGCACGATCCATTTCAACAGGCTTGCAGTCACTGCACCGGTACTTCTGTCTGCACCGGCGGCGGCCGGCGACCGCCCAGCTTAACGCCGCACCGCCATCGCGTCAGCTTTCAAGGGTCCGCGTGCTTGCGGCAGATTGCCGCCGTCACCGGCGGCGGCGGCCGTAGCGCCCCCTGCGCCAGCCGTACAACAGGCCGAACAGCACCACCAGGGCGGGGATCGCCACGATATTGGTGACCTTCACCCGCAGCCCCAGCGCATCGATCTCCGCATTGAGCTGGTGCTGCACGTCGCGCAGTTCCTTGTTGATCGCCAGCTGGCGCTGGCGGAACTGCTCGATCTCGCGCCGCTGCTCGGCCGTGGCGGTGCTGCCGTGGCCGCCCTTGACGGGTTGCAGCTCGTCCAGCCGCCGCCGGGTGTCGGCAAGCTCCTGCTCCAGCTCCTGCTCCTTCTGCAGGAATTTCTGGTCGGCCACGTTGCGCAATGCCTGCACCCGGGTGAAGGGGCGCTGCGAAGTGGAGCGGCCGCGGATCGACAGCAGCGCCGACGAGCCGCTGAGGTTGTCCACCAGATTGGTCACCAGGTCGCCGTTGTTGGCGAAGATCCGCATCATGGTCTGGCCAAGAATGGTCTGCGGCTCGACCCACAGGCGATCGCTGAGCAGGTCGGTGTCGGCAACCAGGATCACCTCGGCATTCGCGGCCGAGCGCGCACGATGGCCCGCGACGCCGGCGCGCTCCGGGAACGCGCTGTCAAAGGTGCCGTGCAGGCGCGCCGCGAGCAGGTAGTGGGCGCCGTCGGGATGGTAGTTCTGCAGCAGCGTAGTGGGATCGTTGCTCGCGTCCAGCACGCGCTGGGTGGACACCACCTCGGCCTCGGCACTGCTCTGCAACAACGGGATCAGCCGGGTGTGCGCATTCGCGGCCAGGTCGAAGAAGCCTGCGGTGGAGACGTTGATGCGCTGCAGGCTGGCGGTCACCGCATCGTTGCGGTTCAGTTCCTGCGCGCCCAGGTCCAGCATCGCCGGATGGTTGAGACTGCTGCCGGCCAGCTCGATCTGCAACGCGCGGGTACGATCGAGCACCACCTTGTGCGGGTCGTAGACCACGCCCCACGCCTTGAATAGCCGCGGCAGGTCCGACGCACGATCGGGAAAGGTGATGCTCTCCGGCCCGTAGGGCGAGGTGTCCAGCTCGGCGTCCGGATCGACGAATACCACCAGGTGCCCGCCGCCCAGCACGTACTGGTCGATCGCATATTGCGCATCGGGAGTCAGGCGCCTGGGCTGGATCAGCAACAGCACACGGATCTTGTCGTCCACTTTTTGCAGCGTGGCCGGATCGATCGTCTTGAGGTCGAACAGCTGGCCCAGTTGCTGCAGGACCGTCCACGGCTGTTCGCTGAGCACCGGGTTGCCCTCGACCGGCAGCGAGCTGATCACGCCGACCTGCGGCTTGCTGGTCTGGTTCAGTTCGTACACCAGCTTGGCGATGTCGTACTCGAGGAACGCCTCGCGCGAGGGATCGAAGAACGCGATCGACAGCGTCTTCTCCGGCACGCGGTCATCGTTGCTGTCGCCGTCGACGCTGCCGGACATGGCACTGCCGGCGAGGCCGAAGAACACCCGCTCGCCGTTGCTGCCGCCATTGGCCGCGGTGAGGCCGCTGCCTTCGGCGCTGGCCTCGTCATCGGAATACGGCACCGGGTCGATGGTCTGCAGGCGGATGCGCCCGTGCGAACGCGCCACCATCTCCTGCAACATCTCGCGCACGCGCTGCTCGTAACTGCGCAGTTGCGGCAGGTCGCGGGTGGCGTGCTCGGAGAAGTACAAGGTCAGCCGCAGCGGCCGCTGCAATGTATCGACGATGTGCAGCGTGCCCGGCGTCAGCGTGTACAGCTGGTCGGTGGTGAGGTCGACCCGCGACGCGTGCAGCCAGCGACTGCTGGCCACGATCAGTGGCACGAACACCAGCACCAGCAGCACCAGCGCCAGGTAGAGCAGACCCCGTCGGGTCAGTCGCAACGGGGTGGAGAACAGGCGACGGATGCGCGACATGGACATGGCTTCAGCGCGTCCGCTTCAGGTCGAGCAGCAGCACGCCGGCGATCAGCCAACCCAGCGTGCTCAGCAGGAAATACAACAGGTCGCGGACGTCCAGCACGCCCCGCGCGATCGCCTCGAAGTGGCGCAGCATCGACAGGTGCGCCACCGCGTTGATCAGCTTGCGCGGCAAGGTACCGGAGAAGAAATCGAGCACCTGCGGCTGGCCGATCAGGATCAGCAACACGCAGACCAGCGCGGTGAGGATGAAGGCCACCACCTGGCTGCGGGTCAGTGCGGACAGGCAGGCACCGATCGCCACGAAGCTGCCGGCCATCAGCCAGCTGCCCAGGTATCCCGCCAGGATGATGCCGTTGTCCGGCGAACCCAGGTAGTTGACGGTGATCCAGATCGGGAAGGTCAGCGCCAGCGCCAGACCGATGAACAGCCAGGCTGCCAGGAATTTGCCCAGCATCGCCTGCCACAGCGTCAGCGGCAGGGTCAGCAGCAACTCCAGCGTGCCGCCCTTGGCCTCCTCCGCCCACATGCGCATGGTGATCGCCGGCACCAGGATCAGGTACAGCCAGGGATGCATCGCGAAGAACGGCTGCAGGTCGGCCTGGCCACGCTCGTAATAATCGCCCGCATAGAACGTGAGGATGCCGGTCAGGACCAGGAAGATCACCAGGAAGACGTAGGCCACCGGGGTCACGAAATAACTGCGCAACTCGCGCCGCAGCACCGCGTTGACCGGGCTCATGCGCGAACCTCGGCGGCGCGATCGTCACTGGTGGTGATCTGGCGGAACACCTCGTCGAGCCGGCCACGCTCGAGCTGGATTTCCGAAACCTCCAGGCCCTGCTCGCGCAGCAGCGTTTCCACCGCTTCCAGAATGCGTTCGCCGGGCTTCGGGAACACCGTGATGCGCCCGTCCAGCGGGTCCACCTCGATCGACGCCACCTGCGGCAGGCGCCCCAGCATCTCCTGCGACATGCCGCTGCCCGGCGCGCTGAACGACACCGCGCCATGATAGCGCGAGCGCGCTTCCAGTTCGGCCGGCGTGGCATCCGCCAGCAGCTTGCCACGGGCGATGATCACCACCCGGTTGCACAGCGCGTGGACCTCTTCCAGCAGGTGGGTGGAGATCAGGATGGTGCGGTCGCGCGCCATCACGTCGATCAGCTGGCGCACCGCGTGCTTCTGGTTCGGATCGAGGCCATCGGTGGGTTCATCCAGCATCAGTACCGGCGGATCGTGCAGGATCGCCTGGGCCAGTCCGACGCGTCGGCGCAAGCCCTTCGACAGCGTGTCGATGCATACCTCCAGCACTTCCTCCAGCTGCAGTTGCTGCACCACCGCGTCGAAACGCCGATAGCCCGTCTCCGCCTTGAGCCCGCGCATGCGCACGATGAAATGGAGGAACTCGCGCACGGTCATTTCGCCGTAACTGGGCGCGCCTTCCGGCAGGTAGCCCAGTGCACGCTTCGCCTTCAACGGCTCGCGGCTGACGTCGTGGCCGCATACCCGTGCCGTGCCCGAGGTGGGCACCAGAAACCCGGCGATCATGCGCATCGCGGTGGACTTGCCGGCACCGTTCGGGCCAAGCAGGCCCAGCACCTGGCCCGGTTCGACACGGATGCTCAGCGCGTCCACGGCGGTGAGGTGGCCATAGCATCGGGTGAGCTGGTCGGTTTCGATCATGTCCGGTGACGGGCTGTGGAGTTCGGCGCGACCAGCTGGCGGAAGAGCTGGCCGGGCGCTGTCGCGGCGCGTCCCGCAATGTACCGCAAGAAGCGCGGGGGGATCCGAAAGAAAAAGGCCCTTCCGGTGGAAGGGCCTTTTTGTACTTCGGCAAGACCGTTCGCGGAGGGTTTACTCGCCCGCGCTGGCGGCCTCTGCCGGAGCCGCGGCCGTGCCGGCCGGGGCGGGAGCGGAACTGGCCGCTGCCGGTGCCTCTTCCAGGCTGGGCGGCTGCAGACCGGCTTCCTGCTCCGGAGTCTTTTCCGGGGCGTCGGTGATCGGCAGGTACACGTTGTACTTGGCATAGGACGTGATGTTGCCACCGGCGTCCTTCACTTCCGGCGTGGCAATCACGTCGTAGGGGCGGTTGACCACTTCGTCGTACTTGTAGCCATGGGTCTGCGCGTAAGCCTTGAGCATGTCGCGGGTCTGCGGCACACCGGCAAACGTGCCGTTCCACACGCCCTTGAGCGCCGCGCCACCGAACGCCAGCGAGGCGCGAACGTTGCCATCCAACACCAGGCGACCGAAGCGGTCGCGACTGCCGACGGCCACGCTGCTGTCGGCTGCGCCAGCGGCGCTGCTCGCCTCGGCGGGAGCCGCATTGTCGATCGACGGCGGGGTGGCGGCGGTGAGCTGCTCGCTCTGGCCATTCACGGTCAGCGTGCTGCTGTCGATCGGGAACGCCACGTCGAAGCTGTAGGTCTGGTCACCGTAGTTGGTGGTGATCAGGATGCGCGAGCCGGTGATGTTCACGCCGAGCTTCTTGGCGGCCGCCTGGATTTCCGTGGTCGCCTTGGCCACCGCGTCGTCCAGACCTTCCAGGCCGTCCTTGCGCTGGATCGAGCTCGACACCAGCAGCACCGGAGTGGGCTGGGTCTGTTCGATGTAGGGGATCAGCTGGCTGTAGTCGATGTTCGGCACGCCGGCCAGCACGTTCTGCAGGTTGTTCAGGCTGAACTGGATGAAGGAGTCCGGATCGCCGTGGATGTAGAGATTGGCAAAGCGGTTGATCAGGTTCCAGCCGTAGGACACGTCATACGACCAGGTCACCTGGGTCAGCTGGCCGCGGTTGCCCTGGCGCTCCAGATCCAGCGTGAAGTGCTTGTCCAGGCCGCGCCAGTCGTTGTCCAGGTTCCAGATGATGCTGGCGCTCTTGGTGTTGCCGTCGATCTGGTCGAACTCGGGCGTGGCGCTGGCGATGGTCAGGCCACCATTGCCCAGCTTGGCATCCGTCGTGGTCCAGCTGATCTCGGCGCCCGGGCCGTAGGCCTTGCCGGAGAACGCGAACTGCACCTTGGGGTCGAGCGAGCGCAGCACCGAGTAGTCCGGCAGCCGGCGGTAGTTGTCGAGCACGTCATAGACCTGACGCATGTCCTTGCCGATGACCAGCTGGCGTTCCACATGACCGCTGCCGGGCATGACCACAGCCGCCAGGACACCGAGCACCGCAACGATGACCAGGGCAACAAGAAATTCAAAGACACGCATCATTCCAGAGTTCTCCGAAGCGTCTTTACGCCATACCTAGATAGTGTTGCCCCGGCCTTCCGCGCGAACCCGCCCTTCGGTGGGGTCCGAGGGCCATGGCAGGGGGTCGGCAAACGCCGAAGCTACGGATGTTACTTGCTCACGGGCTGGAACGCTATCCGCCCGGACGGCCTCCGCGCAGGGTCGAAAAACGCCCGGCCAAAGCCCGTTGAAACGGCGCATCCGGGCGCCCTGCACCCGGGCGGGCATCAGACGATGCCCATTTCCAGCGCCTTCAGCACGGCCCGCGTGCGGTCGCGCACGCCCAGCTTGGAAAGGATGTTGGAAACGTGGTTCTTCACCGTGCCCTCGGCCACCTTCAGCGAATTGGCGATCTCCTTGTTGCTGTAGCCGCCGGACAGCAACCGCAGGATCTCGGTCTCGCGCTCGGTCAGCGGGTCGGGCTGCTCGAGGCTGGTGAAGTTGTTCTGCATACGCGACACCCCGGCCATCAGCCGCTGGGTCACCATCGGCGCCACCAGCGAGCCGCCGGCGGCCACCGTGCGCACGGCCTCGACCAGTTGCTCCAGCGAGACGTCCTTCAACAGGTAACCGCGGGCGCCGGCCTTGAGGCCCTGCAGCACCAGCTGGTCGTCATCGAAGGTGGTCAGGATGATCGTGGGCGGCAGTTCGTTGCGGGCGGACAGCGCCTGCAGCACTTCCAGCCCGCTCATGTTCGGCATGCGCAGGTCCAGCAGCACCACGTCGGGCTTGATCCGCGGAATATCCTGCACGGCCTGGGCGCCGTCGGCGCACTCGGCCACCACACGGATGTCCTCGGCCAGGTCCAGCAGCGAACGGACGCCCTGGCGAACCAGATTCTGGTCGTCGACGAGACAAACGGAAATCATCGCGGATCCTCGGGAAAACTGTGGCTTGACGATGGGATGCTGGCAGCTGGCGCAGGGCCCCGCTGCCAACACCGACGCACTTTCGCACCCCGGCGCAGACGGCAGAGATTACGACACATTGAGCGCTGGTGGCTCAAGCCGGGTCGGCGCATGCGCCAGCGCGGCATGTTCCCCCAGCGGCAGCCGCACGGTCAGCGCAAATCCCTGGCTCGGCGCGCTGTCCAGGGTCAGGCTGCCGCCGAACTCGGCCAGCCGCTCGCGCATGCCGGACAGGCCGTTGCCCGGCGCGACGTTCTCGGCGCCGCGGCCGTCGTCGCGCGCATGCAGGCCGATCAGGTTTTCCCCGGCATAGGCGAAATTCAGCCACAGGTTGCGGGCGCCGGCGTGGCGCGCGGCATTGGTGATGATCTCCTGGGCGCAGCGCAGCAGCACCTGGGCACGGCGCGGGTCCTCCACGCTGAAACGTGGCGGCATCACCACGTGCACGTCGAGGCCGGGCACGCCCTCGGCCAGTCCCCGCAAGGCCTGGGTCAGGTCGATCGCGTCGTCCTGGCGCAGTTCGCTGACCACCTCGCGCACGTCGGCCAGCAGCACCTTGGCGGTGCTCTGCGCCTTGCGCACGTGGGCGCCGGCCGCTTCGTTGGTGAGGTGGCTGGCCACCTCGAGGTTCAGGCTCAACGCGGTCAGGTGGTGGCCGATCAGGTCATGCAGGTCACGCGCGATGCGCATGCGTTCGGCGATGCGGCTGGATTCGGCCAGCAGGGCGCGGGTGGCGCGCAGCTCGGAATTCAGCCGCCGTTGCACGTCGCGCTGCTCGGCCTGCTGGCTGGCGACCGTCGAGGTCACGAACACCAGCACCGAGATGCCCAGGTAGATGCTGGCCTGGAGAAACCCCAAGGCGACGCTGTGATCGTATTCGGGGAAGGTGGCGAAGATCGCCACCAGGCTCAGGTGCTGCAGCACCAGCCAGAACACCGCCAGCGAGAACGGCAGCAGCCACGGCAGCACCAGCGAGGCGACCACCATCAGCATCGCCGACAGGCCGCTGTGGCTGTACCAGCCCACCGCCACGGCGGCGGCTGTCATCAGCGTCAGCCCGAGCAGTTTCAGCACCGGGTAGCGGCGCGAACCGAGGTTGCTGGTCAGCAGCCAGTACATCAAGCCGAAGATCAGGTAACACAGCGTCCACAGCAGCAGCGAAAAATTCGGCCGCTGCAGTTGGGTCAGCCGTTCGGTGGCCCAGTTCGTGACCAGCGGCGTCCCCACCGACAGATAGGTGAAGAAGCCCGCATAGCGAAGCAGGCGGATATGGTTGAAGAAGGGCCAGCGCATCCCCGCATCATTGGCTGCGCGGGGAATTCGCGCAATGCGCGAGAAGTCATGCCCGGCCAGGTCACGGCTGTCGCCGCACAACGGCTTTACAAAGCTTTTACATGTGCCCTTGCGAGATGTAAGGGCCTGCCGCGCATGTCATAATGCGGCATTGCGCGAGGCAGCGGTCGCCTCTCGTCCCCGAATCCACCCTTGCGGAGCAACGAATGGCCCTTGCCATCCGCGACGTGCGCGAGCACGACCTGGATGCCGTACTGGCGCTCAACAACGCTGCCGGTCGCTCCATCCTCGCACTGGATCCTGCCCAGCTGCGCTATTTCCACGAGCACGCCGAATATTTCCGCGTGGCCGAAATCGACGGCCAGCTGGCCGGCTTCCTGATCGCGCTGCGCGAAGGCGGCGATTACGACAGCCCGAACTATCGCTGGTTCGCCGAGCACTATCCGCAGTTCCTGTACATCGACCGCATCGTGATCGCCAACGCCTACCGCCGCCACGGGCTGGGCCGCATCTTCTATTGCGACGTGCACAGCTACGCCGAGGTGCGCGTGCCGCTGCTCACCTGCGAAGTGTTCCTGGAGCCGCGCGACGACGTGGTCGTGCTGTTCCACGGCACCTACGGTTTCCAGGAAGTCGGCCAGCAGCGCATGGGCGAGCACGGCCCGCAGGTCAGCCTGCTGGCCCGCGACCTGCCCAGCTACGCTTATGTGCGCGACACCTGGCTCGAGAAAGGTGGCCTGCCCGACGTGCCGTGGCTGGCCGAACGCGAACGCCCGGACACCGCCCGGCCGCATCCGCTCCGCCTGGCCGGGGAGCGGCACGCATGAACGCAAGCATGGATGCCACCGACGCCTGTGACCTGCGCTTCGGCCAGGTCGGCCTTGCCTGCGTGCGGGTGCGCCGGGTCGATGCCGCCGCCCTGTGCGACGAACTGGAACGCCGCGTGCGCGCCGCGCCGCAGATGTTCGCCCGCGCCGCCGTGGTGCTGGACCTCAGCCACCTGCTCGACCTGCCCGACGACGGCACCGTCGACGCACTGCTCGAAGCGGTGCGCAGCGCCGGCATGTTGCCGGTGGGGCTGGCCTACGGCACCAGCGAGACCGAGGCGCTGGCCAAACGGATGGGGCTGCCGCTGATCGCCAAGTTCCGTGCGGCCTACGAACCGGCCGCGGGGGCGCCGGCCGCCACCGCGCCCCCCAGCGAGCCCACCCCGGCGGCGGCGCGCGAACCGATTCTTTCGGCACCGGCCTCCGGCAACGTGGGCGCCCAGCATCACGCCGGCTCGATCCGTTCCGGCCAGCAGATCTACGCCCGCGACCGCGACCTGATCGTCACCGGCGCGGTGGCCAACGGCGCCGAGGTGATCGCCGACGGCAACATCCACATCTACGGCGGCCTGCGCGGCCGCGCCATGGCCGGTGCGCAGGGCGACGAGAAGGCTCGCATCTACGTTTCCGACTTCCGCGCCGAACTGGTGGCGATCGCCGGCCAGTACCGCGTGTTCGAACAGATTCCCGGCGACCTCGAGGGCCAGTCCGTGCAATGCTGGCTCGACGGCGAAAAACTGATGATCGCCAGGCTGTGATCACCCACAACAAAAACAAACCTGCGGAGATGGGCCCTTGACTGCTGAGATTATCGTTGTCACCTCCGGCAAAGGCGGCGTCGGCAAGACGACGACCAGCGCCTCCCTCGCCACCGGCCTGGCCATGGCCGGCAAGAAAGTCGCCGTGATCGACTTCGACGTCGGCCTGCGCAACCTCGACCTGATCATGGGTTGCGAGCGGCGCGTGGTGTACGACTTCGTCAACGTCGTGCACGGCGAAGCCACGCTGAAACAGTCGCTGATCAAGGACAAGCGCTACGACAACCTGTACGTGCTGGCCGCCAGCCAGACCCGCGACAAGGACGCGCTGACCATGGAAGGCGTCGAGAAGGTGCTCGACGGCCTGTCCGAGGACGGCTTCGACTACGTGGTCTGCGACTCGCCCGCCGGCATCGAGAAAGGCGCCCACCTGGCGATGTACTTCGCCGACCATGCGGTGGTGGTGGTCAACCCGGAAGTCTCCTCGGTGCGCGACTCGGATCGCATCCTGGGCCTGCTGGCCAGCAAGACCCGGCGCGCCGAGAAGGGTGAGCCACCGATCATCCAGCACCTGTTGCTGACCCGCTACAACCCGGCCCGCGTCGCCATCGGCGAAATGCTCAGCGTGAAGGACGTCGAGGAAATCCTCGGCATCCAGGTGGTGGGCGTGATCCCCGAGTCGGAGAACGTGCTGACCGCCTCCAACAACGGCATCCCGGTCATCGTCGACGCCAACTCGCTGGCCGGCCAGGCATACAGCGACACCGTGGCCCGCATCCTCGGCGAAGAGCGCCCGCTGCGCTTCATCGACGTGCCCAAGAAGGGCTTTCTCCAGCGCGTGTTCGGAGGTTGATCACGATGGGCATTCTCGATTTCCTCAAGCGCAAGCCCGAGGCCACCGCCAGCGTGGCGCGCGAGCGCCTGCGCATCATCGTGGCGCAGGAGCGCTCCACCCGTGGTGCGCCGGACTACCTGCCGATGATGCGCAACGAGTTGCTCGAAGTGATCAAGAAGTACGTCCACGTCGATCTCGATGCGATCAACATCAACTTCGAGCGCGACAGCGGCCACGAGATCCTCGAACTCTCGGTGACCCTGCCCGACGGCAAGCTGCCGGCCGGCAGCGAAGCCCAGAGCGGCTGAGCACCCACGCCAAATCCATGCCGGGCCGCCACGCGCGGCCCGGCGCTCTTCATTCCGGATCGTCCGCGCGTCGCGCCCCATGCACCCCGACACCCATTCCACCGCCAGCGATCCGGCCGACAGCGTGCTCTGCGTCGGCCAGATCGGTTTCGCCGATCCGGCCGCGCTGCTCGCGCAGTTCGGATTGACGCTCGAACGGGTGGCCCACGACACGCCGATTCCCGGCAGTTTCTGGGGTGAGCGCGAGGCCGGCATCATCGGCACCACGGTCTACGCGCGCGATGACACGCCGGTGCATTCGCTGTTGCACGAGGCAGGCCACCTGATCGTGCTTCCCGAGGAAAAACGCGCAACGGTGCATACCGACGCGACCGACTCGGTCGAGGAAGAGGACGCCACCTGCTACCTGCAGATCGTGCTGGCCGACCGGCTCCCCGGTGTCGGCCGCGAACGCCTGATGACCGACATGGACGCCTGGGGCTACTCGTTCCGGCTGGGCTCGACCCGCGCCTGGTTCGAAGGCGATGCCACGGAGGCGCGCGAGTTCCTCAGGGCGCGTGACCTGCCCCACGCCTGATGCGCCACGGCCGGCAGGCTACTTCGCATGCCAGTCGCCGTCGCTGCCCTTGTCGTACTTCTTCTTCACCGCCGACCACGCCACCTTGTGCGCCACCTCCTCGCGTGATTCGTCGCCGCGACGCTCGTCGCTGTCGGCGTATTCGTCCCAGGCGCTGTTGAACGCTTCCTTGTAGATCTCCTGGGCGTGCTTCGGCACGTGGTCGCGCACGGACTCGGGCAATTCGCTGACGGTCTTGTAGGGCATGACATGCTCCGGCTGGGAACCGCGGCCAGCCTGGACCCGGCCAGGTCCAGCGCGCGTCAAATGGATGTCCATATCGCGCTAAGCGCCAGCAGCCGCCACGCACGCGCGGCACCATCCCCGGCAACCTCCCCGCGGCACTGGCCACCCGCAGCCATTGCCCTAGAATCGGCCCAGGCATTCCCTTGCGCAGCGCGCCGGAGGACATCATGGCCACGCGCCAGCTGGTGCTGCTGTTCGACGGCACCTGGAACAAGCCCGAATCCAACACCAATGTGGAACGCCTGCGCCAGCTGATCGCACCGCTCGACGCCCACGGCCACCCGCAACTGGTCAACTACATTCCCGGCGTGGGCGTGACGCGCGGCATCAGCCACCTGCTCGGCGGCGCGTTCGGCTACGGCCTGTCCGGCAACGTGCTGGATGGCTACCGCTGGCTGTGCGAGCAATGGCAGCCGGGCGACCGCATCTTCCTGTTCGGCTTCAGTCGCGGCGCCTACACCGCGCGCAGCCTCGCCGGGCTGATCCGCAAATGCGGCCTGCTCCGCTGCGGCAACGACGACAAGGTGGCGAAGTCCGACGTGTCCGCCGCCTACGACCTCTATCGCGACGCCTCCAGCAAACCCGACGGCGACGTCGCGGCCGCCTATCGCGCCGAGCATTCGATCGAGGTGGACATCCACTTCATCGGCGTGTGGGACACGGTCGGCTCGCTGGGCATTCCCGACACCGCCTCATGGTTTCCGTATGCCCGGGCGCGCTACCGGTTCCACGACACCGAGCTGAGCCGTATCGTGAAATACGCCTACCAGGCCCTGGCGCTGGACGAGCATCGGGCCGACTTCGCGCCCGCGGTGTGGACGCGCAATCCGTACACGGTGAAGCCGGGCGAATCGCTTACCTCCAAGAAGAACGAGCAGATCGAGATCGAGCAGCGCTGGTTCATCGGCTCGCATTCGGACGTCGGCGGCGGCAACGACTGCGACGGCGCCGGCCGCAAGCCCGACCCCCTGCCCGACCTGCCGCTGGCCTGGCTGCAGCGCAAGGCCATCGACGCCGGCCTGGCGTGCGGCAGGCTGCTGCTGCCCGCCGCCGACGCGTACACCGGCGTGCCGCGCAATTCGTACCGGGAATTCATGAGCGGCCTGTACAAGGAGTTCAAGCCGCCGATCGATCGCCTGCTCGGCACCGGCGTCAACGAGAAGGTCGACGAGTCGGTGTGGCAGCGATGGCTTGCCGACAGCAGCTATCGTTCGCCGTCGCTGGTTCGCGCGCTGGCCAGCGCCACGGTGCTGATGTCGGTCGAGGCGGTGGTGCCGATCGCGCATGCGCCTGCCGCAAGCCTGCCCGCGGCCTGAGCCTCTTCGTTCAGCGCGGCTCGGCGATCTCCGCGGCCATCACCGCCGCCGCATCGGCACCGCTGACCGGCAACACGGCCTCGCGGGTCACGCCGTGGTACCAGCCCCAGGCCAGCACGCCCAGCACGGTCAGCAGCGACGCACCCAGCGCCAGCTGCAGCATGCTGGCCGACAGCAGCGGCGACACCACGCCGGCCACGAAGCCGCACAACAGCAGGCTGGCAAACGCCTGCACCGAGGAGATGCCGCCGCGATGGTGCGGAAAGCGATCCAGCAACAGCAGGGTCAGCGTGGGGAACGCCAGCTGCACGCCGATGCCGTGCAGGATCAGCGGCAGCATCGACCACGGCAGGCGCGGCTGCGGAAACAGCAGCGCCATCAGCACGTGCAACGCGCAGGCCAGCAGCATCGACGCGTAGCCCAGGCTCACCGTGCGCTTGGCGCTGCAGCGTTCGGCCATCCGCCCGGACAGCCACGCGCCGCTGATCAAGCCGATCACCACCGGCACGAACAGCCATGGAAAACCCTGCGCCGAAAGATGCAGCAGCTCGCGCACGATGCGCGGCGCGGAGGAGATGTAGAGGAACAGCCCGGCGAAATTGACCGAACTGGAAACCAGCAGCGGCCAGAACGAGCGCTCCCGCGCGAACGCCAGGTAGCCGGCCAGCAACGGCCGCGGCGCGAAGCACGAACGCCGCTCCGGCGGATGCGTTTCGTCCAGCAAGGTCAGCAGGGCCACCGCCAGCAGCAGGGTGAAGCCGGCCAGCAGCCAGAAGATGCCGTGCCAGCCGCCCAGCGGCAGCAACAGGGCGCCGATCATCGGCGCGATCACCGGCGCCACGCCGAAGATCATCATCACCTGCGACATCAGCCGCTGCGCCGCCGGCCCTTCCAGGCTGTCGCGGATCACCGCCCGGCCAACCACCAGGCCGGCGCCCGCGCACATGCCCTGCAGGCTGCGACAGGCCAGCAGCATCGCGAACGAGGTGGACGAAGCCGCGCCCACCGACGCCAGCGCGTAGACCAGCATGCCGGTGACGATCACCGGCTTGCGCCCGATCGCATCGGAGATCGCGCCGTGGAACAGGCTCATCACCGCGTAGGTGAGCAGGTACGCACTGACCAGCTGCTGCAGCGCCGTGTCGTCGACCTGGAAACGCGCACCGATCAGCGGGAACGCCGGGAACACCGCGTCGATCGAGAACGGCCCGATCATCGACAGCCCGGCCAGCAGCCATGGCAGGCTGCGTCGCACGGTGCGCTGGGCTGGAGTCATGACGGCATGCTGGTCGCGGCGGGTCGCGCATTATAGGGCCACCCTTGACGTCGGGGCGGCCGGATCGACTAGGATGTTCGCCATGGGAGATGGCATGCCTCCCGTTCCGGAATGCTCGCTCCCCCCGGGACAAACCGCTTCTCGCGCTCCTTGTGTTGAAGTTGATGATGCCTGCTCCCCCGGCTTCCGGCGGTGCAGGCGTGCCTGCCACCGCGGAACCGGACACATTCCCGTCAGGAGGCGCGCTCGTGGGCTTTACCGGATTCGTGGCAATCGGCATCGGCGGCGCCATCGGCTGCTGGCTGCGCTGGGGACTGGGCATCCTGCTCAACCCGATGTTCCCCACCCTGCCGCTGGGCACCCTGGCGGCGAACCTCGCCGGCGGACTGCTGATGGGCTGCGTGATGGGCCTGTTCGATCACTTCCAGGCGCTGCCGCCCGCACTGCGGCTGTTCGTGTTCACCGGCTTCCTCGGCGGCCTCACCACCTTTTCCACCTTCTCCGCCGAATCCGCCACCCTGCTGCTGCGCCAGCAGTACCTGTGGTTCAGCGGCCATGTCGCGGTGCACGTGATCGGCTCGCTGGCGATGACCGTGCTCGGCATCGCGCTCACCCGCAGCCTGCTGCGCCACTGACCGGGCATCCGCATGAACCCGCAAAACCTGCAACGAGGCGTGCACCTGACCTTCTACTGCCACTCCCGCGCCAGACACGACGGCGTGCTGCTGTCCGAATGGCTGCTGGAGCAGGCGAAGCAGCGCGGCATCGGCGGCGGCTCGGTGTTCCGCGCCATCGCGGGCTTCGGCCGGCATGGCGTGCTGCACGAGGAGCAGTTCTTCGAACTGGCCGACGACCTGCCGGTGAAGATCGAGTTCCTGCTGCGCGACGAACAGGCCGCGACACTGCTGCAACTGGTGCGCGACGCGGGCGTCGACGCCACGTATGCGCGCTGGCCGGCAGACTTCGAAATGCTCGGCAAGCACTGATCACCGGAACCATTCGAACCATCCGCCGCGAGGCACTCCATGAGTCAGGACGATCTGAAAGACCGCGCCAGCCAGTTGCTCGAACAGGCCGGCATCCACATCGACGGCAACGCGCCGATCGACCTGCGCGTGCACGACGACCGCCTGTATCCGCGGGTGTTCGCGCATGGCTCGCTGGGTCTGGGCGAAGCCTACATGGACGGCTGGTGGGACGCGGACGACCTGCCCGGCCTGTGCACGCGCCTCCTCACCGCGGGGCTCGACCAGGAGCTGAAGACGCTGGACACCCTGCTCGCCCACCTCAAGGCGCGCTTCATCAACCTGCAGCGCGGCGAGCGCGCGTTCGAGATCGGCAAGGCCCACTACGACCTCGGCAACGACCTGTTCCAGGCCATGCTGGGCAAGCGACTGGTGTACTCCTGCGGCTACTGGGCCAGGGCCGACAACCTCGACGACGCGCAGGCGGCCAAGCTCGACCTGGTCTGCCGCAAGCTGCAGCTGAAAACCGGCCAGCGCGTGCTGGACATCGGCTGCGGCTGGGGCGAGGCGCTGAAATATGCCGCCGAGCGTTACGGCGTCGAAGGCGTCGGCATCACCGTCTCGCAGCAGCAAGCCGACTACGCGCGCGAACTGTGCGCCGGCCTGCCGATCGAAATCCGCCTGCAGGACTATCACGACATCAACGAGCAGTTCGACGCGGTGTTCTCCATCGGCATGTTCGAGCACGTCGGCGGCAAGAACTACCGCGCCTACTTCGAGACCGTGCGCCGCTGCCTCAAGGACGACGGACTGTCGCTGCTGCACTGCATCGGCAGCAACCGCGCGCCGGCACAGACCGACCCGTGGATCGAGAAATACATCTTCCCCAACTCGATGATCCCCGCCGCCAGCCAGGTCACCACAGCGCTGGAAGACCTGTTCGTGATCGAGGACTGGCACAACTTCGGCGCCGACTACGACCGCACCCTGACCGCGTGGCGCGCCAACATCGAAGCGGCGTGGCCGAGCCTGCCGGCCAGCTACGACGAACGCTTCCGCCGCATGTGGCGCTACTACCTCGCGGTCTCCTCCGCGGTGTTCCGCAGCCGCCGCGACCAGCTGTGGCAAATCACCCTGAGCCCGAACGGCGTGCCCGGCGGCTATCGCGTGCCGCGTTGATCGATAGCCGGCAGCCTCCGGGCAAAAGACGGCCCGATCGAGCCATCACCAGCGCAATATGCTAAACATCGGGGCTCATGGCGGGGATCCCTGACCGGCTTCACGCCATCAGGAAGCGAGCGGAGGGGGCATGCAGGATAATGCTGGCGTTTATCGATGCGGGATGCACACCATCGCGCCGGCCACGCGACGGCTGCATCGCAACGGCTGCAAGGTCGACATCGAAGCCAAGGTGTTCGACCTGATCCTGCTGCTGCTCGAAAACCGCGAGCGCGCGCTGGGCAAGCAGGAAGTCATCACCGCGTTGTGGGGCCACCGGCCGATCACCGACGCCGCGCTCAGCCAGTTGCTGCACAAGGCGCGCCGCGCGCTCGACGATGATGGCGAACGCCAGGCGGTGATCCGCACCGTGTACGGCCGCGGCCTGCAATGGGTGGCGCCGGTCGAGCTGACCACGGAAGAGACGCCCGCCGCGGAGGACGACATCGCGGACGAAGCGCCCGCGCTCGCACCATCATCGCCGCGGCGATATCGCCAGTGGCTAGGGTTCGCCGCGCTGGCCGTGCTGGGTGCGCTGTCGTTGTGGCTCATCCCGCGCGGCATGGCGCCGCCAGTGCCACCGCCACCACGCGTGGCCCTGCTGCCGATCGACAACGACACCGGCGACGCCACGCTGGACTGGACCGCGCGGGGCCTGCCCGGCCTGATGGCCAACCTGCTCGCCGCTGCGCCGGGGATCGACGTCGTCGACCCGCTGCAGGTCGGCCGGATCGTCGACTATGTTCCGCCGAAGGGCCGGTCGGAAACCGAGCACCTGCGTTTCGTCACCGGCGCCAGCATCCTGGTCAGCGGCGACTTGCACCGGCTTGCCGATCATCTCTACGAACTCTCCCTGCACGTCGACACCGGCGCCGGCCAGACCGGAACCACCCTCACCTTGCGCGGCAGCGATCCCGGAACGCTGGGCGTCAACGCAGTGCCGCGCATGCGCCGTGCGCTGAAGCTCGACGGCAGCACGCCAGCGGCACCGGCCGCCACGCCGCGCGATGCCTACCTGGCCCAGACCTACGCCCGCGGCATCGACCTTGCGATGCATGGCGACTGGGCGAACGCGAAACCCTATTTCCTGCTGGTGGCGAAAGGCGACCCCGACTTTCCGTCCGCGCGCCTGCGCCTGGGCCAGGCGCAGATCAACACGAATCAACTTAACGAGGGTGGCGCGACCTTGCGCGCGCTGCTGGCGCAGGCACGCGCCGGCAAGGACGCCTCGATGATCGCGCAGGCACTGCTGCAACTGGGCAACCTCGCATTCAACCAGCACCATCACGCCGAGGCCCTGGCTGATCTGCAGGAAGCCGCATCATTCGCCGCACAAGCCGGCACGCCCGATCTGCAAGCCGCGATCGCCCTGAAAACCGTCAACACCGCGGGCCGGCTGGAACGCACGCCGCTGGCGCAGAGCGAGCTGCAGCATGCGCGCGAGCTGGTCGCGCAGCATGGCCTGCATCGGCTGGAGGCCGACCTGCACAACAGCGAAGCGTTCCTCGCCGGCGCCCGCGGCGACCTCGCCGGCAGGGAGCGGGCTGACCGCGCCGCGCTCGCCGCCAGCGAAGCGATCGGCAACGAGCGCAACGCGCTGGGCGATACCTACAACGTCGCGCTCGACCTGATGCAGCAGGATCGCGCAATCGAAGCCCTGCCGCTGTTCACCTCGCTCTACCAGCGTGCGCAACAGCAAGGCGACAGCTTGCTGGCCTTCGCCAGCGGCGACCAGCAAGCCCGCATCCTGCTCGACGCCGGCCTTGTTGAACGCGTAGCGCCCATCGCCCAACAACTGCGCAACCTGGGCAGCAGCCAGCACAACGCCGTCTGGCAGTCGCTGGCGCTGATGCTGAGCGCCGGCCAGACGTGGTACGACGGCAATGCCGACGCCGCCCTCGACTATTGCCGCCAGGCCGCGGCGCTGGTCGATGGCAAGCAGGACCCCGCGTTGCTGCTCGCCATCTGGGAAAGCCAGGCCGCCGCGGCGCTGCAGGCGGACCCCAAATCGGTCGCCGCGCTGTCGACACAGGCCGATGCGCTGGCGGCCGCGCAGAAGAACCCGGCCACGTTCGACTACACCCGGCAACTCATCCGCGCCATCGCCGCAGCCGCGGTCAACCGATCCGAGGAAGCCGTGAACGCACTGCAGGCAGCCGCCGCCACGCCCACGGCGGATGATCCGCAGCACAACGACCTGCGCTTCGTGGGCCTGGTCGTCGCCGGACATCTGCATTCCGCCGCGGCGGCGGAGACCGCCCTGGCCGGCTTCGATCCCGCCCGCGACAACCACGCGGACCTGCTGCGCATGTATCGCGATTGGGCAGCGGGCCGCGACGCCGCCGGCCATGCCCGTGCCGCCGCGCGTCTCGAACAACTGCGCAGCGCCACACTCGCCGCCTTGGCCAACCCCGCCCGCTGAACACCCGCGCGACCTTTCCCCGCCCAAGCCACTGATTGTCCGGGCAGTAAGATTTCGTAAGCGGTTCGTCAGCTCGTCCTCAAGATTCGCTCCGGCCGATCGTCGTCAATGCAGACGGCGATTCCCGCCGACGTTCATCCGGAGCGAACCATGTCCAGCCGCAACCCGTTTCCTCCATCCCGCGCACGTCGGTCGTCGGCGGCGCTGTGCCTGCTGGCCCTCGTCGTCACCTTCGGCGCCAGCGCCGCCGACGTCGACCGCAAGGTTCCCGATGGCACGCTGACCTACCGCATCGTGCTGAGCGGACACGCCGAAACGAGCGCCGGCCAAGCCCACGGCCAGGTGACGATCGCGCGCCAGTTCGAGGCCACCGTGCGCATGCATGGCAGCGTCACCAATGACCCGAATGCAATGGCCGGCGGCGCACAGATGATGTCGCTGCAGAAAGCCGCCGAAGCCTGCGGCGAAGACCAGGCCTGCCTGATGCGCGCCGTCAGCGCGATGTCGCCCGACCAGCGGCAGGCATTGAATCGCGAAGCGCAAGACACGATTGCAGCCATCGGCGGCGACACCGCCTGGACCCATCGCTTCCAGACGCCTTGCCAGGGAAGCGCCAGCGTCGACGACAGTTCGGCACATACCGGCCGTGCCGACGACGGCGAAGGCGTTTCGGTCATGGTCAGCGGCCATGCCACGCGCATCGGCAAGCGCAAGGTCGACTGCAGCGACGAGGACGGCAACTTCACCCTGATCACCCACGACGGCGGGAAGACCTACGACGTGCAGATGCCTTCAGTCGAAGTCGAAGTGACCATCAACGAATTCAACCCGCACATCCCGCCCTACCAGCGGCGGGTGACCATTCCAGAGATCCACCTCAAGGATCTCGTGGCGGCCCGGCTCGATGGTCCCCAGGGCGGCCACAAGATCTTCCCGAAGCTGCAGACCGTGAGCGGCCCGGTCAGCTACATCAGCCTGCCCAACGTGCCGCTGAAAGCGGAAGTGAGCTGGACCTTCAACCCCGACGGCCAGCGACGCTGACCCGACCATTCACCACCGGGAATCCGCCCATGCGCCGACTGACCAGCGGCATCGCCTTTCTTCTCATCGGCATCGGCAGTGCCCAGGCAGCGCCCGGGAGCTGCGCAGCGCGGGCCGCCACCATGCTCGACGCGCTCGGCCGCAACGACTACGCCGCCGCCAAGGCCGAGATGGGCCCGTCACTGCAGGACGAGCAGCAACAGAAGATGCTGATCTCGATGTGGGAAGCACTGGTCCGCAACAACTGGGGCCCGTACCGCTCGCATGGCGATGCCACCACCCTCGTCGACGACGGCACCGTCACCCGGATCAGGCTGCCGCTGCAGTTCAACCACGGCGACACCAACGCGACGATCAGCTGCCACGCGAAGAATGGCGGCGCGATCGATGAACTCGTCCTGCTGTAGCTCGCCTCCGACAGCGGTCGGCTCGGAGCCGGTGAAGCAAAACACTTCCAGCGGGACCACGCGCCCGTTGCACGGCTGCACCTGCCAAAAGGACATGACCGTGATCAAGGCGAAATATCTGGACGGCTGAACGCGCCGGAAGACTTCCTCGGGCATCGGCCCCACGGTTGCCCCCGCGTCGGTGGCGTCGCATAGTGCGATCAGCCACCCAGGGGAAACAACGATGAAACGCTGCATCACCGTCCTGATGTCCGGGCTGCTGCTCGTCATGGCCGCCGCCGTCAACGCGGGCACGCCCGCCACCACACCGGGCTCCGCCTACTTCGACAACAGCGGTCGCGACGACGTGCTTGCCGGCGGCGTGAAGATGATCCCGATCACCACGCCCAGGGGCACGTTCCACGTCTGGACCAAGCGCGTGGGCAACAACCCGAAACTGAAAGTCCTGCTGCTGCACGGCGGCCCCGGCGCCACCCACGAATACTTCGAGGCGTTCGACAGCTATTTCCCGGGCGCCGGCATCGAGTATTACTACTACGACCAACTCGGCTCGGCCTACAGCGACCAGCCGAAAGACACATCCCTGTGGACCATTGACCGCTACGTCGACGAAGTCGAACAGGTACGCCAGGCGCTGCACCTGGACAAGGACAACTTCTGCCTGCTCGGCCAGTCCTGGGGCGGCATCCTGGCCATGGAGTACGCACTGAAATACCAGCAGCACCTGAAGTGCCTGGTGATCTCCAACATGGTCGACTCCATCCCGCGGTACAACGAATACGCGAACAACGTATTGATGCCGGCGATGGACCAGGAAAAGCTCGCCGTAGTGAAAAAGCTCGAAGCCGAACACCACACCAGCGACCCCCGTTACATGGCCATCCTCGGCCCGATGCACTACGAGCAGCACGTGTTGCGCATGCCACAGGCGCAATGGCCCGAACCCGTCACCCGTTCGTTCGGCCACATCAACGAGCAGATCTACACCCTGATGCAGGGCCCCAGCGAACTGGGCGCCAGCGGCCGCCTGCTGAACTGGGACCGCAGCAAGGACCTGCACCGCATCACCGTCCCCACCCTGGTGATCGGCGCGCAGTACGACACGATGGATCCGAAATACATGGCCAGCATGGCGAAGAAACTCCCGCACGGACAGTTTCTGCTATGCCCGAAGGGAAGCCACATGGCGATGTACGACGACCAGCAGGTTTACTTCGATGGGCTGATCGGATTCCTGAAGAAGGTGGAAGCCGAGTGACGCGAAGCAAGGCGTCCAAAACACTGCGGGATTAGGCTGCTGGATTAGGCTGTTCGGGACTGCCCAAGGTGTTGATTTGCAACACCACAGCCGAGAACTGTTGCATCAGGGACACGCGATAGGCTGCTGGATTAGACTTCAGTTTGAAATCTACTTAGCGTTAGGCTTCATATGGATGTTCTGTCGGTAAGCATAAGTTTTCTGATCGGCGCCGCCACTGGTGCTGCGGGCAACTATTTCGCGGACAAGTACACCGACGCACGTCGGGATAAGAAACTTGCCAAAGAACAAACGAAGCTCTGGCAAGACATTGAGGCGCGCTTCCCCGCAGTCATCGCAGACATGCGCGGGTCGTTCTGTAGCGCCGAAGGAAAGAATGTTAGAGCCTTCTTCGTCAAGCCAAGCAATACCACTATCGCGTTAATTTCCGAGCCATGTTTCGAGTTCCACACAGACGAGCTTCCGGATCTTCACCCAGCGGTTCTCCACTTGGCGCGGCACGAATTCATCACCGATATCACGCCGGGCAACTGCCCTATGTACCGCGTGCACGAGAAACTGATTGACTGGCTCGTGAAGCCTAACCCGTCGTCCAAGCAGACGCGCGAAAAGCCGCGCGCCGCTTAACTCCAGCGTTAGGATCAATCATGGAAGCTCCTCGCAAATGCGCTCTTCTAGTTCTTATTTTCCTCTTGAATGCGTGCGCCCCTGCGACAATGCAGGGAGTACGCGAGAAGCACAGTGGTGAATACACATTCAAGGCCTCCGAGCCATATCAAGCTGTTTACAGGACCGTCCTGCATCAAGCTAGAGAATGCTTCGCGACCGGCATGATTACGGCGCAAATGGTCGTTGATGGCGACTTATACACAGATATTAAATCCGGCAACGTTTCAGTTGCGCTTCATGGCGGGGCCGGGGTTGATACCTACCTAGTCATAGACATTAAGGAAAGCACTTCTACTTCATCGAGCGTAACGGTCTATAACTCATTGAGCACATGGGAGCGGCCTGCGAGGGCCGTAGAGAGCTGGGTTCTCCATGGCGCCACGGAATGTAAGGCCGCAAAATCCTAACAGTACCTTAGGAGACTTCCCGTCAACCCCGGGTGCATGATGCTTTTGCCCTGAGCTTGCCTCGGCCGCGCTTCATGGCTTGCAACTCGTTCGAGGCGGACGGCTACGCCGCCGCTCAATTCCAGAGATAGGCCTCATGCGACCCACGCACGAGCAATCCAATGCCTTTCTAGCTCACCAGCCTGTGGCGGGTGTGTCTTTTGGACACAACTCGTATGTTCGGGTAGTAGGTGGCGAACATGCCGGTGACTCGGGATCTCTCGTAAGTGTCGAGGAGCTAGGAGATGACCCCATCTACTTGGTCGAGTTGGAGTCCAATCAAGATGCTCTTGTCCCGCAATCGTGCTTGCGTATGGTTGCGGGACAATGCGGCTGACCCGCCGCTATCCACTTTTGCATATGAACTCTCCGGCTACGCCGCCGCCCAATTCAAACGTTGGACCTCAATGACTCAGCACAAGGCAAAAGGCTTCCTGGTCGCTCTCCTTTCGGCGGGATGGTTGTTTCCGTTGTGGCTCGCCGTACATGCGTACTCGTCATTCTGGCAGGCCGAGGCATGGCCGCTTCTGCAAGGCGGGCACCCTATGAATTCCTTTCCCTTTATCCATTTCGCGGAGCAATGCTTCAGCATTGCATGTGTTTGGCTGGCGACCGTAGTGTCTGCTTGGTCATACGCGGGGTATGTTGCCTGCACAGGTCGTCACCGGATGCCCTGAGCCATCACTCAAAGCGGACGGCTCCGCCACCACCCAATTCCAGCACCAGAGTCCGCATGGACAGACCTCAACACTTCCCGTTTTCCAAACTGGCGCTCCCCGCAGGCGAGGAGATCCTTTGGTACGCCAACAACGCGACTTTTCATCGCAGCTGGGACTAGGCATCATGATCTCTGACGAGGCTATCTACTTGTTCTCGCCGTTCTGGCTCTGGCTTTCCCGATGGCGGCGTTACCCGATCCCGGACATCGACCAAGCGAGCTTCATCGACTCTTATTGGCTTCCAAAACTCATCCTGCGGATGGGTCCGCGCAAGGTCATCTTCCGCGCGCCTTTCGATGGATATCAGGACGAGATGAATTTCGACCGCAAGCATCTCGCAAAGGCCGCCGACCTCCTTGCGCAACACGATGCAGCACTTGGCACATCATCCAAGCCGACGCGCGACCAGTTGCGCATCGGCTGATTGGATCACGACGACCATGTTCGACCCCCTATCCGATGCCGCTGTCGCCGCCCTGGCCCATGCCATCTTCGCCAAGGGAGAACCGATGGTCGTGGAGGCTTACTCCGAGTTTGAGGTCGAACCGCGCAATTTCACCTCAGCCGCCGACCTTTGCGCGTATGTGGCGCATCAACGAAAGCAACCAAGTGGCAGCGCGCACTTCGCGATCCACTATCCCGATACGGGTGGGCGATTGGTACGAAGGCGAATCACTCTTGATCCATCCAGATGCGGTGGCTTCTCGCACCGTTTCGCACATGAGGGCTGGGGGATTGTCTGGGTCTATCTTCATCTGGTCGGCCCCAGTCCCTCGGGGTCGTTCATTTCCGCAAACTCGCAAAAGCGCGCCGAAAAATGGGCCACCACGTACGCCGAACTTGATCCGCCCGCAACCTGGACATGGCCCGCCGTGGCAAGCCATGCCCGACGGCTGTCCCGTGTGCTCAAGCAGTCGTCGCCCATTCCGTCCGTAGCCACTGGTTCCACTGCCGAGCAACTCAAGCGTCAACCATCAAAGGAGCTGCATTCATGAAGAAGGTCGTCCTGTTTCTCGCATTGATTTTCATTGGCATGGGCAGCGCAAGCGCGGCGAACAAAAGTCCGAACGGGGTCTACCGTCCGACTCTCGCCACCAGGGCAAAGCCATACCTGAAGAAGTTTCCACTCAAGAAGGTCGCCGTGACCGAGATCATTCAGTACGTCGGTACGCCCGACAAATCGGTGAGCATTGCCGGCTCAGACTACCTTACGTATGACATCGAGCCGAAGAGCGGAAGCGGCGTTATTGAATACACCTACATCGTCAAGGACGGCGTCGTGGTCGATGTTACGTACCTGAATTCGGGCAACTTCTTTGGGGTCACTCAAAGGGAGTCAGCAGTAAAGCTGCAGACTCCATGACCGACAGCTCCGCCCCAGGCTCACCGCTCAAGACAACGACATGAAATACGAAGAACTGCAGGAATCCGCCCTCAGGCTCAACGCGCTCTACGAGCAGCTCGAAACCAAATTGTATGGGCGCGCCTGGAGCACGGAGGAACTGGCGCTGGGGTTCATGGGGGACGTGGGTGACTTGGCGAAGCTGATCCAGGCGAATGCGGGCATCCGCAATATCGATGACTACAAGTCCAAGCTGGGACATGAGCTGTCGGACTGCCTGTGGTCGATCATCGTGCTTGCAGACAAGTGCGGCATCGATCTGCAGGCGGAGTTCACCAGCAACGTCGAGGGGCTGATGGCCCATGTGTCCAGGGAGATCAACGCATGAGCATCCGCCCGGGCCGCCGCGTCGCGGCGCCTGGTTCACCCGAGGGGGCCGCATGAACATCCTTCTCCGCATCGCATTCGTTGCCGCCAGCCTTGGTGCCGCTTCGGCGGCGCCTTGCAGTGAGCTGCCGGGCAAGTGGATGCTGTCCATCGAGAATCCCGGGCATCACGCCGTGGCGACGGTTGCCGTGGAGTTCACCGATGAAGTCGCCCCCTCCTGTATGGGCGGCGAATGGAAGGTCGTGAAGGTGGTTTCGGCGACAACCCGTGACAAGACCTTCTTCCCGGTGTCGGACCCGCTGTCGTATCGGATCGAGAACGGGCAGCTGACCATCGGCCGCAACGAAGTATGCGATGCCTACCTCTGGCTGCAGGGTTCGCTCGTCGGTGCCTCGGTGCAGGGCAACTATTTCAGTCTCGGGCTCGGGGGAAGCTCTCCGCTCGGCTACTTCACGTTGCGCCAGGCCAGGTGACCCTCGTCAGGATGTCGAGGTTCCGAACCCGGACGGGACGTTCGCAAGCCCGGCGTCAAGGCTCCAAACCCCGACAGGGGCGTTCGCCGGCTCGACGTCGAAGTTCCGAACCCCGGCGGAGACGTTCGCAACCCCGGCATCGAGGTTCCGGACCTCGGCGGGGACGTTCGCAACCCCGACGTCGAGGTTCTGAACCTCGACAGGGACGTTCGCAACCCCGACGCCAAGTTTTCAAACCCCGACGGGGACGTTCGCAAGCCCGGCCTCCAGCATGAAGAAAGCCCCCGCACGGAAATCCCGCGTCCAACCGGTCGTTCGAAGCCACAATGAAACGCCGGCGCCATGCCGATCCAGCGAGAACGAAGCATGAGCAACTCCAACTCGTTGTCCGAATATCTCGTCCTCTCCCGCGGTCGGTGGAATCGCGACGTCTCGCGCGAGGACATTCAATAGAAAGGTGTCCGAGACAATGACTACCAGTGCGACCGACTGAACGATCACCGATACGTTCAAATTGTCGCCGTTCAAATTGCCTTTGGCACCGTTCTTCATGACCACGTGTTGAGCTTGGCGCTTGGCGCTTGGCGCTTGGCGCCTGAGCCGTCCCGCCAGCGACTTCCGTTCAACGGGCGTGCGGGGCTTCCGCCGGTGACGGCGCGTAGTCCGGCGCGCCACTTCTGTCCACCAAGCCGTAGTCGCGCACAACGTGTGCGACGCGGATTCTGTAGTCGACGAAGATGGACTGCCTGCCCTCCCTCTGCGCAGCGCGATGAACGCCCAGATCCCGCCACTGGCGCACCGCCTCTTCATCGCGCCAGAACGATAGCGAAAGAATCTTGCCGGGATGCGCAAGACTCTCGAACCGCTCGATGGAGAGAAACCCATCCACCTGTTCAAGATGCCGCGCCAGGTTTGCGGCCGTGTCCAGATAGGCTTGCCGACGATCCAGGTGGGGCTGCACTTCAAAAATCACCGCGATCATCAGCGCAAGCTCCCTTGCCACGGGGCGATGCCCAGTGTGCCGTCCACCACCTCCACGAAGCTGCGCTCTTCCTTCAGGATGAAGCGTTGCTGTTGGGCCATGGCGAAGTTTGCACGTCCGTCCTCGTCCGATTTCAGGCGGGCGCGATAGGCCTCGTACGCGGCGAGGCTTTCAAACGCAATCAATCCCCACGCAATATGGTTTGCCCCTTCGTGGGGCAGGAAGTAGCCGATGAGGTGACCGCCACAGCGTGGAATGATGCGACCCCAGTTCTCGGCATACTTGGCGAAGGCTTCTCTTTGGAACGGGTCGATCTCGTAGCGAATCACGCAGGTGATGGTCATGCCCGGGTCTCCCATATTTGAATGTCGCGAACCGTAGCGGAGTTTCTGATCATCCTGATTCGACCGGGATCGAAGCATGGCTGGTGGCGTTTCTGATCAACTTGATTCGACGGGGAGCGAAGCATGGCTGAAGGACCGAACATCACGCGGATTGCGGCGCTCATGGGTGACAACGCCCGGGCCGAGGTGCTGTCAGCCCTCATGAGTGGCTGCGCGTACACCGCGACCGAACTGGCGGACATGGCAGGAGTCACCCGGCAGACCATCAGCTTTCATTTGGGGAAGCTGATGGAGGCTGACCTGGTTGCGGTTGATCAACAGGGCCGTCACCGGTACTTCCGTCTTGCGGGCGGTGAAGTGGCTCATCTGCTTGAGTCGCTGATGGGGCTTGCCGCCAGATCGGCGCCATCACGCCTGCGGTTCGGGCCGCGGGAGCCTGCGCTGCGCAAAGCCCGCGTCTGCTACGACCACCTTGCCGGAGAGCTGGGGGTGCTGGTGTACGAAGAGATGCTGCGGCACGGTCTGCTGCGGCGTGCCGATGGCGGCTTGATGCTCATGGAGCAAGGACGCCGGTGGTTCGAGGGCATCGGGATTGACCCGCAGGAGGTTGCCGCACGAAAGCGAACGTTTTGCCGGGAGTGTCTGGACTGGAGCGAACGTCGCCACCATCTGGCGGGCGCGCTTGGCGCCGCCCTGCTCCACCGGATTCAGGAGATGGGCTGGGCGCAGCGCGAGAAGGAGTCGCGCGCCATCGTATTCACATCGGACGGGGAAAAATCTCTGCGCGCCCTGTTTCATCTTGCGGCCACGAAAAACCCGATACGGGTGGCGCAAACAGGTGACAAAACAAGATGACGGACCATGGCATCCTGCGTGACGGCTGCGACGCAGCCGCGCCGCATGCCAGAGCGTCGAGATTTGGAGAGACCATGTCGTTGCATGACTATCTGCAAAAGCACTTCGTGGACAAACCCACCTTCGCCTCATTGACGGGCATTTCGCCAGAACGCCTTGACCGGCTTCTCGCCGATGAAGCGATACCGCACGCCACGTACATCTGCGATGGAAACTCGGTTCGTTCCGCGGCATTTGGCGTGACCGATATCCGCGAGCCCCTGACCGGCGAGTACTTCCGCCCCGAATGCGTGCGCTGGGCCAAAATTGCCGCTCAAGCAGCTCCAGGATCGGAACGCGCCACTGTTCTTGCGGAGCTGACCGGCGAACTCCACAGGGCGCTGCAGAATCACATCGAAGACTCGGCAGCCATAGATGCGGAGATTCAACGCTATCTGCCCCACTTCTGGAATGGCACGTTCGGCCTGTGTGTCGCCGACCCATCCTCTGGAGTTGGCATCGTGAACAAGGAAATGCTTCAGGAGAAGCTGACGGCACTCACCGCCAACGGCAGCGACGCCTGCCCTGCCGACATCTCCCCGAAGGATCTGCTCCAACTCATCGACGACTACGCTGATTCCGCCATGCCCTTCTCGCCTGCCGAGTATGAACGCAGCAGCAGAAAGCGACTTGTTGACGACTTGCGACCCACCGTGGCCAAGGCCTGACGATTCCGCAAGAGCAACTGCCCGATCATATTTCTTGAGCGGCATCTTTCCGCGCTTCGCGCATGAGGTTGCAAGAAAATCGGGCAAGTCGCTGGCGCGCGCATTTCGGACGTCCATACGGGCCGGCGCCGGTTCCGCCGGCAGATTCATCTGCAACAGCCGCGAATTCACACCGAAGCGTCGCAGCGCACCCTGCCGATCTCCCTTGTTCACGCCGCGGTATTGACGCAAGATCGACCGTGGTTTTCCGCAACCTCGTCAGGCGACACCGAAAAATCGCCGCGCCGCAACCAGGCCGGCATCGCGCACGGGAGAGCTCCGAAATGATCAAGCCCATGTTCGTCGCGGCGTGGTTCGCGTGTTGCGCGCTGCTGGTGATCGCGCCCGAACGCGCCGTTGCGTCGGCCGTGGGCGTCCAGCCCCAGAAGCCGGCGGTCCGTGACACGGATGGCGCGCCCGCCCGGCACGTTCCGCCCGCGCCGGACACCATCACGGTCGTGCTGCTCGGCACCGGCGTGGGACCGCCGGTGAACTTGCAGCAGTATGGGCCGAGCACGCTGGTCGAGGCGGGCGGGCAGCGCCTCCTTTTCGATTGTGGCCGGGGGGCCACGTTCCGACTCAAGCAGGCGGGGGTTCCGCTGGGATCGATCAGCCGGGTATTCCTGACGCACCTCCATTCCGACCACATCATCCAGCTTCCCGATCTTCTGCTGGCCGGCTGGGTGGCCGGACGGCACGCGGTTCCGCTTGAGGTCTGGGGGCCGGCGGGCACGCGCGCGATGATGGACCACCTGCAGCAGGCGTTCGCGTTCGACATCCACATGCGTCGGGACGTCGACGAGCACTTCCCGGCCGCGGGCATCAGGGTGGTGAGCCACGAGGTGCACGAGGGCGTCGTCTTCGACGAACACGGTGTGACGGTGACCGCGTTCCTCGTCGATCACGGCCCGGTGCGGCCGGCGTTTGGCTATCGCATCGACTACCACGGCCACTCGGTCGTGTTGTCCGGCGACACGCGCGTGTCGGAGAACCTGATCCGCCACGCACGGGGCGTCGATGTGCTCATCCACGAGGTCATCGATCCGGAGGCGCTTCGCGCGCGGCCGGATCGCCCCAGCGCCAAGGTGATCGCCGCGGTCATCGCGCACCACACCACACCGGAGCAGGCGGGCGAGGTGTTCACCCGCGTCCACCCCCGGCTTGCCGTTTACTCGCACGCGCCCGACCACGAGCGCGTGCTGATCCAGACGCGCAAGACGTACGCGGGGCCACTGCAAGGCCCGGAGGACCTGCTGACCATCGTGATCGGTGACCAGATCACGGTGCGCCACCCGCCGCGACTTTGACACCACGAACCTGCCTCCCGAGGCGAGAACGAAGCCGGCACCATGCCACTTCAACGGAAGCAAACCATGAGCGAGCCAGCCGCACTCTTCGAATACCTCGTCCTCTCCCGCGGCCAGTGGGACAAGGACGCCTCGCATGAAGACATCCAGGCGGCGATCGACCGCTTCTACGCGTGGCACGACCGGCTGGTCGGCGAAGGCCGGATGCGCGCCGGGCAGCGGCTGGCGCGGGAAGGCAAGGTGGTGTCGCGGCAAGGGACGCTGGACGGTCCGTTTGCCGAGGCCAAGGAGGTGGTCGGCGGCTACTGGCTGATCCTGGCCGGCAGTCTCGACGAGGCGGCGGCCATTGCCGCGGAGAATCCGTGCCTGGACTATGGCTTGATGTTCGAAATCCGGCCGATCGACCCGGTGCGCGCCAGCGCCTTCGCGCTGACCAACGAGACGCCCACGTAGCGAGCCACGCACACCCGCATCGTGGCCCTGCCCGGCGTCGACCTGACACTTCTTCCCTGCAGGAACGGAGTATGTTGTCGCGGGCAGCAGCGTTGACATCCTCGACATGTCTCACGCAGGGGAACCACGATGAATACGACGGCTATCGCGGGCAACGGCGTACGGGCCGAAGGCCGGCACTTCTATGTGTGGATGGCCGGCGCCTTCATCCTGGTCGCCTTTGGCGGCTTCGTGCCGACCTTCTGGGCACCGGTGGTGGCCGGCACCTTCCATGCGCCGCCGGTCATCCACATCCACGGCATCCTGATGTTCGTCTGGGTCTGCTTCTACTTCGTGCAGACGACCCTGGTCGCCACCGGACGCACGCTCGATCATCGCTCGTGGGGACTGGCCGGCATCGCACTGTTCAGCGTGATCGCCTGCGCCATCCTGGTCGGCGAGATGGCTGTGATCAAACGCGACGAAGCCGCCGGCATGGGCGATGCGGCGCGCCGGTTTGCCGCGGTCACGCTGTGTGCGTGGCCGCTGATGATCGGCCTGTTTGCCACCGCCATCGCCAACACCCGGCGGCCGCAGGTGCACAAGCGCGTGATGACGCTGCTGATGGCCGCGATGATGACGCCGGCGATTGCGCGCGTGTTCCTGACTCTTCTGGCGCCGGCCGGTGCCGCGGCAGGTGGACCGCCGCCACCGTTCGTATCGATACCGCCGAGCCTGGTGGCGGACCTCTTCATCGTGGTCGCCATGGTGCATGACTGGCGCACCCGCGGGCGGCCGCATCCGGTGTATGTCTACGGCGGCGCGATCCTGCTGGCGCAGCAGGTGCTCACGGTCCTGTTTGCGTCGACGGCGACGTGGATGGCCATTGCCAGGGCATTCGAGAGTCTCGCCGGATAACTCCCGCTGCGCCGATGCGGCATGCCCCCGAACGGATACATAGGCAAGGCCGGGAGTGCTCCCGCGACGAATCCGGAGGAAGATGCCGGATATCGCACGCAGGTCCGCCAGGGCACGCCATGACCATCGAACACAAATACTGGTTTCCCGCCAAACGGTTCGGCTGGGGCTGGGGCCTTCCGGTCCGCTGGCAAGGCTGGGCCTGCCTGGCCGTCTACGTGGCCGGGATTACGCTGGTGCTGCATTTCTTCGGGCCGGGCCGGGAGCCCGGCCTGCGCATGGCCGGCCTGGGCCTGCTGACGCTGGCGCTGTTCGTCATGTTCTGGCTCAAGGGCGAGCGACCCGGGTGGCGTTGGGGCAAGAAATAAGAACGTGGCGAGCGGACGAACACCGGCAGCCCGATTGAACCCGTCCGCACTTGCCGCGACACTGGCCCGATGAAACGTTTGCTCGTCCGCTGCGCCATCGCCCTGCTCCTGCTGCCCGCGCCCGCGATCGCCGATCCGGCCCTGTGGGTGGTGAAGGATGCCGACACCACGATCTACCTGTTCGGCACCGTGCACCTGATGCCGAAGGATGCCGACTGGCGCTACCCGGCGCTGGAACGCGCGCTGGCCGACAGCCAGACGCTGTACATCGAGCTGACCGACGACAGCCCGGCCAATATCGCCGGCCTGGTGCTGCGACTGGGCATGGATACCGCGCACCCGTTGACCAGCCAGCTCGACGAGTCCGAAGCGAAGCGCCTGCGCATCCTCGCCGACAGGGCGGGCGTGCCCGGCGGCATGCGTACCCTGAACATCATGCGGCCATGGCTGGCCGCGTTGACGCTGTCATTGATGCCGCTGAAGAACGCGGGGCTGGACCCGGAACAGGGCGTGGACAAGCAGCTCAAGGCGCAGATGCTCGCCGCCCACAAGCCGGTGATCGGCCTGGAAACCGCGGAGCAGCAGATCCGCCTGCTGGCGGACATGCCGCGCGCGGTGGAACTGGGCCTGCTGCGTTCGAGCATGCGCGACGCCGACCAGGGCACGGCGAAGCTGCAGCAGATGATCGCGGCATGGAAGGCCGGCGATCCGGACACGATCGATCGCGTCGGCACCGCCGAGATGCGCGCGAAGGAACCGAAGCTGTACCAGTCGATGCTGGTCCAGCGCAACGAAGCGTGGGCGAAGAAGATCGCCACCCTGCTGCAGCAACCCGGCACCGTCTTCATCGCCGTCGGCGCCGCCCACCTGGCCGGGCCGGACAGCGTGCAGGTACAGCTGCGGCAGATGAACCTGCCGACCGAACAGGTGCACTGATCAGTCGATGCCGGCAACGACATGCGGCAGGTACGGCGCTTCGAGCGCCGCCAGCTCCGCCTCCGGCAACTCGACCGTCAGCGCCGCCACCGCCTCTTCCAGGTGATGCTGCTTGGTCGCGCCGACAATCGGCGCGGTGACCACCGGCTGGTGCAACAGCCACGCCAGCGCCACCTGGGGCCGCGGCACACCGAGGCGCTCGGCCACTTCGCCGACGCGATCCACCACCGCCTTGTCCGCCGCCTTGCTCGCGGCGTACACGCCATCGCCCCAGGGATCGGAGCCGCCACGCACCGTGCTGGGCTTCTCCTCCCACGGCCGCGCCAGGCGGCCGCGCGCCAGCGGGCTCCACGGCACCACGCCGATGCCCTGGTCCGCGCACAACCCCAGCATCTCGCGCTCCTCCTCGCGGTACAGCAGGTTGTAGTGCGGCTGCATCGAGACGAAGCGGGTCCAGCCATGCAGGTCGGCGGTGTACAGCGCCTTGGCGAACTCCCAGGCCATCATCGACGAGGCGCCGATATAACGCGCCTTGCCCGACTTCACCACGTCATGCAGCGCCTCCAGCGTTTCCTCGATCGGCGTGGCATGGTCCCAGCGATGGATCTGGTAGAGGTCGACGTAGTCGGTGCCGAGCCGTCGCAGGCTGGCGTCGATCTCGGTCATGATCGACTTGCGCGACAGGCCGCCGCCGTTGGCATCCTCGCGCATCGGGTAGAACACCTTGGTCGCGATCACGACCTCCTCGCGCCGAGCGAAATCGCGCAGCGCACGCCCCAGCACCAGTTCGCTGCCGCCGCCCGAGTACATGTTCGCGGTGTCGAAATAGTTGATGCCCAGTTCGAGCGCGCGCCGGATGAACGGCCGGCTGTGCTCCTCGTCCAGCGTCCATGGCCTCGCCCTGGTGGGTGCTTCCGAATAGCTCATGCAGCCCAGGCAGATGCGCGAGACCTTGAGGCCGGTCTTGCCGAGTCGTACGTAGTCCATGGGGATCACCTCTCTCTCGTTGCGTGAAATCGGCCCGACCCTATCGCCGCGCCTCGCGATGGATGGCGATGCCGGCGGCAACCAGTGCGATGCCGGTCGTCTCTGCCCGGCCGGGCAGCTGGTGCAGCACGACGGCGCCAACCAGGCAGGCCGTGGCGGGCAGCAAGGCCAGCAGCATGGCAAAGGTGGCCCGCGGCAACCGCGCCATCGCCAGCTGGTCGCACACGTAAGGGATGACCGATGATGTCACGCCCACGCCAATGCCTGCGGCGAGCAGCGGCAGGCTGAGCAGCGCCGGCGCGGCCGGGCGAATTCCGATCAGGCTCACCACCACCAGCGCCACCAGCATCGCGGCCGCCAGGCCATCGATGGCGTTGCCGCCGCCGTCGTTCGCCACCCGATCGCCGAGCACGATGTACAGCGTGAACAACGCGCAGTTGGCGAACGCGAACGCGAAGCCGAGCGGCGCGCCGGCCAGGCGCAAGTGAGTCAGGAACCACACGCCGGCAATCACCAGGGCCAACGCCACGGTATTGCGCTGCGTGCGCAGACCGGCCAGCGCCAGCGCGATCGGACCGAGGAATTCGATCGCGCCGACCGTCGCCAGCGGCAGTCGATCGATCGCCAGATAGAAGCAGGCATTCATGCCGCCGAGCACCACGCCCAGCCCCACGATGTTCCATCGCGCCGCGGCATCCATCTGCCGGAAGCGGCGCCACGGCCGCCGCCACGCGGCAAAGATCAACGCCGCGCTGGCGATCCGCAACCAGGCGACGCCGAGTGGCTCGACCCGGGCGAACAACAGCACGGCGAAGGCCGGGCCGAGGTAGTGGAAGATCGCACTGGCCACGAAATACAGCTGTGGCGGCGGCGCGAACCGCGGCATCGGAGAGGTGGAAGGCTGCTCGTTCATGGCTTCCCATTTTCCAGGGAATCGGCGCATGATCCATCCACAATCCAAGGATACGTCCGTCAATTTTTCAACTATCGCAGTAAAAGTGAACGATATGCCTCAGATTTCCAGCCTCGTCTCCGACCCCCGCAACATCGAATTGCTGAAGGCGCTGCAGGAAGACCCGCGCCAGCCGGTCAGCAAGCTCGCCAGTCGCATAGGCATGTCCGCGCCGGCAGTGAAGGAGCGCCTCACCCGGCTGGAGGAAACCGGCGTGATCCGCGGCTACCGGATCGAGCTGGAACCCAAGGCGCTGGGCTGGCCGATCACCGCGTATGTGCGCGTGCGCCCGATACCCGGGCAGCTGTCGAAGATCGCCGAACTCGCGCAGAAGATGCCGCAGGTGGTCGAGTGCCACCGCGTCACCGGCGAGGACTGCTTCATCATCAAGGTGTACCTGGACGCGCTGGAAAATCTCGACCTGATCCTCGACCGCTTCCTGCGCTACGGCCAGACCACCACCTCGATCGTGCAGTCCACCCCGGTGCCGCTGCGCGCGCCGCCGCTGCCGGGCAATGGCGGCAGCAATCCGTAGACGCGCTACAAGAGGTTGCCACTTTCTGGCACCATCGACCGGTTATCCGCGCCGCGCGCGCCACTTTCCAAGATGTAACCCATGAACCTGCAAGCCAATTACGAACAGATCCCGCTCAAGGAATACGCCGAGCGGGCCTATCTCGATTACTCGATGTACGTGGTGCTGGACCGCGCCCTGCCCTTCGTGGGCGACGGGCTGAAGCCGGTGCAGCGGCGCATCATCTATGCGATGAGCGAGCTGGGCCTGAGCGCCACCGCCAAGCCGAAGAAATCCGCCCGCACCATCGGCGACGTGATCGGCAAGTTCCATCCGCACGGCGACAGCTCCAGCTACGAAGCGATGGTGCTGATGGCGCAACCGTTCTCGTACCGCTACCCGCTGGTCGATGGCCAGGGCAACTTCGGCTCGCCGGACGACCCGAAGAGCTTCGCGGCGATGCGCTACACCGAATCCAAACTCAGCCCGATCGCCGAGGCCTTGCTGGGCGAACTGGGCCACGGCACGGTCGACTGGGTGCCGAACTTCGACGGCACCCTGGAAGAGCCGGGCTGGCTGCCGGCGCGCGTGCCGCACGTGCTGCTGAACGGCTCGATGGGCATCGCGGTGGGCATGGCCACCGACATCCCGCCGCACAACCTGCGCGAGCTGGTCACCGCCTGCATCCGCCTGCTGGACGAGCCGGACGCCACCGTCGCCCAGCTGTGCGAACACGTGCTGGGCCCGGACTACCCGACCGAGGCCGAGATCATCACCCCACGCGCGGACCTGCTGTCGATCTACCAGACTGGCGGCGGCTCGGTGCGCGCCCGCGCGGTGTACCAGCGCGAGGAAGGCAACATCGTGATCACCGCGCTGCCGCACCAGGTCAGCCCGTCGAAGATCCTCGAACAGATCGCCGCGCAGATGCGCGCGAAGAAGCTGCCGATGATCGAGGACCTGCGCGACGAGTCCGATCACGAAAATCCGATCCGCCTGGTGATCGTGCCGCGCTCGAATCGCGTCGACGCCGACGAGACGATGCAGCACCTGTTCGCCACCACGGACATGGAAAAGAGCTTCCGCGTCAACCTCAACATGATCGGCCTCGATGGCCGCCCGCAGGTGAAGGATCTCAAGCGTATCCTCACCGAGTGGCTGAGCTTCCGCACCAGCACGGTCACCCGCCGGCTGGAGCACCGCCTGGCCAAGGTCGACCGCCGCCTGCACCTGCTCGAAGGCCTGCACACCGCCTACCTCAACCTCGATGAAGTGATCCGCATCGTGCGCACGGAGGACGAGCCCAAGCCCGTGCTGATGGCGCGCTTCCGGCTCAGCGAGGAGCAGACCGACTACATCCTCGAAACCCGCCTGCGCCAGCTGGCTCGCCTCGAGGAAATGAAGATCAACGCCGAGCGCGACCAGCTCGAAGAGGAGCGCGCCCGCATCAACGTGCTGCTGAAATCGCCGGCCAAATTGAAGGGCCTGATCAAGGACGAGCTGCGCGCCGACGCCGAGAAATTCGGCGACGCGCGCCGTTCGCCGCTGGTCGAACGCGAAGTGGCCCAGGCGCTGGACGAAAGCGCACTGGTAGCCAGCGAACCGGTTACCGTGGTGCTCTCGCAGAAGGGCTGGGCCCGCGCGGCGAAGGGCCACGACATCGACGCCGAGGCGCTGAACTACCGCGAAGGCGACGGCCTGCTCGCCGCGGTGAAAGCGCGCACCACCCAGCAGGTCGCCTTCATCGACTCCACCGGCCGCGCCTACTCCACGCCCGCGCACACGCTGCCCTCGGCGCGCGGCAACGGCGAGCCGCTCACCGGCCGCTTCAGTCCCGCCGGCGGCGCCAGTTTCGACGCGGTGATCGCCGGCGACAACGACACCCGGCTGATCCTCGCCACCGACTTCGGCTACGGCTTCGTCAACCGCTTCGAATCGCTCACCGGCCGCAACAAGGCCGGCAAGCAGATCATCTCGCTCAGCGACGGCGCGAAAGTGCTGGCGCCGCAGGTCAGCGCCGACCCGGCGCGGGACCGCATCGTGGTGGTCACCAGCGAAGGCCACCTGCTGATGTTCTCGGTGGCCGAGCTGCCGGAACTGGACAAGGGCAAGGGCAACAAGCTGATCGAGATCCCGAAGAAGCAGCTGGCCGAAGGCGAACGCGTGGCCGGCGTGGCCGTGGTCGCCGAAGGAAAGGGCGAAGTCACCATGTACGCCGGTGCGCGCAAGCTCACCCTGAAGTGGGCCGACCTGGTCGAATACGGCGGCAACCGCGCCACCCGGGGCAACCTGCTGCCGCGCGGTTTGCGCCGCGTCGAACGGATCGAAACCACCGGTTGAGCACGGCAGGGCGCAGGGCGGGCAGTGCCCGCCCTGCGGAGCGAGTCCAGGAACTTGTCGCCGCACAACCGTTCCAACAGGGATGTGCACGCCAACGCGGCCCCGCGCGTTGAACACGTGACCACCGGAGTAAGCATGACCATGCAACGCATCCTCCCTGCCCTGTTCGCCGCCCTGCTGACCACCACGGCCTGGGCGCAGACGCCGGCCAGGCCGCTGAACCTCAAGCTGGCGCCCGCCGACATTCCCGCAGCCAGCAGCACCGTCGCCAGGCCGGCCTCCGCCACCAGCGCGCCCGGCGTCTACTACGGCGACACCAGCGGACGCATGGGCAACACCGAAGTCACCAGCGCCAGCGACACCGATTCCGATTCCGATTGCGACGATTACAGCTACAACCGGCCGCAAGTGCACGGCAGCGTCGGCATGGGCGTGGTCGGCGGCAACCACGTCAGCGGCAATTACCAGACCGGCACGGTGAACCTCAGCAAGGCCTTCGGCAGCTGCGACCATCCCAGCGGCGGCGTCAGCATCTCGGTCGGCGGGGGCACCGGCAACTTCCACGGGCGCGGGCATTGATGCGTTGAGGGTCGGCGCCGCGATCGCGCAGCCACCTCACTCCACCCCCGGCCCCCAGCAGAAATCCACCTTCAACCCGCCCAGCGCCGATCGCGACATCGCGATCGTGCCGCCGGTCGCCTCGGCCAGTTCGCGGGCGATCGCCAGGCCCAGGCCACTGCCCTCGTTCGCCTCGTCCAGCCGCCCGCCGCGCGCCAGCGCATCGCGCGCGTGTTCGGCGGCGATGCCGGGACCGTCGTCCTCGATGCTCACGCGCGCCCATTCCGGTCCGGCCGCCGCGCCGACGCGCACCTGGCGGCGGGCGTAACGCACCGCGTTTTCCAGCACCGCGCCGAGGATCTCGGACAAGTCATCGGGCTGGATCGCCAAACGCAGGCTGGCGGGGATGTCCAGGGTGAAGGCCAGCTCGCCGCCGCGATCGGTCTGCTCCAGCACGGTAAGCAGGCGCTCGACCGTGTCGCGCACGGCGGCATCGCCACCGGGCTGGCGACGGATCACCGCGATGCGCGCCCGCGCCAGCTCGGCCTCGACCGCCCGGCGCATCGCGGCGATCGCGCGATCCAGTCCTTCGGCGGCCTGCTCCGCGCCCGCCTCGCGCGCGCGCCGGCTCTGCGCCGCCATCGCCGACAGCGGCGTCTTCAGCCCGTGCGCCAGGTCGGCCGCGCGCTGGCGCGCCACCACCAGGTCGTGTTCGCGCGCGTCGGCCAGGGCGTTGATCGAGTCCAGCAGCGGCTGCACCTCGCGCAGGTGGGATTCGGGCAGGCGCGCGCTGGCACTGTCGCGCAACGCGGCCAATGCATGTCGCACGCGGCCCAGCGGCCGCAGGCCCAGCTGCACCTGCAGCCACGCGGCGGCGGACAGCACCAGCCACAACAGGCCGAGAAAGATCGCCAGCTCGCGCCCGAACTCGGCGCGCGCGGACAGCAGCGGCGCACTGTCCTGGGCCAGCTGGATCAGCACCGGGGCAGCGTGGTCGGCCAGCTCGATGCGCCGTTCGAGCAGCGCCACCGGCTGTCCGTAGGGGCCATCGACGCGTTGCATGCGCCAGTTCGCGGTGGCCGGAACCGGGCGACGCAGGTCCGCGTCCCACAGCGAGCGCGAGCGCAGCGTGCCGCCCGCCGCGGTGATCTCCCAGTAATAGCCGCCGGCCGGCGTCTCCAGCCGCGAATCCACCGGCGGCCGCTCGATCCGTGGCGCGCCATCGCGCTCGATCAACAGTCCCGCGACCAGGCGCAGGCCGTCGCGTGTCATCTCCGCCTGCAGTCGACGTTCCAGGTGGCGCTCGAACAGCAGCGTCATGAACAGCCAGGCCACCGCCAGCGCCAGCAGGATCGCCGCCATCGCACCGGCCAACAGGCGCCAGTGCAGCGAGCGGGTGATCACGCGCTGGTCTCCAGCAGATAACCGAAGCCGCGGCGGGTGGCGATGAGGTCGGCGCCGAACTTGCGCCGCAGCCGCGCCACGATCGCCTCGATCGCGTTGGTGTCGCCGTCCTCGGCTGCGCCGTACAGATGCTCGGCCAGTTCGCCGGCGGACACCGCGCGGCCGTCCTGGTGCGAGAGGTAATCCAGCAGGCGGAATTCCAGCGGCGACAACCGCGCCGGCGCACCGTCGAAGGTGGCGCTCATCCGCGTGGTGTCCAGCCGCAGCCGGCCGATCACGATGACGCTGGAAAGCCGACCCGCCCCGCGTCGCACCAGCGCGCGCACCCGCGCGATCAGCTCGCCCATCTCGAACGGCTTGGCCATGTAGTCGTCGGCGCCGGCCTCGATGCCCTCGACCTTCTCGGTCCAGTCGCCGCGGGCGGACACCACAATCACCGGGAACGCGCGGCCGGCCGCGCGCCAGCGCCGCAGCACCGACAGGCCATCCAGTTGCGGCAGGCCCAGATCCAGCACCGCCGCGTCGTAATCCTCCACGTCGCCCCGATACCACGCGCTCTCGCCATCGCCGGCGCGGTCGACGGTGAAGCCGGCCGCCTCGAGTGCACGCGCCAGGTCGGTCTGGATGTCGGGATCGTCCTCGACGACGAGACAGCGCATCAGTCGTCCTCGATCTCGCGAACCGTGCCGTTGCCCGCGTTCAACTTCACCTCGCGCACGCGGCCGTCGGCGGTGAGCACCTTCACCTCGTACTCCCAGCCGTGCTTGCCGTTGTCCAGCTCCACCTCGATCACGTCGCCCGCCACCTGCTGCTGCACGATGACCAGGATGCGGCTGAGCGGCAGGATCTCGCCCCGCTGCAGCAGCGCGCGGGCCTCGATGTGATCGTCGTGGTCGTGGTGATCGGCCATCGCGCGCGGCGACACGACCAGCGCCGACACCGCGAACAGCGCGATGGCCAGCGAGAAGGGAAGCGCGAGGCGGCGGTAGGTGCGGAGATTTTTCATGGGCAGATCCTGCGACAACCGCGCTGACAACAAGCTGACATCGGGCGTGGCGCGGATGTCAGCGACGCCGGCACAGACTGCGGGAAACTCCTGCGGATTGAAGTCTCCATGTCCATCGCTTCGCGTGCAAGCTGGTTCGTCCTGGCCGCCATCGCCGGGCTGTCGATCGCCGCCCGCGCCCAGGCGCAGCAATCGCCGGCCACGCGCGGCGGCGACGTCAGCGTCTATTCGCCCGCCGACTTCGCCGACAACGCGCCGGCCAATGCGTGGGACATGCTCTCGCGCCTGCCCGGCTTCGTCACCGTGGATGCCGACGAGGACGTGCGCGGCTATGCCGGCGCCCGCGGCAACGTGCTGATCGACGGCGCGCGCCCCACCAGCAAGCACGAGGACGCCAAGACCCTGCTCAAGCGCATCCCGGCCAGCGCGGTGGCGCGCATCGAACTGATCCGCGGCGGCGTGCCCGGCATCGACATGGCCGGCTACGCCCTGCTCGCCAACGTGGTGCGCCGGCACGAAGCCACCAGCCAGTCCGCCATCGAGGCCGGCATGATGGCCGCCACCGACGGCTGGCTCGCCCCGAAAGGCCAGTGGGAATACGGCCGCCGCTGGGACGGCCACGCGCTGGAGCTGGCCGCGAAGCTCGATCCCGAACTGGACGACGACAGCGGCCGCGGCCACATCGACACCTTCTCGCCCGACGGCACGCGGCAGCAGCGCGAGCGGCTGGACACCCGCACCATCAAGAACAAGGCCGAAGCCAGCGCCAGCTGGCGCCAACCGCTGGCCGGCGGCCAACTCACCCTCACCGGCGCCGCCCGCGGCGAACGCGCGCGCACCGACACCCGCATCGACGCGCTGGCGCCTGACGATGGCAGCGAGCGCGTGCACGAAGACGAGAACACCGACGAAGCCGAAGCCGGCGCCCGCTACGTGCGCGAGTTCGGCGAACGCACGCGGCTGGAACTGATGGCCACCCGCCACCAGGCCTGGCTGGACGATCGCGAGCGCTCGCACGAAGACGACGAAGACGAAACCTTCGACGAGCACACCCGCACCGGTGAAAGCATCGGCCGCATCGACCTCACCCACGCCTGGTCCGATGCGCTCAGCTTCAACGGCTCGTTCGAAGGCGCGCGCAACACCCTGCGCAGCAGCACCCACCTGCAGCAGGACGGCGTCGACATCGCCCTGCCCGGCTCCGACGTGCAGATCGAGGAGCGCCGCAGCGAAGCCGCCGCCGGCGCCACCTGGAAACCCGCGCCGGGCTGGATGCTCGACGCCGACCTGCGGCTGGAGCAATCCACCATCGCACAAACCGGCGACTCGCCGCGCCAGCGCCACTTCAGCTACCCCAAGCCGCGCCTGTCCGTGCAATGGGACGTGGACGCCAACGACCAGCTGCGCCTGGCGCTGTCGCGCGAAGTCGGCCAGCTCGACTTCGAGGACTTCGTCGCCTCCGCCTCGCTGGAAACCGACCGCATCAGCGCCGGCAACGCCGAACTGAAACCCGACCGCACCTGGCGCAGCGCCCTCACCTGGGAACACCAGCTCTGGCGCGACGCCGCCTTCACCGCGAGCTGGACCCACGAGCGCATCAGCGACGTGGTCGACCGCGTACTGGTGATCACCGACGACGACATCTTCGACGCCCCCGGCAACATCGGCGACGGCCGTCGCGACACCCTGGCGCTGGACGTCTCGCTGCCGCTCGACGGCATCGGCTTCCAAGGCGGCCGCCTCACCTCATCGATGCAATGGCGCCGCAGCCGCGTCACCGACCCCACCACCGGCCGCCCCCGCCCCATCTCCGAAGAAAAGCCCGTCGAAGGCAGCATCGAACTCACCCAGGACCTGCCCACTCTGCGCACCCACTGGGGCATCGAACTCGAACACATCGCCGAACGCAAGACCGAATACCGCTACGACGAGATCAAGCGCGAATCCGAAGGCATGGGTTGGACCGTGTTCGTCGAACGCGAACTGGGCACGCAGTGGCGCGTGCGCGCCGAGGCGACCGATCTGTTCGGGCGCGGGTTCAGGGAGACGCGGGAAAAGTACGACGGGCCGCGCTCGATCGAACCGCTGGAGGAGATCGAGCGGAGGCGGAGGCGATCACCGGGGTTTGTGAGTTTGACGTTTCGGCGGAGTGTGGGGGGTTAGGGGCACGCGATTCCGGGGGCCTGTTTTCAACCCACTGGGAAGTGCACTCGCCCATCCTTCTCGTTGACCGAGTGAAAACCACAGTTTACACTTGAGCCATGTTCGAACTGGTCAAGTCCGCCACCTTCGACACTTGGCTTCGGGGCCTACGCGATGCTCGGGCCAGGGCTCGCATCGCGGCGCGACTGGATCGCGTGGCTTATGGGAACTTCGGTGATGTCAAACCGGTTGGCCATGGCATCAGCGAATTGCGGATCGACTACGGACCCGGCTATCGGGTGTACTTCATCCAGCGCGGCTCGGTACTTGTCGTGGTCCTGGCAGGTGGTGACAAGCGCACCCAGCACGCGGACATCCAGACGGCCCGACGCATTGCATCCGATTGGGAGCGCGAATCATGAAAGGTGTACGAGAGAATTTTTCCCGTTACGACACCGCCGATTACCTGAAGACCGAGGCCGACATCGCGGCCTATCTCGAAGCCTGCGCAGAGGAAGCGCCCAACGATGCGGCCTTCATGCTCAAAGCCCTGGGTACGGTGGCACGTGCACGGAACATGAGCCAGCTGGCCGAAGCCACCGGCATGACCCGTGCGGGTCTCTACAAGGCGTTGTCGGGCGAGGGCAACCCCAGTCTGGCCAATACGATGAAAGTCGCCAAGGCGCTGGGGTATCGGCTGGCCTTGGTGCCGGATCACGATTGATCCCGGACAATCGGTAGCCCGGGCCCAGTCGATGGCGGTATTCGCCGATGCCGTCGAACCACTCACGCTGGAGATCTTGCCCATCTCCATCCGCAACACCGCGATGGCCACCTTGGCCGCAGCCTGCACGTGCAGGCTGTCGAACCGCGGGTGTTCGTGATTGACATGGCGATATCCGTCAGCGCCGGAAGACGCGGTGTCGCCATTCGATCGTGCCGTCGTCGGGATGGCAGGTGACCGGCTCCGCCGGCTCCAGCGTCCCGTCGGTCGCCGCGAAGAGCCCGGGCCGGGCCGGCTTCAGAACGAGGTGCCGTGCGCCGATGTCGGCCGTCACTTCGCCGGACGCCGTGCCCACGATCATCGGGCCGAACAAGGCGTTGCGGAAGGTTCCACTGCAGGCTTCCAGTTCTTCCTTGCCGGGCGTCCACGACCAGCCTCCCCAGGACGGATCGGCACGCGATCCGGCCATGGCGCGTGCGCGTTTATCGACGGTCTTGGCCAGACGTGACGGAAAAGCCGCCACCACCGCATCGAGCCGCGCGGCTTCTCCATCCTGCCCCGTGGCCAGGCCGATGAACGCCTTCATGACCTCGAGCTCAAAGCCTTCCATCGCGCTATCGCTGTTCACCACCAGCGCAAGGCCGGCATGCGCGGATGGCACCAGTACCGTGACGGAAACCGTGCCCACGTAGCTGCCCGGGTGCATCAACGCCTGCTGGCCCTTGTAGCTGCAGCTGTACCAGCCCAGGCTGTAACCGTCGCAGTTGATCTGGCCATCGGACATGTGCGCGACGGCGACGGGTTGCTGGGCGCGCGCGAAATCGGAGGGCTCAAGCGCCCCACCGGCGCCGGCGGACCCCAGGTTCGCCTGCATCCAGGTCGCCATGGCTTTTCCGGACGCGAACAGGCCACCCGCGGCGTGCATCAACGCGTCCGGCTTGGGCGCAAGCGCGTGCCACGCCTTTCCATCCCACTGATGGTTCCATGCGAAGCGTCCGGGCGACATGCGCGATGGTCGCGAGGTGATGCCGTGGTCCAGCCGCAGTGGCTGCAACACTTCCGCGTCCAGCCAATCGTGCCAGTTGCGGCCGGTACGCGTTTCGAGTGCCGCGCCATAGATCAGGTCACCCAGATTGGCGTAACGGAAGCCCGGGTCGCGTGTACTGGTTTCGGTTTCCAGCCAGTGCGGATACTCCGCGGCCGGAATATCGCGCACGTAGGCCGTGACGTTGTTGAGCGTGTCGGTGGTCAGCCCCTCCTGGTGCGACAGAAGATCGGCCATGGTGATGCGGTGCGGGTCTGCCGGTGCCGGCAGACGCAGCTGCGGCCAGATCCCGGACAGCGTGGTGTCGAGTGGCAGTACGCCCTTCCGGTCGAGCACCGCTCCGAGCAGGCCCATGAACGACTTGGTCTGCGAGGCCATGTAGAACAGCGTGTCGGCGTCGGCCTCGGCAGCCTGATCCGCCTTCAGCCGGCCACGGATATGTATCCAGGGCGCCGCGTTGCCCTGCACGATCACCGCGGAAACCGCAGGGTATGCGCCAGGCACGGCCTGCAACTTGTCGACGGCCTGCTGGATGGGGTCGGTCAACTCGGTCGAGACCTTGACCGGCGCAACGGTCCCCTGCGTTGCCAGAACGGGATGGGCAAGCGCAGATCCCAAAACGATCATGAAGGCTGTGACTGGACGAAGCATGGCAGGAACCTGTGTGAGCGAAGTCAATGCCATGGATACGTCTTGCGACAAGGCAGTTGCATTTTCCTGGCGGCACGCTGCTTGAATCCGACCTTGCATGGCTGTCGGCAAGAGCGGGGTCAGGTTCCTCCAGGTTCGGCTGGCAGTGAACCCTGCTCCGTTTTGCAACGGAGTAGCTTGTACGTCCGTGTGCAGTGCGTAGCGTTGCGCTGTCCAGCGAGGCAAACGCTCAGGAGTACAGGCAATGACCGCATCGACGCCCGCCCCCTCACCTCTCGTCCGTCCATTCACCGTCGCGATCCCGGATGCCGAGATCAGCGACTTGAAGCAACGACTGGCCAGAACGCGTTGGCCGGCTCCGGAAACCGTCGCCGACTGGTCGCAAGGTGTCCGCCTGGACCATGCAAAATCCCTCATCGACTACTGGGAGCACGAGTACGACTGGCGCCGATTCGAATCCGAGCTCAATCGTTTCCCCCAATTCCTGACCGCGATCGACGGGCTGGATATTCACTTCATCCACGTCAAGTCGAAAAGCCCGAATGCGATGCCGCTCATCCTGACGCACGGGTGGCCCGGCTCGATCGTCGAGTTCCTGAAAGTGATTGGTCCACTGACCGATCCGGAGGCGTTCGGCGGAAGCGTCGACGATGCATTCGACGTCGTCATCCCGTCACTGCCCGGCTTCGGGTTTTCCCAAAAGCCGGCCGAAGCGGGCTGGACGGTCTCGCGTATCGCCGCCGCGTGGGTGGAACTCATGAAGCGTCTTGGCTATGCGAAATGGGCCGCGCAAGGCGGTGATTGGGGTGCCGTCGTCACCTCTGCCCTAGGGGCCATGCGGCCCGACGGGCTGCTCGGCATCCACTTGAACAGCCAGTACGCCTTTCCCGCGCAGATACCCGACACGCTGTCACCCGAAGAGCAATACGCCGTGGACAGCCTGGCCCTGTACAACGGCGACATGGGTGGCGCAAATCACCTTCAGGGCACGAAGCCGGCGACCATCGGATTCGCCCTGGCGGACTCGCCGGCGGGCCAGGCGGCCTGGATCTACGACAAGTTCCAAGCCAAGACCGACAACCACGGATTCGCCGAGGACGCCCTCGGCATCGATGAGATCCTGGACGCGATATCGCTCTACTGGTTCACGAACACGGCCGCGTCGTCCGCGCGCATCTACTGGGAGAACAAGGCCGGCAGCATGGCCGGCCCCAAACTGACGCTGCCGGTCGCGGTGACCGTGTTCCCCCGCGACATCCCGCGCCTGCCCCGAAGCTGGATCGAAGACACCTACACCCACTTGATCCACTACGGCGAGGCCGACAAGGGCGGACACTACGCCGCCTTCGAACAGCCCGAGATCCTGGTCAGCGAAATCCGTACCGGCCTGAGAAGCCTCCGCTGGAATGCCGATCGATGGCTGCGTAAAGTGACATGGCTGCCTCCTGTCGCTGGGCGACGTTGAAACCGTGGTAGTTCCAACGTACCGCCAAGCACGGGGGGCGGCAGCATGACTATTCAGGTTCATTTTTCTGCGCTGGTAAATGAACCCGACCCCTTTATTTTGGTTCGTGCCCCTATTGATCTGCTGCTAATCTTTCGCGTCGGATCATGGCAACAGGGGAAGCGACTTGAACGGAATGCGATTCGTGGCACTGGCGTGCCTGTTGTGTGCCACCACGGCCTGCCAGCGGTTCGCTGCACCCGAAGATCGCATCAACTCCGCCGTGCCAGTGGCCATGGAATCGGTCGACGCCAAGCAGGCCTTCGACGAATTTGCCCATGCCCAATCCTTCGATGCCGGACGCATCGACGACGCATTCCATGCCCGGCTCAAGATGCGCGCGCTTGAGTGCGCGCACGGCTATTCGCCTTCGTGGCTGCAGAGCGAAAAGCACGTTCGCGCCCAGTTGACCGATACGACCTGCTTCGAGAAGTTCGACCGTTCGCTGACCCAGTGGATCGGCCTGCGTCACGCCGGCCTGTTGCTGGCCGCACCGCCGCTGCGCCCGATCCCGGCGCAGCCCGCACCCTACCTGGTCGCCAGTGAGCGGATTTCCGAAGGCAGCTTCGCCCGCCACGCCGGCATCGCAATCCTGCACACCAGCACGCAGCACGAGGTGTTCGACCTCGGCAGCGGCGAGCGCCTGCAGAAGATCGCGCGCAAAGGTCGCACCTTCGTGGTCGACATTTCCGACAATGGGCGCCTGCTCAGCCTCAACCAGGACCAATCCGTCGTCGTGGTGGATCTGGAGCGCGGCAAGCCGCTGCTGCGTCTTGAGCACGTGCGCAGCCAACACTTGTTCTGGGTCGGTCAGGCCGGTGCGGTATACGTTCCCGAGGGCGAGCGCGCACCGTTGTTTGTGGACCTGCTCAATGGCCGCGAAAGTCGAATCCCCACGAGCATGAACCAAGTAAACGCGCTTGCTCCCACGCCCGTGCCCGGTCGCTATGCGCTGCTCGGCTTCACCCGTCACGCGGCGCTGGACATACACCGGGACGCACAGGGCTGGAAGGCCACGCTGGCCACGGAGGTCGAACCTGCGCAGATTGTCGGCCATTGGTCGCGCAACAACCTCAATGCCGATACCAGCACCTACCTGGGCCAACAAAACGGTCTGGCTCTGCTGGACCTGCGCACTCTGGAAGTACGCAAGCCCGATCTCAAGCCGCTCATGATCGGCATGGTCGTGCCTACGCCCGATCCCGACACGACCTACCTGTTCGGCCACTACCGCTCAGCCACCGGGATCGAGTACCAGGCGCTGCTGTATTCGGCGAGCAGGGATACCTTGGCGCCCGTACAGATCAGCAAGCGGTTGTCCTCCACTCTGACCTACATTCCCTCCATCAAGCGCAACGCGTTGCGTGATGACTTCAAGCTCACGCTGCTGGATGCGCTGCAGACCAGCCAGGCCCCGATCAATGCAGATCTCTATCTGCGGCAGCTGCCGGCAGTCGACACGGGTTCATAGGCAGGTTGGCCACGCCCCTATCAAGGCGTTGCCTTGACCCATTAATCCCGTTCTGCCTGCTTTAGTCAGGCGGCGCGAACCTTGATGGTTCCGGCGCAGCACATCGAAGATGGCGGCCTGGTTGTCCATGCTCGGGTTACCCGCGGCGGACAGCATGCGATGCAGGCTCTTGCCGGGGCGCTCGGTGGCCGCGGCCAGCCCTTCGAAGCCCACGGTGGCATTGACCAGGTCACGTAGAATCACGCGAGCCATCGCCGGATCGCCATTGAGAAACAACGACCCAGCCTCGTCCAACAAGGCCCGCGCAAACGCCGGCTCGCGCCGCACGCGCTCCACCACGGTTGGCTGGAAGTCTCTCGTCAGTGGCATGCTGAAAAGTCGACTCTGACCCGGGTTTCTGACCCGGGTTTCCCCCATTAATCAATTTCTACAGCACCGTGTTCAGACGCTCGAAAAGCCGTTCAAAGCGCGCCATTTCATCAGGCTTCAGCGAGGCCGCCGAAAGCGACGACAAGATGGCTTGCGCGACACGGTAGTGGTTGAAACCGCCGTCCTTCAGGAGTGTGATCCCGTTAGCCTTGAGCCATTGGTTGATGCGTTCGATCATGCGCGGATGTGTGCCGAGATCACTAATCTTCACCGTCTTGCCATTCAGTTCCTTGGCATAGGCTTGATTAAACGCGGTGATATAGGCGTTCGCTGGCAGTAAGTCTTCCATGTCAGCCTCGCTCGGAAGCGGGTCAAGAAACATGGAGAAATCGAGGACTCGTTTGCGCTCGATGAGTTTTTGCCGAATCAAGTCTTCCAGCTTTTGGGGCGGCGCGCCTGCGCGGTCGTGCAGCACCACGAGCTTAAGCTTGTTCGAGCCGAGTAGTGCGACGAAAGTGGCCAGCTTGTCTAAACCGCCGACCGGCACCAAGATCGCGTCGCCTAGGCCTTGCTTGCCTTCAGCTTCCAGTATCGCGCTCATGTGATGCAGCAGAATCAGGTCGGCCGGGCCTTCGACCAGGATGTTCTTCTTGGCAATGAATAGGTTCTGCGCTATGGAGTAGCCGAGTGCGGCTTGCAGTGGGAACAAACTTTCGTCAGAAGAACCGGCTAGGTCGCCTGTAATCTTCGTCCCTTCCTTGACGCGATCCTCGACCACGCGCACGTCCTCAAGGCGTGCGCTGTCCACCATGAAAGGCGAATGTGTAGTGAAGATGATCTGGTGATGGTCTGACAGATCACGGATGTAGGCCAAAAAGTCGGCCTGAGCTAGTGCGTGCAGGCTCAGACCGGGCTCGTCCAGCAACAGGATTAGGTCATCCTTCGTCTCCGCCCGCGACTGTACTGCGTCGAACCAGACAAGGAAGCTGAAGAACCAGATGAAGCCTTTGCTACGCTGGTCGAACGGCACTGTGACCCCGTGTCGGCGATTCTTGATACGAATGTAGAGGTTGACGCCGTTGTTGTAGGGTGCCGCGTCCTTGGCATCACTCTTGAGATCGAACTCCACATCCAAATCTTGGTTCTGTTTCCAGAACTCAAAAACCTTCTGCGTGATGTTCAGTCCGATGGCTTCGAGCTTGGCCTTCCCTGTCTCATAGCCTTCGTCGCTCATCAGCTCCGGCAGTGTTGTGCCGGCAAGTTGCAGCAGCCCTTGCGCCGTCTCGTCGGCATCCGTCAGTTGCTTCTGCGTTTCTCGCGCTTGTAATGACGGTAGGTTGATCTTGCCCTCTAAAAGCTTGTAGTCGTCGAAGTAGAGAAAATTTGGAAGCACCGGTTGCAGGAAGGTAGTCCAGATGTGGCCTTTGACCAGGTCCCAGCTTGTGTCCTTGATTGCCCGAGCGCGCCATTGCGATGCGAACGTGGCCAGCCTGCTATCGGCACCCAAGTCCAACCCTTCGATCTTCGTCAGCACGTCCGCCAGTGACGCTGCACCAGCGAAGACCTCGTCTTTGTGTTCCAAGTTGCCGAAAGGCTTTTGTAGAGCTGCAAGGGCCGCCTTCTGATCGATCTGAAACCCGATGCTGTTCGTGTTACCAACCGTAGTCACACGCGTAAATGTGTCACCAGCGGAGACGACTTCTGCACCACCGAAGACCTCTTTGTTGATCCTGTCGGCCAGCATCTTTTCGATACGAAAGGTCAGTTCAACCGTCTTTTGATAGGTCTTGGCTTCGTGCTGCGGGCGATATCGGATCAGATCTTTGCGTGGGTAGTCGGAGATGTAATCAAATTCAATATCGTCTAGCGGCTTGGCCTTGTGTAGTGCTTCCAGAAACGCCGTCTTGCCGGACTCGTTCTTGCCGACCAGAACCGTAACGGCGTCGGCCACCGCTACCGGCGTCGAATCTTCAATGGACTTGTATTTCCAGACCTGTGCTTTGACGAGGGTAAGCATTGTCGTTTCCTTTCCTTGTCGTTGTCGACGTTTTAACTTGTCACGGGTGAGTCTAATGACAATCCAACTGGGCAACACCAGCTTGTGCGAAAGCATTTCCGGAAACGCTGTTCAATATGGCCCGAATCCGCAGTTAGCTTTGCCTGCCCAAGTAGACACGCATCACGCGAAACATTCGCGACGTCTCAGAATAAAGCATCGCCAAGTCTGCGTTGCCAATGGCTATGGGGCGCGCGTGCATGGTGGCAATGCGGAGTGGCCCCAACCGTCGGAGTGACTCCAAGACATCCTCCTTGCGATGAAATAGGGATTTGAACACCTTGTTCCAGTTGTCACGCATGTCGATGATTTTCAAGTAGTCACTGAAGTCAGCGAAATCAATGAGCGGCAAGTCCGACTGTTCGTCGACGTCGCCTTGTGCCCTCTTTTTTCCCCATGCTTCATAGGTCTCGGAAGGTAGCCGCTGACGGGGCCAGTCCTCGCCGAACTCTCTGACCATGACCGCATGTATGAACCGACGTAGGCAAAGCTCGAACCGCAGCAGTGCTCCATAGGCAACCTGAGCCCGACCAAGGGCGAACTCGTCACCTACCGCGGGAAGCATCTCGGAAGGCATGTCAAACAACGTGAACAGAGCTTTCGTTTCAATCGTGAGGCCAGTGGCCTCTGTCAACTGGTCAAAAACCGGTTCCGGAAAGCCAATAATCTCAGGATCAAGGCCGCGATCAACATACAAATCGGCGCGATCACCTGCATCCTGATATGCAGCTTCGGGTGGTTCGATCTCCTCCCGCCAATCTCCTAATATCTCGCGAATGCGTTCGGAAGTTGAGCGATCGAATGGGTTGAGGATGCTTGCTGCGTGCCCCAAGCGCTGCAGCTCGAAGAGTCCGGCGATCGAGCTATTCGCATTATTGAGGTCCAGCCACGGCGTGCGCAGATCCTTGGCGAGGTGTTGAACGCTGGCCAAGGCTGTAGAGAGGGCATTGACGCGGGACAACGGGTCCGATCGTTGATCTTGAAAATCAGAGATGTAGGCCGCGAGCGCACTGGACGCTGGGATTGCAAAGTTGGCCGTTTGCGCCAGAGCTTCGCGAGCCATGCGTAATGGCTCGAGCCGGCGGTAAGTGGCCATCAGGTCTTCCGCCATCGCGGCATTGGCGCTCGTGCCCAGCATGTCCTGCAATCGCGACACGCTGCGTAATGCCGCGTGTTGACGGAGCACGTCACGAGGCGCCGTTGTTTGTCCGTTGATCAAATCCAGTTGCTTAAGGAGGTCATGTTGGGGCATCGCCAACTGACGACGCATCTTGGCGAATTCAAGTGCAGCCTGGGCGCCGGGAGACATTTCGTGACGCAGGCCCGCCAACCCATAGCTGGCCTGAAGTTCCTTTATGAGGTCGGGATTCATGATGACGACAGGTGGAGGGGCATGGCTATATACCGTAGACCAATCTCAGAGCCCGCGTCAGAGTGCACTTTCAAGTGAGATGAAGCATCCATCCGACGCCGAGAGCCGTTAGCTCTCGCAACTGCGAAGCGGTTGCGCACCGAGTGCGGGCCAGGATGGCCCGTTGCTCTACCCGGAGCCCCTGTGCGGCGGTGAGTCGGGGTCGACAGGCCGCGTAGCGGGAGTCGACAGGAGGTCGACTCCTTTTCGCCAGCACAGGGATGTGCTGTCGAAAAGCCCGGCCCCGACTCACGGACTTGCCGCCCATGGATGGGCGGCAAGCGCCAAGCGGGGTGGCCTTTCTCTTTGGTTATCTTTCTCTTTGGCCACGCAAAGAGAAAGTAACTCGGCTGCCGCAGGCAGACGAAAGCTCTTGCTCTGGGGCCGCACATAAGAGCAAAAGCGTCGCGACTGAAGCCGCTCCTACAAATGCTCAGGGCAAGAGCAAAGGCATCGCGCACAGGGTGCGCTCCTACAAGTGCGCGACGCATCGAGTTGCCTCGATGCTGCTGAAGTGCGCTTCGCACGAAGCTAGGCTTCGCCCAGCAGCTCCACCAGCCGCGCCTCACACGCCGACAAATCATGCCCCCGCCGCTGTGAAACCACGAACGTCAGCGAGCGGATATGCCACGCGCGCCGCTCGAGTTCGACGAGCTCCCCGCTCACCAGATCCTCAGCCACAAGATGCCGCGGCAAGTGCCCCCACCCCAGGCCGGCTTTCAGCAAATCCCGCTTGGCACCGAGATCATTGACCAGCCACTGGCGCTTGCCGGCAACGCCCTCCTGGGTCTTGTCCGCGCCGGGCTGGTTGTCGGTGACGATGATCTGGGTGTAGCGGCCGAACTCGTCCACGGGGATGGGTTTGGGAGTTGAGGCGAGCGGATAGGTCGGCGCGCAGACCGTCACCATCTCTTCCTCGCGCAACCAGTGGCGTTCGATGGCTTGCGGGTTCACTTCCGGCACGTCGTTGATGGTGACGGCCAGGGCGCACACTTTTTCCAGCACCAGCTTTTCGCCGCCCTGCATGGTGGTGATGCGCAGGTTGATCGCGGCGGTGGGGCATTCTTCCTGCAGTGTGCGCAGGCAGTCGATCAGGTGGACGCGCGAAAAGTAGGCATCGACCGCCACCGACACCTGCGGCACGCCGGCCTTGGCGATGGAGCCGGCGCGGTTCTTCATTTCCTCCGTGCGCGAGATCACCGCCCGCGCGTCCGGCAAGAGGCTGCGCCCCGCCGCGGTGAGCTGCGCCTTGCGCGTGTTGCGCTCGAACAGCTCGACGTCGAATGCGCTTTCCAGCGCCTTGATCGCGTGGCTGATGGCCGACTGCGCCCGCGCGAGCTTGCGCGCCGCGCCCGAGAAGCTGCCCTGGTCGCACACCGCCACGAACGCGCGCAGCTGGTTGATGGTCACGTTGTCGAGCATCAGCTATCCAGAAAATAGATCGTATTGAGCGATGTTTCGTCAATTGTGTTGATGCGTCAAGCGACCCAGATTGGTTGGGCAACCGGTTCGAATCGCTCGGCACGCTCAAGTCACTGGATCCACGCCTTCGCGGGGATGACGGCGACAAGGCAAGCGCCATTCGGGCCAGACCACTCCATCTCCATACTGAAAAGGACAATGTCATGAGCTACGCCATCATCGGTTTCGGTTCCATCGGCCAGGCCCTCGCCCGCGCGTTCGCCCGCAACGACATCGAAGTCACGGTTGCCAGTCGGCGGCCGCCCGAAGCCCTGTTGCCGCAGGCGCAGGCGATCGGGCCCAAGGTCATCCCCAGGACATTGCAGGAAGCGGTCAAGGCGGACGTGATCATCCTGGCGGTGCTGTTCGAGGGACATCAGGACATCGGCAAGCTGCTTCCGGACTGGAAGGGCAAGACGATCATCGACGCGATGAATACGAATGACCCGGTCGAAACGCTCGACAACCTCCCCTCTTCCGCCTTCGCCGCCAGGTCGTTCCCCGGCGCCAGGTTCGTCAAGGGCTTCAATCACCTGCTGTCGCGCACCCTAGCCACCGACCCCAAGGTCCAGGGCGGCCACCGGGTGGTGTTCCTGTCGAGCGACGACGAAGCGGCCACCGCGCAAGTGGCGGACCTTGCGAAGCGACTCGGCTTCGCCCCCGTCAACCTCGGCAAGTTCGACGAGGGCGGCACCCTGGTGCAGGCACGCGGTCGCGTCTGGGGCCCGCTGATTTTCCAGGACCTGTTCAAGCAGCAGCCCTGAACGCGCACGGCCATCGCGACAAGGATCGCGATCGGCGCGCCATCCCCATCACTGCTTCGGCAGTGGCAACCTCTCCCACCAAGGATTCATGACATGAGCAAGTTGAATGGAAAGACCGCCGTCATCACCGGCGGCGCTACAGGTATCGGCTTCGCGGCAGCAGAGCGCTTCATCGAGGAAGGCGCCTTCGTCTTCATCTACGGCCGTCGGCAGGAAGCGCTCGACGCCGCGGTGACCAAGCTCGGCCCCAACGCCCGCGCGGTGAAGGGTTCGGTATCCGACCCGGCCGACCTCGACCGGCTTTACGCGGCGGTGAAGGCCGAACGCGGAACGCTCGATATCGTGTTCGCCAACGCCGGGACCGGCGGCCTGCTTCCGCTGGGGCAGATCACCGCCGAGCACATCGACGAAACCTTCGACACCAACGTGAAAGGCACGATCTTCACGGTACAGAAGGCGCTGCCGCTGATGGGCCCGGGCGGCTCGATCATCCTCACCGGATCGAGCGCCGGCACCACCGGCGCCCCGGCCTTCGGCGTCTACAGCGCGAGCAAGGCCGCCGTGCGCAACCTCGCCAAGACCTTTGCGGAGGACCTGAAGGGCACCGGCATCCGGGTCAACGTGCTGTCGCCCGGACCGACCGCAACCGAACTGGCGAAGGCCGCGGTGGGCGAGGAAGGCCTGAAGGCGTTCGCCTCGATGAACCCGCTGCAGCGCATGGCCGAACCGGCGGAGATCGGAGCGGCGGCCGCCTTTCTGGCGTCATCGGACAGCAGCTTCATGACCGCCAGCGAGCTTGCCGTCGACGGCGGGCTCGCGCAGATCTGACGCGTTGCGTATGGCCGGGTGCTCCTTCCGATGGGTCGGAGCGCCTTGTCGATTGCCCGGTGGCCGCGCCGAGCTACAAACCCGCATACGCCACCCATCCCTTGAACGTGAAAGCCGCATAGAACAGCTCATGCCGCTCGAAGCCGGCCTGCTCCAGCAAGTCGACCTCGGCTTCGGGAGAAAGCAGCGGGAGGCGGCGGGCCATCGCTTCGATCGTCGTGGCCATGTTCGCAACCGGCATGCCGTTGGAAGCCATGAAGGCCACGTGCCGCCGTAGCCAGCGCAGCTTTTCGTCCGGTGCATCGGGAACGCTGTGATGGGCCATCACCAGCGGGGCGCCGGGTTTCAACCGGCGCCTCAGCTCGCGCAGCGTGTGCAGGCGTTCCCTGATGGACAGGAAGTGCATGGTCAGCAGGCAAACCGCGCCGTCGAATTCGATGGCCGGAGCCGCATCGATGTAGCCCTCCAGCAACTCCACCCGCGGCGCCAGCGGCCCCAGCGTCTGGACGGCCAATTCCAGCATCGGCGCCGACGGGTCGATGCCGAGCAGGCGCCACTGCGGATGGGCTTCGGCAAAGGCCTTGAGCTCCAGGCCTCCACCGGCGCCCAGCACCAGCACGCGCCCATCGGACGGCACGTGCTCGTGCAGGAGCAGCCCGCTCATCTGGTGGAGCGCATGCAATCCGGGCACCTGGCGCAGCGGCCCGTCCGTGTATCGCGCCACCGCCTGGGGATCGTTGAAAGAAGACATGTGGCCTTCGCCGCTTGACATGGAGGCACTAACGTAACATCGTTTGTTACATGAAACGAGACAGCCGACTTTCCGCCGTACTCCACGCCTTGCTGCACATGGCCGAGCGCGATACGCCGATGACATCCGATGCGCTGGCACAGTGTCTGGGCACGCATCCGGTGGTGGTCCGCCGCACCATGGGCCTGCTGCGGGAGGCTGGCCTGGTCACGGCGGATCGCGGACACGCCGGCGGCTGGCGCATCTCGGCGGATCTCGCCATGGTCACGCTGCGCCAGTTGCATGAAGCGCTGGGCGAACCCGCGCTGTTCGCCGTGGGCAACCGGAACGAACATCCCGAATGCCTCGTCGAGCAGGCGATCAATGCGGCGCTGGACACCGCTTTCGCCGACGCCGAGGCACTGCTGTTGCAGCGGTTCGAGTCGGTCACCCTGGCCGCGCTGGCCGCGGATTTCGCGCGCCGCCATGGCGCCCATCGATCGAGGCACCGGCATGAAGCATGACGTCATCATCATCGGCGGCAGTTACTCGGGCATGGCCGCGGCCCTGCAGCTGCTACGGGCGCGCCGCAGCGTACTCATCATCGACGGCGGCAAGCGGCGCAATCGCAGCGCCAGTCATTCCCACGGATTCCTGGGCCAGGACGGCGTCGATCCCGCCGAGCTGGCCCGTGTCGCCCGCACGCAACTCGAGGCGTATCCCACGCTGACCTGGCTCGACGGCGAAGTCGAGCAGGCGACCGGCGCGATGGACGACTTCCAGGTGGCCTGTGGCGGCACCACGTATTCAGCCAGGCGTTTGCTGCTGGCGATCGGCGTGTCGGATCGGCTGCCCGAGATCCCCGGCCTGGCCGAGCGTTGGGGCAGGAGCATCTTCCACTGCCCGTACTGCCACGGTTATGAACTGGATCAGGGCCGCATCGGCGTCATCGCCACGGGCCCGATGTCGATCCATCAGGCGCAGTTGCTGCCGGAGTGGGGAAGCACCACGTTCTTCCCCAACGGCACGTTCGAACTCGACGAGACTGCCGCGGAAGAACTGGCTCGTCGCGGCGTGACGGTCGAAACGACGCGAATCGAGCGCATCGACGGAGACGCCGACATCGTGCTCACCGACGGACGACGCATCAGCTTCGCCGGCCTGTTCACCGCGCCGCGGAACGAGCCTTCGACACCGATCGCGGTGCGGCTCGGTTGCGAACTGGTCGAGACGCCGATGGGCCTGCAGATATCGACCGGAGAAACCAAGGAGACCACCGTGCCAGGCGTGTTCGCCTGCGGTGACGCCGCGAAGATCCCGCACTCGGTTTCGCTCGCAGTGGGTGACGGCGCCTGGGCTGGTGCGCAGATCCATCGGTCGCTGGTGTGGCCTGGGTCGTAATTAACTTCCGAACCCTGGCCCGCGATTCACGAAGCCGATGCTTCCAGCGCCCGATTGAGTCGCTCCACCAGCGCAGCCTGGATGTGTCCGTTGGACACGCAGACATTGCCGCCATGCACGCCCACCGGGCCACCGGTGACCGAGCTGGCCACGCCGCCGGCTTCGCGCACCAGGATGATGCCCGGCGCCATGTCCCAGGCGCACAGCGAGCGTTCCCAGTACGCGTCCCAGCGTCCGGCCGCGACGTAGGCCATGTCGACCGAGCACGCGCCGGTGCGACGGATGCCGGCGACTTCGCCGGACAGCAGCGCCATCTCGCGGGCGAACACCGGGTGATCGGGCTTGCCGGCGAACGGGATGCCGCAGCCGAGCACGCTGTCGACCAGGCGGTTGCGGGTGGAGACGCGGATCGGTTCGCTGTTGAGCCAGGCACCCTCGCCTTTCGCCGCCACGAACATTTCACGCAACACCGGCAACCAGGTCACGCCGGCCACCACCTCGCCCTCGCGCGCCAGCGCGATGTTGACGCCCCACAGCGGCGTGCCGAACAGGAAATTGGTGGTGCCATCCAGCGGGTCGACGATCCAGCTCTGCGCATCGTCGCTGCCGCCGGTGGTGCCGCCCTCTTCGCCGATGAAGCCGAACGACGGCTGCGCCTTGCCGAGGATTTCGCGGGTGCTGCGCTCGGCTTCCTCGTCGGCGATCGAGACCAGGTCGGCCGGGCCGGACTTGGTGCGCGCCACCAGTTCACCGAGCTGGCCGAAGCGCTGCAGCAAGCCGTCGCCGGCTACCTGGGCGGCCTTGATCATCGCCTTGAGTTCGGGGGAAGCGCGCAACATGGTTTCAGTCCCTGCGTCGTGTGCGCCACAGGCTCAGCGCCAGCAGCATGGAGAGCACCGACGAGCCGATCCAGAACGCGATCGCCGGGCCGAAATTGTAGTGGCGCACGCCATCGACCATGGTCATGCCGTGCTGGATCAGCGTGCCGGACACCTGCTCCTGCACGCCGGCGCCGATATAGCTGCAGATGCCGATCACACCCATCGCCGCGCCGGCCACGCGCTTGGGCGCGATGTCCACCGCGAACAGGCCGCCCAGCGAGGTGACCAGGCCGGTCAGGCCCATGCCGAACAGCACCATCGCGATGATCAGCGACCACAGGTGATTGGGGCCATAGAAGAACAGCAGCAGGCCAGCCAGTTCCAGCAGCGCGAAGATCAGGTTCACCGGCGGGCGATGTGCGTCGAACAGCTTGTCGGAAATGAAGCCGAACGCGATGGCGCCGGCCATGCCGGCCAGGGTGCTGATCATCAGCAAGGTGCCAGCCATGGTCAGCGAGTAACCGTGGATCTCCTGCAGGTACAGCACGCCCCAGGAATTGATCGCGTAGCGCGTCACGTAGGTGGTGGCCGAGGCCAGGCACAGCACCCAGATCGCGGGCATCTTCAGGATCGACAGCTGCAGCTTCAGCACCGAGGCGATCTTCGGCTTCGACGCTTCGCCGAAGTTGTCGTTCTTCCAGTCGTTGACCGCGGGCAGGCCCAGGGTGGGCGGGCGATCCTGCAGCAGCAGGTAGGCGCCGATCGCGGTGACCACGCCGATCATGCCCGGCCCCCAGAAACCGAAGCGCCAGCCGAAGGTGGCCACAGTGGCGCCCACGACGAGAAAGGTCAGGCCTTCGCCGATCGAATGCGCCGTGCTCCAGATGCCGTAGGTGCGCCCGCGCTCGCGGTTGGAAAACCACGCCGTCATCGCCACCACGCCGCCCGGCGCGCCGAAGCTCTGGAACCAGCCGTTGAGCCCCCACAGGATCACCGCCAGCCACACCGTGGTGACGAAGCCCATCGCCAGGTTGCACACCGCGGTGGTGAGGAAGGCGAAGGCCAGGAAGCGCTTCATGTTCGCGTGATCGGCGAGGAAGCCGTTGGTGAGCTTGCCGATCGCGTAGGTATAAAAAAGTGCCGAACCGATCATGCCCAGTTCGGCGGGAGTAAAGATGCCGGCGTCGATGATCGGTTTCTTGACCACCCCGAGCGCCAGGCGGCAGGTGTAGATCAGGCCGTAGCCCAGCGTTATCGCAAGCATCACGCGCAGGCGATGCTTGCGATATTGCCGGTCGATGACGTCCCTGTCGGTGATCTCGGGCTGGTCAGCTCCAGTTGCGAAAAACGCCAGCCATCCACGCGCCATCGGACTCCCCCCTCAGCAGCCGGCGCAGCACGCACCGGCCTCGTTGCAATCAGACTATTTCATATTTGAACAAATTGGAAGAATTATTCCATATACACCGAAACGCCTTGCTTCCCCCGCTGCGCGGAGGAAGGATCGTTCGTGTCACGCCGTCACAAAGTCGGGATCACGAAGCTCTGCTCGATCGCTTCGCCGCCCCGGGGCCAGCGCTGGGTCACCGTCTTGGTGCGGGTGTAGAAGCGCACGCCGTCCATGCCGTACTGGTTGAGGTCGGCGAAGCCCGAGCGCTTCCAGCCGCCGAAGCTGTGGTACGCCACCGGCACCGGGATCGGTACGTTGATGCCGACCATGCCCACCTCGACGCGGTCGGCGAACTCGCGCGCCGCGTCGCCGCTGCGGGTGAAGATGCTGACGCCGTTGCCGTAGGGATGCTGCGACGGCAGCGCCAGCGCTTCCTCGAAGCTGTGCGCACGCACGATCTGCAGCACCGGGCCGAAGATCTCGTCCTGGTAGGTCTTCATCGTGGGCTTCACGTGATCGAACAGCGTGGGCGCCAGGAAGAAGCCGCCTTCGTGGCCGGGCACCTTGAGGCCGCGGCCGTCGACCACCAGCTCCGCGCCCTCGTCCACGCCGAGCTGGATATAGCCCTCGATGCGCGCCTTGTGCGCCGCCGACACCACCGGGCCGTAGTGCGCATCGGGATTGCCGGAGACGCCCACCTGCAGCGCGGCGATCGCCGGCAGCAGTTTCGCGCGCAGCGCCTCGGCGGTCGCCTCGCCCACCGGCACCACCACCGGCAGCGCCATGCAGCGCTCGCCGGCCGAACCGTAGGCGGCGCCCATCAGGTCGGCGACGACCTGGTCGAGATCGGCGTCCGGCAGCACGATGCCGTGGTTCTTGGCGCCGCCCATGCACTGCACGCGCTTGCCGTGCGCCGCGCCGGCCGCGTACACCGATTGCGCCACGTCGGACGAGCCGACGAAGCTGACCGCCTTGATCGTCGGATGCGCTACGATCGCGTCGACGATCTCCTTGTCGCCATGCACCACGTTGAGGATGCCCGGCGGCAGGCCGGCCTCGATCATCAGCTCGGCCAGCCGCACCGGCACCGACGGGTCGCGCTCGGATGGCTTCAGGATGAACGCGTTGCCGGTGGCGATCGCCGGGCCGAACATCCACATCGGGATCATCGCGGGGAAGTTGAACGGCGTGACGCCGGCCACCACGCCCAGCGGCTGCATCGCCGAATAGACGTCTATCCGCGGGCCGGCGCCCTGGGTGTACTCGCCCTTCAGCAGGTGCGGGATGCCACAGGCGAACTCGATCACCTCCAGCCCGCGCAGCACATCGCCGTGCGCATCGGACACCACCTTGCCGTGCTCGCTGGCCAGCAGCTCGGCCAGCTCCTGCTTGTGCACGTTGAGCAGGCGCACGAACTCGAACATCACCCGCGCGCGGCGCTGCGGATTCACCGCGGCCCACGCCGGCTGCGCCTCGGCGGCGTTGCGCACCGCGCGGTCCAGCTCCGCGGCGTTGGCCAGCGACACCTTCGCCTGCACCTGGCCGCTGTTCGGATCGAAGACGTCGCTGTGGCGACCGGAGGTGCCGACGACGGTCTGGCCGCCGATGAAATGTTCGATGTTGCGCATGACTCACTCCTGGATGATGTCTTTCTGGTGGGCGCCGGATGGCCGGCCCGATGACCCGTTCCCCGCGAGGTCTGGATCTTTCGCTTCCCCCGCCGGCAGCGGGGGAAGCTGCCCGGAGGGCTGATGGGGGCGCTTTTTGCGCGATGGCAGATCAAGAGCACGTCCCCATCCGCCTTACGTGCCGCTCCTGCGGCACGCCCTTCGGGCCGGCTTCGCCGTTCGCTTCGGCATCCTGCCTTCTCAGTCGGCACCTTCCCCCGCTGGGCGGGGGAAGGGAGTCTTGCCGCGCTGTTAGCCGGGCGGGCGCCGCGCAATCCAGTCGTGGGCCGGGTCGTTGCGGAAAATCCATTGGCGATGCGGTCCCGCCATCACGTTGAGGTAGTACAGGTCGTAGCCGTGCGCCGTGCCGACCGGGTGGTAGCCGCGCGGCACCATCACCACGTCGCCGTCTTCCACGCAGACGGTTTCGTCGAGCGAGCGGTCATCGGTGTAGACGCGCTGGAAGGCGAAGCCCTGCGGCGGGTTGAGCCGGTGGTAGTAGGTTTCCTCCAGCGCGGATTCCGTGCCTGCCTCGGCGGTGTCGTGCTTGTGCGGCGGGTAGCTGGACCAGTGCCCGCCGGGCGTGATCACTTCCACCACCAGCAGGCTGTCGGCCGGCTCGGTCTGCGGCAGGATGTTGCGCACGTGGCGCGTGTTGGTGCCTGCGCCGCGCACTTCGCGGCTCATCGCGGATTCGGCGATCAGCCGCGGTTCGCCCTGCCCCGTGCCGGGCGCGGTACAGACGGCCAATTCGATCGGGCCACTGGCGACGACCTCATAGGCGACACCCGCGGGCACGTAGACGGCACCGGGCGCGCGATCCTCGAACGGGTTGCTGCGACCACCGACGTGCGCGAAGTGCACTCCGCCCGCATTGACGTCGGCCATGCCGGCAACGATCACCAGGCAGGCCTCGCGGCCGGCTTCGCCGCCGACGAACCGCTCACCGGCCGCCAGTTTCACCAGGCGGAAGCCGACATGTTTCCAGCCGGCGCTGGCCGGAGTCACCTCCAGCACGGTGCCCGTGGCGTCGGGCGCATGGGGGCGGACGCGCAGGCCAGCCATCACTGCAACCCCGCGGCGGCGGCGCGCTCCCGCAGCGTGCCGAGGCCGAGTTGGGCGTAGGTGCGCGGATCGGCCAGGGCCGGGTCCTGCTCGGCCTCGATCACGATCCAGCCGCTGTAACGGATCTTCGCCAGTGCAGCCATCAGCGCCGCGTAATCCAGGCCGCCGTCGCCGGGCACGGTGAACATGCCGGCCAGCACGCCGTCGAGGAAACTCGAACCGGCTGCGCGCAGTTCGTCGAACACCTCGCGGCGCACGTCCTTGCAATGCACGTGGGCGATGCGCGCAGGGTGCTCGGCGATCAGCTGCAACGCGTCGATGCCGCCCAGCGCGGCGTGGCCGGTGTCCAGGGTCAACCCCACCGATGCGCCGGTGTGGCGCAGGAAGGCCTGCAGGTCCGACGCGCGCTCGACCACGGTGCCCAGGTGATGGTGGTAGGCGAAGCGGATGCCCTGCGCCTGGATGTAATCGGCCACCTCGGTCAGGCGCTGGCCGAACACGGTCCACTCGTCCGGGCCGAGTTGCGGCGTGTCCTGCATGGCCTGGTCGCGCTGGCCATGGATCGCGTTGCTGGTTTCGGCGAACACGAACACCGTGCTGCCCATCGCCTTGAGCAGTTCCAGATGCGGCTGCAGCGCCACGATCTCGTCGTGGGCGGACTGCGTCAGCAGCGAGCCGCTGTACCAGCCGCCGATCAGGTCGAGCTGGTAGCGCGCCAGCAGCGGCTTCAGCGCGGTCGCCTGGCGCGGGAACTTACCGCCCAGTTCGACGCCTTCGAAGCCCAGCTCCTGGATGTCATGCAGGATGCTTTCCAGCGGCGTGTCGCCGCCCAGCTCGGGCATGTCGTCGTTGGCCCAGGCGATCGGGCTGACGCCGAAACGGATGCTCATGACAAATCCTTCTTCTGTCGGATGCCCTGCTCGTAGGCACGCCGCGCGGCCTCGACTTCAGGGCGTTCGGAAACTTCCGGGACCGCCACGTCCCACCACCAGCCACCGGCTTCGGTGCTCTTCAGCGGATCGGTGTCGATCACCACCACGTAGCTGCGCGTGGCGGCGCGTGCACGCACCAGCGCGGCTTCCAGTTCGCCCAGCGTCGCGACGTGTTCGGACAGCGCGCCCAGGCTCGCCGCGTGGGCGGCGAAGTCGATCGACGGCAGCACGTCGTGCGCGGCATCGGCCAGCAGGTTGTTGAAGCCGGCGCCGCCGGTGGCGTGCTGCAGGCGGTTGATGCAGCCGTAGCCCCGGTTGTCCAGCAGCACCACGATCAGCTTGCGGCCCAGCATCACCGAGCTGGCCAGTTCGGAATTCATCATCAGGTAGCTGCCGTCGCCGACCATCACCACCACCTCGCGACCGGGCGCCGCCATCTTCACGCCGAGGCCGCCGGCGATCTCGTAGCCCATGCACGAATAGCCGTACTCGACGTGGTAGCCGTCGCTGCGCGCGGTGCGCCACAGCTTGTGCAATTCGCCTGGCAGGCCGCCGGCCGCGCACACCACGATGGCGTTCTCGTCCACGCTGCGCTGCACCGCGCCGATCACCTGGGCATCGCTGGGCAGGACCTGTGCGGCGGCGCCGGCGGTGGCCGCATCGACGGCCGCATTCCACGCCCGCACCTCGCCCGCATCGATGGCGGGCGCGCGCCAGCCGGCCAGCTCCGCGGACAATGCCTGCAGCACCGTGCGTGCATCGCCGAGCACGGCCTGCGCATCGTGCTTGTGCGCATCGAACGGCTGCACGTTGATCTGGAACTTCCGCGCCTGCTCGAACAGGCTGCGCGAGCCGGTGGTGAAATCCGCCAGCCGCGTGCCGATGCCGACGACGAGATCGGCACGCGCGGCCGCCGCGTTCGCCGCGCTCGATCCGGTGACGCCGATCGAGCCGAGCGAGCAGGAATGATTCCACGGCAACGCGCCCTTGCCGGCCTGGGTCTCGGCCACGGCCAGGCCGGTGGCTTCGACCAGGGCGGCCAGCGCCGCTTCGGCACCGCTGTACAGCACGCCGCCACCGGCGATCAGCAGCGGATGCCGCGCCGCCTTCAGCGCGCTCACCAGCGCCGCGAATTCGGCGGCGTCGGCACCGGGCCGGCGCTCGCGCCACAAGCGTCGCGCGAAGAATGCTTCGGGATAGTCGAACGCCTCGGCCTGCACGTCCTGGCAGAACGCGATGGTGGCCGGGCCGCAGCTGGCCGGGTCGAGCATCGTGGCGAGCGCCTTGGGCAGCGCGTCGATGATCTGTTCGGGCCGGGTGATCCGCTCGAAATGGCGCGACACCGGACGGAAACAGTCGTTGGCCGTGACCGTGGCGTCGGCGAAGTCCTCGACCTGCTGCAGCACCGGATCGGGCTGGTGGCTGGCGAACACGTCGCCGGGCAGCAGCAGCACCGGCAGGCGGTTGACGTGGGCCAACGCCGCCGCGGTGACCATGTTGGTGGCGCCCGGGCCGATCGAGCTGGTGCAGACCATCGCGCGGCGGCGACGCATCTGTTTCGCATACGCGATCGCGGCGTGGGCCATGCCCTGCTCGTTGTGCGCGCGCCAGGTGGGAAACGTGTCGCGCACGGCGTGCAGCGCCTCGCCGAAACCGGCCACGTTGCCATGGCCGAAGATCGCCCAGGCGCCGGCGAAGTACGGCACTTCCTCGCCGTCGACGATCACGTATTGCGCCGCCAGCCAGCGCACCGTCGCCTGTGCCGCGGTCAGTCGCACGATGGCCATCTCACACCGCCTCGCTGCGGCAGGCCAGGGCCGCTGCGCGGGCCTCGCGCCACGCCTCGACCAGCACCGCGAAGCGCTCGCAGAGATCGGCGATCGCCGCCTCGTCATCGAAGCTGCCGGACAACCAGCGTGCCGCGGCATCCGCGAAAATCGTGCGCCCCACCGCGAAGCCCTTGACGATGGGACTGGCCGCGGCGCTGCGGAACGAATCGGCGAGCACTTCGCTGGGCGCCTGCAGGCCCAGCAGCAGGACGCCGTGGCAAAGCGGATCGTTGCGTCGAATGGCGCGCTCGATATGGCCCCAGGTGGCGCCGTCGGCGGCCGGTTCGAGTTTCCACCAGTCCGGTTTCATGCCCCGATCATAGAGACACTGGATCGCCCGCGCCGCGGTGTACTGGTCGACCGGTCCATGGCGCGAGGCGATCACTTCCAGCAGCAGCTCGTGGCGGGTCTTGCGGCAGGCGTCCTGCAGGCGCAGCAGCTGGCGTTCCTGCTGTTCGCACAACTCGCGCGGGTCGTCCGGGTGATAGAACACCAGGCACTTCACCACGTGGTTGTACGGCCAGGTGGCCAGCTCGGTGGCCACGTCGGCGGAGCTTTCGAACACCAGCGGGCGCGAACCGGGCAGCTCGATCGGACGGCCGATCCAGTACGGACGATCGGCGGCGGCTTCCAGCGCGCGCATGCCGTAGCGGCCATCCAGCAACACGCCGAAACGGTCGTCGCCACGCGCCAGCCGGTCGACCGCCTGCAATACCAGCGCCTTGAACGCGGGAATGCGGGCCGGGTCCGCCCCGGTCTCGCGGCAGATGTCCTCGAACTGGCTGCGATGATCGACCGCCAGCACGGTGAGGTCCTCGTGCACGCGGGTCCGCGTGGTCGCCCAGTGCAGCTGTTCCAGCGCGGCATCGTCGCGCAGCCGGAACGGTCGTTCGCCGCCACCGAGGAACGCCTGCAGTTCGTCCCAGGTCGGCATCGCGGGCGCGCAGCCGTGGCGCGAGACCACGATGGCGCCGCAGGCGTTGGCGTATTCGCAACACGTCGACAACGGCTCGTCGCGCAGCCAGCCGCGCAGGAAGCCGGCCATGAATGCATCGCCGGCGCCCAGCACGTTGAACACCTCGACCTGGAAACCGCGGCCGACCACGCCGTCGTCGAGGCGGTCGGGGATCGCGGCGGGGAACGCCGAGCAACCCAGCGCGCCGCGCTTGCACACCAGCAACGCGTCGCTGCGCGCGCGGATCGCCCGCAGCGCGGCGATGGTGTCGGTGCTGCCGCCGAGGATGTGGATCTCTTCCTCGGTGCCCACGATCAGGTCGCACAGCGGCAGCACCTGCTGCAGCCGCACGGTGACTTCGGCGTCGGCGACGAAGCGGTTCTCGCCCATGTCCCTGCCGGTCAGCCCCCACAGCACGGGCCGGTAATCGATGTCGAACACCACCCTGGCGCCGGCGGCGCGGGCCAGTTCGCAGGCGTGCACGGAGGCGTCGAACACGTTCGGCCGCGACAGGTGCGTGCCGTTGATCAGCACGGAGCGCGCGGACTGCACCAGCTCCACGTCGATGTCCGAGACGCCCAGCGCCATGTCGGCGCAGTTCTCGCGATAGAAGATCAGCGGGAACGTGTCCGGGTCGCGGATGCCCAGGAAGACCAGCGCGGTGAGCCGCTCGCGGTCGGTGACCAGGCCATCGACGCAGACGCCTTCGCGCCGCAGCTGCTCGTGGATGAAGCGGCCGAAATGGTCGGCGCCCACGCGGGTGACCAGGGCGCTGCGCAAGCCGAGTCGCGAGGCGCCGACGGCGGTGTTGGTCGGACTGCCGCCGATGTACTTCGCGAAAGAGGTCATGTCCTCCAGGCGACCACCGGTCTGCTCGCCGTACAAGTCGATGCAGGATCGTCCGATGGTTACAAGGTCAAGCTGACGCTTTGCCCCTTCCATATGCACTTCTCTCACGGGTCTCCGGCGCCCACCGCTCCGGATGCACGTAATATATATTCTATTTTCTATTTTTTAGCAACAGATGTTTCATTTCTTGGCGGACCTGGAAGACGGCAGCCGCGAACTGTTGCGCCGGGGCGTGCTGCTGGCGAAGGCGTAGGAGATCACCAGCGCCTGGGCCAGGCACATGGAAGCGGACAGCGAGCGGAACTTGCGCACTTCGGCCTCACGCACCTGCAGCACCACGGTGGCGGGCTTGGCCACCGGGCTGACCAGGCTGTCGCTGATCGACAGCACCTTGCAGTGGTTCTCCGCGGCGGCATCGATCATCTGCACCGCCTCTTCCGCATACGGGTGGTAGCTCACCGCGATCAGCAGGTCGCGGCGGGTGATCGCGTGGATCTGCTGGCGGGTCATGCCGCCGATGCTGTCGATGAAGACGGTCTTCTTGTCCACCTGGTGCAGCGAGTAGGCCAGGTAGGCGGCGACCGGGAAGGAACGGCGGAAGCCGGCCACGTAGACGGTGTCTGCCTCCTCGATCAGTTTCACCGCGGCCGCCAGGTTCTTGCGGCCCACCGCGTCGGCGAGGTTGTGCAGGGCCAGCACGTTGCCCTCGACGAATTCGGCCAGCACCTGCACCGGGTCGCCCACCGACTTGCCGTCGACGTTCTGGCTGAACTGCCGCACGCGCTCGCCGTAACCCAGCGCGGCGTTGCCCGACAGCAGGCCGTCACGGAACAGCCGCTGCATCTGGCTGGCGCCCTCGAAGCCGAACGACTTGGCGAAACGCACGATCGCCGACGGCTGCACGCTGCAGCGCTCGGCCAGCACGGCCAGCGTTTCCAGCGCCACCGCGTTGGGTTCGTCGAGCACGTAGCGGGCGATCTGCTGCAGGCGTTTGCTGAGCGATTCGTAGCGATCGAGGATGGCGGAGCGCAGTTCTTCGGCGCTGGCGGGCGGCACGTCCATTTCGACCATGGGGCTTTCCTTCGTGTTTCGCCGGGCTGCACGCGCAACACCGGCCTTTGTTGAAATATGGCGCAACTTTCCAGAAATTCTATTACAATCAAAAACAGAATATCAGTTCTATTTTTTTCGGCAACTCAGCTCGGGGGAGTCTACTCTTGGACAGAATCGACGTTGTCTTGATCGGCGCGGGCCGCATGGGCCAGGTGCACGGGCCCAATGCCGCCCGTCACCCGGGCCTGCGCCTGAAGTACGTGGTGGATCCCCGCGTCGAGGCCGCGGGCTTCGCCGCCCTGCACGGCGCCAGCATGGTCAGCCTGGAACAGGCGCTGGCCGATCCCTCGATCGGCGGCGTGCTGATCTGCAGCTCGACCGACCAGCACCTGGGCCACGCGCTGGCGGCGGTCGAGGCGGGCAAGGCGGTGTTCTGCGAGAAGCCGATCGATCTGGATCTGGAAAAGGTGCGGGCGGCGCAGTCGCGCTTCGCCGGCGCCCGCTTCCTGCTCGGCTTCAACCGGCGCTTCGATCCGCAGTTTGCGCGACTGAAGCAGCAGCTGGACGCGGGCGCGATCGGCCGGCTGGAAACCCTGCACCTGGTCAACCACGACCCGGCCTCGCCGCCGGCGGGCTTCATTCCCACCAGCGGCGGCCTGTTCAAGGACTTCACCATCCACGACCTGGACATGGCGCGCTGGCTGATGGGCGAGGAGCCGATCGAAGTGTTCGCCAGCGCCAGTTGCCTGGTCGACCCGGAGATCGGCCGCCAGGGCGACGTCGACACCGCCCGCTGCGTGCTGAAGACCGCCAGCGGCCGGCTGTGCGTGATCTCCAACACGCGCCGCAGCGGTTACGGTTACGACCAGCGCATCGAGGCGTTCGGCTCGACCGGCATGATCCGCGCCGACAACGTGGCGCAGGACACCGTGCACACGCTGACCGAGGCCGGCAGCTGCGGCGCGCCGATCATGCCCGCCTTCGCCGAGCGCTACCGCGAGGCCTACCGCGCCCAGATCGACCACTTCGCCGACGTGGTGCACGGCCGTGCCGTTTCGCGCACCGATTATGCCGACGGCGTGGCCGCGCTGATCCTGGCCGAGGCCTGCGCATGGTCCGCGCAGCACGAACAAGTCTTCACCCTCTGAGCGAGACACGATCATGCACAAAGTCGTCATAGTCGGAGCCGGCCGCATCGGTCGCATCCATGCCCGCAACGCCGCCCTGCATCCACGCATCGAACTGGCCGGCGTGATCGACGCGATCGACGCGTCGGCACAGGCGCTTGCCGCGGAGTGGAATGCCCCGGTCACCAGCCTCGACGCCGCGCTGGCCGATGCATCGGTCCGCGGCGTGATCATCGCCAGCTCCACCGACACCCACCTGGACTACTGCGTGCGCGCTGCCGCCGCCGGCAAGGCGATCTTCTGCGAGAAACCCATCGACCAGGATCTGGCCCGCGCCCGCGGCGCGGCGGCGAAGCTGTCCGGCGCCAACCTGCTGCTGGCCTTCAACCGGCGTTTCGATCCGAACTTCCGGGCATTGAAGGCGCGCCTGGACAGCGGCCGGATCGGCACGATCGAAAGCCTGCAGATCACCTCGAACGATCCCGCGCCGCCGCCGCCGTCCTACGTCGCCGTGTCCGGCGGCCTGTTCAAGGACATGGCGATCCACGACTTCGACATGGCCCGCTGGCTGCTCAGCGAGGAACCGGTCCAGGTCTATGCCGCCGGCAGTTGCCTGGTCGACCCGGTGATCGGCGAACTGGGCGACGTGGACACCGCGCGCACGCTGCTGAAAACCGCCTCGGGCAGGCTCTGCGTGATCTCCAACAGCCGCCGCAGCGGTTTCGGCTACGACCAGCGCATCGAGGCCTTCGCCTCCGGCGGCATGGTGCGGGCGGATAACGTGCTGGAGAGCACCACCCAGGTCTGCACCGAGGCCGGCGTCGCCAGCGACCGCCTGCAGAACTTCTTCCTCGACCGCTACGCCGAGGCCTATCGCAGCGAGATGGAGCACTTCGCCGACATGCTGGACGGCACGCGTGCCGCGGTCGGTTATGCCGACGGCGTGGCGGCGCTGGCGCTGGCCGAGGCGGCCAGCGAATCGGTACGCTCCGGCGCGCCGGTCAGGCTCTGAGTGAAGCGATGGCGGCGACCATCACGGTCGCCGCCATCGTGTTCCAGGCGGTCTTGATCAGGGCAGCACGGGCCGGCGCAGCACCGGCACCAGCTTGTCCTTCACGATCTTCTCGAAGTCCGCCAGCGGGCAGCGCTCCGCGCAACCCGGAATCGGGATGTACTGGTACGAGGCCGGATTGCCGGCGTCGAGCTTCTGCAGTTCGCGCACCTGGTCCATCGTCTGCGAGCGGTAGAACGCACGGACGAACTGCGCGCCCTGCGGATCGGCCAGCACCTCGAAACCGATCGCGCCGCCCGGCGGCGGATCGTCGCTGGGATAGCTGGGCACCTGCCAGTGCAGGTCGAGCATGCCGCCCAGGTCGGCAATGTTGGTGTCGTGTCCCACCAGCACCGTCAGCTTCGCGCCGTGTTCCACCGCCGCCAGCATGCGCGCGGCCAGCGGCGTGGCGGCGCGTGCCGCCACGTAGGGCGCGCGGCCTTCGTAGCGGAATTTCAGCGCGTGGAATTTCAGCAGGGTGGAAATCTGCTCACGGGTGAGGTGCCCCCAGGCGACGTCCTTCATCGGCTTCCCTTCGAGGTATTCGAGCAGGAAGGTCTGGCTGGCGGTGGAGGCGACGCCGAACGGATTGCCCACGCCGGGGCGATCACCGTCCTTGTGCTCCAGCCCGGCCGGCATCTTCGAGATGTCGCAAGCTGCGGCGGGCGCGCAGCCCATCGCCTGGTTGAGCAGGGCGAACAACGGCGCCTGCGCCTGCACTTCCGCCGCCATGCCACCGGCAGGCATCAGCGCCTGCACGGCCTTCAGCGCGGCATCGGCATCGATCGCCACCGCCCGCGTATCCAGCGGATGGAATTCCACGTCGTCGCGCTTGTCGGCCGGGAACGCGACGTTGATGCCGCAATCGGGAGCCATGCCTTCGACCAGTGCCCGTGCGGTGGCCTGGGTGCGCGACTTCGCGCTGGCGGCGACCTCGACGTCTCCGTTCGCCGGACAGCCGGTGGCCGGCAGCAGGCCGCGGGCGGCCCAGTTGATGCGATCCCACTGGCCGAGCAGGCGCACCGCATCGCGGCCGTGCCCGGTCAGCTCGCCGAAGTCGACGTCCCATTGCGGCCACGGCGACGGATTGGTGCCGGCCGGCGTGACTTGCTGCTTGGTCGGCGGCCTGACGCCGTGGCGCATCAGCATCACCACCCGTTGCAGCTTCAGTTCGACTGGCTGCGCGACGGCCGATGTCGCGGCTGACGCCGGCGTGGACGACTGCGCGTCCGATGCGCGCGTACACCCGCCCATGCTCATCGAGAACACCGCCAGCGGAATGCCGGCGAGCAGCTTCAGCGCAAGCGCGGATGAATTTCTGGAGTGCTTCAGTTGCATGTTCATTGCTCCTCGCAAACCGGACCTTGCCATGTTGCTCAAAAAAACGGCGATCCCGGGGAGAGGATCGCCGCCAGACACCGTGGGGACGGAATTCGAAGGCTCAGAACACGGCGCGCAGCGTGAGCGACCAGCGTGGCGACGAGCACTCGCGCTCGAGCTCCATGAAGTCGACGTTGTACGCCCGGTTGTTGGCCATCATCTCGGTGGCGTCGTCACCGGCGAAATCCTGTTCCAGCTGTTCGCTGCACGAGTCGAGCAGGTTGTTGCCGGTCAGGCGCAGCACGAACGACTTGCCGAGGCGCTTTTCCAGGAACACTTCCAGATTGCCGCCGTAGCTCGTGCTCTGCATTTCGCCGGGCGAATTGTGCTGGTAGGACGGCCCCTGCTTCTGGTAGCTGGCGCCGAAGCTGGCCTTCCACGCGGGAATGTCCTGGGTCACGCCGACGTTGTAGACGAACGACGGCTGGTCGTCGACGGTCACGTCGCGGCCGGTGATCGGGTTGAGCCGCTTGGAGAACAGCCGGGTGTAGTTGCCGAAGATGCCGGTGTTGGGCATGCCCAGCGCGCTCAGCGGCATCGACATGTCGAACTCCACGCCGCGGACCTTGGCGCTGCCGATGTTCTGGAACGTGTACAGGCCACCGGGGAAATCGTCCGGGTCCTGGCCGGCATCGGTGACCGGTCGCGTGGTGCGGACCATGCCGATCAGGTCGGAGATGTTGCGCTGGAACAGGTTGACGCCGACGATGCCGCTCTTGCCGATGCTGTGCTCGTAACCCAGGTCGAAGCCCAGCGAGCGCTCCATCTTCAGGTCCGGGTTGCCGATCGTCACGTCCCACTCGCCCGGCGATTCCAGGGTCACCGACGGCACCAGCTGCTCGACGCTGGGACGACGCACGGTGCGCGCCACGCTGAAACGCAGCTGGTCGGCATCGGTCAGTTTCCACTGCAGGTGCGACGACGGGTTGAGCATGAACTCGTGGCTGTCGGCGTGACCGGTGGTCTGCGCGTCCTGCACGTAGTTGACGTAGTTGGTGGTGACGTAGTCCTGCTTCGTCCGGGTCTTTTCGCCGCGCACGCCGGTAGTGAGGGTGAACGTCGGGCTGAATTCCCAGTCCACCGTGGCATAGGTGTCGAAGCGGTCTTCCTTGTAATCGAACCGCCCTTCGGTGCCCTTCTGGGTCGACTTGCTCAGGCCCGAGAGCTCCGATTCGGTATAGGTGCGGTCCTTGTTCTTGACCTGCACGCCCACCTTCAGCGTCGCCGCGTCGAGACCCATCGAGCTGGCAAGATCCGGCATGCGCCGCGTGATGGAGGCATCAGCCATCCAGTTCTTGTCATCGGCCGCCGTGCCCTTGTTCTTGTCCCGGGTATCCGGCGTGTCCTTGAAGTAGTGCTTGACCTCGCTGCCCTTGGTGCTGTTGCGGCCCAGGTAGGCCTCGAAATCGGTGCGGTCGTTGAACGAGGTGTTGAACAGCGCGGACAGGCCGTAGCTGTCCTCGTCGATCGGCGTGTTCTCGAACTTCAGTTCCGGATTGGCCAGGTCGAGGCCGCCGACACTGCCATCGCCCTCGTAGGTCCGGGTGTTCTCGTATTCGGTGCGGCGGGTCTTGATCGCGAAGGCGTCCAGCCGCAGGCTGGAGACATCGGACATGCGCCAGGTCACGTCGCCGTTGAAGGACAGGTCCTTCGACTCGCGCTCGTCGCCCTGCTCTTCGCGCCCGGTCGCCCGCGACTTGCTGATGTCGTCCCAGCTCTGCAGGCCGCGACCGTTGCTGCCGGCGGCCACCGCATCGCTGAAGCCGACCGTGTCGCCGTCGACCACTTCCTGGATCGCATGCTTCTCGTTGAAGCGCTTCTGCGCATCCACGGTCAGCGAATAGAACACCGTGTTCGCGTCGTTGCGGCCGGACCAGGACACGGCCGCATTCGGGCGGATCCGGCCGGTCTTCTTGTCCCAGGTTTCGCCGACGCGGACGATGACGCCGGGCGGCAAGGTCGCGCCGTCCTTGAGGATGATGTTGATGGTGCCGCCCACGCCCTGGCTGTCGAAGTCGGCCGATGGCGAACGGACGATCTCGATGCGATCGATGATCTCGGCGGGGATGCGGTCGACGGCGACCGAACGGTCATTGCCGATGCCGGGCACGGCGCGGCCGTTGACCAGGATCTGCGTATAGCCGTTGCCCAGGCCGCGCATTTCCGGCGCCACCGATTCGCCGACGTCGCCGACGAAGGCCACGCCCGGTACGCGACGCAGCTGGTCGCCCACCGAGACCGGCTCGAACTTGGCGAAGAACTGCTGGTCGTACACCAGCACCGGCGCCGGCACATCGATGTGGCTGCGATAGCCGATGTTGCCGGTGACCACCATCGCCTGCAGGTCGATGGCCTCCTGTTTCTTCTTCTCATCCGCCTGCGCGGCGGCCTGATCGCCACCGCCAGCCTGGACGCCCGTAGCCGGCTGGGCGGCCTCCTGCGCAAACACCAGGCTGGGCGTAGCCAAGGCGCAACCGCTCAACAGTAGTGCCGCCTGCAACGCATTTCGACGAAAAGTGTGCATGGATCATCTACCCCCAAAGATTTGGCCACCCTCCCCCTGCGACCCCCGCGGCGAAGTGCTGGCAATCCGAGAATACGAACAAAGATTCTAAAATGCAACACGTTTAGAATGTTTAGTGCAAAAAAGTTTTTGATGCCGTATGGTGGCCGCACGACAGCCAAGACACCGCGCGGGCGCAGCGGTCATCCGAGGAGAAAGGGGAATGAAAACACTGCTTCTTTACAGCGTCGCGACATCGCTTGCCCTGCTGCCGGCAGCCGGAACTGGCAAGTCCGCCGCACGCGACGCCGCCGCACCGGTGGTGCAGGCAAGCCTGCAGACCCAGGCCACCAGGAGCGGCAAGACCGACGCCAGCGTGATCGTCACCGGCACATCGCCTTCGGCGGTGCCACACGTGGTCGCCACCGCGGCGCTGGGCGGGCTGGAGGTCTATGGCGTCGATGGCCAGCGCCAGGCCAGCGTGCCCGCCGGCGAAGTGGCCGGTGTCGATGTCAGCTACGACTTTCCGATCGCGGGCAAGCCGCGCACGGTGCTTGCCGCGGTCGACGCCACCGGCAACCGCCTGCGCCTGTTCACCATGGACGGCGGCGTGCCGGTCGAAGCGGGCGCGCGCGCGATCCCGCTCGGCTTCGCGGTCGAAGGCGTGTGCCTGTTCCGCCAGCGGCTGGACGACGCGCTCTACGCCGTTGCAGTGGGCGACGGCGGCGAAGTGGATCAGCAGATGATCTACGCCACCGCCGACGGCAAGCTCGATGCACGCCAGGTGCGGCGGATCAGCCTTCCCTCCAAGCTGAAGCAGTGCACTGCCGACGGCGACGGCAACCTGTATGTCGCCGAGCAGGCCGTCGGCATCTGGCACCTCGACGGCAATCCCGAGGCCGACCTGTCCGCCACCCTGGTCGATGCGCCGCGACTGGGCCACCTCGGCAAGAAGGTCGAGGGCGTGGCCTTGTACGACGGCGGCAAGGGCAGCCGGTGGCTGCTCGCCGCGGACACGTCCGAAGGACGCATCAATCTCTACGACCGCGCCGATCACGATGCCTACCTGGGCAGCTTCGCCGTCACGGCACAGGGCAAGCCGCTGGACGGTCCCGGCCCGCTGTTCGCCACCAGCGTGGCGCTGGGCGCGAAGCTTCCCCACGGCGTGCTGATGATCAGCGACGAGGACGGCGGCGCCAACCACAAGGGCGTGTCGATGGCCGACGTCGCCCGCGCGCTCAAGCTGCAGCCGGGCACGCCGCAGGACCCGCGCGCAGCGGCGAAGCCGCCATTGGCAACCGTCACCGCCCTGGTGGAAACCGTGCCGGTGGCGAGCTTCGGCGACGCGGCCGACGACCCGGCGATCTGGGCGCATCCCACCGATCCGGCAAAAAGCCTGATCGTGGCCACCGACAAGAAAGCCGGCATGTTCGTCTACGACATGCAGGGCAAGGTGGTGCAGTTCCGTCCCGACGGCAAGATGAACAACACCGACCTGCGCGACGGCTTTCCGCTGGGCGGCGACAAGGTGACCCTGGTCACCGCCAGCGACCGCACGCACAAGTCGGTGGCGATCTACCGGCTCGATCCCGACCGGCGCGAACTGGTGGACGTCGCCGACGGCGTGCAGGCTACCGGCCTGGATGACCCCTACGGACTGTGCATGTATCGCAGCCCGAAGAGCGCGAAGACCTACGTGTTCATCAACACCGGCGACGGCCTGATGCGCCAGTGGGAATTGCTCGACGCCGGCAAGGGCCGCGTGCGCATCAAGCAGGTGCGCGAGTTCCGCATGGCCAGCCAGGCCGAGGGCTGCGTCGCCGACGATGCCAGCGGCGCGCTCTACGTCGGCGAGGAAGACGTGGCCTTGTGGAAGATGGACGCCGAACCGGATGGCGGCAACGCGATGACGGCGATCGACCGCGTCGCCGGCAACAAGGCGATCAGGGACGACCTCGAAGGCGTCGGCATCTACGACCTGGGCGGCGGCCGCGGCTACATCGTGGTTTCCAGCCAGGGCAACAACACCTACGCGGTGTACCGCCGCGAGGGCGATCATGCCTACCTGGGTTCGTTCGCCGTGGTGGCCGATGGTGCCCGCGGCATCGACGGCATCTCCGAGACCGACGGGCTGGAGGTCACCAGCCGCAACCTCGGCCCCGGCTTCGAGCACGGCGCGATGATCGCCCAGGACGGCCGCAACGTGCTGCCCACGCAGAACCAGAACTACAAATACGTTCCCTGGGAGTCGATCGCCCGGGCGCTGAAGCTGGAAATGCGCTGAAACTCACAAAGACGGCGGCCTGAGGCCGCCGTCTTTGGCATCGGTGCCGCCAACGAGGCAAACTGCGCGTCTGTCCAGACGACACGCGGAACGCGCCCATGCACGGCGAATACAAGATGCCCGGCGGCAAGCTGGTGGTGATCGACCTCGAGTTGCATGGCGATCACCTGGCCAAGGTGCAGCTGAGCGGCGACTTCTTCCTGGAGCCGGACGGCGCGCTCGACCTCATCAATCGCGCGCTGGAAGGCCAGCCCGCGGCGGCCACGGAAGCGGAACTGGCCCGCGCCATCGCCGGCCCGCTCGACAGCGACGTGATGATGTACGGCATTTCGCCCGAGGCGATCGCGGTCGCCGTGCGCCGCGCCCTGCACAAGGAATCTGCAGCATGATCCGCACCGACTGGCGCGACCACGACTGGCAGCTGATCCACACCACGCCGCAATCGCCCACCCTGCACATGGCGCTGGACGACGTGCTGACCCATGAGGTCGGTGCAGGCCGCCGCGCGCCCACCCTGCGCATCTGGGAATGGGCTTCGCCCGCGGTGGTGATCGGCCGCTTCCAGTCGCTGCGCAACGAGGTCGACGCCGAGGCGGCACAACGTCACGGCATCGAGGTGGTGCGCCGGGTTTCCGGCGGCGGCGCGATGTTCATCGAGCCCGGCAACACCATCACCTATTCGATCTACGCGCCGAAGTCGCTGGTCAAGGACCTGTCGTTCCAGGAGGCCTACGCCTTCCTCGACGAATGGGTGCTCGAAGCGCTGGCCGAGCTGGGCATCAAGGCCTGGTACCAGCCGCTCAACGACATCACCTCCGAAGGCGGCAAGATCGCCGGCGCCGCCCAGGTGCATCGCGGCGGCGCGGTGCTGCACCACGTCACCATGGCCTACGACATCGACGCGACGAAGATGCTGGACGTGTTGCGCATCGGCCGCGAGAAACTGTCCGACAAGGGCACCACCAGCGCGGCCAAGCGGGTCGATCCGCTGCGCAGCCAGACCGGCCTGCCCCGCGAGGCGGTGATCGAGCACATGATCGCCACCTTCCGCCGACTGCACGGCCTCGGCGACGGCATGCTGCGGATGGATGAACTGACCCAGGCCGAGACCCTGGCGCAGTCCAAGTTCGGCAGCCGCGAATGGACGGCCGACGTGGCCTGAGCAGCTGCGCGGCAGGGCCATACCTGCCATTCGTCACTTGTCAGCCGCGGTTCGCGAGGCAGAGGATCGGGCTTCCGTTCGCGCTGACAAGGAGAAGTAGATGCGTGCTTCACGACTATCCGTCCTGGTCGCCGGGCTCTGCCTGGCCTTCGCCGCCCACGCCGCCGACACCGACACCTGGAAGCTCCCGGTCGCGGTGAAGAAACTCGACAACGGCCTCACCGTGGTGGTCTCCGAAGACCACAGCTCGCCCACCGTCGGCATCAGCATGGTCTACCACGTCGGCATGCGGCTGGAGCCGCAGAATCGCACCGGCTTCGCCCACCTGTTCGAGCACCTGATGTTCGAGGGCACGCCGGACGCACCCAAGGGCACCTTCGAGCGGGTGATCCAGGGTGGCGGCGGCGTGTTCAACGGCTCCACCCGCGCCGACTACACCAACTATATCGCGTCGGCACCCTCGTCCGCGCTGGCGCCGATCCTGTGGATGGAGGCGGACCGCATGAAGTCGCTGGACTTCAGCGCGAAGAACCTGGCCAACCAGCAGAACGTGGTGAAGGAAGAGATCCGCGTCAACGTGAAGAACCAGCCCTATGGCCTGTTCTACTGGACCGATCTCAACCGTCTCGCGTTCGACAAGTGGGCCAACAACCACGACGGCTACGGCTCGTTCAAGGACCTGGACCACGCCAGCATCGCCGACGTGAAGACCTTCCACGACACCTTCTACCAGCCGGCCAATGCGGTGCTCGGCATCGCCGGCGACGTCACCCCGGCGCAGGCCTTCGCGCTGGCGCAGAAATACTTCGGCCAGCTGCCCGCCCGCGCGTTGCCGCAGCGTCCCGACGTCACCGAGCCGCTGAACACCAAGCCGCGCCACGAAGAGCAGACCGACGCGCTGGCCAAGGTGCCGGCGCTGGCGATCGGCTGGAAGATGCCGGCCCGCGGCAGCAGGGACCAGGTGCCGATGATGGTGCTGTCGCAGCTGCTGGTGGGCGACGACGCCTCGCGCTTCTACCAGGGCCTGGTCAAGGGCCGCGAGCTGCTGCTCAACATCAACGGCGGCGTGAACTTCCCGCTCGGCGACGGCAGCGACTACGCCGGGCCGACCCTGTTGGGAATGTTCGCGCTGTACAAGCCCAACGCCACGCCGGACCAGGTGCTGGCCGCGATCGACGAGGAGATCGGCAAGGTCGCCAGCGACGGCGTCGACGACGCGACCCTGGCGCGGCTGAAGACCAAGATGCTGTCGGACTGGTACGGCGGGCTGGAGTCCTTCCTCGGCCGCGCCGACACGCTGGCCAAGCTGCAGACCTTGTGGGGCGACGCCAACGTGGCCAACCGGATGCCGGGCTGGATCGAGGCGGTGAGTTCGGATGACATCAGGCGCGTGGCCCGCGCCTATCTCACCGACGCCAACCGCAGCGTGATCGTGCGCCGCCCGGCCGCTGCTGCCGCTCCCGCCACCAAGACCGCCAAGTGAGGACCGCCATGAAGACGAAGATGACATTCAGGACGCTCGCCATCGCGCTTGGCCTGGCACTGGCCGGCATGGCGCAGGCCTCCACCACCGCGTTGCCGAAGGACCTGCCCGCCTACGGCCCGGACAAGCCGCTGCCGGTGCCGCAGATCGCCCAGCGCACCCTGCCGAACGGGCTCACCGTGTGGGTGGTGCCGCGCGAGGGCCTGCCCAAGGTCAACGTGGCGCTGTCCGTGCTCGGCGGCACCGCGGCCGACGCCGCCGCCACGCCGGCGATGTCGCAGATGATGGCGCGCCTGCTCGACGAAGGCACCGCCAGCCGCAGCTCGCGCGACATCGCCGAGGCACTGCAGGCGATCGGCGGCGACTACGGCGCCGGCGCCGACGACGATGCGATCGGCATCCGCGCCAGCGCGCTGGCCTCGCACGCTTCGCAGTTGCTGGCGCTGGTGGCGGACACCGCGCTGCACCCGAGCTTCCCGGCCAACGAAGTCGCCCTGGCGAAAGCCAATGCGCTGCAGGGCCTGAAGGTGCAGGAAGCCGACCCGGACTGGCAGGCAGGCCGTGCCTTCAGCCACGCGGTCTACGGCGATCATCCGTACGCGCGCGATTCGCTGGTCGAAGCCACCGTGCAGGCCACCTCCAGCGACTCGCTGCGCGCGCTGCACGACGCCCGCTTCCGGCCCGATCGTGCCCTACTGGTGATCGTCGGGCGCATCGACGCGGACGCGGCGTTCAAGCTGGCCGAACAACAGTTCGGCAGCTGGAAGGCCGACGGCAAGGCCCTGCCCGACACTGCGCCGGCACCGCGTGAAGCAGCGCCCCAGCGGCTGCTGGTGGCACGCGACGGCGCCGTGCAGAGCAACATCCGTTATGGCCGTCCAGCCGTCCCCGCCAGCGACCCGGACTACATCCCGCTGACCGTGGCCAACACCATCCTGGGCGGCGGCTTCACCAGCCGCATCACCCAGGACATCCGCGAGGACAAGGGCTACTCGTACAGTCCGTGGTCGCGCTTCAGCGCCAGCCGCGTGGGCGGCAGCACAGTGGCCACCGTCGACGTGCGCAACGAGGTCACCGGCGCCACCCTGGCCGAACTATCCAGGCTGTTCGACAGCATGGCCAGCCAGCCGGCCAGTGCGGAAGAACTCAACGGCGCCAAGCGCCTGGTCGGCGGCATCTACCTGCTGCGCAACCAGATCCAGGGCTCGCTGACCGGCACGCTGGCGAACTACTGGGTGGACGGCCTGCCGCCGAGTTTCCTCGGCAGCTACGTGGCCGAGGCGAACAAGGTCACCGCCGCGCAGGTGCAGGCGATGGGCCGCAAGTATTTCGCCGCGAAGGATCAGAGCATCGTGATCGTTGGCGACCCCAAGGCGATCGATGCGCAGCTGAAGCCGTACGGGACGTTTGCGGCGTTCAAGCCCTGAAGAGCGACCCCACCCCGGCCCTCCCCTGCACGCAGGGGAGGGAGCAAGGACGCGCATTCGCGCCCTTCTCCTGCATGACAGGGTAGGAGCAAAACCGCACGCTCGATCCCTCCCCCTGCGCAGCAGGGGGAGGTCAGGAGGGGGTGGCTTTTGACTTTGCGGCGAAGAGCGACCCCACCCCGGCCCTCCCCTGCACGCAGGGGAGGGAGCAAGGCCGCGCGCCCGGCCCTACCCATACAAGAACCAAGCTCACAACAGCGGCAGGATGTGCTCGCGGCTGAGCTGCGCCACCGGCACGTCGGGCCGGGCCGGATCGATCCAGCGCAGTTCGGCGATCTCCGCCTGGGCCGTGATCGTGCCGCGCACTGCCACCGCGTAGACGGCCGCCTCGACCACGTGGCCGGGCTCGTTTGCCGCCGGCGCGCGACAATGACACAGCAGGCGGGCCGAGTCGCGCAGCAGTTCGCAACCCAGTTCCTCGCGCAGCTCGCGGGCCAGCGTGGCCAGTTCGTCGAGGTCGCCCGGATCGCGCTTGCCGCCGGGTTGCTGGAACACCGTGGCGCCGTGCTTGCGCACCAGCAGGCTGCGCCCCGCCGCATCGCGGATCACTGCAGCGACAATGCGGATGACCGGTTCCGCACTCACAGCCGGGTGTACGACCACGACTGCATGCGGCCGTCCTTGTATGGCATCACGCCGTGGAACGGACGCGGGTCGGCGTCGAACACCAGCGGCAGGAAGTGGCGGTCGCCTTCCCACATCGGCAGGGTCAGCAGGCGCTCCAGCGCGACCCATTCCAGGGTGCCTTCGGGATTGACCATGAACGGCGTGCCCGCGTAGCGGTCGATCACGAAGATGAAGCCGAGCCAGTCCTCGCCATGCTTGCCGAAGCCGGGCCAGTTCAGCGTGCCGCGCAACTGCATCGACTCGCAGGTGATGCCGGCCTCCTCCAGGATCTCGCGCTGCATGCAGGCGGCGATGTCCTCGCCCGGTTCCATCTTGCCGCCCAGGCCGTTGTACTTGCCCAGGTGCTGGTCGTCCGGACGGGCGTTGCGATGGATCATCAGCACTTCGCTGCGATCGGGCGACAACACGTAACCGAGGGTTGCCACTATCGGCATATAGGGCATGGGCGAGTACCGGGGAAAAGCGCAAGTTTAACGGCAGCCGGGCTCCGGCGCAGGCGGCGGACTTGCACGCGCAACGCAGGGCGGCGACCATCGACGCATGGCTTCTTCTCCCCCGCTTCCCCCCCGCCCCCGCCATTCCCGATGGCAGCGCGCGCTGTTGCCCGTGTTGCTGCTGTTCGGCGCGCCCGGTTGCGCGCCCACGGCGCAGGCACTGGCCAGCGGCGAGATCGCCTTCGAAGGACAGAACTACCGGATCGTGCATGTCGACCTCAGGCGCGAGAGCCTGTCCCTGCACTGGCGCGACCCGCAGAGCGGCCAGCCCTTCAGCAGCATCGAGACGCTGCGCCAGTGGGGCGAGCAGCACGGCCGGCACCTGCTGTTCGCCGCCAATGCCGGCATCTACGACCACAAGTTCGCGCCGCTCGGCCTGTACGTGGAAAACGGCAAGACCGTGGTGCCGCTGAACCTGGCCCACGGCAACCCGGCCTCGGGCAATTTCTCGCTGCTGCCGAACGGCGTGTTCGCGGTCTATCCGGACGGCCACGCCGCGGTGCGCACCAGCGCCGCGTTCAAGGCCGACGGCAAGAGCGCGAAGTGGGCCACCCAGTCCGGCCCGATGCTGCTGATCGACGGCAAGCTCAACGAGCAGTTCGTCGACGATTCCTCCAGCCTGAAATGGCGCAGCGGCGTCTGCGTGAAAACCCCGACCGAAGTGGTCTTTGCCGTGAGCGAGGCGCCGGTGAACTTCCATACGTTTGGACGGCTGTTCCGCGACAAGCTGGGCTGCCGCGACGCGCTGTACCTCGATGGCAGCATCTCGCAGCTGTACGTGGACGGCGAAGGCTACGCCGGCGCGCCGGCCTTCATGGTCAAGCCGTACGCGGGCATCTTCGCGGTGTTCGCCAAGCCATGACGACGCGTCGTCGCCGCATCCTGCGCATCGCGCTGCCGAGCCTGCTGGCGCTGCTGCTGGCCGCCTTCCTCGTCGGCTGGTACCTGTTCGCCGGCAGCCGCGCCCGGCTCGACGGCACGCGCCAGACCACCGGCCTGTCCGCTCCGGTCAGCATCCGTCGCGATGCGCTGGGTACGGTCACCATCGAGGGGAAGAATCGCACCGACATCAGCTATGCACTGGGCTACGTGCACGCACAGGAGCGCTTCTTCGCGATGGACCTGATGCGCCGCATGAGCGCCGGCGAACTGTCCGCGCTGGTCGGGCCGGCCGCGCTGAAGGTCGACCTCAACCACCGTCGCCATCGGCTGCGCGCCGTGGTCGAGGCCGCCTATGCGCAGATGGCTCCTGCCGCGAAGCACGAACTCGACCGCTACCGCGACGGCGTCAACGCCGGCCTGGCCGACCTGCGGGTGAAGCCATGGGAATACCTGCTGCTGGGCAGCCAGCCGCAACCGTGGCGCTCGGAAGACAGCGCGCTGGTGATCGCCGCGATGTACCTGGACCTCAACAGCGACGGCCGCAACGAACGCGAGCTGCGCATGGCGCAGATGCGCGCGGTGCTGCCCGGTTCGCTGGTGGATTTCCTGCTCGCGCCCGACCCCGACTGGGAGGCGCCGCTGAGCGGCCGGCTGTCGCGCACGCCGGTGCTGCCCGCCGCCAGCGTGTTCGACCTGCGCCAGCTTGCACCGGGCGCAGCGTCGACGACGCTGGCCGCCGCGCTAGCACCGGCGCTGGATGCACCGCGCCCCGGCAGCAACAACTTCGCCGTGGCCGGCACGCTCACCGGCAACGGCGCGGCGATGCTGGCCAACGACATGCACCTGGGCCTGCGCGTGCCGAACATCTGGTTCCGCACCCGCCTGCGCTATCCCGACCCCGGCGCGCCGAACGGCCAGCGCGACGTCAACGGCGTCAGCCTGCCCGGCACGCCGGCGGTCATCGTCGGCTCCAACGGCCAGATCGCCTGGGGCTTCACCAACAGCTACGGCGACTGGCAGGACTGGGTACGCGTGCTGCGCGATCCGCACGATGCCAGCCGCTACAAGGTGCCCGACGGCTGGGCGAACATCGAGACCCACGACGAGCACATCCAGGTCAAGGGTCGGCCCGACACCATCCTCAAGGTCGAGGACACCCGCTGGGGCCCGATCATGGGCCAGGACGCCGACGGCACGCCGCTGGCGCTGGCGTGGATCGCCGGCCGGCCGCACGGCTACAACCTCGACCTGATGCAACTGGAGCACACGCCCGACGTGGCTGCGGCGCTGGACCTCGCGCCGCATCTCGGCATGCCGCCGCAGAACCTGCTGGTCGCCGACAGCCACGGCAACATCGGCTGGACCCTCGCCGGCAACAGCGTCCCGCTGCGCGCGGGGATCGACCCGCTGCTGCCGTCGGACTGGTCGAAACCCGCTAGTGGCTGGCAGGGCTGGGCCGCAGCCGAGCGTTACCCACGCATCGAGAATCCCGCCGATGGGCGACTGTGGACGGCCAACAACCGCACCGTCGACGGCGACGCGCTGGCCCTGCTCGGCAACGGCGGCCACGACCTCGGAGCCCGCGCCCAGCAGATCCGCGACGACTTGCGCGCCCGCCCCAGTTTCACCCCGGGCAACCTGCTCGACATCCAGCTGGACAACCGCGCGGTGTTCCTCGCGCGCTGGCAGCGCCTGCTGCAGGACACCCTGGCCGGCAGCACCGACCCGGCGCTGCAGCAACTGCGCCAGCTCACCGCCACTTGGCGCGGCCGCGCCGCGGTGGACAGCGTCGACTACCGGCTGGTACGCGCGTTCCGCAACCAGGTCAGCGAGGCCGTGCTGGCGCCGTTCGCCGCCCGCGTCAAACAGCGTTACCCAGACTTCAGCTGGCCCGGCGAAAACAGCGCCGAAGCCGCCGTGTGGACGCTGATCCAGGCGCGGCCGCCGCAACTGCTCGACCCGCGATATCCCAACTGGCGCGCCCTGCTCGTCGACGCCGCGAAACAGGTGACGACCGAACTCGGCCGGCAACCCGGCGGCCTCGCCGCACGCAGCTGGGGCGAGCGCAACCGCGCCGACATCCGCCACCCGCTCTCCGCCGCGTTGCCGCGCTGGCTGGGCCGCCACATCGACATGCCCGATGAGCCGATTCCCGGCGACAACAACATGCCCCACGTCGCCGCGCCCGGCTTCGGCGCATCCGAGCACCTGGACGTCGCGCCCGGCCACGAAGCCGACGCCATCCTCAACATGCCCGGCGGCCAGAGCGACCACCCGCTGTCGCCGTATTTCGGCGCGGGCCACGAAGACTGGGTCGCGGGACGACCCACGCCGTTGCTGCCCGGCGCCACCGTGCACACGCTGATCCTGCAGCCGCCCGCGCCGACGCGCTGAGAAGCCTCCGTCCCGCGGAAGATTCCGATGCGCTGGCTGTGGCCACGGAAGCCGTGGCTGCAGCCAGTGACGTCATGCGTCATTCGACCACATGAACCGCCCGGCCGAATCTGACCGAAGTCAAAAGCACCGCACCCGCACACGCGCATGATCCGCACCGTTCACACGGCGGATCCGGTCCATGATCAGTTGCGACACCGTCATCATCGGCGCTGGCCCGGTCGGCCTGTTCCAGGTTTTCGAGCTGGGCCTGCTCGGGCTCGCCGCGCACGTGATCGATTCGGTGCCGCAGGCCGGCGGCCAGTGCATCGAGCTGTATCCGGACAAGCCGATCTACGACATCCCGGCCGTGCTGGTATGCAGCGGGCGCGAGTTGATCGAGCGGCTGAAGCAGCAGATCCGGCCGTTCGCGCCGCAGTTCCACCTGGGCCACACCGTCACCGCGCTGGAGCACATGCCGGACGGTCGCTTCCGGCTGCAAACCAGCGGCGGGCTCGTGTTCGACGCGGGTGCGGTGATCATCGCCGGCGGCCTGGGCGCGTTCGCGCCGCGCACGCTGAACCTGGCGGAAGCGGCGCCACTGGTGGGCCGCACGCTGCACTACAAGGTGACCCAGCCAGCGCTGTTCGACGACCAGGACATCGTGATCGCCGGCGGCGGCGACGCGGCGCTGGACTGGGCGCTGACCCTGGTCGAGCGCGCGCGCAGCGTGGTGCTGGTGCACCGCTCGCCGACCTTCCGCGCGGCGCCGGCCAGCGTGGCGCGCATGCAGGCCTTGTGCGACGAGGGGCGCATGCAGCTGTGCGAGGGCGACATCGTCGGCGTGGAAACGGCGGACGACGCGCTGGCGCAGGTACGCGTGCGCACGCGCAGCGGCATGGTCCAGCGTATCGAGGCTGCGCATCTGCTGGTGTTCTGGGGCATGCACCCGGCGCTGGGGCCGATCGCCGAGTGGGGGCTGGCGCTGGAACGCCAGCAACTGGTGGTGGACCCGGCAACCTTCCAGACCTCCGTACCCGGCATCTTCGCGGTGGGCGACATCAACACCTACCCGGGCAAGAAGAAGCTGATCCTGTCGGGCTTCCACGAAAGTGCGCTGTGCGCCTTCGCCGTGCACGCGCACCTGCACCCCGGCGACAAGGTGAACCTGCAGTACACGACCACCAGCCCGGCCCTGCAGCGGCGCCTGGGCGTGCGCGACGCCGAGCGCGATGCCGTCGTCACCGAGCCACCATCACACGCGACTGCTGCTGCCTGACCTCGCCCATCGCACGCGTTCAACCACACATTCCGGGAGACACCCCATGCCCCGTCCCTCCGCCCCCGACGACCTGCGCTCGCCCGAACGCCGGCGCTGGCTGAAGCAGGCCGGCCAGCTCGCCATCGCCGGCGGCCTGCTGGCTGGCGGCGGCTGGGCGGTGCTCAAGCGCAAGCAGAACCTGTGGCAGGTGCGCCGCGAACGCACGCTGATGCAGACCTCGGTAGCGGTGACCTGCCTGGCCGACGACGTGCAGGCGGCCGGCGCGGCGATCGAGGCGGCGTTCGCGCGCATGTCGGCGACCGCCGCGCAGCTGACCCGCTTCGATCCGGCCAGCCCGCTGGCGCGGTTGAACCGCGACGGCCAGCTCGTGCAGGTGCCCACGCAGCTGGACGCGGTGTTGCGCCAGGCGTTGTCGCTGTCGCGACTGACCGACGGCGCGTTCGATCCGACCGTGCTGCCGGTGCTGCGCTACTTCGAAACGCTGCGCGGCACGGCGGCCACCGACGCGCATGAGCAGCATGTGGCCGAAAACCGCGATGCACTGGTCGGTTACCGCGACCTCGCACTCGATGCGCGCGGCGCGCGGCTGCTGCGGCCGGGCATGGCCGTCACGCTGGACGGTATCGCCAAGGGCCACGTGGTCGACCAGGGCATCGCCGCGCTGCGCGGCGCCGGCATCGAGTACGCCCTGATCGACGCCGGTGGCGACATCCACGCGATCAGCGGCAATGACCCGCAGCGGCACTGGAACGTCGGCATCGTCGATCCGCGCGACGTCAGCCGCGTGGCGGCGGTGCTGCAGCTGCGCAACGCGGCGCTGTCGACCTCGGGCAACTACCGCGTGTTCTTCTCCGCCGACCGGCGCCTGTTCCACATCGTCAACCCGCGCACCGGCTGGTCGCCGCAAAACTATTCCAGCGTCACCGTGATGGCGCAGCGCTCGGTGCTGGCCGACGGCATGAGCACGGCGGCGTTCTCGCTGGAGCTGCCGCGGCTGTCCGCGCTGATGGACGCGCAGGATCAGCAGTGGCTGGCGTTCTCGCGCACCGGCGGGCAGCGCTGGCGCTCGCGCGAACTGCCGCTGATTGCCGGCACGGCGGAGCGGGTGTGATGCGCATGCCGCGTTCCCTCGTCACCCGCATGCTGTTGGCGCTGTGCCTGCTGGTGCTGGCGCCCGCGACGCTGGCCGGCGTCGATGCGAAGCACCCGCAGTTGCACGAGGTGTTCCCGCAGGCCACCCGCTACGGCGACATCGAGGGCACGCCGCCGGCGGCCGCGGTGTACCAGGGCGACAAGATCATCGGCTACGTGTTCGAGACCGTGATGGTGGCGCCGGTGCCGGCGTACTCGGGCGCGCCGATCAACCTGCTGGTGTCGATCGGCACCGACGGCAGCATCCGCGATGCGCGTGTGCTGGAGCAGCACGAGCCGATCCTGCTGGTCGGCATCCCGGTGCAGAAGCTGTACGACTTCGTGGCGCGCTACATCGGCCATCGCGTGGACGACCAGATCGTGGTCGGCGGCGGTGCCAGCGGCAGCGTGCGCATCGACGCGATCAGCAGCGCCACGGTGACCTCGATGGTGGTCAACGAGACGATCATGAACTCGGCGCTGAAGGTGGCCGCCTCGCGCAAGCTGATCGCCGGCGCCACCGACACCGACGCCAAAGCCGCCGCCGTGCGCACCGACTACTACCAGCCGGCCGACTGGGACACGCTGACCGGCAACGGCGCGATCGGCCACCTGCAGCTCAAGCGCCAGGCGATCTCCGACGCCTTCAGGGGCCAGCCCGAGAGCGGCCTGGTCGACGACCCCACCGCGCCGGCGCCCGGCCACGAGGGGGATGTCTTCATCGACCTGTACTTCACCGACGTCACCCCGCCCACGGTGGGCCGCAACCTGCTCGGCGCCAGCGCCCACGCCGACCTGATGAAGCAGCTCAAGCCCGGCGATTCGGCGATCGCGGTGATGGCCAACGGCATCTATTCGTTCAAGGGCGTGGGCTACGTGCGCGGCGGCATTTTCGACCGCGTGCACGTGCTGCAGGACGGCAAGCTGGTGCTGTTCAAGGACACCGACCTGGTGCCGTTGAACGACACCCCGCTGCGCGGCAAGCCGGCCTTCGCCGAGCAGGCGATCTTCATCGTGCGCAACGGCGGCAGCGGTTTCGATGCGACCCGGCCGTGGACGCTGCAGCTGATGGTGAACCGCCAGGTCGGCCCGCTGCAGAGCATCTATCACACTTTCACCCGCGACTACCGCATGCCGGCCGGCTACACCACAAGGCCGCAGAGCAGCGCCGAGTCGCAGTCCAGCGCGCTGCCGGCCAACGCCGCGCTGTGGCAGAAGATCTGGTACGGCCGGCGCATCGACATCGCCGTGTTGCTGGCCGGGCTGACCGTGCTCACGTTGATCCTGCTGTTCCAGGACTGGATAGTGAAGTACCCGGTGTGGCTCGAACGCGTGCGCACGGGTTTCCTGATCTACACCCTGGTGTTCATCGGCTGGCACGGGCTGGCGCAGTTGTCGGTGGTGAACATCTTCACCTTCATCCAGTCGCTGCTGCACGGCTTCCATTGGGAGACCTTCCTGATGGATCCGATGATCTTCATCCTGTGGGTGTTCGTCGCCGCCACCTTGCTGCTGCTCGGGCGCGGCGTGTACTGCGGCTGGCTGTGCCCGTTCGGTGCGCTGCAGGTGCTGGTGAACAAGGCGGCCAAGCGGCTGCACGTGCCGCAGTTCGAGTTCCCGCGCGTGGTGCACGAGCGGTTGTGGGCGCTCAAGTACGTCATCCTGCTGGTGCTGTTCGGCATGTCGTTGCAGTCGCTCAACACGGCCGAGCACTACGCCGAGATCGAGCCGTTCAAGACCACGTTCACGCTGCACTTCGCGCGCTCCTGGAGTTACGTGCTCTACGCGGTGCTGCTGGTCGGCATCTCCGCGTTCAACCACAAGTTCTACTGCCGCTACGTGTGCCCGCTGGGTGCCGGGCTGGCGGTGTCCGGACGCTGGCGATTGTTCGAATGGCTGCGCCGGCGGCCGGAGTGCGGCAGCCCCTGCCAGGTCTGCGCCAACGAGTGCGAGGTCAAGGCGATCCACGCGGATGGCCGCATCGACTTCAACGAATGCCATTACTGCCTGGACTGCCAGGTCACCCGCGTCAACGACCACAAGTGCCCGCCGATGGTGCAGCAACGCAAGAAGCGCGAACGCGCCGCACGGCCATTGCCCACGCCGATCGCGCTGATTACCCCGGCGAACGCGCCGGAAACCCGAGAGCCGGCGCCCGTCGCCGACTGATCCCACGTCACCTGCCTCTGCGGATGAAAAGCCATGCACGACGAATCGAAGAACAAACCCGAAGCGAACGCGGAAGGCGCCGACCCCGCGCGTCGCAACTTCATGAAGAACAGCGCGCTGGTCGGCCTGGCCGGTGCGGCAGGACTGGCGTTGGCGGGCTGCGGTCGCAAGGGTGATCACGGCGGCGCGGAAGGTGCCGCCGGGCACGACGGCAAACCCCGGCGCGAGCACGGTGAGCACGAAGCGGCCTCCGACCACGTGCCGCCCGGCCAGCTCGACGAGTACTACGGCTTCTGGAGCGGCGGACAGTCCGGCGAGGTGCGCCTTGTCGGCGTGCCCTCGATGCGCGAGCTGATGCGCATCCCGGTGTTCAACCCCGACTTCACCATCGGCTGGGGCGTCACCAACGAGAGCAAGCGCGTGCTCGGGCCGAACTTCCCGCCCGGCGGCGACTGCCACCACCCGCACATGAGCCAGACCGACGGCCACTACGACGGCCGCTACATCTTCATCAACGACAAGGCGCACACCCGCGTGGCGCGCATCCGCTGCGACGTGATGCGCACCGACCGCATCACCGACGTGCCCAACGTGCAGGCGATCCACGGCCTGCGCGTGCAGCGCGCACCACGCACCGGCTACGTGTTCGCCAACGGCGAGTTCCTGGTCCCGGCACCGAACGATGGCCGCGACCTGGACGATCCGGCCAAGTACCAGACCATGTTCAGCGCGCTCGACGGCGACACCATGGAAGTCGCCTGGCAGGTGCTGGTGGACGGCAACCTGGACAACACCGAGGCCGACTACGCCGGCAAGTACGCGATCTCCACCTGCTACAACAGCGAGGGTGGCATGGACCTGCCCGGCACCATGCAGGCCGAGCGCGACTGGGTGGTGGTGTTCAACATCGCCCGCATCGAGGAGGCGGTGAAGCAAGGCAAGTTCAAGACCATCGGCGGCTCGAAGGTGCCGGTGCTGGACGGTCGCCACGGCTCGCCGTTCACCCTGTACATCCCGATTCCGAAGAACCCGCACGGCATCAACGCTAGCCCCGACGGCAAGTATGTGGTGGCCAACGGCAAGCTGTCGCCCACCGTCACCGTGATGGAGTGGAGCCGCATCGACGACTGCTTCGCCGGCAAGCTGAAGGACCCGCGCGACACCGTGGTGGCCGAGCCGGAGCTGGGCCTGGGACCGTTGCACACCGCCTACGACGGTCGCGGCAACGCCTACACCACGCTGTTCATCGACAGCCAGATCGCCAAGTGGAACATCGCCGACGCGATCGCCGCCCACGACGGCAAGAAGGTCAACTACCTGCGCCAGAAGATCGACGTGGCCTACCAGCCCGGGCACTGCCACACCTCGATGGGCGAGACCCGCGACGCCGACGGCAAATGGCTGGTGTCGCTGAACAAGTTCTCCAAGGACCGCTTCCTGCCCACCGGCCCGCTGCATCCGGACAACGACCAGCTGATCGACATCTCCGGCGAGACCATGAAGCTGGTCGCCGACGGCCCGGTCTACGCCGAGCCGCACGACGTGATCCTGCTGCACCGCCGGCTGCTGATCGACAAGGTGAAGAAGAGCTGGGACCGCGACGACCCGTTCTTCGCCGAGACGGTGGCGATGGCGAAGAAGCACGGCGTCAACGTGCTGTCCGACAGCAAGATCATCCGCGAAGGCCGCAAGGTGTTCGTGTACATGACCTCGGCCGCGCCGATCTTCAGCATGGGCAGCTTCAAGGTGAAGAAGGGCGACGAGGTGACCGTGGTGGTGACCAACATTGACGCGGTGGAGGACGTGAGCCACGGCTTCTGCATCGTCAACTACGGCATCAACATGGAGATCAGCCCCGGCGCCACCGCCTCGGCCACCTTCACCGCCGACAAGGCAGGGGTGTTCTGGTACTACTGCACGTTCTTCTGCCATGCGATGCACATGGAGATGAGCGGGCGGATGCTGGTGGAGGCCTGAGTCATGCCGTGCCGCCGCGCAGCACGCGGCGGCACGGCATGGCCTTCCGCTGCCATGCATACGCTTCGTTGCCTCGCCATCCTGCTCCTGCTGCTGGCGCTGCCGGCACATGCGGACGAATCGCTGGAACAGCTCGTGGCCGCAGCGGCGCCCGGCGCCACGATCAGCGTGCCGGCGGGCGTGCATGCGGTGCATCTGAAGCTGGACAAGCCGCTCACCCTGGTCGGCGAACCCGGCGCGATCCTCGACGGCGGCGGCTCGGGCGACGTCGTGCGCATCCGTGCGTCGAACGTCACCGTGCGCGGCCTCACCCTGCGCCGCAGTGGCAGCGACCTCACCGCGATGAACGCGGGCATCTTCATCGAGCGCACAGCGCGCGACGTGGTCGTCAGCGGCAATCGCATCGAGGACAGCCTGTTCGGCGTCTACCTCGACGGCGCCGCCAACGTGCGGGTGGAGCGCAACGTGATCCGCGGCATGCGCAATCTGCGCGTGGCCGATCGCGGCGACGGCATCCACCTGTGGAACGACACCGGCTGCACCATCGAGGGCAACGACGTAGCCGGCTCGCGCGACGGCATCTACGTCTACGTCAGCCCGCACAACACCATCGCTCGCAACGTGCTGCACGACGTGCGCTACGGCGTCCACTACATGTATTCCCAAGACAACCTGCTGCTGGACAACGTCAGCCGCGGCAACCTCGCCGGCTACGCGCTGATGTCCTCGCACCACCTGAAGGTGATCGGCAACAGCTCCGAGGACGAGAGCTCCTACGGCTTCCTGCTCAACTACATCGCGCACAGCGAGATCGCCGGCAACCGCGTGTACCGCATCAAGGGCCAGAGCGACGACGCCGGCGGCACCATCGACGGCACCGAGGGCAAGGGCCTGTTCGTCTACCTGTCGCAGTTCAACAGCTTCCACGACAACCTCGTCGCCGACTCGCAAATCGGCATCCACGTGACCGCCGGCTCGGAGGACAACCGCCTGTGGGGCAACCACTTCATGGACAACCGCGTCCAGGTGAAATACGTGCAGAACCTGGCGCAGGAGTGGTCCGAGCGCGGCCACGGCAATTTCTGGAGCGACTACCTGGGCTGGGACCTGGATGCCGACGGCATCGGCGACATCCCGTTCCGCCCCAACGATGGCGTCGACGTGCTGCTGTGGAAATACCCCTCCGCGCGCAACCTGATGTCCAGCCCCGCGGTGCTACTGATGCGCTACGTGCAGCGCGCCTTCCCCGTGTTCACGCCACCCTCGGTGCAGGACAGCCACCCGCTGATGAAAACTTCCCCGGCCACGCCATGAACCACCCGATCGAATGCCACGCACTGGCCAAGCGCTACGGCGACCTCGCCGCACTCGACGGCGTCAGCGCCGCCGTGCCACGTGGCCAGGTGATCGGCCTGCTCGGCCACAACGGCGCGGGCAAGTCCACGCTGATCAAACTGATTCTCGGCCTGATCGCACCCAGCGGCGGCCGGCTGCAGGTACTCGGCCACTCGCCGTGGCGCGCGCACGCGCTGCGCCGGCGCATCGGCTATCTGCCCGAGAGCGCCACCTTCTACGGCAACCTCAGCGGCCGCGAACTGCTCGACTATCTGGCGCGGCTGAAGCAGGCGCCGCGCGCGCAGGTGTCCACGCTGCTCGAACGCGTCGGCCTGGCGCACGCCGCCGACCGCCGCATTGGCACGTATTCGAAGGGCATGCGCCAGCGCCTGGGCCTGGCGCAGGCGCTGCTCGGTTCGCCCGAACTGGTGCTGCTGGACGAGCCGACCACCGGCCTCGACCCGCAGGCCACGCGCGAGTTGTACCGCATCGTCGGCGAGCTGCGCGCGGACGGCCGCTGCGTACTGGTCTCCTCGCACCTGCTGGCCGAGCTGGAACCGCACATCGACGGCGCACTGATCCTGCGCCAGGGCAAGTTGCTTGCGTCCGGCAGCCTGCATGCGCTGGGCGAGCAGGCCGCGCTGCCGGCACAGGTATTGCTGCGGCCGCGCGAGCTGGCGATGGGCGAACTGCTCGCGCGCCTGGAAGCCGGCGGCCTGTCGCCACGGTCGCGCCCCGATGGCCGGCTGGAACTGCAGGTGCCACGCGCCAGCAAGCTGCGCATGCTGCGCGAGCTGCTGGCCGATCCCGCGATCGCCGATCTCGACGTGCGCGAGCCGACGCTGGCGCAACTCTACGACTGGCTCGGCGCCGGCCCGCCATCCACCGCGGAGATGGCCGCATGAACCCGATCCTCACCGTCGCCGCCAAGGAGTTCCGCGACGACTTCCGCAACCGCTGGACGATCGCGCTGACCATCCTGTTCGCGTTGCTGGCGCTGGGCATCGCCTGGTTCGGCAGCGCGGCGGCCGGGCGCGTCGGCTTCACCTCGTTCGACGCCACGCTGGCCAGCCTGACCACGCTGGGCGCGTTCGTGATTCCGTTGATCGGTCTGCTGATCGCCTACGGCAGCATCGTCGGCGAGCGCGACGACGGCACCTTGCTGCTGATGCTCAGCTATCCGCTCTCGCGCGGGCAACTGGTGGCCGGCAAGTTCCTCGGCCACTGCGGCGCGCTGGCCGCGGCCACGCTGGCCGGCTTCGGGTTCGCGGTGGCGATCATGCAGTGGATGCAGCCGCCGGAGCAGACGATGCAGGCGTGGCTGCAGATCGGCCGCTTCATTCTCAGCGCCTCGCTGCTCGGCGCCAGTTTCGTCGGGCTGGCCTGCCTGATCAGCGTGCAGACCGCCGACAAATCCCGCGCCGCCGGGCTGGCGCTGGTCGGCTGGCTGGTCAGCGTGGTGCTGTTCGACCTGGCGCTGCTGGCACTGCTGGTGGTCAGCGGCGGCAACCCGCTCGAGCGCGCGGTGTATCCGTACCTGCTGCTGCTCAACCCGGTCGACGTGTTCCGCCTGGTCAACCTCACCGCGCTGGGCGACGGCGCCGGCAACGACCTGCTGACCGGCATGACCGCCCACCACGTCTATCCGCCCGCCCTGCTCTACGCGCTATTGCTGGGCTGGGCGGTGGCGCCGTTCGCGTGGGCGATGCTCGCGTTTCGGCGCAAGGAAATCTGAAGGAGTTCGCGCGTGCCCTGCCCGCCGATCATCCCCCTGCGCCGCGCTGCCTTCGTGCTGGCGCTGGCCCTGCTCGCCGGTTGCGGCGGCAACCCCGCACCCGCACGCCACGCCGTCGACACCCACCCGGACGACGCCTGTGCGGTATGCGGCATGTACCTGGATGGCTCGCCTGGCCCACGCGCGGAAGCGTGGGTGGCCGGCCGCGCGAAGCCGCTGGTGTTCGATTCCACCCGCGACTTCTTCGCCTACGTGCTGCAACCGGAAAACCAGGCTTCGCTGCAGGAGTTGTTCGTGCAGGACAGCGCACGCATCGACTGGCAGCAGCCCGCCCACGCCGCGGTCAGCTTCATCGACGCACGCACCGCCTTCTACGTGGCCTGGCAGCCACTGGCCGGCTCGATGGGGCCGACCCTGGCGCCGTTCGCCAGCCGCACCGTCGCCGAAGCGTTCGTGCGCGAACATGGCGGCGCCGTGCTCGGCTTCGCGGAGGTCACGCCCGCACTGGTGGCCACGCTGGACTACCGCTGCCCCGCCCGGGCCACCGGCGCTCACGGCACGCTGCAATGCCTCGCCGCGCCCTCGCCGTCGCTCGCCCTGTCTAGCCATCCGCCAGCCGCGCCTTCGCCGACGCATCCACACCCCCATCCATGACAGGAATCCGCACCATGCTCGGACTGAACAGCTTTTCGCACTGGATCGTGTTGCTCGTACTGGTTGTGCTGATCTTCGGCACCGGCAAGCTGCGCAACGCCGGCCGCGACCTCGGCAGCGCCATCGCCGATTTCCGCAAGGGATTCGGTGACGGCAAACCGGACCGCGCCGCACCGTCGGCGGCGCAACTGGACAGCAACCACAAGCCGCCGCGCTGACACGTGGCTCTCCCTCGCCGGATGGCCTGCTCAGTGTTCCAGCGCGGCAGCCACCGTCTCAGGCAAGGTGTTCAGTGAGAACGGCTTCTGCAGCACGCGATAGACCAGCGCCTGCAGCGCTGGCGGCAGCGGCGATGGCGCGTAACCGGTCATCAGGATCACCTTCAGTTCCGGACGCAGCGTCTTGCCGATCCGGGCGACCGTATAGCCGTCGATGTCGGGCAGCTTGATGTCGCTCAGCAGCACGTCGATGCGCTGGTCGGATTTCAGGGCCTCGACCCCGCTGCTGCCATCGCTGGCTTCGACGACGCCGTACCCCGCGTCCTGCAGGTTTTCCATGACCAGTTCGCGCAGGAAGGCCTCGTCTTCGACAAGCAGGATGCATGGTGCGGAGGGATCGGGGGAAGACATTACGCTACCTCGGAGGTCGCTTCGTCGGCGACGTGCGGCAAGACGATGTGGATGGTGGTGCCGCGGCCGGGCTCGCTGTCGATGCTGGCCAGTCCGCGAGACTGCACGGTGAAACCGAAGATGGTGCTGAGGCCCAGGCCGGTGCCCTTGCCGACCGGCTTGGTGGTGAAGAATGGCTCGAAGGCCTTGCGGCGAACTTCCTCGCTCATGCCCATGCCGTTGTCGACCACCCGCAGATGCACGTAGTCGCCGTTCGGCAGGCCTTCCATGGGGTGATCGGCATCGATGCGCAGGTCGTCCACGCCGATGACGATGCGCCCGCCGTCAGGCATCGCATCGCGCGCGTTGACGACCAGGTTCAGTATCGTGTTTTCCATCTGGTTGGCATCGCAGAGCACGGGGCGATGCGAGTCGAGCCGGTAATCGATTTCCACGCCGCTGCCCACCGAATGCTCCAGCAGCGGGTGGATGTCGCGAACCAGCACATCCAGCCGCAGCGACCGGGGCGACAGCGGCTGTTGCCGCGCGAAGCTGAGCAGGCGCTGGGTCAGGCTGGCCGCCCGATCGATGCCGTCCTGCGCCACGTCGAGGTAGTGCCTGATCCGCCGTTCCCGCGCTTCGCGGCCATCGTCTGACTCGCGCTTCCGCGGCGGCGAGGCGGACGTGCCATCCGCCGACGGGTCGCCCTGCAGCAGTTTCTGTTGCAGCAGGGTGAGACTGCTCTTGATGATCATCAGCAGATTGTTGAAGTCGTGCGCGATGCCGCCGGAAAGCTGGCCGATGGCTTCCATCTTCTGGCTCTGCCGCAGCGCCTCCTCGGTACGCGCGCGCTGCGCCATCTCGATGTTGAGTCGCTCGTTGGCGTCGGCCAGTTCGGTGGCGCGCCGGTGCAGGGCATCGTGGGCGCGGGTCAGCACGCCCTGCGCCACCGCCAGCGCGGAAAGCATCAGCACCGCCATGATGGTCAGGAGCGCCACGCCGCTGTAGCGTGCCAGTTGCACCATCAGCGGCGTGTCTGCGGCGCGCAGATACACCCGGCCAACGGTGGTGGCGCCCTGGCGCGCCGGCACTTCCACCAGTTGCCGCTGGTGCGGCGCGCGGCCGTCAGCGGCCGGGCTGTCAGCGATCGGCTCGCTGCCCGTCCGCTGGAAGCCGGCCACCTGGCGGTGCGCCTCGTTGTACACCGCCGCCGCATCCAGCCGGGGGTCGAGCATCAGGGCGTTCACGTATTCCTGCGCGGCCACGCGGTCATCGAACGCGATCGCCGCGGTCACGCTGGCGGCCAGGATATTGGCCTGGGTGATCAGCTGGTGTCGCCGCTCGATCCGCGCCGAATGGTATTGGTAGGCAGCGGCAAGCGCGCCGGCGATCAGCAGCATGCCGGCCGCGACCAGCAGCATCACGGGCCGGAACGTGTAGGGCCGGTGGTCCGCGCGTGCCTTCATCGCGAATTGACCTTCAGGGCCAGGCTCAACAGCTTCGAACTGATCGTGAGATGGTTGCGTGCGGCGGCGGCGATATTGATCTCGAAGCCGACCCGGCCCTGGCGTATCACGAACTGCACGATGCCCCGCTTATCCGGCGCGGCGGAGTCGACCACGGTCAGCACCGGCTTGCCGTCCACCGCAGCCAGCGCCTGCCGCGTGGTCTGCGCCGGCAGCTGACTGATGAAGGCGATCTGGCAACCCGCGTCAGCTGTCAGCGCATCCAGCCGGAGCACTTCAAAGGCATGCGTGCCGAAGCGACGCCCGGCCACCGCGTCGGCCAGAAAGCCGCGGAACGGGTCGCCGCCGACCACGCAAATCCTGAAAGGCACATCCGGGCTGGCGAACTCTTCGGGCGGCCAGTTGACGAAAGGCGCCAGCTTGTAGAGATACGTCGCCTTGACCGCGTACTCCAGCGAGATCGCCGGTGGCGCTGGCGACGCCTGTCGTGGCAATTGCACCGCGTTCGCCGCCGCCACACCCGTCGCGTACAGCAGCAGGATGACCAGACAGGCCGGGCCGCGGGTACGCACCGCGTGCCATCCCGTGCGCAACGCGGCCACGGCACGCAGGGCGTGTCCGGACGCGGCGTGATGGGGCGGGATCGGCATGTGCTCAGAATTTCAGGCGGGCATCGAACAGCACGCTGCGTCCGATGCGGTCGCTGTCCGGGAACACGTATTCCTGATGCCACGAGTGCAGCAGGCTGGAGCCGGACAAGGCGAGATCCAGTTTCTCATTCACCCGCCAGGCCAGTCGCGCGTCGAGCTCCACGTAGCCGGGCACCTTCGGGTCCGGCAAGGCACTGACCCCGCGCAGTTCGGCCACCAGAGTCCAGCGATCCGAGAGGTTCATCACCGACCGGATGAAACCGTGACGCTCGGGGTCATCGCCGGCCTGCGACAGGCCCAGCAGGCCGCTCGCACCCGGCTTGAAGCGCAGCCGTTGCCGCTGCGTGGCGAAGCCTGCGCCCAGACGCCAGGAGTCGCCGATCGCGTAGCTGCCCCACGCTTCCAGCCCCCAGGTATGGCCTTCCATGCCATTGCCCCACAGCAATGGAAGCAGCGTGGGGGAATACTCGATGGTCCGCAGGTCGTCGTAGACGTTGTAGTACGCCGAAACCGATACGGTCGCCCGCGTGGCCACCTGTGCCCGCCAGCCGGCTTCATAGGCGGTCAGCTGCTCGCGTCTGAAGTCCGGATTGCCGACCAGGAACGTGGTCGAACCGAGTTTCTCGATGACATCCTGGTCGAACGGCGTGGGCGTGCGCACCGCACGCGAAGCGGCCGCCCACAGCAGCACGTTCCCACCCGGCTTCCATGACAGTTTTCCGCTGGGCATCAGCGACACGCCCGAGTAGGGATCGTCCTCGGCCTTGAGGCCCAGCGTCAGCTGCACGCGCGGGCCCAGCCCGATCTGGTCCTGCACGAACGCGTTCGCCAGGTTCTGCGTGTTCACCGCCGGGTCCCACAGCAGTGAACTGGCCGGACTGATCCGCGGCTTGATGTCGTAGCGATAGTTCCGGTTGCCCGCGCCCCAGACGACCTGGTTGTGCTCGCCGAGGGCGAAGTTGTGCTGCAGCTCGATGTCCCAGGTGTCGAGCGCGAAACCTTCTCCACTGGCGTCGTTGCGACGATGCACATGATCGTAATAGGCCTGCACCTGGAAGCTCGAGGTGTCGCTGATCGCATGCTGCCAGCGCGCCAGCACGTCGCCTTCGGTGCTGCGCGAGTCGGGCGCGCCGGCCTGCTCGGCGCGGCCATCGTGCAGGTCGCCCTGCAGCATGACGGCATCGGCCGCACCGCCATCCCAGTCCAGCCGGAAACCGACCTGCGGATTGCTCCAGCCGTTGCGCGCGTCGTGCCCGGCGCTGTTGTCGAACGAATCCCGGCGAACGTCCCGCGCGTAGACCCGGTAATGCGCGTGTTGTCCCAGCACGCCGCCGTATTGCACGGACGCGCCGCGCTGCAGGTTGCCCACGCCCACGTGCAGCACCCCGCCCCGGGTGTCGGCAGCCTTGCGGGTGATGATGTTGATCACGCCGTTGACGGCATTGGCGCCCCACAACGCACCACCGGGACCGCTGATGACTTCGATGCGTTCGATGTTCTCGGGCAGCACGTACTGGTCATCCCAGTACATGCCGGAGAATATCGGCGAATACACGCTGCGACCATCGATCAGCACCAGCAGCTTGTTGGGGAAATTCTGCGCGGTGTTGTTGCCGCTGAACCCCCGCGCGGTGATCACGTAGTTGCTCGGACTGGTCTGGAATACCGCCAGGTTGGGCGCCAGTCGCAGGATGTCCGGCAGGCTGGTGGCGCCCGATCGCAGGATGTCGTCGTGGCCGATCACGTACACCGCTGCCGCGGCGTCGCCCAGCGGTTCGGGGGTCTTCGCCACCGAGGAGACCACCACCTTGCCCAGATCCTCCAGCGAAAGATGGCTGAGATCCTGCGGCAGTGACACGGCGCTGGCCACGTCGACCGACAGCGCCAACAGGCCCAACGCGACCACGCCGGGCCGACACGCGCGCATCGCCATGCTCCTCATGTCGCGATCCTTACGCAAGCGCTACCCGAACAGCACATGAAAGCCCCCTGGCACGCCCCGGATGCCGGCATCGGGCGATATTATGCCGCCGATGCTCATGGCGACATGTCTAGGGCTTCTTCACACTTCGCGGTGGCACCTCCCTTCGCCTTGTGCCAGGCGCTCGCCCCGCGCCTATCCCAGCAGGCGTTCGCACACCGCCCGATACAGCGCCGGAAGCGCGTCCAGATCCGCCACGTCCACGCATTCGTCCACCTTGTGGATGGTGGCGTTGACCGGGCCGAGCTCGACCACTTCGGCACCCATCGGGGCGACGAAGCGCCCGTCAGAGGTACCACCCCCGGTGCTTTGCTCGGGATCGATGCCGCACAGCTCGCGGCAGACCGCCACCACGGTTTCGCGCAGGACACCGCCGGTTGGCGTGAGGAAGGGTTCGCCGGAGAGGTTCCAGTCCAGCGCGAAGTCCAGGCCGTGTCGTTGCAGGATCGCCTCAGTGCGGGCACGCAGATGCTCGGCGCGGCTGGCGGTGCAGTAGCGGAAGTTGATCAGCGCGGTGAGTTCGCCGGGGATCACGTTGGTGGCGCCGGTGCCGGCGTTGAGATTGGAGAACTGGAACGAGGTGGGCGGGAAGTCGTCATTGCCTTCGTCCCAGCGTTCGGCAGCCAGTTCGGTCAGCGCGGGAGCAAATGCATGGATCGGGTTCAGCGCCTTCTCCGGATACGCCACGTGGCCCTGCACGCCCCGCACCACCAGCGTGCCGGACAGCGATCCGCGGCGGCCCACGCGAATCAGGTCGCCCAGCCGTTCCTTCGAGGACGGTTCGCCCACCACGCACCAGTCGATGCGTTCACCGCGTTCGCGAAAATGTTCGACCACCCGCCGCACGCCGTCGAGATTGGTCGGGCCTTCCTCGTCGCTGGTCAGCAGCAGGCCGACGCGGCCACGATGCGCGGGATGCGCCGCCACGAACTGCTCCAGCGCCACCACCATCGCGGCCACCGAGCCCTTCATGTCGGCCGCGCCTCGGCCGTATAGACGTCCGTTCCGGACGGCCGGCTCGAACGGCGGACTTTGCCAGGAGGCTTCCGGGCCGCTGGGCACCACGTCGGTGTGGCCGAGGAACGCCAGCGTCGGGCCGGCGTCGCCATGGGTGGCCCACAGGTTGTCGACTTCGCCGTAGCGCAGGTGCTCGACGCGAAAACCCGCACGCGCCAGCCGTCCGCTGATCAGCGGCAGGCAACCGGCATCTTCCGGCGTTACCGAACGGCGGCGGATCAGCTCACAGGCAAGCTCGAAGACGTCGGACATGGGCACTCGTGATAGTCACGCAGGGCAAGAGCCGCAGCATACCAAGCGCGCCTGCCCGGGGGCTCAACCGGTCAGCACCACGCCCAGCAGATGGCCCACCCCGTAGGTGATCGCGGCGGCCGCGGCGGTGATGCCGAACTGGCGGGCGATCGAGAACAGCATGCTGCGCCCGGTGAACAGCGAGGTGCCGATGCCGATCAGGGCCAGCCCGGCGGCGGTGGAACACGCGCTGGCCAGCATGGCGACATCGCCACCGAGGAAAAAGTACGGCGCCACCGGAAACAGCGCGCCACAGGCGAACAGGCAGAACGAGGAGATCGCCGCGCCCCAGGCCGAACCGCCCAGTTCAGCCGGGTCGACGCCCAGGTCTTCGCGCACCAGCATGTCCAGCGCCGCGCGCGGCGTTTCGGCCACGTGCCCGGCCAGGTGTTCGGCCGCCGCCGGTTCCAGTCCCTTGTCGCGATAGATGCCGGCGATGTGTGCCAGGCCGTCTTCCGGCGCCACTGCCAGACGCTCGGCGCGCTCGGTGATCTGCGCCTGGTAGAACTCGCGCGAACTGTTGACCGACAGCCATTCGCCCAGTGCCATCGAGCATGCCCCGGCGACCAGTCCGGCCAGACCGGCCAGCAGCACGGCGCGATCACCCGAGGCGGCGCCGGCCATGCCCATCACCAAGCTGACGTTGGAAACCAGCCCGTCGTTGGCGCCGAGCACGGCGGCGCGCAAGGTGTTGCCGCTCTGGGCGCGATGGCGCAATCCGTGCGGACCGGCCGGCTGCGGCAACGGGAAATGGTCGCGATGGCCGCTGCGGTCGACCGGCGTGACGGCATGGTCGGCGTGTTCCAGCCGCACCACGGTCGGCATCACGAACTCGGTGCCGAAGCGTTGCGCGAACCAGCTCAGCGTGCGCACGCGCAAGCCGATCCGCGGCGACGGCACGGCCTCGCCCAGTTCGCGCAGGCGCTCCTCCCAGAACTGCGCATTGGCCCGCTCGCCCGCCGCGATGCGTCGATAGGCCTGGCCCAGTCGCGCATCATCGGCCAGCTCGGCCAGCCGCGCGTACAGTGCGGCGTTGTCGCGCTCGATGCGAAGGTTGCTGCGGAAGCGGCGGATGCGGTGCGTACTCATCGTGGTCAGTCGTCGAGCTCGTCGTCACGCTGGCCCAGGTAGACCAGCGCCAGCAGCAGCACCACGACGAAGCGGAACGCGCTGGCCAGCCCGTTCCACTGGCTGGACATCCACATGCCGAACCATTCGCCGCCGATCGCCATGAAACCGCCCAGCCACAGCAGCACGCCGACGCCGAGCCCGGCCACGGCGAGGCGCTTGGCACGATGGAACAGCGCGGCCGGTGAACGGCGCGCGCGCCACAGGCGCCACGTCCCCAGCCCGCACAGCACGGCGGCCAGCGTTTCGATGGCGATGATCAGCACGTAAGCCGCATGCTGCAGCAGCGGCGCATGGATCGCGCGGTAGTGGATGGTGGCGTCCGGGAAGATCGAGTCCATCGCCAGCACGTGCTGCACGAAGACCAGGTTGCTGCCGTAGTCGGTGAGGTTGCCGAACGCGACCAGCGCCAGCCACAGCGCGATCGTCCCCATCAGCCCGATCTTCGAAAGCCGCGTCGGCATGTCAGCGGCCGAACAGTTTCTTGAAGCCGTTGTCGCTGAAGCCCACGCTCACCGTGCCGTCGGGCTGTACCACCACCGGGCGGCGGATCAGCGCGGGATATTCCTTCAGCAGCAGCGTCCACTCCGGATCGCTGCCGGGGTTCTTGCGCTGCGGCAGCAGGTTGCGCCAGGTGGTGGAGGACTTGTTGACCAGCTTCTCCCAGCCGCCGAGCTGCGCGGCCCAGTCCTTCAGCGTCGCCGCCGGCACCGGATTGGCGCGGTAGTCGACGAAGTCGTGCGCCACCTCGAAACGGGCCAGCCAGTTGCGCGCCTTCCTGCAGGTGTCGCAATTCGGAAGTCCATGCAGCACGGGGTTCATTCGCCACTCCGCAGCAGTTCGTTGATGCTGGTCTTGCCACGGGTCTTCTCGTCCACCTGCTTGACGATGATCGCGGCGTACAGGCTGTGGCTGCCGTCCTTTGCGGGCAGGCTGCCGGCCACCACCACGCTGCCGGCAGGCACGCGGCCGTAACTCACTTCGCCGGTGGCGCGGTTGTAGATGCGGGTGGACTGCCCCAGGAACACGCCCATGCCGATCACGCTGCCCTTCTCCACCACCACGCCTTCGACCACTTCGGAGCGCGCGCCGATGAAGCAGCCGTCCTCGATGATGGTGGGATTGGCCTGCAACGGCTCCAGCACGCCGCCGATGCCGACGCCGCCGGACAGGTGCACGCCGGCGCCGATCTGCGCGCAGGAGCCCACCGTGGCCCAGGTGTCGATCATGCTGCCGGCACCGACATGGGCGCCGATGTTGACGTAGCTGGGCATCAGTACGGCGTCCTTGGCGATGTGCGCGCCCCGGCGCACCAGCGCCCCGGGCACCACGCGCGCACCGAGCTGCTCCAGCTCGGTGTCATCGCCGTGGGCGAAGCGCAGCGGAACCTTGTCGAAGGCCTGAGCCGGACCACCGTCGACCACGCGGTTGTCGTTGATGCGGAAGTACAGCAGCACCGCCTTCTTGATCCACTGGTTCACCGTCCAGCCGCCGTGGCCGTCCGGCTCGGCCACCCGGCGCTCACCGGATTCCAGCAGGTCGAGGACCTGGCCGATCGCCGGGCGCAGACGGGTCTCGATCTCGGCCGGGTTCAGCGTGTTGCGACGTTCAAAGGCTTCGTCGATCAGGGTTTCGATGGCTTGCATGGGGTTCATTCGCAGAAGATGATGATGACGGTCGGCCGGTGCGGCCACCAAGAATACAGGCCGGATCGGCATTTGCCTGCCCGGCTTCATCCGTATTTGACGACGGCGCATCCATTGTTTCACAGCACTCAACGGAGTCGGAAATGAACCAGATCAAGATTGGCGTGATGGTGGGAAGCCTGCGCATGGATTCGTTCAATCGCCGACTGGCCCGGGCCGTGGAGAAGCTGGCTCCCGACGATCTCGCCTTCCGGCACATCCAGATCAACGACCTGCCGCTGTATTCGCAGGATTTCGATGCGGCCTACCCCGCTGCCGCCACCCGACTGAAGAAGGACATCGAGTCCGTCGATGCCCTGCTCTTCGCCACACCCGAATACAACCGCTCGATTCCGGGCGTGCTGAAGAATGCGATCGATATCGCTTCGCGGCCCTGGGGCACCAACTCGTTCGCCGGCAAGCCCGCGGCCGTCATCGGCGCCTCGATCGGTTCCACCGGCACCGCCCTGGCGCAGCAGCATCTGCGCAACGTGCTCGCCTACCTGGACATGCCCGTGCTGGCCCAGCCGGAGGTGTTCATCCATTTCAAGGAAGATCTTGTCGGCGAGGATGGCAGCATCGGCAATGATGGAACCCGGAAATTCCTGCAGGGCTTTGTCGACAACTATGTCGCCTGGGTCAGGCGATTCATTCGGTAAGCAAGAAGCGCGACGCGTGTGCTGGTCGCGCGCGTCGGCACGGCGCTGTCGGAAACTGTTGGGGCTTCCTGCGCCAGGCGCCGTGACACGGACTTTCGGGTGCTCCGATCAGCGGATCGAACAGGCGATCGGGGCAACTCCCTTCACCATCACGAGACGTCCTGCGGGTCCATGATGCACCCGTACCCGCGCGTGCAACCGGAACGCGCGAGGGGTACCGTTTCGTCATCTCCCCCCCTGGAGGAAGCCCATGCACGAGCAGATCAGTCAAGGCTCCATGGTTTTCGTTACCGATGGTGCCGACGGCATCGGTGCCGTGCGGGAGATCAGGCGCGGCTTGCCCGAGCTGCTGATCTACATCGAAAACGCCGGAGACTTCGTGATACCGATATCGGCCGTCAAGGATGTTCATTCCGGCAAGGTCGTGCTGGATTTCGACAGGCTGGATCTGCGCCTGCGCAATGCCATCCGCCATGCGCGCGATGCGGAAGACCGCAATTACGTCGCACCTGCTTCGGGGGAAGAGGAAGAGTAGCCGTCGACATGCGCCAGGCCGATCACCCCGCGACCTGGAGAACGCTTTCCGGCAAGACCTCCGGCTTGTCGACGGAACCCCTCATGGCATGATCAACCGAGACGAAGAACGACTGAACCGCCAGCTGGACCGGTTCGAACGCGAGTTGCCCGCGTCGTTGAGTCGAAGCATGCGCTGGCTGCGCGAACCTTCGTCGCGGTGGATCCGGATTCCGGCCGGTCTGCTGCTGATCGCTGGTGGCATTTTCAGCATCCTGCCCCTGCTGGGCCTGTGGATGCTGCCGCTGGGGCTCCTGCTTCTGGCCCAGGACCTGCCCTTCCTGCGGCGCCCGACGCGGAGCGCCCTGCTGTGGATGGAACGGCGCTGGGTACGCTGGAAACGGCGCCGCCGCGACAGAGCCGGATAATCAGAATGCCGGCCCCCGCCGATACCCGCCGCGAAACCCGATCCGTGCCATCAGAAGCCATTCCGGCGTCCACCCATAAATCGCTGGTGCATGGCATTTAAAGCCGTCAGTGACTGGTTTTGTGTGGATAATTCGTGATAATGGCGCGATCCCACCTGGAAGGCGGTGCAAACCCATGACGCAATATGATCTTGAGTCTTTGTTGGCACCGATCGGAGATGAATCCCCGTCGGGTGACGATCTCGAATACGATCCCGAATTCCTCGCGCTGGAACGCGCCGCCGCGCCAAAAGCGGAGCGCGCGATCGGCGACAACGTCAAGGCCGCGGAAGAGCCGGACTGGGAAAAGGTCGCCGAACTGGCCGAGGCCCTGCTGCACCGTTCCAAGGACTTGCGTCCGGCCATCCACCTCACCACCGCCTGGATGCGCACCTCGGGCATGCGTGGATGGAGTGCCGGGCTCAGCCTGATCCGCGGGCTGCTTGAACACTTCTGGGACACCGTCTATCCGCAGCTGGAAGCCGAGGACGACAACGATCCGACCATGCGGGTCAATTCGGTCGTGCCACTCGGTGACCTGCAGGGCGTGCTGCGCTATTTCCGCACCACGCCGTTCGTGCAATCGCCGCGGATGGGCCGTTTCGACCTGCGCGACCTGCGCATCGCCAACGGAACGCTGAAGGTCACGACGGAAGGCGAGCCCGGTCCGTCATTGACCGAGATCGAAGCCTGCTGCATGGACTGCTCCGAAGACGACCTGGTGGCGGTCACCGCCGCCATCGGCCAGTCGCTGGAAAGCGCCAAGGCCATCGACGGCATTTTCAACGACCGTATCGGCACCGCCGGCCCGGACCTCAAGAATCTGCTCAGCGATATCTACGAACTGAAGAAGTTCCTGGACCCCCAGCTGGCACGCCGGCTTCCGCAGGAAGGCGCGGGTGGTGAAGGTGAGGCGGGCGAAGGTGGCGGCGAAGGCGGAACCGGCGGCACCCGCGCATCCAACGGCGCCATTTCCGGGCCGCAGGACGTCATGCGGCGGCTGGACGAGCTGTGCGACTACTACTCGCGCAACGAACCGTCGAGCCCGGTGCCACTGCTGCTGCGGCGCGCCCAACGACTGGTCGGCATGGACTTCATGGACCTGCTGAAGGATCTCGCCCCGGGCGGCATTTCCGAGCTGCGCGTGGTTTCCGGCACGCCCGAAGACGAATAGCCCGAAGACGACCATCCCGAAGACGAGCCGGCCGCAGATCCGATCCGGCAGTTGCAGGGGCAGGCTTCAGTAGACGCCCTTGCAGCTGTTCGCGCCGGAACGAACGAAGAGCTGACGCACCGATGGGTCCCAGCTAAGGGTCAGGCCAGCCGGCAGTCCCGCGGTGATGCCGGCCGAAGCGATCTGGCTGATCGGCCCCACCGTGGTGGTGCGGCCATCCGCGAAGGTGACTCCCGCGCTGATCGTGTAGCGCAGCGGATCGGTGCACGTCCCGGTGTCCACCTGCCTCGAAACGGTGTTGCCGCCGGAAAAGTCCGGCATGGTGCCGGCGATGGGTGGCCCGACCTTCTCGCTGCCGTCACCGGCACGGCACGTGGTGGTCAATACGTAGCTGATCGAAAGCCTCGCCGGGGTGGCCACCTGTACCACGGCCACCGCCTCGGGCTGGGCGCCGCAGCCAAGCAGGAAAGCCTTGCGCCTGGACGCCACGTGGAGCACGTAGCTGCCAGGATCGATTTTGGCGCCTGCGGGCAACTCCAGCTCGATCCGGGCGGGCGAGACCCCGGTCACCTTCGGCTGCACCGCCTGCGGCTTGCCCTGGGCATCGGTGGCAGTGACCTTGGGGTCCTCACACTGCGCATCGAACAGGTTGGCTCCCACCAGCGCGAAGCTGGTCTTGCCGGGGATGTTTCGCAACACGAACAGCGGGCGATGATCTGCAGTCTCGACGGCATCGACGACCGGTGGCAGCTTCGCTCCGTCCGACGCTTCGGCAAGCTGGGCCACCGTCGTCGCCAGCGCATCGGCCATGGCATTTGCGTCCGTGTCCAGGCAACCCTTGCTGGCTTCCAGAAACGCCTGCACCCGCTGGCTGGCCGCATGGGCACGATAGGCGTTGCTCTTGGGTTTGGCGTCGATGATGTCGATCGGCTTGTCGACGTCCTTGCCCAGCGATTTCCGCAAGGCCTCGCTCATCGTGGCGAGACGCTCGCTGGTCGCCCCCAGGCTGGAGCCCGGCATGCCGGCCGCACGAGCGGACAGCTCATGCTGGGCCGTGCCCAGTTCTTCCAGGATCGCCGTTCCACTCAGTCGCGGCGCAAGCTGCGCCGCGAGTGGCGTAACCCACCCCGGCGCCAGCAATCCGACCAGGACGGCCGCGCCGAGCTTCAGCATGCTCATCGGCGACCATTCATCATGAAGCCCACCATCCCCACGGTGTCGCCTTCCTGGCAATCCTGCTGATCCGGCTGGTCCGGATCGCACCCGCTCTGTTGATCAGCCGGCAAACGCACGCCGGACGGCACGATGCCGTAGGAGCGATAGTTCGCCGTGATCACGCTGGGGTCGATGTAGGAGTCACCGTGATTGCCGTTCTGCGCACTACCTGCACCGGTTGCGGTCGGCACGTTGATCGCGAAGCCGCCACCCAGCGGCAGCAGGTTGCTGTTGCTGTCGATCGCGTAGAAGTAAGCGGGCGGGAACCCGACATTCGCGATCATCTGCAAGCCGGTACCGACCACGTAGATCGGCGCCGAAGCCTTGCCCATCCGTCCGGTGGAGCCCCAGATACCCGTGCTGTTGTAGAGCGGCGTGGTGCCCAGCTGGAACAGGTCGCCGTTGGTCACCGACAGATAGGTGGCCGCCGTGCCCGCGTTGACCGTGAACGTGCTGCCATCGACCGACGCGAGGGTCAGGGTCTTGTTGTTGGTCATGCTGAAGCCACCCGGCGACGAGAAGTTGCCAAGTGTGTCGACCATGTTGTTGATGCGACCCGAGGCACTGCCCAGGGTGGTGGCGCCCGCCGCGCTTCCGCTCAGGGTGCTGGCCGTGATCAGGCCGCCGGAGCCTTCGGTGATCGCGCCAGCGGACTTCAGCGTGGTCTTGGTGCCGCTGATCGCCCCGTTGATGGACAGTCCGCCGGAGGTCGTGGTCAGGGCCAGGGCGGAGCCGCCGTTGACCGCGCCATTGACCGTCAGCGCCTGCGCATTGCTCAGCGCGAAGTTCGCTGCACTGAAGCTGCCCAGGATGCCGATGTGGTTGGCGCCGGTGAGGGTTGTCGCACCGACCGACTGGCCGCTCAGGGTGCCGGCCGTGATGCTGCCGCCGGCGCCTTCGCTGATCGCACCGGCCGACTTCAGCGTCGTCGTGGTGCCGCTGATGGCACCGTTGATGATCAGGTCACCCGCGGTGGTGGTGAGTGCCACGACTGGGCCGCCATCGAGTGGCCCGACCACCGTCAGCGTCTGTGCATTGGTCAGACTGAAGTCCGCCGTGAAGCTGCCCAGCGTGTTGATGTGGTTGCTGCCGTCCAGCGTCGTATTGCCGGTCGACTGCCCCGTCAGCAGATTCGCGGTGATGCTGCCTGCCGCGCCCTCGGTGATCGCACCGGCGGAGTTGAGCGTGGTCGTGGTGCCGCTGACCGCCCCGTTGATCGCGAGATCGCCAGCGGTCGTGGTCAACGTGGTACTGGCGCCACCTTGCAGCGGACCACTCACGGTCAGCGAGCGCGCATTGGTCAGGCTGAAGGCCGTCGCGCTGAAACCGCCCAGCGTGGTGATCTTGTTGGCCTGGTTCAGCGTGGTGCTGCCGCTCGAACTGCCGGTCAGCGTGCCGGCGGTGAGGATGCCACCGCCCTGGCTGATGTTGCCGGTGGAGTCCAGGTTCACCGTCGTGCCGGTGACGTTGTTGCCCAACGCCAGATCGCCAGCCGAGGTCAGCGAAACCTCGTCACCCGTGACGGCCGTGTTCACGCTCAGCGCCCCGCTGGTCGTGGTCAGGCTGATGTCGCCAGTGCCACCCGTGGTGGTCAGCGGACCACCCACACTCAGCGCTTGCGCATTGGTCAGGGCGAAATTGGCGGCGCTGAAGCTCCCGAGCGTGCCGATGTGGTTGGCCTGGTTCAGCGTCGTGTTGCCGACCGAGCTGCCATTCAAGTTGGTCGCGGTGATGCTGCCGCCACTGCCTTCGGTGATGTCCGCGGCGGAGTTCAGCGTGGCCGTGGTGCCGCTGACCGCACCGTTGATGGCCAGGTTGCCGGCCGTGGTGGCCAGGGTCGTGCTGGTGCCGCCGCTGACCGGACCCGTGACGGTCAGTGCCTGCGCGTTGGTCAATGCGAAGCCAGCCGCCGTGAAGCTGCCCAGCGTGCCGATGTGGTTGCTGCCGTTGAGCGTCGTTGCTCCGCCCGAGTGGCCTGTCAACGTGGTTGCCGTGATGGCACCGCCGGCGCCTTGGCTGATCGCCCCTGCGGAGGCGAGTGTCGTCGTCGTGCCGTTGACTGCCGCGTTGATCGCCAGGTTGCCGGCGGTCGTGGTCAGCGCCGTACTGGCGCCACCGTTCAGGGCGCCGGCGATGGTCAGCGACTGTGCATTGGTCAGGGCAAAACCCGCAGCACTGAAACTGCCCAGGTTGGTGACATGATTGCTGCCGTTGAGCGTGGTCGCACCCGCCGACTGCCCGGTCAGCGTCGCGGCGGTGATGTTGCCACCAGCCCCTTCACTGATCGTTCCGGCTGACTTCAGTGTGGTAGTCGTGCCGCTCACCGCACCGTTGATGGCCAGGTTCCCTGACGTCGTGGTCAACGCCGTGCTGGCTCCGCCATCGACTGCTCCGGTCACGGCCAGCGACTGTGCATTGGTCAGCGCAAAGCCGGCAGCAGTGAAGCTGCCCAGGGTGCCGACATGGTTGACCCCGGCAAGACTGGTTGCGCCTGCCGAATGACCGGTCAACGTGGTCGCCGTGATGCTGCCCGCCGGTCCTTCGTTGATCGTCCCGGACGAGTTCAGGCTCACTGCCGTGCCGTTGAGCACGCCACCCACGGTCAGGTTGCCCGAATTCACCGTCAACGCGCCCGTGCTCACCGTCCCGAGCGTCAAGGCATTGATGTCACTGATCTGCGTGGCGCCACCGGCGAGATTGACCACGCCACCGAAGTCATTGCTGCCGCCAGCGAGGGTAATCGCGCTGGTGCCGGCATTGACCGTGGTGGTGCCCGCCACGGCCAGCGCCGCGCCCGTCTGCGATACCGCCCCGCTGCTGGTGATGAGCAAGTTGCCACCCACCGTGGTCGCGCCCAGCGTCGTGCTGGTCCCGGCACCGGTCGTGGTGATCGTGAGCGTGCCGGCCGCGTTGCCGCTGACGCCAAGATTGCTGCTTGCCGTCACCGCCGCGATGCCGGAAGTGGTGCCGCCGACCCCCGTCGTACCCGCACTGGACAGGTTCACATTGACCGGCGTGGTGTAGCCCGAGTAATCCAGGCTGCCGTTGCTGCCAGCATTGAGGTTGCCCGAGATATCCCCGTCGGCCCCCGAATGCATGAAGAAGTGGCCGGTACCGGTGTCGATCAAGTTGCCGATGCCGGAGAAGGTCCCGGCCAGATTGGTCACCGTACCCTGGTTGTGGCCGGTGAGGCTCCAGTTCTGGTTGGATGCGGTCAGCGTGCCGGTGCCGGCATCGGCGATGTTCTCGAACGAGGTCCAGACCAGCGTGCCGCCGTTGCCGGCGTTCGCGCCGGTCAGGGTGTAGGTCTGGCTGCTGCCACTGATCGTGTCCGAGGCCGAACCACCCTTCACCGTGGTGATGCCGCTCCAGCCGCCGGTGCCGGTGGCCGTGCCGCCCAGGCCCACGTTCACCGCCGTCGTGTACGCGCTGTAGTCCAGCGTGCCTGCGCTGCCGGCCGTCAGCATGCCGCTGACGCTCGCACCGTTCGCAAACACGAAGTTGCCCGCTGCGCTGTCGCTCAGGTTCTCGAACGAGCTCCAGCTCAACACGCCATTGTTGCCGGCGTTCGCGCCGGTCAGCTGATACGTCTGGCTGCTGCCGCTGATCGTGTCCGACGCCGAACCGCCCTTCACCGTGGTGATCCCGCTCCAGCCACCGGTGCCGGTGGCCGTACCACCCAGGCCCACGCTCACCGCCGTGGTGTACGCGCTGTAATCCAGCGTGCCCGCACCACCGCCCGCCAG
>NZ_JBDGIQ010000003.1:0-450847 GCF_057657335.1 Rhodanobacter sp. Soil_C_14 | reverse complement strand
GGCAACTCGCCAGTCAGGCCACCGCAGTGGAGGCCTGACTTAAACCAAACAGCCTCCACGAAACCCGGGGCGATTCAAGATGTCCACCCTCGGCAGGAACAGCACATGCATGGCATCGGCAAAGTCACTGCCCGCATGCTTCTTAGGGTTGCGCGGATCTTTGGGTAGAGCGGAGAGGAAGGCAACTTCCATAAGGAAGTGCATGGCGACGGAGAGCGAAGGGGTTTGCTCTTGCGTAAGGGGTGCGTGGACTTCCTTGCCAAGAATTTTCAAGCTGTTCTTAGCAGCGAAATCTTCGAGGAGTTGTTCCCGCTGCCTGTCGTAGGTGGCTTTGATGAGCTGGGTAGCGGCCCCTTGCGACAGGCTCGCGCGCTCGAAGAGCGCTCGCATTTTGCTGTGGAGGTCGATCAGAGTGGTCTGAGTATATAGGTTCTGGTCGCGGAGGCTTCCGACAAACGCCCGTCCATGCTTCCAGTTCTCCGCCAACCATTCGGAAAAGCCGACGATGTCTCGGAGGCCAGTTCTCAGCAAGGTTTCTACCGCATGCCAACCAAGCTGACGCGCAAGGTACTCCGTCAGCACCTTCTTACCCCCTTTTAGGAACGGATACTCGGATAGGAACCCGTCCGCCCAAATTTGGTTGAGCCGAACATCGGGAGCGCCTTTAAAGGCCCTGGCAATGGCTCTCCGCTGATTGCGGTTTGTAGCCATCTTTGCAATGAGGTCGGCTTCGATCTCTGCCCGGTTCGGTTCCTTCATATCAAAGTACGGATACCACTCGGGCCAAAGAAGGGCGTCGTCACCAGCGAGCTGGCGCAACTCGTGTTCCACGAGTGCGGTTGATGAGGGGAGGTGATCCTCGCCGCAAAGTTCTGCAATCGTCCGAATTCTTTCCAAGCCGGGTGCTCTGTTCTTGTAGCTAACGGGCAGGTTCTCGAATACATGAATGTCGCTGAATACAAAGCGCGCCGCTCCTTCTTGCCTCAACTCGAGTAGCTCCCGCTTGATACCGAGGTATGCCCAGTGATCCGGGTGGGAAGGAGAGAAGCGGGAGAAATCTTGGCTGTCGAGATAAACAACTATGGGGGCGCTCATGTGCGGGCTCGGGTTGGTTCAGGCGGAGAACGATTGGAGCAGTCCTTCTCAAGCTATGGAAAAGGTGTCAGGGACAAATGCTGGCGCCACTGTAGGCTGCCAGGTGGTCGAGCTGACGCAAAAAACGGCCCGTTCCTTCTCCACCCAAGCACGGATCCGATCCAATCTCAGCTCCTTCCACTACTGCCGGTAGCTGCCCGCCACCGAGCATTGCCAGGAATTGTCCCTGACGCCTTTTTCGTTGCGGTCTTCGTCGATTGCCAGCACCATCGGCTTGGAGAAAAGGATTAGGGGCTCGTGCATGCAAATTTCCTTCTGTGCTAACGCGATTGCGTGGGGAGATATAGCCACGTGGTTCGGTGGGGTAATGACGTTAATTGCCGTAGTAACAGCGCTTGGTATCGCTCTGAGGGATGGGCGCCGATTGCAGAGTGAACGCCACAACCGCGGCCGACTGGTGGCTGCTTATCTCTACCAGCCGTTTTCGGAGATCGCGATCATTCTTGAAATTGTGGCAGAGAATGCGGAGCGCTTTGGCGCGGTCCTCCCGGGCGAAGCTTCGATAAATGTGTACGATGACGTCGCGATAATTCGTACTTCTTGCGGCCGCCTTTCTCAGCTTCTTCAGTCGTTCAGTCTTGCTGATGTGGCGTTCCTGCCTCGACCACTGGGTGAGGATTTGGCAAGGACTGTAATGATGGTGACCATGCTTACCAAGAGTCTGGGCGTCTTTTGCGACCAATACCTGGCTGCAGACGAGAGTGATCGTCCCGATGTTGAACGTTTTGAAGCGGGGCACGTGGATCCAATGAGCCCTCGGCTGGCTCGCATCGCAGTCCGCAGGTGTGGCCGCTTCCTCGATTATTGCCAAGCAATGTTTGGCGAGGTCATCAGCGGATGAACGCAGAAAGCAAACTTAGGGAAAGGGTGTCAGAGAGGGAAAAGGTGTCAGCGAGGGAGAAAGTGTCAGGGAAAGTTTGGTTTCAAAGCGTCACTCGCGACTGATTGCATTGCCAAACATCACATTTTCCGTGCCGAGCGCCGGACCAGAAGAACCAAGCTCGATACTCCACAGCGCCTCGTTGGGCACCTCCCTGTCGGAACTCGATTCTTTTCCCCCGAAGCTCGACTCTTCCCAGCAGAACGCGACTCTCGACAGAGCCGCGCTTGGCTCTTTTTCCTCGGTGTGCGGCTCTTTTCCGGTCGTGCCTAGCTCTGCGGGATCGGCTCCCGGCTCTTTCCCGGTGACGCCGGGCTTTCTCATGCACTGGCGCCGGTGTACCGGCGCCAGCAAGGGTTTTGTCCGCGTAGCGGGACGAGGGGCGACAGAGGGACGAGGAAATTAAGTCGCCCTGACTCTCCCCGTTCCCTTGTTCTCCGTTGATCCACCGGGGCAGGGACGTGATACCCAGCTCGTCGCCGTTTCCGGAATTTGACACTTGCACATAGTGTAACTACATTCCGTAACTACACATCCAGAAGCCAACGGACATGGACTTCGAGTGGGACGACGCCAAGGCGGCACTCAATCTGCGCAAGCACGGCATCGCGTTCGAGGACGCTGCGTACGTTTTTCTCGATCCTGGACGAATCGACGTGGTCGATGATCGTGACGACTACGGCGAGGAGCGTTGGCTGAGTATCGGTTGGGTGAGTCCGGTGTTGTTGGTGGTGGCCCATACCGAGCGCGGCATCCACGGCGAAGTCATCCGCATCATCTCGGCCCGCAAGGCCAATGCCCAGGAACGAGCCTTCTATCATGAAGCACAAACTTGATCCCAAGCGCCCGACACAACCGACCGCCGCGCAGCGCAAGCGTCTGCAGGCCGTGGCGGACAAGCCCGATGTCGATATCGATTACAGCGACATTCCCGCCCTGTCGCCGGAATTTTGGGCAACGCATCGCCCCGTGCGCAGCGAGCCCAAGGCGCAGGTGACCTTGCGCATCGACCGGGAAGTGCTGGACTACTTCAAGAGCGGCGGCACGGGCTACCAGACGCGGATCAACGATGTGCTGCGCAGCTTCGTGGCGGCGCACAGTGACGCGCACCGCTGATCCATTTCGAACCTGAAAGCGTTATCGGCGGCATGTTCAGGGAGCATCCTGCATGACCGTCTGGGAAATCACGAACAAATGGGCGAACGACGTCGCGGGCGTGACCCATGCGGATGACCCATGCGGATGAGATCGAGTTTGATCCCGAGAAACGGGACAGATGAAATTAAGTCGCCCTGACTCTCCCCCGTTCCCCTTGTTCCCTGTTGAGCCCCGCCAGCGTGGCCTTCTTTTGAGAAGTTCATCCTGCACCGGCGTGTACGCACTCGTGGACGCGGCCGAATCACCGCCCGCCACGCAGTCGATCCGGGCCTTCGCGGCGACTGGCGATCTGGCCTCATGCTTCACCGCGGTGCGGTGACGAGTGCACCCGGCGGCAAGGTTGTCGCCACGAAAGTGATCCCGCGCACGTACTGCCAATGGCGGCCTTTTTCGGCGCCAGGGGCCGGAGTAGTTTGCGTCGAGGGGGAGTGCAGGGACCATCCGGAGGGAGACAACATGCATATCCATGCAGGGATCAACGTGGTTCTTTTGCGCGCCATTCGCGCGGCGCTTGCCGCCGCGGCGCTGGTCGCGTGCTCGGTGCAGGCGCAGGACGCAGGCGCGTCGGACAGTGGACAGGCCCAGGCCGGCCAGGCGACCGCGGTACAGGGAAGCAACCATGCGGCGAAGGACAAGTCGACCACCACCCTGCAGGAAGTGGTGGTGACCGGCACGCACCGGGCCGGCCTGTCGCCGACCTCTTCGATTTCGCCGATCGACGCGTTCAGTGGCAGCCAGATCGCGAACCAGTCATCGGCGGATCTTACCGACGCGCTGACCAATGTCGTGCCGTCGCTGACTACCCAGCGCTTTCCCATCGCCGACGGCACCTCGTTCGTGCGGCCAGTGTCGCTGCGCAACCTGTCGCCCGACCAGACCCTGGTGCTGGTCGACGGCGTGCGCTTCCATCGTTCGGCGCTGGTCAACCTGCAGATCGACCCGCTGGGTACCTTCAACCAAGGCGCGCAGGCGGTCGATTTCTCGGTGTTTCCGTCCAACGCGATCGAGCGCGTCGAGGTGCTGCGCGATGGCGCTTCGGTGCTGTATGGATCGGATGCGATCGCCGGCGTGGTCAACGTCATCCTCAAGAAGTCTTCCTCGGGCGTGACGGTCAGCGCGCAGACGGGCCAGTACGGCAAGGGCGATGGCAACCTGCGGCGCTACGACGCCGATGCGGGATTCCCGCTCGGCGCCGATGGCTTCGTGCACGTGAGTGCCGAGCGCGAAACCACCGACCCCACCTCGCGCGGGATGCCGCAAGCGGATGCGGCGGCGGTCGCGGCCGTGGTCGGTGCGGACCAGGTGCCGTACGACGGCTTCGGCCAGCGCTGGGGCGACCCGCAGACCAAGACCAACAAGTTGTTCGTCAACGCCGGCCTGCCGCTGGCCGGCGACGCGCAGCTCTACGCCACGGGCAGCTTCATGGGCAAGAAGGTCCTGTCCAGCTTCTTCTACCGCAACCCGGTCTTGCCGGCCCAGGACGGCATCAGCGGCCGCTCCACCCTGGTCAGCTACGCCGATGGCACCCTGACCCCGGCGAACGCGCCTCAGTCGCTGGTGGACAGCATCGTGGCCGGTGGTGGCGACCCGGCGAACTACCTGACGGCCAACGCGGCGAGCCCGAGCGGCTGGGTGCTGCTGAACCCGATCTACACGCAGTTCCCGGGCGGCTACAGCCCACTGTTCGGTGCGGACATCAGCGATCACCAGCTGGTCGGCGGCGTGCGTGGCGGCGGGCAGGGCAACCTGCAGTGGGACGTGCATTACCGCACCGGCAGCAACGAGGTCGACTACCAGCTGAAAGGTTCGATCAACCCGAGCCTGGGCAGCCTGTCGCCCACGAACTTCCACCCCGGCAAGCTGACCCAGCGCGAGCAGGGCGCCGGTGCGGATTTCGTCCGTTCGTTCGACGACTCGCCGCTGATGCTTGCCTTCGGCGCGAACTGGCGCCAGGAAACCTACATCATCCACCAGGGCGACGCCGGTTCGATCGAGGTGGGGCCGACCGCGTCGGTGTTCGGCGTGGGCTCGGATGCCTTCCAGGGCTTCCCGGCCAACGCGGCCGGGCGCTTCACGCAGAACAGCGATTCCGCCTACGTCGACGCCGAAACGAACTTCACCGACCAGTGGTCGGGCGCGGCGGCCGTGCGCTACGAGCGTGCGGACAACTACGGCTCCAAGATGGTGTACAAGCTTTCCAGCCGTTACGCGTTCACCGACGCGTTCGCGCTGCGCGGTACGTACAACGCCGGCTTCCGTACACCGACCCCGGGCCAGGCGAACACGCTGAATGTCACCACCACGGCGAACGCGCAGGGCGGCCTGATTCCCAGCGGCACCTATCCGGTCGACAACCCGGTGGCGCGCGCGCTCGGTTCCAAGCCGCTGAAGACCGAAACCTCCAGGAGCCTGTCCGTCGGCGCCGTGTGGACGCCGCTCGACAACGTCACGACGACCCTGGACTACTACCGGATCAGGATCGACGACCGCATCGGCCTGGTCAGCAACAGCGTGACCCAGGCCACCGTCGACCAGCTCGCCGCCGGCGGCTATCCGAACGCGCAGCTGCTGCTCGGCAGCGACGCCAGCTATTTCGGCAACGCGTTCGGGTCCGACATCCGCGGCATCGACTTCGTGGTCGATACGCGGCATCAGCTGGGCAATGGCCGGCTCAACATCGACTTCCGCTACAACCAGAACAAGCAGAACGTGGTCAAGGTGCAGCCGGACACGCTCAACGACGATTTCGTGTACGACCTCGAACACCAGGTGCCCAGGAGCCGGTCGGTGCTCAGCTTCGACTACAACCTGCACCGGTTCGATGCCATCGCGCGGGTCAACCGTTACGGCAGCTGGAGCACGACGGTCGGCCTGTTCGGCAGCAACAACCCGCCGGACGACGTGAATCACTACAGCGGCAAGACGCTGCTCGATCTGGAGGCCAGCTACAAGTTCAACGACACCTTCACGGTGGCCATCGGCGGCAACAACGTCTTTAACACCTACCCCGGCAAGGAGCAGAACGCCACGCTGCAGTTCCTTGGCGTCAAGTACGCGCTCACCTCGCCGTTCGGCTTCAACGGCGCGTTCTGGTACGCGCGCGTGACGGCCAGCTTCTGACCGGTCGTCGCCATGCTGGCCATCTCCCCGGGTGTGCCCGGGGAGATGGCCGCTTCTGCCGCAGGGCCATCCGCGATGCGAGTGGGTTGAGAACGAAGGGTAAGAAACCCGTGACGGGACCGCGCCGGACCGCAGACTTTGCACATCCGAAAGGATCGGACATCCACAAGTACCGGCCCGTCCACCACGTCACGCATGGCGGGCGCCACACCATCAACCCTGTCCCGACGCCATGAATCGTCTCGTGCTGACTTCCTGGCATCCTTGGTCAGACCGACTGAAGTGGATTTTTCCGCTTCGCGTCACCAACAGTCCTGTCGGGAACCATGCAATCGCTCCGCAACGAAGCGCGGACGAATGCAGTGTCCGCGCTCGCACCTCCCGTTCCGGCCGTCTTGCACTCCACCCGACCACCCGATAATCTCCAAATCCCTTCCACCAACCGAGCCTGGAGGTCGCTGACCATGATTGTTCATTCCACGATTTCCGCCGGGTTGGCGCTGCGCTGATATACGTGCCCCGGATCACCGTTCGTCGGCCGGTCCACCTTTCTTCCTGATGCGCGTCGAACCCGGCGTTCCGTTCAACCACCTGCATGGGTGGTTGCTGCGTTCTGTCTTTATCCGGGGTTCCACGCATGTATTCCCAGACTTTTACGCTGTTCCAGCTCGGCTGGCGGTTGAGCTATTCGCACGATCTGACACTGCAGGATTTCGAGGCCGGTTATCCGGCCCGGGTCGTGGGAGTGCATCGCAACGCGTTGTCGGTGCTGTCTGCACGTGGCGCGGCCAGCGTCATCCTGTCGGCGGCGGTCGAACCCGCGATCACGGTGGGCGACTGGCTGCTGCTTGAAATGGAGGCGCCGCGAGTGTTGCGGTTACTCGAGCGGCAATCCCTGATCGCCCGCATCGCGGCAGGTTCGGAGCATCGGCTGCAGGCGATCGCCGCCAACCTCGACACGCTCTTCATCGTCACCTCGTGCAACCACGACTTCAACCTGTCGCGGCTGGAGCGCTACCTGGCGGTCGCTTTCGAGGCGGGCGTCGAACCGGTCATCGTGTTGACCAAGGCGGATCTGTGCTATGACGTCGGAAGCTACCTCGACGCGGTGCGCACGATCGCGCCCGCCGTCGCCAGTGTGCCGATCGACGCGACCTCAGCCGCTTGTGCCGAACCGCTGGCGGCGTGGCTGGGCGGCGGACAGACGGTGGCCTTTGTCGGTTCGTCCGGCGTCGGCAAGTCGACGCTGGCCAATACCCTCATGGGCAGCGCGGCCCAGGCTACCGGAGGGATTCGCGAGGATGACGCCCGCGGCCGTCACACCACCACGGCGCGCGAGATGTTTGCGTTGCCGTCGGGCGCGTGGGTCATCGACACGCCGGGAATGCGCGAGCTGCGTGTCGGTGCTGTCGAAACGGGCATGAATGCCGCGTTCGATGACATCGAACGGCTCGCTGCGCAGTGCCGTTTCCACGACTGCCGCCACCAGGGCGACCGCGGATGCGCGGTGGAGCATGCTATCGCCGCCGGCACGCTGGACGGCCGCCGGCTGGCGAACTACCGCAAGCTGCAGCGCGAGGCCGCCCAGGCGGCGCGTTCGACGAAGGAACGCCGCGAGCACGATCGCCACTACGGCGTGTTGAACCGCAATGCGCAAAGGCTGCAGCGCGAGAAGAAGGGACGCGACTACTGAGCGTGCGGGGCGAGGCTTTGTCCGAGCCCCTCATGTACGCGCAGGACGGAACCTGGGAACAGGTGCCGGGGACGGCACCTGCTGGAGCATGGTCATTTCCGCGATGTGCGACGACTGGCCGTTGACCGGGCCGCCCTGGCCTTGGGGTTTCGAGTGGCGGTACTGGCTGCGACATGACGCCAGTAGTCTTCGAGCAGGCCCGCGCAACGCGCCTGCAGGAAGGTTTTCAGCTGCGTGATCGTCGGCGTCAGCCGCGAGCGGTCCGCACAGATGAGGTTGAGCGGGGAGGGTTCGCAATGATCCGGCGGAAAGATCTCGACCAGGCGGCCGGCGCGGAGGTCCGGTATGAGGTCGAGGCGCGATTTGTAGACAATCCCTTCGCCGGCCACCGCCCAGCGCCTGACGGTGTCCGCGTCGTCGCTGATGCGATTGCCGGACACGCTGACGGTCTTGTTGCCGCCGGGCAGGGTGAACAGCCAGCGTTCGTGGAGTTGTTCGCTCCACACGAAGCGCAGGCAGTTGTGCTGTCTGAGATCGTCCACGCTGGCGGGCGTGCCCGCACGCTCCAGGTAGGCAGGTGCCGCGCATAGCGCGCGTCGGTTGTTGTCGACGAGCGGTATGGCGACCAGCGACGAGTCCGACAATGCGCCGTAGCGCACGACCGCATCCAGCGGTTCGCGGGTCAGGGCGGCGGCGCGATCGCTCATCCGCACGTGCAGCGACAGCGCGGGATGCAGGTGCTGGAATTCGTCGAGCCAGCCCAGCAGAAGATTCCTTCCGAAGTCCGAAGGCACCGACAGACGAAGGCTGCCGGACAGCGTGTCCTGGCCGCTGGCCAGCGCGCGCTGGCCTTGCGATTGCGCCTCAAGCATGGCGCGCGCATGCGGCAGGTACCGCTCGCCCTCGGTCGACAGTTGCATGCTTCGGGTAGAGCGCACGAACAGCCGGGTATCCAGTGCATTCTCAAGCCGCTGCACCGCGGCGCTGGCCAGGCCGGGGGCGATATTGAGCTGGCGAGCCGCCTCGGAAAAGCTCTGCGCTTCGACCGCCTGTACGAAGATCTGGATGTCGTCGAGTCGGATCATTTTCTTTGAAAGTCGGAAAGTGTTACCGACATTAACCCATTTTTCGACAAAGCGAGACTCGCCAGACTGTGCCCCTCACCACACCGGGCGCACGCCATGAAAGCTGTCGGCTTCTACCAGAATCTTCCGATCGATCACCCCGAGGCCTTGCAGGACATCGAGGTCGCCACGCCGGAGTTGCGCGACCACGATCTGCTTGTCGAAGTGAAAGCCGTCTCGGTGAATCCGGTGGACACCAAGATCCGGGCCCATGGCGAGGTTCCGGACGGAGCCGCGCGCATCCCGGGTTGGGATGCCGCCGGGATCGTCCGGGCGACGGGACCGCTGGCCACGCATTTCAAGCCCGGCGATCGCGTCTGGTATGCAGGTGACATCACGCGGCCGGGCAGCAGCAGCGAGCTGCATGCGGTCGACGAGCGCATCGTGGGTCCGATACCCCGGTCGCTGGATTTCGCCGAAGCGGCTTCGCTGCCGCTGACCGCCATCACCGCGTGGGAACTGCTGTTCGACCGCCTGCGCATCCACGAAGTCGATCCCACCGAGAACACCGTGCTGCTGGTGACGGGTGCGGCCGGCGGCGTGGGTTCCATTCTGACCCAGCTCGCACGCCGGTTGACCGGCGTCACCATCATCGGCACGGCCTCGCGGGCGGAGACGCGCGAGTGGGTGCTGGCGCACGGCGCCCACCACGTCATCAATCATCGCGAGCCGTGGGCGCCGCAGTTGTCGGCGTTGGGCATCGAGGAAGTCGATTTCGTGGTGGGGCTCAACGAGAGCGCCGGCTACGTGCCGCAGATTGCCGCGGTGATGCGCCCGGAGGGCAAGTTCGCGCTGATCGACGATCCGAAGATGCTCGACATCGGGCCGTTCAAGAACAAGTCAATTTCGATCCATTGGGAGCTGATGTACACGCGCCCGATTTTCACCACGCGCAGCATCGCCCGCCAGCACGCCTTGCTGCGTCGCATGGCCGAACTGGTCGATCGTGGCGATGTCGTGCACACGCTCACCCGACGCATCGACGGCCTCGATGCCGCCGGCCTGCGCCAGGCCCACGCGCTGGTCGAGGCCGGCAACATGATCGGCAAAGTCGTCGTTACCGCTCGCTAATCCATCACTCCCGGGAACTGCCATGAATGCATCCAACACCACACTCAGCCTGGAAGCCGCGCAGGCACTGCTCGGCCACGCCCGCTCGGCATGCGCCGAGCGCGGCTTCGCCGCCACCATCGCCATCACCGATGCGGGCGGCCACCTGCGCGCCTTCGAACGTGCGGACAGCGCTCCCTTCCTGACCGCCGAGGTGGCCATGGACAAGGCCTGGACCGCCGCATCGTTCGGCATGTCCACCCATCAGTGGAATCAGTACATGGGCGAGCCGACGGTGGCGCCATTGGGAGGGCATCCGCGGCTGATGGCGGTGGGCGGCGGCGTGCCGATCATCCTCGACGGTCGGCTTGCCGGCGGCATCGGCATTTCCGGCGGCACGGCTGCGCAGGATCATGAAGTGGCTGAAGCGGCGCTCCGGGCGCTGGGGTTGCTGGCCTGAGCCATTGCTGCACTGGCGCTATCCCTACCCCTGCTCGTCGCGAATCGCCAGGTTAGGTGCTCATCCGGTGCCGGATCACTCCACCCATTGAACGCGGTTCTTCCCGCTTCCCTTGGCCACATACAAGGCCTCGTCCGCGGCATTCAGGAATTTTTCGCTGTTGGTGTAGCGGGCTGTCGCGGTCGAGGCGAGTCCGGCGCTGATGGTCACCACGTCCTGGGCGCTGCGCGCGTGGCGGATCTGCATCGCCTCCACCCGCCGGCGCAACCGTTCGAGGATGTCCTCCGACGCGGCGGGCGCGTAGCCGACCATCAGGGCCACGAATTCCTCGCCGCCGTAACGGGCGACCATCACGTCCGGTTGCAGGCTCGCCTCGCGATGCAATGCGTGCGCCACGGCGACCAGGCAGTCATCGCCGGCGAGATGGCCGTAGGTGTCGTTGAACGCCTTGAAGCTGTCGATGTCGATCATCGCCACGCTGAGCGCGCGACCCGTTTTAAGGGCGTCTTCCCATTCACGCCTCATCAGCCGATAGAAACCGCGGCGGTTGGGCAGGGCGGTGAGGTCGTCGCGCACGACGGCCTGCTGCAGGCCGCGCTTGAGTTTGCGCAGGTCGTCCTCGAAGGCCAGGTGTTGTCCGAGCACGATGGCGTTGCGCGCCGCGTAGGACGCGATGGCAAGGATCAACGTGCTCGTGGCGAGCACGGGGTTCTTGCCCAGCTGGGCGAACGCCAGGCAGCACAAGGCCAGGCTCATCACGAACGGGCTGATGCTTTCGGCAAGGTGGCGAATCCGGCGGCTGGGTCGATAGCTGCGCAACCAGACCTTCCGCCGCCGACCCAGCAGAAAACCCAGCACCACGAAGGGCAGGCCGAGCAGCAGCTCGGGCAGGTAGGACTCGCTGTGGAGGATGAAACGGTTGTGGATGCCGGGCACGACCAGTTCGAGCCAGGCGAAAACGCTCAGCACGAAAAAGAAGCGCCGCTCGTCGGAGCGCTTGGTGGAAACCAGGCGCAGCGTGGCGAACACCGCCACGAACAGGCCCATCGCATCGAACATCCACATCACGAACGTGGCCGGCGGCGGTGTCGGCGATGGTGCGTTCAGCACCTGGTGCAGGGTGAAGTAGAACAGTGCCGCGATGGCGCACGCCAGCACCGCATCGACGACGCCCGCCCAGCGGTACAGCGTGGCGACCGGGTTGTAGGCCGCGGCGATGGTCAGCAGCAGGCTGCTCAGGCAGAAGTAGAAGGTCGGGTCGAAGGCGACCAGGGTGCCCAGCGGATTGGACAGCGAATCGGTGAACAGCAGGCCGAACGCGCCGAGCTGCGCGACCAGCGCCAGCAACAGCAGGCTCCACAGCGGACGATTGTGCGGAACGCTCAGGCGAAGCCGCCGCCAGCCTTGCGCCACCGTCAGCACCAGCATCGCCAGCACGGCGGCGTAGCTCCAGGAAAGCAGGTGCGCCGGCGCCCACGCGATCACGCCCAGTTGCGCCAGCAGCAGCGGCACATAGATGCGGGACATTCCGGCGTACATTTTCATCTCGCGATGTCCCGGCGCTGAGGGAGCGGCACGTCGACGCCGACGTTCATCCATCGCGGCGCTTCGCCCAAGCCTGCCACAAAGCCCGTTCCGGCACAGGCTGTGCGGGAACGGTGCCGTGAACTGCCGTCAGTCTGCGCGCCCTCGTGTGGACCGACGGCGGGGCGCAGTGCGGATTACTGCGCGGCCGCCGCTGCGGGTGCGCTTGGCACGTCGCCCTTCGTCCACAGCTTCGCCTCCACCGGCCCACCCAGCATCTGCTGCCGCACCAGCGGAATCGGCGGGCCGCCGTAGCTCAGGAACTGGTCATGGAACGCCTTCAGCGCGTTCGGGCCGGGATGGGCGGCGATCCAGTCCTGGCGCAGCTGCATGATCATCAGCTTGCCCAGGGTGTAGTTGAGGTAGGCCGGATCGTAGGTGCCGCGGGCGGCCTGCTGGCGGGCGTTGCCCGGGTCCTGGAAGGCCTGCTCGCGGAACATCTGCTCGGACTGGGCGATGCTCATGCCGCCGGTGTGCAGGCCGATGGCGGAGAGGAAGCGCACGTCGCGGAGCAGGGCATTGGTGAGCTGGCCGATGTGGGTTTCCGGCGTGCCGCCACCGACGCCGGCATCGAACATCATCTCCTCGGCGTAATGCGCCCAGCCTTCGGCGAAGGCATAACCCACGAACAGCTGGCCGAACTTCCAGTGCGCGCGGTTGGCATGCAGGAACTGCAGGAAGTGGCCGGGCCAGACTTCGTGGGCGGAGACGAACAGCAGCGAGGCCTTGCCCGGCACATAGGCGGCCTGGTCGGCCTTGCTCCAGGTCGGGTCCGGCGGGGCGATGTAATAGACCGAAGGCAGGTTGTTCTCGTACGGGCCGGGGATTTCGATATAGGCGAAGTTCCAGCGGTTGAACGGCGGTGCCTCCTCGGCCCTGGCCTGCTCGGTGCCGGGAATCGTCGCCAGGTCCTTGTCGACGATGAACTGGCGCAGGCTGGCAAGCTGGGCGCGGGCGCCTTCGACGGCGCCGCCGGTGGGTTTGTCGGCGCTTTCCTTCGCCACGCAATCGGTGAGCGACTTGCCCGGCGCGAACTGGGCGCAGGCGCTCTTCAGCGCGGCGAGGTTGCGCGCGAGATCGGATTCACCGATCGCCTTGAGCTGCTCCAGCGGCAGGTCGACCCGCTCGGTGGCATGGAGCATCTTCGAGAATTTTTCCGCGCCCAGGGCGAAATCCTGGGTGGCGTGCGGCTTCTGCGACTTCAGCCAGTCGGCCAGGTCCTGCGAGGCCTTGATCGCGGCGGCGTTGCTGGCCTTGAAGCGTGCCTGCAGCGCGTCGTCCTTCACCTCGGCGAAGATGCCGGGCACGTCGGTCTTGAAGAAGCTGGCGAAGCCGGCGAAGGAATTGACGCCCACGTCGATGTACGACGCCGGCAGCGGCAGCTTGAGGTTGGCCTTGATCTGGGCCAGTGCCCTGGGCAGCGCCTCCTGGTAGGTGACGAAGGCGGCCATGCGCTGGGCCAGCGGCGCATACGGCCGGGTCAGGTACATGCTGGGCGACAGGTCGCCGGTGTAGAAGGTCGGGTTCTTGTACGGCGCGCCGGAATCTTCGAGCCAGAACAGCTGGCCGTCGAGCACCGCCAGCACGTAGTCGCGTTGGAAGCGGCCCTGGGCATCGAGCTGGTCGTCGGGGAACGCGGCGAACTTGTCGCGTTGCGCGTGCAGCCAGGCGGCGTTGGCCTGCAATCCTTCCGCACTGAAGTCGGGCAGCTTGCCGTCGAACTCGTGCTTGCCCGCGCCGGCGGCAAACACCGGGTAGTGCTCGAAATAGCCGGTGAGGAAAGTGTCGACGGCCGAGGCCAGCGCAGCCTGTCCGTCGGGACGGGCGGCATGCACGCTGGAAGCGGCGGCCGGTGACGCGGCCTGGTCCGTTGACGACGAGGTGCCGGACGAGCAGCCGGCGAGCAGGGTGGCGGCAACGACGGCAGACAGCGTGAGTACGCGCAATGGACGCATGATCGACTTCCCCGGTGTGATCGCAAGCGCCGAGCCTAGGCGCTCCGTTGTCCGGGTGCAATCGTCCACCGTCACGCGCCAGACGATCAGCCGGCGATGGCCGTCTTCACCGCTGGCGTCGCCACGTCCATTGCGGCTGCCGGCCTGCCCAGCAGGTAGCCCTGACCCAGCGGGCATCCCATCTCGGCCAGGGCGTTGCACTGCTCGATGGTTTCGATGCCCTCGGCGATGACCTGGATGTCCATCGAACGGGCCAGCGCAATGACGGCGGCGATGATGCAGGCGCTGCCGCGGTTGGCCGGCTTGCCCAGCCCGTCCACGAAGGCGCGGTCGACCTTCAACATGCGCAACGGCAGGCGCTGCAGGTATTGCAGCGAGGAATAGCCGGTGCCGAAATCATCCAGCGCCGCGCCCACGCCCGCGGCGCGCAGCCGCAGCAGCATCGCCTGCACGTGGTCTGGGTCTTCCAGCAGGACGTCCTCGGTGACTTCCGCGATCACCCGCGAGGCGGGCAGCTTCACGCTGGCCAGCAGGCCGAGCAGGCGCCGGTCGAAATCGTCCGAGCCGAGATGCGCAGCCGACACGTTGAAGGTGAGGAAGGCATCGGCGGGGCCGTGCTGGGCGAACGTGCGGAAGCTGCGCTCGAACATCTGCCAGTCGATCGCCTCCAGCAACCGGCAGCTGTGCGCGACCTTGAGAAAGTCGCCCGGCTCGACCAGGCCGCGGCCGGGCCGGCGCCAGCGGATCAGTGCTTCGTAGCCGGCGATGCCGTTGTCGTGCAGCCGGCGGATCGGCTGGAACCAGGGTTCGAAGCGGTGTTCGCGCAGCGCCTCGCGCAGGTCGGTTTCCAGTGCCAGCCGCTCGACGACCTCGCCGGCCATCGCCGGCTCGAACATCGCGATGCGCGGAACGTCGATGGACGCGGCGCGATGGAGGGCGATGTCCGCATCGCGCAGTACGTGTTCGAGCGTGCGGTAGCCGGCGTCGCACAGCAGCACGCCGAGGCGGGCGGACAGGTGCAGCTCGCGGCCGGCCACGGTGATCGGCTGTCCGATGCAGTCGATCATCCGCTGGGCGATGCGCATGGCCTGGCGTGTGCCGGCCATCTGCGGGATCAGCACGGCAAATTCGTCACCGGCCAGGCGGGCGACCAGGCCGGGCCGGTTGCCCAGGCATTCGGTGAGGCGCGTGGCGACCTGTTGCAGCACCTCGTCGCCGGTGAAATGGCCGAGACCCTCGTTGATGCCGGCGAAGCGATCCAGGTTCAACTGCAGCAGCACGGCGGGGCTGGTCGGATCGCGCTGCATCGCGTGGAGCAATCGTTCGATGTGCTCATGCAGGCAGCGCGGATTGGCCAGGCCGGTGAGGGCGTCGTGGGTCTGCTCGTGGACAAGCTGCTGCTGCACCCGCGCACGCTCGCCGACTTCCTTGTGCAGGGCACGGCTGCGTTGCGCCACGCGGTCCTGCAGTGCCCGGTTGGCCTCGGCCAGCGCCCGCGTTTGCCGTTGTTCGTCGAGGTTCTGCTCGGCCTCGCGATGCCGCTCGATCACGCAGCGGATATGGGTGGCCACGAACTCCAGCAGCACCAGGTCTTCGTTGGAGTAGCTGCTGTCCGGCTGCCGGCTGCGCACCATCACGGCACCGTGGATCTCGCCCTGGTGCAGCATCGGCACGCCCATCCACTGGGCGTCGTCGAGTTCCACCACCAGCGGCCCGGAGACCTGCTTGCCCAGTTGTGCCGGCGTGCCCAGCAACGCCTTGCCATCGTGGAGCAGATACCACAGCGGCGAGCCGCCGATCGACGCCAGCGACACCTCATGGCCGGATGCCGCCAGCGGCGGCAGGCTGCGCGGGTCGGAGGTATAGATGAAGCGGAGCAGTTCGCGCTGCGGCTGGTGAGCCACCACGCAGAAATGTTCGGCGCGGAGCAGGGAGCCCAGCACCGCGTGGATCTCGCGCAGGATGGCGCAGATGTCGCGGCCGCAACCGGCCAGGTCGGCGATGATGAACAGGGCGCGGTGCAGCCGCTCGGAATACTCCAGCGGAGGCGGCGCACTGTGCTGCTCGATCCAGCCCAGCAGGATGCCCAGTCGACGCCCCGCCAGTTGCAGCAGGGGCTCCAGTTCGGTGATCAGGGCGGTGGCGTCGGCGCCACCGTGCAGGTTGAGCAGGAGCAGGATCGGCCGTGGTCGCTCGCACAGTCGAAAGGCCAGCGCGCCGATGGCCGGCACGCGTTGCGGAATGCCCGATGCGGCCACGCCACGCAGCCAGCCCGCGGGTCCGCCGCGGGCGTGATCGAAGCCGCTGCCCAGTTCCCACAGCACGCGGGCGCTGGCGCATTCGGCATAGGCTTCGGCCAGCTCGACAATCATGGCGGCGATTTCCACCGGCCGCGTGGCGGTATCGAGCTGATCCAGCCAGCGCGCCTGCGGCGATTCATTTGCCAGGGTGCAGTTCATCGGACTTTCCATGGTCTGAGAAACACGCTTGAACTCGACGGCGGTCGCGGCGGCGGAAGTGTCGTCGCGACGTGAAAAAGCGCCGCGTCCCGGCGCGCCGTACGGCCGCCTGCCGCTCCCGGCCGGTCTGGCCCGCATGCCACGGGCACGCGTCATTTCATCTCGCACTGTCATTTCATGTCGCCGGCAAGGTCAGAAACTGCTCAGTTGCGACAGTCGCCCTGGCGCCTGGGTCAGCTCATCGGACTGTCTCGCGCGGAACCATTCATCCGCCCTGCGCGGGAGATGGCACGGTATTCAGGTGGCGATCCGCTCCTTCGGATGTTTGCCGATTTCGTCTGGACGTCCACATGAAGACGCCATGGATGCCGCTGTCGCGCGCCAGGATCGATCCGGCGCGTCGCAGAAGAGGGCGGAGGCCTGCTTTGCCGTCAGGGTTCGTGCCGACGCATCGCCCAGGATGCGTCGCCGGCCGGATGGACAGAGTCGGTGCACAGCGCACCGCATCCGGCCGGGGACGCAGACTTGAACGACCGGGATTCCCCGAGGTGCGCAACGCCATCGCGCATCGTCACAGCGGATTCCCACATCTGCATTCTAGGCAGGGCGATATCGATGCACGCGACGTTTCATTCGCGCGCTCGCGACGTTTCGTCTCCAGCTGGCGGCTTTACCTGTCGACCCACTGGACACGTTCCGGCGCCGATGGCATCCATGGCGACGGTGAGGAGGACTTCGCAGGAAGACCGTCTCGCGTGATGGACGCCGTCGCCGTCGGCAGGCATCGCCGCACGACGACGGCGCCCATGCGAAGCGCGCTGGCATGGTCTGTGCGTGGCTTCAAGACTTCCCGCAGGGGAGGACTCGACCTCAGGAGGAGTTCGATGGATACGCCCGTTCCAGCGAAGGGCCGGCAAGCCACGCTGCCATGCAGGACCTTCAGCACCGCACTGATCGAGCCGCGCCTGCGCTCGCGGGCGTACGCGCGCTGGATCGCCCCGCTGGCCGAGGTGCAGCCCGATGACGACGAACCGATGGACGCCTCGGTCGTCGTGTTCGAGCTGGGCTCGCTGCGGGTGGCGCAGTCGAGCGCGAGCCCGGCAAGGTACCGGCGCGATGCCGCGCTGATCGCCCGCAGTCCGCTGAGCCAGTGCGTGCTGCTGCGCCTGCTGCTGAGCGGTTCGGCGCGGGGCAGCTTCGGCAAGCGCGGCACGGTCGAGTTGCGCATGGGCGACATCTACCTGAACGACCTGGCGCAGCCAGCCGAACTGTGGGAAGCCGGTTGCGCGCACCTCAACCTGCTGCTCAGGCACAAGGCGATCGACCAGGCGCACTCGCCACTGCACGGCCGGGTGCTGCGCAAGGACCACCTGCCGTGCCGGATGCTGACCCAGCACCTGCTGCATCTGCTGGGGACGCTGCCCGGGATCGAGACCAGCCACGCCGGCAAGGCCGCCAGCGCGACCCTGGCGGTGGTGCGCGGCTGCCTGCGCGCCGAATCGCGCCAGCGCGACCGCCCGCAATGGGCGGAGACGCTGCACGTGCGCATCCGCGAACACATCGAGGCCCAGCTGGGCGACCACGAACTGAGCGCGGCCGTGCTGCAGCGCCGGTTCCACGTGTCACGGGCGCAGCTGTACCGGATGTTCGCCGACAGCGGCGGCGTGCAGCATTACATCCGCGACCGGCGGGTGGAGGCGGTGCACCGGGATCTTCGCGAGCAGCCGGAACGGAACATCTCCGATCTCGCCTTCAGCCACGGCTTCTCCAGCGAGCGGCAGTTCCAGCGCGCCTTCCGCGCCCGCTATGGCCGGACGGCCAGCGAGGTGCGCGAACGCCTGCAGCTGTTCTGAGCAGTCCGCTGCCCGCCGACGGGCACGACCTGGTTCAGCGCCGCCGGACTTTGCCCAGCGCCAGGCCGATCGCCGCCAGCAGCTCGGCCGCGCCGAACGGCTTGCGCAGGAACACGCCGCGATCGGGAATGTCGTGCACGTGGACTTCGGTGTCGGCGGTGATCACCACGATGGCCACCTCGTCGTTGTGCCTGATCGCCTCGTGGCAGATGTCGATGCCGGAGACGCTGCCGGCGAGAATCACGTCGGCGACGACCACGTCGACGTGCGCCTGTCGAAGGTGGCTCATCGCGCCGGCAGAGCCCAGCGCGCGGATGCTCTGCAGGCCATCGGCAGCCGACAGCAACAGGTCGATGGATTCCAGCACCATGTTGTCGTCGTCGACGATGAGGACGGTTTTGTTCGTATCCACGCGGTGCTACCCCCGTTTGCTTCCGGCAGCGCCCAGCATAGGCCGACTCCGCTTGCCGTGGGTGGATTGTCCTGGCGGGCCGAGGGTCACCCGGCTGCTTCGCCGGCTTCGCCGCGGCGGAGCAGCCAGGCCAGCAGCGGCGGCGTGACCATCGCGGTGAGCAGGGACATCGCCACGATGACGGCGTAGATGCGGTCGCTGAACACGCCCGCGGCCAGGCCCAGGCTGGCGATCACCACACCTACCTCGCCGCGCGGCACCATGCCGAAGCCGATGATGGTGGCGCTGCGCCGGCCCAGCGACAGCGAGCCCAGGAAACCGCCCAGCAACTTCGACACGATCGCGATCGCGGTGGCGACCAGCAGCATCAGCAGCGCATCCACGCTGGCCAATTCGGCCAGGTTGACCTTGGCGCCGGTGACCACGAAGAAGAACGGCGTGAGGAAGGACAGCAGCGGCAGGGTCTGGTGCTCCAGCTCCTTCCGCTGGCGGGTTTCCGAGGCGATCATGCCGGCCAGGAACGCGCCGATGATCGCGGCCAGTCCGAAGCGCGTGGACAGCCATGCCAGGCCCAGGCAGATCGCCAGCACCACGCTCAATGCCGAGTGCGGACTGATCGGCGCCTCCAGCCAGCCCGAGCGACGCCGCATCACCTGCGAGCCACCCCAGCCGATGATCGCCACGAATCCGATCGCGCCGGCCAGGGTCAGCAGCAGCGAATGCAGGTCCAGCGAACCGCCGCCCTGCAGCGAGGAAACCACGCCGAGCAGCAGCATGGCCAGGATGTCGTCGATCACCGCCGCCCCCAGGATCACCCTGCTCTCGATGCGCTGGAGCACGCCCAGTTGCTGCAGCACCCGCGCCGTGATGCCGGCCGAGGTGGCGACGAAGGCGGCCGCCACGAACATCGACTTGATCCATTCGAAACCTTCGCCATGCGCCCACAGCGCGCCGGCCACGAAGGGAATGATCACGCCGAGCACGCCGACCAGCAGGGCGCTCTTGCCGACCTTTTTCAGATCATCCAGCCGCGTTTCCAGGCCTACCGAAAACAGCAGCAGCACCACGCCGATCTCGGCCAGCACGTCCAGCGGCGTGCCGGGCAGGATCTGCTCCGGGCTCAGCCAGCCCAGCAGCGACGGTCCGATCACGCAGCCGGCGGCGATCTCGCCGACCACGCCGGGCAGCTTTATCCGCTGGGCGATTTCCGCGCCGATCTGCGCGGCGACGAAGATGACGAACAGGGTCAGCAGGATGTCGGCGGCGTGGTGCATGGATCGTCGTTCCGTCGGGCAAGCGCTCAATGGTACAGGGCCACCGCTGGCGATGTTTTTGCGCGACGCGCTCTTCGATCAGCCGAACACGAACCGGGTCAGCCACAGGTGCAGGGCGATGCTGGCGGCGTAGCCCAGCGCGATCGCCCAGCTCCAGCGCAGGTGGCTCATGAAGGTGTACTGGCCCCGCGCTGCGCCCATCAGCGCCACGCCCGCTGCCGAGCCGACCGACAGCAGGCTGCCGCCCACGCCGGCGGTCAGCGTGATCAGCAACCATTGCGAGGCGTCCATCGGCGGGTTCATCTTGATCACTGCGAACATGATCGGGATGTTGTCGACCACCGACGAGAGCACGCCCATCGCGGCGTTCGCCGTGGTCGGTCCGAGGTTGCCATAGAGCCGGGTCGAGGCCAGTTCCAGGTAGCCCAGCGCAGCCAGCCCCCCGACGCAGGCGAACACGCCGTAGAAGAACAGCAGCGTGTCCCACTCGGCGTTGGCGATGATGCGGAAGATCGAATAGCCCTGTTCTTCGGCGCCGTGCGCCAGCGCGTAGTGGCGCTGGCGATAGTCGATGCGGCTGGCCAGCAGGTTCAGCAGGGCCAGGCCGGTGAGCATGCCGTAGGCGGCGGGCATGCCCAGCCACTGGCGGCCGACCACGGTGATCGCGATGGTCAACGCGAACGTGAGGCAGATGCTGATGCCGCCATGCTTGATCCGGCTGTGACTTTCGGTGCTCGCCGGCCGGCCTTTCGGCAGCGCGACAAACATGATCAGCGCCGGCACCAGCCAGTTCACCACGGCCGGGAAGAACAGCCGGAAGAAGTCGAAAAACTGTGCCTTGTTGGCCTGCCACACCATCAGCGTGGTGATGTCGCCGAACGCGCTCCAGGCGCCGCCGGCATTCGCCGCCACCACCAGGTTGATCATCGCCAGCGTGATGAAACGCGTGTTGCCGGCACCCACGGCCAGGATCACCGCCGACATCACCAGCGCGGTGGTCAGGTTGTCCAGCACCGGCGAGATCAGGAAGGCGAGCAGGCCGGTGATCCAGAACAGGCTGCGATAGCTGAAGCCGTAGCGGATCAGCTGCGAGCGCAAGGCCTCGAACACGTCGCGCTCGCCCATCGCGGTCACGTAGGTCATCGCCACGACCAGGAAGAAGAAGATCTCCGCGTACTCGAGGAACATCGCCTCGAACGCTTCGCGAGTGAGGTTGGCGTCCGTGCCGGTGCCACCGTTCTGCCAGGCGATCATGCCCCAGATCAGCGCAGCGGCCAGCATCACCGGCTTGGACTTGGCGATGTGGATGCGCTCTTCGAGGATCACCGCCACGTAGGCCAGCACGAACAGCGCCAGCGCCACCCAGCCGATCGGGTGCGCCACCAGGTGGAAGTTCACCCCGGCGCCGGTTTCGGCCGCCATCAGCGGCGTGCTGGCGTACAGGAGCGCCAGGGCGGCAAACCATCGCATGGAAGATCCTTGGGCAAGAACGTGATATCGGTTGACAGGAAGGGTAGCAGCCGCTGGCCGAGGCCGGCGCAACCCGTCGCGGTCAGTCCGAAGGCGCGGCGAGGTCGGGCCGCCGCTCCGGGCGCAGCCGGCTGAACACCCGGCTTGCTCCCGCGGTGACCAGCGCCAGCAGCAGCACGGTCCAGCGGAACGCCATCACGTAGTTTTCGTGCGCGTGTCCGGTGAGCATGAATTCCATCAGCAGCGTGGCCAGCGCAATGCCGAAACTCATCGCCAGGTACTGCACGGTGGAGGCCATCGAGGAGGCCATCGACGCATGCCGGATGTCCAGGTCGACATAGATCAGTGTGTTCATCGTGGTGTACTGCAGGCCGGCGAATGCGCCGTAGGCGAAGGTCAGCACGGCGATCAGCCACACCGGCGTGGCGGGGCCGAGCAGCGCGAACGTCGCCAGCAGGGCCGCCACGATCAGCGTGTTGCCGATCAGCAGGCGACGATAGCCGTAGTGCACCAGCGCCCGATTGACCGCCCACTTCGCCATGATCGAACCCAGTGCCTGCGGCACCATCATCAGGCCGGCCGCCAGTGGCGACCAGCCGCAGCCGACCTGCAGGAACAACACCAGCAGCAGGAACATGCCCGAAATGCCCAGCCGGGTGAACAGCCCGCCGGCGATCGCCACCGACACGCTGCGCACGCGCAGCAGTGCCAGGTCGGCCACCGGATGCTCGGTGCGCCGGCTGTGCCACAGATAGATCGCGCCCAGCAGCAGGGCGGCCAGCGTGCACAGGCCCATGCGCGACCACGGCACCGGGGTCGAGCCGGCCAACTCGGAAGCGGTCAGCAGCAACGCCGAGGCCGCGCCGAACAGCAGGAAGCCGACCAGGTCGAAGCGGTTGGCGTGATCGAGCCGGTACTCCGGCATGTCGCGCCTATTCATCCACACGCCGGCGATCGCCACCGGCACGTTGATCAGGAAGATCAGCCGCCACGAGGTGAACTCCACCAGCGCGCCGCCCAGCAGCGGACCGAGCACCGAGCCGAGCAGGCCGAAGGTGGCCACCGTGCTCATCGCCCGCACGAACTCGCCCCGGTCGATGCTGCGCACCAGTACATAACGCCCCACCGGCATCAGCGAGGCGCCGCCCACGCCTTGCAGCACACGGGCCGCCACCAGTTGCGGCAGCGTTTGCGCGATACCGCACAGCAACGAGCCCAGGCCGAACACGACGATCGCCGCACCAAACACGCGGCGGGTGCCGAAGCGGTCGCACAGCCACGGGCTGGCGGGAATCAGGATGGCCAGGGTCAGCACATAGCTGGTCAGCGCCGTGCGCATGCCCAGCGGCGTGACCTTGAGTGCCTCGGCCATCGCCGGCACCGCGGTGTTGACCACGGTGGAATCGAGCGCCTGCATGAAGAAGGCTGCGGCAACCAGCCACAGCAGGCCGCGGTAGCGTTCACGCGAGGTCGGCTCGTCGGCTTCGACGGCGCCGGCCAGGGGATCGGGCGCGGAAAGCGGTGCAACGTCAGGGACCACGGGGCTTCGAACAGGCATGGCCGGCCATGATAGCGGCCCCGGTGGCTTGATTTCTGCTGCCACTGTCATCACAGTGAACCTTGTTTCATCTGCCGGTCATGCCCATACAGGTATCACGGCCTTATCAACCACACGCGCCGGAGCGGCTTCGTTCCGGCGTGTGCTTTTGCGCGGCAGGAGCCGCGAGCATCAGGAAAAGCCATGAGCAAGCCACCGATCACTGTTTCCCGCATCGACATGGAGCGCATCGAAGCGCTGCTGGAGCGTCTGCCGACGGCGGAAGCCGACAAGCTGGACGCGCTGCGCGCGGAGCTGGATCGTGCCGAAGTGGTCGAGCCGTCGGCGATGCCAGACCACGTCGTGACGATGAATTCGACCGTCACCTTCGAGGACGAAAGCAACGGCGAGCAGCTGACCCTGACCCTGGTCTACCCCGCGTCGGCCGGCACGGCCGGCACCGTGTCGATCCTGGCTCCCGTGGGCAGCGCCCTGCTTGGACTGGCGCGCGACCAGCAGATCGACTGGCCCACCCCGGACGGCCGCAAGCGTCGCCTGAAAGTGCTGGAGATCACCTACCAGCCCGAGGCCGCCGGACACTTCCACCGCTGAGGCCGCATCGCGTGCCGGTGTCGTTAAACTGCGGGGTGATCCGAAGGAGACCCGCATGACCGAACGCCCGGTTCCCGCCGACATCGTTGCCCGCAGCGTCGCGCTTCGGGCGCAGATCGAGCAGGCCAACTACCGCTACCACGTGCTCGACGACGCGGACATCACCGACGCCGAGTACGACCGCCGGATGCGCGAACTGGAAGCGCTGGAGGCGGAATGGCCCGAACTGGCCACCGCCGATTCGCCGACCCGCAAGGTGGGCGCGCGGGCTAGCGGCGGCTTTGCCGAAGTACGGCATGCCTTGCCGATGCTTTCGCTGGGCAATGCGTTCGAACAGGAAGGCGAGAGCGAGCGCGAGCGTTTCCGCGAAATCGCCGACTTCGAACGACGGATCGAGCACACGCTCGAACGCAGGACTCCGGTGTTCTCGGTGGAGCCGAAGCTCGACGGCCTGGCGATCAGCCTGCGCTACGAGGACGGCGTGTTCGTGCAGGGCGCCACCCGCGGCGACGGCGAGACCGGCGAGGATGTCACCGCGAACCTGCGCACCGTGCGGGCGATCCCGCTGAAGCTGCGCGGTTCCGGCTGGCCTGCCGTGCTGGAAGTGCGCGGCGAAGTGATCATGCTGCGCAAGGATTTCGAGGCGTTCAACGAATACGCCCGCAAGCACGACGAAAAGCCGCTGGCCAACCCGCGCAACGGCGCGGCCGGTTCGCTGCGCCAGCTCGATCCGGCGATCACCGCGAAGCGGCGCCTCAGCTTCTTCGCCTACGCGATCGGTGTGGTCGAGGGCGGCGAATTGCCGCCGACCCATTCGGCCACCTTGCAGCAACTGCGCGAGTGGGGCTTTCCGGTCTCGCCGGAAGTGGATGTGGCGCGCGGCTTCGATGGCCTGATCGCCTATTTCCGCCGCATCGGCGCGAAGCGCGACAGCCTGCCGTACGACATCGACGGCGTGGTCTACAAGCTGGACGACTACGCCGGCCAGCGCGAGATGGGCTTCGTCTCGCGCGCACCGCGCTGGGCCATCGCGCACAAGTTTCCGGCGCAGGAACAGACCACCCGCCTGCTCGACATCGAGATCCAGATCGGCCGCACCGGCGCCGCCACCCCGCGCGCGCGGATGGAGCCGGTACAGGTGGGCGGCGTCACCGTGACCTATGCCACCCTGCACAACGCCGACCAGGTGGCACGCCTGGATGCCCGCGTGGGCGACACCGTGATCGTGCGCCGCGCCGGCGACGTGATTCCCGAAGTGGTGCGCGTGGTGGAGGACCTGCGGCCGCAAGGCACGCAGCCGTGGACCATGCCCACGCGCTGCCCGATCTGCGATTCTGCGCTGATCCGCGAGGAGGGCGCGGCGGCCTGGCGCTGTTCCGGCGGACTGATCTGCGCCGCGCAACGCAAGGAGGCGCTGATCCATTTCGCCTCGCGTCGCGCGATGGACATCGAAGGCCTGGGCGAGCGCTTTGCCGAGGCGCTGGTGGAGCTCGACCTGGTGCACACGCCGGCCGACCTGTACGGCATGGGCGTGGACGATTTCGTCGACATGAAACGGCGCATCGACGAGCGCGATGGCACCACCCCGGAAACGGTGAAGGCCGGCAAGGTGGCGACGAAGTGGGCGGAGAACCTGGTCGTCGGCATCGAGGCCAGCAAGCACACCACGCTGGCCCGCTTCCTCTACGCGCTGGGCATCATGCACATTGGCGAAAGCACGGCGAAAACCCTGGCCGCGTGGCTGGGTCGGCTCGATTTCGTGCGCAGCACGCCGGCACCGCTGCTGCGCGTGCTGCCGGACATCGGCGAAGAAGTGGCCCGGTCGATCGCCGGCTTCTTCGCGCAGGACGGCAACCAGCAGGTGGTCGACCAGTTGCTGGCCGCCGGCATCAGCTTCAGCGACGAAGCCGCGCCATCGCCGCTGCTGCGCGAGCGGTTGAATCTTGGCGTGTTGCTGGACATGGCGAAGATCAGCAAGCTCGGCCCCAAGAGTAGCAAGCTGCTCGCCGAACACTTTCCCACCTTGCAGAAACTGCAGGCGGGCGGGGCGGCGCACTGGATCACCGCCGGCGTGCCCCAGGTGGCGGCGAGCGGGCTGGAAGCCTTCCTGGCCGATCCGGCGGCCCATGCCGAACTGCAGGGCGCCGAGGCGTCGATGCAGCATCTGCTGGAGGCGATGCCCGCCGCGGCCGAAGTGTCCCATGCGCCGCTGGCCGGGCAGACCTTCGTGCTCACCGGCAGCCTGGCGTCGCTCAGTCGCGATCAGGCGAAGGACCGGCTCGAAGCGCTGGGTGCCAAGGTGTCCGGTTCGGTGTCGAAGAAGACCAGCGTGGTCGTCGCCGGCGAGGAAGCGGGCTCCAAGCTCGACAAGGCGAAGGAGCTGGGCGTGCCGGTGTGGGACGAGGCGCAGTTGCTTGCCCTGCTCGATGAGCACGAGCGCACCTGATGACGATGTCCCCACGCGCCACGCTGGAACTGCGCGCACGGCTGTACACCTTGTTGCGCGCGTTCTTCGCCGAGCGCAACGTGCTGGAGGTGGAAACCCCGATGCTGTCCGCGGCGGGCAATACCGACCCCAACATCGAGAGCTTCGGCAGCATTTTCAGCGGTCATGTCGATGCGGGCGCACGTGAGCGCTGGCTGCGCACGTCGCCGGAGTATCCACTGAAGCGCTTGCTGGCCGCGGGCATCGGCGATTGCTACGAGCTGGGCCGGGTGTTCCGCAATGGCGAGGCGGGCGGTCGGCACAATCCCGAGTTCACCATGCTGGAGTGGTATCGGGTCGGTTGGGATCACCGGCGGCTGATGAGCGAGACGATCGAGTTGGTGGAAGCGGCGCTGGCGATGCGCGGTCGGCGTGCCGAGGTGGTGGTGACCAGTTACCGGCAGCTGTTCCTCGACGGCCTGGGCATCGATCCCGTCCACGCGTCGATCGACGAACTGCGCGCGCCGCTGGCGGAATTCGGCATCGGCCCGGAGGGGCTGGGGCATGACGACTGGCTCGACCTGTTGATCACCCACAAGCTGCAGCCGATGTTTCCCCGCGATCGCATCACGGTGATCCACGACTACCCGGCGAGCCAGTGCGCGCTGGCGAAGATCCGCCTGGGCGAGCCGCCGCTGGCCGAGCGCTTCGAGCTCTACCTGGGCCGCTACGAACTGGCCAACGGCTATCACGAACTGAACGATGCGGCCGAACAGCGCGCGCGTTTCGAGCGCGACAACACCGTGCGTCGCGAACGCGGCCTGCGCGAGATTCCGCTGGATGAAAACCTGCTGGGCGTACTGGATGCGATGCCTGACTGCGCCGGCGTGGCGCTGGGCGTGGAACGCCTGCTGATGTGCCTGGCCGACACGGACGCGATTGCCGACGTGCTGGCCTTTCCGTTTGCCCGGGCGTGAAGCAGGGCGCGCGACCTTGCTGGCCGCGCGCCGTGCCGCTCAGGCGGCGTCGCCCTTGATCGCCGGCTGCTCCAGCCGGTCGCTCCACAGGTAGCGATAGATCACGCCGCCGACGATGCCGCCGATGATCGGCATGACCCAGAAGAACCACAGCTGATCCAGCGCCCAGCCACCCTGGAAAACCGCCACGCCGGTCGAACGCGCCGGGTTCACCGAGGTGTTGGTGACCGGGATGCTGATCAGGTGGATCAGGGTCAGCGCCAGGCCGATCGCGATGCCGGCGAAACCCACCGGCGCACTCTTGTGCGTGGCGCCCATGATGATGAAGATGAAGAAGCCGGTCATCACCATCTCGCACAGCGCCGCGGCGCCCATCGAATAGCCGCCCGGCGAATGCGCGCCGTAGCCGTTGGAGGCGAAACCACTTGCGGCGGCGTCGAAGCCGGGCTTGCCCGAGGCGATCGTGTACAGCACCAGCCCGGCGAGCAGGCCGCCGAGCACCTGCGCGACGATGTACGGAATCACGTCTTTCAGCGGGAAGCGACCGCCGGCGGCAAGACCGCAGGTGACCGCCGGATTGATGTGGCAGCCGGAAATGTGGCCAATCGCGTAGCACATGGTCAGCAGGGTGAGGCCGAACGCGAATGCCACCCCGGCAAAACCGATACCCAGTTGCGGAAAGCCGGCGGCCAGCACGGCGCTGCCGCATCCACCCAGAACCAGCCAGAACGTGCCGAAGAACTCGGCAGCCAGACGCTTGCTCATGTTCATCACGTTTACTCCTGCTGCAAGAGGAAGGAGATGGCCGGCGCGCCCATGTGGCTGCCGTGGCAGCTCGCGGGCGCACCAGCTCAAGCATGTTCGCGCACCGTCCATCATGCCGTTTCCGTCGCCGTCCCTGGCGACGGAACGGGTCAGTCAGGGCGTGTCGAAGCGCATCGCCACGGCACGGCGTTCGAGCAATCCGACCGCCGGCTGATCTTGCAGGCGCAGGTCGTGCAGTTCGTACGGTGCGCCGATGCCCTGCAGGCTGTGCGGGTCGTAGTGCAGGGTCAGCTGGCCCTTGCCGGCCGGCAGCCAGTTGGCCGACTGGGCGAACGCCGCCGGCACCATCCGGCCGTCGGCACCGCGCCCGTACAGCACCGCCGAAACGGCGTAGCGGCTGGCCGAGACGGCATCGACGCCCAAGCTGATGTCGAGGCCGCGATCGGTGGCGACCGCGGTGCTGGCCACGCCGCTGAGCCGGGCATCGGGCTGGGCGGCGGCGAACACCGTGGTGGTGTCGCGACGGATCTCGTGCCCGGCGCTGTCGGTGCCTTGCGTGAAGCTGTGCACCTCCCACAGGCCCGGTGTGGTCGGGATGCTGTGCGGACGGACATCGACGGTGAAGCTGCCATCGGCCTGGCGACGGAAGCTGAGCGGCGTGGTGCTGCCATCGGGTGCGCGCAGCAGGCCGCCCACCGAGCTCAGCGGCAAGGCGCGATCGGCGTCACGCAGGACCACCCGCACCTTGACCGCCTCGCCCAGCAGCAGGTCGTCGCGGTTGCCCTGGGCGGTGACGGCGAACGGGCTCTGCGGCTCGAACACATGCACCACGTAGCGGCCGCGGGCGGAGGCGACCTGCAAGGTGGCCACGCCGCTGCCCAGCTCGGGCTTCAGCCGCATCACCATCGAGGCGGCCGGAACGTCCATGCCGGCGGCGTGCAGCTGGGCGGTGTCGGCGACTTGGCTGCTGGCCGCCGCTGCGCTCAGCGATTGCCGGCCCAGTTGCAGCCGCACACTGGCCGGGTCCAGCTTGCCGACCGCCTGGTCGCCCGGACTCAGGCGGATGATCGCGCCCGGTGCGGTCAGCGGCAGCTTCAGGCCCTGCTGGAGTTCCGTGGCCGATACGTCGCGCCAGTATTCGCGGCTGCTGCGCGAAAACGCTTGCGGCACCGCCTGCAGCGTGGCGTCCTGCGCCAGCGGCCAGCTCACGCTGACCGGCCGGCGCTCGACATGCATGCGCGTCGCGGCGGCGGATGTGGCGGTCAAGCGGGTGCCGGCGCTGCGTGCCTGCAGGCTGGGCGGAACCATGTCATCAGCTTGCGCCGGCAACAGCACGTGGGTGCCGGCCATGGCCGGCGCGGCGGCGAAGATCACCAGCAATGCGCTTGCGAGTATCCCTTTCTTCATGGTGATCATCCCCTGATGTCGTTGGCGAGAATGGACGGCAGGCCGAAACAGGCGCGCCGGCTCTGGTTGTGGTTCAGCACGGAGCCGCCGGTGCGCTGGGTGTCGCGGAACCACACGGTGCCGGCCGCCGACGCGCTGGAACATTCGATGAAGCCGTCCGAGCAGCTGCTCAACCAGTTCTGGGTGATCTCCAGCCCCACGCTCTGGGTGTAGCCGCCGCAGTAGGCCTGGCTGCTGAACAGGCCCGACACCACGTCCGTGCCCACCACGTCGCGGAACGGCACCGGCAGACCCGGTCGGCCGGACGTGCCCAGCAGGTATTGCTGGTTGTAGGTGGCCATCCAGCCGGTCTGCTGCTGGCGCACGGCGTCGGTCTTGTAGCCGAGCAGCCAGCCCAGCGCCGACTCGAACACGTTGCCGGCCATCACCGCATTGGCCAGCGGCGTGCCGGCACTGGAGGGCGCGATCGCGTCGACCTTGACGATGCGGCTGATGATCGCGGGGTAACGCGCGTCCCAGGTCGGGTTGGACAGGATCCAGCGCATCACGTTGCCGCCGTTGGAGTGGGTGATCACCACCAGCCGATCGATGTGGCGGTTCTGGATGAAGCTGGTGAGCTGGGTGGCCAGGCAGCCGGCGGCGCGGTCGTCCCACATGTACTGGTTGAAGTCGCAGTTGACCACCAGCAGGTTGCTGCGGTCGGTCAGGCCGTTGCGCACGCCTTCGACCATGTCGGATTGCCAGTAGTCGTTGTACGCATCGGTCTGGTTGCCGGTGCCGTGGACCAGGGCCACGCCGGTGGTGGCTGCCTGCGCCGTGGCGCAGCTCAGGGCCAGTGCCAACATCAAGGTTGTACGTCGCACGTTGATCTCTCCCCATCAAGGCGGCGGAATGCCGCGGGCGGAGCCAACCGGGTGCAGCCACAGGTACGCCAAACCCCCTGTGTTGCAGGCAGGCCGACTACAGGTGATGTCCAGGACATCGTCAGGACGTGTCGCCAGATCCCCCCAGACCGTGCGGCACGGTATGGACTCTAGCAGCGCCATACGTGCGCGTCTTGACGCAAGTGCACAACCGCCGCAGCGCCGGTGTGCGCTAAGGTTGCGCGCTTTACGCTTGGGATGCCTGCGTGGTCGAGATGCCTGCCGTTGCTGCCTTGCCCGATCGCGACCGCCTCGACAGGCGCGACGTGAAGACCTTGCTGCTGGCCGCCCTGGGCGGTGCGCTGGAGTTCTACGACTTCGTGGTGTTCGTGTTCTTCGCGATCCCGCTGAGCCAGTTGTTCTTTCCCCACGACACGGCGCCGTGGCTGGCCCAGTTGCAGGTGTTCGGCATCTTTGCCGCGGGTTATCTGGCGCGGCCGCTGGGCGGCATCGTGATGGCGCATTACGGCGACAAGCTGGGGCGCAAGCGCATGTTCACGCTCAGCGTGTTCCTGATGGCGGTGCCCACGCTGGGCATCGGCCTGCTGCCGACCCATGCGCAGATCGGCATGCTGGCGCCACTGCTGTTGCTGCTGCTGCGCGTGGTGCAAGGCATCGCGGTGGGCGGCGAGGTGCCGGGCGCCTGGGTGTTCGTGGCCGAGCACGTGCCTGCGCGACGGGTGGGCTTCGCCTGCGCCAGCCTCACCTCGGGCCTGACCGTCGGCATCCTGATCGGCTCGCTGGTGGCGGCGGCGATCAACAGCCGGCTGACGCCCGCGGCGGTGCTGGACTGGGGCTGGCGCCTGCCGTTCCTGGTCGGCGGCGTATTCGGCTTCTGCGCGGTATGGTTGCGCCGTTGGCTCAGCGAGACGCCGGTGTTCCAGGCGATGCATGCGCGCAGGGAACTGGCCAGCGGCTTGCCATTGCGGCTCGTGTTCGAACGACATCTGCCGAGTGTGTTGCTGTCGATGCTGGTGACGTGGATGCTTACCGCGGCGATCCTGGTGATCATCCTGATGACGCCGTCGATCGTGCAGTCGGCTTTTCATGTCGCTCCCGCGCGGGCGTTCCTGGGCAACAACCTGGCCTCGTTCGCGCTGGCGCTGGGCTGTCTCGGATACGGCTGGCTGGCCGACCGGATCGGTTACGCGCGGACGCTGCTGCTCGGCGCGATCGGCCTGCTGCTGTGCAGCTATGCGCTCTACCTCGACCTGCAGGTCGGCGCCGGGCATTTCCTCGCGCTCTACGCGTTGACCGGACTGGCGGTCGGCGTGGTGGGTGTCGTTCCCGCGCTGATGGTGGCGGCGTTCCCGCCGGCGGTGCGTTTTTCCGGCCTGTCGTTCTCGTACAACATCGCCTATGCGCTGTTCGGCGGCATCACCCCGCCGCTGATCGGCTGGCTGGTGAAGCAGTTCGGCGTGCTGGCGCCGGCGCACTACGTGGCGTTTGCCGCGCTTATCGGAGTCGCCGTCGCGCTGCGCCTGCGGGGACGTGACGTGGCTGACGGCTAGAACTCCAGCTCCTGCGCCGCACACAGGTAGTCGACCAGCGGCGCGACGCGCTTGAACGCGGCCACCGTCCACGGCAGCAGTTCGTCGGAGCAGGCCAGCTCTTCGCCAAGCGGCATGGTGGCGACGAAGTCCTTGCGCTTGAGATCGTCGATCAGCTCGTGCGTGGGGTCGTAGCCGCGCGGCGGGCGAATCAATGACTCGCCGCCCAATTGCAGGTGTTCGCGGAATGCCTTGCTCTGCGTGGCACGTTTCCATGCGGCCGGGTTGTCGACCAGGAATTCGCGGATGTGCTTCAACGCATCCGGCTCCGGATGCCACAGGCCACCGCCGGCGAAACAGTCGCCCGGCTCGATGTGCAGGTAGAAGCCCGGTGCCTGGATCTCGTGGCGTCGCTCATGGGTGAAGCGCGAGCCCTGCCACGATTTGTACGGCAGCTTGTTGTTCGAGTAGCGGGTGTCGCGATAGATGCGGTACAGCGAGCCGCCGCTCTTGCGCGGATCGGCGCGGTAGTGGCTGCTGATCTTCGCCAGCGGCGCCTGCAGGTCGGTGATCAGTTGCAGGAACGGCTCGCGCACATGGCGCTCGTAGTCGTCCTTGTGCGCGTGGAACCATTCGCGGTTGTTGTTGTTTCCAAGCGAGCGCAGGAAGCGGAATGTGGCGGGGGTGAAATAGCTTCTGGACATGGGGGTTCGTCGAGAGGGGAACAGGGCGGGCAATGCCCGCCATCGTGCTGCGGTGGCGGTGTGCGTCTCAGGTATCGCCGAGGCTGTCGGCAAGCTGTTCGCCCCAGGCCTGCAACCGGTCGAGCAGACCCTGCCTGTCCTGCGCCTGCGGATCGCCGCGCAGCTCGGCGATGCGGGCGAAGTAGTCGTCCAGGGTCAACCCGGTCAGCGGCGTGTGCCGGGTCAGTCGTGCCTGGCGGAAGCGCTCCCAGCGGAGGCGTTCGTCGGCATCCAGCGTCTCGGGCCAGTTGCGTGCGCGGTAGCGAAACAGCAGTTCCGGGTAACGCGCGTCGCGAAAAGGAAACGGACGGCTGCCCAGTTCCTCTGGCGGCGTGGCGCGCACCTGGGCGAGCAGGCGCTTGTCCGCATCGGGCAGGAAGCCGCCGCCGTACAGGGCCAGCTCGGGATCTTCGGGCGGCGGCAGTTCGGCGGCGCGCTGGAACACCCGGCGCAGCTTTTCGGGCAGGCCGGTGGCGGCGTGCAGCATGTCGCGATGGGCCTGGCAGCGAGGAAGATCCAGTTGCAGCCGCGTCAGGTCCACGCCCTTCAGCACGGACAATGGTGCCAGCGCCGGCGCGTGGTTCGCGCGCACGGTGCGCAGCGGAATCCGCTCGACTCCTTCGGGCAGGTCGGCGCGCGGGGTGAAGATGCGGTCGGCGATCTCGTCCTCGTCCAGCGCCAGCCATGCGGCTGGATCGGTCGCCAGGTCGTACACGATCACCTCGCCGGCGCGGCTGGGATGGGCGGCCAGCGGCGCGATCACGGTGAGGCAGTGACGGCTCGCCGGATAACGCGAGGACACGTGCACCAGCGGCGTCATGTTCACCACGTCGAGCAGTTCGAACACCTTCTGCTTGCGCCGCAGCGCGTAGTGCCAGTCCCACAGCCGCGGCTGGCGCACCCGGATCAGCCGGGCCAGGTCGATCAGCGCGTAGACGTCGGACAGCGCGTCATGGGCACGTTGCTGGTTCAGCCCGTTGGCGCGCGCCAGGTGCTCCAGTTTGAAGCTGGGCGAACCGTCCTCGCGCGTTGGCCACACGATGCCCTCGGGGCGCAGCGCCTGGCACATGCGCACCAGGTCGATCAGGTCCCAGCGCGAATTGCCGTTCTCCCACTCGCGGCCGTAGGGCTCGTGGAAGTTGCGGTACAGCATCTGGCGGGTGAACTCGTCGTCGAAGCGCAGCGAGTTGTAGCCCACGCCACAGGTGCCCGGCCGGGCCAGCTCTTCATGCACGCGGGCGGCGAAGTCGGCCTCGTTGACGCCGTCGAGTTCGGCCTGCTGCGGCGTGATGCCGGTGATCATGCAGGCGTCGGGGTGCGGCGGCATCTCCCGCGACGGCTTGCCGTAGAACATCACCGGTTCGCCGATGATCTCCAGCGCCATGCTGGTGCGGATGCCGGCGAACTGCAGCGGCCGGTCCCGGCGCGGGTCGGCGCCGGAGGTTTCGTAGTCATGCCAGAAGAAGGTCTGCATCCGGCGATGATCGCATGGCGCCGTGCCTTGCCGGCATGGCGAGGTCGGCAAGGCTGATAAACTCCCCCGCACAAGGAGAACCCATGAGCCAAGCCCACGAAGAAAACCTGATCTGGATCGATCTGGAGATGACCGGCCTCGACACCGACAACGACTCGATTCTGGAGATCGCCACGGTGGTTACCGACAAGGAACTGAACGTGCTGGCCGACGGGCCGGTGTTTGCGATCCGCCACGAGATCGATCAGCTGGAGTCGATGGACAGCTGGAACACCAACCAGCACCACAAGTCCGGCCTGTGGCGGCAGGTGCTGATCTCGGAAACCGACCATGCGATGGCCGAGCAGGCCACCGTGGAATTCCTGCGCGCCTGGGTGCCGCCGGGCAAGTCGCCGATGTGCGGCAACTCGATCTGCCAGGATCGCCGTTTCATGCACCGGCAGATGCCGCGGCTGGAGCGCTACTTCCATTACCGCAACCTGGACGTGTCCACGCTGAAGGAACTGGCGCGGCGCTGGGCGCCGGAGATCGCCAAGGGCGTGGGCAAGGAGTCGGCGCATACGGCGCTGTCCGACATCCGCGACTCCATCGCCGAACTGCGCCATTACCGCCGTTTCATGGGTGAGCTGGGCGGCAAGGTCGGTGCCTGAGTGGCACACCGCTGATTGCATCTGACGAGGCCATGAGCATGTCGAACGACTTGTTTGCCACGGTGCTGGACTGTGCCGGACGTCCGCTGCGGCTGGATCGCGCCCGGGTGGTCGGCATCCTCAACGTCACCCCCGATTCGTTCTCCGACGGCGGCCTGCATGACAGCGTGGATGCTGCCGTGGCGCATGGCGTGCGCATGGCGGAGGAGGGCGCCGACATGCTGGACGTCGGCGGCCAGTCGACCCGGCCGGGCGCGGCCGAGGTTGCGCTGGAAGAGGAACTGCAACGCGTGGTGCCGGTCGTCGAACAGCTGGTGGCGCGCACCTCGTTGCCGATCGCCGTCGACACCTCGCGGCCCGAGGTGATGCGCGCCGCGGTCGCCGCCGGCGCCGGCATGATCAACGACGTCTACGCGCTGCGCCGCGATGGCGCGATGGACGCGGTTGCCGAACTGGGCGTGCCCGTGTGCCTGATGCACATGCAGGGCGAGCCGCGCAGCATGCAGGACGAGCCGCATTACGACGACGTGGTCGGCGAGGTGCATCGCTTCCTCACCGACCGGCTGTTCGCCTGCGAGCTGGCCGGCATCGATCGTCGCAAGGTGCTGGTCGATCCCGGTTTCGGCTTCGGCAAGACGCTGGAGCACAACCTGGCCCTGCTGTCGGCGCTGGAACAGTTCGCCAGCCTGGGCAGTGGCGTCTACGCCGGCTTGTCGCGCAAGTCGATGATCGGCACGCTGACCGGTCGCAGCGTGCCGGGCGAGCGACAGGCGGGCTCCGTGGCGGCCGCGCTGATCGCCGTTCAGCGCGGAGCACGCATGGTTCGCGTACATGACGTGGCGGCGACCGTGGACGCGCTGGCGGTATGGCGGGGCGTGCATGCGGTGGACGCCGTGCCCCGGCGCAGTGCGCCGCCGGCGGCGCCGCGCTGGCCCGACGACGATTGAATGACGCGCCGGCGAGCCGGCTGCGTTCCCGCAAGACACCCGAGATCCCCACAACGATGAATCAACGCAAATACTTCGGCACCGATGGCATTCGTGGCCTGGTCGGACAATGGCCGATCAGCGCCGACTTCATGCTGCAGCTGGGCCGCGCCGTCGGCAGCGTGCTGGCGCGTGAGCGGAAGGATCGTCCCAAGGTGCTGATCGGCAAGGACACCCGCATCTCGGGCTACATGTTCGAATCGGCGCTGGAAGCCGGGCTGGTGGCGGCTGGTGCCGACGTAGGCCTGCTCGGTCCGATGCCGACGCCGGCGGTGGCCTACCTGACCCGCTCGATGCGTGCCCAGGCCGGCATCGTGATCAGCGCCTCGCACAACCCGCACCACGACAACGGCATCAAGTTCTTTTCGGCCAATGGCGAGAAGCTGTCCGACGAAGTCGAGCTGGCGATCGAGCAGGAAGTCGATGCGGCGTTCGTCACGGTGGCCTCCGAACGGCTCGGCAAGGCCCGCCGCATCGACGACGCGGTGTCCCGCTACGCCGAGTATTGCAAGACCACGGTGGCAGAGGACTTCAGCCTGCACGGGCTGAAGCTGGTGCTCGACTGCGCCCATGGCGCGACCTACCAGGTGGCGCCCAAGGTGTTCGCCGAACTGGGCGCCGAGGTGATCGCCATCGGCGACAAGCCGGACGGCTTCAACATCAATCGCGATGTCGGCTCGACCCATCCGCAGGCCTTGCAGCAGGCGGTGCTGGCCCACGGTGCCGATCTCGGCATCGCCTTCGATGGCGACGGCGACCGGGTGCAGCTGGTCGACCGCCACGGCGCACTCGCCGACGGCGACGACATCCTCTACGTGCTGGCGCGCAGCTGGCACGCGCACGGCGCGCTGAACGGCCCGGTGGTCGGCACCCTGATGAGCAACTACGGCCTGCAGCTGGCGCTGGCCAAACTCGACGTGCCGCTGATTCGGGCCAACGTCGGCGATCGCTACGTGATGCAGCAGTTGCGCCAGCACGAAGGCGTGCTCGGCGGCGAGACCTCCGGCCACATCCTGTGCCTGGATCGGGCCACCACCGGCGACGGCATCGTCGCCGCGCTGGCCGTGCTGGAGGCATTGGCGCGTTCGGGCGAGGATCTCGCCACGGCGCGGCAGGGGCTGCAGAAAATGCCCCAGGTGATGCTGAACGTGCGCGCCGTGGGCGCCCGTCGTTCGCTAGCCAGCGACGAGGTCAAGCAGGCTCTGGCCGAAGTGGAGCGGGTGCTGCAGGGTCGCGGTCGCGTAGTGCTGCGCGCCTCGGGCACCGAGCCGCTGGTGCGGGTCACCGTGGAAGGCGCCGACGCAGCGGAAGTGCAACAGCTGGCAGAGAAGCTCGCGGCAACGGTAAAATCCGCAGCCGAACGCTCGTGAACCTGTAGCAGCACCGGGTCGCCATGGATTGGCCCGACGTGCCCCGCCCCTGCGGTGGCGGATCATCCGACCGCACGCCCAACCTGGTGACTACAGCCATGAAGAATGTTCCAACCCTCGACATCCGCCGTTACGACACGGAGCGCGATGCCTTCGTCGCCGAGCTCGGCGCGGCCTATCGCGAATTCGGTTTCTGCTGCATCAGCGGCCACGGCATTCCGCGCGAACTGATCGACGGCTCGTACGACGTGTTCCAGCGCTTCTTCGCGTTGCCCACCGAAACCAAGATGAAGTACCACCTCGCCGGCAGCGGCGGCGCGCGCGGCTACACGCCGTTCAAGGTGGAGACGGCCAAGGACAGCCAGTACGCCGACCTCAAGGAGTTCTGGCATGTCGGCCGCGAGATTCCGCGCGACTCGAAATTCGCCGACGTGATGCCGCCCAACGTGTGGCCCAGCGAAGTGCCGGACTTCAAGCAGTACGGCTATGGCCTGTACGAGGCGCTGGACCAGCTGGGCACGCGCGTGTTGCGTGCGCTGGCCCTGCACATCGGCGAGGCGGAAAACTTCTTCGAGGACAAGACCGACGTCGGCAACTCGATCCTGCGGCCGATCCACTATCCACCGATCACCCAGGACAACATTCCCAACGTGCGCGCCGGTGCGCACGAGGACATCAACTTCATCACCCTGCTGGTTGGCGCCAGCGCCGAGGGCCTGGAAGTGCTGAGCCACGGCGAGTGGCTGCCGATCACCACCGAGGGCGACGCGATCGTGGTGAACATCGGCGACATGCTGCAGCGCCTGAGCAACCACGTGTATCCGTCGACCTCGCACCGGGTGGTCAACCCGCAGAACGAGAACGCGCGCAAGCCGCGTTATTCGGTGCCGTTCTTCCTGCACCCGAACCCGGACGTGGTGCTGGACCCGCTGGACTCCTGCATCACGCCGGACAACCCGCGCCGCTACGACACCTCCATCACCTCGCACGAATACCTGCTGCAGCGGCTGCGCGAGATCAAGCTGATCTGATCAGCTTGTTTCCTCCCGCGCGCGAACGCGTGCCCTCAGCTTCCTTCCCCCGCCCGCGGGGGAAGGTGGCCGCAGGCCGGATGGGGGTGCTGCTCCTCACGCCATCCAGAAGAACACCGCCGTCATCCGCTTGGCCGCCAGCTCCTGCCCCCAGTACGCACTCGCGCTGTGGATCAGGTTGGCCTTGTAGACCAGCAGCCGGTTGCAGCGATGATCCACCCGCACGTCCTCGACAAAGGCATTCGGCTGGACGAAGCGATTGCCCAGGGCCTCGGCCAGATTCCGATGCGGCGGCATCACGATGTTCCCGCCCAGCTGGCCACCGGGCATGCGCTGGCGAAAGAAGCTCGTGCCGCAGTGTGCCGGCACGTCGGGATTCAGATAGAGCACCGCCGCGTAGCGGCACAGATTCGTCGAGTCGGTGTGCGGCTTGACCGAGCCCTCGACCGAGCCGACGACTTGCACGCAGTTGTGGTTGAGCCGCAGGCCGGCCTCGGTTTGCTCGACCCAGAGTTTCTTCGCTCCGGTCAGCTCGCATACCCGCTTGTCCAGCGCGGCCAGTTCGTCGTCCAGCAAGGCGGGAATCGCCCGCATTCCCGGCCATACCTCGCCGGTGTACGGATAGCCCATTTCCCAATCGGTCTTGGCCAGGCAGCGCGCGCGCACCTCGTCGGCATTCGGCAGCACGTCGTCGACCACCCAGTAATCGCGGCCTTCGACGGGCTTGCGGTAGGGCAACGGTCGCATCTGGGTGGGAAACAGTGACATGGTGAGAAGCCGGTGGCGAGCGTGGGTTCAACAATAAGGGACGGCGCGGAGCGTGCCTGCGTATCGGTCTACACCTGGGTATTCCGGTAACGCTTCGACTCCCGTGCCGAGAGCCACATGGCCAGTCGGTCCGGCATCAGCTGGACGACCCGCTTGATGGTCCGGTTGACCCGACCGGGGATGTACACGGCATCACCGCGCTCAACGGCGACGATGCCCTGGCGCACCACTTCCGCCGCGGTGAGCCACATGAAGCCGGGCAGCTTGTTCATCTTGTCGCGGGTGCCGGTAACGTCGTGGAATTCGGACCAGGTGAAGCCGGGGCACAAGGCGCTGACGTGCACGCCGGCTGCCTGGTTCTCCAGGCAAAGCGATTGCGAGAACTTGATGAGATAGGCCTTGCTGGCCGCGTACAAGGTGTGTCCCGCCGGACCCGGAACATGGCCGGCCAGGGAGGCGACGTTGATGATGCGGCCGTGGCCGCGCTCGCGCATGCCGGGCAGCACCCGCCAGACCAGTTCGGTGGGCGCGGTCATCAACACCTGAAGAAAGTCGGCATGGGTCTTCCAGTCGTTGGCAACGAAGGTGCCCGGCACGCCGTAGCCGGCATTGTTGATCAGCCAGTCCACCTGCAGGCCGCGTTGCTCCAGCGCTTCGCACAACCGCTGCGGCGCCGATGGATCGGCAAGGTCGAAGGGCAGCACGGTGATGTCGACGGCGTGGGCTGCGCGCAGTTCGACGGCGAGCGCTTCCATCCGTTCGGTCCGGCGGGCGGTGAGCACCAGGTCGTGACCAAGGGCCGCGAGCTGGCGGGCGAACTCGGCACCAATGCCGGAAGAAGCGCCGGTGATCAGGCTGAGCGGGCGACGGGTCATCGTGCGTGGTTCCTGCGGATGGATCGTCATTCTTGACTGCGCGGGTCGGGCGACGCCAGTGGCAGGTGCGTTTGCCGTTCCTCCGACCCATCGGTAAGCTTGCGGTTTGATCGCAGCAGAAGCAGACCATGCGCAAGAAATTCGTCGCCGGCAACTGGAAGATGCATGGCAGTCGCTCGATGGCCAAGGCTCTCGTGGCGGACATCGCCGCCGACATGCCGAGCGATATCGATGTCGCCGTGTTTCCGCCGTTCCCGTACGTGGCCGAGCTGGCCACGCAGCAGGCCGACTCCGGCTTGCGGGTGGGTGCGCAGGACGTCAGCGCACACGAGGGGCAGGGCGCGTATACCGGCGAAGTGTCGGCCGCGATGCTGGCCGACATCGGCGCGCGATGGGTACTGGTCGGCCATTCGGAACGTCGCCAGTACCACCATGAAAGCGACGAGCTGGTGGCGCAGAAATTTGCCGCGGCCCGTGCCGGCGGCCTGACCCCGATCCTCTGCGTGGGTGAAACGCTGGAGCAGCGCGAAGCGGGCGAGACCGAGGCGGTGATCGCACGCCAGCTGCATGCGGTGCTCGCGATCAATGGCGTGGCCAGTTTCGACACCGCGGTCATCGCCTATGAACCGGTCTGGGCGATCGGCACCGGACGGACCGCGAGCCCGGAGCAGGCGCAGCAGGTGCACGCCTTCATCCGTAGCCAACTGGAAAAAGAAGATGTTATGATTGCCCGTCTGACCCGACTGCTTTACGGCGGCAGCGTCAAGGCGGCCAACGCCGCTGAATTGTTCGCGCAGGCGGACGTGGATGGGGGTCTGATCGGTGGGGCCTCCCTGACTGCATCCGACTTCCTTGGAATCTGCGCCGCGGCGCATCAGGCGTCACAGGCTCAATAGAAACCTTATGTTCGTCATTTTCAGCGTGTTCTACATTCTGATCGCAGCGGCGATGATCGTGCTGATCCTGCTGCAGAACGGAGCGGGCGCCGACGCCGGTTCCGGTTTCGGCGGCGGTGCCTCGGCCACGGTTTTCGGCGCGCGCGGTTCGTCCACGTTCCTGACCCGTGCCACGGGCGTGCTTGCAGGTCTGTTCTTCCTGCTCAGCCTGGCCATGGGCGTGTATCTGAATGACAACGGCGCACCCAAGGCCAAGGCGCAGGATCTTGGCGTGATGTCGTCGCTGTCCGAGCAGCCGGCAGCCACCAACGCGGCCCCGGCCAAGCCTGCCGCGGGCTCGGAAGTTCCGGCAGCCGTACCTGCTTCAACCAGCAACGCCGTACCGGCAGCTCCGCCGGCGGCAACCCCCGCTCCGACCCAGGGTCAGGGCGAGGTGCCGGCAGCCACCGAGCCGCCGGTCAAGCACTAAGCAACACACCTGCCCAGGTGGCGGAACTGGTAGACGCACTACCTTGAGGTGGTAGCGACGCAAGTCGTAGGGGTTCGAGTCCCCTCTTGGGCACCATTACACTGTTTCAGGACGTCCCATAGAGTCCGAAAAACACAACGAAACCCGCTACTTGGCGGGTTTTTTTGTGCCTGATCGTCCGAATACGACCTGCAGGTAGCCATAGCAGTCGCCTGCGTGCCGGCAGGGCAATGCAAAGAGGGCGAGCTCGGCATGCCCCGTGTGCGGCTGAGGCACATGGCGGCAATGATCTTTGGAGAATCAATGATCCTGAGTGTCGGAGTTCAGTAGGTCATTGCCTACACCTTTCCACGTCATTTACCGATGCAACACGCAAGACGGTGCATTCAAGCTGTCCGGGCCCCGTGAGTCGGCCCAGACTGCCCTCTGTCAGCGCGGACCGATGAGCGGGGCGACTTCCCTTGCAGGAGCGCCCGGCATGATCGTCTACACCGTCAAGCAAAGCGAGAACGGGTTATGGAGCGTTTCCTACATGGGCATCGTGCTCGAGGATGGCCTTCACCTCGGCCCGGCCATCAAGCGGGCGAGGGACGCGGCTCGCGCAGAACACCTGGATTCGGGCCTCACCACGCGAGTGGAAATGCACGGCGCCGGTGCGACCGTGCCCCTGGCCAACTACCAGAAGATGCAGAGCAACTGGACGGGCGCCACAGCGTGAGGGCGATCGTGAGCGAGCGGATAAATCTTCGTGATCGACTGAGTCGTGCCCACTGGTGCGGGTGCTTCAGCTGTAGTGACCGCGAGTTGGTCGCCGCGGTACGAGCTACCGGCAGCACTGAGGTCGGGGTGGTGGGGCTATACCTGGCAACAAGGTACGCGCTGGAATCGTTCGAGGTTTCGGACGCCGCGTAGGTTGGCGAGTTTCTTGCTGGCTCGTGAACATGCCGATCGCCATCGGCACCAAGGGAACAGGATTGGAATAGCCGACATCCGTTTCACCGCACGCAGGCTTTTCTCACGGTGATGCGGTAGAGCGGCCCTTTGTTGTGGCGCGAAGGTGCTGGCCTGTACGCTAGCGCGATGCGCCATTCCCCTTCCTCTTCTCGTGCACCTTCGGGGGCATCCGCGCAGTCACCGCGGCATGGTCTGGCTCGTGTGCTGTCCAAACTGGGTGCCTGTTCGCGCAGCCAGGCCGAGCAGTGGATTCGCGCCGGTCGGGTCAGCGTGGATGGCCGCGTGGTTCGCGATCCCTATCAGCCCACCCTGATCGACCGCCATCGTCTGGCGGTCGATGGCCAGCCGGTGCAGCGAAGTGAAAGCGTCTACGTGGCGTTCAACAAGCCGCGCGGCATCGTGGTCAGTGCGGCCGACGAACATGGCAGGGCGACGGTCTATACCGCCCTGGCTGCAGCCGGCCTGCCGTGGCTGGGGTCGGTCGGTCGTCTGGACAAGGCCAGCGAAGGCTTGCTGCTGCTGAGCAACGACACGACCTGGGCCGCGGGCATCACCGACCCGGCGACGCATCTGGAGAAGACCTACCACGTGCAGGTGGCCGGTCAACCTGACGCCGCGGCGCTGCAGGCGATGCTGGCCGGCGTCGAGGATGCGGGTGATCGGCTGAAGGCGCGCAAGGCCACGCTTCTGCGCGTGGGCGACAAGAATGCGTGGCTGGAAGTGGTGCTGGACGAAGGACGCAACCGGCATATCCGCCGGTTGCTGGCTGCCCTGGGTTTCGACGTCCTGAGACTGATCCGGGTGGCGATTGGCCCACTTGTCCTGGGCGAGTTGGCGAAAGGCCAGTGGCGGCGACTCGACCAGGACGAAGTGCGAGCCCTCGTCACGAAGTCATAGGGCACCGCCCGCGGCGGACGCCCCCGGCCTGCGCCCGGAACCGATCAGCCGGCGATCACGCCGAGCTTTCGTCCCACCCTGGTGAACGCGGCAATCGCCCGGTCGAGGTGCTCGCGGGTATGCGCCGCGCTCATCTGCGTGCGGATGCGCGCCTGGCCCTGCGGCACAACAGGGTAGAAAAAACCGGTGACGTAGATGCCTTCCTCCAGCAAGGCCGTGGCCATCGCCTGGGCCTTCGGTGCGTCGTAGATCATCACCGGCACGATCGGGTGCACGCCGGGCTTGATGTCGAAGCCCGCCGCGGTCATCTGCTCGCGGAAGTAGCGGGTGTTCTCCTTGAGCTGCTCGCGCAGGTCGCCGGCGCTGGCCAGCATGTCGAATACCTTGATCGCGGCGGCGACCACGTGCGGCGGCAGCGAGTTGGAAAACAGGTAGGGACGCGAGCGCTGGCGCAGCAGCTCGATCACTTCCTTGCGGCCGGTGGTGAAGCCGCCCAGGGCGCCACCCAGCGCCTTGCCCAGGGTGCCGGTGAAGATGTCGATCCTGTCCATCACGCCGTTGACCTCGGCCGCGCCGCGGCCGGTGTCGCCGAGGAAGCCGGTGCAATGGCATTCGTCGATGTGCACCATCGCATCGTATTTCGCGGCCAGCGCGGTGATCTCGTCGAGCCTGGCGATGAAGCCGTCCATCGAGAACGAACCGTCGGTGGTGATCAGCTTGGTGCGCGCGCCGGCCGCGTCGGCGGCCTGCAGCTGCTTCTCCAGGTCGGCCATGTCGCTGTTGGCATAGCGGAAGCGCTTGGCCTTGCACAGGCGGATGCCGTCGATGATCGAGGCGTGGTTGAGCGCATCCGAGATCACCGCGTCTTCCTCGCCCAGCAGCGGTTCGAACAGGCCGCCGTTGGCGTCGAAGCAGGCGGCGTAGAGGATGGTGTCCTCGGTGCCGAAGAACGCCGCGATCTTCGCTTCCAGCTGCTTGTGCAGATCCTGGGTGCCGCAGATGAAGCGCACGCTGGCCATGCCGAAGCCGTGCGTATCCAGCGCGTCCTTGGCGGCCTGGATCACCTCGGGGTGATCGGCCAGGCCCAGGTAGTTGTTGGCGCAGAAGTTCAGCACCTTGCGGCCGCCTTCCAGCTCGATCTCGGCGGATTGCGGCGAGGTGATGATGCGTTCGGCCTTGAACAGGCCCTGCTCGCGGATGGAGTCGAGTTCGCTGGCGTAGCGTGCCTTGGCTGAGTAGCTCATGGGGAATTCCGGCCGTTGGACAAAGCGCCATTGTAGGGCGCCAGGCGATCGCTGCGCATGCGTATGTACTGCGCGGCGATCAATGCAGGCCGAAATCCGCGCGAGTGGTCTTGCCCTTGTCGTCGATGCCCTTTGCATCGAGCTTGGGCGGCTTGATCGCGACCCGCTTGTCGTCCAGCTTGCCATGCAGCCACTCCTGCACGGCGGCGGCGCGGCGCTCGGCCAGCGCGCGCATCGCGGCGGCGTCCGTGTTCACGTGGGTTTCCAGCAGGCTGCGCATCTCCTCCGGCTCCAGCGACTTGCTGAGGCCGAGGACGTTCTTGGGTTTCTCGAAGTCGGCGTGTCGGTAGGCGCGCCGGAGATAGCGCTCGTGTTCATCCGGCGTCACCGTCACCTCGGCCAGCGCCGCTGCCGAGGCGTCCGTGGCGATCTTGTCGCCCGACTCCTTGGCCAGCTTCTCGCGGCGGATCTGGTCATCCACGGTCACCTTGCGCAAGCCGGCTTCGTCCAGCGACGGATCCACGCGGCCGCTGATGTCCAGGGTGAGCGCGGGCTTGCGGTTGAGCATCTGCACGATTTGTCCGAGGCGATCCTTGGCGGGTCCATCCAGCACCGCGGAACCCGGTGCAAACTCGACGTAGCCGAGATCCTCGTGGCTGCCGCCGAACGCCGAGGCAAGCAGGCGAAACGGCGCGGTGGCCGCCTTGGCGATAAGGTTGCCGAACGCGCGCATGATCATGCCGCCGAGGCTGAACTGCGGATCGTCCAGCGAGCCGGACACCGGCACGTTCACGTCGATATTGCCCTGGGTATCCTTCAGCAGGGCCACCGCCAGCTTCACCGGCAGGTGCGACACGCCGGGGCTGTTCGAGCGCTCGCCGAAGGTCAGCTGGGTGATGAAAAGGTGGTTGTCTGCATTGAGCTTGCCCTGGTCCAGCAGGTAGTGCACGTCGGCAGTCAGCCGGCCCTTGCTGATGGGGTAGCCGGTGTACTTGCCGGAATAGGCGCTGAGCCGGGTCAGCTCGACGTCGGTCGCCTTGCCCTTGATGTCGAGGAAGGCCACCGGCAGCAGCGGGTTGATGCTGCCGCTGATGTCCACCGGCGAGGCATCGTCCAGTTTCGCCTGCGCCACGAGTTCGGCGGGCGGTTCGCCGGCGGTGGTGCCGAACGCGCCGATCCTGCCGCTGAGGCTGGTGAGGTTGGCGGTGTAGTTCGGCCTGATGAAGTTGTCGGTGTAGTTGAGCTGGCCATTGGCCAGGGTGACCTCGCCGATGCGGATGTCGGCGGCGGGCGCCGTGGGTGCGCTGGCCGCCGGCTGCGGCGCCGCCGGCGTGGTGTTCGCGGCGCGGGTCACCGATACCGGCGCCTGTTCGCCGTTGGCGATCACGTCGGACAGGTTCAGGCGTCCGTTGCTGTTGACGATGACGCGCGCGTAGAACGCATCCAGCACCAGAGCGCCCAGATGCACGCGCGGCGTACCGCTGCCGTAGCGCAAGTCGATGCGCGAGCCGCGCAGCGAACGCCAGCGCATGAAGTCGTCGCCGGTGACTTTGTCCTGCATGCGCACGCGCTCGAACGCGGCGTCGCCCGCGTAGTCGAAGCGTGGCTCGGACCGGCGGCCGTCGTAATGCAGCTTGCCGTCGCTGCTGAGTCGGGCGCTGGTGACATCCACATTCAGCGGCACGCTGGCGTAGGGCACGAAGCTGGCGATGTCCAGTCGCCTGGTGGTCAGCTGCAGGTCGGCTACCGCGGGCAGCGGTTGCAGCGTGCCTGCGGTGGCGAAGCTGCCCTTGCCGATACGGCCTTCGAGCTTGACTCGACGCGGCTGGTCGAGCTTGTTGCTGAGCGCTTCGACATTGCCGTTGAGTGCCTCGATGAGCAGCGATGCCGGCCTGGCGCCATCGATGCTGCGATCGGTGAGGCGCAGCGAACCCTGTTCGACGCCAAGATGGGCGATGCTCCAGCGCCAGGCCGGACCTTCGTCACCGCCGGCAGGTACGGGATGTTTGCCGGCGAACAGGCTGATCAGGTTGATCCGGTCGTCGCGCTCGCGCACGGCGTCGACCTGCAGACCGTTCGCCGTGACCTTGCCCAGTTGTGCGTTGCGGGTGGCCAGGTCGAGCCGGGTGATGCCGGCATCCAGTTTGCGCCACGCCACCAGTGCAGCCAGCCCCCTGGCCCGCGGCTCCAGCGCGAAGTCGCTGATGCCGAGTTGGGCCGGTTCGATGTGCAGGTTGAATGCCTTGCCCCAGTCCAGTCGCAGCTGGCCGCTGGCGTCGAGCTTGCCTTTCGCGATGCGCGCCGCCGTGGCGGATGCGACCAGCGCCTGCAGCGGCACGAGCGACACCTTTTTCAGTTCGAGTGTGCCGGCATAGTGGCTGGCGGCGAGGTCGACATCGCCACGCGCGCTGAGGCTGCCGCCGGCGAGCTGGCTGGCCAAGTCGAGTTTGGCAGCCGGCCCGGCGAGCGTGCCCAGGCCGAGCAGGCTGCCGTGCAGCCGGATCAGCTGCAGCTTGGCCTGGCTGGCGTCGGCGTAGGTGAGCGCGCTGTCCTGCAGCGTGAGTGCGCTGATGCGCAGGTCGGTCGGCGGCGCCTTGTCATCGGTCTTGTTGTCATCGTTTCTGGCCGCAGATGGCATCAGCGTATCGAAGTTGCTGTGGCCGCCGGCACGCTGGGTGTAGAACAACGCGGCGCGTTCCAGTTGCATCGCGCCGAGGTGGTAGCGCGAGGCCAGCGGTTGCACGTCGGTCAGTTCGATGTTGCCGTGTTCCAGCCTGGCGATGGGCTCACCGCGGCTGCTGTCGAGCGTGAAATCATCCAGTTGCAGGTTGCCGGTGAGCTGCAGCTGCGGCATCGGCTGCGTCTGCACGAAGTGCAGGGACAGCCTGCCGCTGAGCAGGCCCTTGGGAATCGCCACCGGCATCGCCGCCGGTACGTAGCCCAGGTAGCGCGGCAGGTCGAGCCGGTCGAGCTGGAAGCCGATGGTCGACTCGCGGTTGCTGGCGAACGGCTTGGTCTGGCCGTCGATGCGCAACGCGCTGCCGTCCACCGTCATGGCCAGCAGCGGCTGCACGAAGATGTCGGTGGAGCTGGGCAGGTTGGCCAGGAACGGGATGCCCAGTTCGAGCTTCTCGATGTGGTGCTGCGCGCCCAGCAGGCGGTCGTCGAAGCGGATGTCGCCGCCGTGGACGCTGATGTTGGAGATCGAGAAACGCGTCGGCTTGCTGTCCGGCGACGCCGGCTTCGCGGTGAAGCGCTCGACCAGGTCGCTGAAGTTGAACCGCTGGTCCTTGCCTCGCGTGATGGCGATCCGCGGCTGATCGAGCCGCAGTTCGTCCAGCACCGGAGCCAGCCGGAACAGCGAGCTCCACGAGGCGTTGAGCGTGAGTTGGTCGATGTCGACGAAGGGCGTCTGGCCGTCCGCCTCGGGCAGGTGCAGCTTGCCGACCCGCAGGTTCAGCGTGAACGGATTGAAACGCACCTGGCCGAGACTCAGCGGCCGTCCCAGCATCTCCGCGGAGTGGTTCTGCAGGTAGTTGCGCAGCAGCGGCGGAGCGGCAAGGAAGCCGAGCAGGGCGTAGACCAGCAGCACGGACGCGAGGATGGCTGCGATACGGCGGGCGCGGGGCGAGCGCCCCAGCTGCCGTGCACGCGTTCGTGCGGAATCCCCGGCTGCACGCAAGGAGGCGCGCAGCCGCGACAAGCTCGACCCGGACATACCGACTCCCTGGAAACGCTGAATGGTTGATTCAACCCGCCCTGCATGGGGTGCAGGTGGGCTGATGACGAATCTACCGCGACCGCGCTTAACGCGGGGACACCGCCCGCGACCTTGCGGCCGGTCGCGAGCGGTCAATCCGGGAGCTGACGAGCGGCTGCCGCCTCATGGCTCAATGCCAGGAACAGACGACCTTGCCGCAGGTGCCGGCGTCCATCAGGTCGAAGCCCTTCTGGAAATCGTCGATGTGGATCTGGTGGGTCAGCACCTTCTGCAGCGGGAAGCCGGTCAGCACCATCTGGGTCATCTTGTACCAGGTCTCGTACATGCGCCGGCCATAGATGCCTTGCAGGGTGAGGCCCTTGAAGATCACCTTGTCCCAGTCGATGCCGGCGCCGCGCGGCATGATGCCGAGCATGGCGACCTTGCCGCCGTGGTACATGCATTCGAGCATGTCGTTGAACGCGCGCGGGTTGCCGCTCATTTCCAGGCCCACGTCGAAGCCCTCCATGTGCAGGTCCTTCATCACGTCCTTGAGCGACTGGTTGGTGACGTTGACCACGCGGGTGGCGCCCATGTCGGCGGCCAGCTTCAGGCGGTAGTCGTTGACGTCGGTGACCACCACGTTGCGCGCGCCGATGTGCTTGGCGATGCCGGCGGCGATGATGCCGATCGGGCCGGCGCCGGTGATCAGCACGTCCTCGCCGATCATGTCGAATTCCAGCGCGCAGTGTGCGGCGTTGCCATAGGGGTCGAAGAACGCGGCCAGCTCGGACGGGATCTGGTCCGGGATCGGCCACAGGTTCGAGGCCGGCATGGTCATGTACTCAGCGAACGCGCCGTTGCGGTTCACGCCGATGCCGATGGTGTTCGGGCACAGGTGCTGGCGGCCGGCGCGGCAGTTGCGGCAGTGGCCGCAGACGATGTGGCCTTCGGCCGAAACGCGGTCACCGATCTTGTAGCCGGTCACGCCCGGGCCGATCTCCACGATGCGCCCCACAAACTCGTGGCCGATGGTGAGGCCGGGCTTGATCGTGCGCTGGCTCCACTCGTCCCACTTGTAGATGTGCAGGTCGGTGCCGCAGATCGCGGTTTTCTCGATCTTGATCAGCACTTCGTTCGGGCCGACCACGGGCATCGGCACCTCTTCCATCCAGATGCCCTGTTCGGGCTTGCGCTTGACCAGGGCTTTCATCGTCTGCGACATGGGGAATCCATCGGTTGGCCCGCGCGGCGGGCAGGGAAGCGGCAATTATAGATTGATCGAAGCCGGCGCCGAAGATGGCGGCACCAAGGGACCGGCTGTGGCAGGCGGTCCCACCCTGCCGAAAGTCACTACCGGTGAACGGTGGGTTTGCGGCATAAAGGTCGGCCAGATCGCAAGAAAATGCGATTCGGCCCACTTTTCCGATTTTCCCAAGGAGTGCTCCATGCGTCGTGTCCTGCTTGCTGCCGCGCTGACCGCCGGTCTCGCCGGTACCGCCCATGCCGTCGAAGGCATGTGGCAGCCCGCCCAGTTGCCGAAAATCGCCGCCACCCTGAAACAGCATGGGCTGAAGCTGGATCCGGCCAGCCTGACCGACCTGACCGCCTACCCGATGGGCGCGATCGTGAGTCTGGGCGGCTGCACCGCCTCGTTCGTGTCGCCTGAAGGTCTGGTGGTGAGCAATCACCACTGTGTCTACGGCGCGCTGCAGCTGAACTCCACGCCGGAGAACAATCTGATCGAGAAGGGTTTCCTGGCGAAGACGAAGGCTGAAGAACTCTCCGCCGGCCCGACCTCGCGCATCTTCGTCACCGAGGAAATCCGCGACGTCACCAAGGCGATCACCGCCAAACTCACGGACGACATGAGCGGCGCCGAGCGCTACAAGGCGATCGAGCTGGCGATCAAGGAACAGGTCAAGGCCTGCGAGAGCGAGGGCTATCGCTGCGACGTCTACACCTTCCATGGCGGCTACAGCTACCAGTTGATCAAGCAACTGGAGATCAAGGATGTGCGCCTGGTCTACGCGCCGCCGGATTCCATCGGCAAGTTCGGCGGCGACGTCGACAACTGGATGTGGCCGCGCCACACCGGCGACTTCGGCTACCTGCGCGCCTACGTCTCGAAGGACGGCAAGTCGGCCGCCTTCTCGAAGGACAACGTGCCGTATCAGCCCAAGCATGTGCTCAAGGTGAACCCGCAGGGCGTGGAAGCAGGCGACTACGTGATGGTGGTCGGCTACCCCGGCCGCACCAACCGCTACCGCCTCGCCGACGAGGTGCAGAGTTCGATCGACTGGATGTACCCGACCCAGATCAAGGTCTACGAGGACACGCTGAACATCATCAACACCGCCGGCAAGGCTGACCCGAAGGTGGCGGTGAAATACGCCAGCATGGTTGCCGGCCTCAACAACTACCTGAAGAACTTCGGCGGCCAGCTCGAAGGCCTGCGTCGTGCCGACGCGGTCGAGGTCAAGCGTACCCAGGAAGTGGCACTGGAAGCCTGGTTGAAGCAGCAGGGCGGCGCGGAAAACGCCGCGCTGGCGGCGGACATCGGCAAGCTGCGCCAGCAGATCGCCGCCAACCAGGCCACCCGCGATCGCGACCTGGCCATCGGCCTGGTGACCCGCGCGTCGATGTTCAGCACGGCGGTGCGCCTGACCCATCTGGCGAAGGAGCGGCCGAAGGCCGACCTCGAACGCGATGCCGGTTACCAGCAACGCGACTGGGTGCGCATCGAAGGCGGCCTGAAGCAGATGGATCGCCGCTTCGATCCGGGCGTCGACCAGCAGTTCATGGTCTACGGCCTCGCGCGTTACGTGGCCTTGCCGCAGGCGCAGCGTCTGCCCGCGCTCGATGCGTGGCTGGATGGTGCAAAGACCGAAGTCCAGCTCAAGCAGAAAGTTGCCGCGCTGTATGCCGGCAGCAAGCTCGGCAACGTCGACGAGCGCATGAAGTGGTTCGCTGCCGACAGCAAGGCGATCGACGCCAGCAGCGACAGCATGCTCAAGCTCGCCCGCGCGGTGCAGCCGCAGCTGAAGCAGCTGGAAGACGAAGGCGACGCCCGCGACGGCGAGATGAGCAAGCTGCGCCCGCGCTACATGCAGGCGATGATCGCCTGGAAGGATTCGCAGAAGCTGCCGGTCTACCCGGATGCGAACAGCTCGCTGCGCGTCACCTTCGGCAACGTGCAGGGCGTGGCGCCGCGTGATGGCGTCAGCTACGCGCCGTTCACCACCGCCCAGGGCATCGTCGAGAAGTACACCGGTGCCGAACCGTTCGATGCGCCGAAGGCCGAACTCGATGCGATCAAGGCCAGGGCGTTCGACAGCTATGCGTCGCCGAAGCTGGGCACGCTGCCGGTCAACTTCCTGGCCGACCTGGACATCACCGGCGGCAACTCAGGTTCGCCGGCGATGGACGCGAATGGCCAGCTGGTCGGCCTCGCGTTCGACGGCAACTGGGAATCGGTGAGCGGTGACTGGCTGTTCAATCCCGAGCTCAACCGCTCGATCCAGGTCGACGGGCGCTACATGCTGTGGGTGATGCATCACCTCGACCACGCCGACAACCTGCTGAAGGAAATGGGCGTGCCGGCGAAGTAACGCGCTGGTTCGCGCAAGTACCGGGCCCGCGTCGTCGACGCGGGCCTTTTGCGTTGCGGCAGCCTCTAAACTAGCGCCATGCCCTTCGATCACCGTCCCCTCGCCATCTTCCTGATGGGCCCCACCGCCTCGGGCAAGACCGCGCTGGCGTGCGAATTGAGCGAGCGTTTCCCGCTGGACCTGGTCAGTGTCGATTCGGCCCTGGTCTACCGCGGCATGGATATCGGCACGGCCAAGCCCGATCCGGCGACGCTGGCACGTTATCCCCACGCGCTGGTCGACATCCGTGATCCTGCGCAGCCGTACTCGGCCGCGGATTTTTGTGCCGATGCGGTGCCGGTGATGGAGCGGATCAGCGCGCGGGGCCGGGTGCCCCTGCTGGTCGGCGGCACCGGGTTGTATTTCCGCGCCTTGCAGCTCGGCCTGTCCGACCTGCCCGAGGCCGATCCGGCCACGCGGGCGCGGCTGGGCGCCGAGGCAGCGCGGTCCGGCTGGCCGGCGCTGCATGCGCGGTTGGCCCAGGTCGATCCGGTCGCGGCAAGCCGCATCGACAGCAACGACACCCAGCGCCTGCAGCGTGCGCTGGAAGTGTTCGAGCTGACCGGCCGTCCATTGTCCGAGTTGCAGCGGGGCGGGGCGGGCGCGGTGTTCCCGTGGCGGGTGCTGAAGATCGCGCTGCTGCCGGCCGACCGCCAGCTGCTGCACCAGCGCATCGCGCAGCGGTTCGACGCCATGCTGGCCGAAGGCTTCCTCGACGAGGTGCGCGCGTTGCGTGCACGGCGCGATCTCGATGCCGACCTGCCGGCGATCCGCGCCGTCGGCTATCGGCAGGCGTGGGAACACCTGGATGGCCGCAGCGATGCCGCGGAGTTCCGCGATCGGGCCATCTTCGCCACCCGCCAGCTGGCCAAGCGCCAGATCACCTGGCTGCGCAGCGATCACGGCGCACGCCTGTTCGAGCCCGATCAGGCCGGCCTGGCGACGCGCGTTGCCGGCGCAGTGCAGCTGTTTGTCTCTCCCCCGGCAGAGCCCGTGCCGCCAATGTGACGCCACGCACTTGCGGGGCGCAAAAATCTTCTTTCATCAAGCATTTGAAAGCAGTTAACATCGAGTCATGTTGGGCCGGGGCGCCACTGGCGTTTTTTCTCCGGTCTGTTTGGTGCAAGGGGAGAACAAGAAATGTCCAAGGGGCAATCGTTGCAGGATCCATTTTTGAATGCTTTGCGGCGCGAACGGGTGCCGGTGGCCATCTACCTGGTCAATGGCATCAAGCTGCAGGGGACCGTCGAGTCGTTCGATCAGTTCGTGGTGCTGCTGCGCAACCAGGTCAGCCAGATGGTCTACAAGCACGCCATCTCCACCGTGGTGCCCAGTCGCAACGTGCGCATCGGCAATGGTCATGACGGCCACGATGGCCACGACCATCCGGCAGATGCCTCGGGCGGCGCCGACGCCGACGCTTGATACAGCGGCGGTCAGCCCGCATGAAGAAGGTTTGCTCCCGAAGGATCACGCCCACTCGTGTTTGACCGTCAAAAGAAAGGCGATCGTGCCGTCCTCGTCCTGCCGCATTCGCGTGGCGAGGGCGACACGGCACGCCGTGCGGAGGAGTTCGCCGAACTGGTGAAGTCCGCCGGCGCCGAGGTGCTCGCCGTGATCAGCGCCCGCGTCGAAGATCCCAACCCCCGTTACTACATCGGCAGCGGCAAGGCCAACGAGGTCGCCGAGGCGGCGCGTGCGCTGGACGCCGACCTGGTGCTGGTCGATCACCTGCTGACCCCGGTGCAGGAACGCAACCTCGAAAAGCACCTGGGCGTGCGCGTGGTCGATCGCGCCGGGCTGATCCTCGACATCTTTGCCCAGCGCGCCCGTTCGCACGAGGGCAAGCTGGAAGTGGAACTGGCCCAACTCAAGCACCTGGCCACCCGGCTGGTACGCGGCTGGACCCACCTGGACGCCCAGCGCGGCGGCGCCATCGGCAACCGCGGTCCCGGCGAAACCCAGCTGGAAACCGACCGCCGCCTGCTCGGCGAGCGGGTCAAGCAGCTCACCAAACGCCTGGAAAAGGTCCAGGTCCAGCGCGGCCAGCAGCGCCGTGCGCGTCTGCGCAACACGGTGCCGCGGGTGGCCCTGGTCGGCTACACCAACGCCGGCAAGTCGACCCTGTTCAACGCGCTGACCACTGGTGACGTGTTCGCCGCCGACCTGCTGTTCGCCACCCTGGATCCCACCGTGCGCAAGCTGGAGGATCTCAGCTGCGGTCCCGCGGTGATCGCGGACACGGTGGGCTTCATCCGCGAACTGCCGCATGACCTGGTCGCCGCCTTCCGCGCCACCCTGGCCGAGGCCCGCGATGCCGACCTGCTGCTGCACGTCAGCGACGCCGCCGACGAGGAGCGTGAGCGGCTGCATCGGGTGGTCGACAACGTGCTGGAGGAAATCGACGCCGGTGACGTGCCGCAACTGCGGGTGATGAACAAGATCGACCTGGCCGGCGCCGAGCCGCGGATCGAACGCGACGCCACCGGCAAGCCGGTGCGGGTCTGGCTGTCCGCCGCCACCGGTGTCGGCCTCGACCTGCTGCGCCAGGCGCTGGGCGAGCTGCTGGGCGGCGAGCGGGTACGCTCGCCGCTGCACCTGCCGCTGTCAGCCGGGCGCCTGCATGCGCGGCTCAAGGCGGCGGGCGCCATCAGCGGCGAGTCGATCGACGAACATGGCTGGCAGTTGCACATCGACGCCCCGCGCAGTGTCATCGCCCCGCTTGGCGGCGGCGATCCGGCCGAGGCAAAACTGCTGCAGGAACTGCTGGCCGTGGCGGAATGACCCCGTTCCCGGCGCGCGGCGGCGGGCGCGCTCTGATAGAATCCCCGATGTTTGCGCGGCCGCGAAAGGCGGCTCGCACAGGACTTTCGACAGCCTCGGCTGAATCTCAATGCAACCCGGTGCAACACGTGTTTCGACCGTGGTTGCCGGCCCCCGGACGTCCCCAAAGGAGACTGACTCGTGGCATGGAATGAACCCGGCAACAACGGGCAAAAAGATCCGTGGAACAGAAACCGCCAGGGCGGCAAGTCGCCGGTGGATGACCTGCTGAACAAGGCCAGGAACCGCGTCGGCAAGATGGGGCAGGGGCCGGGCAGCATCCTCACCGGCATCGTGGTGCTGCTGGTGGTCGGCCTGCTGTTCAGCAGCTACACCATCATCGGCGCGCGCCAGCAGGGCGTGGTGCTGCGGTTCGGCCAGTATTCGCGCACCCTGGCGCCGGGCTTCCACCTGAAGCTGCCGCAGCCGATCGAGTCGGTGAACAAGGTCGAGGCCACCCGCATCCGCTCGGTCACCGACAAGGTGGCCATGCTGACCCGCGACGAGAACATCATCACGATCGACTTCACCGTGCAGTACCAGGTGGACGACTCGCGCAAATACCTGTTCTCGCTGAACGACCCCGACGGCACCATCAGCGCCGCGGCCGAGGCCGCCGTGCGTTCGGTGATCGGCGGCAGCGACATGGACCAGATCCTGTCCGCCGCCGGCGCCAGCCTGGTCACCCAGGCGCAGCAGGCGCTGCAGAAAACGCTGGACGGCTACGACTCCGGCCTGCGCGTCACCGAGGTCAGCTTCCAGAACGTGGCGCCGCCGAACGAGGTGAAGGACGCCTTCGACGACGTCAACAACGCCCGCGAAGACAAGCAGAGCATCGAGAACGGCGCCCTGGCCTACGCCAGCAAGGTGGTCCCGGTGGCCCGCGGCGACGCCGCCCGCATCGCGGCCGAAGCGGCCGGCTACAAGGCCGAGCGCATCGCCCGCGCCCAGGGTGACGCGGCACGCTTCGACCTGCTGCTGAAGGAATACAAGGCCGCGCCGGAAGTGACCCGCAAGCGGCTGTGGCTGGAAACGATGGAACAGGTGATGGCGAAGAACCCGAAGGTGATCGACGGCTCCGGCGGTCGCAACATCATCAACCTGCCGACGCTGCAGGGCAGCGCCACGACCACCTCGCCCGAATCGGCGGTGGTGGGCACGGTGGTCGCGCCCGCCAGCAGCGATGCGGCCAGCAAGGGAGCGCAGCCATGATGAAGATCGGCTCCATCGTCCTCGCCGTGCTGGTCGCCCTGCTGGGCATCAACAGCATGTTCGTGGTCAGCGAAGGGCACAGCGCCCTGTTGCTGCAGTTCGGTCGCATCGTGCGCACCGACTACCAGCCCGGCCTGCATTTCAAGCTGCCGGTGATCCAGCAGGTGATGAACTTCGACAAGCGCATCCTGTCGCTGGACGCGCCGCCGGAGCGTTACTTCACCTCCGAGAAGAAGAGTGTCAACGTCGACTTCTACGTGAAGTGGCGCGTCGCCGACAACGCCGCCTACTACCGCGCCACCGGCGGCGACCAGCTGCAGGCCGCGCAGCGGCTGACCCCGATCGTGAAGGACGCGCTGCGCTTCGAGTTCAACGCCCGCACCTTGCCCGACCTGATCTCCGGCGGCCGCAAGGACATCACCGAACGCGTGCGCGCACAGACCGACGCGTCGGCGCGCAAGAACCTCGGCATCGCCGTGGTCGACGTGCGCATCAAGCGCATCGACCTGCCCAACGAGGTCAGCGAATCGGTGTACAAGCGCATGCGTGCCGAGCGCCTGCAGCTGGCCAACGAACTGCGCTTCACCGGCCAGGAATCGGCCGAGACGATCCAGGCCGACGCCGACCGCCAGGGCCAGGTGCTGCGCGCCGACGCCCAGCGCGACGCGGCCAAGATCCGCGGCGAAGGTGACGCCCAGGCGGCCACCATCTATGCGCAGGCCTACAACCAGGATCCGGAGTTCTTCAGCTTCTATCGCAGCCTGTCGGCGTACCGCAGTTCGTTCGAGGACGGCAAGGGCGTGATGATCCTGAAGCCCGACGACGAGTTCCTGCGTTACTTCGAACAGTCCAGCTCCAAGCGCTGAGTCGCGGCCGATGCGCCAGCTGGGTGCCGCGTTGTGCCTGGTGCTGGTGATCGAGGGACTCATGCTGTTCGCGGCGCCGCGCGGCTGGCAGGCAATGATGCGCGAGGCGCTGAAACTGCCGCCGCGCAGCTTGCGTCTGATCGGCGCTGGCGTGATGGTGGCCGGACTGGTGCTGCTGCAGATTTTTCATTGATACGCGCAGCCCCATCCCGGCGGCGCAAAACCTGATCGAAACCTCCCGGAGTAATGCAATGGGCAAGTCAGTAGTCATCCTCGGAGCCCAGTGGGGCGACGAAGGCAAGGGCAAGATCGTCGACCTGCTGACCGAGCGGGTCAGTGCGGTGGCGCGCTTCCAGGGCGGCCACAACGCCGGCCACACGCTGGTGATCAAGGGCAAGAAGACCGTGCTGCACCTGATCCCCTCGGGCATCCTGCGCGACGACGCGCTGTGCCTGATCGGCAACGGCGTGGTGCTGTCCCCCGAGGCGCTGATCAGCGAGATCGCCGAGCTCGAGGCCAACGGCGTCGAAGTGCGCTCGCGCCTCAAGATCAGCCCGGCCACGCCGCTGATCATGCCGTACCACATCGCGGTGGATAAGGCGCGCGAGATCGCCGCCGGCGGCAAGGCCATCGGCACCACCGGCCGCGGCATCGGTCCGGCCTACGAGGACAAGGTCGCCCGCCGCAGCGTGCGCGTGGCCGACCTGATGTACCCGCACGAGCTGCCGGCGCTGATCAAGACCGCGGTCGACTACCACAACTTCATCCTCACCCAGTGGCTGAAGGTCGAGCCGGTCGACTACCAGAAGGTTCTCGACGACGCGCTGGCCTGGGGCGAATACATCCGCCCGCTGGTCGACGACGTCGCCACCATCCTGCACGACGTGCGCGCCGAAGGCGGCAACATCCTGTACGAAGGCGCCCAGGGCGCGCTGCTCGACATCGACCACGGCACCTATCCCTACGTCACCTCGTCCAACACCACCATCGGCGGTGCGCTGGCCGGCACCGGCGTGGGTGCCCGCGACATCGACTACGTGCTGGGCATCTGCAAGGCCTACGCCACCCGCGTCGGCAGCGGCCCGTTCCCCACCGAGCTGCACGACGAAATGGGCGAGCGCCTGCGCAAGGTCGGCAACGAATTCGGCGCCAGCACCGGCCGTCCGCGCCGCTGCGGCTGGATCGACCTGGTCGCGCTGAAGCGCGCCACCCAGATCAACGGCATCAATGGCCTGGCCATCACCAAGCTCGACGTGCTCGACGGCCTGGAAACCATCAAGGTCTGCATCGCCTACGAATACCGGGGCAAGCGCCGCGAACTGGCCCCGCTCGACGCCGACGGCTGGGACGAGTGCAAGCCGGTCTACCTGGAATTCCCCGGCTGGCAGGAATCCACCGCCGGCATCCGCGAATGGAACAAGCTGCCGCCCGCGGCGCGTGCGTACCTGCGTGCGGTCGAGGAACTGTCGGGCTGCAAGCTGGCCCTGGTCGCCACCGGTGCGGATCGCGACGACACGATCAGCCTGGATGATCCGTTCGCCTGATCGAGGTTCGTCATCGTTGCAAGGAAGGAGCCCCGCGTTGCGGGGCTTTTTTTGGGGCCGTTCAGGAAGCGGTTTCGCGACTGCGACAGTTCGCAGTCATCATGGGAGCAGTAAACCCACCAGGGGAAACACTATGACCGTACTCACCGACCGCTTCAGCCGCGCCGTCGACTACGCCCGCATCGCGCACGCCGCGCAGGTGCGCAAGGGCTCGAATATCCCATACCTCTACCACCTGCTCGGCGTGGCCAGCCTGGTGATCGAGTTCGGCGGCAGCGAGGACCAGGCCATCGCCGGCCTGTTGCACGACACGCTGGAGGATTGCGGCGCCGCGCACGAGGTGGTGATCCGCGCCCAGTTCGGCGACGCCGTGGCCGACATCGTCAAGGATTGCACCGACGGCACCGCCGAAGGCAAGGCCAGCCACACCGATCCCGAAGCCAAGCGTCGTGACTGGACCCGCCGCAAGCTCGCCTACCTCGCGCACCTGAAAGCCGCGTCGGATCAGACCCTGCTGGTCAGCGCCTGCGACAAGCTGCACAACGCCCGCGCCATCGTGCAGGACCTCGAACATCCCGAAGTCGGCACCCGCGTGTTCGACCGCTTCACCGGCGGCCGCGAGGGCACGCTCGGCTACTACCAGGCGCTGGCGGAAATTTTTTCCGCGCGCCACGTACCGGCAGCCAAGGTGCTCGATGCGACGGTGGAGTGGATGCATGAATTGGCTGGGGCAAGTGAACGTCACGTCCTGGCATCACGTTGAAAGACCTCTAACGCGCAAGCGAAAGCCCACAGAGTGCGCCCAATACTTCACGGCGTTTGAGCCGCGCCCCCACACGACGTAAAGTCGCGGGATCATTGCGGAAAGTTGGGGAGAAAAGCGTGGCGCATATAGGTAAGGCTAGGGCAGGCCATCTCATTCGGAATCTCTTCCAAGTGCTACTCGAACATCCGGACGGTATCCGGGCCGTCGACGCGCTGAGTGCGCTCGAGAAGCGCATCCAGCTCACCGATTACGAGGCAGGCGACTACGACTCTGGTGGCCGCCGCTTCGAGCGCATCGTGCGATTTGGCACCGTGACTTGCGTCAAGGCAGGCTGGCTGACCAAGCACAAGGGTGTATGGACCGCGACTGACGAGGGTAAGGCGGCGTTTCTCGCCATTACTGACGAAGAGAGCTTCTATCGGGCTGCGGAAAAGCTCTACTGGAAGTGGCGGAAGGCGCAGCCGGCAACCACCGAAGACGAAGCTACCGACGCTGCGGCCGAAAAGTCGGCGGTCATCACCTTGGAACAAGCCGAGGAAATGGCCTGGAAAGAGATCGAGGACTATCTGGCGGAAATGCCGCCCTACGATTTCCAGGAACTAGTAGGCGAATTGCTGACCGCCATGGGCTACTACGTGGCCTGGATCGCACCACCCGGTAAGGATGGCGGCGTGGATGTCATCGCCTACAACGACCCGTTGGGCACCAAGCCGCCACGCATCAAGGTGCAGGTCAAGCGCAACGCCAACTCGCCGAAGATCGACGTCACGGGGCTACGCAGCTTCATGGCTGTGCTGGGTGACGATGACGTAGGCCTATTCGTGGCTCTCTCGGGCTTCACCAAAGATGCCGAGCTGGAGGCCAGACAGTCGCACCGTCGGCTTTCATTGCTGGACACCACCAAACTTGTCGAACTTTGGACCAGCCACTACGGCAAGCTCGAGGACAGCGCGCGACGCAGGTTGCCCCTCAAGCCGGTCTGGTTCCTGGCGGGCGAGGAATAGCTCTCTCTGTCATTGCCTCACGGTGCAATTCAAATAATCAAATCAGGCAGTAGAAGAACGTGATCACAGGCACCATCAAATCCCAGGTCGACCAGATCTGGAACGCATTCTGGAGCGGCGGCATTTCCAACCCGATGGAGGTCATCGAGCAGATGACCTACCTGCTTTTCATCAAGCGGCTGGATGAGATGCAGACGGTCAAGGAGAAGAAGGCCCATCGCATCAAGCAGCCGGTCGAGAACCCGATCTTCAACAGCCGTCAGCAGAAGCTGCGCTGGTCGCAGTTCAAGGATCTGGGCGACCCGGGCCTGCTGTATCACATCGTGTCCGAGGAGGTGTTTCCCTTCATCAAGAAGCTAGGCGGGCACGGCGGCGAATCCACCTACGCGGCCCACATGAAGGACGCGCGCTTCACCATCCCCACGCCGGCGCTGCTGGCCAAGGTGGTGGATATGCTCGACGCCATCCCGATGGACGATCGCGACACCAAGGGCGACCTCTACGAATACATGCTGGGCAAGATCGCCAGCGCCGGGCAGAACGGCCAGTTCCGCACGCCGCGCCATATCATCAAGCTGATGGTGGACATGATGGCGCCCAAGCCGTCCGACATCATCTGCGACCCGGCCTGCGGCACGGCGGGCTTCCTGGTGGCGGCCAGCGAGTACCTCAACGCACATCACAGCGATGAGATCTACGCGGACAAGAAAAGCGCGAAGCGCTTCAACCACGACACCTTCCACGGCTTCGACTTCGACAGCACCATGCTGCGTGTCGGCTCGATGAACATGCTGCTGCACGGCGTGGAAGACCCGGCCATCGAGAATCGCGACAGCTTGAGCGAAGGCCACGCCAACGTCGAAGGCCAGTTCAGCCTGATCCTGGCCAATCCGCCGTTCGCCGGCTCGCTGGATTACGAGAGCACAGCCAAGGATCTGCAGGCCATCGTCAAGACCAAAAAGACCGAGCTGCTGTTCCTGGCGCTGTTCCTGCGCCTGTTGAAAGCCGGTGGCCGCGCCGCCGTGATCGTGCCGGACGGCGTGCTGTTCGGCTCATCCAAGGCGCACAAGGCGCTACGCCGCATGCTGGTGGAGGAGCACAAGCTGGACGGCATCGTCTCCATGCCCTCGGGCGTGTTCCGACCGTATGCCGGCGTGTCCACCGCCATCCTGCTGTTCACCAAGACCAACTCCGGCGGCACGGATAACGTGTGGTTCTACGACATGCAGGCGGACAGCTATTCGCTGGACGACAAGCGCAACCCGCTGGATGCCGACAAGCACGACAGCAACAACCTGCCGGACGTGCTGCGGCGCTGGCAGCATCGAGGTGCCGAGAAGAAGCGGGCGCGTACCGAGCAGAGCTTCCTGGTGCCGAAGGCGGAGATCGCCGGCAACGACTACGACTTGTCGATCAATCGGTACAAGCAGGTGGTGTATGAGGAAGTGCAGCATGAGTCGCCGCGGAAGATTCTGGGCGAGCTGAAGGTGCTGGAGGCGGAGATCGTGCGGGGGATGGAGGAGTTGGAGGGGATGTTGAAGTGAGTGCCCCGACCGTTGCACTCGGCGATGTAGCAGATTTCATCCGGGGAGTGACCTACAAGCCCGCCGACCTCATGGAGAACTTCTCTGAAGGTTCGATCGTCTGTATGCGAACCGCAAACATTCAGAAGACATTGGACGAATCCAGCCTTCTTTCGATCCCACGCGGTCTCGTTAAAAATGACGACAAGATGTTGCGCGAGGGCGACTTGTTGGTTTCTACGGCCAATAGTTGGAACCTGGTAGGAAAGTGTTGTTGGGTGCCGCCGCTGAAATACGCTGCGGCAGCTGGCGGCTTCATTGCGGCATTGAGGGGCGATCAAAGCAAGGTTGATCCACGTTATCTCTATCACTGGTTCAGTTCACCAGACACCCAGAGCAATGCACGCAACTGCGGTCGCCAGACAACGAACATATCCAACATGGATATTGGTCGGTGTCTGGCGTTGAAGATTCCGGTACCACCGCTACCCGAACAACGCCGCATCGCGGCGATCCTGGACAAGGCCGACGCACTGCGCGCCAAGCGCCGCGAAGCCATCGCCAAGCTCGATCAGCTGCTGCAGTCGGTGTTCCTGGAAATGTTCGGCGATCCTGTTGGAAACCCAAAGAACTGGCGAGTCTCCACAATCGCTAGTGAGTGCGAAGTGGGGAGCGGGTCTACACCCTCAAGGCAGATTGAAGAGCATTTCGGCGGTGAAATCCCTTGGGTCAAGTCTACGGAGGTGGACTGGGGGCGAATTGACGAAACGGGTGAGCACGTCTCGATGCTGGGTCAGAAGGTGGCGCGTCTGAAGGTCTTTCCCGTTAATACGGTCATTGTCGCCCTGTATGGTCAAGGGACAACTCGTGGAAAATGTGCTCTGCTGTGTATTCCTGCAGCGATGAACCAAGCCTGCGCTGGCATACAAACAGGAGCTTCGGTCAACCCGACTTATCTTTTTCAATACCTAAAATGGAGTTATGAACGCTTACGCGGTGAATCTAGAGGGGGCAACCAAGAGAATCTGAATCTTGGCATCCTGAAAGGATTTGAGTTGCTCATTCCTCCTATTGCCTTGCAACAAAAGTTTGCAGCTTTCTCTGATGCGACCGAACGTCAACGTGGCCATCTTCGGCGTCATGCCACAACACTTGATGCACTATTTGCCTCCTCGCAACAACGAGCCTTCGCAGGAACGCTCTGAGCCATGACCAACTTCCAGTTCCTCCTCCCCGAATTCAAACCGCTCGTCGAGCCGGCGAAAGGCGCGGAGCAACTGGTCTATTCCGATCCGCGCGCTTGTGTGATGCGCACGCGGCACGCGCTGGAGCAGGCGGTGCACTGGCTGTACGAGCACGACCGCGATCTGCGGATGCCGTATGACCGCAATCTCAACGCGCTGCTGACCGACCGCGACTTCGAGCAACTGCCGCCGCCGCCCGTGCTGCAGAAGATGCGGTTGATCCAGCGCTTCGGCAACCAGGCGGTGCATGCGAGCCAGCCGATTGGCCACCTGGATGCGCTGCGGCTGGTGCGCGAACTGTTCCACGTGCTGTTCTGGTTGGCGCGCACGTATACGCGCGCCAGCGACCCCAAATCCATCGAGGCCACGTTCGACGAGAAGCGCGTGCCGAAGCTCGTGCGTGCGGACGAAGCGATTGAGCTGACCCGCGACGAGCTGAAGAAGCAGGAAGCGAAGTTCCAGCAACAGATCGAGGCGCAGCACGCCACCCTGGAAGCACGCGAAGCAGCCATCGCGGAACAGGCTGCCACGCTGAGCGAGCGGGAGGCGCTCCTGGCCGAGGTGAATGCGGAGCTCGCTGCGGTGCGAGCTGAATTGGCTCAAGCCAAAGCAGCCAACCTCGCCATGTTGGACACACACGACTACGACGAAGAGGATACCCGCCGCTTCTTCATCGACGTGATGTTGCGCGAGGCCGGCTGGGAACTGGGCAAGAACGCTTCGGTCGAGGTGCCGGTGACCGGCATGCCCAACGCCAGGGGCGAAGGCTTTGTCGACTACGTGCTGTGGGGCAGGGATGGTCAGCCGCTGGCGGTGGTCGAGGCCAAGCGCAGCCTGAAAGATCCTGACGTCGGCCAGCAGCAGGCGAAGCTGTATGCCGATTGCCTGGAAGCCGAAAAGGGCCGGCGCCCGCTGATCTTCTACACCAACGGTAACCATACCTGGCTGTGGGACGACCGCCGCGCGCCGCCGCGCGAGGTGCAGGGCTTCTACTCGCGCGACGAACTGGAACTGGCGATCCAGCGGCGCAGCATGCAGACCGACCCGCGGACGCTGCCGATCAATACCCGCATCGTCGAGCGCAGTTACCAGCACCGCGCCATCCGCGCCATGGCCGAGGCGCTGGCTGAAGGTCGCCGCGCCGGCCTGCTGACCATGGCCACCGGCACCGGCAAGACGCGCATGTCGATTGCGCTGGTGGAATTGTTGATGCGCGCGAACTGGGTCAAGCGCGTGCTGTTTCTGGCTGATCGCGTGGCGCTGGTGAATCAGGCCACCGGCGCGTTCAAGGAGCATCTGCCCGATGCCAGCCCGGTGAACCTGGTGACCGACAAGCACGGGCAGGGGAGGGTCTACCTGTCGACCTACCCGACCATGATGGGCCTGATCGACCAGATGGATGGTGACCAGCGCCGCTACGGCGTCGGCCATTTCGACCTGATCATCATCGACGAGGCGCACCGCAGCGTTTACCAGAAGTATGGCGCGATCTTCCGTTACTTCGACAGTTATCTCGTCGGCCTCACCGCCACCCCGCGCGATGAAGTGGATCGCGATACCTACCATCTGTTTGGCCTGGAAACTGGCGTACCGACCGACGCTTACGGACTGGATGAGGCGGTCGCCGATGGTTTCCTGGTGCCGCCGAAATCGCATTCGGTGCCGATCAAGTTCGTGCGCGAAGGCATCCGCTACAGCGAGCTGAGCGACGAGGAAAAGCAGCACTGGGAATCGCTGGACTGGGGCGACCGTGCCGGTGAAGGCGAGGAGTCCACGGCGCCGGCCGAGGTGCATGCGTCGGAGGTCAACAAGCAGCTTTTCAACGAAAGCACTGTCGACCTGATGCTGCGGCATCTGATGGAGAACGGACTCAAGGTCGAGGGTGGCGACAAGCTGGGCAAGACGATCATCTTCGCGGTGAACCAGAAACACGCCGAGTTCATCGCCAAGCGCTTCAACCACCATTACCCGCATTACCACGGCGAGTTCGCCCGCGTGATCACCCACACGGTGAACTACGCGCAGAGCCTGATCGACGACTTCAGCAGCAAGCTGGACAAGCTGCCGCAGATCGCCATTTCGGTAGACATGCTCGACACCGGCATCGACGTGCCGCAGGTGCTGAACCTGGTGTTTTTCAAGGCCGTGCGTTCGAAGGTGAAGTTCCTGCAGATGATCGGCCGGGGCACGCGGCTGTGCCCGGACCTGTTCGCGCCGGGCGTGGACAAGGGCGAGTTCTACATCTTCGACTTCTGCGCCAACTTCGAATATTTCAATGAGAACCCGCGCGGCGCACTGGGCGGCATGGCCGAGCCGCTGGGCAAGCGCTTGTTCAAGGCGCGACTGGATCTGCTGTCGCTGCTGCCGCGCGATGCACAGCCCGACGCCCAGCCGCTGGCCGAGCATCCGGCGAGCTACGACAAATTGGTGTTCCTGCGCGACGAGCTGACCGACGCACTGCACGGCGAAGTAGCCGCGATGAACCTGGACAACTTCATCGTGCGCACCGAACGCGAGCATGTGGTGCGCTTCGGCGATCGCGAACAGTGGGTGGCGCTGGACGATTCCGCCCTGGGCGACCTGCGCGCGCACGTGGCCGGCCTGCCCAGTGAACGCGAGCCCGAGCACATCACCGCCAAACTGTTCGACCTGATCTGCGTGAACCTGCAGCTGGCGCTGGTGCGCTCCACCTCGGATTTCGTGAGCTATCGCGACCGCATCATCGAGCTGGCCAGCGAGCTGGAAACCAAAGACACCATTCCCGCCGTGCGCGCGGAGCTGGCCTTGATCCAGGAAGTGCAGGGCGAGGAATTCTGGAAGGACATCACGCTGCCGATGATCGAGCAGGTGCGCCGCAAGCTGCGCGGCTTGATCCAGTTCATCGAGCGCCAGTCGATCAAACCCGTCTACAGCGTGCTGACCGACGAGATCGGCGAGGCGAAGGAAGTCGTCCTCAAGGATTTCAGCACCGGCATCAACCTCGCCCAGTACAAGAAGAAGGTCGAGGCGTATATCCGCGCCAACGAAAGTCACGTTGCCATTGCCAAGCTCAAGCACAACAAGCCGTTGACGCCGACGGACCTGCGCGAGCTGGAGCGCTTCGTCTACGAATCCGATCCGGTGGAAAGCCGCACGCGCTTTGAACAATGCTACGGCAACGACAAGCCGCTTACCTTGTTCATCCGTTCGCTGGTCGGGCTGGATCGAAACGCCGCCAAGGAAGCTTTCGGCCAGTTTCTGGACGAGAGTCGTTACAGCAGCCGGCAGATCCGCTTCGTGGAGATGGTGATCGACCGCCTCACGCGCACCGGTGTGATGGACCCCGGCCAGCTCTACGAGCCGCCGTTCACCAGCCTGCACCATGAAGGGCTGGAAGGAACGTTCGGCGATGGCGATGCGGACGCGATCGTGGGTGTGCTGGCCGAGATCAATCGCCGCGCCGCCTGACCTGCCGGTCAACGCCTGCTGTTGACTGCAGCTACGTGGGTCGGGTCGCCCGGACCGCAGGCGTGGAGGCGAAAGAGCCAATTGCGGGTCCTGCCACACCCAAACGCCACTCTTTCCGTCCCGAACGCGGGACTGACAGCCCCGCACCTGGCACTCCGCAGAGCCATGCCCGACTCTTTTCCATCGGCGCTTGGGTCTTTTTCATCGGAGCGAGGCTCTTTTTCGGTGGAATGCAGCACTCGACAGAGCCGCGCGTGGCGCTCTTTCGTCGGCGCGCGGTTCTTTTTCGGTCGCGCGTGACTCTATGAGGTCGGCTCCTGGCTCTTTTCCGGTGAAGCCGTGCTTTTCCCGGCGCTCGCGCCGTTCGCTGGTGTGGGCGAGGGGTTGTCCGCGCAGGCGGGCGAGTCGTGCGCCTACGCAACGGCGCCTTTTTTGCCTACGGGTGATGTGTGAGTAGTTGGCGGGTGGCACGTTACGCTGCCGCGCCGGCCAACGAAGCTGGCTTATCCGCAACTCATTCAAAGGAGTGAACATGTCCCAGAACCTGATCGATATCGACTTCAACGCCGATGCACTGACGGCCATCGACAATGCCCTGACCGCGCTGGAAACGGGCCTGGCCTCGCTGATCGCGCTGACGCCGGACCAGCGGCACGGGCTGACCAAGATGGGAGACAAGTCCGAGGCGTTCTGCCGGCAGGCCGGCCACGTGTTCGCCGACAATCCCGGCGTGCTGCCCCGTAATTTCGATCTGGAAGGCTACCAGCGCGACATCGCCACGCTGGATGCGTTGCGCCCGCGCCTGGTGCGGCTGGGCAAGCTGCATCAGCGCGGCGTCGATACCGAGATGGCGGTGGGCAGCGACCTGATGACCAATGCGCTGGAGGGTTACGCGGTGCTGAAGGTGGCTGGCAAGGGGCAGGGGCTGGACGAGGCGCGCAAGGCGCTGGCAGCCCGTTTTGCCCGCGGGCCGCGCAATCCTGCACCGGCGAGCGATCCGGCACCGACTGGGCCCGTACAGGCCTGATCACGAACCTGTCCGACCATCGGACAAGGTGCGGTCAAGCGCACTGGCCGCGTGCCAGTTTTCACCGGGAGCCAAAGTCATGAATCAAAGTCTGTTCATCGTGGAGCACGGGGTGGCGCACTACTGCGTTGAAGAAGCGCACTCTGCCAATCCGCTGCACACGACCACTACTCAGGCGGCCGCCATCACCTGGGCGCAGGGTCACCATGCCGACCGTCCATTGCATGTCGCGCGTGTTCGCCATCTGTCGGACAAGCGCATCCCGGATCACTGGCGCAAGCTCTGACGCAACGTTGTAGGAACACGCTCTGCCACGACAGGAAGGCCCCGCTCCGGCGGGGCTTTTCATCATGTTGACCTGGGCTTCGCACCTGCCGCACTACGGTGGTTGCAGCGATCAACCGCACCAGGAGACGCCTCATGTCCGACGAACATCCCAAGACGCCGCTCGACCACATCGGCGACACGCTGGCGCAGTTGAAGGAGATGCGGCATTACTCCAAGAACAATGTGGAGGCGCTGACCGCGTCGTGGCTGTTGTACGACGGCGAGTTGTCGAAGCTGAAGCAGGCGGACCGGATTGCGGAACTGATGGATCAGCAAAACAAGCTGCATGGCGCGCTGGAGTCGACGATTGCCGAGTTCGAGGATGTGTTGGAGAAAATGCAACCGGCGCCGGAGGAGTAGCCCCATCGAGGGGTGCCACGAGAAGCCCCGGATTCGGGGCTTTTCTTTGTGTGCACCGACGCAGGAGCCCCCGGACGGAGGCTCCTGCTTTCCAGCGCGGCTGACTTAGTGCTGCTGCGCGTTCGCGCTGGCGCCGGCGTGTCCGTCGGCTTGCGCGGACGTGCTGACGCCGTCACGGGCCGAACCGTGTGCGCTGGCGTGGCCGCCGGCTGCGCCGTTGGCATGGGCGGAGCCGTGATTGCCGGAGGTCGAGCTGGCGCCTGCGTTGCCGCTGCCGCTGGCGTTGCCCGAGCCGGACAGGTCGATCGATTTGTCCTCCGCGCTGCTCACGGCGTTGTAGGTCGGCGACAGCGGAGCCGGCGACGGTGTGGCGGCATGGCCCGACGGCTGGGGCGTGGCGTTTGCGCCGGTCGAGGTGGCCTGCGATGCGCTGCCGCTCGCGTCGGTGCCGAGCGAGCCGGCGGTGCGGGCCGATTGGGCGGCGGTGGCAGTGGCTTGCGGGGCTGTGCTGAGGCCGGCGCTGGCCGAACCATCAGCCGTGCCTTCGGCGTTGGCGGATGCATTGCCGGCGGCGTTCTGTACCTGATTCAATGCCCCGCGGGCGCTGCTTTTGGCCGTCGAGACGGCTGAACGCGATTGGCCGACGGTGTCGGCTGCCGTGCCCCTCACGGCATGACGCATGCCCGAGGCATCGGCGGTGCCGGCTCCCGATGCAGCCAGGTTGCCCGTGCCATTCAGTGCCGCGTCGCCGTTGCCGGCGTTCGCACCCGCGGCTCCGGTGAGGCCGGCGACCGTGTCCGTGCCGGCCTGGCCGTTCAACGACTGGCCAGCGCCCGTTGCCGCGTCCTTCGCCGATGTCGCGGTGGCGGCGGCGTGGCGACGCAGGCGTTCGGCCCGTCGTGCCGCGGCGGCCTGATTGATGTCGGGCGCCTGGAGGTTGCCCATGCCTTGTGCCGAGCCGCTCATCTGGCCGCCGATGCGGCCCATGGTGGAACTGACCGGGCTGCCGAGCCCGCCCGTGATGCCGCCGGTGAGCGATCCGCCGCCCAGAACCTGGGCATGCGCCGGGATGATCGCGGCAAGGGCGAACGCACCGGCGAACAAGGCGGTGGTGAGAGCGTTGCGATGGAGAGGCGTGCTGCGCATGGTGGATCTCCTGCCGGCGGCGAATCCGCGGCTTCCACCATCCACTACGTTCGTGCCTCGTCGATCCTTCCCTGCCGGCCGGCGGCGGTCGGCGTTGATTCAGGTTCAGGGCGATAGCAGCCCGTTGCCATAGCGTGGATCGCGTCCCGCAGGGCCGAGATCGCGCGCTTCGCCGGCCAGGTGCCGTTGCACGTCGGCGGCGGCGCCGGCACGGGGCGCGTCCAGCCATTGTGCCGCCTTGCGCGCCACGATCGGTGCCGCGAACGAGGTGCCGCGCAGCGCGTTGCGGCCACTGCCCAGCACGCCGGATGCGCAGAAATCCACCTGGTCGCCACTGCCGGATTCGGGCAGCACGCGGTCGCGCGCGTCGACGCTGCTGACGCCGATCACGTCCGGGTACGCCGCCGGGAACAGCGGCGGCGCCGCGGGTCCGTCGTTGCCGACCGCGCTCACCAGCACGTGGCCACGCGCGATCATCGCGCGCACCGCCCGCGCCAGCACCGGGTTGTCCGGGCCGACCAGGCTGATGTTGATGACCGCCACGTGCTCGCGCGCCATCCAGGCGAGCGCGTCCACCAGGTTCGACGTGGCACCGCCGACCGCGTCGCCGCACCACAGGTCGGCGGCGTACAGCGTGTCGGGGGCGCCGGCGACGAGGCGCGCGGCGACCGCGGTGCCATGCCGCGACGGATTCGCCGCGCTGCAGCCGTGCCGCTCGATGCGTGCGCGCACCAGCGCAGGATCGGACGGATCGACGCCGCCATCGATCAGCCCCACGCGCTGCGGCGGTGCGCTGGACGATGGTGCCGCCGGGGTCGCCGCGGCGGCAACGTCATCGGCACCCGCGGGCAGGTAGAGGTGCTGGTAGGTGAACGCGGCATCCGGGGCAGCCTGCCGCAGGGCGCGCATGGCCCGGGCGGTGCTGCGTGCACGCGTGTCGTGCAGGACCACGAAATCCAGCCCCAGCGTCGCGTCGGCCGGCGTCGCGCGATCCACGCTGAACCCCAGCGCCCGCACCGCGTCCAGTGGCGCACCCGACAAGCCCGTCGCCAGGAATTCGCCGCGCAGGATCGGCGCGCCCTGGGGATCGACATCGACGCGCTGCGACTCGCTTCGGCGCAGCACGTCGATCTGCAGTTTTCGGGTGAGCGACAGCGACCCGCGCAGCAGGTCGTCCATGCTGCGCAAAGGTGGTGTGGAAAGCACGGGCGGCAGGCCCGCGCCGGGTGCCTGCAGGTCGGGCAGACGCTGCACGGGGCCCAGCAGCTGTGCCTGCACCGATGTCGCGCCGACCAGAAAAGACGCGATGGTCAACAACGAAAAGAGCAGGGCGGACGGACGGCGCAAGGGCATGGCCAACGGCCTCGGGAACAACCGGGCCGGATGCTAGCATGGCCCCGCTTTACGCCCTCGAACCGCGCCGCTGCGCACGAGGGAAGGAATCCTCCCCGGCGGACGTAGTGGAAGGTGATGCGTGAATTCGAGCGACGCCGTACGCGAAGGACTGATCCCGCTGTTGCCGCGCCTGCGTCGCCTGGCGCGTGCACTGGCGGGCCAGGTGGCCGATGCCGACGACCTGGTGCAGATCGTGCTGGAACGCGCCCTGGCCCGCTCTGCACAGTGGCGGCCGGATGCCCCGCTGGACAAGTGGGTGTTCGCGATTGCGCGCAACGCCTGGCGGGACGAGCTGCGCGCGCGTGGACGGTCGCAGCATCTGTTCGCGCCGGAGGAGGCTGGTGAGATGGCCGTGGATAGCGGCAACGCCCAGCCCGCGCAACGGCTGGAACTGGCGATGGCGTTGGCGGCGTTGCCGCCGGACCATCGCGAAGTGGTAGCCCTGGTGCTGGTCGAGGGCATGTCGTACGGCGAGGCTGCCGAGCTGCTGGAAGTGCCGGTGGGCACCGTCACCAGCCGTCTGGCTCGCGCCCGCTCAACGTTGCAGGCCCATCTTGGGAAAGACGCATGACTCCGATCGACGACGATATCCTGCAGGCCTACGTGGACGGCGAAATCGATGCCGAGGCCGCCGCGCAAGTCGACGCCGCGCTGGCCCATGACGCCGCGCTTGCCGTGCGCGTGCAGCGGATGCGCGAGGTGAACGACCGGTTGCGCACCACCTTCGATGCGGTGCTCGATGAAGCGGTGCCCGCGCATCTTTCCGCGATGTTGCAGCCGCGACCGGCCACGGTGACACCGATCGCCCCGCGCGCCGGATCGACGCGTCGCGGCGCCACCGGCCGCCGCTGGTTCCTGCCCGGGGCCGCGCTGGCCGCATCGGTGGCGTTGCTCGCCGTAGCCTTGTGGAGTTGGCGATCCCATGACGATCTCGTGCGCATGCACGGTGGCCAGACCTTCGCCGCAGGTGCCTTGAACCATGCGCTGGACGAGTCGCTGGCCAGCGAGCCGGACGCGCAGGCGCCAGTTGCCATCGGCCTCAGCTTCCGCAGCGCGGACGGACACATCTGCCGCACCTTCGTGTTGCACGCGGCACCGGCACGCGCTGGCCTGGCTTGTCACGAACAGACGGGTTGGACACTGCCGGTGCTCAGCGTGATGGCGCCGTCCGAAAGCGGCGACCTGCGCCAGGCAGCGAGCAGCATGCCGGGTGCGGTGCAGGACGCAGTCGATGCGCGTTTGCGCGGCGATGTCTTCAATGCGCAGCAGGAACGCGCGGCGCGCGCTGCCGGCTGGCGATAGTCGCGCCGCCATGACTGAAGGCCCCGTTGCCGGGGCCTTTTGCCCGTGGGCGATCAGTGGCGCTGGCGGTGAATCGCGCGGCTGTTGCGGTTTTCCGCGCGGTTGAGGCGGCGGGTTTCGCCCCTGGTCAGGTGACCGTTGTGCTTCGCTTCGGCGGCGCTTTCGCGCTGGGCGATGTTGGCGGCGCGGCGTTGGTCGTTGGCTGCCTGCTGCGGGGTGATGGTGCCGTTGGCGACGCCTTTCGCGGTGCGCGCCTGCTGGTGGTCGATGCGCTGATTGACTTCGTTGACGCGGGGGTGACCGGGGACGGTGGTGTCGGCGGCCATCGCGCTGGCGCTGGCGAATGCAGTGCAGGCGATCAGGCTGAGCAGGCCGAGGCGGATCATCGAAGCGTGGTTCATGACGGTGTCCTTCAGTGTGGGAGGCCGGCGGTGGGGTACTGCCATGTCGTGCCGGGCGAGCGGCGGCATGCCGGAACAGGAACGCCGCCGGGGGCGGCGCGTTGACCGGCCGCCGGCACACTCCATGACTTCCGGCGGTTTCCGCCGATCGGACGGCGCGCCACCATCACGGGAATTGCGCCTGCAGCGCCACGGCTTCCGCCGGCAAGCTGCGGCATTCCGCACTTCGCCCACCCTGACACGGAAGATACTCATGCGCAGCACCTTGCTGGTTTCCGCGATCGCCCTGGCGCTCGCTGGCGTTTCGATGACTGCCATGGCGGCCACGCCGGCGGCGACGTCCGCGACCGACCTGGCCACCACCCAGCTGCCGCGCACGGTGCGGCCCAGCCACTACGACGTGGCGGTGACGCCGCATGCGGACAAGCTGAGCTTCGACGGCCAGGTGACGGTGACCGTCGACGTGCTGCAGCCGACCCACAGCATCACGCTCAACGCGATCGACATGACGTTCTCGTCGGTGCGCCTGACCCCGACGAAGCTGAAGATCGCCATCGCCGCGCCCAAGGTGACGGTGGATGCGAAGGCGCAGACGGCGACGTTCACCTTTGCCCAGCCGCTGCCTGCCGGCACCTACCAGCTGGCGATGAGCTACACCGGCAAGATCGGCACCCAGGCCAATGGCCTGTTCGCGATCGACTACGACACCACCGCGGGCAAGAAGCGCGCGCTGTACACCCAGTTCGAGAATTCCGACGCCCGCCGCTTCATCCCGTCCTGGGACGAGCCGGCGTACAAGGCCACCTTCAACCTCGCCGTGACCGTGCCCAGCGACGAGATGGCGGTGAGCAACATGCCGGTCGCCTCGACCAGGGACCTGGGCAACGGCATGAGCCAGGTGACCTTCCAGCCGTCGCCGAAGATGTCGACCTACCTGCTGTTCTTCGGTCTGGGCGAGTTCGAGCGCGCCACCACCATGGCCGACGGCACCGAGATCGGCGTGATCACGCAGAAGGGCAAGAAGTCGCAGGCCGGTTTCACGCTGAAATCGGCCAGCGACGTGTTGCGCGAGTACAACGATTATTTCGGCGTGAAGTATCCGCTGCCCAAGCTGGACAACATCGCCTCGCCCGGCAGCAGCCAGTTCTTCTCGGCGATGGAGAACTGGGGCGCGATCTACACCTTCGAATACGCCTTGCTGCTGGACCCGAATTTTTCGACCCAGTCGGACAAGCAGAACGTGTTCAACACCGCCGCCCACGAAATGGCGCACCAGTGGTTTGGCGACCTGGTGACGATGCGCTGGTGGGACGACCTGTGGCTCAACGAAGGCTTTGCCTCGTGGATGGCCGCGCGCACCACCGAGAAGCTGCACCCGGAATGGCACACTGACCTGGACGCCGTCGGCACCCGCGAGGGCGCGATGTCGCGCGATGCCGTGGCCACCACGCACCCGGTGGTGCAACACGTGGAGACGGTGGAGCAGGCCAGCCAGGCGTTCGACGCGATCACCTACGCCAAGGGCGAGGCGGTGATCAACATGCTGGAAGCCTATGTCGGCCCCGATGCCTGGCGCGCCGGCGTGCGCAACTACATCAAGGCCCACGCCTACGGCAACACGGTGTCGGACGATCTGTGGAAGGCGGTGCAGGGCGCGGCCGGCAAGCCGGTCACCCAGATTGCGCACGACTTCACCCTGCAGCCGGGCATTCCGCTGATCCGCGTGGCCTCGTCCGCGTGCAGCAACGGCAAGACCACGCTGACCCTGAGCCAGGGCGAGTTCACCAAGGATCGCCCGAACAAGACGCCGCTGAAGTGGCACGTGCCGGTGATCGCGCAGAGCATCGGCGGCAGCGAGGTCGCCCGCACCGTGGTGGACGGCAAGGCCACGCTGGACGTGGCCGGCTGCGGTCCGGTGCTGGTGAACGCGGGGCAGAGCGGCTACTACCGCACGCTGTACACGCCGGCGGAATTCGCCGCGATCAAGGGCCAGTTCGCCAAGCTGGCGCCGATCGACCAGATGGGCCTGATGGGCGACAGCTGGGCGCTGGGCATGGCCGGCCTGCAGCCGGCGTCCAGCTACCTCGATCTGGCCCAGGTCACCCCGGCCGATGCCGACCCGCAGATCTGGGGCGACATCGCCGGCAGCTTCTCCGGCCTGCACGGCTATTACCGTGGCGACGACGCGCGTCAGGCGCGTCTTGATGCGTTCGCGATCAAGCAGCTGAAGCCGGTGTTTGCCCGCGTGGGCTGGGAGGCGAAGGCCGACGAGGGCGACCCCACCACGATCCTGCGCACCCAGCTGATCGGCGTGCTGGCCGACCTCGGCGATGCCGACGTGATCAGCGAAGTGCAGCGTCGCTACGCCGCGCAGGACACCGATCCGAAGGCCGTGCCGGCGGCCCTGCGCAAGACCATCTATGCGGTGGTGGCACGCAACGCCGACGCGGCGGGCTGGGACAAGCTGCATGCGAAGGCCAAGGCCGAGACCACGCCGCTGATCAAGGATCGCCTGTACGCGCTGCTTTCGATCAGCAAGGACAAGGCGCTGGCCAAACGCGCGCTGGAGCTGGCGCTGACCGACGAACCGGGCGCCACCAACAGCGCCGGCATGATCCGTGCGGTGGGCTACGAGCACCCCGACATGGCCTGGGAATTCGCGATGGCGCACCGGGCGCAGATCGACAAGCTGGTCGACTCCACCTCCAGCAGCCGCTACTACCCCGGCATCGGCGCCAGCTCCAATGATCCGGCGATGATCGACAAGATCAACGCCTACGCCGACGCGCACATCGCCAAGGGCTCGCGCCGCGCGGCGGAGACGGTGATCGCGAACATCCAGTACCGGCAGATGGTGCGCAAGGAACGGCTGCCCGCGATCGACGCGTGGCTGGCGAAGAACGGCGGCTGATCCGCTCGCCCGGGACGGCGCCCGCTTGCACCAGCGGGCGCCGTCTGGTGCGATTGGCGATACGCCCGGCGGACGATGTACCTTGCGTCTGCGCGCCGGCTGGCGCGATCGCCGCAGCTGCGGTGACCCGTCTTCATGCTTGAGTCCGAGAGCGATGGCCGATTTCGAAAAGCTGGAACCCGACAGCACCGTCTACCGCACACTGCTGGAGTCCACCAAGGCCATTCCCTGGAAGATCGACTGGGACAGCAAGCAGTTCGCCTATATCGGACCGCAGATCGAGGCGCTGCTGGGCTGGACCCCGGCGAGCTGGCAGACGGTGGGCGACTGGGCCAGCCGAATGCATCCACAGGATCGCGAGTGGGTGCTGAATTTCTGCGTGGCGCAATCACAGGCCGGTGTCGATCATGAAGCCGACTACCGGGCGCTGACCCGCGACGGCCACTACGTATGGATTCGCGACGTGGTGCACGTGGTGCGCCGGGCGGACGGTTCGGTCGATTCGCTGATCGGCTTCATGTTCGACATCAGCGAACGCAAGCAGACCGAACAGAAACTGGCGAGCCTGCAGAAGGAGCTGGAGGAGCTGTCCTTCCGCGACGGTCTCACCGGCGTGGCCAACCGGCGTCGCTTCGATGCGTTGATGGAACTGGAATGGAGCAACGCGCGGCGCAACCGCCAGCCGCTGTCGTTGCTGATGATCGATATCGACTACTTCAAGCAGTACAACGACTGCTACGGCCACCTCGAAGGCGACGCCTGCCTGAAGCGCGTGGCCTGGCTGCTGGCTTCCGCCGCAACCCGCGCACGCGACCTGCTGGCGCGTTTCGGCGGCGAGGAATTCGTGCTGCTGCTGCCGGAAACCGACGAGGCGGCGTCGCACAAGCTGGCCGCCCGCTGCCGCGACCTGATCCTGGCCGAGCAGATTCCCCATGCGCAGTCCGCGGTCGGCCCGGTGCTGACCATCAGCGTCGGCGCGGCCACCTGCATTCCCGCGCATGCCGACGAGCTGCGCGGCTTCCTCGACAGCGTCGACAAGCGGCTGTACCGGGCCAAGCAGCAGGGCCGGGACTGCATCGTGGCGGCAAGCTGACCGGCGCCAGGCCTGTCGGGCCGGCGATCGACGCCGGCAGATCGCGTTCGCTGGCACGCTTCGTGCCCGTTGCCGTGGCCGGTTTTTCCCTGCGCCGCGGGCCATGTGCGGCCCCCGAACCGAGCGTATGCTGCCGCCGTGTTTCGTAGCCTTCACCACGGACGAGGGGAGATACGTCATGGCAACACTGCTGCTGGTCAAGGGGAATTCCGGGAACGATGTCGCCACGCTGCGCAAGCGCCTGGCCGGGGTGCTCGGCGACGACGCGCGCGACTTTCCGGGATTGGCGACGGGCGACGTTTTCGACGAGCAGGTCGACGCGGCGGCGCGGCGATGGCAGGCCGGCATCGGGATGGTCGCCGATGCGGTGATTGGGCCGTGCTGCCAAGGCCTGCTCGGCATGATGCAACCACAACCGATGGCGGTGCCGCTGACGGTGGACGCGGTGCAGCGGCTGTTCCCGGCCACCAAGAAGTCCAACATCGTGCGCTACCTGCCTTACGTGGCGGCGGCGCTGGGCGCGGCGGGGCTGCGCGACCGCATGATGATCTGCGCCGCGCTGGGCACCATCCGCGCCGAGAGCGAAGGCTTCGTGCCGATCGCCGAGTTTCCCTCGCACTTCAACACCACGCCGGGGCTGCCCGCGTTCAGTGCCTACGACGGGCGTAAGTCGCTGGGCAACGACCAGCCCGGCGACGGCGCGCGCTATCGGGGCCGCGGTTTCGTGCAGCTGACGGGGCGGGCGAACTACCACACCTATGCGGCCCTGATCGGCGTCGACATCGAAGGCTTTCCGGACCTGGCCAACGCGCCCGAGGTGGCGGCCGTGCTGCTGGCGCTGTTCCTGTCGCACGCGGCGGACAGGATGCGCACGGCGCTGGCGGCGAACAACTACGCGGCGGCACGCAAGCTGGTCAACGGCGGCAGCTACGGACTGGCAAGTTTCCGCAACGTGTTCCAGCTGGCCGCGTCGGTCTGGCCGGTGGCCGTTCGCGGCGCCGGTGCGACTCGCAAGTCCGGCGCGGCTCGCAAGGCCGTCGCAGCGGCGGCGACGGGCGCGGCGAAACTCGACGCCAGCAAGGACCCGGTCGACCTGCGCGATCGCGCCTACCAGCCGCCGCCGGCCAGCCTGCCGGATCGTTACCCCACCGATGCGCAGGTCAGCGAGTTCCTGCCGGCCTATACCGGGGCCGGCCTGATCCTCGACCAGGGGCAGGAAGGCGCGTGCACCGGTTTCGGCCTGGCCTGCGTGGTCAACTACCTGCGCTGGCGCAAGAGCGGGATGCCGGGTCGACTGGCTTCGGTCAGCCCGCGCATGTTCTACAACTTCGCCCGCCGCTACGACGAATACGCGGGCGAGAACTACGACGGTTCGAGCTGCCGTGGCGCGCTGAAGGGCTGGTATCACCACGGCGTCTGTATGGAGGTCGACTGGCCGTATCGGCAGGAGGACACGCAGCCGCCGAAGTTCGGTTACGCCACCCGCGCCACCGCCAACACGCTGGGCGTGTATTACCGCATCGAGCTGAAGACGATCAGCGACCTGCAGGCGGCGATCCATGAAGTGGGCGCGATCTACGTGTCGGCCAACACGCACCAGGGCTGGCAGGACGTGCCGACCGTGCGCCGGAAGCTGGCCGGGCACGACAGCCTGCCGGTGATCGCGTTCGACGGCAAACCCTCGCACGACGACGGCCACGCCTTTGCCCTGGTCGGTTTCAACACCGACGGCTTCGTGGTGCAGAACTCCTGGGGCAAGAGCTGGGGCTGCGGCGGTTTCGCCGTGCTGACCTACGCCGACTGGCTGGCCAACGGCATGGACGCGTGGGTGGCCGCGATGGGCGTGTCGGGCGTGGTGCTGGGCCAGCTCGCGGCGGGCAGCAAGGGTGGCAGCAGCCGTGTCGGCACCAACCGCAGCCTGTGGTGGGATGAGGCCACCGCCTACGAGCACAGCGTGGTGCTGGGCAACGACGGCCGGGTGACGCGTTACCTGACCCAGGACGAGATGAGCCGCTCGCTGCTGTTCCAGGCGTGCACGCTGCCGGACCAGTGGTTCCGCCAGCAGAAGGCGACGACCAGGCGGCTGGTGATCTATGCCCACGGCGGACTCAACAGCGAGGCCGCGGCGATCGAACGCGCGCGGGCGATGGGGCGCTACTTCATCGGCAACGGCTGCTATCCGCTGTTCGTGATCTGGAAGACCGGCATGCTCGAATCGATCGGCGACATCTTCGCCGACAAGTTCCGGCGCGAGCCGCCGCGGGCCGGCGGCATTCGCGAGAAGATCAGCGACGCCACCGACATCCTCGTCGAGCGCACCGTCGGCCGTCCGCTGGCGCGGCCGATCTGGAGCGAGATGAAGGAAAACGCCGAAGCCGCCAGCCTGCCCACGCGGGGCGGCGACCTGCTGGTGACGGCGCTGCAGAACCTGGCCAAGACCTGGGGCGACCAGCTGGAGATCCACCTGGTCGGCCACTCCGCCGGCTCGATCTTCCATGGCTACCTGGTCGACCTGCTGGCCGCGCGCGGGCTGGAGGCGCAGACCGCATCTATCCACCTGTACGCGCCGGCATGCACGGTGCAGTTCGCCAACCGCCACTACGCGCCACACGATGCCCTGATGCAGCGGCTTTACCTGGGCATCCTGTCCGACCGCAACGAGCGTGACGACAACACCGCGGCGATCTATCGCAAGTCGCTGCTGTACCTGGTGTCCAACGCCCTGGAGCTGGATGTGCGCACGCCGATCCTCGGCCTGGCGAACGTGATGGACGCCGGGTACAAGGGCTGGGACGGTTCGTCCAGCACGGCCGAGGCGTTGGGCAACTGGCGCCAGGTGGCGAAGCAGACCGGCCTGGGCAAGCGCACCGAAGTCATCGATGTCGACAAGGTGCCCACCTGCCTGCACCCCGAAGTCGCCATCGACGCGGGGCATGGCAGCTTCGACAACAACGTCGAGGTGCTGGGCCGCACCCTGGAACGCATCACCGGTGCGAAGCTGGCGTTGCCGGTGGACGACCTGCGCGGGTTCTAGCCGCGGGTTTTCCACCATAAAAAAGGCCCCGCCGTGGCGGGGCCTTCGCATCGGACGATCGACCGATGGTTACGCTTCGACGTCTTCCCGGTACGCATCCACCGGGATGCACGAACACATGATGTTCTTGTCGCCGTAGACGTTGTCGACGCGGGCCACCGGCGGCCAGTATTTCTGCAGCTTCAGGCTGGCCAGCGGGAAGGCGGCCAGTTCGCGCGGGTAGGCGTGGGTCCACTCGCTGGCGCTGACCATGGTGGCGGTGTGCGGCGCGTTGGTGAGCGGGTTGTCCTCGCGGTCCAGCTTGCCTTCCTCGACGGCGCGGATCTCGTCACGGATCTGGATCATCGCGTCGATGAAGCGGTCCAGCTCGACCCGCGATTCGCTTTCGGTCGGTTCCACCATCAGCGTGCCGGAGACCGGGAAGCTCAGCGTGGGCGCGTGGAAGCCGAAGTCGATCAGCCGCTTGGCCACGTCCTCGGCGCCGATGCCGGTGGCGTCCTTCAGCGGGCGCAGGTCGAGGATGCACTCATGCGCGACCAGGCCGTTGCGGCCGGTGTACAGGGTGGGGTAGTGCGGCGCCAGCCGCTTCGCCACGTAGTTGGCATTGAGCAGGGCCACCTGAGTCGCCTTGCGCAGGCCCTGCTGGCCCATCAGGGTGATGTACATCCAGCTGATCGGCAGGATCGACGCGCTGCCGAAGGTGGCGGCGCTGACCATCGCGCCGTTGCCGGTGCCCTGGGTGCGCGCGCCGTCGTTGCCCAGCGCGCCCGGCAGGAACGGCGCCAGGTGCGAACGCACCGCGCACGGGCCCACGCCCGGGCCGCCGCCGCCGTGCGGGATGCAGAAGGTCTTGTGCAGGTTGAGGTGGCTGACGTCCGAGCCCCACTTGCCGGGCTTGGCCACGCCGACCAGCGCGTTCATGTTGGCGCCGTCGGTGTACACCTGCCCGCCGTGCTGGTGGACGATGTCGCAGATGGCGACCACGTCTTCCTCGAACACGCCGTGGGTGGACGGGTAGGTCAGCATGATCGCGGCGAGGTTGGCCGAGTGCTTCGCGGCCTGCGCGCGGATGTCTTCCAGGTCCACGTTGCCGTTCGCGTCGCACTTGGTGACCACCACCTTCATGCCGCACAGGTGGGCGGACGCCGGGTTGGTGCCGTGGGCGGACTCGGGGATCAGGCAGATGTCGCGATGGCCTTCGCCGCGCGACTGGTGATACGCGCGAATCGCCAGCAGGCCCGCGTATTCGCCCTGGGCGCCGGAGTTCGGCTGCAGGCTCACCGCGTCGTAGCCGGTGATCTCCACCAGCTGCGCTTCCAGCCCGGCGATCAGTTCCTGGTAGCCCTGCGTCTGCGCGGCGGGCGCGAACGGATGGATGTTGGCGAATTCCGGCCAGGTGACCGGGATCATCTCGGCGGTGGCGTTGAGCTTCATCGTGCACGAGCCCAGCGGGATCATCGTGCGATCCATTGCCAGGTCCTTATCGGCCAGCGCGCGCAGGTAGCGCAGCAGTTCGTGCTCGCTGTGATGCGTGTTGAACACCGGGTGGGTGAGGAACGGCGAGGTGCGCTGCAGTGCCTGCGGGATCAGCGACGGCGCACTGGCGTCCAGCGCGTCGATGCTGGGCAACTGTGCGTCATCGCCGCCGAAGATGCGCCACAGCAGTTCGATGTCGGCGCGGGTGGTGGTTTCGTCCAGCGAGATGCACAGGTACTCGTCCCAGGCCTTGCGCAGGTTGGCGCCCAGCGCCACCGCGCGAGCGGCGATGGCGTCGGTGCGATCGCCGGTCTTCAGGCTGATCGTGTCGAACGCGCTCTCATGGTGGCTGGCGGTGAAGCCGAGCTGCTGCAGGCCGGCCTTGAGGATCGCGGTGAGGCGCGCCACGCGGGAAGCGATGCGGGCGAGACCCTTGGGGCCGTGGTAGACGGCGTACATCGAGGCCATCACGGCGAGCAGCACCTGGGCGGTGCAGATGTTGCTGGTGGCCTTCTCGCGGCGGATGTGCTGTTCGCGCGTCTGCAAGGTGAGGCGATAGGCCTTGTTGCCCTCGGCATCGATGGAGACGCCGATCAGGCGACCCGGCATCGAGCGCTTGTACGCATCGCGGCAGGCCATGAACGCGGCGTGCGGGCCGCCGAATCCGAACGGCACGCCGAAGCGCTGGGTGTTGCCGATCACGATGTCGGCGCCCATTTCGCCCGGCGACTTCAACAGGGTCAGCGCCAGCAGGTCGGTGGCGAAGATGGCCAGCGCGCCCTTGGCGTGGATCTTCGCCACCTCCTCGCTCCAGTCCAGCAGCCAGCCGCTGCTGGCCGGGTACTGGATCAGCGCCGCGAAGTAGTCGTCCGCGGCGATCGCGGCATCCCAGGCCTCGGCGGAATCGGCCAGGGTGATCGTCAGGCCCAGCGGCTCGGCGCGGGTGCGCATCACCTCGATGGTCTGCGGGTGGGCATCGCCGAACACCACGATGGCGTTGCCCTTGTTCTTGCTCGAGCGCTTGGCCAGGGTCATCGCCTCGGCCGCGGCGGTGGCTTCGTCCAGCAGCGAGGCGTTGGCGATCTCCATCCCGGTGAGGTCGGCGCACATCGTCTGGAAGTTGATCAGCGCCTCCATGCGACCCTGCGAGATCTCCGCCTGGTATGGCGTGTACGCGGTGTACCAGGCCGGGTTTTCCAGGATGTTGCGCAGGATGACGTTGGGCGTCAGCGTGCCGTAATAGCCCTGGCCGATGAAGCTGCGGAACACCTGGTTGTGATCGGCGATCGCGCGGATCTTGGCCAGCGCGTCTTCTTCGGTGATCGCCGTGGGCAAGGCCAGCGGTGCGGCGGACTTGATCGAGGCGGGCACGATGGCGTCGGTCATCGACTCCAGCGAATCGTGGCCGACCACGCGCAGCATCTGCGCGATCTCGGCATCATCCGGGCCGATGTGGCGGTCGATGAAGGCACCGTGGTTTTCGAGGTCACGCAGGGAAGTGGGGTTGTGGCTCATGGCTGGGCATCCGAAGACTGGCGTGTCGTGCCGCACGCGGGGCGCCCCTCTGTCCTTTTGCCTGAGAGTTTGGAAACGCGGCGGCGTTTCGTGCCCCTTCGGCGGCGGCTTCAGCCGCTCTCTCCAGAGTGTTCACGCATGGTGGTATGGGGGCCTGAGCGATTACGGGCGTTGCGTCTTCGGCAGCGGCCGCGTCCTGCGAGGGACGGGCCGCTTCTCCCACCATGCGTTTACCGCGGCGATTATACAGGGGGAACGGGGGCTGTCGCGGCCGGCCGGCGCCCGGTTCAGGGAGTCGCCGGACCGCCCTGGGTTATGCTCGGCTGCCTCATCGACCGGGAGTGCGCATGATTCGGATCGCCGACATCGACCACGTGGTGTTGCGCGTCATCGACAGCGACGCCATGCAGCGTTTCTACTGCGACGTGCTCGGCTGCCGCGAGGAGCGTCGGCAGGACGAGATCGGCCTGGTGCAACTGCGCGCCGGCCGTTCGCTGATCGACCTGGTCGCCGTCGACGGCAAGCTGGGTCGCCACGGTGGCGCCGCGCCGGGTGCGCAAGGCCACAACATGGATCACCTGTGCCTGCGCGTGGAGGATTACGACGAGGCGGCGATCCTGGCCCACCTGAAATCGCACGGCGTGCGCATCGGCGAACTGGGCTCGCGTTACGGCGCGCAGGGCGAGGGTCCGTCGATCTATCTGTATGACCCGCAGGGGAACATGGTCGAGTTGAAGGGGCCGGCAGTGGGCTGAAGAGCGCCCGTCCCGACTTTCAATCAAATCCGGAAAGACGAAGGCCGCCTTGTCGGGCGGCCTTCCTGACTTTAGTCAAACTTGAAAAAGACGAAGGCCGCCTTGTTAGGCGGCCTTCCTGACTTTAATCAAACCCGGAAAAGACGAAGGCCCGCATCGCTGCGGGCCTTCGTTTACAATTGGTGCCCAGGAGAGGACTCGAACCTCCACGGAGTTGCCCCCGCTAGCACCTGAAGCTAGTGCGTCTACCAATTCCGCCACCTGGGCAGGTGTCACGTTGCTCAGCGAGCTGCGTGAGCCGCGTAATTTAGGCATCTGCCGACGGCTTGTCAACACTTTTTCACAACCATCTCTCGCGACGTGGCATTCTCCGCGGCGCAAACATCACAAGGATACTGAGTGACCAGAAAAACTCCCCCCAAGTCCGGCCATCCCCAGGACTCGCATCCCGCGAAGAAATCCGCCAAGCGGACACCGCGCGCTGCATCCACGCCGGACAAGCGCACCCGGGCCGCCGCAGGCGCCGTGCGTGATCCCCATGCCGATCGCGAGGCGCAGCGTTATGCGCGCCCGATCCCCAGCCGCGAGGCGATCCTCGCCCTGCTTGAAGAGCGCGGCGAGCTGCTGACCGAAGCGCGCATTGCCGAAGCGCTCGGCATCCATGAAGAAACCGATCTCGAAGCCTTGCGCAAGCGCCTCGGGGCGATGGTGCGCGATGGCCAGATGCTGCTTGGCCGCCGTGGCGGCTACGCGCCGACCCAGAAGCTCGACCTGATCGCCGGCCGCGTGCTGGCCAATGCCGAAGGCTATGGCTTCCTGCGCCCGGACGAGGGCGGCGAAGACCTGTACCTGTCGCCGCAGCAGATGCGCGCGGTGATGCATGGCGACCGCGTGCTGGCCAGCGTGGTCGGCATCGACCGCCGCGGCCGCAAGCAGGGCGCGATCGCCGAAGTGCTGGAGCGGCGTTCGCCGCGACTGGTCGGCCGGGTGGTGATCGACGACGGCGTGACCCTGGTGACGCCCGACGACCGCCGCCTCAATCACGACGTGATGATCAAGCCGGGCACGGAGCAGGGCGCGAAGTCGGGCCAGATCGTGGTGGTCGAGATCACCGCGCCGCCCACCGCCCAGCGTGGTCCGGTGGGCGAGATCCGCGCCGTGCTGGGCGAACGCCTGCAGCCATCGCTGGTGGTGGAGATGGCGATCGCCAGCCACGACCTGCCGCACGAATGGCCGGCCGAAGTGCTGCGCGACGCGGCCCAGGTGGAAGCGGTGGTGACCGCCGCCGAGCGCGAGGGGCGCACCGACATCCGCAAGCTGCCGCTGGTGACCATCGACGGCGCCGACGCACGCGACTTCGACGACGCCGTGTATGCCGAGCCCAAGCGTGGCGGTGGCTGGCGGCTGATCGTGGCGATCGCCGACGTGTCGCACTACGTGCAGGTCGGCAATGCACTGGATCGCGAGGCCTACGAGCGCAGCACCTCGACCTATTTCCCCGGCTTCGTGGTGCCGATGCTGCCGGAGACGCTGTCCAACGGCATCTGCTCGCTGAACCCGAACGTCGAGCGGCTGTGCATGGTCTGCGACATGCTGGTCGATGCCGAAGGCAACGTCACCAAGTCGAAGTTCTACGACGCGGTGATGCTGTCGCACGCCCGGCTCACCTACGACAAGGTGTGGCAGGCGGTCGGCCTGCGCGACAAGGACGCCCGCCACGAAGTGGCCGACGTGCTGCCGCAGCTGGAAAACCTGCACGCGCTGTACAAGGCGATGGCCGGCCAACGCAAGCGGCGCGGCGCGATCGACTTCGAGACACCGGAAGTGAAGTTCCGCCTCGACCAGAGCGGCAGCGTCGAGTCGATGGGCGCCACCGAGCGCAACGACGCGCACAAGCTGATCGAGGAATGCATGATCGCCGCCAACGTGCAGGCGGCGCTGTTCCTGGAGAAGAAGAAAGTCCCCGCGCTGTTCCGCGCCCACGAGCCGCCGCCGGCGGAGAAGTACGAAGACCTGCAGCAGTTCCTGCGCGAGTTCAAGCTGCGCATGCCGCCGGTCGACGAGGTGACCCCGGCGGATTTCGCCGAAATCCTGCGCATGGTGCACGACCGCCCCGAGCGCGAACTGATCCAGAACGTGCTGCTGCGCTCGCAGAGCATGGCCGCGTACCAGCCCGACAACCGCGGCCACTTCGGCCTGGCGCTCACCGCCTACGCGCACTTCACCTCGCCGATCCGCCGCTATCCGGACCTGTTGGTGCATCGCGCGATCCGTTACGCGCTGACCGGTCGCAAGCCTGCCGACTACACCTACAGCCCCAGCGACATGGCGGCGATGGCGATCCACTGTTCGCAGCGCGAGCGCCGTGCCGAGGAAGCCGAACGCGACGTGGACGAGCGCTTCAAGTGCGCGTGGATGGAAAAGCACATCGGCAGCGAGTTCGACGGCGTGGTCACCGGCGTCACCTCGTTCGGCCTGTTCGTGGAACTGGACGAGTCGAAGGTGTCGGGCCTGGTCCACATCAGCCAGCTCGCCAACGACTACTACCACTTCGACGCCACCCGCAAATTGCTCAAGGGCGAGCGCACTGGCGCGCAGTTCCGCCTCGGTGACCACGTGCGCATCCAGGTACTGCGCGCCAGCTTGGAGGACCGCAAGATCGACTTCCGACTGGTGTCACCGCGTACCCCGGCCACGCCGCCGACCGGCAGTGGCAAGGCGTACGACTATGCAGCCAGCGGCGAGCGCTATTCACTGCCGAAGAAGGCGGCGGCAACCGCCAAGGCGCCGGGCATGTTCGGCCGCGCCGCGAAGGCGATCGGTCGCGCGTTCGGGCGCAAGGAAGTTGAAGTTGCCGCGCCTGCGCCAACACCGGCTCCACGCAAGGCGGCGGTGAGCGATAATCCGCCGCCGCGTTCGTCGTCAACGGCACGCGGCGCGCAGCGTCCGGCCCGCAAGGCCGACGCACCGTCCTCCCGTGGTCCGCGCAAGGAGGCTTCCTCGAAACGTGGCCAGGCCCCGGCTGCCGCGCCCGCGGCGAAGAAGCAGTCCCGGCGTCGACCCAAACCGAAAGGCAAGTCATGAGTGAGAGCTGGATCGTCGGGATCAACCCGGTCGAAGGCGCGTTGAGCAACGACGCCGAGCGGGTGCGCGAGGTGCTGGTGGAGAATGGCCAGCGCAACGCACGCGTGCTTGAGCTGGCCGAACGTGCGAAGAAGTTGAACATCCCAGTGCTGCATCGGCCGCGAGACGAGCTGGACAAGCATGCCGGCGAAGCGCGCCACCAGGGCGTGGCGGCACGTTATGAAGCCGCGCCCGCGGCGCACGAGAACGACCTGGCCGGCCTGCTGGAGCGCGACGGCAGCGATGCCCTGGTGCTGGTGCTGGACGGTGTCACCGATCCGCACAACCTCGGTGCCTGCCTGCGCAGTGCGGCGGCCGCCAAGGTCACCGCGGTGATCGTGCCGAAGGATCGCGCGGTCGGGCTGACACCGGTGGTGCGCCGCGCCTCGGCTGGCGGTGCCGACCGGGTGCCGCTGATCGCGGTGACCAACCTGGCACGCACGTTGCGTGAACTGAAGGACGCCGGCGTGTGGATCACCGGCCTGGCCGGCGACACCGACACCACCATCTACGGCGTCGACTTCAAGGGGCCGGTGGCGCTGGTGCTGGGCAGTGAAGGCGAGGGTATTCGCCGGCTGACCCGCGAGCTGTGCGATTTCGTGGCGAAGATCCCGATGCCGGGCGCGATGGAAAGCCTCAACGTCTCCGTCGCCACCGGCGTGGTGCTGTTCGAGGCGTTGCGCCAGCGGAGCGCGAAGCGATGAGTTTCTTCTGGTACGACTGGGCCGGTTACCTCGGCGTGGCGCTGGTGCTGCTGGCGTTTTTCCTGCTGCAGGAGCGCAAGCTGCAGGGCAGCGGGCTGGTCTACCAGCTGATGAACGTGCTGGGTGCGATCGGCGTGATGCTGTCGTTGGGCTTCGGTAGCTTCAACCTGTCGGCGTTCATCATGCAGGTGGCCTGGTTGCTGATCGGCAGCTACGGCATCGTGCGCGGCATCAAGCGTCGACGCGAGACGCGCGGGCTGCCGTAGCGGCGGCGTGCGCAGGGACGACCCTGCGCACTTTTCCATCGCGGGGACGGCCCTGCCATACACAGAGGAACACCACATGGCGTGGATCTATCTGCTGCTGGCCGGCCTGTTCGAAGTGGTCTGGGCCATCGGCCTCAAGTACACCGAAGGTTTTACCCGGCTGTGGCCCACGGTGGGCACGCTGGCGGCGATGGCGGTCAGCATCGTGTTGCTGGCGATGGCGGTGAAAACGCTGCCGATCGGCACCGCGTATGCGATCTGGACCGGCATCGGTGCGGTCGGCGCGGTGGCGCTGGGCATCGTGCTGTTCGGCGATCCAGCCACGCTGCCGCGGCTGCTGTGCGTCGCGCTGATCCTGGTCGGCATCGTCGGCCTCAAGCTCACCGCGAGCTAGCAGGAGCAGGCAAACGCCTACTCGCCGAGCTTGGTGATCTCCGGGCTCGAGGTGAGGTCGCGCTTGCTGCGCTGCTTGTCCAGCGGTTCGCCGGTGACCTGGAACCAGATGTTCTCGGCGATGTTGGTGGCGTGGTCGCCGATGCGCTCGATGTTCTTGGCCATGAACAGCAGATGGGTGCACGGCGTGATGTTGCGCGGGTCTTCCATCATGTAGGTCAGCAACTGGCGGAAGTAGCCGGTATAGGCCTCGTCCAGCACCACGTCGTTCTTCCACACCTGGTAGGCACGTTCGACGTCGCGGTCGCGGTAGGCGGCCAGCACCTCGCGTACTTCCTCGGCGGCCAGCCTGGCCAGGTGGTTCAGGCCGTGGACCGGGGCGACCGGCGCCACCATCGACAGCGGAATCGAGCGTTTCGCCACGTTGGCCGCGTAATCGCCGATGCGCTCGATGTCCGACGCAATCCGCAACGCGGCATACACGTTGCGCAAGTCGCCGGCCATCGGTGCACGCAGCGCCAGCAGGCGCACCACGTCGTGACCGATCTCGTGCTCCAGCTGGTCGATCGCCTCGTCATTGCCGACCACCCGCTGGGCAGCGCGCTCGTCGCGGCGTTCCAGCACGTCGATGGCCGCTTCCAGCTGGGTCACCGACAGCTCGCCCATGCGCACGATCTCGCCGGTGAGCCGGGTCAATTCGCTGTCGTAACTCTTGATGATGTGGTCGGTGCCGGTGTTCATGGTTGCCTCGAAGTGTTCAATCAGCCTTTTGAGCCGTCATTCCCGCGCAGGCGGGAATCCATGTCGCTTTCGTGCGAAAGAGCCGGGTCAAGGTGGATTCCCGCGTGCGCGGGAATGACGCCGCGATGGATCCCGGCTCTCAGCCAAACCGCCCGGTGATGTAATCCTCGGTCTGCTTCTTGCCCGGCTTGGTGAAGATCTTTTCGGTGCGATCGAACTCGATCAGCTCGCCCAGGTACATGAACGCGGTCTGGTCGGAAACGCGCGCGGCCTGCTGCATGTTGTGGGTGACGATGACGATGGTGAACTGGCTTTTCAGTTCCTCCACCAGTTGTTCGATGCGGCCGGTGGCGATCGGGTCCAGCGCCGAGGTGGGTTCGTCCAGCAATAGCACCTCGGGCTTCAGCGCGATCGCGCGGGCGATGCACAAACGCTGCTGCTGGCCACCGGAGAGGCCGAGCGCGTTCTGCTTGAGCTTGTCCTTCACCTCGTCCCACAGCGCGGCGTTGCGCAGGGCCTGTTCGACCCGGCCTTCCATGTCCTTGCGCGACAGTTTCTCGTGGTGGCGGATGCCGTAGGCCACGTTCTCGAAGATCGTCATCGGGAACGGCACCGGCTTCTGGAACACCATGCCGACCTTGCTGCGCAGGCGGTTCATCGAATAGCGCGGGTCGAGGATGTTGTCGCCGTCCAGCAGGATCTCGCCCTTGGCCTCCAGCTTCGGATAGATCGCATAGATGCGGTTGAAGATGCGCAGCAGGGTGGATTTGCCGCAGCCGGACGGGCCGATGATCGCGGTGACCTTCTTCTCCGGAATGTCCATGTTGATGCCTTTCAGCGCATGGAAGCCGTTGTAGTAGAAGTGCAGGTCGCGCACGGTGATCTTGGGCGCCGCCGTCGCTGCGGGCGCCACCGGCGCCGGGTTCGTGGCGAGGGCGGAATCAGTCATGGGACACCTTGGTGCGTGAAAGGATCAGGCGCGAGGCCAGGCTCAGCAGCAGCACGAACATGGTGATCACGAACGCGCCGGCCCAGGCCAGGGCATGCATCGCGTCGCCCGGGTCGTTGGCATACTGGTAGATGATTTGCGGCAGGCTGGACATCTTCTCCAGCGGATTGACGGCCATGTAGTTGTTGCCGAACGCGGTGAACAGCAGCGGCGCGGTCTCGCCGCTGATCCGCGCCAGCGCCAGCAGCACGCCGGTGATGATGCCCGAGCGGGCGGCGCGGATCAGGATCTGCAGGGTCAGCTTCCACTGCGGCACGCCCAGCGACAGCGCCGCCTCGCGCAAGGTGGATGGCACCAGCCGCAGCATCTCGTCGGTGGTGCGCACGATCACCGGCAGTGCGATCAGCGCCAGCGCCACGCCGCCGGCAAAACCGGAGAACGTGGTCGAGCCATGGGTGAGGGCGGTGCTGGGCAGCACGATGATGGTGTAGACGAACAGGCCCATCACGATCGACGGCGCGGACAGCAGGATGTCGTTGAGGAAGCGGATCGACTCGCCCAGCTTGGTGCGGTTCGCGTACTCGGCCAGCCAGGTGCCGGCCAGCACGCCGATCGGCGTGGCGATGCCGATGCCGATGAAGTTGATCACCAGGCTGCCGACCATCGAGTTCAGCAGGCCGCCGTCCTCGCCATAGGCGGTGATCTTCGTGAACAGTTTCAGATCCAGCGCGCTGATGCCCTGGCGCAGGGTTTCCCACAGGATCCATGCCAGGAAGGCCAGGCCGACCAGGGTGGCGAGCAGGCTCAGCGCCATCGCCAGCGCGTTGGCGATGCGGCGGCGCAGGTACAAGGTGTTCATCAGCGCCCCTCCTTGCTGGCCAGGCGTCGCAACATCAGTCGCGCGATCAGCAGCACGATGAAGGTGACCACGAACAGCAGGAAGGCCAGTGCCATCAGCGAGGACTTCTGCAGGCCCGCTGCTTCACTGAACTGGTTGGCGATGGTCGAGGCGATCGAGGTGCCCGGATCAAGCAGCGACGCCGACAGGTGCATCGCGTTGCCGAGCACGAAGGTCACCGCCATGGTTTCGCCCAGCGCGCGGCCGAGGCCGAGGAAGATGCCGCCGATCACCGCCGAACGGGTGTATGGCAGCACGATGTCCCACGACACCTCCCAGGTGCTGGAGCCCAGCGCATAGGCTGATTCCTTCAGCCGGGTCGGCACGGTCTGGAACACCTCGCGCATCACCGAGGAGATGAACGGAATGATCATGATCGCCAGCACGATGCCGGCCACCAGGATGCTGGCGCCGAACGGATAGTCGCTGCCGAACAGCTTGCCCACGAAGGGCACGTGTTCGGCCACCCACGACAGCTGGCCGTCTTCGGGCTTGTTGCCGAGATTGTTGGTCAACCACGGCTTGATATGTTCGGCGAAGAACGGGGCGAAGATGAAAAGCCCCCACATGCCGTAGATGATCGAGGGAATGCCGGCCAGCAGCTCGATCGCCGAGGCAATCGGCGTACGCAACCAGGTCGGCGCGACTTCGGACAGATAGACGGCGATGCCGAAGCTGATCGGTACGGCTACAGCCAACGCGATGAACGAGGTGGCGAGGGTGCCGTAGACCGGCACCAGCGCACCGTAGACGTCGTTGCCCGGGTCCCATTCCGAGCTGATCAGGAAGTGCCAGCCAAACGTGGCAAACGCCTCGCGGCCACCCCACAGCGTGGCACCCGCGGCACCGAGCAGGGCCGCCAGCACGATCAGCGCGCAGCCCTTCAGCAGCCAGCGAAACAGCCGCTCGTGACGGGCGTCGCGGCGGCTGCGCTGTTCCAGGATGTCGGTGGTGGAGGCAGTGGTCATGCGGGACTCTGTGAATGAACTCGTGAACCTCACCACACCGTTCTCCCCCGGACTCGATCCGGAGGAGAACGACTTCGATCAAACCATCAATGCTTGAATTCGGAAGCCCAATACGCCTCGATCTTGCTGACCAGCGCGGTCGGCAGCGGCACGTAGTCGAGTTCGCTGGCTGCCGGCTGGCCATGCTCCAGAGCGTACTTGAAGAAGTCGAAGGCGACCTTGCTGTTGCCGGCGTTCTTCGGCGACTTGTACATGATCATCCAGGTGGTGGCAGTGATCGGCCACGCCTGTTCGCCCGGTGCATTGGTCATGACCAGGTTGAAGTCCTTGGCGCTGGTCCAGTCGGCCGTGGCGGCGGCAGCAGCGAAGGCCTCGGCGCTCGGCTTCATGAAGTTGCCGCTGGCATTCTGCAGGTCGACCCAGGCGAGCTTGTTCTTCACCGCGTAGGCGTATTCGACGTAGCCGATCGAGCCCTTGATCTGACGCACGTACTGCGACACGCCTTCATTGCCCTTGCCGCCCACGCCGGTCGGCCATTCAACCGCCGTGCCGAACTTCACCTTGGTCGCCCATTCATTGCTGACCTTGGACAGGTAGTTGGTGAAGTTGAAGGAGGTGCCCGAACCGTCCGAACGATGCACCACGGTGATCTTGCCGGCGGGCAGGGCCAGGCCGGCGTTCAGCGCGGCGATCTTCGGGTCGTTCCAGTTGGTGATCTTGCCCAGGAAGATGTCGGCCAGGGTGGCGCCGTCCAGCTTGACCTGGTCAGCCTGCACACCGGCAATGTTGACCACCGGCACGATGCCGCCGACCACGATCGGGAACTGGCCCAGGCCGTATTTCTGCAGGTCTTCCGCCTTCATCGGGGCGTCGGAAGCGCCGAAGTCGATGGTGCCTTCCTTGATCTGCGCGATGCCGGCGCCGGAGCCGACCGACTGGTAGTTCAGGCGGTTGCCGGTCTTCTCGGCATACGCAGCCGACCACTTGGACATGACCGGGTAGACGAAGCTGGAGCCGGCGCCGGTGATGTCGGTGGCCTGCGCGGCGGCCGCGCCGAAAGTCGAGGCCACGGCCAGGGTGGCGACGGCGGCGAATCGGACAGGTAAGTTGCGGATGGTCAAGACGGTAGCTCCTATCGAGTGAGGTCGGATGCGACCCCGCCATTTCAGGCTCTTCGTGTTGCCATTGGATGAAATGAATGTTTCAGGAAGATGACATGGGTGGGGAACGGTGATCAGAGACCGAAAGCGACAGCGGCGATGCTCTGCCGTTCCCCGTTCCCCGTTCTCGCCTCAGCCCACGCCCAGCCCGACATGCGCCTGTTCGAACAGCTCCAGCTGGCGCCAGCGGTTGACCACGCTGCAGAACAGGTCGGCGGTGCGTTCGGTGTCGTAGACGGCGGAATGGGCTTCGCGGCTGTCGAACGCATGACCGGCGGCGAGCACGGCCTTGCTCAGCACAGTCTGGCCATAGGCAAGTCCGCCCAGGCTGACCGTGTCGAAGCAGCTGAACGGATGGAACGGATTGCGCTTGTGTCCGCAGCGTTTCACCGCCTGGTTGAGGAAGCCCAGGTCGAACGCGGCGTTGTGGCCGACCAGGATCGCCCGCTGGCAGCCGGCCCCGCGCACCGCTTCGCGCACTGCATGGAAGATGAGGTCCAGTGCCTGCCGCTCGGCCAGTGCGCCGCGCAGCGGATTGCTCGGATCGATGCCGGTGATCTCCAGCGAACGCGGGTCGAGGTTGGCGCCGGGGAAGGGCTCGACGTGCGTGGATACCGTAGGCTGCCGTTGCAGGAAGCCGTCTGCGTCCATGCACAGGGGCACGGCGGCGATTTCGAGCAGTGCATCATGTTCGGCGTCGAAGCCGCCGGTTTCCACGTCGACCACTACCGGCAAAAAGCCGCGGAACCGTTCGGCCATGCGTGGCGCGGCGCTGTTGTTGGGGATTTCCATCGGCGAAGCATATCAGTCGTGCTGCGCGGCATGAGGCGGCGGAGCAAGGCGCGGCTGTCATGGTGGTGTCATGAAAGCGGCATTCAACGGTAAAAATCGCTGGGCAAACTTGTTAACGAATCGCTAGCCGGCCATCGGATCGAGGGGGCGATCGAGATTTTCCCATCAACTTTCGGAGTAATGACATGCGTTCCAAATTGATTGCGGTAGCGATCGCCGCTGGCCTGGGCGTCAGCAGCTTCACGGCCGCCGCGGCGCCGCAGCGGACGACCACGGCTGCCAGCAGCAGCGAAGTCGAGCTCCTCAAGGCTCAGTTGAGCGCGTTGCAGGCCAAGGTGGACGAACTGGAACAGCGCACCGACGCGCAATCCGAAATCAATGTCAGCACCGGCCAGGCGGTGGAGAAGGCGACCAACGTGACGGCCGCCAGCGACAAGAAGTTCGCGGCACTGGAAAAGGCGGTCAACAACACCACGTTGTCCGGAAGAATGTACTTCGATGTCACCAGCATCGATCAGAAGAACAGCGACACCGGCAAGACCAATGCGTCCGGCCTCGGCATCGACGTGAAGCGCTTCTACCTCGGCGTCGACCACAAGTTCAACGACATCTGGTCGATGAGCCTGACCACCGACTTCAACTACGTCAGCAACGATGGCGAAACCAACCTGTTCGTCAAGAAGGCGTACGTGCAGGGCAAGTTCGACCAGGCCGCCGTGTTCCGCATCGGTTCGACCGACATGCCGTGGATTCCGTTCGTCGAGAATTACTATGGCTTCCGCTACGTGGAACCCACCACGACCGACCGCCTGAAGTACGGCAACTCGGCGGACTGGGGCCTGCATCTGGGCGGCGAGATCGGTGCCGGGAAGTCGCTCAACTACGCGGTGTCCGTGGTCAACGGCAACGGCTACAAGAACCCGGGCCGCAGCAAGGGCGTGGACGTCGAGGGTCGCGTGGGCTTCGTGCCGTTCGAGAACATGGTCGTGGCCGTCGGTGGCTACAGTGGCCACCGTGGTCAGGAAACCCAGTTGACCGACGCGCAGAACACCGCCCAGCGCGGCGACCTGATGGTGGCCTACGCCAGCGACGCGTTCCGTCTCGGCGCCGAGTATTTCACCGCCAGGAACTGGAACAACGTGCTGACCACGGCGACGGACAAGGCCGACGGCTACTCGGTGTGGGGCAGCGTGGCGATCGCCGATGGCGTCAATCTGTTCGCCCGTTACGACAATGCCAAGCTCAGCAAGACCCTGGACAGCGCCAACAAGGATGTCTACTACAACGCCGGCGTCGAGTTCCAGGTGACCAAGGGCTTCAAGCTCGCTGGCGTGTGGAAGCACGAGAAGGCGGACAAGTCGGTGGGTACGCCGGCACCGCTGCACGTGCAGAACGTGAAGACCAACGAGATCGGCGTGTTCGGCGAGGTGCGGTTCTAAAACTGTCACACGGCCGCGGCATACTGCGGCCCTGCGGACGGCGAAGCGCACGGGACAGCGCATAGGGTTATAGCAAGGGAGTTTCACCCAGGGAAGGAAAACGGCGGGCTTTGCCCGCCGTTTGCTTTTCCGCCGAGCGAAAACCTGCGGTCAGCGCCGATCCAGCGTGGCCCCGGTCAGCAGGCCGCGCGCCAGCATGCTGCACTGGCGCCGGTACAGCAGCAGCTGCCACTGGCGTCCGCCCAGTTGCCGCCACAGCACCGCCGAACGCATCGCGGCGAGCAGGTTGGTGCGGACCTTTTCCACCACGCTGGGCAGCTGCAGCTGTTGCGGGTTGCCGCTGACCATCACCCGCGGGTTGAGGATCGACAGGGTGGAGGCGTACAGCTCGGCCAGCCGGCTGTTGACCTGGCTGGAATCCTGGCCGAAGTGCTCGACCTGCCGCTGCGCGGCGATGATGCCCTGCTGCAGTTTCTCCAGCAGGTCCGGACGTGCGGCCAGGCTGCGCTCCAGCCGCATCACGGTGACGGTCATGCGCGTCACCGCCATGTCGCGGCCGGTTTCGTCGAGTTGCGCGATCAGCGTGCGCAGGCCGAGCCGCACGTTCGCGGCGTCGCCGTACACGGCGACCACGGAGGGCGCATCGATGCGGAACACGCTGGCCACGCTGGCTTCCATCGCGCCTTCGTCGCAACGCCCGTCATTGGCCAGTTGCTGGGCCAGCGCGCAGGCCTGAAACAGGCCGGCCAGGGCAAGCACACGCTCTTCGGTCATGGAAAAAGTTTCAAGCACGGGTTGGAGCCACTCTTGCAGGGGAAGGGGAGGCGAACGCCGGCAGCAGGCCGCCGTAGGCTGCGTCGGTGGCGGCGATCACTGCGCCGCCGAGGCAGACCTCGCCATCGTAGAGGACGACCGACTGTCCGGGGGTGACGGCGCGCTGGGCGTCGTCGAAGTGGATGTCCAGTCCGGTGGCGGTCACGCTGACCGTGCAGGCCTGGTCGGCCTGCCGATAACGGGTGCGGGCGGTGCAGCGGAACTCGTCTGCGGGCGGGTGGCCATCGACCCAGGTGGGTGCCTCCGAGCGCAATCGTCGCGAATGCAGCCAGCGGTTCTCGCCGCCCTGGGCGACATACAGCACGTTCGCTGCCACGTCCTTGCCGACCACGTACCAGGGCTCGCTGGCGGCGCCATGGCGGCCGCCGATGCCCAGCCCGTTGCGCTGGCCCAGGGTGTAATACATCACCCCGTCGTGTTCGCCGATCAGCTCGCCGTCGGGGCTGCGCATCTCGCCGGGGCGGGCGGGTATGTATTGCGACAGGAAGCCGCGGAAGTCGCGCTCGCCGATGAAGCAGATGCCGGTGGAATCCTTCTTGGCATGGGTGGGCAGGTGGGCCTCGCGGGCCAGTTCGCGCACGCGGGGCTTCTGCAGCTCGCCCAGCGGGAACAGCGTGGCAGCCAGTTGCTGCTGGCCCAGCGCATGCAGGAAATAGCTCTGGTCCTTGGCCGCGTCCACCGCACGCAACAGGCGGTAACGGCCGTCCACGCAGTCGACCCGGGCGTAATGGCCGGTGGCGATCTTCTCGGCGCCCAGCGCGTGCGCTTCGTCGAGAAAGGTCTTGAACTTGATCTCGCGATTGCACAGCACGTCGGGGTTCGGCGTGCGCCCGGCGCGATACTCGGCCAGGAAATGCTCGAACACGCCATCCCAGTATTCGCCGGCGAAGTTGCGCGCGTGGAACGGAATGCCCAGGCGCCCGCACACCGCCACGGCGTCCTTGCGGTCGGCGTCGGTGGTGCACGGGCCGGAGCGTTCGTCCTCTTCCCAGTTCTGCATGAACAGGCCCTCGACCTCGTAGCCGGCCTGCTGCAGCAGCAAGGCGGCCACCGACGAGTCGACGCCGCCGGAAATGCCCAGCATCACCTTCACGACGGCTCGCCTTCGGGCAGGTGGCTCAGGATATCCAGCGGAAGCCGCTGGCCGCCCAGCCACAGGTCGATGCTTTGCAGGATCATCGGGCTGCGCAGGCGCTTGCCCAGCGCGGCGATCTCCTCGCGGGTCAGCCACAGCGCGCGGCGGATGTCGCTGTCCAGCGGGCGGTCGGGATCATGGCTGATCGCGCGAGCGGCGAAGCTGAAGCGGACCACCGCGTCGCCATGCTCGGTGCTGCGCCACTGGTGCACGCCGATCAGGTGCTGCAGTTCCACCGTCCAGCCGGTTTCCTCCAGGGTTTCGCGCAGGGCGGCCTGGGCGAGGCTTTCGTGGTCATCCAGGTGGCCGGCCGGCTGGTTGTAGACCAGTCGCCCGGCCACTTCTTCCTCCACCATCAGATAGCGTTCGCCCCTGGCCACCACGCAGGCCACGGTGACGTGCGGACGCCAGATATCGGAGTTGGGGGAGGAATCGGCCATGGACAGGCAATACCGGGGTGGAAAAGTGCCCATTGTGCCATCACCTCTGCTGACGCACCGTTGCGGCAGGGACGCATCCGCCGCGGCGTATACTTCGAACCAGAGAAACGACCCTGACCAACATGGCCCACGAACCCGAACATGAGCACGACAGCGGCCGCGGCCTGGCGCTGGAAACCGCGAAACCCGAGGTGGCGCGGCCCCCGCTGTTCCAGGTGCTGCTGCTGAACGACGATTTCACTCCGATGGATTTCGTTGTCGAGGTGCTGCGCAGCTTTTTCAACCTCGACCAGGAACAGGCGGTGCAGGTGATGCTGCACGTGCATACCCGCGGGCGTGGCGTCTGCGGCGTCTTCACCCGCGAGGTGGCGGAAACCAAGGTTACCCACGTCAACGAATATTCACGCTCCCATCAGCACCCGTTGTTGTGCACTATGGAAAAGCTCTGAGCGACCCCATTTCGTGCTCATTGCGGCGTTGAAGGCCGCTCCCACTGCAAAGCGGAGACGATCCGAATGTTCAGCAAGGATCTGGAAGTCACCATCGGCCATTGCTACAAGCAGGCCCGTGAACAACGCCACGAGTTCATGACGGTCGAGCACCTATTGCTCGCCCTCACCGAAAACCAGTCCGCGCTCGGCGCCCTGCGCGCCTGCGGCGTGGACCTGCCGCGCCTGTCGGCCGACCTGGAGCGCATCATCGGTGAAACGGTTCCGGTGCTGCCGGCGGGCGACGAGCGCGACACGCAACCGACGCTGGGCTTCCAGCGCGTGCTGCAACGGGCGGTTTACCACGTGCAATCCTCCGGGCGGAAGGAGGTCACCGGCGCGAACGTGCTGGTGGCGATCTTCGGCGAAAAGGATTCGCACGCGGTGTATTTCATGCACCAGCAGGAGATCACCCGGCTCGACGTGGTCAACTACATCTCGCACGGCATCGCCAAGATCGGCGACGAGCCGGCTGCCGGCGTGGCCGGCGGCGAGCGCGAGGGCGAGGAGGGCGGCGAGCCGAAGGGCAACCCGCTGCAGGAGTTCGCCAGCAACCTCAACGAGCTGGCGCTGGAAGGCAAGATCGACCCGCTGATCGGCCGCACCGACGAGATCGAGCGCACCATCCAGGTGCTGTGCCGCCGGCGCAAGAACAACCCGCTGTACGTGGGCGAGGCCGGCGTGGGCAAGACCGCGCTGGCCGAGGGCCTGGCCAAGCGCATCGTCGACGGCGAAGTGCCCGAGGTGCTGGAAGACGCCACCATCTGGTCGCTGGACCTGGGCGCGCTGGTGGCCGGCACCAAGTACCGCGGCGATTTCGAGAAGCGCCTGAAGGGCGTGATCGCGCAGCTGAAGAAGCAGCCGGGCGCTATCCTGTTCATCGACGAGATCCACACCATCATCGGCGCCGGTTCGGCGTCGGGCGGCACCATGGACGCGTCGAACCTGATCAAGCCGATGCTGGCTTCGGGCGAACTGCGCTGCATCGGTTCGACCACGTTCCAGGAATACCGCGGCGTGTTCGAGAAGGACCGCGCGCTGGCCCGCCGCTTCCAGAAGATCGACGTGGTCGAGCCCACCGTGGCCGACAGCATCGAGATCCTCAAGGGCCTGCGCTCGCGCTTCGAGGAACACCACCACGTCGCTTATACCAACGAGGCGCTGAAGGCCGCGGTGGACCTTTCGGTCAAGCACATCCCCGACCGGCTGCTGCCGGACAAGGCGATCGACGTGATCGACGAGGCCGGCGCACGCCAGCGGCTGCTGCCCGAGGAACAGCGCACCGGCACGGTGGACGTCAGCGAGGTCGAGTACATCGTGGCCAAGATGGCGCGCATTCCGGCCAAGCAGGTGTCCGCCTCCGACCGCGACGTGCTGCGCAACCTCGAGCGCAATCTGAAGATGGTCGTGTTCGGCCAGGACCAGGCGATCGAGGCGCTGTCCGCATCGATCAAGATGGCCCGTTCGGGCCTGGCCGATCCGTCCAAGCCGATCGGCTGCTTCCTGCTGGCCGGCCCCACCGGCGTGGGCAAGACCGAGGTGACCAAGCAGTTGGCGATGCAGCTGGGCATCGAGATGATCCGCTTCGACATGTCCGAATACATGGAAGGCCATTCGGTGTCGCGCCTGGTTGGCGCGCCTCCGGGCTACGTCGGTTTCGACCAGGGTGGCCTGCTGACCGAAGCGGTGACCAAGCATCCGCACGCGGTGTTGCTGCTGGACGAGATCGAGAAGGCGCACCCGGACGTGTTCAACATCCTGTTGCAGGTGATGGACCGCGGCGTGCTGACCGACACCAACGGCCGCGAGGCGAACTTCAAGAACGTGGTGGTGGTGATGACCACCAACGCCGGCGCGGCGATCGCGGCACGGCGCAGCATGGGCTTCGTCGAGCAGAAGCACGAATCGGACGCGATGGAAGTGATCCGCCGCATCTTCACGCCGGAGTTCCGCAATCGGCTGGACGCGATCATCCAGTTCGGCGCGCTGGATTTCGAACACATCCTGCGCGTGGTGGACAAGTTCCTGATCGAACTGGAAAGCCAGCTGACCGAGAAGCGGGTGAGCCTGGACGTGGACGCCGACGCCCGCCGCTGGCTGGCCGAGCACGGTTTCGATCCGCAGATGGGTGCACGCCCGATGGCGCGTGTGATCCAGGAAAAGGTGAAGCGCGCGCTGGCCGACGAGCTGCTGTTCGGCAAGCTGGCCGACGGCGGCGTGGTGCGGCTCAGCGTCGCCGATGGCGAGCTGAAGGTCGATTGCCAGGCGGCCGAGCAGGTGCCGGCGGTGGTCGAGTAGCCCAAAGCCCGAATGACGGGCAAAGCAAAGGCGGCGCATTGCGCCGCCTTTGTCATGTCTGGCACCTCATCACGCGTTCACTGCATCAAGGCAGTGGCACGACCGCTTTACTTCATGCGGTAGGTGATGCGTCCCTTGCTCAGGTCGTACGGGGTCATCTCGATCTTGACCTTGTCGCCCGTGAGAATGCGGATGTAGTGCTTGCGCATGCGACCGGAGATGTGGGCGATGATGACGTGCCCATTCTCGAGTTGTACGCGAAACATGGTGTTGGGCAGGGTCTCCTGGACCGTGCCTTCCATTTCGATGACGTCGTCTTTGGCCATGTGTTCCGGGGTTCACGCGCAGCCGTCATGGCCGCGTAAGCCGACGATTATGCCACGAAAGAGCGGCTGGTTAAAGAATCATCAAGCAGGCGGAACGCCGGGGCGGATCAGCTGAAATGCTCGTCCAGCTTGCGCCGGATTTCCTGCTCGACCATGCCCTTGAGTGGGGCCAACATCAGGCCCAGCTCCGCCTTGACCTGGATCGCATCGCCGGCTACCGCGATGGAGCCGGTGACGCCGGGGCGCGAGAACAGCAGGGTATCGTCCTGCCAGCGGCCTTCCATGCCGAACTTTTCGTGCATGCGCGCGGCGACCTGTTCGACCACGGAACGGGCTTCGGCGATCGAAAGCTGGTGGGGACGGCGGATGTCGATCTTGGGCATGGGGATTCCGGGGATGGGGTGGCGTCTGCAGGCGCATCTTAAGGCACGGGGTCACATGATAGAGTTTCGCGGTCCTTTGACCGGTTCATCCATGCGTATCGAATTTCCCAATGCGGCCCGTGAAGACTTTCACTGGACGCAGGCGCTGTTGCGGATCGGCAGCGCTGCCCACAACGACCTCGTGCTGGCCTCCGGCCAGGCGGCGCCCGAACATCTGCGGATTCATCAGGATCGCCGCGGCTGGGTGTTGCAGGTGCTGCCGTCGGCGGATCGCATCCATGTCAACGCCCGTCCGGTGCGCGAGCAGGCCCTGTTGCGCGCGGGCGACGTGATCAGTGTCGGCGACTGCCGCATGCTGCTGCGTTCCGACGAGGACCCCGCGGGGCGCGCCTCGCCGCAGGTTTCCGGGCAGGGGCGTTGCACGGTGGCCTTGCGCGCCGTCGCGGGCCCGTTGTCTGGCCGGGTGCTGTCGCTGGAAGGCGGGCTGGAACTCGGCTCGCCAGGCCATTGCCCGCTGGAGTTGCCGCAAGGCGACGTGGTGGTGCTGCGGATTTTCTGGGAAAGCGGCCAGCTGTGGCTGGAAAACCTGCGTGCCTGCGAGCGCCATCCGCTGCGGGTCAATGGCACGGCCGTGCAGAAACTGGCCTTGCTGCCCGGCGACCAGATCGGCGTGGCCATGCATCGCTTCGTGATCGACGGCCCGGGCATGGAGCCGGAGCCGGAGATCGTGATGGCCGAATCGTGGCCGCAGCCGCTGCCGGAAGAATCGGCGGGTCCGACCAGCGAGGTCTGGTGGCTGATCGTCACCGCCGCCGTGCTGGCCCTCGGCATCGCCCTGGTCCTGCTGATCCGGTTCTGAGCCTGCCTGCGTCGTGGCAGTTGACCGCGCCATGCTGCGCCGCGGCATAATGCCGGACACACTTCCAACGGGATGCAGGCGCACGTGAGCAGAGTCTGGAACTTCAGCGCCGGTCCGGCGGCCTTGCCACCGGCGGTACTCGAACGCGCACAGCGCGAACTGCTGGACTGGAACGGCAGTGGCGCCTCGGTGATGGAGCAGTCGCACCGCGGCAAGCGCTTCATCGCGATGGCGGCGCAGGCGGAAGCCGACCTGCGCAGCTTGATGCAGATCCCGGCCGATTACGCCGTGCTGTTCCTGCAAGGCGGCGCGACCCAGCACTTCGCGCAGATCCCGATGAACCTGGCCGGCCCGGACGACGGCGCCGACTATATCGTCAGCGGACACTGGAGCGCCAAGGCCGCCAGCGAAGCCGGTGCGTACGTGCGGGTGAATGTGGCGGCCAGCAGCGCCGCGGACGACTATCTCAGGCTGCCGCCGCGTGACAGCTGGCAGCTCGATCCGCGCGCCGCCTATGTGCATTACACGCCGAACGAGACGATCCACGGCGTCGAATTCCATGACGTCCCCGATGTCGGCGAGGCGGTGCCGCTGGTGGCCGACCTGTCCTCGAACATCCTGTCCGAACCGCTCGACGTCAGCCGTTTCGGGCTGATCTACGCCGGCGCGCAGAAGAACATCGGGCCGTCCGGCCTGGTGGTGATGATCATCCGTCGCGACCTGCTGCAGCGTGCGGGCCGGCCGATGGCGCGGATCTTCCGCTACGCCGAACACGCTGCCGCCGACTCCATGCTCAACACGCCGAACACCTGGGGCTGGTACCTGGCCGGACTGACCTTCCAGTGGCTGCTGGAGCAGGGCGGCGTCGCCGCGATGGCTGACCTGAATCGGGCCAAGGCCGGCTTGCTGTATGGCGCCATCGACGGTTCGGACGGCTATTACCGCAACCCGGTCGATCCCGCTGCCCGTTCGCGCATGAACGTCCGCTTCGACCTGCACGACACGGCGCTGGATGCCGCGTTCCTGCAGGAGTCGGACGCCACCGGCCTGCTGGCGCTGAAGGGACACAAGGCGCTGGGTGGCATGCGCGCCTCGCTGTACAACGCGGTGCCGCTGGCGGCCGTCGAGGCGCTGGTCGAATTCATGAGCGATTTTGCCCGCCGGCACGGTTGAGCAGGCGCAGACGGCGTTTTTCAGGCAGGATGCAGCTTCTCCATTTGGACGTCCATCATCCGGACGTCCATTCATCCAGACAGTGATCGCATCATGACCGATTCAAAAACCCCGCTGAGCGAGATGCGCGAGCGCATCGACAGCATCGACCGGCAGATCCAGCAGCTGATCTCCGAACGCGCCAACCATGCGCGCACGGTTGCCAAGGTGAAGGGCGAAGGTCTTTCCGCGATCGACTATTACCGACCCGAGCGCGAGGCGCATGTCCTGCGCATGGTGGTGGACCGCAACGACGGCCCGCTCTCCGATACCGAGATGGTGCGCCTGTTCCGCGAGATCATGTCGTCCTGCCTGGCCCAGGAAGACCCCCTGAAGATCGGCTTCCTGGGGCCGGAAGGCACCTTCAGCGAACAGGCGGTGCGCAAGCATTTCGGTCACGGGGCCTACGGCCTGCCGCTGGGCAGCATCGAGGAAGTGTTCCAGGAGGTCGCCGCCGGGCATGCCGATTTCGGCGTGGTGCCGGTGGAGAATTCGGGGCAGGGCATGATCCAGGTGACGCTGGACATGTTCCTCACCTCCGAAGCCACGATTTGCGGCGAGGTCGAGCTGCGCGTGCACCAGTGCCTGCATTCGCTCACCGGGAAGCCGGAGGACGTCAGGCGCGTCTACGCCCATGCCCAGTCGCTGCAGCAGTGCAAGACCTGGCTGCGCCTCAACCTGCCCGAGGTGGAGTGCATCGCGGTGGGCAGCAATGCCGAGGCGGCGCGGCTGGCCCGCCATGCCGACGATGCGGCGGCGATCGCGGGCGAGACCGCGGGCAAGGTCTACGGTCTCAAGACCGTGGCGAAGGGCATCGAGGATCGCGCCGACAACACCACGCGCTTCCTGGTGATCGGCCGGTCGCTGTTCCCGCCCTCGGGCAATGACCGCACCTCGTTGCTGATCACGGTCAACGACAAGCCCGGTGCACTGTACGACGTGCTCAGCCCGTTCGCGAAACACGGCGTCAGCCTGAACCGGATCGAGTCGCGGCCGGCGCATACCGGCAAGTGGCAGTACGCATTCTTCATCGACGTTTCAGGGCATATCGACGAAGGCTCGCTGCAGGCCGCGGTGCAGGACATCGGCGCCTCGGCGGCCACCGTGCGCGTGCTGGGTTCGTATCCGGTGGCGCTGCCTTGAGCGGCCGGCTCGACTGGAGCAGCCGGCCGGGCGGCGCGTTGCAAGGCAGCGTCACCGTGCCCGGCGACAAGTCGGTGTCCCATCGTGCGCTGATGCTGGCGGCCATCGCCGAGGGCACCTCGCATATTCATGGCTTCCTCGAAGGCGAGGACACCCGGGCCACCGCCGCCGTGCTGGCGCAACTGGGCGTGCGCATCGAGACGCCGTCGGCCGGCGAGCGCGTGGTGCACGGCGTGGGCCTGCACGGTCTGCGCGGCACCACGCTGCCGCTGGATTGCGGCAACGCCGGCACCGGAATGCGCCTGCTCGCCGGCCTGCTGGCGGGGCAGGCGTTCGACAGCACGCTGGTCGGCGATGCGTCCCTGTCGAAGCGACCGATGCGCCGGGTGACCGATCCGCTGGCGCTGATGGGCGCACGCATCGATAGCCATGATGGCCTGCCACCATTGGACGTCCATGGTGGGCAGCCGCTGCGCGGTATCCGCTACGAGCTGCCGGTGGCCAGCGCCCAGGTGAAGTCGGCCCTGCTGCTCGCGGGCCTGTACGCCAAGGGCGAAACGGAAATCATCGAACCGCACCCGACCCGCGACTACACCGAACGCATGCTGGCGGCGTTCGGCTGGCCGATCGTGTTTGCGCCGGGCCACGCGAGACTCGAAGGCGGACACGTGCTGCGCGCCCGGGAGGTCGACGTGCCGGCGGACTTTTCCTCGGCCGCGTTCTTCCTGGTCGCTGCCAGCATCGTGCCCGGTTCGGCGTTGCGCCTGCCCGGCGTGGGGCTCAACCCGCGTCGCACCGGCCTGCTGCAGGCGTTGCGGCTGATGGGGGCGGACATCACCGTCGAACACGAGCGCGAAGCCGGCGGCGAGCCCGTCGGCGACCTGGTGGTGCGCCACGCCGCGCTGCACGGTGTCGAGCTGCCGGAGTCGATCGTGCCGGACATGATCGACGAGTTCCCCGCCTTGTTCATCGCGGCGGCGGTGGCTTCCGGTCGTACGGTGATCCGGGGCGCCGCCGAGCTGCGGGTGAAGGAATCCGATCGCATCGCGACCATGGCTGCCGGCCTGCGTGCGCTCGGCGCGCGCATCGAGGAAACGCCCGATGGCGCGATCATCCACGGCGGCCGGCTGGCCGGTGGCGCGGTGGACAGCCATCTCGACCACCGCATCGCGATGAGCTTCGCGGTGGCCGGGTTGGTCGCCGACGCACCGGTGCGGATCAGTGACTGCAGCCATGTCGCCACTTCGTTCCCGGGCTTCGTGACGCTGTCCAACGGTTGCGGTTTCGACCTGCGCGATGCGGACTGAGCCGCCGCGCAGGCTGTATCTTGGTGGCATTGGTCCGGGCTGCTGAAGGTTTTATCCATGTCGAACGTCGTACCTCCCTTCATCGTGGCGATTCCCGCCCGTTACGGCTCGACCCGCCTGCCGGGCAAGCCGCTGCGCGAGATCGACGGCATTCCGATGGTGGTGCGGGTGGCGCAACGCGCCTTGCAGGCCGGCGCTGCCCAGGTCGTGGTGGCGGTGGACGATGCGCGGATCGCCGATGCGCTGGCCGGGCAGGCCGGCATCGATATCTGCATGACCCGCGCGGACCACGCCTCGGGCAGTGACCGGCTGGCCGAATGCGCGCTGCATTACGGCTGGAGCGCGGACAGCATCGTGGTGAACCTGCAGGGAGACGAGCCGTTCGCCCCGGCCGCCGGCATTCGCGCGGTGGCGCAGGCGCTGGTTGGAGACGACGCGCCGATGGCCACGCTGGCCACGCCGATCATCGACGCCGAGGAATTGTTCGATCCGAACGTGGTGAAGCTGGTTCGTGCGGCGAACGGACACGCGCTGTACTTCAGTCGTGCGCCGATGCCGTGGGCGCGTGATGCGTTCGCCGGTGACCGACACAGCTTGCCGTCGGGCCTGCCGTTCCTGCGGCACATCGGCATCTACGCCTATCGCGCCGGTTTCCTGGACCGCTACACGCGCCTGTCGCGCACGCCGCTGGAGCAGGCCGAGTCGCTGGAACAATTGCGGGTGCTGGAACACGGTCACGCGATCGCGGTGCGACTGACCCCCGAACCGTTCCCGCCCGGCATCGATACCCAGGCCGACCTGGAGCGCGCCGAGCAGTGGTTGCGCACGCAGCACTAAGCCACCATATCGATCGGGCCGCCCTCTAGAATCGTCCCATGCAGCCCGCGCAACCGCCCCCCTTCGACGGCAAGGCCTTCGTCCGTACGCTCACTTCCGCTCCCGGCGTCTATCGCCACTTCGATGCAGCGGGCGAGCTGCTTTACGTGGGCAAGGCCGGCAACCTCAGGAAGCGCGTCAGCAGTTACTTCCTGAAGCCACGGATGGAACCGCGCATCGCGGCGATGGTGGCGCAGATCGCCCGCGTCGAGATCACCGTGACGCGCACCGAAGGCGAGGCACTGCTGCTGGAATCGCAGCTGATCAAGTCGCTGAAGCCGCGTTACAACATCCTGCTGCGCGACGACAAGAGTTATCCATACATCTACCTGTCCAGCGGCGAGGACTATCCGCGGCTGGCCTTCCATCGCGGTGCGAAAAACCTGCCGGGACGCTACTTCGGGCCGTATCCCAGCACTTACGCGGTGCGCGAGAGCCTCAGCCTGATGCAGAAGCTGTTCAAGGTGCGCCAGTGCGAGGACAGCTATTTCCGCAACCGCACGCGCCCCTGCCTGCAGTACCAGATCGGCCGCTGCAGCGCGCCGTGCGTGGGCCTGATCAGCGTGGAGGATTACCGCAACGACGTGCGCCACGCCGAGATGTTCCTGGAAGGGCGCAGCAACGCGGTGATCGACGAGCTGGCTGAGGCGATGGAGCAGGCCAGCAAGGCGCTGCAGTTCGAGCGCGCGGCGAAGCTGCGCGACCAGGTCGCTGCATTGCGCCAGCTGCAGGCGCAGCACCACGTGCAGGGCGCCAGTGCCGACATGGACGTGATCGCCTGCCGCATCGAGGCGGGCATGGCCTGCGTCAGCGTGCTGTTCTTCCGCAACGGCATCAGCCTGGGCACGCGCGAATTCTTCCCGCGGTTGCCGCTGGATGCCGAGCCGGCCGACGTGCTGACGCAGTTCATCGCGCAGTATTACCTCGACCGGCCGGTGCCGCGGGAACTGATCCTTGGCGAGGCGCTGGCGGATCGCGCGATCCTGGCCGAATTGCTGAGCCAGCATGCCGGTCGCGCGGTGGAGCTGAAGTCCAGCGTGCGGGGCGACCGCGCGCAGTTCCTGCAGATGGCCGAGCGCAACGCGCAGGCCTCGCTGACCGCGCGACTGGCCAGCCGGCAGACCCTGGGCACGCGCTTCGACGACCTGCAGAAGCTGCTCGGGCTGGAGGCGCCGCCACGCCGCATCGAATGCTTCGACATCAGCCACACGATGGGCGAACTCACCGTTGCCTCGTGCGTGGTGTTCGGCCCCGAAGGTCCGGAAAAATCGCACTACCGCCGTTTCAACATCGCCGGCATCACGCCCGGCGACGACTACGCGGCGATGCATCAGGCATTGACCCGGCGCTTCCGCAAGGTGGCCGACGGCGAGGGCGCGCGCCCCGACGTGCTGCTGATCGACGGCGGAGGCGGGCAGGTGGCGCAGGCGCTGGACGTGCTGAAGGAGCTCGGCGTCAACGGCATCGAGGTGGTCGGCGTGGCCAAGGGGCCGGGTCGGCGCGCCGGCGAGGAAACCCTGGTGCTGGCGCGGATCGAAGCGGGAAGCCCGGGACGCGAGCTGCACCCGGGCTCGTCGTCGCCCGCGTTGCATCTGGTTGCCGCCGTGCGCGACGAAGCTCACCGCTTCGCCATCAGCGGTCACCGCAAGCGCCGCGAGAAGGCCCGCGAGCGCAGCGTGCTCGAAGACGTGCCGGGCGTGGGCGCCCGCCGCCGCTCGGCGCTGCTGAAGGCGTTCGGCGGCATGCAGGGGGTCGAGGGCGCCGGCGTCGAGGAACTGATGCAGGTGAAGGGCATCGACCGCGGCCTTGCCGAACGGATCTACGCCAGCCTGCATGGCTGAACATCGGCAAACCCTTTCACTCGGCAGTAGCGCATCGGCGTGCGAAACTGGCACAAACCACTGGAAAGAATCATGCGCATCAACCTGCCGACCTGGCTGACCCTGTTCCGTGTTGCCTTGCTGCCGGTGATGGTGGCGGTGTTCTACCTGCCGTTCCCCGGGCACAACATCACCGCGGCGATCGTGTTCGTGCTGGCCGCGATCACCGACTGGCTGGACGGCTACCTGGCCAGGCGCATGAAACTCACCTCGGCCTTCGGCGCGTTCCTGGACCCGGTGGCCGACAAGCTGATGGTGGCGGTGACCCTGTTCCTGCTGGTGGAAGCACACCGCGGCGGCTGGCCGGGCATCGTGATGGCGGTGACGGCAGCGGTGATCGTGGGACGCGAGATCAGCGTTTCGGCGCTGCGCGAATGGATGGCCGGAATCGGCATGCGCGCCACGGTGAAGGTCGCCTTCATCGGCAAGTTGAAAACGGTGATGCAGATGGTCGCGCTGGTGGTGCTGATCGTGCAGCACGAGAAGGCCGCCGAGGCGTTGCGGCTCTATCACATCGGCGAAGCGCTGCTGGTGATTGCCGGCGTGCTGACGATCTGGTCCGGCCTGACTTATCTGCGCGCCGCGTGGCCGCTGCTCAGCAGCGACATGCAGGAGCCGTCGCCGGTCGACAAGGCCGGGTCCTGAGCAGGTGGTTCGGGTTGTTGCAAATCCGGGCTTGACGATCCGCCATCACGTATTAGAATGCGCGGCTCCAATGCGGGAATAGCTCAGTTGGTAGAGCACGACCTTGCCAAGGTCGGGGTCGCGAGTTCGAGTCTCGTTTCCCGCTCCAGTTCGAAGACGAGGCCCCGACGTGTTCGGGGCCTCGTCGTTTTCGGACCGGATGAAATCCCTTGCCGAATTTGCCATCAAGGCTATTCACAAGCGCGTTCATTCTGGTATGATTCACGGCTCCGATGCGGGAATAGCTCAGTTGGTAGAGCACGACCTTGCCAAGGTCGGGGTCGCGAGTTCGAGTCTCGTTTCCCGCTCCAGTTTCAACGCAGAACCTCGGCTTTCCGGGGTTTTGTTTTTTCGGGACAAGCTGCGATCATTCCGGTCGCGTTTATCGAAGCAATGGCCTGGTGGCAGAGTGGTCATGCAGCGGACTGCAAATCCGCGTACGCCGGTTCGATTCCGACCTAGGCCTCCATTGCCCGATTGGCTGCCATGCAGCCCTGAAACCCGCCGCTGGCGGGTTTTTTGTTGGCCACGCCACTGGCCATGCGTGCTCGCGTTGCAGCCGGAGTCAGGCGCCGGCGGGGGCGACATCCACAGCAGGTGCGGCGGCTCGTTGACCGACCCAATGCCGGAAGTCGTCCGCCACCAGCGGTCTGCAGATGAAGTAGCCCTGCATCAGGTCACAGCCCAGTTCACGCAACACGGCTTCCTGTTCGGCCGTTTCCACGCCTTCGGCAATCGTGGTCATGCCGAGGCGACGGCCCACGTCGATCACGAAGCTGGCCAGCGGATCGGCAATGGTTGCCTGCAGCGCGCCGATGAAGGAGCGGTCGATCTTCAACTCGTCCAGGGGCAGTTGCTGCAGATAGGCGAGCGAGGAATAGCCGGTGCCGAAATCGTCGAGCGCCAGGCGGAAGCCGATCGCGGAAAGCTGCTGCAAGGTGCGCAGGGCCGCGTCGAAGTCACCGAGCAGGGCGCTCTCGGTCAGCTCCAGGGTAAGCGTGGAAGGCTCGATGCCCGCTGCGGCCACCTGCTCGGCGATGTTCGACACGAACTGCGGGTGGGCAATTTGCCATGGGCTGATGTTGATGGAGATGCGCCCACCGAAATCGATGTCCTGCTCGCGCCACTGGCGGATGTGCCGGCAGGCGCATTCGATCGCCCACGTACCGATGGCGTGGATCAGGCCGGTTTCCTCGGCGATCGGAATGAAGATGGCTGGCGAAACCTGCCCCAGACGGGCGTGGTTCCAGCGCAGCAGCGCCTCGGCGCCCACCAGCGCACCGTGCATGTCCACCTGGGGCTGGAAGTGCAGCGAGAAGTCCTGCTGTTCCAGTGCCGTGCGCAGGCCGCGTTCCAGCTCCAGTCGTTCATCGGCATCGCGTTGCATGTGCGGCAGGAACAGACGCGCCGCATTGCGCCCGGTGGACTTGGCGCGATACAGGGCGATGTCCGCGCAGCGAACCACGTCAGCTGCGCCCTGGCCATGCTCGGGGAACAACGCCACGCCGATGCTGGCGCCCACGCCGAGCACGCGATTGTCGATCGCCAGCGGCGCGGCGAGTCGCTGCAGCATCCCTGCGGCGACATCCATCGCCCGGGCCGCGGCATCGTCGGCGCTGGTGCTGGCGGGTCCCAGCAGCACCACGAATTCGTCGCCACCGAGGCGGGCCACGGTGGACGCGGCAGGCGCCACGGAGAGCAGGCTGTCGGCAATGCTTTCCAGTACGCGATCGCCCACGTGATGCCCCAGCGAGTCGTTGATGGTCTTGAAGTTGTCGAGGTCGATCATCAGCACGGCGCCGTGCTGATGCGACTGCGTGGCATCGGCGATCAGGTCGGCCAGGGTGTACAGCGCGCGCAACCGGTTGGGCAACCCGGTCAACGCATCGTGGTAGGCAGCGTGGCGCAGGTCGAGTTCGGTCTCGCGGCGAATGTCCGCTTCGGCACGCAACTCCCTGGCCGTGCGTTCGAGCTGCAGGGTGTGCGCGTGCATCTGGCCAGCCAGGGAAACGCCCATCAGCAGCACGAAGGAAAGAAAGGCGAACGCGTCCAGCGAAGGGTAGGGCTTGCCCAGCGTGCTGACCACGATGGCGCCCCACAACAGCGCGACAAACTGGATCAGCAGGCACAGACCCAGCAAGGCGCCACGTAGGCGCTGGCCTTCCCGGTACTGTCGCCATGCACGGTACAGCGCCCACAGGAAGATCGCGTAGCTGGCCCAGCGAAAGGCATCGCCGCCGAATGAACGCGTGCCGTCCAGGGTGAACAGCGACTCTCCCCAAGGCAGCACCAGCGGTATGCCTTCGCGCAGCGTCGTGTCGAACGCCGTGTACGGCTGGATCAGGTTGAGTGCGAACATGCCTAGCGCGGCGAAACAGACGGCACCCAGGACGGCGCGTTTCGCCGGCCTGCCGGTGTAGCAGCCGACGAAGACCATCAGCGCCGGCATCGCGAGGATCGCTGCGCCAGTGACCATGCGCAGGCCGCGAATGGCGGGCACCACCGAGTCGGCCGCATTCATCAGTGCGTTGCCCAGCGCCAGCGTGGCGAGGCAGGTCGCCAGCACGGCAAACGCGAGGTGGGTGCGGTCGTGCCGTTGGCGCGCACCGATCACCAGGAACTGTACGGCAGCGCCATAAGCCAAGGCAGCCATCGCCAGCAGTGCGGCAGTGAAATAGCCAAAGCCGGGGTGATCCACCACCGCCATCCGATTCCCCCGATCCGCCTCGGTCGGCGGATTCATGGCGCGTAGCGTACGCCATGACGGCTGGAAAATGACCTTCGCGGGCGACTGCATGCATTTTTCCTGCAGGAATCGATGATTTTCATGCGAGACCCGTTGGCGGAACCCTTAAATTCCCCTACATTCAGCGTGCCGTGAGGCAATGCATCCATCCATCACACCTAGACGAGGGGAAATCCATGGCAAAGGCACAGAAAGCAGCAGCCAAGAGCAAGCCGGCACCGAAGGCGAAAGCCGCAGCGGCCGCTCCGAAGCCGATCAAGGAAGCGCTGAACAAGTCCAGCCTGGTGGCGCATATCGTGGAAGCCAGCGGCGTGGTCGCCAAGGACGTCCGTGCCGTGCTCGCAGCGCTGGAAGGCGCGGTTGCCGGTTCCGTGCACAAGAAGGGCGCCGGTTCGTTCCAGCTGCCGGGCCTGCTGAAGATCACCGCGGTGAGCGTGCCGGCCAAGCCGAAGCGCAAGGGCATCAACCCGTTCACCAAGGAAGAGCAGTGGTTCGCGGCCAAGCCGGCATCGGTCAAGGTCAAGATCCGTCCGCTCAAGAAGCTGAAGGATGCCGCGGCCTGATAGCCACGGGTTACCCAGCGTCTGTCATGAAGGTGCGGCGGCTTTGTCCGCCGCACTTTTTTTGGCGCGCAGAGCAGGCGTGAAAAAGATCAGGCGTGGAGAGCCGTGTGGTGCCCGGACCCGGGATCGAACCGGGATACCCGTGAGGGTGAGGGATTTTAAGTCGCAGGGGGTAGCTATTGGCTGCAGTTGAACATCGTTGCAATCAATAGCTTACTTGTTGATGACGGTGGGCGATCGTCGGCAATTCTGGCTCGCCGTGTCCCATGAGTGTCCCATGGGTGCTGTCGACTCTGGCTGCGCTTTCTCTGCGTTCGTTCGATCCTACAAACCAGAAGGCAGCTGCAGGCCTTTGTCCTGTGTGACTACAGGGATAGCGTCCAGCTCCGCTCCCAGTTCCCGCTTTGCGATTTCGGATTCATTCCTGAATCTTGCCTCTGCCACATCTGCGGTCAGGACTTTATTTTCCACCTTGATGAAGGTCTCTTGCGAGCACCAATACTGCGCGGCCCGCACGGCCTTCAATTTTGACACCACGCTCGGGTAGTTTTTGAGCCTCTGCACCCAGACGCTGTAGGTCTTCGCCGACTCGTCAAAAGTATGGTCCGCGTCGCTTTCTAACCGTTGCCAGCTCAACGCTTCAGAGCCAACGCGTTTCGTTCCGTCGGAAAGCAGGGAAGCTCGCGCCATGTTGCCCATGCATGTCATGTCGAACATGGCATACGCCACTTGGATGCTAGCCCGATCGGCCTTGCTCACCCCCAAGCTACTCGGTGGAACGCCAGCACCTCCGTTCGACGAAACGCTAGAAGAAGTCGTAATGGCCTGCGCCGGTGGCGTCTGCCCAGGCTGCTTACTGGCGAGGGGCGTTGCGCTTGGCGCGTACCCATTTCCGCACCCCGCCAGCACCAAGACCGACGCAGCGACAAATATCCTTTTCATGTTTTCCTCCTTCGGCGTCGTAGTGGTGCCGCGTGAGGATAGAACGCCACGGGTTCAATCGTCGAACGGGTTGCGCGCCTTCGCCGGTGGCGCAGCCGCCACGCGCGACGCATCGGCAGGCGACATGCCCAGCGCGGCTAGCATCATCGTCAGGCGCGACAGCTTTGCCGGGTGCATCGCTGACGGGTCGGCGCGGAACTGCACCAGCAGATGCGCCGCTACTTCGATCCACAGACGATCCCGGTCATCGCGCAGCACATCCTTCGGTGCGCACTTCACGATGTATTTCCAAGCCTGCTCGAAGGTCAGGGAATGGGGCTTGGGCGGCCGTCCGATGGGTTTGTGCGTGGGTGCGTCGCTACGCCGCCGGGATGGATCGTGCTTCCAGGCGCCGGAAAGTTCGAGCACGTTGGATGGTTTGCGGTGTGCGGCCATCGCGGGGAACTCCAAGTAATTTCATGTGCGGACGCGTGAAAACGGTTGCCCGCACGGTCAGGAAGGGAAGACGAAATAACTCTACTTCCGCCCTCCGGGGGTGGGGTGGGCACCGCTCCGGCACTCGGCCCGGCGCAGCGTGTGCAGCGCAGTCAGCGCGGCGCGACGTGTGCAGCGTGGTCAGTAGTCGGTGTGTGCATGGTGGTGGTGTGTGGGTGCATGGTGGTGTGTGGGTGCATGGTGGTGTGTGGGTGCATGGTGTGCGGGGCGCATGCAGCAAATAAAAAAAAAAGCCCCGGCTCGTGTGAGGAACGAACCGGGGCGTGCAGTGTCACGGCCATGACGGTGGCCGCCACTACTGCCCGGGGTTATAAGGGCACTCGCCGGGCTTACCCCTTGCCGCTTAGGTGCTCGGAGCCAGATCCACACTCAGCACCGCGCCAGGCGAGAACACGGCCAGGCCCATACGGCCTTCCGCCAACACCGTCACCATATTCGTGGTGAAGTTGCTGCCGTCCTCGCGCGACGTGGCGACGATAATTTCCTGCCGGTCGAGCAACGCTACCTGCGACACGTCCAGCACGATCGCCGTCCCGACCGCCAGCGACGCGCTGGTGATGACCGGTACGCTCCATAGTGACGGCGGCGCGGGGTCGCGCGGACTCCCCATCAGATAGCCGTCGTTGCTGGTTCCGCGCGCGCGCTGGATAGCGCCCCAGTCCGTCGGGTTGAGGATCACGACGGCGGGGTTCCAGCCGTTCGCCTGCAGCTCGGTAATGGCCTCGCCGATCATGTCTTGCGCTTCGGTACTGGTCGGCGTGAACGCGGTGGCAAAGCTCAGCAGGCCCTTGACCTGACCGGCGCCCCCGGCACCGTTGATCAGCTGCGACTCGCCCTTGGCCAGTACGCCGTAGTTCAGCAGGTTATTGAGCTGCAGCGACAATGCCGGAGCGTCGTCGAGCACTTGCTGCGATGCCTTCACGTAGTGCGCGATGGTCGCAATGTTGGCGGTGACGACCTGCGTCGGCATGGTGGCCGCGGCCTTCGCATCGCCTTCCTTTGCCTGCACCGCTGCCGCATTGGTGTAGCCATTCAGCTGCATGTACTCAAACGTGCCGGTGGTGACCGGGATGCTCGGCAGTACGTCGAACAGCGACAGACGGGGCTGCGGGTTGTTGCCCAGGCCCGCCCAGCGTTCGGGCTGGACACTGTACGCATTGTCCCCGACCTGCCCGACGCCGGTGTTGCTGATTGCCTTGCTCAGCAGCTTGAGCCCCGCCGTCTTGAGCGATACGCGGCCAGTCGTCGGGCTGCCGTCACGCATGGCCTGAAGTTGCGCCGACTTGACGAACTCGACCACCGGCGACGGGCCAGCGTCGAAGGCGCCCCGGTTGCCGTTGGCGAGCTTGCCCGCGACTTCCTGCTCGATGCCGGCCAAGCGTGCGGCCAGTTCGCTGTTTTCGTCGCGCACCTTTTTCAACTCGACGCGATCGGCCGCGGCCTTGGCTTCGATTTTTTCCGCGTGCTCGCGGAGTGCTTCGGTAATTTCGTTCATGGGTGTTTCCTCGAATGGGTTAGGACAGGCCCAGCGCGCGCCGAATATCGGCGGATCGCGGGCCAGGGTTGGCAGCAGGTGGCGGCGCATCGTCTCGACGCATGGGCGCGGCATCTTCTCGACGCAGCGCAGGCCAGCCCACGGCAGCCAGGGTTTTTGCTTGCCGCGCACTCAAGCCCAGCGCCTCGCGCGCTGCAGCCTCGAATTCGCGCACTGTGGCGCACTCTGAAAAGTGCTTCACGGATGACACAACGGCGGCCGGATTGTCAGCCACCGGCACAAGGGAAATTTCGTACAGGTCCACCGCGTGGATCGTGCGCACGCCGGTGCGCGCGTCGAACGTGGCGCCACCATCCGGCACGACATAGCCGATGGACAGGGACAGGCCGCCCAGCTTCGCCAGCTCGTACGCGATCGCGCCGGTGGGCGTGGCGATGGCGATGGCGCCCTCTACCTCCAGGCCGCGTGCCGTGGCGGTTGCGCGCGTGATAGCGCCGACGGGCTGGCCTTGGTCATGCAGGTACAGGAGCGGAATCCGCCCACCACGCGCGGTCCATGCGGCAAGGGTGGCCTCCCACGCCGACGGTGGGATCACGTCGCGCGAGCGGTCCAGATCCGGGGTGCTTGCAAAGCCGGTGAAGGTGCCCGCCTCTGCAGCAGGATCGGCGGCAAGTTTCAGGGAAATGCGCATTTTTAATTCATCCCGAACAGTAATTGAGGCGACGTAATAGCACGTCGTTTCGTCATTATCAAACGCCTAATTAAAATGACAGATTCGACATTATCAAAGGCGCTTGCTTGCCAGTGGCTCGCCCAAACCTCACGCCGGCACAGGCCGCCCGGTGACGGGGATGGCAGCCAGTGACGCAAGTGACGGTTACGCACGATTTCCGGTAACTTCCTATATATTTTCCTTCCTATGGAGACTTTGCCGGAAAAACGAATAACCGTCACTTGCGTCACTGGCTTCCGTTCACACCCGTGCATATCCGTACTATTCGCCATCGCCGAAATTATTTTTCCGCCTCAGAAATTATTTTTCCGCCGCCGGACATAATTTCTAGAGCGCCGCGGAAAATTTTTATTCCGGCCCAGCGCCGCGCCGCGCCCGTCCTTGCCTGCTCGAACCCCCGTTCGGTCAGCCGCAAGCCCAGGTCGCGCTGCGAGCGCGGGCGCTCCCCGTTCAGGGCGCACCATGCCGAATAGCTCGCGTACAGCTCCGCCGCCGGTATCGTGGCCGCAGGATCTTCGGTGCAGCACTCGGCCAGCCACGCCCCGACTTGATCGGACGCGCTGCGATACTCGGCGGTGGCGGCACGCACCGCGGCCGGTGTGCGGAAGCCTTCGCGCCCATACGCCTGCAGGCCGCGCCAGCACCACGCCAGGATGCCAGGCAGCTCCGCGCGCAGCTTCGCTGGCAAGTCCGGGTCGCGGCGCTCAGGTGGCACCGTGACGGTGAACGGGATCAGGCGCAGGCGCCGCCAGATGCCCTCATCGGTGCCGGCGACGCGCGGCCGGTGATTCGTCTGCAGCATTAGCAGGTGGGTCGGGTCGAACTCGAAAGCGGATTGGTACAGGCGTCGTGCGTGAACGCGGTCGCCGCCGGTGAGCGCCTTAACCTGTTCTTCGTTTAGGCGTCCGAACTCGCCGGTCTCGCTCACGACGACAAGGCGCCGCCCCTGCAGGTCGGATGTAGCGCTGGCGTGTTGGTCGGCACTGCGCTGGATCAGCAGGCCCGGCGCGGCGCTGCTCGCATACTCCCCGAGCATGGATTGCAGGGCGCCGATGAACGTGCTTTTGCCGTTCGCGCCGCTGCCGTACAGGATGGGCAGCAAGTGTTCGCCGCGGCGCCCGCTCAGGGTGTAGCCGGCCAGCTTCTGCACGTAGTCGATAAGGTCCGCATCGCCGCCCAGGATCTCGGCAACAAACGCGGTCCAGGTCGGCGCGGGCGCGGTTGCGTCGAAGTCGCATCCGGCCACCTTCGTAACCCGGTCGGCCTGCAGGTGCGGGCGCGCGGAGCCGGCGCGCAGATCCAGCACACCATCGGGCAAGCCCAACAAATCGGGGTTTGCGTCCAGATCTGCCGCCTTGCAATTCAGCAGCGCGGCGGCCATGCGCAAGGATGGCTCCAGCACCTTCTCCGATTCGCTTAGGCTCGCCCATTTGAAGCGCTCGACCAGTGCTTTCTCGCGCAGCTCACGCTGTGGCTTGTCGGGCGCAGCGGCAACCCAGTCGCCCATGCTGACTGCTTCGGCCGCGATGATGCGCCCCAGTCCCTGCACGATGCGGCGCGTGGCCAGTTCGTCATGTTTCCATGGCGGGGACCAGGTGTGCCAGCCGATGCCCTCGACGTACAGCAGCCGATCGCCGTAGTGCTGCACGATGCGATGGGCGTTCGACAGATGCGAACACGGGGAATGGGCGCCCGCGGGCTTGCCCGGTGTCGTCGTCGTGCCATCGGCCAGCACGCGCGCGGCGGCGGCAAGCATTGAGCGGGGATTGATCCACCTGGCGCGCGCTGCACGCGCGAAGATCGCGGCTGGGCCGGTCGAATCGTGGCCGATCGTTTCCCACGTGTCGGGATCGCGCTGCGGGTCGTGCTTCGGGCTTGTCGCGCTCCATTCGATCCACAGATCTCGGCCCACATCGCCCAGCGGGCGCAGCGCCGCGCCGACAGCAATCCAGTCCGTGCGGTTGTCCGCGGGGAGCGCAGCGAGCGCGCTGCGCAGGTCGTCCAGCAGCTCGGGAGTGGGCTCGACGCTGGCGGGGATAGCTGGCGCCGCTGCCGCCGTGGGCGCGGCCTCCAGTGCTAGGCGCAGCATCCAGTCAGGCGCTGGCGCGACGGGCGCCAGCCTCCCCCAGCGATACGCGCCGCGGTCGGTCACGCTCGGAGGCGAGACGACAAAACCACCGGCACCACGAATGTCGAGACCGGCGCCCAGCTTGCCGGCGCTATTCCGCACGGGCTCCGCGCTGGCGAAGTAGAGGTGACGCCCGCCGCTGGCCGTGACGGTTTCGAGCGTGGCGGGCAGTGGCCCGTGTGCAGCTTCCAGCGCGGCCAGGGACGCGGCGCCGCTCTTGCCGTCGGTGACGTCGACGTCGAGCACAAACACGCCCGCGCCGGTAGCAATGCCAACGTTTGCTGCGGGCGTTTCTGCCCACCACGCTACAACGGTCGCCGCGTCACTGGTGGCGCGCTCGGGCCAACGTTCCAACATCGGGAGTTTCGAGCTAGGGCGCAAGGGAAGCACGCGCCAGCCCACGCGCGCGAGGTCAGCGGCAGCGGTGGCGAGTGCGCTAGTCGGCGAGTTCATCAAGATTCCCTTTAAAGAGGCGACTCAGCGCGGCCAGAGAACAGGCGAGCTCGGCGTTCAAGCGTTGGGCACCGTGTACGGAGTCCGGTAGCGGCACGCACTGCAGCCAGCCGGTGGTGTTTGTACGGAGCGCACGGGCCGTTGTGGCGACGTGCTGTGCGAGCGCTGTGGCAGTGCGTGCCGGTGCGCCGAATCCTTCACCGGCGCCCAGTTCATTCACCCGCCAAACCAGCTCCGCAAGGCGTTCGGCGACATCCAGCACCTCGCCCAAGCTCGGGCGGCGGCAGTCCCACGCGGCAGTCCTGGCGGCTATCCGGGCGGCCTGTGCCGCAACTGTCGCGGCGGTCATGGCTTCACCGGTTTTGCGATGGCGTCACGGGCCGCGCGAACCGCCCGGGGCGAACACAGCGGACGCTCACGCCATAGGTAAAGGCGATTGAACGCGGCCAACATACGGCGCCAACATTTCACGGCGGGGATTAATTGTGCCCAGCTCCACAAGCCCACGCCCAGGGGCATCGGGTTTTGCGGGCATTCTTCGCGGTCCGTCAGCTCGACGCGGCATTCCTCGATTTCAGCCGGCACGTCTGCGGCGTGACCTGCGCGTCGTAGCGCGGCCGCAATATCGCCGCTGCAATGGCCCAAGCGCCGCAATGCGGTTTCGCGGGCCTTCGCATTGGCGCGGGTCCAATCCATGCCGCGCCGGATCATGACGGCCGTATCGCAGCCATTGAATCCACGGGTCACAAGGTCTGCGAGTATGGCGAGTCCTGCCGAACCCGCGGCGGTGTGCGCGAGCGTGGCCGCGACGGTGGCCGCCATGAAAACCGCAACATCGTCGGGGTTGTCCGGGGCGTTACGGCGAACGATGGCAGACCATGCGTGGAGTTCAAGGGGGAACCCGGGGAACGCGCTTTGCGACCAATCCACACCCCAGCGGTGGCGAAAATCGACGGCGCCGCTCATAGCTCTACCGCCTCGCCCATGCTTCGGGCGATCATGTCGAGTGTGGCGACAAGGGCGGTAATCGCCGCGTAATGTGCATCGGTGCGCGCGAAATACTCGAAGATGTCCACGAAAAATCGTGCTTTCGTCGGGGTGGCGTGCTCGACGCGAATACGCAACAGCTCTGCCTGTATATAAGCCGCCACAGTCAGCGGCACTTCGGGGAAGGTTTGATACATCGCCCTTGCCAGGGCGTCCGCGCGGTCGCACAGCAAATCGTGCGCGGTGCGTTCGGGGATGGGCGGTGGCGGCGGCAGCGGGGCGTTCATGCCGCCACCTGCCCGGCTTGCTGCTCGTCTATCCAGCGGCCGAAGGCGTCAACGTCGATGTACACGCGGCGGCCGATGCGGACGATTGCCGGCTGCAGGCCGTTGGCTGCGGCGTTGAAGATCCACCAGCGAATTTGCGATTCGGTGAAGGGCGAATCAGCCGCGAACTGTGAAACCGATTTCAGATTGCGTTGCATGTCCGTCTCCGCACTTGATGGCCATAGTTGGCCGGTGTGGAGATGGTCCTAGGGGGTCTAGGACGAGATAAACGGGGGGCTTTTACGTCCGTGCTTGGTTTGCTTTCACCCTCAGATAAATGCCCTTGATGGTGCTTGCGCTCAAATGGAACTCTGCGGCGGCCTGCTCATAGATGTACGTGATGGTCGGGCGCGGGGGCTTGGGTCCGTACTTGGTTTCGATTTCCTCACGCCGATATTCCAGCAAGTCCCACCAGGTCACACGGTCGTGAACGAACCAGTACAGCCTTTCGTCGCGCAGATCATTTCGGGGCCGTCCGGTCGTCGGCTTGCTCATCATGGCAACATCTGCGGCCACACCTTTTCCCATGCTTTTGTGCATATCGGCGAGGAACGCGCGTACCGCTGCAGTGTCGGTTCCTTCCTCCAAGCAACTGGCCAGAAAAACGTGTAGCTCGCGCACGGCGTCACTGTCCCCGCCGTCTGCGAGCTCTGAAAGTTTCCGCAGCCGTTCGTCCTGCGCAGCTAGGAAGATCTGCTCCCGGGTGAGGTACTTCGTCATTCCTCGCCCTCCAAAAACTTGCCCGCCATGCGCTCAAGCACTCCGCGCGTGTGGTCTCCGGTCATGTGCGAGTAGCGCCGCGCCATGACCAGCGTGCGATGGCCCAGCGCCTCGGCAACTTCGGCGAGGCTCGCGCCGTTCATCGTGAGATAACTTGCCGTCGTGTGGCGCAGGTCGTGGAATCGGAAGTCGACCAGCCCGGCCGCATCGCGCACCTTCGCCCACGGCTTATCCAGATTGGCCGGCGCGTCGTCACTGCGGCCCTTGAAGACCCAGCCGGATTGCGTCGGGTCGCGGTCGAGCTGCGCGCGCATGGCAGCCACCGCAGGCCCCACGATCGGCACGCGGCGCGGCTCGCCGTTCTTGGTGTCAGGGAAGTGCAGGGTGAGCCGGTCGAAGTCGACATGCTCCCAGCGCAAGCCGTAGATGTTGCTTCGGCGCGCCCCAGTGGCCAGCGCGAGCATGACGGCGCAGTAGATGTTCGGATCTTCGCTGGCGCGGCACGCGGCCAGCAACGCCTTGCGCTCGTCATCAGACAGGAACCGCACCACGCCCGCGCCCTCGCTGCGCTTACTGATTGCCAGCACGGGATTAGACGGCAACCAGCCAAGCTCTTTCCACGCCCACTTGCAGACGGCTGACAGGGCGGCGAGATAGCGGTTCACGGTGGCGCCCGACAGTGGCCCGCCGCCGCGCTTGGAGGGTTGCGTGGATAGCTCGGCGCGATAGCCGACGACCGTCTGCGGTGTGAGCTTGTCCAGCGTCACGAACCCGGCGCGATCTTTCCACCACTGCAGCATGGCGGTGACCTTTGCACCGTCCTTGTTGTTCGGCTTTACGGGGAGATATTCGGCGGTGAACTTGTCGATCAGCTCGGCAAGCGTGCGGCGGCGATCAGCAGTAGTCGGCACATATGCGCCGTGCCCCATGTCGCTCTCGGCTTTCGCTGCCCAGGCGGCTGCATCGGTCTTGCGCTTGAACGTGCGCGAGCGCGGACGCTCTCCACGGACGCGCACCTTCACCTGATAGCTCGTTGTCCCGTCGCTCGCGACTCGTCGAACAATGGTGGCCATGATTGTCCCTTGTTGGGCGTTGTGTCCCGTGAGTGTCCCATGGGAAACGGCGCTGCAACAAGCTATCTCGGTAAGTCATTGTTTTTACTGGTGCCCGGACCCGGGATCGAACCGGGATACCCGTGAGGGTGAGGGATTTTAAGTCCCTTGCGTCTACCAGTTTCGCCATCCGGGCCGGATGTCGGAGCGAGCTGCAGCACGGCTGCAGGCGGCGCGCATCGTAGCATGCGCCCGGCGCAGGCCTGTCACGCGCGGCGCGTCAGAACAAGCTCTTGAAGATGTGGATGCCGGCGCTGTACTCGCCGATGATCGTGCCCACGCTGACCAGGAAGAAGTTCAGCAGGGTGCGTGCCACGCGGTTCTTCCACCAGCCGCTCCAGTGCACGATGTCGTCGCGCAAGGTGTCGAAGTCGACCACTCGGGGGCGACGCACCCAGGCTTCGGCCATCGCGCTGATGCCGCCGGCGGGGATGCCGGGACGGAACGGCTTGATCGGTGCGGCGATGAAGGCGGCCAGGATGCTGACCGGATGACCGCCGGCTGCCAGCGCGCCCAGCGCGGCGAAGCCGCCGGTGAACAGCACCCAGTCACGCAGCGCCTGCGCGCCCAGTGCCGCGTTCTGATGGAAGGCCCAGGCGATGGCGGCGAACACCAGCAGCACCAGGCCCACCGCAAGCCATTTCGGCCAGCGCGCCTTGGGCGGCAACGCGGCCAGCTCGGCAACCCTGGCCGCGGGATCGTCCTGCTGATCGCGCAGCAGGGTGCACATGCCCTTCAGGTGACCTGCGCCGATCACCACCAGCACGCGGCGGTTCGCCGTGCCAGCCGAGCTTGCCGCTTCCTGGCGCAGGCGTGCGGCCATGAAGGCATCGCGTTCGCCGATCAGGCTGTCGTAGAGCGGCTTGGAGCCGGTGGCGAATTCGCTGAACGCGCTTTCGAGCAGGTCTTCCTGCTTCAGTTTCTCGATGTCGCCCTGGGCGATCTCCTCGCGATCGAACACGCTGGCCAGCAGGCCGCCGAGCAGGCCGAAGCGCTGCCAGAAACCCACGCTGCGCCAGGCCCGCTTCAGCGTGGTGCCGACCTCGCGGTCGATCGTCCACAGCGGCAGGTTGCGTCGCTCGGCGCCATCCATCGCCGCCTTCATTTCGGCGCCGGGCTGGATGCCGGACTGGTCGGCGAGGCGCTTCTGGAACGTCGACAACACCAGGCTGGCGGCGACCATGCCGGCCTTGCCCTGGCGGATCACCTTGAACAGGTCCATCTGCTTGAACGCTTCGGGGTCGCGCATGCTTTGCGCGCGGCTGTCGCAGAGTTCCACCGCCACCGCATCGAAGTGCTCGTGATCGAGCAGGGCCTCGACCGCCTCCATGCTGCTGCGCGATACGTGCGCGGTGCCCAGCACCACGTACTCCACGCCATCGCGTTGCACCCGTTCGATCGGCTGGCCGTCGAGCGCGGCGGGCGACGTGGTGACTTCGGTTTCGGGGACACTCATGCGATCAGCGGGCCGGTCTGAAGGGAAAGTCCAAGCATGGGGACGAAGGCCATGCGGAACAAGCAGGCAGCATGCCCGTCCGGTTTCAGTCGCGGTAGCGCCTGAGCAGGTCGGCGTAGGCATCGATGCGGCGATCGCGCAGGAACGGCCAGATCCGCCGCACATGCTCGCTGCGCGCCAGGTCCACGTCGGCCAGCAGCAGTTCGCGGCCTTCCGTGCCGGCCTGGGCCAGGTATTCGCCCTGCGGACCGGCGACAAAGCTCGACCCCCAGAACTGGATGCCCGCGCCTGTCGCCGTCGGGTCCGCTTCGTAGCCGGTGCGGTTGCACGACAGCAGGGGCAGGCCGTTGGCCACCGCGTGACCGCGCTGCACGGTGATCCAGGCGTCGCGCTGGCGGTCCTTCTCGGCCTGTTCGTCGTTCGGGTCCCAGCCGATCGCGGTGGGATAGAGCAGCAGTTCGGCGCCGGCAAGCGCCATCAGGCGCGCCGCTTCCGGATACCACTGGTCCCAGCACACCAGCACGCCGAGCCGGCCGACCGAGGTGTCGATCGGCTCGAAGCCGAGGTCGCCCGGGGTGAAGTAGAACTTTTCGTAAAAGGCCGGATCGTCGGGAATGTGCATCTTGCGATACTTGCCCGCGATCGCCGCCGAGCGATCGAAGACCACGGCGGTGTTGTGGTACAGCCCGGTCGCCCGCTTCTCGAACAGCGAGGCGACCACCACCAGCTGCAGTTCTGCGGCCAGCTTGCCGATGCGCTCGGTGCCGGGGCCGGGGATCGTCTCGGCCTGGTCGAACACTTCGACCGACTCGTGCTGGCAGAAGTACGGCCCGTTGTGCAGTTCCTGCAGCAGCACCAGTTCGGCGCCGGCGGCCGCGGCTTCGCGCAGGCCGGCTTCGATCGCATCGAGATTGGCGTCACGGCTGCCGCGGTCGGTTTCCTGCAGCAGGGCGACCTTCAGGGTCTTGCGGGTCATCGGGGCTATCCTCGGCATGGCGCCAGGCGAAACAGACCCTGCAGTTTAGCCGATGCGGCTCAGGCCAGCCCGGCCGGCAGCTGCATGGTGATGCAGTGCAGGCTGCCGTTCTGCCAGATCAGCGGCCGGCACGGTACCTGCACGATCTCGCGGCCCGGATGCGCCGCGCCGATGATGCGGGCGGCCTCGGCGTCGGCCGGGTCGTCGTAGGCCGGTACCAGCACGGCGCCGTTGACGATCAGGTAGTTCGCATAGGACGCGGCGAGTCGGCGTCCCTCGTCGATGCCGCTTTTATCAAGGATGGGCCGCGGCCACGGCAGCGGATACAGCTGATATGGACGGCCATCGACGGTGCGCAGCGCGGCCAGCTCGCCGGCCATGCGCTGCAGCTCCTCGTGGTGCGGATCGCTGGCGTCGTCGCAGGCCTGGAACACGATCCGGTCGTCCGGCGCGAAGCGGGCCAGGGTGTCGATGTGGGCGTCGGTGTCGTCGCCTTCGAGGTAGCCATAGTCCAGCCACAGCACGCGATCGGCGTGCAGGCCGTCGCGCAGGATGGCGCTCATTTCCTCGCGCGACTGTTCCGGGTGGCGCTGCACCAGGCAGCGCCAGGTGGTGAGGATGCTGCCCACGCCGTCGCTCTCGATGCCGCCACCTTCCAGCGCCCAGTCGATGCGCTTGTGCGCGGCGTGGCCGAACACGCCCGCGGCAACCAGGCCGGCGACCAGGGCATCGTCCTGTTCGGCGCCGAACTTGCCGCCCCAGCCGGTGAAGCGGAAGTCGGTGAGCTGGAAGCCCCGGGCACCGCCCTTCAGCGTGATCGGGCCGGAGTCGCGCAGCCAGGTGTCGTCGTAGGGCAGGGTGATGCAGCGCAGCTTCGACAAGTCCACGCCGGCGTCGGCGAGCAGGCCTTCCACGTGCGCACGCAAGTCGGCATCGGCGACCACGATGATCAGCCGCTGGAACCGCGTGACGGCGGCGGCCAGCGCCACGTAGGTGGTTTCCACCGAGGCCAGTCGTTCGGCCCAGTCGGTGTCCGCGTGCGGCCAGGCGATCAGGACGGCGGATTGCGGTTCCCATTCCGCGGGCAGGCGCAGGTTGTGGTCGGTCATGCGGGGTGATCTCGTGTGCACGCTGGGCACGCCGGGTTTGGCGCGCGACCGCAAAGTGTACGACGCGGCGGACACGCGCACACAAAAACGCGGCCCGCATCGCTGCGGGCCGCGCCTTCATGAAGCCGGATCAGTTGACCGCGGACGGATTGGTGTTGTTGCCTGCCGGCGTGTTCAGCACCGAATGGATCACGTGGCTGTGTTCGAAGTACACGATGAAGTTCGCGTATTCCCAGCGATTGATCTGCGGGTGCTTGGCGGTGTCGCCACCGCGCGGGGACAGCTTGCGCTGCGGTGCGCCCCAGGTCTTCTCGACCTGGCTCATGCTGAGGCCGCGGCGGGGCAGGTTCATGCCCTTTTCCTGCTGCACGCGATGCACCAGCAGGCTGTCGCCATGCTTGTGCTGCGCGGCGGCCGCAGTCTGCGGTGCGGCGAAGGCAGCGCCTGCCGCCAAGACGACGATCGGCAAAATACTGGTGAACTTGATCATTGGCTCCCCCTCTCCCTGCAAGGCTGTATGCGGCGTCGTTGTAGCAGAAGCGCCCATGCTACGCCATGCCGGACACGGGCGATTGCGATGGGTTCGGCATTCGGCCAGGCCCGGTGACTGGTCGAGAATAGCCTGATCGCCGCTATCATGGGCGGCTGCGGGCGACGACCCGTCCGTTTCAGCCCGGGTTTTTCATGATTTCCTTTCGACATTTCGCCTTGCGCCGTGGCAGCCGTCTGCTGCTTTCCGACATCGACCTGGTGATCCAGAGTGGCTGGCGCCTGGGCGTGATCGGCCGCAACGGCTGCGGCAAGTCCAGCCTGTTCGCCGCCCTGCAGGGCAAGCTGGAAGGCGACGCCGGCGAACTGGAGATGTCGGGCAAGTTGCGACTGGCCTCGGTGGCGCAGGAAACCCCGGCGCTGCCGGATGCGGCGATCGACTACGTGCTGGGCGGCGACGAGGAACTGGCCGCGGCGATCAACGCCGAGGCGGAGGCCGGCGAACGTGGCGACATGGATGCGATGGCCAAGGCGCACCACCGCATCGAGGAGTTGAACGGCTACGACGGCCGTGCCCGCGCCGGACGCCTGTTGCACGGGCTGGGCTTTCCCCCGGAAACCCACGAGCGCGCGGTGCAGGAGTTCTCCGGTGGCTGGCGTGGGCGACTGAACCTGGCGCGGGCGCTGATGTGCCCGTCCGACCTGCTGCTGCTGGACGAGCCGACCAACCATCTCGACCTCGACGCCGTGCTCTGGCTGGAGGAATGGCTGCGCCGCTACCAGGGCACCTTGCTGATCATCTCGCATGACCGCGAGTTCCTCGACGGCGTGATCACCCACACGCTGCACCTCAACGACGGCAAGGCCAAGCTGTACACCGGCAACTACAGCGCGTTCGAGCGCCTGCGCGCCGAGCAGTTGCGCCAGCAGCAGATCTCGCACGAACGCGAGCAGGCCGAGCGGGCGCACCTGCAGTCCTTCGTCGACCGCTTCAAGGCCAAGGCCAGCAAGGCCAAGCAGGCGCAGTCGCGGATGAAGCGGCTGGAGAAGCTGGCCGGCACCGAGGCGGTGCGCGCCGAGCGGCCCTTCAGCTTCAGCTTCCCGGTGCCCGGCCGCCTGCCGGATTCGATGCTGCAACTGGAAGACATCACCGCGGGCTACGCTGCCGATCCGTCCAGCCGCGAAGGCAACGACGAAGTGGCCAACATCGTGCTGGCCGACGTGCGTTTTTCTATAGAAGCGGGTGAGCGGATCGGCCTGCTCGGTCCCAACGGCGCTGGCAAATCCACCCTGGTGAAAACCCTGGTGGGCGAGCTGGAACCGTTCGGCGGCGAGCGCAAGGTGCACAAGGACCTCAGCATCGGCTACTTCGCCCAGCACACGGTGGAAAGCCTGCGCGAAGGCGCCAGCGCGCTCGATCACCTGATGGACAAGGCGCCGGGGGTGGCGACGCAGGTGATGCGCGACTTCCTCGGCAACTGGAATTTTGCCGGCGATCGCGCGTTCGAATCGGTCGACGGTTTCTCCGGCGGCGAACGGGCGCGCCTGGCCCTGGCACTGATCGCCTGGGACAAGCCGAACCTCCTGCTGCTGGACGAACCGACCAACCATCTCGACCTGGACATGCGCGAGGCGCTGGCCGACGCGCTGGCCGATTTCGACGGCGCCCTGGTGCTGGTCTCGCACGACCGCCACCTGCTGGGCCTGGTCTGCGACAGCTTCTGGCGCGTGGCCGACAGCGTGGTGGAACCGTTCGACGGCGACCTCGACGACTACGCCCGCTGGCTGAAGAATCGCGGCTCGGCCAGCAAGAAGGCGGCGAAGGCCGGTGCGGCCAAGCCCGTGGTGGTCAAGGTGGTCGAGGTTTCGCCGGAGGAGCGCCGTCGCCAGGCGGCCGCCCAGCGCGATGACGAAAAGGCCGCGCGCCAGCGGGTGAAGAAGATCGAGACGCGCACCGCCGCCATCGATACCGAGCTGGCCGCGCTGGAGGCGCAGCTCGCCGATCCGGCCACTTATAACGGCCCGACCCAGGAGATGATGCGACTGGGCCAGCGCCAGGCCGAGTTGCGCAGCGAGAAGGAAGCGCTGGAAGGCGAATGGCTGACGCTGATGGAACAACTGGAGGCGTAGCCGATGTCGACCGCCATCCCTTCGCTGCAATTATGGCTGCCCGCGCTAGCGCACTTCGCAGCGGGCTACCCGCTGCGCGAATGGCTGGCCCGGGCCGACCGCCTTGCCGCCGGCGGCGATGGGTATCTTGGCGGGCTGGCCGACCACTTCACGAACATCGGCGCGGATCTTCCCGCCGCGGCGATCACCCGCCAGTTCCTGGCCGGCGATGCGGGTGACGGCCTGTGGCTGTCGGCCGATCCGGCCTGGGTGCAGCCGGACATGAATGGCGTGCGCTTGCTGGCCTGCGGTCGCCTGCAACTGGATATCGACGCAGCCCGGACGCTGGCCGAGAGCCTGCGCGCGGTATTCGACGAGGCCGGCATGCAGCTGGAGGTTTCCTCGCCGGACCACTGGCATCTGCGGCTGCCCGCGGACATGGCGCTGCCCGAGTTCGCCGCGCCCGCCCAGGCGCTGGGCGAAGACCTCGCCCAGCATCTGCCGCAAGGGCCGGAAGGGCGTCGCTGGCGCGTCCTGCTCAACGACATCCAGGTGCTGCTGCACCAGCATCCGCTGAATGCGCAACGGCAGGCGCGCGGTTTGTCGCCGGTGAACAGCCTGTGGCTGTGGGGCGGCGGTCGCCTGCCGACCAGGATCGGCAGTGAGCTCGTCGGCGTGATCAGCGACGACGTGTTGCTGCGCGCGCTGGCCGCGCACGCCGGCATCACGCAGCAGGCACGCAGCGTCGAGGCCATCGCCAGCGCCCGCGCGGGCTGGCTGGTCGACCTGCAGGACCTGCCGGCCCACGAGATCGCCGCACGCTGGTGGCCGGCGGTGCAGCCCTTGCTGGCGCGGCAGCCGGTGCTGTTGCACTTCGCCAGCGGCGAACGCTGGCAGCGCAAGCCATGGCATCGCCTGCGCGTGTGGCGCCGGGGCGGACGTTGAGCGTCCTGCAGCTGCGTCGCCGCGAAAGTCGCGGCATCCCCGCCGGCTGGCCGGAGTCGGTGCATCCGGTGTTGCAGCAGGTCTACGCCGCGCGCGGCGTGCTGCAACCGGCCCAGGTCGAGCACCGGCTGGCGCGCATGCTGGCGCCGCAGTTGCTGGGCGGGATGGATCAGGCGGTGGCCTTGCTGGCCGAGGCGATCCGCGACGACTGGTCGATCCTGGTCGCCGGCGACTATGACTGCGACGGCGCCACCGGCACCGCCGTGGCCGTGCGCGGATTGCGCCTGCTCGGCGCGCAGCGGGTCAACTACGCGATCCCGAATCGCTTCACCCACGGCTACGGCTTGAGCGCCGCCTTCGTGGCCTCGCTGCAGCCGACGCCCCGGTTGATCGTCACCGTCGACAACGGCGTGGCCAGCGTGGCCGGCGTGGCTGCGGCGAAAGCGCGCGGCATCCGCGTCATCGTCACCGACCACCACCTGCCCGGCGAGCAGTTGCCGGACTGCGACGCGATGGTCAATCCGAACCTGGCCGGCGACCCGTTCCCCAGCAAGATGCTGGCCGGCGTCGGCGTGATGTTCTACCTGCTGCTGAGCCTGCGCGCCGTGTTGCGGGAGCAGGGCGCCTTCGCGAGTGCCGAGCCGGACCTGTCCAGCCTGCTCGACCTGGTCGCGCTGGGCACGGTGGCCGACCTGGTGCCGCTGGATTTCAACAACCGCGTGCTGGTCGAAGCCGGCCTGCAACGCATGCGCAGCGGTCGCGCCTGCGCCGGCATCGGCGCCCTGGTCGAGGTGGGCAAGCGCAGCCTCGCGACGCTGTGCGCCAGCGATCTGGGCTTCGCCGTGGGGCCGCGCCTGAACGCCGCGGGGCGGCTGGAAGACATGCGGTTGGGCGTGGAATGCCTGCTCACCGATGACCTGGCGCGCGCGCGCCACTGCGCCGCGCAACTCGATGCGATCAATCGCGAACGCCGCGACCTGCAGGCATCGATGGTGGCCGAGGCGGAACAGATGGTGGCGGGTCTTTCCGACATCGACGCGATCGGCGTGGCCCTGTTCGAGCCGTCCTGGCACGCGGGCGTGGTGGGCCTGGTCGCCTCGAAACTGAAGGAACGGCTGCACCGTCCGGTGATCGCCTTCGCCCCGGCCAGCGAGGACGACGTCGAGCACTTGCGGGGTTCGGCACGCTCGATCCCCGGCTTCCATGTCCGCGATGCGCTGGCCGTCATCGATGCGCGCCAGCCCGGCCTGATCGAGCGCTTCGGTGGCCACGCGATGGCCGCCGGGCTCAGCCTGAAAGCAGCGGACTATCCGCGCTTCGCCGCTGCCTTCGATGCCGTCGCACGCGAACTGATCGAACCCGAACGCCTGCAGGCGGTGCTGCACACCGACGGCGAGCTGCCGCCCGGCGCCGCCACGCTGGCATTGGCCCGGCAGTTGCGCGCTGCCGGTCCGTGGGGCCAGGCGTTCCCCGAACCGCTGTTCGACAACCTGTTCGATTGCGCCAGCTGGAAGGTGATGGGTGAATGCCATCTGCGCCTGCAGTTGCGAGACCCTCGCGATGGCGCCGTGCACGACGCCGTGATGTTCAACGCCTACCACGGCCAGCCACCGCCGCCGCGGCTGCGCGCGGCCTACGAGCTGGTCATCAACGACTGGCAGGGTCGCGAAAGCCCGCGCCTGCTGCTGAGGCACATCGAGCCGGCCTGAAGTTCCTGCGCCCATGAGCGGGCGTCTCTTGCGCGGTTTTCACGTGGCGCGGATCAGACTGCTTCTGACGTCATCGAGGGAGAACGCCCGTGATCGCACAGATCGAAGGACTGCCGCCCGGCACGCTGGGCTTCCGCGCCCATGGACAGGTCACGTCGGCGGATTACGAAAGCATCATCGTGCCGGATGTGGAGGCGGCGTTTGCGCTGAACCGCAAGCTGCGCCTGCTGTACGTCACCGCCGACGATTTCACCGGCTTCGACGCCGGCGCGATGTGGGACGACGCCAAGCTCGGCATGCGCCATTTCAGCGGCTGGGATCGCGTGGCGCTGGTCACCGATGTGCCGTGGCTGCGCGGTACCGCCACGGCTTTCAGCTTCGCGATCCCGGCCCAGTTCCGCCTGTTCCACGGTGCCGAGGTCGAGGAAGCCACGCGCTGGATCACGGCGGACTGAGGACTTCGACGGTGCCGTGGCGGCCGTCGATGCGCACGCGCTGGCCATTGACCAGCAGACGCATCACGTGGCGCACGCTCATCACCGCCGGCAGGCCCAGTTCGCGTGCGGTCACCGCGCCGTGCGACAGCGGGCCGCCGCTTTCGGTGATCACGCCGCAGGCCTGGTAGAACAGCGGCGTCCACGCCGGGTTGGTAGTGCGCGCCACCAGGATCGCGTCCTTGGGGAAGTGCGGGAAGTCCTCCGGGCTGCGCACCACGAATACCTCGCCCTCGACGATGCCGGGGCTGCCGCCCAGGCCCTTGAGCACGTGGCTGCCGTCGACCTCGACCGGTTCCGCCTCGCCGAAGATCCAGTCCGGCGTGCGTGCGCAGGCCGCCAGGTAACCGCTCTTGTGTCGGGCGGCGGCTTCCGTGATCGGGACCAGCTCGCCGCTATGCAACGCGCCATCGAGCACGGCCAGCGGCACGAAATAGACGTCCATCGGATCGGCCAGCACGCCGCGTTCGACCAGCTGTGCGCCGATCGCCTTCAGGCCGCGGCGGAACGGCAGGTGCAGGCGGGTGGTCTGGTAATGCTCCAGGTCGTCCAGCGCGGTATACGTGCGGGCCAGCCGGATCACCTCGTGCACCAGGTAGCGCAGTTCCTCCGGCGCGTGGCTGAGCACGCTGTGCTCCATGGTCGCCTGGGCGGCTTTCTGCGCCAGTTCGGCGGCGGCGCGGTCCTCGTCGGGACGATCGACCAGCATCTTCAGCTGGTCCAGCACGATCTGCGGCGCCTCGACCCAGGTCGGGTGGTAGGCATCGAAGTCCAGTTCGCGATGGCCATGGCGGGCCAGGAAGCGCTGGAACTCGGCGTGGAAGGCAGGGTGCTGCGGCAGGTCTTCCAGCAGTTCGACGCTGGGGCCGCTGCGCAGCCGCGCATGCAGGGCGGCGTCCATGCGAAGCAGTCGCGACAGCGACCACAGTTCGGCGTTGACCTGGCCGGTCTTGGTGTCGGTGACTGCCAGCAACTGGTCGAACACCTGCTGCGCCTGGTCGGCCGGCAACGCCAGTCGCAGCATCTGCTGCAGGGCCACGTACAGCGTGCGCTGGGTCAGCGAGATCGCGATGTTGGGCAGGAAGTAGCTGGCGCCCAGCGCGTTGATGCGCAGCACGTAATCCCACAGCTCGTTCAGCGGGCGGCCGTCCAGCGGCTCGCGCATCAGGGCGCCGATGCCGAGCAGATAGGTGTCCAGGTCGCGCATCCAGCGCACCGGCAGCTCCTGCACCCAGGCGAACTGCGCCGCGATCTGCGGCAGCGCGGCGCGGATGCTTTCCACGTCCTTCAACATCTTCGCCGGCGTGCGGCCGCTGTAGAGTTCGACCGCGTTCTGGTTGCCGTAGATGTAGTAGTCGCGCATCGCGAACCACTTGTCGCCGAACGGCGGCAGGCCCATCAACCTGAAACTGTGGTTGAGCGAGGCATGGAAGCCGGCTTCGCACAGGTCCCAGGTCAGCGGGGTGACCGGGTTGGGAAAGCGCTCGGCCGATTCGTCGCGGGTCCAGCGCGCCGGGATGCGCGTCACCGCGCGCGACTGCAGCAGGTACAGCGTGCCGTCCTGCCACGCCCATTCGATGTCCTGTGGAAAGCCGAAGTGCTGCTCGGCGGCCAACGCCAGCTGCGTCACGGCGCGGCGTTGTGCTTCGGCGAGGGCAGGGGCGTGCGCCTGTTCGGCCGACAACGGCGTGTGGCGGGTACCGCCGGCGGCATCGGTGACCAGCGCCTGCGGCTTCTCGGCGATCACCGCCTCGACCTCGCTCATGTCGCTGCGCTTGAGGCGGTATTCGTCGACCGGTTCCTCGCCGCCGACCACGGTTTCGCCGAGGCCGAACGCGGCGTTGATCAGCACCTGGTCCAGCGCGCCGCGCACCGGGTCGATCGAGAACGCCACGCCGGCGGCTTCGCGCTCGTCCACCAGCACCATCTTCTGCACCACCACGGCCATCGCCGCATCCAGGTGGTTCAGCCCCATCCGTTCGCGATACGGCAGCACGTGAGCATTCCACAGCGAGGCGTAGCAGCGGCGGATCGCGTCGAGCACGGCATCGACGCCGCGAATGCCGAGCAAGGTGTCGTGCTGGCCGGCGAACGCAGCGCCGGGCAGGTCTTCCAGCGTGCCGGAGGAACGCACCGCCACCGGCGCATCGGCCAGATCGAGTGCTTCCAGCTTGGCGGCCAGCTCGCCGCGCAGTGACGACGGCAACGGCTGCGCCAGCAGCAGGGCCTGGATGCGCTCGCTGCGCGCGGCGTGGTCGAGCGCGGCGTCGTCCAGCACGTGACGGATCGCCTCGTGCAACGGCGCCACGAACTCGCGATAGACCTCGCTGCCGACCACGATGCCGGGCGGCACCGGCAGGTGCTGCGCGGCGCGGGCCAGGTTGGCGCCCTTGCCGCCGCTGACGGCATGCTCGGCGGCCTGCGGATCGGTGAACGCGAAGAGCTGGGTCATGCGAGGGTTTCCTTGCGGTAACGCTGGATGAAGGCGAGCACCGCGGCGGCGAGGGCGATCCCGCACAGCACGTCGATGCCGTAGTGATAGCGCAGGTACAACGTGGCCACCACCAGCGCCAGGATGATCGGCGCCAGCAGCAGCGCGATGCGCCGGTACCTGCCCAGCGCGAAGAAGCCCAGCACGTATACGCCGATGCCGCTGTGCAGGCTGGGGAACACATCCATGCCGGTGATGCCGGCCTTGACCACGCCGGCCAGCAGGGCCGTCATCGCGCCGCCGTGCACGGGATAGGGAAACACTTCGGGGAACGCCATGTACGGTCCGCCGGCCGGCACCAGCAGGTAGCCGGCAAAGCCGACCAGATACATCAGGGTCAGGCCGAGGAAGAACGCCTGCGCCTCGGGGTTGCTGCGCCGCACGCTGAACACGATCGCCGGCAGCAGCACCACGAAATAGAACAGGAAGTAGCCGCTGCTGAGCAGCTCCGACAGCCACGGCCGTTCCCAGCCCAGCAGGTGTTCCGGCAGGCTGCGGCCACCCCACAGATCACGATCCAGCGCGAGCAGCGTCGCGTCGGCGGTGTGCTGGATGAACACCTCGCGGATCGCCTTGAACAGCGGAAAGATCAGCCAGCAGGCGACGAACTGCAGCGTGCCTTTCCAGTTCGCCCAGCCGCTGCCGGGCGCGGCCAGGGTGGCGGCCAGCAACAGCAGCCAGGCGATGCTGCCAAGCACGCTGGCGGCATGCAGGTCGCCGTCGTCCAGCCGCCAGGCGCCGACGCTGCCGAGCACCAGGATCAGCAACAGCTCGGCGGCGAAGGCATGGCCGATCCAGCGCGCGATGCGTGGCATGTTCATGGATTCCCCCGATGCATCACGCGTGGCCAGCGCCACCAGCCGAGTGCGGCCAGCGGCCACAGCACCAGCAGCGGCCATGGCCAGAACCCGGTCATCAACAGCAGACAGGGCAGCCAGACCATCGCCACCAGCAGCCCGCCCACGATGCGGAAAAAACTCACCGTATTGCGCGCATCTGCCTTGCCACCGGCGAACCGGCCGGCCAGCAGCACCGGCGCCGCCAACAGCATGAACGCCGCCACCACCAGCCAGTCCCATGGCCATGAACGGGTGCGTGGTTGTGGCGGCCGTGCCTGCGGGTGCTGCTGGGCATCGATGAACGCCAGCGCATAGGACTCGCCCGCTGCGGCCCGCACCGTCGCCAAGGCTTCCGTCGCTGTAAAGATTTCCGAGTTCGGGCAGTTCACCGAGACCGCGTCGAGTGCGGTCGCGATCGCTTGATGAATGCGCCGCTCCCAGTCGCGATCGGATTCATCGGCGTCGCGTGCAGGCAAGCTCACCGGCACGCCGACCAGCGCCTCGACGCGCGAACGGAAGCGGTCCGGCGCCTGGTAGTGCAGGCCCAGCGGCACCACCTCCAGTGCCACGCCCTCATCCAGCAAGGTGCGCGCGATGCGCGCCGCGCCACGCTGGTAAGGCAGCGGTTGCCAGCCCCATTCGCTGCTGCCTTCGGGAAAGATCGCCAGATCGCCGCCCGCGCGCAGTTGTGCACAGCCGGCTTCGACGGGATGGGCGAACGCGGCGCGATGTACGCCGTAGCGCTCGCGATCCTTGTCGCGCACCACCGCGATGCCGTCGAACATCCAGCGCAGCAGCGGATGCCGCAGCAGCTGGATCGATACCAGCCCCTGCGCGCCGGGAAACGCCCGCAGCACGGTGTAGCCGTCGATCGCCCCGTTGCGGTGGCTGCTGACGATCAGTCGACCGCCGCGTCGCGGCACAGGTTGCCGATGGGCGCCGACGATGCGGATGCGGCCGAAGTAGAAGCCGCGCAGCAACCAGGCCAGCAGCGGAATCCACCAGCGCAGTGGCCGCCCTCCGGCGGGCATCGGTGCCGGGTCGGTGCGGGAGCGGGCAGACATCCGTGTTGCGTCAGGGCTCATTGGCGGCAATGTAGCGGCAAGCGACGGCTGGCGTCACGGCTGTGCCAGCACTTGCCAAGCGTCGGATGATCTGTTCAAGTTGAGCCATGCCTTCCTTCGCCACCAGCAGCTTGAACTCCACCGCGGCTTCCGCGCGCGGCTTCGTGCTGGCCGGTAACAACAATAATCGCGCGAACAATAACGCCAACCGTTGGCGGGCCCTCGCGTAGCTGCAAGTTTCATCGAATACGCGAAAGAGGCCCGCCCAGTGCGGGCCTTTTTCGTTTTGCGTGCTTGATTTTTGCGGGGGTCCTTCCGCGCAGGGCAAACCCGGCCATCCATGGCCGTGCGGTCACTTTTGCGCGAGTCCATCCGCGCAAGAGCAAACCCGGCCATCCATGGCCGACTTTCTAGAAGAGCGGTATCCACAACTAGCAACGAGGAAACTTCCACCATGTGCTCGATTTTCGGAATGTTCGACTTGCAGCCGGGCGACGACCTCGCTTCGTTGCGCCGGCAGGCGCTGGAACTGTCGCAGCGCCAGCGTCATCGCGGGCCGGACTGGAGTGGGGTGTTCGTCGATGCCGGGGTGATCCTGGTGCACGAGCGGCTGGCCATCGTCGATCCGGCCAGCGGTGCGCAGCCGCTGCGATCGCGCGACGGCGCGCTGGCGCTGGCGGTGAATGGCGAGATCTACAACCACCGCGAGCTGCGTGCGGCCAGCAGCTACGACTTCACCACCGGCTCGGATTGCGAGGTGATCAACGCGCTGTACCGCGAGCAGGGCGGCGACTTCGTGGGCAGGCTCAACGGCATCTTCGCGTTCGCGTTGTGGGACGGCGAGGCGCAGCGCTACCTGATCGCCCGCGACCCGATCGGCGTCTGCCCGCTGTACTGGGGACACGATGCGCAAGGCCGCCTGTGCGTGGCGTCGGAGATGAAGGCGCTGGTCGGCGTGTGCGCCGACGTGGCGCCGTTCCCTCCGGGCCATGTCTACGACAGCGCCAGCGGCGAACTGCGCAGCTACTACGCCAGGCCATGGCGCGACTACTCCGCCACGCGCGGCCATGACGTGGCGGCGCCGGCCTTGCGCAAGGCGTTCGAGCAGGCGGTGCATCGCCAGCTGATGACCGACGTGCCGTACGGCGTGCTGCTGTCCGGTGGACTGGATTCCTCGCTGGTCGCCGCCTGCGCCGCCCGGTTTGCTCGCGAGCGCGTCGAGGACGACGATCGCAGCGAGGCGTGGTGGCCACGCCTGCATTCGTTCGCGATCGGGCTGGAGGGCTCGCCCGACCTGGCCGCGGCGCAGGTCGCCGCCGAGGCGCTGGGCACCGTGCACCACGGCTTCGTCTACACCTTCTGGGAAGGGCTGGACGCGTTGCCCGAAGTGATCCGCCACATCGAGACCTACGATGTCACCACCATCCGCGCCGCCACGCCGATGTACCTGCTGGCGCGGCGGATCAAGGCGATGGGCGTGAAGATGGTGCTGTCCGGTGAAGGCAGCGACGAGATCTTCGGCGGCTACCTGTACTTCCACAAGGCGCCGTCGGCCGAGGCATTCCACGAGGAAACCGTGCGCAAGCTCGACGCGCTGCACAGCTACGACTGCCTGCGCGCGAACAAGGCGATGATGGCCTGGGGTGTGGAGGCGCGCGTGCCGTTCCTCGATCTGGAATTCATCGACGTGGCGATGGGCCTCGATGCCGCGCACAAGATGGCCGGGCAGCGGCGCATCGAGAAAGCGGTACTGCGTGAAGCATTCGACGGTGCGCTGCCGGATTCGATCCTTTGGCGGCAGAAGGAACAGTTCAGCGATGGTGTCGGCTATGGCTGGATCGACGGGCTGAAGGCGCATGCGGAGCAGGCGATCAGCGACCGCGAGTTTGCCGCGGCGGCAGCGCGCTACCCATTCAACACGCCGGCGACCAAGGAGGCCTATTTCTACCGCCGCATCTTCGAACAGCATTTCCCCGGCGAAGCTTGCGCAGCGACCGTGCCCGGCGGCAAGTCGATCGCGTGCTCGTCACCCGCGGCGCTGGCCTGGGACCCGTCCTTCGCCAGCGCAGCCGATCCGTCGGGGCGGGCGGTCAGGGGAGTGCATCAGCAGGCGCTGGCGAGCTGAACGGTCAATGCTGGTCGGGATGGATCAGCAGGCAGGTATGCCGGGTATTGAAGTCGAAAAGGAAGTCCATGTAGCGCAAGGCGCCGCCGCCGAGGAGGTAATGCCAGGGCAGGCTGGCCTGCTTGAATACATCGAAGGTGACGGTGAATGGCTGCCCGGAGATGTCGACATCGGCGGTGGCCCGGCTGATGCGCGCGGCGTGTTGGTGCGCGCCCATGTCGCGGACCCTGAGGCGCCGCCCCGGGCTGCTGTGCAGCTCGTCGAGGGCGTGCTGGTCGGCGGCGAGGTAATGGCTGGTGCCGCTGTCGATCAGGGCCGTGCGCAATTGCCCATCGATCGACAGGGCGGTGACCACGCGCAGCTGGTTGCCCCAGATGTCGCTGGATACCAGCATCGGTTCCCTGCAGGCGCCGTCGCCATCAGTGCTGTCGCCAACCACCAGCGAGCTCTCGGTGAGGCGAAACGCGCCCAGTCGCCGCAGGATGTCCATGCCGAGCAGCCGGTGATTCCCCGGCACTACGGTCACCGGAACGTTCAGCAGGGTGAGCTCCCCGATGCCGAGCCTGGCCAGGGTGCCGTAGCGGACGGGGACGTCGTGCGACAGAAACCCGCCGACCTTGCCGGTTCGATCAAGCATGGCGACGCCGAGCTTGCGTGCGCTGTCTTCGTCCAGGGTCAGCGCCGAACTGCCCGTGTCGACCAGCAGCCATGTCTTCTGGCCGTCGCTTTCAACTTCCACGGCTGGCAGGTTGCCTTGCGCCAGGCTGCGCTGAACCGGAATGCTGAAGCTGCGCGAGGGCATGACCACGTCAAGCTGCGGCGTGCCGGCCTGGCTCGCTACATAGCTTCGCATCTGCTCGAGCCGGGCCGGCGCCAGCTTGCCCTCGAAACGGTGGATGATGTCCAGCTCGGCCGCATCGGCCTTGGCCGAGCCCCGGGACAGCCGCAGATTGCCGTTGGCAAATTTCGCGCAGAAGAAGGCAACCTCGGGTTTGCTGTCGATCAGGCTGCGTTCGCAGACACGTGCATCCTCGCTGGACTTCTCCAGGTTGAAGTGGATGCGTTCCAGCACCATGGCGGCAAGGACGCGATTGACGGGATCGTTCGAGGCCTGGTACATGCGAGCCAGGGTCGGCACGTCGGCCTGGGTCAGTGCCTTTTCCACGATCGCCAGCGTGGCAGCATCCGAACCCGATGGGGAAGAGGGCGTTCCCGGGCTCGATGCCTGCGTGGCCAGCGGGCAGCCGAGGCCGGCCAGGCTGCAGACGAATGCGGGTAGAAACGTCCATTTCTTCATTGCCCATGTTCCTTCATGTCCGGGAGCCCTCGAGTGTAGCCAGCAACCGCGTGCACCGGCGCACGCTCTGCTAATATCGAGGGCTGTTTTCCTGCGATTTCCGACCATGATCGAGACCAATCCCATCCAGGCCCAGATTGCCGACCTTCGCGACCGTGTCGAGTCGCTTCGGGGGTATCTTTGACTACGCCACCAAGAACGAACGCCTGGAAGAAGTAACCCGCGAACTGGAAAGTCCCACCGTCTGGGACGACCCGGCGCGTGCGCAGGAACTGGGCCGCGAGCGCGCCCGACTGGATACCATCGTCAACGGCATCGACCGCATGACGGCCAGCCTCACCGATGCCGGTGAGCTGCTGGAGATGGCCATCGCCGACAGCGACGACGACACCGCGCAGTCGGTGATCGACGACCTGGCCAAGGTCGACGCCGAGGTCAACAAGCTGGAATTCCAGCGCATGTTCTCGGGCAAGATGGATTCCACCAACGCCTTCGTCGACATCCAGGCCGGCGCCGGTGGCACCGAGGCGCAGGACTGGGCCGAGATGCTGCTGCGCATGTACCTGCGCTGGTGCGAGAACCGCGGCTGGAAGACCGAGCTGATGGAAGTCAGCGGCGGCGACGTGGCCGGGATCAAGTCCGCCACGTTCCGGGTGGAAGGCGACTACGCCTACGGCTGGCTGAAGACCGAGATCGGCGTGCACCGGCTGGTCCGCAAGAGCCCGTTCGACTCGGACAATCGCCGGCATACCAGCTTTACCTCGGTATTCGTGTCGCCGGAAGTGGACGACGACATTGAGATCGACATCAACCCGGCGGATTTGCGCACCGACGTGTACCGCTCCTCCGGCGCTGGTGGCCAGCACGTCAACAAGACCGAGTCGGCGGTGCGCATCACCCACATCCCGACCAATACCGTGGTGGCCTGCCAGACCGGCCGCAGCCAGCACCAGAACCGCGACACCGCGATGAAGATGCTGGCCGCAAAGCTCTATGAGCTGGAGATCCAGAAGCGCAATGCCGAGAAGGACGCACTGGAAGCGACCAAGTCCGACATCGGCTGGGGCAGCCAGATCCGCAACTACGTGCTGGACCAGAGCCGGATCAAGGACCTGCGCACTGGCATCGAGCGCACCGACACGCAGAAGGTGCTGGATGGCGACCTCGACGAATTCATCGAGGCGAGCCTGAAGTCCGGTCTCGAAGCCGGCTCCAAGCGCATCGATGCGTGAGACCTGACGCCTTCCGCTTACTGACGAGGTAGCCGCATGAACAGCAAGAAGATCTGCAGCATCGTGATTGCCTGTGCCGCAATGGTTGCGTTCGGCGCGGCCGCGCAGTCGCAACAGGGCGGTGCCGGTCAGGGCATCAAGCAGGACGCCAAAGCTGTCGGCCACGGCGTCGCCGATGGCGCCCGCGATGTCGGTCATGCGACCAAACACGTCGCCAAGAAGGTCGGGCACGGTGCCAAGGACGCCGGTGTCGGCATCGGCCATGGGGCGAAGAAGGCGGGAATCGCCATCGGCCACGGCGCGCGCGAAGGCTGGGATGCAACCAGACACGCGGCCAGGAAAGTATTCGGCAAGGACGATTGACGAGCCAGGTTCCCGAGGGAAACCTCGACGCGTCATCTTGCGACCCAACCCCCAGACCATCTGGTGTGCGCCCCGCGTTGCGGACACCCGGAGCAACAGAGTTCCCATGAGCGAAACGACCGACACCCCGATCATCGACGAGAACCGGCTGATTGCCGAGCGCCGCGAGAAGTTGAACGCATTGCGCGAGCAGGGCATCGCGTTCCCGAACGACTTCAAGGTCGACAGCTTCGCCGGCGACCTGCAGGCCGAGTTCGCCGACAGGGACGTGCACACGGCCGAAGCGGTCGAGGCTGCCGCACGCCGGGTGAAGATGGCCGGGCGCATCGTGCTCAAGCGCGTGCAGGGCAAGGTCAGCTTCGTGCAGTTGCAGGACTTCAGCGGGCGCATCCAGTTGTTCATCCACCAGGGCACCCTGGGCGACACCTACGAGGCGTTCAAGAGCTGGGACATGGGCGACATCGTGGGCGCCGAAGGCGTGCTGATGCGCACCAAGACCGGCGAGCTTTCGGTGCGCGTGGACCAGCTGCGCCTGCTGACCAAGAGCCTGCGCCCGCTGCCGGACAAGCACCACGGCATGGCCGACGTGGAGCAGCGCTACCGCCAGCGTTACGTCGACCTGATCGTCACCGAGGAGGCGCGGCGCACCTTCATGCTGCGCTCGCGGATCATCGGCACCATGCGCCAGTGGCTGGAGGCGCCCACGCGTCGCTTCATGGAAGTGGAGACGCCGATGATGCACATGATCCCCGGCGGCGCCACGGCCAAGCCGTTCACCACCCACCACAACGCGCTGGATCTGGAGCTATACCTGCGCGTGGCGCCCGAGCTGTACCTGAAGCGGCTGGTCGTCGGCGGCTTCGATCGCGTCTACGAGATCAACCGCAACTTCCGCAACGAGGGCGTGTCGACCCGGCACAACCCCGAATTCACCATGCTGGAGCTGTACCAGGCCTACGCCACCTATCACGAGATCATGGACCTCACCGAGAGCGTGATCCGCGATACTGCCCAGGCTGTGCTGGGCACCACGCAGCTGGAATGGGACGGCGCGGCGATCGACGTGGGCCCGGCATTTCGCCGCTGGCGCATGGAAGACGCGGTGCTGGAACACAACCCGGAGATCAGGCGCGAAGAACTGCGCGATCGCGAGGCGATGGCGGCGCACGCGAAGCGTCTCGGCGCACAGGTCAAGCCCGGTTATGGCTGGGGCAAGCTGCTGCTGGAAATCTTCGAGCACACCGTCGAACACACCCTGATCCAGCCCACCTTCATCACCGACCACCCGGTCGAGGTGTCGCCGCTGGCGCGCGAAAGCGATACCGACAAGGGCATCACCGACCGCTTCGAGCTGTTCATCAACGGCAAGGAGATCGCGAATGGCTTTTCCGAGTTGAACGACCCGGAAGACCAGGCCGCGCGCTTCCAGGCCCAGGTCGACGCCAAGGACGCCGGCGACGACGAGGCGATGCACTTCGACGCCGACTACATCCGCGCGCTCGAAGTGGGCCTGCCGCCCACCGGCGGCCTCGGCATCGGCATCGACCGGCTGGTGATGCTGCTGACCGGCTCGGCCTCGATCCGCGACGTGCTGCTGTTCCCGTACATGCGGCCCGAGGTTCAAGCAGGCTGAGGCGCAATGGGCGTGGCACCGAGCGCTTTCGTGGCCACGGGTGCACCGGATTACATGACGTCTTCGCGAACCTTGCCGATCAACAGGAACTTGCTGTGCTTCAGCCTCAGAAATGGCCTTTCAATCAGTTGATAGGTTGCTGCGGAGACAAGCAAAGTAGCGCCGGCCATGTAGATGAACAGCATCAGATTGGACAAATGATGGCTCAGCAGCTCATCGGACGGCTGGATGTCCAGCTTTACGACGGCGAAGACGATGAATACGGCGTGCACGAGATAGATCGAATACGACCACAAGCCGATACGGTGCAGCACGGGGTTGACCACGACTTTGCGGAATGCGGGAAGTAGATCGATCAGGGCCAGCAGGAACACTGCCCACATAATCGACACATACAGGTAATTCGCGTACCAATACCCGAACTGCAGCATGCCAAACTGGCGCAGGCCATGGGCTGCCAGGACATCGATCATGGCGAGGGCGGCAAGCGCGACACACGTGCCGAGCCATCGACGCTTCCGCACGCTCAAGCTTCGCAGCATGGGACCGTAGCAATGATGCGCCCAGGCGGCCGCAATGCCGATGGCAAATTGTGGCCAGCGGCCAAGCAGGGTGCTGCGCTGGGCAGCCCAGAATTCGGACGCCGCCGGCGTTGCGAGTTTCCAATAGCAGAAGCACAAGCCGAGCAACACGGCTGCAAGCAGGTACCTTCCCTGTTTCAGGCGAGCCAACCAGACTGCGAGCGGCAGCACGAGATAGAACTGGACTTCGATCGCAAGACTCCACCAGACCAGGCCGAACGGAAGCAGGGTGTCCAGGCTGATGTTCTGGAACAGGGCTGCGTGCATCGCGGCGCGCCAATCTCCCTTCCAGGCAGCGCCTGCCAGCACCATGAGGTAGTACATGGGGAGAATACGCAACGCACGATTGCCGAAGAACTGCCTGAGCACCATCGGACTGCCGCGGATGTAGGGCAGTGAAAGCAGGAAGCCGCTCAATACAAAAAACAGGTCCACCCCGATACTGCCCCCGAAAAACAGTGCCGTGGCGTAGCTGGCCTGGGGGTTCGGCATGTAGCCGCGCAAGGAGCCGAGAAAGTGATAGAAAAAGACCAGGACAATGGCGATGCCACGCAACGACTCGCATTCGTCCAGGCGCTCGCGAGGATTGCCGATTGCGTTCAAGCCGATGCCCCGGGAAATGCCGTCGAACCTGCGAGCGCCCCCGAATTCCGATTACCGCATCGGCGACACGGATGATTCGATGCAGGGATTGCCGCTGTTTGTCTCATCGTTCGATTCTCCCCTGATGGCCATCGCACGGACGCTGCAGATATCGGTTCGGTGCAGGCACTGGTTTCGATTAAAATAGGGCAATTCTTCTTATTCCACGAGCCCTCCCATGTGGTATGCCATCATCGCCAAAGACCATCCCGATACCCTGTCCAGGCGTCAGGGTGCGCGACCCGCACACATGGCGCGCTTGCTCGAACTGCAGGAAGCCGGTCGGCTGTTCGTCGCGGGCGCGTTCCCGGCGATCGAGTCCGAGGACCCGGGCCCGGCCGGTTTCACCGGCAGCATGATCCTGGCCCAGTTCCCGTCGATGGCCGAGGCCCGCGCCTGGGCTGACGCCGATCCCTACGTGACCGCCGGCGTCTACGCCGACGTGCAGATCAAGCCGTTCCGCAAGGCGCTGCCGGCGTGAGCGAAGTGGTGCTCGAGCAGATCCGCCAGCGCCTGACTGCGGCGCTGGCACCGACCGAGCTGGAAGTCGTCGACGAAGGCCACCTGCATGCCGGCCACGCGGGGGAGGGCAAGGGTCACTTCCATGTGCGCATCGTCAGTCCCGCATTCGCCGGACTGCTGCCGATTCGGCGGCATCGCATGGTTTATGCGGCGCTGGACGGCCTGATGGACAACGGCATCCATGCCCTGTCAATTGATGCAAAGAACAAATAATTCAGGAACAGTCAGTTACAGTGAACTGTTCACTTGATGCTTCATGCAGAAACGCATTGCAGCGTCGCCCTGCGTTTGGCACAGTGTCCTGTCGCCCGCTGCACGGGCCTTACCGTTGACCCGTTGAAGACCGCATGCGCCTGAGCACCATCAAACTCGCCGGTTTCAAGTCCTTCGTGGACCCGACCACCCTTCATCTGCCCAGCAACATGATCGGTGTGGTCGGTCCCAACGGTTGCGGCAAATCCAACATCATCGACGCGATCCGCTGGGTGATGGGCGAGAGCGCGGCCAGCCGCCTGCGCGGCGACTCGCTGACCGACGTGATCTTCTCCGGCTCCAACACGCGCAAGCCGGTGGGGCAGGCCACGGTCGAGTTGATCTTCGACAACGCCGACGGTTCGGTGCAGGGCGAGTACGGCCAGTACGCCGAGATTTCGGTGAAGCGCCAGGTCACCCGCGACGGCCAGTCCTCGTACTACCTCAACGGCGCGCGCTGCCGCCGCCGCGACATCACCGACCTGTTCCTGGGCACCGGCCTCGGCCCGCGCAGCTACTCGATCATCGAGCAGGGCATGATCAGCCAGATCATCGAGGCGCATCCGGAAGAACTGCGTACGCATCTGGAAGAGGCCGCCGGCATCTCCAAGTACAAGGAGCGCCGCAAGGAAACCGAAAGCCGGATCAAGGCCACCCGCGAGAACCTCGACCGCGTGCGCGACGTGCGCGACGAAGTGGACAAGCAGCTCGAACATCTCAACCGCCAGGCCCGCGCCGCCGAGCGCTGGAAGGCGCTGAAGGAAGAGCAGACGCGCAAGGACGCCGAACTGCGTGCGCTGGAATATCGTGGCCTGAAGTCCCAGCACGAAGGCGAGGGCGCGGGGCTGTCCGCCGCCGAGATCGAGATCGAAAAGCAGCTCGCCGGCCAGCGCCAGATCGAGGCCCAGTTGGAAAGCGTGCGTGAACGCCACACCGACGCCAGCGAGCATCTGAATGCGGTGCAGGCTGACGTCTACAAGGTCGGCGCCGAGATTGCCCGGGTCGAACAGCAGGTGCGCTACAACAAGGAAACCGCCGAACGCCTGCAGCGCGCCCATGGCGACGCCGAGCGCGAACATGCCGAACTGGCCGCGCACATCGCCACCGATCGCGAACAGGTCGAGGCGCTGCGCCTGGCCCTGGCCGAAGGCGAGCCGAAGCTCGAAGCGCTGCAGCAGCTGCAGGACGACACCGGCGAGGCCCAGCGCAACACCGAAACCAGGCTGGCCGACTGGCAACAGCGCTGGGACAGCCACACGCGCAACGCAGGGGAATCGAACCGCGCTGCGGAAGTGGAACGAACCAGGCTCAGCTACCTGGATCGCCAGGCGATCGACCTGGCGCGGCGTCGCGAAGTGCTGGAAACCGAGCAGAAGGCCACCGACGTGGCGGCGCTGGATGCGGCCGGCGAGCAATTGGCCAACGAGCACGAGACCCAGCGCGAACGCGTGGAGACGCTCGGCAGCCTGCTCGACCAGCACAAGTCCGGCCATGAAAAGGTGCTGGAAGACGAACGCCAGGTGCAGTCGACCCTCAACGAGGCGCGCCAGCAACTGCAGGCTGCTCGCGGCCGGCACGCTTCACTGGAGGCCTTGCAGCACGCCGCGCTGGGACAGGACGAAGGCGCGGCCAGTGGGTGGCTGACGAAGCTGGGACTGGATCACTCGCGTCGCCTGGGCGAATCGCTGCAGGTGGAAGCCGGTTGGGAAACCGCGGTGGAAACGGCGTTGAGCGGCTTTCTGGACAGCGTGCTGGTTGACCAGGCGCACACGCTGGCCAGCGAATTTTCCTCGATCGAGAACGCCGACATGGCCTTGCTCGACGCCAGCGAAGGCGGCATCAACACCGCCGGCACCCTCGCGGCGCACGTGCGTGGGCCGGCGGCGGCGATGGCGATCCTTGGTCACGTGCTCACCGCGGCATCGCTGGACGAAGCGCATCAACGGGTCGTCTCGCTGTCCTCGCTGGCGCCGTACCAGTCGGTGATCACGCCGGCGGGCGAGTGGCTGGGTCCGGGCTGGGCGCGCGTGCGCCGGGCGCAGGGCAGCCAGGTCGGCGTGCTGGCGCGCGAACGCGAGCTGCGCACGCTGGCCGAGCAGATCGCCACACTGGAAGCGCAGCTGGAAGAAGCCAGCGAGCGGCTCGATACGCTGCGCACCAGCAAATTCGAGACCGAACGCGCGCGCGATGACGCCCAGCGCGAGCTGTACAACGCGCATCGCCGGCAGTCCGAACTGGCCGGCCAGTTGCAGAGCCACCGCGGCAAGCTGGAAACCGCCCGCGCCCGCGCCGAGAAGGTCCAGGGCGAACTGGCAGATCTGAATCGGCAGATCGACGACTTGCAGGGCCAGACCCGCGAGGCACGCGCCCGACTGGATGAATCGGTCGGCCTGATGGGCGACCTCGAAGACCAGCGCCGCGAGCTGGAGAACGAGCGCCGCGGCCTGCTCGAAGCGCGCGAGGAAGCGCGCATGAACGCACGCGAGGCCGCCGAGCAGTCGCACTCGCTGGCGCTCGCGCTGGAGTCGAAGCGTTCCTCACTGAGCTCGCTGGAACAGACGCTGGCCCGCATGGACACGCAGCTGCGCCAGATCGAGATGCGCCGCAACGAAATCACCGAACAGCTCGCCGCGGGTTCCGATCCGATCGCCGAGCTCGAATCGGAGCGGCAGGCGTACCTGGACCAGCGCCTGCTGGTCGACAAGCAGCTGGTCGAGGCGCGTCGCGCGCTGGAGGACTGCGACATCGAGTTCCGCAAGCTGGAGCAGCAGCGTCACCTGGCGGAGCAGGGCCTGGCCACCCTGCGCGAAGGGCTGTCGCAGAAGCGGCTTGCGGCGCAGGCCTTGCAGTTGCGCGCCGACCAGCTGGCCGAGGCGATCGCCGGGTCAGGTCTGGAACTGGAAACGCTGCTGGCCGAACTCGCGCCCGACATCGATGCGGATCAGTGGCGTTCGCAGCTGAGTGACCTCGGCCAGAAGATCGCCCGGCTTGAACCGGTGAACCTCGCTGCCATCCAGGAACACGCCGAACAGAGCGAGCGCAAAACCTACCTGGACAACCAGCTCACCGACCTGGTCGATGCGATGGAGACGCTGGAAGGTGCGATCAAGAAGATCGACCGCGAAACGCGCCAGCGTTTCAAGGAAACCTTCGACAAGGTCAACGCCGGCGTGCAGGAACTGTTCCCGCGCCTGTTCGGCGGCGGCCATGCTTACCTGGAACTCACCGGCGACGACCTGCTCAACACCGGCGTGACGATCATGGCGCGCCCGCCGGGCAAGCGTCCATCCAACATCTCGCTGCTGTCCGGCGGCGAAAAGGCGCTGACCGCGGTGTCGCTGGTGTTCGCGATCTTTGGTCTCAACCCGGCACCGTTCTGCCTGCTCGACGAGGTCGACGCACCGCTGGACGAGGCCAACGTGGGCCGCTTCTCCAGCCTGGTGCGCGAGATGAGCGAGCAGGTGCAGTTCATCTTCATCAGCCACAACAAGGCGACCATGGAAGCGGCCACCCAGCTGTGCGGCGTGACCATGCGCGAGCCGGGCGTTTCGCGACTGGTGCAGGTGGATCTGGCCGAAGCGGCTAAACTGGCAGGCGCTGCCTGAGGACCCCATGATGACGTTGCAACCCGTGCTTGCCCTTGCCTGGAATCCCGCCGTCGGCATTCCGATGCTGATCGTCGGCCTCATCGTGCTGGCGCTGTTGTGGCTGTTCGGCCAGCCCAGGAAGGAGCAGGGCAAACGCCGCGTCGTGCCCGGCCCGCATGCCGGCGAGCGGCGCGAACCGACCTTCGGCGAATCGGATATCGAGCCGGTGGCTGACGATGTCTTCCATGGCGATGCCAGGCCGCAGCAAGGCGAGCTCGAAGTGGGCTTGCGCGAGGAACTGGAGCGCCTGGGCGCCACGCTGTCGGGCGACCGGGGCAGGGAACCAGGCGCGGCAGCTGCGCCGAAAACCCCCAGGACCAGGCAGCCACCGAAGCTGGCGGATCACGTAGCCTCGATCATCGATGCCTTGCGCGCGCCCAGCTCCAGCGACCCGGTGGCGCAGAACACCGACCTGCCGGCGGAAGCACCGGTGGTGGAAACTCCATCGACACCCGCACCGGCCGCGGCGGCTCCCCAGCGTTCCGATCTGGGGCGGCGGCCGCCGCAGCTGCCGGTGGAACGCATCATCACGCTGTTCGTGGTGGCCCGCGAAGGCGAACGTTTCCACGGCCCGGACCTCGTGGTGGCGGCCGAAAAAGCCGGCCTGGAATTTGGCGACATGGGCATCTATCACCGCCTGGTCGACGGCAAACGCGAGCTGGGACCGATCTTCAGCGTCGCCAACATGCTCAAGCCGGGCAACTTCGACCTCGCCCGGCTGGAAGATCTGCGCACACCGGGCGTCAGCTTCTTCATGACCCTGCCGGCGCCGCTGCCGGCGCTGGACGCATGGGACGCCATGCTGCCCACCGCGCAGCGGCTGGCCGAGTTGCTGGATGGCCATGTGCTCGACGAGGAGCGCAACGCGCTCGGACGTCAGGGCATCGCCCACATCCGCGACCAACTGCGTGGCTGGGATCGCGACCACGAAGGCAAGGAAATCATCTTCGGCCGCTGAGGCGTTTCAGGCTTGCGCGTCACGCCTCGGCAGTTTCCAGTCGGGGCGGATGAAGTGACAGGTATAACCCTGCGGGTAACGTTCCAGATAATCCTGGTGTTCCGGTTCGGCCTCCCAGAAATCACCCGCCGGCGCCACTTCGGTCACTACCTCGCCCGGCCACAGGCCGGAGGCGTCGACGTCCGCAATGGTGTCTTCGGCGACCTCCTTCTGCGCATCCGAGGTGTAGAAGATCGCCGAACGATAGGACGTGCCACGATCATTGCCCTGGCGGTTGGCCGTTGACGGGTCGTGGATCTGGAAGAAGAATTCCAGCAGGCTGCGATAGCTGATCCGCGATGGATCAAACACGATCTCGATGGCCTCGGCATGGCTGCCGTGATTGCGGTAAGTCGCGTTCGGCACGTCGCCGCCGCTGTAGCCGACCCGGGTGGAGAGCACGCCATCCTGCTGGCGAATCAGGTCCTGCATGCCCCAGAAGCAGCCTCCGGCGAGCACCGCACGCTCGGTCGTCATCGCACATCCTCCACCTGATCCAGGTACGCGCCGTAACCCTGCGCCTCCATCTCGTCACGAGGGACGAAACGCAGCGAGGCCGAGTTGATGCAATAACGCAGGCCACCACGATCCCGTGGGCCGTCCGGAAAGACGTGGCCGAGATGGCTGTCGCCATGGGTCGAGCGCACCTCGGTGCGGATCATGCCGTGGCTGCCGTCGCGCAGCTCGTTCACGTGGGCCGCCTCGATCGGCTTGGTGAAACTCGGCCAGCCGCAACCTGACTCGAACTTGTCCGACGAGGCAAACAGCGGTTCGCCCGAAACGACATCCACGTAGATGCCGGGCTCCTTGTTGTGCAGGTATTCGCCCGTGCCGGGGCGTTCGGTGCCACTTTCCTGGGTGACCCGATACTGCTCGGGACTCAGTTGCGACAAGGCCTCGGGACTTCTGGTGTAACGGGACATGCGGCGCCTCCTGTCGTGGTTGCGATGCAGACAGAAATGGCAGTGCCGGCGCGCATATCAAGGACCGGCGGCAAAAATATCCGGGAAGAGGGTGCTTCAAAGGCCCTTGCGCTCGAATGCCTCGCGGTACAGCCGTGCCTGTTCGCAGGCCAGCCACCTTTGAGCATGTCGCATTCCCGACGGGTCCGGCCCGCCGGAGCGTGCAGGCCGAGCCGGTTGATCGTCTGTGGACGACATACGAAGTTCCCGCCTGACATCCCGCCAGGACATGCCGGCTCAGTGCTTGCCCGTCACGCAGGGTCGAGTTGCACCTGGGGGCGACGCGTCGGCGCCCCAGGAGACTGCCGTGAGTGTCACCTTGCCTTCGCCCTGAAACGACATGGCCGAGTGGCCGAGCTGCAATTGATAGGTGCCGGCCGGGCGTAGCCAGCGCTGGCCATGGCTGTCGAAACTCACCAGCAGGCGCGGGTCGGCGGCGACCGTAAGGTGCGCGGACTGGCCGGGCTTCAGGCTGACGCGGCACCAGCCGGCCAGTCGCCGTGCATTGTTCGACCTGGGCGGGGTCACGTAGAGCTGTGGCACATCAGCGCCCGCGCGTGCGCCGCGATTGGTGACGGTGAACGAGGCGATGAGCTTGCCGCCTTCCACACGTGGCTTGAAGTCGCTGTAGTCGAAGTGCGTGTAGCTCAGGCCGTAGCCGAACGGGAACAGCGGTTCGAAGTGCTGGCGCTGGTACCAGCGGTAGCCTACGTCAGCGCCTTCGAGGTTGTAGTCGACGTCCTGCGCCGGCTGGCCTTGCGGCGGCAGGCCGATGGCGGCGAGGCCTGCGCCGGGGATAGTCGGGCGCGGCAGTTGCGATTCGTCGCGCGGCCAGGTGATCGGAAGGCGACCGGAGGGATTGACCTCGCCGTACAGCAGCCGCGCGATCGCCTCGCCGCCGGCCGCGCCGGGGTACCACGCTTCCAGTACGGCGCCGACCTTGTCCAGCCACGGCATCGCCACCGGCCCATTGTTCTCCAGCACGACGATGGTGAGCGGGTTGGCCTTGGCCACGGCGGCCACCAGTGCGTCCTGGTTGCCCGGCAGGGTGAGGTGCGGCGCGTCGAAACTTTCCGCCGCCCACTGCTCAACGAACACCACGGCCACCCTGGATTGCGCGGCCAGCTTGGCGGCGGCGGCGATGTCCTCGCCGCTGGCGTAGCCCACCGTGCCATGCGCGCGTTGCCTGATCGCCGCCAGTGGTGCGGATGGCTGGTAGATGCGTGGCCCCGGCCACTCGGCGGGCGGCAGGCCTGGTACCGCGTTGCCCTGCGGCGACTGCACCGCGGAGGAGCCTCCGCCGGTCAGCACACCCTTGTCGGCATGGCCGCCGATCACCGCCACGGACTGCGCGGCGGACAGCGGCAGCAGCGCGTCCTGGTTGCGCAGCAGCACCGCGCCGGCTTCCTCGGCGCGCTGCGCCACCTTGCGGTCCGCGGCGAAGTCGATGGGCGCTTGCCTTGCGGGATGATCCATCACGCCGGCCGCGAACAGGCTGCGCAAGATGCGTCGCGCCATGTCGTCGATACGCGACTGCGGCACCTGGCCGGATGCGACCGCGGCACGCAGCGGCTGGTCGAAGTAAACCTCCTTGTCGAAGGTTTCGCCGGCCGATTCCTGATCCAGTCCGGCCAGCGCGGATTTCGCGGCGCTGTGAACCGCACCCCAGTCCGACATCACGAAGCCGGGGTAGTGCCAGTCGTGCTTCAGCACGTCGTTGAGCAGCCAGTCGTCCTCGCAGGCATAGACGGCGTTGATGCGGTTGTAGGAACACATCACCGAGCCCGGGTGGCCGGTCGCGATGGCGATCTCGAAGGCGAGCAGGTCGGACTCGCGCGCGGCGGCGCGGTCGATATTCGCGCTCAGCGTGGTGCGGTCGGTTTCCAGGTCGTTGAGCGCATAGTGCTTGATGGTGGAGACGAGATGCTGGCTCTGGATGCCGGCGATGGCGTTGCCGGCGATCACGCCGGCCAGCAGCGGGTCTTCGCCCGCGTATTCGAAATTGCGGCCGTTGCGCGGGTCGCGCACCAGGTCCACGCCGCCGGCCAGCATCACGTTGAAGCCGCGGCGGTGCGCCTCGCTGCCAATCATCGCGCCGCCTTCGCGGGCGATCGCAGGGTCGAAACTGGCCGCGGTGGCGAGGCCCGAGGGCAGGGCGGTGGCGCCGAGCTTGTGCGGCTTGGCTACGCCGAGACCGGCATCGCTTTCCTGGATGGCCGGCAGACCCAGTCGCGCGATCGCCGGCCCATAGCCGGCCGAACCCAGCGCGCCCGATGCCATCACGTGGCCGTTCTCGGTGTCGCCGAAGTCGACGCGAATCAAGCGGAATTTCTCGTCTTGCGTCATCGCCTTCAGTACGAGGTCGGCGCGCTGGTCGGGCGTCAGCCTGGCGTTCATCCACGGGTGCGCGTCGCCGCTCGCGTTCGCGGTGGTGCATGCACCGCCGAAGGCCCATAGGGCGATGCCGATCAAGGAAGCAATGCGGGTCTTGTGGAGTGCCATGACGTCCCCTTCGTTTTTCCGGAACAGATTGGATGCATGCTCATCGCGGGTGCCGGGTGGCAAACGCTTGACTCGGCAGGTACGGATTGCGATTCGATGCGGCGATCACGGCCCACGCCGTCGCGGCAAGGCATGGCCGGTGGTAGTACCAGGCATATAGCGCCACGATGCGTGGCTCGGGCGTGGCGTAGAGGAAGCCGCCCGGCGAGGCCTGCTGCGCGATCCTGGCGAACAGCGTGTCCGCCCTGGCCTCGTCGCCGACCCATCGCCAGGCGAGCGCGGCCTGCGCGGTGCCTTCCGTCCACATGCCGTCGCGGGCATCGGTGAAAGCGTAGCCACCCTTGACCGCATGCCTGCGTTCGACCCAGCCCAGCGCGCGCCGCCATGCCTTCGGCGCGTCCGGCAGGAGTTGCGCCCAGAGCTGCACATCGAGGGCGGATGGCGAGCGCAGCGGCGCCACGCCGTCGCCTTCGGTGCCCGTCCAGAAATGCCCGCTCGCGGCATCCCATTGCTGCGCCACGAAATCACGGGCGTGTTTCGCCTGTGCGTTCCAGTCGCCGCCGGGTGCGGAGATCCGGGCCAGCCACGCGAACATCGCGGCCAGGTCGATGTTGTGCTCGGTCGATTTCCACGATGCCTTGCGTGGCACCAGCAGGTAAGACTCGATGCCGCCGTGGAAGCCGGCCGCGTCGTGCGCGTCCGACGCGTGGGCGACGACCCAGTCGGCGAGATGTACCGCGGCATCGCGCCAGCGCGTCTCGCCGGTGGCGTCGTGCAGCGCCAGCAACGCCAGTGCGGTCCACGCGACGTTGCCGCAGGAGCTGCCGTCCTGGTACGCGCCGGCATACTGCTGCGCGGCATCGACCCATTGTTTGCGTTGCGCATCCTGCCAGCCGTTCGACAAGGGCTTGTCGCCTGCGACCGCGCCTGCGCGATACGCGTCGCGCAGGCGCGCGTCATGCATGGCCGCGAGGCGCAATGCTTCGCCGATGCGTTCCGCCTGCGGCCGCCTGCCGCAGGCGAGCAGGGCGATGACGGCGAGCGCGTTGTCGTAGGCGAACGCCACCGTGTGCAGTGGCGGCAGGGCGGGTGCGCCTTGTCCGCGTTCGCTGTCGTAGCTGCGTAGTAGTACCGGGCCGTTGCCCGGCAGCGCATCGACGCGCGCGGCGATGGCGTCGCAGCCTGCACGCTCGAGTGCTGCAATCCTTGGCGTCGCGGACGCCGCGGTTTTCGCATGCACCTGCATTGCGGTGGATGCGGCGAGCAGCAGGCAGGCGAACAAGGCCGCCACTCCCGCCTTCACGGGAATGGCGGCAACCGGGGAACTCGCCATGTCGTGTCGCCATCTCGCCACGGCACGTGGTTCGGCATGCGCCATGGCGGGAGCCTGTCGCACGGGACTGGTCAGAAGTCCGCGCGCAGGCTGAGGTTGTAGCGGGTGTCGTTGCGGAAGAAACCCTTGGGCACGGTGGTGCCGTTGGTGTCGATGATTTCGCGGCTCTTGAACGTCGAGTTCAACAGGTTGGCCACCTGCAGGGCCACCTTGACGTGGTCGTTGAGCGAGTAGATCAGCGAACCGTCCAGCCGGCCCTGGGATGCGGCCATGACCGGCAGGAACGGATAATCCGCCTCCTGGCCCGTGATCAGGAACTGCGAGCGCCAGTTCCACGCCAGCCGCGCCGACAGCGGGCCTTTCTCGTAATACGTGGTGAAGTTGAAGGTATCGCGGGACAATTCGCCTGGCGGCAGCTTGAGCTGGTTGACGCACTGCGTAGCCGCCAGATACGTGGCGGGGCAGTAGTTGACCACGCCGAAGGCCAGTCCGTGTGGCTTGATGTAGGTGTAGTTGGTCTGCACGCCAAAGCCGGACAGCCAGCCAGGCAGGAAATCGAATTTTTGCTGGTAAGCCAGTTCTGCCCCGCCCACGCTGCCCTTCTGGTCGAGGTTGGCCAGGCCCGCCGTGTACTGCTCCGGATAGGTCACGCCGTTGTTCGTCACCGTGGTGTCCACAACGTTGGTGATGTACTGGATGGTGTGGTTCAACTGCTTCCAGAACAGCATGCCGGTCAACGATCCGGCGTTGCCGAAATACCACTCCTGGGTCAGGTCGAAATTGTGCGCCGTGATGGGCTTGAGGTAGGGGTTCGTGCCGTTGTAGCCGTTGCCCACCGTCGGCTCGGTGCTGCCATTGGTCCCGTAAGGCAGCAGCCCGCTGATCGATTGGCCCGCTTCCAGCTGGTTGAGCGCCGGCCGGAAGATCGACTTGGAGAATGCGAAACGGGTGATGAGGTCGTCGGTCCAGCCGATTGACAGATTGAAGCTGGGCAGCCAGTTGCCATAGCCGTTGCTGGCCTTTATCGGGCTATAACCACCGTTGGCGAAGGTCACGTATTGCTGCTGCTGTGGCGAGGTGAGCGCGCAGAACGTGCCTGGTGAGGCCGGTTGGGTGCCATTCTTCGTTACGCCTTGGCAATACTCCGCGACGGTGGCATTGCCGAGAGCCTGCTTCATGTCCGGCAGCAGCAGATAGCCCGAGGCATCGTCCTGGGTATGCACGTAGCGCACGCCGATGTTGCCGCTGATCTGCAGGCCGCTCAGGAAATCCATGTTGCCGTTGCTGAAGTTCAGGCGGAGATAGGTGGCGTTGGTTTTTTCCCCGTTGGAGGAGATTTCCTGCGGCAGGTAATGCGTGCCCGGCACGAAGGTATAGCCGTACTGATCGCGTTCGTAGTTGGTGTAATAGGGACTCCACCAGTCCCAGCCCGGATTGATGGTCAGCGACTGCTGGTTGATCTGCTTCATCGCGGCGACGGACTGCCAGAATTGCGACTGCGGGTTGAGGTTGAAGAAGGGCGCGACCACGCCGAAATCACCGTGGTCGAAGGCAGGCAGGTTGACGTGATACGGGGAAACGTCGTTCGGTGTGTCGGCGGCAGTGACTGCCAGCCCTGGCCCGCCGGCGTAAGGCGTGCTGATGTCCCAGAAGTAGCTGTACGGCGAGGAATGCAGCGTTTCTTCCTGGTCGCTGTGCCGGAAACCGAACTGGATGTCGTCCAGCGGGCCCTTGTCCACGTCGAAGCTGCCGTCCAGGCGGAAGGCGCGCTGGTTGCCCCAGGATTTCTCCTGGTGATCCTGTGCCGCCGACCAATAGGTGTTGTTGGGGTTGGCGAAGTACTGGGCCGTCGTTTCGTTGGGATCGGGCGACAGCAGTTTGATCGTGGGCACATTGTCGCCGTGCGTGGCGATGTACCAGTTCGCCTGGGTCATCTGGCGAATGTAGTAGTAGGAATCCGAGTAATCGGAATGGGTGTCCTGCGCGTCCAGGCTGAGGTGCAGGCGGTCATTGACGTTCCACTTCAGGTTGAAGGCGTAGTCGTTGGTCACATAACGCCGCCTGAAGCCGGTGGTATTGAGCTGCGTCGGCACGCCGCCATAGGTGAACGGCAGGAAGGTCGATGCGGCCGGATCGCCCGAGATGACGCCGGACTGAAATACGCCGTTGGCGTCATACACAGGCGGGGTGCCTGCCAGTGGCACGGCACAACCGGCCAGCGTCTGGCCGCTGCAGCCATCCGTCGATGCCTGCAGGGTGTGCTCGAAGGTGGTTTCGGAATCCGATGTCCGATTCCACGTCAGTGCGGCCTGCCACGCCTTGTCCGGGCTTTCCCATTGCAGGGCCAGCGCATGGCCGAAGCGCGTGCTTGTTTCGTCCTGGTGGCGAAGGTCGCCGCCGACCGGCACGTAGCGGTATTCGCCCGGCGCAAGGCCGGGGAGGGCGTCGGTTCTGCCACCCGGCAGGTCGCAGCCATTGCAGCGCCGCTGGTAATCGACCACGGAAATCGCATTGTCGGTCTGGTAGATGCGGTCGTAGGCCACGTTGGCGAGGAAACCGAAGCGGCCGATGCCGGTATCCCAGTTGTGGCTGAACAGACCGGCGATCTGCGGCGTGCCCTTTTTGGCCAGGTCGCCCCAGTAGCTGCCGAGGGTGACGGAGGCCTGTGTATCCTTGTTGCTGTCGAAGGGCATGCGCGTGTTGAGGTTGATCGAGCCAGCGATGCCGCCTTCGATCATGTCCGCCGTCTGGTTCTTGCTCACCACCACCGATCCGATCAGCTCGGGCGACACCGTCGAGAAGTTGAGCCCCTGGCCACCGCCGGCGGAGAACACCTCGCGGCCGTTGAACAGCGTACTGGTGTAGGGCAGGCCCTGCAGGCTGATGTCCGAACCCTGGATCGAGAAATGATCCGGGTCGGCGGCGACGCCGAAGGCGCTGACGGCTACACCCGGCACGCGTTGCAGGGCCTCGGTCACTGACAGGTCGGGCAGGGAGCCGGCGTCCTGCGCCGAGATCGCGTCGACCACGGTGTCGGCGTAGCGCTTGATGTTCTGCGCACGGTTCAGGCTGGACGAGTAGCCGTTGACGGTCATGCCGGTGAGCTGCTTCGCCTCCTTCTCGTTCGCCGTCGTGGCAGCGTTTTTCTTTTTTGCGGCGACCTTCGAATCCCTCTTCGCGGCGGGTGCAGCCTGCGCGGCCTGGTCCGCATCCTGCGGGGCAGGTTGCGCAGACAATGGGCTGGCCACGAACAGCGTCATCGCGATCGCGATGGGCAACAGGCGCAGTTGACTGGCGCCGCCTGCAAGCGGGTGCACGGATTGCTTCGTCACTTCGATATCTCCCCGGTTTTCAGTGAACGCTCGGCCAACGCGGTTCCGCCCTCGACCTCGGTTTCTTCCGCCAGCCGTCCAGACCCCAGACCCCAGACCATCGCCCCGCCTTCGTCGGCCAGGTGCAAACCTGCCTTTGCAGTCGGCGAGAAGAGATTGAAGTGGCGTGGGCGGCTGCCGCCGCAGGGCGCTTCGCCAACCGCCTCCGACCGGACTTTCTCCTCTCTCCCGCGTTGCGTCCCCCCGCAAGCGGATCCCGCATTCGTCGCAAGCTAATCAAATGTACAAGCGCTGTCAACAGAAAATACCAGCGCTGGTACTTTCGCGTGAAACGGCCGGATTCCGTATGGTTGCGCGCCTTCCGCTTGGGGTAGGATGGAGCGCTGCAAGCCATACAGGGGCGGGATCTGCACATGCCTGCGAGAATCGAAGACGTCGCTGCGCATGCCGGCGTATCCACCAAGACGGTGTCCCGCGTGCTCAACGGCCATACGACCGTGCGCGCCAAGCTGCGCGCGCGGATCGAAGCGTCGATCCACGCGCTCAACTACGTGCCCAACGCGTCGGCACGCGGCCTGGCGGGGAATCGCTCGTACCTGGTCGCGCTGCTGTACGACAACCCGATGGCCGGTTCCAGCTACACCATGGAACTGATCGTGGGCGTGCTGCAGGCGTGCAAGGGCACGCCGTACAACGCGGTCCTGCATCCCTTCGACGCGGCGGACGACCTCGCTGCGCGGATCGATGGCTTCGTGGCGACGCACCGGCCGGACGCGCTGGTGCTGGTGCCGCCGCATGCGAACAACGTGAAGCTGCTCCAGCGCCTCGACGAGCTGGACATTCCTTACTCGACGATCTCCTCCAGGCTGCATCAGTCGCGCATCGACGTCGGCTTCGACGAGCGCAGGGCAGCGGCCGAGATTGTCGAGCACTTGGTCTCGCTCGGGCATCGCCGCATCGGCCACATCGCCGGGCTGCAGGGACACGGTGCGCGAACCTGGCGGCTCGGCGGCTATCGCGACGCCTTGCGCCGGGCCGGCATCGCTTACGACGAGTCGCTGGTGGTGGACGGGGATTTCGCCTTCGCCTCGGGCGTGGCCAGCGCGCGGACGCTGCTCGACCTGCGCCACCCGCCTACGGCGATCTTCGCGGCGAACGACGACATGGCTTGCGGCGTGATGCGCGAAGCCTACGAACGCGGGCTGTCGATTCCCGGCGACCTGTCGGTATGCGGCTTCGACGGCACGCCGGTGTCGCAGCTGATCTCGCCCGGCCTGACCACGGTGCATCAGCCATGCCGCGAGCTCGGATGCCTTGCCGTGCAAAGCGTGCTGCAGTCGATCCGCGACGCCGCCATCCCCCGGCAGGCGCGGGTGCCCTACGAGGTGCACTTGCGAGCATCCACGGCCGCGCCCCGGAAACCGTAATATTCGTCCAGGACTGGCGCAGGGAACCTGGCGCGCGGATCGACGGAGCGGAGGGGCTGTGATCGACGACGAGGCCGGAGTGGCGTTGCGCGGGCTGCCCACGCCCTTCGGCGCATGTGCGGATGCGGTGCCACCGGTGCGCCGCGTCGGCTGGCCGTTCATCGCGATCTACGGCATGGCATACATGGGCCTGTGGATGGCCTTGCTGCCGCCCATCCTGGTGGGCCTGGCAATGCGCGTGAGCGCGATTGCCCCGGCGCACGCGACGGGCAGCCTGTCGCTGGTAGTGGGCATGGGGGCGCTGATTGCGTTATTCGGCAACCCGTTCTTCGGCAGCCTCTCGGATCGCACGACCTCGCGCTTCGGCATGCGACGGCCCTGGCTGATTGCCGGCGCCACGGGGGGAGTGGTCGGGTTGGCGGTCATCGCGATGGCCGCGTCGGTTCCGCAACTGCTGCTGGGCTGGTGCATCACGCAGCTTGCCTACAATGCGCAATTGGCCGCGTTGACTGCGATTCTTGCCGATCAGATTCCAGCGTCACAGCGCGGCACGGTATCCGGCATCGTAGGTGTCAGCATGCCGCTGGGTATGGTGGGAGGCACCTACCTGGTGGAGCTCCTTGCGTATTCCACGCTGGCCATCTTTCTGGTGCCAGCCGTGATCGCCCTGGTCGGCGCATTCCTCCTGGCCTGCGTATTGCCCGACCGTCGCCTGGTAGCAATGCAGCGGCCGCGTTACGGGTGGCGCGAATTTCTCGGCAGCTTCTGGATCAACCCGCTGCGCTTTCCGGATTTCGCCTGGGTGTGGAGTAGCCGTTTCCTGCTCTTTGCCGGTGTCGCGCTCCTGATGACCTACCAGGATTTCTATCTGATCCATCAGTTGGGCTGTCCCCCAGCTGCTGTGCCACGGTGGATCTTTCTCTCGACCCTGGTGCAATCCGGTGCGGTAGCGGTTTCCAGTGTCGTGGGCGGTGGGCTGTCGGATGCTAGCGGCCGGCGCAAGGCTTTCGTCTGCAGTACGGCACTGATCTACGCGCTGGCCTTGTTGATGATCGCTTTTGCCACTTCGTACACCCTTTTTCTCGTGGCGATGGCGATCACCGGCATCGCGCAGGGGGGATACCTGGCCGCGGATCTGGCGTTGGTGACCGATGTGTTGCCAGAACGGAAAACACATGCCGCCAGGAACTTTGGCATCTTCAACATCGCCAGCGTCATGCCGCAGTCGCTGATGCCGGCCGTTGCGCCGGGCATCCTGTTGGCGAGCGGCGGGAGCTATACAGCGTTGTTCGCCATGGCAGCGGTTCTCGTCGCACTTGGAGCTTGGGCCATCTTGCCGGTGCGTGGCGCGCGCTGAAGAGGGCGATCTGGGTTCGCCTCGCACACTGATCAGCCATGAACGCCAGCGGTTGCGACATGATGAGAGGGTCGCACCAATTGTGGGATGAGCCAGAGAGCCGGGCACATGGCCTGCGAACATGAGACGGCGAGGCCCATAGGGCGGGTGCCAGCGGTTGCCGTGGCCTTATCGGGCACTTCTTTGATTTCGCATAATGTATATTATGTCAAATCAAGAATGGATGGATCGATCGCGTCGACCCGGCAGCCCTGGAACTGCTTGTCCTAAAGCAGGTTCGGACAGCTCTTCTGTGTCGACTTGATTTGCCGCAGCCAGTCATAGCCATCTTCGGCCCGCAGGCTGGCTTTGGTTGCGATCGTTCGTGGCCCCGCGTCTTGGCGTGCGGGCCGGAGATTCCCAAACCGACTGCTCGGGCCCTGCAGCAGATGATTGATGTAGCGCTTCATTCGAGTGGCTCCTGGAAATGGCGGTGGCCGGGCCGATGCGTGCCGGCCAGGATGTTCCAGACGCAGGATTGGCTTTGCCTCGCCATGTATCAAGCCGGTTCGGGCGATCATTCCGTTCCTGCCTGGAAACGATGCCGAAGTGGCGGTGGTGTTCGCGCTCGGAAACACAGCGGTCGTCAAACCGGGGTTTCGCCTGTTGTCATGCGAACCCATGTAGCTGGCCGAACAGATCTTCGGCCGTCGGATCATGGGCAAGAAAATATTTGCATTGTTGTACGTCGTCCTGATGCTTGGCGCGATCGCGCCGTCGGGAGCTCGCGCAGCCACGTCGTATGACGGCGGCTACGTCAGGGTCGGCGTGCCTGACATGACGCAGGCGGCGACATTCTTCCGCGACGTGCTCGATTGCCAGCTGATCGGGGGCGAAGCCACGGCCAGTGAATCCGCAACGGAGTCCCTCCTGCTTTCCTGCGACGAAGGCTCGGTGGTCGAACTCTTCGTCGATCGGGGCAACTCCCCCTCTCCCGCATCGGACAAGCCATCGGCGACCCTGCAATTGGCTACGGACGATGTGGCGCACGCCAACGAATGGTTGCGAAACCAGGGCGTGGCAGTCCGCAGCGCGCCGCATCGCGTGGTCTCGGGTCCCCTGGCCGGGCACATGGTGCTGGATTTCGCGGCACCATGGGGGTTGCGCCTGCAACTGGTGGGCAGGAACGTGCCCGATCCCGGCAACACGGGTCTGGCCACGGCCGATATCCAGTACGACGGCGGCTGAGTTCAGCGGCGGGCGCGGAAGAACTCCCGCAGCATCCCGGCCGACTCCTCACCCAGCAGGCCACCGACCACCTCGATCCGATGGTTGTGGCGCGCGTCGACCAGGGTGTCGAATACGCTGCCCGCCGCGCCGGTCTTGGGATCAGCGGCCGCGTAGACCACCCTGCCCAGTCGCGCGTGGATCATGGCCATGGCGCACATCGAACATGGCTCCAGCGTGACGTAGAGGGTGGCGCCGGACAGCCGGTGGTTGGCCAGCTTCTCGCCCGCCGCCCGCATGGCCATGATTTCGGCATGGGCGGTCGGGTCGTGCAGGGTGATGTTGCGATTCCAGCCCAGGCCGGCGATCTCGCCTCCCTGCACCAGTACGGCCCCCACGGGCACTTCATTCTCGGCATCGCGGGCGTGCGCTGCCAGCTGCAGTGCTCGCCGCATGTACTGCACGTCGGCAGCTGAGAATTCACTGGAACTTGAAGAAATTTTGTCAGTCATTTCAAAATGTTGCATGATTTACATGAGAAAGCCGGCAAGTTGCCGGCCGTTCTCCGTGCATGCAAGTGGCTGATTTTACTATTCCCACTCGATCGTGGCAGGTGGCTTGCCGCTTATGTCGTAAACTACGCGAGAAACACCGCGCAACTCATTGATAATTCTATTTGAAACCTTGCCGAGAAACTCGTACGGCAGGTGTGCCCAGTGGGCGGTCATGAAGTCGATGGTTTCCACCGCACGCAGCGCGATCACCCACTCGTAGGCGCGCGCGTCGCCGACCACGCCCACCGACTTGACCGGCAGGAAGACCGCAAACGCCTGGCTGGTCCGGTCGTACAGGTCGGCCTTGCGCAGTTCGTCGATGAAGATCGCGTCGGCCTGGGCCAGCAGCTCGGCGTATTCGCGTTTCACTTCGCCCAGGATGCGCACGCCCAGGCCCGGCCCGGGGAACGGATGGCGATAGACCATCGCGCGGGGCAAGCCGAGTTCCACGCCGATCCGGCGCACCTCGTCCTTGAACAGTTCGCGCAGCGGCTCGACCAGCTTCAGCTTCATGTGCGCCGGCAGGCCGCCGACGTTGTGGTGACTTTTGATGACGTGAGCCTTGCCGGTCTTGCTGCCGGCCGACTCGATCACGTCTGGATAGATGGTGCCTTGGGCCAGCCACTTCACCTCGCCGCTGCCGCCGGCAGTGAGCTTGGTGGACTCCTCGTCGAAGATTTCCACGAACAGGCCGCCGATGATCTTGCGCTTGGCTTCCGGATCGGCCACGCCTTCGAGCGCTTTGAAATAGCGATCGGCGGCGTTGACCCGAATGACCTTGACGCCCATGTTCTCGGCCATGGTGGCCATCACCTGGTCACCTTCCTGCCAGCGCAACAGCCCGGTGTCGACGAACACGCAGGTCAGCTGCTCACCGATCGCCTTGTGCAACAGCGCGGCCACCACGGAGGAATCGACGCCGCCGGACAGGCCCAGCAGCACGTGGTCGTTGCCGACCTGTTCGCGCACGCGGGCGATCTGGTCGTCGATGATGTTGGCGGCGGTCCACAAGGTGGCGCAGCCGCAGATCTCGGTGATGAAGCGCTTCAGCAGCGCCCCGCCCTGCTTCGTGTGGGTCACCTCGGGGTGGAACTGCACGCCGTACCAGCGCTTGTCCTCGTTTTCCATCACCGCGACCGGGATGCGCTCGGTGCTGCCGGTGATGACGAAACCCGGCGGTGCCTTCGACACGTGGTCGCCGTGGCTCATCCACACGTCGAGCTTGTGACTGTCCGCATGATCGCTGAGGCCATCGAACAGGCGGCTGGCGGCGGTGATGTCCACCGTGGCGTGGCCGAATTCGCGGGCATCGGCCGCCTCGGTCGCACCGCCGAGCTGGGCCGCCAGGGTCTGCATGCCGTAGCAGATGCCGAGGATCGGCAGACCCGAATCGAACACCTGTTGCGGCGCCTTGGGCGCGCCTTCGAGCGTGGTGGACTCCGGCCCGCCGGACAGGATGATGCCCTTGGCGCCGAAGCCGGCGATTTCGGCCGGATCATGATCCCAGGCCCAGATCTCGCAGTACACGCCAAGCTCGCGCACACGCCGCGCGATCAGCTGCGTGTATTGCGCGCCGAAGTCGAGGATGAGGATCTTGTCGGAGTGGATGTTGTGCATCGGCCCGGGCCTTGAAAACGTCCGTAATTAGCCGGCGTCATTCCCGCGAAAGCGGGGATGACGTCCGCCAGGGGTTGGAGAATTGGACAGAGTCCAATCTCCGGATGGGTTTCAAATCAGGAATTCAGCCGGTAGTTCGGCGCTTCCTTGGTGATCTGGATGTCGTGCGGATGCGCTTCGGTGACGCCGGCCGAAGTGACCTTCACGAACTGCGCCTTGTGCCGCACGTCCTCGACGGTGGCTGCGCCCAGATAACCCATCGAGGCACGCAGGCCACCGATCAGCTGATGGATGATGTTGCGCAGCGGGCCGCGATACGGCACGCGACCCTCGATGCCTTCGGGCACCAGCTTGTCGGCGTCGGCCTCGTCCTGGAAGTAGCGATCCTTCGAGCCCAGCTGCATCGCGCCGATCGAACCCATCCCGCGGTAGCTCTTGTACGAGCGGCCCTGGAACAGTTCGACCTCGCCCGGTGATTCCTCGGTGCCGGCGAACATCGAGCCCAGCATCACGCTGGAGGCGCCGGCGGCCAATGCCTTGGGAATGTCGCCGGAATAGCGGATGCCGCCATCGGCGATCAGCGGGATCTCGTCCTTCAGCGCGGTGGCGACCATGTCGATTGCGGTGATCTGCGGCACACCCACACCGGCAACCACGCGGGTGGTGCAGATCGAGCCGGGACCCACGCCGACCTTGACCGCGTCCACGCCCACGTCGAGCAGCGCTCGGGCCGCTTCGCCGGTGACGATGTTGCCGGCAATCACCTGCACTTGCGGATAGTTCTTCTTGACCCAGCCCACGCGATCGATCACGCCCTGCGAATGGCCATGCGCCGTGTCGACCACCAGCACGTCGACGCCGGCATCGACCAGGGCAGCCACGCGCTGTTCGGTATCGCCCGAAACGCCGACTGCCGCGCCGACCAGCAGCGCTTCCTGCCGATCCTTGGCGGAATGCGGATTGTCGCGCGCCTTCTGGATGTCCTTGACGGTGATCAGGCCACGCAACTGGAATGCCTCGTTGACCACCAGCACTTTCTCGATGCGGTGCTTGTGCAGCAACAGCAGCACATCGTCCTGGCCGGCGCCCTCGCGGACGGTGACCAGCTTGTCCTGGCGCGTCATGATGTTGCGCACCGGGTCGTCCAGCTTGCGCTCGAAGCGCAGGTCGCGGCTGGTGACGATGCCGACCAGTTGCGCACCATCCACCACCGGCACGCCGGAGATGTTGTGCGCGCGGGTCAGTCGCAGCACTTCGCGAATCGAGGTTTCCGGGGTGACGGTGATCGGGCTGCGGATCACGCCCGCTTCGAACTTCTTGACCAGGCGCACTTCGGCGGCCTGCTGCTCGGCGGTCATGTTCTTGTGGATGATGCCGATGCCGCCGTTCTGGGCCATGGTGATGGCGAGTCGGGCTTCGGTGACGGTGTCCATGGCCGCGGACACGATGGGGATGTTCAGGCGCAGGTCGCGGGTAAACCGCGTCGAGGTGTTCACGTCGCGCGGCAGCACGATGGAGTGGCCCGGAACAAGGTAGACGTCGTCGTAGGTCAGTGCCTCGGCGAGAATGCGCATGAAAAAGCCCCGCTGCAAAGAGGGAATTATACGCGCCCCGACGTGTTGCCTGCCAGATGCAGGCCTGAATGCCGGCCTGCCGGACCGGCTCAGCCCGCTGCCGCAGCCTGCAAACGAGCCTCGGCGGCTTCCAGCGTGTTCTCCATCAGCGTAGCCACGGTCATCGGTCCGACACCGCCGGGAACCGGCGTGATCCAGCTGGCGCGTTCAGCCGCCGGGGCGAACTCCACGTCGCCGACCAGCCGTCCATCGTCCAGCCGGTTGATGCCGACATCGATGACCACGGCGCCGGGCTTGATCCAGTCGCCCTTGACCAGCCCGGGCTTGCCGACCGCGACGATCACGATGTCGGCCTGGCGCACGAAACCTTCCAGGTCGCGCGTGAAACGGTGGCACGAAGTGGTGGTGCAACCGGCGATCATCAGCTCGAGCGCCAGCGGTCGGCCGACATGGTTGGAAACGCCGATCACCACCGCGTGCTGTCCGCGCACCGGGCGATCGGTGTGGCCGAGCAGGGTCATCACGCCTTTCGGTGTGCATGGACGCAGACCAAAGCGACGCAAGGCCAGGCGCCCCACGTTGATCGCCTGGAAACCGTCCACGTCCTTGTCCGGATCGATGCGGTCGACCAGAGCGTCTTCGTCGATGTGATCCGGCAGTGGAGACTGCACCAGGATGCCGTGCACATCCGGATCGGCGTTGAGCCTGTCGATCAGTGCGAACAGCTCCTGCTGGGTCGTGTGTGCCGGCAAGTCATGGTCGAAGGAACGAAAGCCGACCTGGTGACAGGCCTTGCGCTTGTTGCGCACGTAGACCGACGAGGCGGCGTCGGCGCCGACCAGGACCACCGCTAGGCCTGGCGCGGCCAGCCCCTGCCGGACGCGCTCGGCCACGCGTTTCCCCACACGCTCGAGCAATTCCTGCGCGATGCGTTTGCCGTCGAGTATGCGTGCGCTCATGGATGTCACCTGGCTGGGGAGTCGTGCATTATCCGGGCTGGATCACATGCATACAAACACGGGCCGCGCATGGACATCACCGGATTGAGCGACGATCGTCTGCACCTGCGGACATGGCGGGAGGAAGATGCGCCGGTGCTGGTGGAAGCTGTCCGCGAATCCGTGGCCAGTGTCGGGCAATGGCTGCCGTGGTGTCGCGCGGGCTACGACCTGAGCGACGCCCTGACCTGGATCGCACACTGCCAGACAGGCTGGGCCAGCGGCGATCATTTCGCGTTCCCGGTCTTCGAAGCCGGTTCCGGTCGATTGCTGGGTGCCGCCGGTCTCAACCAGCACAACCGGCTGCATCGCAGCGCCAACCTGGGTTACTGGGTGCGTGAATCCTGCCAGCGGCGCGGTGTCGCCGTTGCGGCTGCGCGGCGGGTGGCCCGCTTCGGCTTCTCGCAACTCGGGCTGGTCCGCATCGAGATCGTGATCCTGCCCGACAACCTGGCCAGCCACGCCGTCGCCAGAAGTCTGGGTGCAAAATTCGAGGTGATCGCCCGGCAACGGCTGTGGGTTGAAGGCCGGGCGCGCGACGCCGCGGTATACGGATGGATACCGCGGGACCTCGACTGAAGCCTGTTCAGCGCGTGCGGCTGATCAGCTCGCTCTTGCGGCGGCGGGCCTTGTGCTGCTGTTCCTTGGTCAGCACCTTCTTGCGCCCGGCATACGGGTTTTCGCCCTCGCGGAACGCGATGCGGATCGGCGTGCCCTCGAGCTTGTAGCGCTTGCGGAAGAAGTTTTCCAGGTAGCGCTGGTATGCCGGTGCGATGTGCTTGGTGCGGGTGCCGTGGATCACGATGGTGGGCGGATTGGTACCGCCCGGATGCGCGAAACGCAGCTTCGGCGCATGGCCGTTGACCAGCGGCGGCTGGTAGCTCTCGTAGGCCTTTTCCAGCGTCTTGGTGAGATCGGACGACACCAGCACCTTGGTGGCCGACGCGTGCGCACGCACCACGGCGCGCATCAGTTCGCGCAGGCCCGAACCATGCAGTGCGGAGATCTGCACCTGCTTGGCCCAGTCGGCGAATACCAGGCGACGATCCAGCGCACGGCGGCATTCGTCGCGCTGGTACGGGTCCATGTCGTCCCACTTGTTGATCGCGATGACCAGCGCCCTGCCCTCGTCCATCGCATAACCGATCAGGGTGAGGTCCTGGTCGGCGAGGTTTTCCCGGGCATCGATCATCACCACCACGACCTGGGCCGCGGCGATCGACTGCAGCGTCTTGATCACGCTGAACTTCTCGACGGCTTCCTCGACCCGCGCCTTGCGCCGGATGCCGGCCGTGTCGATCAGCGTATAACGCTTGCCGTCGCGCTCCAGCGGCACCCGGATCGGATCGCGGGTGGTGCCGGCGACGTTGGAAACGATCAGCCGTTCTTCGCCCAGCAGGCGATTGATCAGGGTCGACTTGCCGGCATTCGGGCGTCCCACGATGGCGACGCGGATGGTGCCATCCTCGCTGTCGGCCTCGACGCTGCCCTCTTCCTCGGCGGGAAGGATCGGCAGCAGGACGCGGATCAGGTCATCGGTGCCGCGATTGTGCGCCGCCGACAACGGCAGCGTGGTACCGATGCCGAACGCGGAAAACTCGGCCAGCACGGCCTGCTCATCGAGGCCGTCAGTCTTGTTGACCACCGCCACGATCGGCTTGCCGCTGCGACGCAGCTCGCCCAGGATCACGTAATCCTGCGGCAGCAGGCCGTCGCGGGCGTCGACCACGAAGACCAGCACGTTCGCTTCCTCGATCGCCAGGCGCACCTGCCTGGCGGTGAGCACGTCCATGGTTTCCTCGACGCCGGACAGGCCGCCGGTATCAACCACCACGAACGGCCGCTCACCGCTGCGGCAGACGCCGTAGTGGCGATCGCGGGTGACGCCCGGCATGTCGGCCACGAGGGCGTCACGGCTGCGCGTCAGCACATTGAACAGGGTCGATTTACCGACATTCGGACGACCAACCAGTGCGACGACGGGCAACATGATAAGTACTTCGTTCCAGCGATCAGGGTGAGGACAGACGGTAGGCGCCGATGTGGCCCTCGACGTCCTCGACGTAAACGATGTCGCCCACCACCAGCGGCTGGGCACGGATCGCCTTCTTCGACAGCCGCTCACGGGCGGCCAGGGCGCCATCGCCGCTCTGCAACCAGTGCACGTAGCCTTCCAGATCGCCCACGACAACGTAGTTGCCCTGCACGGCGGGGCCGGTGACCCAGCGATATTTCAGCGAGGCGTTCTTCCACATGTCGGTGCCGGTGCTGCGATCGAACGCCCACACCTGGGACTGGTCGTCGACACCGAAGATCGCGCCGGCATTGCTGGCCAGCGAATCGAAGGTGGAGAACGGGTGCGACCACAAGGGGCGACCGCTGGGGCCGTCGATGGCGGTCAGGTTGCCGTGATAGGCGGCGCCATAGAGCGTGCTGCCGTCCAGCAGGATAGAGCCGTCGGCGTCATTCAGCTTGTCGATCTCGGTGCGGCCTTCGCCGCTGGACAGCCGCTGCTCCCACAACTTCGAACCATTGTCCTGACGCAGGGCCACCAGCTTGCCGTCGTCGCTGCCGAAGAACAGCACGCCGTTGGCTACCAGCATCGTGCCGTTGCCACGCAGACTCAGCAGCGGCACCGTGCTCTGGTCGTAAACCCAGCGACGATGGCCGTCCGCGGCGTCCAGCGCATAAATGCGGCCGTCACCGGTGCGCACCATCACCATGTCGCCCACGATCACCGGCGACGCCATCACTTCGCCGCTGACTTCGACTTCCCAGCGCGGGTTGCCGTCTTTGGCGCTCATGGCGTAAACGTGACCATCCAGCGTGCCGACCGCGAGCAGGTCGCCGCTGACCGCAGGGCCGCCCGCGTATTGGGCATCCTTGCGCTTCTTGTCACCCCAGCCAAACCAGCCGTGCGTGCGCGAGCTCTTCGTCCACAGCGTCTTGCCGCTGGTGGCGTCGATGGCGGCGATTTTTCCGTCGGTGCTGTCGGCATACAGGACGCCGTCGACCACCGCCGGGCGCAAACGCACGCCGCTCACCTGGGCGCCGTCACCGACCGTGGTCTTCCACAGGCGGGTGACTTGCACCGTCGACTTGAAATCCTTGGCCAGCGGCGTCGGCGGCTGGACGTTTTCCTTCTTGAAGGAATGGCAACCGGCGAGGGTTGCCAGCGAAGCCAGCGTGATCAACAGAAATCTTTTCATGCACCCTGCTTCCCGGCCACAGCCAGATTATCGATTTTCATCTGCAGCGCGCCGCGTTGCGGCGCCTCCTCGCCCAGTGCCGACATGGCAGCCTGATAGGCCTTGCGGGCTTCGTCCGGGCGTCCAAGCTTGACCAGCACATCACCGCGGAGTTCCTGCGCCAATCCCTGATAGCTGTCCGCCGGAATCTTGTCGAGGGTGGCCAGGGCCGCCTTGCCGTTGTCGCTGGCCATTTCCACCTGGGCCTTGCGCAACTGCGTGAGCGACTTCAGTGCCGGTTCGGTGGCATGGCTCTCGGCCCATTCCAGCGAGGCCTCGGCCTTGTCAAACTGCTTGGCCTCGACTTGCTGTTTCGCACGATCACTGACGGCGAACACGGCAAATGGCGACTTCGCGTAATCCTTCATCAGCTGATCGGTCAGCTGCGCGGCGGCATCGGTCTTGCCCGAGGCCTGCGCGATCTGCACCTGCTGATAGAGCTGGGAGGCCTCGGCCTCGTTGCCAGCCTGGTGCTTGCGCCACTGTTGCCATCCGAAGATGCCGACCAGACCGATCGCGATGCCGACGATGATCGACACACCATTCTCGCGCAGCCACTTCTGAACCAGCTCGCTCTGTTCGTACTTGTCGTATTCTTCAAATGCCATGCAATCACCATTCAAAAGGCCGCGCGCCCGCGGACGCGTGCAGAGGCCAGTGCGATAAATCAAGGGAAAAGCCGGTCACGTCCACTCGAGACCGAGTGGACGTCAGTGGGCAAGCATAACCGAAATGGCGCGCCTGAAGCGGCCCGGAATGGCGATCAGAGGCTGGCTGCGGAAGCCTTGCCGTCCTGCATTCGCACGCGGAAACGGGCCACGTTGGCCCGGCGGAAATCATCGAGGCCGATCGTGGCACCGTCGATCACCACCTGCGCACCGTTGGCGTTGCCGATGCGCACGTCCAGCGCCTGGCTGCTGTGGTAGGTCTTGCTGGTTCCGGCAGGAAGCAAGCCGTATTCCAGTCGCGTGCCGTCCGCCTGCACCACTTCCACCCAGCTCGCCGAGGTAAGCGTCATGCTGAGGCTATGATCACCCACGCCGGTTTCGACCACGGGTGGTGTCGGTCGTGCAGGCGTCAGACTGCTGTTCTCCAGGCTGGGAAATGGCGCCATGGAGGCGAGCAGCGGCTGATCCTGCGCCGGTGGTGCGACCTGCTGCACTGGCGGCAGGATGCTGGCGGGCGTCTGCCCGTCAGTCTTGACGGCCTCGACAGCGGGCGCCTCGATCTGCGCTACCGGTGTTGCGTCGAGCGGGGCGAGATGGGTGAGATCCCGATCCAGCGTGCCGCGCACGCCCAGCCAGATCATCGGCACCACGATCACTGCGGTAAGCACGACGTAGGTGGCGGCCGTGGCGTAACGATCCAGCAGGAAGCGCGAATGCGAGATGCCGCCCGTGGCTACCAAAGGTGTCTCGACCTGCCGGATGCGATCCAGTTCCACCTGGATCGATGCCTCGTTGATACCCAGGTAGCGACCATATTTGCCGATATAGCTGGCCAGGTAGACCTTGGAATCAATGCCCTCGTGCTGATCGCGCTCGAGCTGGCGCAGTATGCGAGCGGGCAACTTCAGCGTATGGGCACAGGCTTCCAGGTCCAGCCCGCGGGCTTCACGCGCCCCATGCAGGCGACTGCCGAAACTTACCGCGTGGGGGTCTGTGGGGGACACATCCATGTTGGGCAAATTGATACCGAACAATTCGGGCTTGTCAGAGCTCTGCCCGGTCGGCTGGGATTGCATGGAGGTCATTGGCGGGTCGTTGAATTCAGCGCCTGCGCCTGCTCCGAATCCGGGAACTGGCTCAGCAGTCGCTTGCTGTAAGTGAGGGCGCCTTCCTTATTGCCCAGACGTGTTTCGATGTCGTGCCCCAGTTTGAGTGACGCGGCCGTGGGCTGGCCCAGCGCATCGAACCGCTGGAGGAACGCCCTGGCGCGAAACGCATCCTTGTTCAGGTAAAGCGTATTTGCAAGCTGGAAGAGTGCCTCTGCATTACCCGGATTTCTTGCGATGGCGTCACGAAAACTCGCTTCACCCCCCGCAATGTCGTGGGCGCGAAGCTGGCAGACACCGGCATTGGTCAAGGCCACGTCCGGAGTCTGGTAGAACGGGTCGGCTATCGCCTTGCGGAAATACTGGTCCGCCTCGGCGATCTTGCCGGTATGGCAGAGGAAAACACCCAGGTTGTTGTTGGGTGCCCCCTTGTTCGGCTCCAGTGCAACCGCCTTGCGGTAATGCTCCTCGGCCTCGGGCAGCCTGTTGATGCGCTCGTAGATGACGGCGATCACGGTGTGGGCCGGCGCGTAGCGGGGATCGAACTGCAGCGCCTTGGTCACTTTTTCCAGGGCCGTCTGCAGGTCGCCCGAATTGAGGTAACGCTGGGCCAGTTCGGTATGGATGCGGGCGGCTTCCTCAGCCTGATCACTCTGGCTGCTCTGCGGCATGCTCTTGCCCAGCGAGCTGCTGTCGCTGTGCGTGGTGACGCAACCTGCCAATGGCAGCCAAAGGCTGAACAGCACTACCCGCTCAAACCGCATGCGATGTCCCCTCTTCCTGTCGCTTCTTGATGTCGGCGCTGCGCCGGGTACGATCGGCGACCTGGCCGGCCAGTTGGCCGCAGGCGGCGTCGATGTCGTCGCCGCGAGTCCTCCGCAGCATGGTCAAAATGCCGGCATTGAGCAACTGGGTCTGGAATTGGTGGATGTCGTTCGCATCCGAACGCTTGAACTGGGTGCCCGGGAAGGGGTTGAACGGAATCAGGTTGACCTTGCACGTGGGCAGCTTGCGCATCAGCTTGATCAGCTGCCGCACATGCTCGGGCTGGTCGTTGATGCCCTTCATCAAGGTGTATTCGAAGGTGATCGACGTGCGCGGCTTGCGCGCGACCCAGCGCTGGCAGGCAGCCAGCAGCTCGGCGAGCGGATAACGCTTGTTGATCGGCATCAGCTCGGTGCGCAGATCATCGTTGGCCGCATGCAGCGAGACGGCCAGCGACACGTCGATGGCGTCGGACAGCTGGTCGATCAGCGGCACCATGCCGGCGGTCGACAAGGTGACGCGCTTGGCGGCCAGGCCGAAGCCCAGGTCGTCGCGCATCAGCTTCATCGCCTTGAGCACGTTCTCGAAATTGGCCAGCGGCTCGCCCATGCCCATCATCACCACGTTGGTGATGCGACGGTTCTGGTGGGTCACGTTGCCCAGGTACTTCGCCGCGACCCAGACCTGGCCGATGATTTCGGCGGTCGACAGGTTGCGATTGAAGCCCTGCGCCCCGGTCGAGCAGAACTGGCAGTTCAGCGCGCAACCGATCTGCGAAGAAACGCACAAGGTGCCGCGGGTCGGCTCGGGAATGTAGACCGTCTCGATCGCATTGCCCGAGTCCATGCCCAGCAGCCACTTGTGCGTGCCGTCAGTGGCGACCTTGTCCAGCAGGGTCTTCGGTGCACCGATGTAGCAGACCTCGGTGAGCTTGGCGCGCAGCGCCTTGCCCACGTCGGTCATGTTCTCGAAGTTGTCTTCCAGGTCGTGGTAGATCCACTTCATCACCTGCTCGGCGCGGTACGGCTTCTCGCCGATCTGCACGAAGAAATCGCGCAGGCCCTGCCGATCGAAATCGAGCAGGTTCACCTTGGTGTTACTGGCGACAACTTGGTTCAAGGAATGGCTCTTGTGAAGAGTGCGGCCACGGATGGCCGCTTTTTGATCTTCGCGTTCAAGGATGAACGCACAAATTAACGGCAAACTTCCGTGGCGGCGAAGAAATAGGCAATCTCCACCTTGGCGGTGTCGACGGCGTCGGAACCATGCACGGCGTTGGCGTCGATCGACTCGGCGAAGTCGGCGCGGATCGTGCCCGGCGCGGCTTCCTTCGGATTGGTCGCGCCCATCAGGTCACGGTGGGCCAGCACGGCGTTCTCGCCTTCCAGCGCGGAAATCATCACCGGGCCGGAGATCATGAATTCGACCAGCGCCTTGAAGAACGGGCGCTCGCTGTGCACGGCGTAGAAGCCTTCGGCTTCCTGGCGCGACAGCTGCTTCATCTTGGCGGCGACGATCTTCAGGCCAGCCTGTTCGAAGCGTGCGTAGATCTGGCCGATGACGTTCTTGGCAACGGCGTCGGGCTTGATGATGGAAAGAGTGCGCTCCAGCGCCATACGGGTCTGCTCCGGAAAAAAACGGATGATTGGGAAAGGGATGGTCGCCAGTCGAGGCCGGCTGAGGCCAAATCTGTCAGAGATTGAGGATTTAGCTCACGAAATTGTGACAGATTCTAACCCATACGCAAGTCGCGGCGGGTTTGCAACAAACGATCGTTTGACGGCTGCGGAGCTGTCCGCGTATGCTCAAACGATCGTTTGAACCGACCTCAGGCTGCTGGATGGTCCTTCCGTGAACAGCTCCGTTTCAACCAAGGACCGCATCCTGGGCGCCGCCGAGCTGCTGTTTGCCCAGCGCGGGTTCGAGGGCGCCTCGCTGCGCCAGCTGACCACCAATGCCGGGGTGAATCTGGCCGCCGTCAATTACCACTTCGGTTCAAAGGAAAAGCTGGTCGAGGAGGTGTTCCGTCGCCGCCTCGACGCGCTGAACGAAAGCCGACTGGCCGCACTGGCGCAGGTCGCCGGCGCGCCCGAGACCACCCTGGAAGACGTGCTCGAAGCCTTCATCCGCCCGGCGCTCGACCTTTCCCACGACGACAGCGGCGCCCTGTTCATGCGCGTGCTGGCCCGCGCCTTCGCCGAACACGACGACACCCTGCGCCAGTTCCTGTCCGCCAACTACGGCCATGTCATGCGCCAGTTCACCGCCGAGTTCGCCCGCCTGTTGCCCCAGTTGAGCAAGCAGGAGCTGTACTGGCGCATCGATCTGGTGACCGGCGCGCTGACCCACGCGATGTCCGGCTTCGGCATGATCCAGCGCAAAAGCGATGTCAGCGAGAACGCCCATCGCGAACAGACCGCCCTGCACCTGATCCGCTTCGCCGTGGCCGGTCTCAGCCACCCCTGAATTCACCTGTCCCACCTCTTGCACGTTTGGAGAAGCCAATGACTGCTGCATCCTCCCCCACCCCCGGCTTGCGCATCCGCAAGGCCGCCGTGCTGGGCGCCGGTGTCATGGGCGCGCAGATCGCCGCGCACCTGACCAACGCCGGCGTCGAAACCGTGTTGTTCGACCTGCCCGCGAAAGAAGGCCCCAAGAGCGGCATCGCGCTGAAGGCGATCGCCAACCTGGCCAAGCTGTCACCCGCCCCGCTGGCCGACAAGGCGCTGGCCGCCTCGATCATCCCGGCCAACTACGACGATGATCTCGATCATCTGAAGGACGTCGACCTGGTGATCGAGGCGATCGCCGAGCGGATGGACTGGAAGCTCGACCTGTACAAGAAGATCGCCGGCCACCTGTCCAAGACCGCGATCATCGCCTCCAACACCTCGGGCCTGTCGATCAACACGCTGGCCGAGGCGCTTCCCGAGGAAATGCGCCATCGCTTCAGCGGCGTGCACTTCTTCAACCCGCCGCGCTACATGCACCTGGTCGAGCTGATCCCGACCAGACTCACCGACAAGAGCGTGCTGGACGGCCTCGAAGCCTTCCTCGTCACCACCGTCGGCAAGGGCGTGGTGATCGCCAAGGACACCCCGAACTTCATCGGCAACCGCATCGGCGTGTTCTCGATGCTGTCGGCGATGTACCACACCGACCAGTTCAATCTCGGCTTTGACACCGTCGACGCATTGACAGGCCCGGCGCTGGGTCGCCCCAAGAGCGCCACCTACCGCACCGCCGACGTGGTCGGCCTGGACACCATGGCGCACGTCATCAAGACCATGGCCGACACCCTGCCCGACGATCCGTGGCATCAGTACTTCAAGGCGCCGGTGTGGCTCCAGGGCCTGATCGACAAGGGGGCGCTGGGCCAGAAGACCGGCGGCGGCTTCTACAAGAAGGTCGGAAAGGACATCCAGGTTCTAGACGTGGCAAAGCAGGACTTCCGCCCATCCGAGCAGAAACCGTCCGACGAAGTCGCCGCGATCCTGTCCATCAAGGACCCGGCCGAGAAGTTCGGCAAGCTGCGCGCCTCCAGCGACCCGCAGGCGCAGTTCCTGTGGGCCAGCTTCCGCGACCTGTTCCACTACAGCGCCTATCACCTGGCCGACATCGCCGACACCGCCCGCGACGTCGATTTCGCGATCCGCTGGGGCTACGGCTGGAAGCTCGGTCCGTTCGAGACCTGGCAGGCCGCCGGCTGGCAGCAGATTGCCGAATGGATCAACGAAGACATCAAGGCTGGCAAGGCGATGAGCAACGCGCCCCTGCCCGCCTGGGTCACCGACGGCCGCAAGGGCGTGCACGGCAAGGACGGTTCGTATTCCGCCAGCGCCAACGCCGACAAGCCGCGTTCGCAGCACCCGGTGTACCAGCGCCAGCTGTTCCCCGATCCGATCCTGGGCGAGAAGTTCGACACCGGCAGCACCGTGTGGGAGAACGACGGCGTGCGCCTGTGGACGCTGGGCGATGACGGCATCGGCATCATCTCGTTCAAGACCAAGATGAACACGGTCAACGACCACGTGCTCGACGGCATCCAGCACGCGATCAAGCTGGCCGAGGAAAAACTCAAGGCCGTGGTGATCTGGCAGACCGGCGAACCGTTCTCCGCCGGCGCGGACCTGAAGGGCGCGCTGGGCCTGCTGAAGGACGGCAAGTTCGACGACTTCGAGCACATGGTCGCCAACTTCCAGCGCACCAGCATGGCGATCAAGCACGCCCTGGTGCCGGTGGTTTCCGCCGTGCGCGGCATGGCCTTCGGCGGCGGCTGCGAATTCCAGATGCATTCCGCCCGGACGGTTGCAGCACTGGAAAGCTACATCGGCCTGGTCGAGGCCGGCGTCGGCCTGCTGCCGGCCGGTGGCGGCCTGCATGAGCTGGCGATCCGCGCGGCGAAGGCCAATCCGGCCGATCCGTTCGAGGAGCTGAAGAAAGTGTTCGAGACGGTGGCGATGGCCAAGGTCTCCGCCAGCGCGTTCGAGGCGAAGAACCTCGGCCTGCTGCGCGACGGCGACGTGGTCGTGTTCAACGCCTACGAGTTGCTCTACGTGGCCAAGCAGGTGGCCAACGCGCTGGCCGAATCCGGCTACCGCCCGCCCTTGCCTGCCAACGCCATCCCGGTCGCCGGCGATGTCGGCACCGCCACCTTCAAGGCCTCGCTGGCCAACCTGCAGGCCGGCTACTTCGCCTCGCCGCACGACATCGACATCGCTACGCGCATCGCCGACACCTTGTGCGGCGGCGTGATTGAGCGCGGCTCGACCGTCGACGAGGAATGGCTGCTGGCGCTGGAACGCAAGCACTTCGTGGAGCTGGCCAAGACCGAAAAGACCCAGGCCCGCATCGCCCACACGATGACCACCGGCAAGCCGCTCAGGAATTAAGCGGGGAACAGGGAACGGGGAACAGGGAACGTGGAGGCTGTCGCAAGCATGTCCTTTACGTCCTGCCCCGAACCTGGTCCCAGCCGCCGCTTTTGATTGGAGGGTGCGAGAACGAAACGTCAGTACAGGCAGCAACAAGCAAAGCGCCATCTGCACGTTCCCCGTTCCCTGTTCCCCGTTCCCACTCCATTGAGATCCGAACCATGACCAAGCAAATCCAAGACGCCTACATCGTCGCCGCCACCCGCACCCCGGTCGGCAAGGCGCCGCGCGGCGTGTTCCGCAACACCCGCCCGGACGACATGCTCGCCCACGTGATTCGCGCCGTGATGGGGCAATACCCCGGTATCGACCCGCACCAGATCGGCGACGTCATCATCGGCTGCGCCATGCCCGAGGCCGAGCAAGGCATGAACGTGGCGCGCATCGGCCTGCTGCTGGCCGGCCTGCCGCACACCGTGCCCGGCGTCACCGTCAATCGCTTCTGCTCCTCCGGCCTGCAGGCCGTGGCGATGGCCGCCGACCGCATCCGCCTGGGCCTGGACGACCTGATGCTCGCCGGCGGCACCGAGAGCATGAGCATGGTGCCGATGATGGGCCACAAGATCGCCATGAACCCCGCGATCTTCCAGGACGAGAACATCGGCATCGCCTACGGCATGGGCATCACCGCCGAGAACGTCGCCAAGCAGTGGAAAGTCAGCCGCGAGCAGCAGGACGCGTTCTCGGTCGAAAGCCACCGCCGCGCGTTGGCCGCCCAGGCCGCCGGCGAGTTCAACGACGAGATCAGCCCGTTCGCGCTGGACGATCATTATCCGGATCTCGCCACCCGCAAGATCGTCACCGACAGCCGCACCATCAGCGCCGACGAAGGCCCGCGCGCCGGCACCACCATGGAAGTGCTGGCCAAGCTGAAGACCGTGTTCCGCAACGGCCAGTTCGGCGGCACCGTCACCGCCGGCAACTCCAGCCAGATGTCCGACGGCGCTGGCGCCGTGATGCTCGCCAGCGAAAAGGCCATCAAGGAATACAACCTGCAGCCGCTGGCCCGCTTCGTCGGCTTCTCCGTCGCCGGCGTCCCGCCCGAAGTCATGGGCATCGGTCCGAAGGAAGCGATCCCGAAAGCGCTCGCGCAAACCGGCATCAGCCAGGATCAGCTCGACTGGATCGAGCTCAACGAAGCATTTGCCGCCCAGGCGCTGGCCGTGATGGGCGACCTCAAGCTGGACCCCAGCAAGGTCAACCCGCTGGGCGGCGCGATCGCGCTCGGCCATCCGCTGGGTGCTACCGGTGCGGTGCGCATCGCCACGCTGGTGCACGGCATGCGTCGGCGCAAGCAGAAGTACGGCATGGTGACGATGTGCATTGGTACCGGCATGGGTGCGGCAGGAATCTTCGAAGCGCTGTAATCGCCTGACCGAAAAACGAACGGCGCCGTAGCGATACGGCGCCGTTTCCGTTTCCAGCCAAGGCGGGGCAGCGGAAAACCGCAGGTGCCCTCAGCGCCGCCGTCGCGCCGACGCCGGGCTGTCGTTCGCATGCGTCGACCACAGCCGGCGCAGCTGGCGTGCCGAACCCAGCCCGGCACGTTCGGCGGCGCGTTCCACGCTGTCCCCGGTGGCCAGCGCCTGACGGGCGAGTGCGAGGCGCAGGCGGGCGTGGTAGGTGTTGATCGACATGCCGCTGGCTTCGCGGAAATGCCGCGTGAGGCTGCGCACGCTCAGGTGACCGATGTCGGCCAGCCGCGCCAGCGGCCATTCCTGGGCCGGCGCCCTGGCCAGCGCATCCTGCACGTGGTGGATAGCCGTGTTCATGTGGTTGCGCCCTTCCAGCCACGGCGACAGCGCGGGATCACCCGACGCACGCCGCACGTAGACGGCCATTTCGCGCGCCACCGCGGCAGCCAGCCGCGACGAGCCCAGGCAGGCGATGAGATGCAGGGCCAGGTCGATGCCGGCGGTGATGCCCGCGCTGGTGTACACCTTGCCATCCTCGACGAACACGCGGCTGTCCAGCACCTCGGCGGTCGGCGCGAGTTCCCGCAGCGTGTCGAGCAGGCTGTGATGCGTGGTGCAGCGGCGGCCGTCCAGCAACCCGGCGGCGGCGGCCAGCAACGCGCCCGAGCACACGCAGGCGAGCCGCCGGCCGCGGCCGCCATGCCGCTGCAGCCATGCGACCAGGGCCTTGCTGGCGGGCGAGGACAACACCTGCTCACCGCTGCCGGTGGCGCCGCACACCACGATCATCGCGTGATCATCCAACTGCGCCGGCAGCGGCTCGATGCCGGCGAGTCCCACGCCCAGCGCCGTCGTGGCAGCCTCGCCGTCCGCGATCGGTGCCAGCAGGCGCAGGCGCACCGGCAAACCCATCGAGGCGGCGATGCGGAACGCGTCGGCCGCGCCGGCGAGATCCAGCAGGATCAGCGCCGGCGGCAGCACGAAGCACACCTCAGTGATCAGCGAGGACGTCATCGACGGTGCGGATGCGGGCAAAGCGTCCATCCAGAACCAGTTCCGTGCGCTGCTTGATGTCCTGCGCATCGTAGTGGCTTCCGCTGCCGGCGTGGATCATCGGAAACGTCAGCGTCGCCTCGGTCACATAGTCCACCGCAAAGCCGAGATCCGAGGCCACCCGCGCGGTGGTCTCGCAGCACTGCTCGGTGCGGATGCCGCTGACGATCACCCGCCCGATGCCGCGCTCGCGCAGCCACGCCTCCAGGCTGGTGCCGGTAAACGCGTTGTGCACCTGCTTGCGAAACACCACGTCGTGCGCGTCCGGCACCCACGCCATCGGCGTCACCAGCCCCGACGCCGGGGCGAAATGGCCGGCGCTCTCCTCGTGCAGGATGCGCACGACTGGCCATCCGCGCGCGGTCGCCGCGTCGATCAGTTCCAACAACTTCTCGCGGAACACCGGCACATCGTCCTCGCGCCAGTACGGCGCATGCAGGAACGACTGCTGCACATCGATGACCAGCAAGGCGGGGGTATCGGACATGAGGCGACTCCTTCGTTGGGGGAAGTCGTCACTTTAGGAAGCCGGGCCGACCGCCGACGAGCACCGCGCCGGACCATGAGCGGACCGATCCGGCCACGCCCGTCGCCAAACGATGTCAGGACCACGAAGGTCTTCATGGACGTATTCTCCAGCGCGCCTTTCGGAGATGACACTGCGAGCCTGCCGCCGGACTTGACGGCCGCCGACGTGGAGTCTGAACATCCGATGCACTGATTACGAACCCAGGCCAGGAAGCTCCGCCCATGCGCATCCACGGCACACTGACCAAGTGGAATGACGACAGGGGATTCGGCTTCATCGAGACGGCGGCGAGCACCAAGGAACTCTTCGTCCACATCTCTGCCTTTCCGCGGGACGGTATCCGACCCCGCATTGGCGAACTCGTATCCTTCGAGACCGACTTGCGCCCCGACGGCAAGCATCGGGCCGTGCGCGTCATGCGCCCCGGCAGCAGAGCTGCATCGCACCGCCATCACCTCCCACGGCCATCCTCGACACGGCGAAACCCGCTCGTGGCCATAGCCAGCGTAGCGGCGATCGGCGTCATTGGCTGGTACAGCTACACACGGCTAGCCCAGAGCAGCACGCCTTCTCCGATACAGGCAGCATCCGTCGTTCCATCCATTCCCGCGTCTCCCGCGCCAACCTTCTCTTGCGACGGCCGCACCCGGTGCTCACAAATGACCTCGTGTGCCGAAGCCACCTTTTTCATCAAACAGTGCCCCGGCACGCAAATGGATGGCGACGACGACGGGACACCTTGCGAGAGCCAATGGTGTACGGGTGGCGAGGCCGACTGAGCATGAAGAAGAACGGGCCCTTCGGGGCCGTTCCTCATTACGGGTGTAGCAACCACCGGTCGATCTAGATACCGTCCGAGGCCGGCGCGGCGTGTGGTTGCCGCCGCCTTTTGCCTGGCGCTTCGCTGTGTCCGGCAGCCACACAGCACAGGTCACGGGCGGTGATCGACCAATGCTGCATGGTCATCCATTTTCCCCGGATTAGCGATGAAGCACGGACCTATCGCATGTGAACAAAGGGGCCCGATCAAATTCACGGCCCCACTTCTTGTGCGGCCTCGCCACCCCCTTGCCCACGCCATGCAATGGCACCGCAAGGCGGACAACATTGTCACCGATGTCGCCCCTAATACCCCGAGCTGTATCCCGGTATCGGCAGGAAGTAGCGCGCCCAGTTCTTGAATTCGACGGGGAGATCGTTGGCGCTCAGCAGCCACCAGTTCGGCCATGCGACGCAGGTGGCGCATTGGTCGGGCACGGCGTTGATCGCCGCCTGTGTCAGTCCGGGGCCTCCCAGCGGGAACAATCCCTTCTTTGCCTTCAGCTGCGCGGAGGCAATCAGGTAGTAAGGCGGGCCTCCGGCCGGCAGGTGACCATGATGGCTATAGACCGTGTCAACCACCAGCCAGCCGGCTTGGCCGGAGTTTTCGACCAGCAGCGTGCTCTTGGCCCGCTTGAGGTCGAACCACATGATGTCGGTCTTGTTGGCGAAGCTGGGGACGTTGCAGGTGGCGTCGGTGAAATTGCCATCGGGCCCCTTGCTGAAGGAGTGATTGGTGAATTTCAGCGCTTGGATCGTGGCGAAGTCCTGCGTCACCGTGCGGACATTGCCCATCCATGCCGCGTCGAACGTGGATGATCCGGGAAGCGTGACGAAGGTCTTGTCGGTGGAGGCGTTCAACACCTCGTTGTCCTTGAACCCCAGGATGTGCCAGGCGAGCTGCCGCGCCACGGTGTTGAAGATTCCGCAATTGCAGGATTTCGCCAGGTTGGTACCGTCCAGCAACGGTATGCCGCCGGTGCCGGCTCCAGGGATCGCCGGGGGCTTGCCCGGGGCGATGGGCCCGCTATGCGAGGTCGAGCCGTTGTTTCCGGCCGTATCTATCCAGACCCAGTTGTTGGCTCGCGCATAACGCCACAGATTCGCGTTCAAGTTGTGCCAAAGAGTGGTCTTGTTGGCGATATCGGCCAGAGGGTGGCCGGGCATGTTGACGATGTGGGCGGCAGGTTTGCCCGTCCAGCCATAAGCTGCAAGCAGTGTGTCGATAACCGGTTGTGAAGGCATGCCCATCAACTCCCTTGGTGGTCGATCGAAAGAGGAACCGGAGAACCGGGCCCGAGTCGGATGCTTCTGTCACTTGCGTAAAGGCGAATTCCTTCCCGTTCCCGCGGCATTACGCGGCACGGAACCTGGAATCGAGGCACCTGTCACCTGCAATCGCCATGTTCGTTCACGCCTCGTGCGAGGGGATCGAAATGAAAGGTGATGAAGCTGCAAGGTCCGCGGCCTAGATGCCAGCGAAACGGCCGGTGATGGCAAACGGATTCGCAGGGCAGGCCTGTCGCGGTCGACAAGCACGTGATGGCACTCCAGCATCTGCCCTGCTGCCGTCGTGGCGGCAACGCAGATGATGGTGGCGACGATCGGCCCGCGTTCCATGGTCATCCATTCCCCCCGGAATCCGGTCGAGGATAGCGCAAAAAATCGGGACGGCCGGCAAACCGGCCTCGCGTCTGACGGTTCGCGTGCCCCGCCTTGCGGGGTATAGTTCGACGGGCATGGCGGGTGTCTTGCCCGGCCACGAATCCAAGGGGAAAAGTCATGGGTCTTTTTCAGGCAGTGGCGGGATCGATCGGCGGCACGCTGGCCGATCAATGGAAGGATTTCTACACGATTCCGGACGGCCTGCCGTCGACGGCGGCGCTGTTTGCGGCAGTGCCTCAGGGCAGCAATGCCGGGCGCGGTTCGAACACGCACGGCTCGTCGAACATCATCACCAATGGTTCGAAGATCGTCGTGCCCGAGGGCTACGGGTTGCTGCTGTTCCAGGACGGCAAGATCACCGGCTTCGCCGCCGAGGCCGGCGGTTATGAATGGCGTTCGGACGACCTCAACTCGACCTCGATTTTCTCGGGCGGCGGCCTTGTCGATTCGCTGGTCAAGCAGAGCTGGGAGCGCTTCAAGTTCGGCGGCCAGCCGGGTTCGCAGCAGGCGGCGTTCTTCGTCTCGTTGAAGGAACTGCCGGACAATCGCTTCGGCACGCAATCGGAAATCTACTGGGACGACGCCTTCCTCAATACCCAGGTCGGCGCGGTGACGCGCGGCTCGTACACGCTGAGGATCGTCGATCCGATCCTGTTCGTGAAGAACTTCGTGCCGGCGACGTATCTGCAGCCGGGCAAGGTGTTCGATTTCACCGACATCGACAACGCCGCAGCCAGCCAGCTCTTCAACGAGGTGGTGGGTTCGCTTGCCCCGGCTTTCAGCCTGTATTCGAACGACGGCAACAAGGAACACCGCATCACCAAGCTGCAACAGGATTCGCTGGGCTTCGCCAAGAGCCTGTCCGATGCGGTGGAAAGCGCTTACCAGTGGAAGTCCGATCGCGGCCTGGCCATCGTCAAGACCGCCATCGTCTCCATCGAGTACGACGCGAACACCCGCGAACTACTGAAGACGGTGCAGCGCGCCGATGCGCTTTCCGGCGCCCGCGGCAATTCCAACTTGCAGGCCAGCGTCGCCGCCGGCATGCAGGCGGCCGGCGAGAACGGCGGCGCGGCGGGCATGATGGGCATCGGCATGGCGTCGGGCATGATGGGTGGCATCGGTGGTTTGCAGCAGCCGGTGGCGCCAGCCGCACCGGCGGCCGACGACCCGATCGCCAAGCTGAAGAAGGCCAAGGAGATGCTTGATCTCGGCCTGATCTCCCAGGCCGATTACGACGCGGCCAAGGCCAAGGCCCTCGGCCTGTAAACGGCGAACGGCGCTCACACCATGAACACCACCATTCCCCCGCTACCGCCGGGGCCGCCGCCTACCGGCCCCGGCTCGCCGCAGGATGTGCCGCCGCCACACGGCAGCTTTCCGATCGATCCAGCCACCCTGCCCCCACCGATCCGCGACGAGTTGCAGGCGCCGGACCCGATCGCCATCGACACCGCCGCCGACGAGCTCAAGGACGGCCTCAACCGTTGCCCGAAATGCGGTTCGACCGAGATCCGGCAACGGCCCGGCACCGACCTGCTGATCTGCATGTATTGCCGTCACGAATGGCATGGCGAAGGCGTCGAGGAGGCCTTCGGACTGGGCGAGGGCATCGACCAGTTGCAGGGCACGGTGATCGCTTCCGGTGCGCAGGACATCAAGGCCGACACGGCCAGCCTGATGACCTTCAAATGCCCCGGCTGCGGCGCCGAGGTGACGATCAATACCGCCAACGCCATGACCGCGCGTTGCCACTGGTGCCGTCACGTGTTCGGCGTCAACGAGCAGGTGCCGAACGGTGCGGTGCCCGACGCGGTGTTGCCCTTCCACATCAAGAAGGACGACGCGGTGGCGCGCATCCGCCAGTTCGTGGACAAGCGCCGACTGTTCGCGCTGAAGGCCTTCAAGGAACAGTTCACGCCCGAAAACGTCGTTCCCGTCTACCTGCCGTACATGATCGTCGATGGCAATGTCAGCGCCAGCGTCGCTGGCCAGGGCGAGATCAAGACGCGCGAATACACCAGCGACAAGAAGACCTATTACGACGCCGACGTCTACCGGCTGGATCGCCACGTGGACTTCACCGTGGACGACCTGCCGCTGGAATCCTCCAGCGAACGCGGCAACCTGGACACGCGCACCAACACCAACAACATCATCAACACGATCCTGCCGTTCGACACCAAGAACGCGGTGAAGTGGAACGCGTCCTACCTCACCGGCATCACCTCGGAAAAGCGTGACCTGGACGTGGAAAAGCTTCGCCCGCACTTGGAAGACGAGCTGCTGTCGATCGCCCGCGCCCAGGTCGAAATGTCCGTGGCCCGCTACGATCGCGGCGTGCGCTGGGAACAGGAACAACTCAGCGTGCATGGCACGCGCTGGGTGTCGATGTACCTGCCGGTGTGGCTGTACTCCTATCACCAGCCAGGCCCCAACGGCGGCATGCTGCACTACATCGCGGTGAACGGCCGCACCGGCGAAACCATGGGCAGCGTACCGGTGCAGCAGTGGAAGCTGCTCACGGCCGCGCTCACCGTCGGCACCTTTCTCGAAGCCATCGCACTCTTCATCCTGGGACATTCGTCATGAGCGACGACAGTGGACTGTGGCTGCTGACATTGGGGCCGGCCGGGGCAGCGGGCCTGTACTGGACCCTGTACCGGTATTACCGCAACACCGACAAGTCACACGACTTCGAACACGAGACGGCCGTGGTGGCCAAGCCCGTGACCGGCTCGGAACAGAAGATCGACGAGGTGAAAGGCACGCGTGACTCGCGCATCCGTGGCGACAATGTGCACGCCTACCGCAAGCGCGTGCAGCGGGTGCCAGGCGGCTCCGGATAAGGGCGCCAGCAAACATCGACGTGCCCCGGCGTTGCCGGAACCACGACGTCTCGAAATACGTACACTTTTGGGCATCCATACGGCACAGGAGCGGCGGACATGGGTATCGGCATCGGCATGCGGGGCACTGACCTTCGGAAGTTCCTGATGGTGGCGCGGGAACGCAACGTCATCCTGCTGGTGCGCCACACCAACGAGGATTCGCTGCGCTACGTCTGCGTGCCCGGCTACTACCCCAAGCCGGCCCTGATCAAGGCCAAGACCGCCGACCTCAACCCGCCGGCTGTCGTGCGTTCGGTCGGCGGCCGCATGGTGAGACAGGAGTACGTCATCGCCGGACTGGTGGTGCATCCGGGCATGCATCCCGGGGCGTACAAGCCGGCCAAGCTGCAGAAGGCGACGGACGCCTGGCACGACGGCATGCATTACCTGGCGGCCGACATGCCGGCCACGGGCGATCCACAGCGTCCGGAGAGCTGGGCCGCCTGGGGCGTGGGCCGCGTCGCTGCCTGTTCGGCCGAGTGGCGCTGGCGCGTCGACGTCGACCCCGCCTCCCGCCACTACGGCTGCCTGCAGCTGAACCATGCCGGCAAGGGCTGGGTCTACATCCACGGCGACTACGACCTCAAGGACGTGATCGTCCGCGGCAACGAGACCGACAACCGGCGCCACGAAGGCCAGCTCCACGGCGTCAAGAACTTCACTCCGCTGCTCACGAACATGGAGTTCGAACGCATCCGCGTCTCGCTGAACCAGCTGATCGGCACCGACATGGTGCAGCATGGCGCGGAGGCGCAGTTCGCCTGGCACGGCGACGAGCCGATCACGGTCGCGTTCCCCGACTGGAGAATCCTGCTGTTGACCGACGCCACGACGGTGCAGCGATGGTATGAAGACCTGAACCGGTCCGTGCTGGCAGACAAGGGCCTCGACTACGCACGCGACCGCTCGCGCATGTTCCACTTCGGGCCGCACGGCATGTTCGCCCCCGGTGCCATACCGGCGTCGAGCTGGGGCTAGACAGGGGCCGACGCCGCGCCTGGAACACGCGCCTCACTTTCGAAGCAAAGCACGTCCGCCCGCCGCTACAGCCACGAAGTCGTACACCGACAGCAGGTTCGCGACCTGGAACGACAGTTTCACCCAGTATCAGCAGCAGGTCGGCAGGCGTTTTGCGCAGACCGACAAGCGCATCAGCCAGGTCGGCGCGATGGGCACCGCGATGACCCAGATGGCGGTCAACGCATCCAATGGCAGTGGCCCGAATGGACGCATCGCGATCGGCATGGGCGCGCAAGGAGGCCAAGGCGCGGTATCGATCGGCTATGGCAAGCGTGTCGGCGACCACGGTTCGTTCTCGCTGGGTGCCAGCTTCAGTCGCGGTGAGTCCAGCGCCGGCGCGGGCTTCGGCTTCGACCTGTAAGCGCGTCGGGGGAACGTACGGAACGGCGCGGGTAGCCGTGTCGTTCCGTACGCCCTCTTGCCTGCTGATCCGAACGACCAGCAGCCGGCCCGAAGCAGCGCAGCGCGCCAGTCGCGTGGAATTCACGGCCCGCTTCGCACAGTACGCCGACGGTCACGATGGCTGCGAAGCCGGGGTCGGCGCGTAACGCAAAGGCAGGTGCACATGCGGTATCTCATCAAGGCGGTCGGATCGGCCTTGCTCGGCCTGGCGCTGGCGGCCTGCTCGCCCCCGGCACCGGTGGTCAAGCCGGTGTCGAAGGCGTTGCCGCCCACCGTGAGCACGCCGGCGGCGCGCTACGTGCACGCCGAGGCGGACAAGCACCAGGAGCAATCCGGTTTTCGTCTGCTGATGCGCAGCACCAATGCGCTGATGAGCCGCGTGGCGCTGGCCGACCATGCACAGCACTCGCTTGACCTGCAGTACTACATCTTCGACAACGACGCGACCGGACGGCTGATGGCGCAGCGGTTGCTGGCCGCGGCCGATCGCGGCGTGCGCGTGCGCCTGCTGGTGGACGACATCAACGCCAGCCAGGCGATCGACCTGTTCGACGCGCTGGACACCCATCCGAACATCGAGGTGCGCCTGTTCAATCCGTTTGCCACGAAGAGTCCATCGCTGCTGTCCAGGGCCACCCAGTTCCTGCTCGATACGCACCGGCTCAACCGCCGCATGCACAACAAGTCGTTCATCGCCGATGGCAACGTGGCGATCGTGGGCGGACGCAATATCGGTGATGCGTACTTCGATGCCGGCGAGAACACCAACTTCCGCGACCTCGACCTGATCGCGATCGGACCGGTGGTGAACCAGGCCTCGCACGCGTTCGACGAATACTGGAACTGCGACGCGGCCTATCCGGTGAAGGCGTTCCACGGCAAGCACGCCGATCACTTCGACCTGGCGAAGCTGCGGGTGGAGCTGGCCCACGATGCGCGCGTGTTCGCGCAATCGGACTATGCGCAGGCGACGCTGGACGCCCTGCCCCACGGCGCATCCGCCGATCGTCCGGGCAGCTGGTTCTGGGGGCCGGCCACGCTGGTGGCCGACCAGCCGTCCAAGATCGAGGCCGGGCCCGACCAGCCGCAGTTGCGCATCGGTCCGGACATCAAGGCGATGACCGATGCCACGCAGCACGAACTGCTGCTGATCTCGCCCTACTTCATTCCCGGCGAGCGTGGCTCGGCGTATCTGGACGCGCTGGCCAGGCGCGGCGTGACGGTCAAGGTACTGACCAATTCGCTCGCCTCCAACGACGAGCCGATCGTGTACTCGGGCTACTCGCGCTATCGCCGCTCGCTGCTGGAAAGCGGCGTGCAACTGTTCGAACTGCAACCGGCCACGGGCGCGTCGCAACCGGCCACCTCCGGCGGCACCTCGTCCGGCGTCAGCCTGCACGCCAAAGCCATCGTGGTGGATCGGCAGAAGGTGTTCATCGGCTCGATGAACATGGACGCGCGCTCGAAACTGCTCAACACCGAGATGGGCATCATCGTCGACTGCCCGCCGCTGGCCGCCGCGGTGACCGAGTTCTTCGACACCGCCACCTTGCCCGAGTACGCCTACCGCGTGTCGCTGAAAACCGACGGATCGGCGCACGGTGCCATGCAATGGCAGGCCACCGAACACGGCAAGCCGGTGACCTACGACCACGACCCCGGCGTTACCGCCAGCCGTCGGATCGAGGTACAGATGCTCAAGCTGCTGCCGCTGGAAAGCCTGCTCTAACGTGCCGGAAAGTCAGGCGCTCACCTGTGGGATGGAGATGTTCCGCAACGCAAGTCCGGCGTCTTCCGACGCCGGACTTGCCGGGAATGACCGCATGGCCAGCCGCACGCATCACGATCGAAGCACGCTGACGAGACCATCGGCATTTACCCCGGACGATGCATCAGGACTTGTCTGCGAGCTTGCCGCATTCACCCTTGGCGCAATCGAAATCGACCTTGATGCCGCCGCCGACTCGAACAGGAACGTTCACGTGCTTCACGACCGGCTGGCCATTCTCTTCCAGCGTAACCGTGTAGATGCCAGTCGGCAGCGAGCTGATCTTGTAGCGACCCTTGGCATCGGCATGGACGCGGCGCTGGACTCCAGTCGTGCCGTTTTGGGCGAAGATGGCGTCGCCTGCCGGCGCGATGCCGAAGACGCTGCCGACGGTGGATTGTGCATGGACCGCCATCGATCCTGCCGCACCGCACAGGGCGACGGCGGCGGAAATGGCCAGGCTGCGTGCGAAAGAGGAGCGACGCTGCGAATGCTTGTTCGAAAGGACATTGCTGTTGTTCATGGGATTTCCTGATGCTTGGTTACAGCCTTGGGGCACGAACGCCGCCAGAAATCAGGCAGCCCGCTCGTGGGGGAGTTCTGGACGTCCGCGCATTACCTGTCCGGCACGCGACGGACTGTCGGGTGCAAGCCGGGTTTCACTCGTCGTCTGCTGCCATCGGTTGAGGGACGGATGTCACTTGCCGGATGGCTGCGCAAGCCTACGACGGCAAGGTGCGCTTGCCGAAGGGCCAGAGGTCATAGGTCAACCCATCTGACGAACAGGATGACAACGCCGCCGCGGAACGATCGTGGCTGGCCCACCAGGTCAGCTCAGCATTTCGGCCGGGCCCGATACGCACCCGGGTTCATGCCCATCACGGCGCGGAAGCGGTGATTGAACGTGGACAGATCACTGAATCCGGCCTCGAAGGCAATGCCCGAAATGGATGTGGTGGAGTCGCGCAACTGAACGGCGGCGCGGTGCATGCGTGTGCGCAACACGTACTGGTGCGGGGTCATGCCCACCACGCGGCGGAACACCCGCAGGAAGTGCCAGGGGCTGAGGCCGGCTTCGCGGGAAAGCTCGCCCAGCGTCAGGCTATCGTCGGCCAGTTGCGCACCGGCTTCGATACGGCGTACGGCATCCGATACGCGCTGGGCGTCGTGACGGCCAAGGCGGCCCGATCGTGGGCACAGCCCGGCATCCACATGCAGCGCGATGCCCGCCAGATCGATGGCGATTTCCTCCAGCGCGGCGGCATTTCCCTGTCGGGCAGATTCCAGTCGGGCCAGGAGCCGCGTCAGCGACGCCACAGGCGGCACATGCGAGTGGCCGAATGTGGCCTTGCGTACGCCGGGCATGGCGGCTACCAGGTTTTCCCAGCAGGCCGGGGTGAAATGGAAGGACAGACAGTGATCGCCGGTGCCGTGTTCGTGTCCGCATTCAAAACACTGGCCATGGTTGCCGAGCAGCAACGACCCGGGCGCCAGCAGAGCATCACCCTGACCGCTGCGATACAGGAAGGTTCCGGCGAGGACCGCCGCGATGGAGACGGTCTCATGGCGCTCCTCGAACGCACGATCGCGCGGCCCGGCGCTGCAGATCACCTCCTGCACGCTCCAGCCATTGCCGCTGGCTAATGTTGTTGCCTCTATCGTCACCGGGGAACAGGCCTTTCGGTCGAACAGCAATTTTTCCCAAGCCGCCAGTTGCAGTCACGTCGATGATGCTGCCACCGACCATCATCGGAGTCACCCATGATCGACCACTTGTCCATCGGCGTCCGCGACATCACGCGTGCCAGGGCCTTCTACGACGCCGCATTGCAGCCGCTGGGCTATCGCTGTCTCAGTGCGGATGCAACCTCGCTCGGCTACGGCGCGACTTCGGTGGCGTTCTGGGTGCTGCGCAGCGAGGCACCGGTTCCGGCCAACGACGCCTCGGGGCTGCACATCTGCCTGCTGGCTCCCAGCCGCACCAGCGTTGATGCCTTCCATGCCGCTGCGCTCGCTCATGGCGGGCGCGACAACGGGGGACCTGCGCTTCGGACAGATTACAGCGCGAACTATTACGCCGCGTTCGTGAGCGACCCTGACGGCTACCGCATCGAGGCGTATTGCGGCAGCTCTGCGTGACTGACTGCAGCGGGACGGCATCATCCAGTCCAACGAGGAGAACCCCTTGGCAACCGTACGCAAGGACATCATCACCACAGCCCATCCCGACGATGCATGGGATGCGATCCGCGACATCGGTGCGCTGCATACGCGCCTGGTGCCCGGCTTCGTCATCGACACCTGTCTCGAACCCGGTGCGCGGCGGGTCACCTTTGCCAATGGCCAGTGCGTGCGCGAGCCGATCATCACCCTGGACGAGTGCAGCCGTCGACTGGTGTGGTCAGCCGAAGGTGTGGGCGCCACGCACTACAACGCCTCCGCCCAGGTGGTGGCCGAACCGGATGCCACTCGTGTGGTCTGGCTGGCGGATTTCCTGCCCGACGATATCGGTGGCGCGATCGAGGCAGCGATGGATGCTGGTGCGCATGCGATGAAGGTGGCCCTGGACCGATTGGCGCGCTGAGCAGGCAGGAGGAGCGTCATTCGTGCACGCTCGCGGAACGCCTATCTCACCCAGTGAGACACCACGCCGGCTTAATCCGCGAAGACTTTCGCGGATGCCAACCATGAGCGCCTTGCCCGACCGTTATGCCACCGATGACCTGGTACTGCGCGACCCCGGCGATGGCCGCACGCTGGCCCAGCGCCTGTCGAAGCGCTACGCGGCGCGGATCACCGGCGCCTTCGTGGTGCCCGGTCGCGAGGGCAGCTTCGCGCCGATGCCCGCGGATCTTCCGACGGCACTGGCGCAAGCCCTGCGCACGCGGGGCATCGAGCAGCTTTACAGCCATCAGGCCGAGGCGTGGAAGGCCACGCAATCGGGCGCGCACGTCGCGATCGTCACACCCACCGCCTCGGGCAAGTCACTGTGCTACACGCTACCGGTGATCAGCGCGGCGATGCAGGACAGGGCCAAGTCGCTGTACCTGTTCCCGACCAAGGCGCTGGCGCAGGACCAGGTAGCCGAACTGCTGGAGTTGAACAACGCCGGCGAGCTGGGCGTGAAAGCCTTCACCTTCGATGGCGATACGCCCGGCGATGCGCGGCAGGCGATCCGCCTGCATGGCGACATCGTGGTCAGCAACCCGGACATGCTGCACCAGGCGATCCTGCCGCACCACACCAAGTGGGCGCAGTTTTTCGAGAACCTGCGCTACGTGGTGATCGACGAGGTGCATACCTACCGTGGCGTGTTCGGCTCGCACGTAGCCAACGTGATCCGCCGGCTGAAACGCGTCTGCGCGTTCTACGGCGTGACGCCGCAGTTCATCCTGTGCTCGGCCACCATCGGCAATCCGCAGGAGCACGCCGAGGCACTGATCGAGGACGCGGTCACCGCGATCACCGAAAGCGGCGCGCCCACCGGCGACAAGCATGTGCTGCTGTGGAATCCGCCGGTGATCAATCCCGATCTGGGACTGCGCGCCTCGGCGCGCTCGCAGACCAATCGCATCGCGCGGCTGGCGATCAAGTCGGGCATGAAGACGCTGGTGTTCGCCCAGTCGCGCAGCATGGTCGAGGTACTGACCAAGTATCTCAAGGACGTGTTCGACCACGACCCGCGCAAGCCACCGCGCATCCGCGCCTATCGCGGCGGCTACCTGCCGAAGGAACGCCGCGCCGCCGAGCGGGCGATGCGTGAGGGCGGCATCGACGGCATCGTCAGCACCTCGGCGCTGGAGCTGGGCGTGGATATCGGCAGCCTTGACGTGGTGGTGCTGAACGGCTATCCGGGCTCGGTCGCCGCTACCTGGCAGCGCTTCGGCCGCGCCGGCCGGCGCCAGCAATCGGCGCTGGGCGTGCTGGTGGCCAGCTCCGATCCGCTGGACCAGTACCTGGTGCGGCATCCGGAGTTCTTCCAGGACGCCACGCCCGAGCATGCCCGCATCCAGCCGGATCAGCCGCTGATTCTGCTCGACCACATCCGCTGCGCCGCGTTCGAACTGCCCTTCGTGGGCGACGAAATGTTCGGCACCGAAGTGGCCACGCCGTGGCTGGACCTGCTCAGCGAGGAAGGCGTACTGCATCGCGAAGGCGATCGCTGGGAATGGATTGCCGACAGCTACCCGGCCATCGCGGTGTCGCTGCGCTCGGTGGCCGACGGCAACTTCGTGGTGGTCGACCGCACCGATGGTCGCCAGACCATCATCGCCGAGGTCGACTATTCCGCCGCCGCGGTGACCTTGTACGAAGGCGCCATCCACATGATCCAGTCGCTGCCCTACCAGGTGGAAAAGCTGGACTGGGAAGGCCGCAAGGCCTATGTCACGCGCACCAACGTCGACTACTACACCGACGCCATCGACTACACGAAACTGAAAGTGCTGGACTGCTTCGACAGCTCGCACGCCGGCTGCGGCCAGGCGCATCACGGCGAGGTGCACGTGGTGCGCCGCGTGCCCGGCTACAAGAAGATCCGCTTCTACTCGCACGAAAACATCGGTTTCGGCCCGGTCAACCTGCCCGACCAGGAACTGCACACCACCGCGGTGTGGTGGCAACTGCCGCAGGCGGTGCTGGATGCTGCGTTCGAACAGCGCCAGCAGGCGCTGGACGGTTTCCTCGGCGCGGCTTATGCGCTGCACATCGTGGCCACCGTGGCGGTGATGGCCGAGGCGCGCGACCTGCAGAAGTCCGTGGGCTCGGGCGATGGCGCGTGGTTCGTCACCGCCGACCTCAGTGGCCGCAGCCAGATCCGTGGCAACGACGGTCAACCCGCCACGCTGGCGCCAGGTACGCCGTTCACGCCGACCGTCTATCTCTACGATGCCTTCCCCGGCGGCATCGGCCAGAGCGAGCCGTTGTTCCAGCGTCGCGAGGATCTGGTGGCGCAATCGATTAGCCTGATCGAACGCTGCGACTGCCGCGCCGGCTGCCCGGCCTGTGTCGGCCCTGTATTGGCCGCGGACGAAGAGGCAGCCAGCACGCCGAAGGCGCTGGCGCTGCGCGTGCTGGCACTGCTGGTGGCACTGTGAATGCGCTGGCTGCACGGATGCGCAAGCTGCGCGTGGAAGCCGGCAAAGTCGCCAGCACGCCTGTAGCGACATCAATCATCCATTCCGTCAGCAGCCATGCGGTGACCGTGCCGGATCGGGTGATTTCCCCCGAACTGCGTCGCCTGCTGCAACGACACGCGCAACTGAAGCGAGGCCCGGCCACACTCTCGTCCAACGACCGCGAGGTGCCCGGCATCGAGATCGCGCCCGGCCTGCGCTACACCGAACAATGGATTGACTGGCTCGCTCCGCCGGCGATCATCGACGCCAGCTTCGCCCGGATGGAACTGGTACATCACGATCGCCTGCTGCACTTCGACACCGAGACCACCGGCCTGGCCGGTGGCACCGGCACCCGCGCCTTCATGATTGGCGCCGCCGACTGGCTCGATGGCCGCTTCCGCATCCGCCAGCTCACCCTCACCACGATGGCCGCCGAAACCGCCATGCTGCACACGTTCGCCAAGTGGCTGAGCGAGGACACCGTGCTCGTCAGTTACAACGGCAAGTGCTACGACGCACCGCTGCTGGCCACCCGCTATCGCCTCGCCCGCCTGCCCAATCCGCTGGCCGGCCTGGCTCATCTGGACCTGCTGCATCCGGTGCGACGGTACTGGAAGCGGCAGTGGCCCAACTGCCGCCTGGCCACCGCCGAACGACAGTTGCTCGGCGTGGTGCGCGAGGACGACCTGCCCGGCGCCGAGGCGCCGGCCGCCTGGCTCACCTACCTGCGCGGCGGCTCTGCCCGGAACCTGCGACGGGTGGCCGCGCACAACGCCCAGGACCTGAAAAGCCTGGCCGGCGTGCTGCTGCACATGGCCAATTGTTCGACCATATCGACAGCGCGTTGAAGAGCGGTTTGCCAGCGGGCAAGGTACCCGCTCAATGCGCCACCCCGGGTGCGGAACGGGACGATTTGCCATGGCGCGGGCGCGGCCACGGGCACAGCATCGGTACTTCGTGCTGGTAGCGGCAGTAGTCACCGCCGTACGCGGCGATCAGGTCGCGTTCTTCGAGGAATTTCACCGCAATCAGGATGTAGCCGCCGGTGGCGAGGGCAAACAGCAGGTGGCCGGCGCTCATGTGCGGGGTGGCCCAGAACGCGATGAGGAAACCGAGCATCAGCGGATGGCGCACGACGCGATAGAAAAAATGCTGCTTGAACGGCAACGGCGTACAGGGGCGCCTGCGAGCGTACAGCCACACCTGGCGCAGGCCGAACAGGTCGAAGTGGTTGATCACGAAGGTGCCGGTGAGCACCAGCAGCCAGCCGAAGGCAAACAGCGCATACAGGAGCGACTGGCCCCAGCCGGCGTCCACCTGCCAGATCGTGCCCGGCAACGACTGCCACTGCCAGAACAACAGGATCAGCGCCAGGCTGGACAGCAGCACGTAGGTGCTGCGCTCGATCGCCGGCGACACCACGCGTGTCAGCCACGCCTTGAAGCCGCGGCGTGCCATGCCGCTGTGCTGCACGGCGAACAGCCCGAGCAGTGCGAGGTCGATGATCCAGGGTGTGGGCGTCTCCGGCCCGATCGGCGGCGGCCGGTCCAGTGTCCGGGGTACCAGGAAGTCCCCCACGAAGGCGATCGCGTAGAGAAACGTCAGGAAGAACACGACGTAGCAGAGCACGCCGTAGCAGAGAACCGACAAGGCACGCATGATCGATTACCTCCGGTGGTGACGCCTCACAGCGCCGACAGGAACGCCACGAGATCGTTTTTTTGCTGCCCGCTCATGTGCACGTCGAAGCGGGTGTCGTAGAAGTCGACGACGTCCATCAGCGTCGCCGCCGAGCCGTTGTGGAAGTACGGCGCGCGTGCGGCGAGTCCACGCAGGATCGGCCCCTTGAACTTGCCGATGTCAGCCCACTTGCCGGTACGTAACGCCAGGCCGGGGTCGGTGGTTTGCACGCTCCTGCCCGTGGCGTTGTTGGTCAGCGTGTACAGCGGCATGTCCGGCGTGCGTCGGCTCGCGTCGGCAATGCCGATGTCCACCGGCAGCGCCACCGAGTGATTGCCGATGTTCGGCGCGTTGTGGCAGCTGCTGCAGCTGCCGTGGATGACGGGCAGGCCGGTCACGTCGTTGAGCCCGGCCACGCCGCTGATCGCGATCGGCAACGTGTTGAAGAGCTGCTCGCCGCGGGCAATCGCGGCCCGCGCACGCTCGCCGCGATCGTGGCTGAACTGCGCGCCGGGGACGTTCCACTCGTCGAACAGGCGCATCGCCTTCTCGTCGAAGGCATCGCCGGTGGGATCGCCGCCCAGGGTATCGTTGATGCCGATCCAGAAGCGCTGCTGCGCCAGGATGCTGGCGCCGCCCATGCCGTCCCCGGCGTTGAGCTTGCCGGCGTCCTGGTCGACCAGCTGGGCGGTGAACAGGTGCAGTTCGAAGTCCACGATCCGGTCGATCACGCTCTCGTCGGGGGCGACCGCGGCCTGTTCGTGACCGAGGATGGCGTCACGCGCCTGCGAAGCCAGGCTCTCGATGATGTTCTCGTGGTTGATGCCGGCATCCATCGGCGGCTTGAATGGCGCGACGGTCTCACGCCCGTCCCACATGACCGCGGTAAGCCAGATCAGGTTGGTCGACGGCAGCGGGCGCCGAAACAGCGACAGGTCGCTCGCGCTGGCGTAACCGTAAGGATCATCGACGCGGGTCAGGTGAAACTCGGCATTCGCCGGCATTGGCATGCCCACGCGGATCAGGCCCCGGTTGAGCAGCATGGAGTAGGCGATGCGCCGCGCGTAGAGGCTGGACACATCGGCCCGTGGCGACACAGCGCCGTCGACCAGGCGGAAGATCGGATCGTTGCCGTCGGTGCTGGCAAAGCGCTGGCGCAGTTCGTCCGGAGTGATCGACCAGCCCTGGGCCTGCCGATGGCATGAATCGCAGGAGCGACCGTTGGGGCCAAAGCTCTGGAAGAACGGGTTGGCGGTGTCGATGCTGCCGCTGGGCGTGCTGGTCTGCAGCCAGCCCGAAGGGTTGGCGGTGACCAGCGTGTTGGCAGCCGGTGATGGCTGGTGACGGCGATCCTGCGCCGGTGTGCCGACGACCGTCGCCAGCAGGACCAGCCCCGCTGCGACGGATACGAAAGTGCGCTGATGGAACATGACGGTGTGCCCCCTTGGCTTGTCGTTGATGCAGCCCCTGCCCCGCCCGACCGCGTGGTCGTGGCAAGACGGAGAACACCGAAGGGCGACAAGTTGCGACATGTGCCCACCGCTCGGTCCACGCAGGCCAGCCGGGACGATCAGTGGGACGCTGAAGCGCCGGTCAGTCCAGCAACAGGCCGCAGGAAGCCAGGGGATGGCGCAGCAGCGTGCTGGCAATGGCCAGCTCGGGATGTGCAGCGAGACCGCCGGCCTGGATGGTCGCGCTGGCGGCGCGGGCCTGCGCTTCGGCATGGGCGCAGTCGCCACTGCGCGCCGCGGCCACGGCAAGCCACAGCTGCGCCGCGAGTCGACGCGGATGCGCCGGTGGCAACTCGCCGGCGGCACGGGGAATCGCTGCCGTCAGCCGGGTCTTTGCCTCGCCGGCCTGGTCATGCGCCAGCTCGACCTGCGCCAGCAGCGTGTGCACCCACAGCAGTTGTGGGTCGTTGCGGGGCGCCACCGCCGCAAGGTCGCGCTCGACTGTCGCCTGCAGGTCGGCTGGACACGGCGTGGCGGGGGTCTGGGCGCAGGCCAGCAGCAGGCGCGCCTCGGCGATCAGCGGCGGCATCCGGTATTTGCGCGTGCGCAGGCCGGCGATGGCTTCCGGCAGCAGCTTGCGCGCCACGGCAGGCTGGCCTTCCAGCAGGGCGATGCCGGCCAGTTCGCTGTCCAAGCGGCCGATCCGCATGCGGTTGGCCGGATCGCTGCCGTACAGCTTGCGGGCCGCGTCGAACAGCTTGCGCGCCGCGACGAGATCGCCCGCCTCCACCTCGCCAAACGCCGTGGCCTCCAGCGAGTCGCCATGCAGGGCGGTATCCGCGCCGAAGCCGCTGGCCGACCAGGCCTGCGCCTGCCCGCAACGCGCCTGCGCGCTGGCGTGATCGGCGCGCAGCCCCTCCAGCACGCATGCTTTCTGCGCGGCATACACCTGGGTGATCTGGGGCGCATTGCCGTTGCGGGCGTACATCGCGAGGGCCTGTGCGAACAGTGCATGTGCCTGCGTCCAGTGGCCGGCGCGATAGGTGGACGAGGCCAGGCCGGCCAGCGCCAGCGTCGTCTGGTTGCTGGACGGACCGAAATGCGCGAGCTCGAACTGCCACGTTTTCCGCCACATCGGGATCGCCTCGTCGTAGCGCTCCAGGCCTTCCAGCGCGGAAGCGACGTCGTTGTAGCCGATGCCGACCCGCGGATCGTCCGGCCCCCAGCTGGCGATCCGTTCGGCCAGTGCCTCGCGGGCGAGGTCCAGCGCGGCTTCGCCATGGCCTTCGCTGTCCTCGACCGCGCCCAGCGGACCGAGCAGGTCGATCAGCGCTTCGCCGCGGATGCCCTGCGCCAGCATGCGCTGGTGGGCAAGCCGCAGGTCGGTGCCGCCGTCGGCATAGTCCTCCATGCGTACCGCGGCGTAGCCCCGTGCGGTCAGCGCACGGATCGATTCGATGGCGGACGGCGCCAGCGTCCGTTCCGACAAGGCGACGGCCCGGTTCGCCAGTTGGCGCGCCTGCGCGACATCGCCGAGGTCCTCGTACAGGCGCGAGAACATCGCCAGCAGGTCCACGCGGCTGCCGTCATCCATCGACGGCGCGTTGTCGAGTTTCGCGACGCCATGGGCCAGCAGTTCGTCCAGGCTCGGTTGTTCCGATGTGGCGGCACCGTAGCGCACTGGTGCGAACAGACTCTCGACGAAATCCCGCACCATGTTCGCGCGTGCGGCCTGCTGGCGGGCCACCTGCGCCTGCCACAGCGCTATCGACAATGAGGTAAGGACGGCCGCCACGAACAACGAGGTGAGCACCACGCCGCCGCGATGGCGGGCCACGAATTTGCTGGTGCGATACCAGCGCGACGGCGGATGGGCCAGCACCGGCTGGCGGTCCAGGTGGCGCTCGATGTCCTCGGCCAGTGCGCCGGCCGAGGCGTAGCGACGCTCCGCCTCGGTGGCGATGGCCTTCAGCACGATGTTGTCGAGATCGCCGCGCAGCTTGTGCCGCAGCCTCGACACGCTGGCCGGCACGGTGCCGTAAGCCGTGGTGACGGTGTCCGGGCTGAGCCGTGACGACGGGGTGCCGGCATCCACGCTGGCGCGCCGTTGCCCGGTGATCAGTTCGTCCAGCAATACGCCCAGCGCATACACGTCGGTCGCCGCGGTGACCGGTTCCTGGGCGAACTGTTCGGGCGCCGCGTAGGCGGGCGTCAAGGCGCGATGCTGGGTATGGATCTGCTCGGCGGCGTCCTCGTCGAGCAGCATGGCGATGCCGAAGTCCAGCAGCTTGACGTGGCCGTCGGCGGTGACCAGCACGTTGGACGGCTTCAGGTCACGGTGCACGATCAGTGCACGATGCGCCGTCTCCACCGCACGGCAGACCATCAGGAACAGCACCAGCCGCTGGCGCAGGTCCAGCCGGTGCTGGCTGGCGTAGCGGGTGATCGGCACGCCGTCGACCAGCTCCAGCGCGATATAGGCCAGACCGGCCTCGGTGATGCCGCCCTCGATCAGGCGGGCGATGCCGGGATGGCGCAGGCGCGCCAGCGCCTCGCGCTCGCGGCGAAACTGGCGCTGCGCATCGGCGGTGTAGAGGCCGCGCGCCAGCAGCTTGATCGCCACTTCCTGGCGTACGCCATCGACCTGGCGAAAGGCCCGGAACACCGTCGACGAACCGCCCTCGCCCAGCACCTCGACCAGCTCGAACGGACCGATGCGGCTGCCGGCCGGCAGCGCCTGGGCGACGCTGGTATCGCCGATGGCCCGCGCGGCACAGGCGGCATCGCCGGTGGACAGCAGCTCGCCTTCGGTGGCGTCGGCGGCGAGCAGGCGTTCGATCTCCGCGCGCCGCAGCGGATCGGGGCAGCGCTCGTCCAGCAGACGCGCACGCTCCGGCGCGGGCAGCCCGAGTGCCGCTTCGAACACGTCGCGCATTGTCGTTGCGGGTTCCACGCCGAACTCCCCACGGTATGCCTTGCCACGGTTAACCCCGAACATGCCCCGTTTGCGACCTCGCCCCCGATCGCGCTTCGCCGCCACCCCGACGGCATGCCGCGCCCGGCACCCTCAACCCATGCGGGCCTTGATGAATGCGCGGGCAAAGCGCCAGTCGCGGTCGATGGTGCGCCGGGCCACGCCGAGCGTGTCGGCGACCTGTTCCAGGCTGAGCCCGGCGAAGTAACGCAGTTCCACCACCTGGGCGGCACGGGCGTCGGACTGTTCCAGCGCGTCCAGCGCGGCGTCCAGCGCCAGCGTCTGTTCGGCGGTGTCGAGCGCCAGTTTCAGATCCTGGTCGTCAAGGGTAACCCGCAGCCACTGCCCGCCCGCGCACAGGCGCAGGCGATCGCGGGCGCGGTTGATCAGCAGGTGGCGCATGGCGCGCGCGGCGTAGGCAAAGAACTGGGCGGGATGGTCGAAATGCAACGCCTCGCGCTGGCCCATGCGCAGGTACAGCTCGTGCACCAGTTCGGTGGTGTCCAGGGTGGCTTGGCGACGATTCGACAACTGTCGGGCGGCCATCGCCTTGAGCCGCGCGTACACCACGGCGAACAGCGCGTCGGTGGAACCGTCGCTGGCCAGGGGTCGGGAATCGGACATGACGAGCACCTCCCTGCAGCCGCCATGCGCCGCATGGTACGCCTTTGCCGGGAATCCGTACCCCGTTCGGCGCGGACAGCTGAACGGTCGTCCGCTCGGTCGCCGCGGCGGGGAATCAGCTCAGGCCGACAGCGCGTCAGTCGCCAGCAGGGGCGGCAGCCGGCGCGAGCCCGATCGCCGACCGTCGATGAAGGTGTACAGGCGACCGCCGATCATGGTCACCACGGCACGGCCGGACAGGCGGATGCTGGCAGACGCCGCTGGCGACATCGACAGGCCGAGCTGGTGTTCGGCGCGCATGCGGACGGCCTTGGCGGCAAACCAGGCCTTCGGACCGGCCAGCAAGCTGTCCGACGCCGACTCGGTCTGGCGCGAGTCCGCGATGGTCTGGCGCAGATGGGCCAGGTGGCTGGTGTTGAACGCTTCGCTCAAGGCGGCGCACTGGAAGGGCGAGGCCACGTATTCGTCCAGCAGGTTGCCCAGCACGGCCACCACGCTCAGGGCGATCCGCCGGTTGGCCCGTTCCACGTGCGAGTTGCCCGTGGATGCCTGCCAGATCCCGTCGAGGGCAGCGGCCAGCCTGCGGCACTCCGGCTGGTTCAGCGGGCGCTGGCCCAGCGGGATGGCGCGACGGGCAACCAGCCAGGCCTGGTCGCGGGCCGGCAGCGCGTGCGAACGCTGCGCGGTGCGGGCCCTGGCTTCCCGCATGGACAATTCGTCGGTGGCCGCCATCCGCAGGGACAGTGCCTCCTGGGTCAGCGGCACCGCGCGGACGCTGCCGTCGGCACGATACCAGCGCCGATGTTCCAGCGTGGCGCGATGAAACAGGCCTGCCGGTGGCGGCACCGTGGCCCGCGCCTCGGCGGCGTAATCCAGCGACGGCGCCATCGAGCGCAGCCCGGCGGCGTGGGCAGCCAGTACGCGGTCGAGCAGGATTTCGGCGGTGATCAGGTGGCGATGGTAGGCGGCGTGACGATCATGTTCGGCGCCGGCCGTGAAATAGACGAAGCGGATGCGCGGCGTGGCTTCGTCGCTGCGGACGGCCCCGTGACAGCCCTGGCCGATGATCCGGCGCCCGATCGGCAGGGCGCGATGCGCGGTCGGCAAGCTGTCGAGCACGCTCTTGATGGCGGGCAATACGGCGGACGGATCGGCCATGGCGGCCTCTTGCACTGGCGCACTTGCAGAAATCGACAAACTCACAAAACAACCCTGCCTGCTTGGGCGACCACGGCTCTCGACTCTGCCAGCGCCCCGTCACCCGGATACCTGCCGTCCAGCCTGGACAACTACGGTTTCACTCTTGCATCGACCGCGCCAACAAAGTGTGCGCTGGATCGCATCGCTGGAAGCCCGTGCGGGGCGGTTCAGGGGCATCGCGCGCCGCGGCCGGCCGGATTTTCCCGGTTGGCGCGGAAAAACAGGCAAAATAGGCGGTTGCGGCATGCCATCCCGGGTGTCCGCCCCTTCCTGCCGATGACCGACGACGAATGACCGCCTTGAACATGCCCCCCGCCTCCCCGCCCGAAGACGCCGATGCCTGCCTGCTGGAGCGTCTGCGCGCCGCGGCTGAACTGCTGGAGTCGGTGGCGGCGGACCGCGAGCTGCTGGACCGGCTGCCGGCCGACGATCGCCAGCGCCTGCACCAGGCCGTGGCGCAGGTCTATCACCCCGACCCGGCGGCGCGTCGGATCAAGCTGAAGGCGGCTGAAAAGGCCCGTTACGCCAGCAAGGTCGAAGCGGAGGAATCGGTACTCAACCAGACCGGCATCCGCACGCTGCGCCGCCGCCCCGTGTTCACCACGGCCAACCTGTTCCCGCCCCAGGGATTCCAGCCAAACGACATCCCGCCGCAAGCCGATGCCGCGCAGCCGCGCGAAGCCATCGAACCCCGGCACTGCTACGTCTGCAAGAAGAAGTATTCCACCCTGCACTTCTTCTACGACCAGATGTGCCCCGACTGCGCCGCGTTCAACTACGCCAAGCGCGACGAACTGGCCGACCTCAGCGGACGCGTGGCCCTGCTCACCGGTGGCCGGGTGAAGATCGGCTACCAGGCCGGCCTGAAACTGCTGCGCGCCGGCGCCGAGCTGATCGTCACCACGCGCTTCCCGCGCGACTCGGCGGCGCGCTACGCGGCTGAACCGGACTTCGCCGAATGGGGTCACCGGCTGCAGGTCTACGGCCTTGACCTGCGCCACACGCCCAGCGTGGAAGCGTTCTGCCAGGAACTGGTGGCCACCCGCCCGCGGCTGGACTTCATCATCAACAACGCCTGCCAGACCGTGCGCCGACCGCCGGACTTCTACGCCCACATGATGGAAGGCGAGACCGCCGCGCTGCACGACATGCCCGAGCATGTGCGCCAGTTGGTCGGCCACTACGAGGGTTTGCGCAGCTCGAACATCCTGCCGCAAGGCGATGCGCCGGCCCGGCACGATTCCTCCGTTCCCGGCCTGACCCGCGCCGCCGAGCTGTCGCAGGTGGCGCTGCTGCCGGAGGAATTGCTGGCGCAGAGTCACCTGTTCCCCGAAGGCCGGCTCGACCAGGACCTGCAGCAGGTCGACCTGCGCCAGCGCAATTCATGGCGCCTGCTGATGGCCGAGGTGCCGTCGGTGGAGTTGCTGGAGGTGCAGCTGGTGAACGCGATCGCCCCGTTCATCATCAACGCGCGATTGAAGCCGCTGATGCTGCGCACGGCCGATCGCGACAAGCACATCGTCAACGTGTCGGCGATGGAAGGCCAGTTCTACCGCAACTTCAAGACCACCCGGCACCCGCACACCAACATGGCCAAGGCCGCGCTCAACATGATGACGCGCACCTCGGCGACGGATTACCACAACGACGGCATCCACATGAACAGCGTGGACACCGGCTGGGTGACCGACGAGGACCCGGCCGAGCTGGCCGCGAGGAAGGTGGCGGAGGAACGCTTCCATCCGCCGCTGGACATCGTCGACGGCGCCGCCCGCATCGTCGATCCGATCATCCACGGCATCAACACCGGCGAACACGTGTGGGGGCAGTTCCTCAAGGATTACCGCCCCACGGACTGGTGAGCCCTCGCCGTCGTCAGGCCTTCCTGCCGGCGGCCTCGCCGAATGACGGCGGCCGGTCCGCCGGCGCCGCGCCGAATTCCGGGTTCGGCGTACTGCCCATCCGGAATTCCAGCGTGCCGCCGGCGGCCAGCTCGGCGTGGCTGATCCAGCTGCGGCTCCATGGCTGGCCGTTCCAGCTGACCGACTGGATGTACGGACTGTCCGGTCCGTTGCCCGGGGCCAGCACCATCAGCCTGCGCCGGTCGGCCAGCTCGATCTCCGCGCGATCGACCAGCGGGCTGCCGAACACGTAGTTGGCGCTGACCGGATCGACCGCGTACAGACCCAGCGCGCCGAGCACGTACCAGGCGCTGGTCTGGCCGCAGTCCTCGTTGCCGGCGAGGCCGTCGGGCTGCGCCTCGTACATGCTTTCCAGCAGCTTGCGCACGCGTGCCTGGGTCTTGTGGTGCGCACCGGTGTACGCGTACAGGTAGGCCACGTGATGGCTGGGTTCATTGCCGTGGGCGTACTGGCCGACCAGGCCGGCGATGTCCGGCGGCGCATCGGCCGGCAGCGCCGAACTGGTGTTGAACAGTTCATCCAGCTTGCGCTCGAACGCCTGCTCGCCGCCGAACAGTTTCATGTATTCGTACAGGTCGTGCTGATTGAGGAAGGTCGCCTGCCATGCGTTCGATTCGGTGAAGTCGCGCCATTTCCTCGAGTGGCCCATGCCGCGCGGATCGAACGGTTCCAGCCAGTGGCCATCCTTCGCGCGTGGCCGCACGAAACCCGACTGGCGGTCGAACACGTGCCGGTAGTTGCGCGAGCGCTCGCGCAGCCGGGCAGCTTCGGCATGCGCGCCAGCGGCATCGGCCAGCCTGGCCACGGCCCAGTCATCGTAGGCGTATTCGAGCGTCTTGCTGACCGCCTCGCCTTCCTTGTCGCTGGGGATGTAGCCGAGCTTGCGGTAGTACGGCAGGCCGCGGTAGTCGTCGTCCATCGCCCGACGGCGAAACAGCGGCCAGGCCGCGGCGTAGTCGATGCCGGTGAAGCCCTTCGCATGCGCCTCGGCTACCACCGCGGCGGAGTGGTAGCCGATCATGCAACCGGTTTCCACGCCCTGCAGCGGCCACACCGGCGGGCCGTCAGGGCTTTCGCCGGCCATCCGCACCAGGCCGTTGACCAGGTCGGGCACGCGATCGGGCTGGTACAGCGTCAGCAGCGGATGCTGCGCCCGGTAGGTGTCCCACAGCGAGTAGGTGCTGTAGTTGTTCGCGCCCGACGGCAGCTGGTGCACGGCCAGGTCCATGCCCCGGTAGCGGCCATCGACGTCGCTGAACAGGGTCGGCGCCAGCATGGTGTGGTACAGCGAGGTGTAGAAGATGCTGCGCGTGTCTTCGGACATCGTGTCGATGCGGATGCGGCCCAGCTCGCGCTCCCACGTTGCGGCCGCCGTCCTGCGGACCTGTTCGAAGTCCCAGCCGGGCACTTCCGCGTCGAGGTTGCGCAGCGCGCCGGCCACGTCGACGCCGGAGATGCCGACCTTGACCAGCAGCGGCGCGCTGGCGATGTTGTCGAAGTGCAGCGCCGCCTTCAGGTGCAGCCCCTGCGTTTCGCCGGCGCTGGCCGGCAGGGCCGCATCTTCGTTGTACAACGTGGCCTGCGTGATCGGGCGCGACAGCTTCATCGCGAAATAGATGTGCCGGCCGCCGGCCCACTGATGCACGCGCCGCTCGCCGACCAGGGTGTCGTTGCCGACCAGCTTCAGCCGCGCATCGCTGACCTTGCTGGGTACCGCGGCATCGTCGTGGTAGCCGTGCGCGAGATCGACCAGCAGGTGGCCGCTGCCGTCGCCGTGGAAGGTGTAGCGATGCAGTCCGGTGCGCAGGGTCGCCGTGAGCTCGGCGAGGATGTCGTGGTTCTTCAGGTGCACCCGGTAGTAGCCCGGCTGCGCCTGTTCCTGATCGTACGTCGAGCGGTAACCCGGGCCGGGCTGCGCCATCGCATCGGGCGAAATCCGCTCGCCGACATCGGCGCCGTCGTGACGCGAACGGTAGTTCAGGTCCGGCAATCCACGCCCGCCCGGTTGCAGCAGCACCGGTCCCTGTGCCGGCATCACCAGCACGTCGAGCATGTCGCTGGCGCCGGTGCCGCTCAGGTGCGTGTGCGAGAAACCCATGATCGAACCATCGCCCTGGTGGTAGCCCGAGCAGGCATCCCAGCCGGCGTCGTTGGTGTCCGGGCTCAGCTGCACCATGCCGAACGGCAAGGTGGCGCCGGGATAGACGTGGCCGTGGCCGCCGGTGCCGATGAAGACATCCACGTGGCGGGCGAAACCGTCGGGCTCGGGCGCGGGCGACATCGCATGGCCGTTGCGCGGTGCCGCGAATGCCGCCAGCGGTTCGAGCCGGCTGCCGAGCAGGCCCAGGGCGGCTGCGCCCTGCAGGAAACGTCTGCGTGTCACCATGCTGCGTTCTCCGTTGCGTGTTCGGGGGTCATGCGCGCCGCAGCAGCTCCGGTCGCTGCGCCGCCACTTGCACGATCAGTTCGCCGAACAGGGTGTTGGCCCAGGCGAACCACGCGCGGGTGAAATGTGCCGGATCATCCTGATCGAAGGCCTCGTGCATGAAGCCGGTGCCAGCATGGGTGGTTTTCAGCCAGCGCAGGCACTGGCGGATCTCGCCGTCGTCATCGCTGCTCAGGCCCCGCACGATGATCGACATCGGCCAGATCATCCGCAAGCCCTGGTGCGGGCCACCAATGCCCTGCGCCGCGCGGCCCTGGAAAAAATACGGATTGCGCGGGCTCCAGGCCAGTGCGCGACTGCGCCGGTAGCGCGGATCGTCGCGTTTGCAGCAGCCGAGGTAAGCCAGGCTCGACAATCCCGGCGCGTTGGCATCGTCCATGAACAGCTGGTTGCCGTAGCCGTCGACTTCGTACGCCCAGATTTCGTTGCCTTGCCCATCGCGCATCACGCCGAACTTCTGCAGCGCCTGTTCCACCTCATCGGCCAGCGCGGTGCATTCGCCGGCAAAGGCGCGCTCGTCGTGCAGCGCGATGGACAGCTGCGCCAGTTGACGCAGCGAACTCACCGCGAACAGGTTGCCGGGGATGAACAGCGGATACACGCAGGCGTCGTCCGATGGGCGGAACATCGCATGGATCAACCCGACTGCCCGGGTCGGCTGCCCGTAGCCGCGGAGGAACTGGGTATCGGTAGGGTTGGCCGATGGCCTCTGGAAATGGTACGGACCGGGGCCGTGCTTGCGCTGCTGTTGGCGGAACGTCGCCAGCACGGCATGCATCGCGGTGCGCCAGTCGTCGTCGAACGGCTGGCGATCGCCGGTAGCCTGCCAGTACGCATGCGCCAGGCGGATCGGATAGCACAGCGAATCGATCTCCCATTTGCGCTCGGCCACGCCCGGGCGCATGTCGGTAAGGTCCTGCTGCGCCCACGACAGTGGCGTCTTCGCCTGCGGATCGGGCAGGAAGGCGTTGGCATACGGGTCGATCGAGATGCACCGCGCGTGGCGGTGGATCAGGCCGCGGAACAGCCGGCGCAGCGCTTCGTCGTGCGCAGCCAGCGACACGTACGGCCACACCTGCGCCGAGGAATCGCGCAGCCACATCGCGTCGATGTCGCCGGTGACGATGAAGGTATCCGGCTTGCCACCCAGACTGCCCAGCTGCACCGTGGTGTCCAGCGTATTCGGGTAGCAGTTCTCGAACAGCCAGGCGAGTTCGGGATCGCCGATCTTCGCCCGCGTGCGGGCGATCAGCGCTTCGACGGCTGCGCTGGTGAACTTGCGCTTGCCCAGGGGCGGGCGATGGCTGGGAAAGCGCGATGCGGCGTGTACCAGCGGGATGCCGCCGAGCATGGCGCCACCGGCAGCGCCGGCCATCAACTTCAACAGGGAACGGCGAGATGTATTCATGATTCGATGAAGGCCCTCGAATGACCCGCTTGCCCGTCATTCCCGCGAAGGTGGAAATCCAGGTTGCGGTTTCGCAAGCCTTACACGAATCCCGGCTTGCGCGGGATTAACGCATTTCCCCGGAGAAACGCTGCAGCCCCCGTCGCGGGCCACGCTTTGCCCGACCGTGGCATCGACCAGTGAGCGCACCTGCAACGCCGCTTGCAACGAGGCGAGATCGGCCGGGCTGCTGACCTGCAGTTCGATGCTTTCGCCGGGCAGCAGGTCGAGGGCGTTGTCCGATACCCTGGCATCCAGTTCGCCGAAGTCGATCCATACGGCGCGCGCCAGATGTTTCGCGTGCAGCTTCAATACCACGCCATGGCCGCTGTCGCGGAGCTCCGCCTGCAACTCCGGGGACGGCAGTTGCAAGGTCGACGCGCGATCGAAATACAGCAGATGTCGCGACACCGCCCTGCCCTGCACGATCAGCTCGAACACGGCGAAGCTGCGATGCGGATCGGCACCTTGCAGCAGCGCCGCATCGGCCAACTCGGCGACGCGGGTACTGGCCAGCGCAGGCACACGCACCTGGTCGAGGCGCTCGTGCAGCAGCTGCCCATCCATGTCCATCACGCGCAGGCGCAGCCGGGCATCCAGCGGCGCGGTGCGGTCGGACACCAGGAACACCTCGGTACGTCCGCCGCGACGGATCGGCGCCACCCGCAACGGCGCGTAGAAGCGGCGGGCGTGGAACTGCAGCGCCTTCCAGCGTCCGAAGTAGTCGATGCTCGACCACGAGGCGCCGGGCCACACGTCGTTGAGCTGCCAGTACAGCGAGCCCATGCTTTGCGGCCGCGCGCTGCGCAGGTGGTCGGCGGCCAGCTCGATGCCCTCGGCTTGCATCACCTGGCTGAGGTAGACGAAGGACCCGAAATCCTTCGGCTCGCCGTAATACTTGCGGATGTAGAACAGCAGGCGCCGGTTGCCGTTGCCGCCGTCGAATTTCTGGTGCGCGCGCATCACCGGCGACTCCGGCGACAGGTCGGACGGTGCGGCGAAGCTGCGGATGGTTTCCATCGATGGGAACGATTGCAAGCCGTACTCGGACTGGAAGCGCGGCGTGGTCTTCAGATAGTCCTCGATCGGGGCGGAGCCGGCCCAGACATCCCACACGTGCATGTCGCCGTCGTTCGGCACGTTGGCCGGCCCGTCGAAATCCGTGCTCGGCGAGCTGGCCCAGTACGGCACGTCCGGCGCATGGCGCTGCACCACGTCGCGCAGGGTTTCGCCGAACAGGGTGCGCATGCCGCGCTCGACGCGTGCCCGTTCGGCCGGTCCGATGGACTCGGCGAACTTCTTGCGGTCGGGCCAGGACTCCCAACCCGTCTGCACCTCGTTGTTGCCGCACCACAGCACGATGCTCGGGTGATCGCGCAGGCGGATGACCTGTTCGGTCGCCTCGATCCGGGTGTTCTCGCGGAACGCCTCGTCGTACGGCGGGATCGCGCCGCCGAACATGAAGTCCTGCCAGATCATCAGGCCGAGCCGGTCGGCCAGCGCATAGAACGCATCGCTCTGATAATAGCCACCGCCCCACACGCGCAGCATGTTCATGTTGGCGTCGCGGGCGGACTGCAGGATCTGTTGCAGGCGCGCCGCGGTGACGCGTTCGGGGAAGCTGTCCAGCGGGATCAGGTTGGCGCCCTTGGCGAAGACCGGCACGCCATTGATCACGAAAGCGAAGCTGCGGCCCCAGCGATCGCGCTGCCGCCGCAGCTCCACACTGCGCAGCCCGGTATCGCGCTCGGCGCTGGCGATGACCTTGCCGGCCACTACCACTTCGGCATGGAAGCGATACAGGTTCGGCTCGCCGTAGCCGACCGGCCACCAGCGCTGCGGATGTTCGATGCGCAACGGCAGCTCGACATGGTTGTCGCCGGCAGTCAGCGAGGTCTCCAGGGTCGTGCTGCGGTGGCTGCCGTCAGGCGCGGTCCACGTCACCCGCAACCCGACCTTGCCGGCATGGTCAGCACGAAGATCGAATTGCGCCAGCAATTGCGCGGCCTGCGCATCGACATGCTGCTGGGCGATATGGAAATCCGCCAGCCGCAACTCGTCCCAGGTTTCCAGGTGCACCGGCTGCCAGATGCCCTCGGTGACGTAGCGCGGGCCCCAGTCCCAGCCGTACTGGTAGTTCGCCTTGCGCACGTAATTGGATGTCTGCCGGCCTTTCGGCTCGTCGCCGAACGCGGAATCGAATTCGCCCGGCAAGGCGTGGGGTTGTTTCAGCAGCCAGGGCTGCATCCGGGCGATCGGCGAATGCAGCGTGACCTGCAGCGTATTGCTGCCCGCGTGCAGCACGTCCTTCACCGGCACGCGCCAGCGCCGGAACATGTTGTCCGCGGCCAGCAGCGGCTGGCCGTTGAGCGAGACGTCGGCGAACGTGTCCAGGCCGTCGAAGACCAGATCGACATGGCCATGTCGCAAGGTCGCCGCATCGATCGCCAGTGGCAACTGGTATTGCCAGTCGGCCAGGCCGATCCACTGCAACGCCGCCTCGTTGTCGCGCTGGAACGGATCGACGATCACGCCCGCCGCCAGCAGGTCGGTCTGCACGCTGCCCGGCACATGGGCAGCGCGCCAGCCCGCCGCTTCCGGGTGGGTCTGCGCGGCGGGCGAATGCGGATCGAGGCGGAAGCGCCAGCCGCTGGCGAGCGTCTGCGTTGCCGCGGCCGCGCCGCCGGCCCATAGCGACACGATCAGAACGGCTACGCACGCGCATCGTCTCGGGAACGCCGTGGTTGGCGGGACATCCCTGCCCGGTCGCGTCCTCTGTTTCGTCATGCGCAGGCCTCTGGCGATGAACAGTGGCGCCGCTGGCGATCGGCCACGGCGGCGCCCGGTGAAGGTATACGCGATCGCGCTACCGGTAAATCGCGACTTCCCGCACACGCGCAGCCATCGGCACTTGATATCTCCCACGCAGGCGCCAGTGTCTTGCATGCCCATCACGATGAACGGCGCGAATTCGACCGCAAGACCCGGAGTGCCACCACGGCCACCGCCCCGTAGATTGGCTGCACGAGATAATCTTCGGGAGCACACCCATGAAAACCGCCGACAAAATCGCCGAACAGGCCGCCGCCACCCTGAGCGACCCCCGCTGGGCCGCGCTGCAGGCGCGCGATGCGGGCGCCGACGGCAGCTTCTTCTATTCGGTCAGGACCACCGGCGTGTACTGCCGTCCTTCCTGCGCAGCCCGTCCGGCCCGGCCCGAGAACGTGGCCTTCCACGATTCGGCCGCGGCGGCGGAACGCGCCGGCTTTCGCCCGTGCAAGCGCTGCAAGCCGGACCAGCTGTCGCTGCAGGAGCAGCACGCGGCCATGGTCACCGCGGCCTGCCGCCTGATCGAGAACGCGGAGACCGCGCCCACGCTGGAGCAACTGGCGAAACCGACCGGCCTGAGTCCGTTCCATTTCCACCGCATCTTCAAGGCCATCGCCGGGGTGACGCCGAAGCAATATGCCGCGGCACACCGCGCCAGCAGGGTGCGCAGCGAACTCGGTCGCGGCAGCAGCGTGACCGAGGCGATCTTCGACGCCGGCTACAACGCCAGCAGCCGTTTCTACGAGAGCTCGAACCAGCTGCTCGGCATGACGCCGTCCAGCTACCGCGCCGGCGGCGTCGACCACGACATCCGATTCGCGATCGGCGAGTGCTCGCTGGGCGCCATCCTGGTCGCGCAGAGCCAGCGTGGGGTCTGCGCTATCCTGTTCGGCGACGACCCGGACACCCTGGCCCGCGACCTGCAGGACCGCTTTCCCAGGGCGAACCTGATCGGTGGCGATCGCGCCTTCGAGCAGCTGGTGGCGACGGTGGTCGGTTTCGTCGAGGCGCCGGCGCTCGGCCTCGACCTGCCACTGGACGTGCGCGGCACCGCGTTCCAGCAGCGGGTCTGGCGGGCGCTGCGCGACATTCCGGCCGGCGCCACCGTCAGTTACAGCGAGATCGCCCAAGGCATCGGTTCGCCCAGGGCGGTGCGGGCGGTAGCCGGCGCCTGCGCGGCGAACATGCTGGCGGTGGCGATCCCCTGCCATCGCGTGGTGCGCAACGACGGCGGCCTGTCCGGCTATCGCTGGGGCGTGGAACGCAAGCGCGCCCTGCTCGCCCGCGAAGCCAAGGCATGAACGCGATGCCCGACGCGATGACGAATGACGTCGCTGCGCGACTGCAAGTTTTCGACTGGGCCAACGTCGCGGACGACCTCGACGCGCAGGGCTTTGCGATGCTCGAAGCCCTGCTGTCGCCGCGGGAGTGCCGCGACCTGGCAGGCCTCTACGCCGACGAGGCGATCTTCCGCAGCCGTGTCGTGATGGGCCGGCACGGTTTCGGGCGCGGCGAGTACCAGTATTTTGTCTACCCGCTGCCGGACACCGTGGCTGACTTGCGCGGCGCGATCTATCCGCGACTGGCGCCGGTCGCGAATCGCTGGAATGCGGCGATGGGCATCGACGTGCGCTATCCCGAGTCCCACGCGGCGTTTCTCGCGCGCTGCCACGGCGCCGGCCAGCGGCGGCCCACGCCGCTGCTGTTGCAGTACGGCGCCGGTGACTACAACTGCCTGCACCAGGATATCTACGGCGAGCACGTGTTCCCGTTGCAGGTGGCGATCCTGCTGTCCGAGCCGGGGCGGGATTTCAGCGGCGGCGAATTCGTGCTGACCGAGCAGCGCCCGCGCATGCAGTCACGCGCCGACGTGGTGCCGCTGCGCCAGGGCGACGCGGTGGTGTTCGCGGTGCACCAGCGCCCGGTGCGTGGCACGCGGGGCAGCTACCGGGTGAACCTTCGTCATGGCGTCAGCCGGCTGCGCAGCGGCCATCGCCACACGCTGGGCATCATCTTCCACGACGCCACATGATCACCACCGACCTGTTCGCCGGCATCCGGGCGCCGCGGCGCGACGAGTCCTTGTGCGCAGGCGCGGTGGTGTTGCGCGGCTTTGCGCTGGCCGACGAGGCGCCGCTGCTGCAGGCGATCGATGCGATCGTGGCGCAGGCGCCATTCCGCCACCTGATCACCCCCGGCGGCTTGCGCATGTCGGTGGCGATGACCAATGCCGGATCGCTGGGCTGGGTCAGCGACCGGCGCGGCTATCGCTACGATCCGGTCGATCCGGACAGCGGCAAGCGCTGGCCGCTGCTGCCCGACGTGTTCCGCAAGCTCGCCACCAGCGCGGCCGCCCAGGCCGGGTTTGCCGGTTTCGCGCCGGATGCCTGCCTGATCAACCGCTACGAGCCGGGCACCCGGCTGAGCCTGCATCAGGATCGCGACGAGCGCGACTTCGGCCAGCCGATCGTTTCCGTGTCGCTGGGCATTCCCGCCGTGTTCCTGTTCGGTGGCGAACAGCGCAGCGATCCCGCGATGCGGGTGCCGCTGGCTCACGGCGACGTGGTCGTGTGGGGCGGTCCGGCGCGGTTGCGCCATCATGGCGTGCTGCCGCTGAAGCCGAACCATCACGAAGCGCTGGGCGAATGCCGCATCAACCTCACGTTTCGCTGCGCCGGCTAGCCAGGGAGTTCGTCCGATGAAAGGCCGCAAGCCGGCATCCGTCGATGCATCGAAACATCTGGCATCAATCGACTCCGACTGGGCGCAACTGGTGGCGCAACTCGGTCCTTGCGGACACGAACCGAAACCCGCCCGCGAACCGTACGAAGCGCTGGTGCGTGCGGTCGCCTACCAGCAACTGCACGTCAAGGCCGGCGATGCGATCGTCGCCCGCCTGCTCGCCCTGCATCCACGGTCGGCGTTTCCGTCGCCGCGGCAACTGCTCGACACCAGCTTCGACGCGATGCGCGCCTGTGGTTTCTCGGCGCGCAAGATCGAGACGATCCGGGGCATCGCCGCGGCCACGCTGGAAGGCGTGGTGCCCGACCTCGCCACCGCGCAGTCGCTCGCCGACGACGAGCTCATCGCCCGCCTGAGCGCGCTGAAGGGCATCGGTCGGTGGACCGTGGAGATGTTCCTGATCTACAGCCTGGCCCGGCCCGATATCCTGCCGGCTGACGATTTCGGTGTGCGCGAAGGCTACCGGCTGCTGAAGTCGCTCGACGCGGCGCCGACGCCGAAGGCGATGGCGCTGATCGGCTAGGCGTGGAGCCCGCATCGCACGGCCGCGGCGTGGTACCTGTGGCGCGTCCCCCGACCGTTGAAGGCAAAGCGGGCCACTACGCCGACGGTGGAGTGACGCCGAGCCGGTGTCCATACACCAGCTTGCCGCCGAGCCAGCCGGCAACGCCCAGCGCGACGAAACCCAGCACGCTCAGCGCGATCGCCGGCGCGCCCGGTTCGGTCAGCCGGGCGCCCTGCAGGCGCAGGAACAGGCTGGCCGCATAACAGGACAGTGCGCTCATCACCGCGATCATGTGCCGGTTGAGGTCGCGGATCGCCGGGTGGTCCGCGGCGATTTTCGCCAGCTCCAGGAAACCGGCCAGCATGGCGGGTATCGCGAAGCCGATCCCCGCCACCAGCAACACGCCGGCAAGATTCCACGCCGGCTCACCCCAGACCAGGCTGGCCAGATCCGCCGCCGTGGCCAGCGACCAGCAGGCGATCGGGAAATGGACCAGTGCGGGGTGCAGCGGATGGCGCATGGCCGCTCAGCCCAGCAGCAGGCTGAGCAGGGTCAGGAAGCCGACCACCGCGACGCCGGCATGCACGAGCACCACGGCTTTGGGCGCCACCTGTTTGCGCATATGGAACGAAGCGAGGAAGAAGCCCCCCAGCGCCGCCAGCACCAGCAAGGCCAGCGCCGCGGTGAGCCGACCCGGCGCCGCACCCTGCAGCACCACCAGGATCAGCAGCACCAGACCGCTGGTACCGAGCAGCGCGTGCAGTATCGAGATCACCCACGGCGCCAGCTTGCCGCGCAGCACGCTGGAGGCCAGCACCAGGCCGCCGATGGCGGCCACCGCAAAAATCAGGACTGCATAGAGCAACATGTCGTTCTCCCCTTGTCGCATGGTGTGGATGAAGTGGATCGTCAGGGATCGGATGCAATCGTGCTCAGGAGGTTCCCGTGTGCCGGGCGAACATCTCGCGGAAGCCGCTCAATAGATCAGCCGCACGCCCACCTGCACCTGGGTGACCGCCGACCCCGGCGCCAGCCCCGCGTCGACGCGCTGCGTGCGCACGCTATCGATGCGCAGCACCTCGGCGCTCAGTCGCAGCCAGTCGCGCGGGCGCCAGTTGAGCGCCGCGGTGACGGCGTTGCCGTGCTCGCCCTGGCCGGTGCCCACGGCGGCGGCGAGTTCGCGGGTGCTGAAGTGCTCGATGCGCAATGCCGGGCGCCACGCCCCGCGGTTCCATCCCGCCAGCAGGAAGGCCGAGCGGAAGCGCGTTTCGAACTGCAATCCGTCGACCGGCTCGATCACGGTGGCGCCGTCCATCGCCTGGGCGATCCAGCGGATCGGGCCGGTGTCGGCCGAGGCGCCCAGGCTCCAGAACCAGGTGTGCCAGGCGAATACGCCGCTGTCGCTGTGCGCGGCGGGATCGGCGCGGTTGTCATAACGCATCAGGCTCAGCCTGCCGCCGGCAGACGTGCGCCAGTCGAGGTTCGCGTACCAGCCGGTGCGATGGCCGATATTCTGGAACGGATCGTAGCGTCCCGGCGGCTGGCCACCGTTTCGGCGCACCACCGCGTCGGGCTCGTGCGGGCGGCTGCCCAGCCCGTAGGTGAGGTCGCTGAGCGACCAGCCACGCACAGCCAGCAGGTTGCCGGCCGGATCGTTGCGCTGGAACAGCGCGCTGCGCAGTTCCCAGCTGGCGTCGTCGCCGCGCCATTCGAGCCGGCCCTCCGCGCCCGTCGCGCGCAATTCCTCACCGACCCAGCTGTTGATCGCCGAAGGCGTAAGCGTCCACGAGCTGGTCCAGCCGATCGCATCGTTCTCCAGCGAGATCGGCGGCAGGAAAGCGCCGGCCTGCACTGACCAGCGCCAGCGCGACAGCGACACCGGGCGGTAGCGCAGGTAGGCTTCGATCGTGTCCAGCGTGGCGTAGTCGGTGTCCTGCCACTGGACGGAGGCCAGCGCCATCAGCGCAGGCGTGAACTGGGCGGTGCCGACCACGCCCGCACCGCCGAAGCGGGCATCGACGCCACCGCCGAAACGCGTCTTGCCCAGGCCGCCGCGGGTCCAGCTGGTTTCGCCGGGTGCGGCGACCAGGCGTCCGTCCAGCCATGCATGCAACTTGAACTCCTGGGCGAGACCCGCCGGCACGTACAAGACCAGCAGGCAGCACAGGCAGGCCCGGCGCATCATCGGCGCGGCCCCGCGGCGGCCAGCCCGGCCTGCCCGCCGACGAAGGTCGCGAAAGCCTCGGCCGGCATCGGCCGGGCGATGAAGAAGCCCTGTGCATGATCGCAGCCGACCGCAGCCAGGTAATCCAGCGCGCCCTGGTCCTCCACGCCTTCGGCGGTGACGCGATAGCCCAGCTGATGACTCAGCTCGACGATGGAACGCACGATGATCCGGTCGTTCGCATCGGTGGCCAGGTGCCGGACGAACATCTGGTCGATCTTCAGTTCGCTGACCGGCAGGTGGCGCAGGTAGGCGAAGGTCGCCTGGCCCACGCCGAAATCGTCGATCGCGATGCCGATGCCCTGCTCGGCCAGCCCACGCAGGATGCGGATCGCCGTGTCCGGTTCGCCGATCACGGCCCGCTCGGTCACTTCCACGGTCAGGCAGGATGCCGGCACCCGATGGATCGACAGCAGCGCGGCGATCCACGCCGGCAACTCGGCATCCTCCAGGTCGCGGGTCGACAGGTTCACCGCGATGTGCAGCGCCAGGCCACGTTCGATCCAGCGCTGAACCTGCGCCAGCGCGCTGGCCAGCACCCAGCGGCTGACACGATGGATGTTGCCGGTGTCCTCGGCCATGCCGATGAACGTGTCCGGCGCCACCCAGCCGCGTCGCGGGTGGCTCCAGCGCAGCAGCGCCTCGGCACCATCGGTGCGCTGGGTGGCGAGGTCGAACTTGGGTTGGTAGTGCAGCAGCAGGCCGTCGCGATCGAGTGCCTCGCGCAGGTCGCCCATCAGCGACAGCCGCTCGGGCCGATGCGGGTCGGTGGCTGCATCATAGAAACTCAGCGCGCTGGCCGAGCCGGCGGCGGCGAACTGGGCGACCTCGGCATGGCGCAGCAGCATGTCGGCTTGCTGGCCATCGGCCGGCGCCATCGCGATGCCCACGGACGGCAGCCGATCGATGCTGACGTCGGTTTCCTGGTACGGCTCGTTGAGCGCGTCGAGCACGCGCAGCCCGGCCGCGATCGCGGCGTCTTGCCCGGCCCGCGGCAGCCACAGCATGAACTGCGTGTCGCTGGTGCGGGCAAGGAAGGCATCCATCGCGACCCGGCGGATGCGTTCGCTGGCGTCGCGCATCAGCCGGTCGCACAGGGCGTGTCCCATCGTCTTGATGATTTCGGGCGCCCGCGTCAGCCCGACCATCAGCAGGGCGCCCTCGCCCGCATGGCTTGCCAGGCTTTCGTCGATGCTGGCTTCGGCAGCCAGCCGGTTGGGCAGGTCGGTGACGCTGTCGTGCATGGCCTGGTGGCGGATACGCAGCTCGCGCTGGCACACCGCTTCGGTCATGGCGTCGAAGGCGCCGGCCAACTGGCCGATTTCGTCATGTCGCCGGGTGCTGGCGGGGGTGCGGTAATCACCCGCCCCGATGCGTCGCACCGCGGCGGCCAGCGCCTCGACCGGGCGCGACACGCTGCGCGCGGTGAACCATGCACCGAGCAGGCCCACGCCCAGGCCCAGCGCCAGCAGCGTCGCCCACGCGATCGCTATCGAGCGGAACGGACTCAGCGCGTCGTCCAGCGAATAGCCCAGCACCGCCACCACCGGCGCGCCCTGCTTCGGCTGCTTCAGGCGCTGCGCCAGCACCATGTATTCCTTGCCGCCGACCTCGGTCAGCAGCGGTTTCCATGGCAGCCCGCGATGTGCGCTGGCGAGGCTGTCGACCAGCCCGGTGTGGCGATCGCCCCGCGCCACCACGTCCCAGCGATCCGGTGCGGTCTGCGTGGCCAGCTCGATGTCGCGGGGCAAGGCGGAAAGCCGCTGCATGTGCGCCAGCAGCACGTCATCCAGCGGCACGTTGACCACCACCAGGCCCACCGGCTGCGGCGCATAGATCGGCACCACCACCATCCACGACGCCTTGCCGTCCAGCGCGACCACCGCGGCGGTGCGCCGGTCATAGGCGTCATCGATCAGGTCGGGAAACGGAAAGCGCTGCGGCGTGCTCGTGGTGGCGGCGGTATCGGCCTCGACCGTTCCGTCCAGGCCGATCAGCAGCATGCGCGAGGCACCCACCCGCCGGCCGTGGTTGCGCAGCACCGACAACACGGTGCCCCGATCGCGTTCGGCGATAGCCGAGCGCAGCGCGTAGTCGAGCGACAGCACTTCGACGTTGCCGCCGATCCGCGCCGAGATGTCGTCCATCTGCGCCACGAAAGCCTGCGCGTTGGCGGTCAGCTGGCGCTCGCCTTCGGTCACCAGGGCGCGCCGGGTCACCTCGTAGACGAGGCCGGCGGTCAGCAGTTGCACCGTCACCAGGGTGGCGACGAAGAACAGCGCGAGGCGAAGGCGGAAACCCATGGTGCGCATGGTCGGCTCAGTAGTCCAGGTGCTCGCGATCCATGAACATGCGCGGATCGGGCATCAGCGACAGCGTGAAATCCAGATGCCCGATGTCGGCATCACCCCCGACGGTCACGCTCTGGCTCGGTTGCGGATGACCGGGATGCAGCTGCGGGTGCCAGACGTGCGCGGTGTAGCGACCCGGCGCCAGATGACCGATGGTGGCGTTGCCGTCACCACCGGACAGGGCGATCGCCGGCACCGCGGACACGAACAGGTAGGTGATCATGTGGTCGTGGATGTTGCAGCCCACCGCGGCGATGCCGCTCTTGTCCATCACCAGGGCCGGCGAGCTTTCCCCCGGCCGCAGCACGAATTCGAAAGTCCTGATCGCGGCAAACGAATAGACGTGGTGGCGGGTGCTGTCGCTGTTGCGGAACACCACCTCGTCGCCGGGATGAAGCAGTTGCACGTAGGGAACGAAGGTCTCGTCCCGCTGGTCGACGACGTGGGTGGCCGGTGCCGGTGGCGCGGATGCCACAGCCGGAGCCGCATCCGGGATCAGCATGACCACCGCGTCGCTCACCGCATGGCCGCGGCCATCGTCGAGGTGGACGGTGACCTCCGCCGCCAGCACCGGCCATGCATTTCCCAGCAGCAGTGACGCAACCACGAGCAGGCAGCGCATTGACGGAGTCCCCCGATCCCCTCATTGGCAGCTAGCCTACCGCAGTTTGCCCGCTGGCCGGATTCATCGGAATCAACCCGGGCGGCCGTGCCGTGGCCCCGGCAACTTGCTACCCTCGCGGAATCCACCGATCGCGAGGCAGGCATGGCAGAACACGGCATCCACACCATCGATACCGGCTTCGTGCGGCCACGGTTCGACGCGGCCTACCTGGTCGTCGAGAACGGCCGCGGCGCGTTCATCGACTGCGGCACCAACTTCGCGGTGCCGCGCATGCTGGATGCACTGGGCGACGCCGGCATCACGCCGGCCGATGTGGACTGGCTGATCCTCACCCACGTGCATCTGGACCATGCCGGCGGCGCCGGCGAACTGATCGCGCAGCTGCCGAACGCGAAGCTGGTGGTGCATCCGCGCGGGGCACGCCACATGATCGACCCGTCGGTGTTGTGGGCCGGCGCCAGCGCCGTCTACGGCGAGGCGGTGATGGAACAGACCTACGGCCGGCTGCGGCCCATTCCGGCCGAGCGGGTGATCGAGGCGGCGGACGGGCACGTGGTGGACCTGGCCGGGCGGCCGCTGTCGTGCATCGATACCCCGGGCCATGCGAAGCACCACCTTACCGTCTACGACGAGCGTGCCAACGTCTGTTTCACCGGCGACGTGTTCGGCCTCTCGTATCGCGATTTCGACACGACGCAGGGCCCGTTCATCCTGCCCACCACCTCGCCGGTGCAGTTCGACCCGGAAGCGTTGCATGCCTCGATCGAACGCTTGATTGCGCTGCGGCCCGAGGCGATGTACCTCACCCACTACGGCCGGGTGGAAGCGGTGGAACGGCTGGCCGCCGACCTGCACACGCAGATCGACGCGATGGTCGCGCTGGCCCGCGCCGCGCACGGCCAACCCGACCGACACGCCGTGTTGATGGAATCGCTCACCGATCTCTACGCCACCCGCGCCGAAGCGCACGGCTGGAACTTCGGACGCAGCACCTTGCGCCAACTGCTGGGCATGGACATCGAGCTGAATGCGCAGGGGCTGGAGGTCTGGCTGGACCGCTGACGACTCAGGCCAGGCGCGTACCGTTCGGCACCGGCCGTTCGACGGCGGTCAAAACCACCCCGTCGTCGGTGTGAAACCCGGTCAGCAGGAACTGCGAACGAAACGGGCCGATCTGCTTTTCTGGGAAGTTGATCACGCCGACGATCTGCCGGCCCACGAGTTGCTCGGCGCTGTACAGCGCGGCAATCTGCGCGCTGGTCTTCTTCTCGCCGTACGCGCCGAAATCCACCCACACTTTCCAGGCCGGCTTGCGCGCCTCGGGGAACGCTTCCACCCGTGTCACCGTACCGGCGACGATCCGCACCTTCTCGAAATCGGCCCAGCTGATTTCACCCTGCCCTGCTTCGCTCATCCTTCCAGCCTCGTCTTCAACCAGTCGCGGCCCTGCTGCCACCAGTAGGTCGCCTGCGCACCAAGATAACCGAACGGCCGGTGCGTGCTGCCCAGGCCGTAGTCGGCAAACTGTTTCCAGCCCTGGTCGCCATCGGCGATCGCCGCCGCCAGCAGTTCGCCGGCCGCGCAAGTCGGCGCCAGGCCATGGCCGCCAAACGCCTGTGCCCACCAGAGCCCGTCGTCGCTGCCACCGATCTGCGGCATCTGGTGGCGCGCATAGCTCATCAGGCCCGACCACGCGTAGTCGATTTTCACGCCGTGCAATTGGGGAAACACCCGCAGCAGGCCTCTTGTCAGCAGCCGCTGCACCGCCTGCGGCGAGCGGTTGCGGATCGAAATGCGGCCGCCCCACAGCAACCGGGTGTCCGGCAGCGCGCGGTAGTAATCGAATGCGAAGCGGCTGTCGTAGACCGCGGCGCGGGTGGCCAGGCAGTCGTCCATGCGTGGCCCCAGCGGTTCGGTCACCATCACATAGGTGGCGATCGGCAGGATCGCCCGGTCGATCGGCTTCTGCAGGCCCGCCAGGTAACCGCCGCAGGCCAGCACCACCTGGTCGACCAACAGGTCGCCCTGCGCGGTGCGCAAGCGCCATTGCAGGCCTTCGCGTTCGAGGCTGCGGACACCGCTGTGCTCGTGGATGCGCACGCCCTGTCCGGCTGCGGCCGCGGCAAGCCCGATTGCATAGTTGAGCGGATGCAGGTGCAGCGCGTCACGCTCATACAGGCCGTCGTGATAACGCTCGCTGTGGATACGCTGACGCAGCTCCGCCTCAGCCAGCCATTGCCATTGCACGCCGTAGTGCCCTGCCAGCAACTGTTGGCGCTGGCGCAACACGGCGGGATCGCGGAACCAGTTGGCCCAGATCACGCCCTCGTCGACGGCATCACAGGGAATGGCGTAATTGGCGATGCGCCGGCGAATGCGCTGCACCGCTTCGGTGGTGAGCCTGAAAATGGCCTGCGCGCGCGCCTCGCCCAACTGGTCCAGCAGCGATTGCTCTCCCAGCGAATAGCCAGCAAACACGAAACCGCCGTTGCGGCCGGAGGCGCCGAAACCGATCTGTTCGCGCTCCAGCAGCACCACCTCGCCGACACCACGCTCGGCCAGTCCCAGTGCCGTGTTCAGTCCGGCAAAACCGCCACCGACGATCGCCACCCGGGCGCGCCCGCTGCCCTGCAACGCGGCGTAAGCCGGGTAAGGTGTCGCCGTGGCGCGGTAGTACGAAGGGAAGGAAACCTGATTCATGCCGACGCCGTGGCCCATGCCCGCGCTGCCGACCTGACAGGCGCGGGCGCGCTACCGCTCAAAGCTGTTCGAGGAACGCGCGGACCGTCGGTGCGAGCTTCGGATCCTGCATCGCCATGTGCATGGTGGCGCGGACCAGCCCGGCCTTGTTGCCGCAGTCGAAGCGGATGCCTTCGAAACGATGCGCCAGCACCTTGCCCTGCTCCCTGAGCAAGGCATCGATCGCGTCGGTGAGCTGGATCTCGCCACCCGCCCCCGGCGTGGTCTGCTCCAGCAACTGGAAGATCCGGCCAGGCAGCACGTAGCGACCGACCACGGCCAGGTTCGACGGAGCATCAGCCGGCTTGGGCTTCTCGACCATGCTGCGGATCAGCGCGCTGCGTTCATCGATCGGGGTCGCGTCGACGATGCCGTACTTGTCCGTCTCGTCGTGCGGCACTTCCTCGACCGCGATCACGCCGGCCTGCTGCGCGTCGGCCAGTTCGGCCATCTGCCGCAGCGCGCCCTTGCCGGAGCCGTTCCAGATCAGGTCATCGGGCAACACCACGCCGAACGGCTCGTCACCGACAACGGGTTTGGCGCACAGCACGGCATGGCCCAGGCCCAGCGCTTCGGGCTGCGTCACGAAGATCGCCCGGACGTTGCGCGGCAGGGTGCCCTGCACCAGTGCCAGCAACTCGGCCTTGCCCTTCTCCTGCAACTTCGACTCCAGCTCGTAGGCCTTGTCGAAGTAGTCAGCGATCGCGTGCTTGTAGCGATTGGTGACGAAGATCAGCGTGTCCGCACCGGCATCCACGGCCTCGTCGACGGCGTACTGGATCAGGGGCTTGTCCAGGACCGGCAGCATTTCCTTGGCGACGACCTTGGTCGCCGGCAGAAAGCGCGTGCCGAGGCCGGCGACGGGGAACACCACTTTGCGCAGGGGCTTGCTCACTCATTGATCTCCGGATTGGCACGACGGATAGACACCACGTTGTCCGGCTGCGCCGACTCGCTCCAGCGGAACGACGGCAGCAGGCTGGATACGCAGCGTCGAAGTTCTTCCTCATCGAAGGCATTCACCGCTTCGGCGGCCTTCTTCAGCAGGGATTGCAGCAGCTCCCACGACACTTCACGGTGCTGGGCCAGGAAGATCTTGGCGTGGGTGGTGGCGCAGTAGTTTTCCAGCGGGTGGAACAATTCCTCGAACAGCTTCTCGCCCGAGCGCAACCCCGTGTACACGATCGGGATCTCGCTGCCGGGCTTCTTGCCGGCCAGCCGGATCATCTGTTCGGCCAGGTCGCGGATCTTCACCGGCTCGCCCATGTCCAGCGCATAGATCTCGCCGCCCGTGCCGATGCTCGCGGTCTGCAGGATCAACTGGCAGGCCTCGGGAATCGTCATGAAATAGCGCGATACCTCGGGGTGGGTCACGGTAACCGGGCCACCTGCCCGGATCTGCCGCCGGAACAGCGGCACCACCGATCCGGCCGAGTCCAGTACGTTGCCGAAGCGCACCGTCATGAAACGGGTGTCGGTCTGCGCATTGAGGTTCTGGCAATAGATTTCGGCCACGCGCTTGCATGCGCCCATGACGCTGGTCGGATTGACCGCCTTGTCGGTGGAGATCAGCACGAAGCACTCGACGCCCGTCTCGCATGCGGCATCGGCCACCACGCAGGTTCCCAGCACGTTGTTGTTGAAGCCTGCGCGGAGCTGCCCCTGCAACATCGGCACGTGCTTGTACGCTGCCGCGTGGAACACCACCTGGGGCTGCAGGTCGGCAAACGCCTTGCGCATGGCCACCCGGTCGCCACAGCGGGCCAGGATGCCGTCGAAGATCAACTCGGGGAACTCGGCGCGCAGCTCCTGGCCAATCCGGTACAGGTTGTACTCGCTCTGCTCCACCACGGTCAGCGACTGCGCCCCCAGCCGCGCCACCTGTCGGCACAGTTCCGAACCGATCGAGCCACCGCCACCGGTGATCAGCACGCGACGGCCGCTGAGCGTCTCGCGAATGGCCGTCCAGTCCAGTTCGACCGCGTCGCGGCCAAGCAGGTCCTCGATCGCCACTTCCTTGATCTGGTTGAACTGGGCCCGACCGGCGACCACGTCCTCCAGCCGGGGCACCGTGCGATATGGCAGGTCGGTGGCATCGCACAACGCGACCACCCGGCGCATCTCGATCGTGGAAGCACCCGGCAGCGCGATCAGCAGCATGTCGACCGCCGCCTCGCGCGCCACCTCGGGCAACTGCTCCAGTCGCCCCAGGATCGGATGTCCGTTGATGCTGGCGCCACGCAGGCTGGACTTGTCGTCGACAAAACCGACCACCGCGTAGCGCCTGTCGCGGTGGAGGTCGCGCGAAAGCACCTCGCCGGCGCGATCCGCCCCCACGATCAGCACCCGCTTGACGCTCTGGTTCTGCAGCAGGTCGTTGCGGCTGTCCTTCCAGTAGCGATAAGCCAGTCGGGGTACGCCAAGCAGTATCGACAACAGCAGCGGATAGAGCACCAGCACGGAGCGCGGCACACCCTCCAGCCGCTCGTAGAGGAACAGCGTCACGCCGATGGAGATCGTGCCCGCCAGCACCGCGCGCACGATATTCCATAGATCAGGCAGGCTGGCGAAGCGCCATACGCTCCTGTAGAGCCCGGTCCAGCGGAAGATCAGGCCCTGGACCAGCAGCACGATGGGAAATTCCAGCAACTGGAAGCTGACCACTTCATCGGGCTTCAAGGCATAGCGGAACAGCTTGGCAATCCACCAGGCAAGCGCGGCCATCATCAAGTCGTGCAGAACGACGGCGATGCGGGGATGGATGAAGCCGACAAGCTTACGCAGCGACATGAGGTGTCCTGTTCAAGTTGCGCCGCAGACAACGACGTTTCAGCGCCAGCCACCCGACCGACGCCACTGCATAAACCGCCATGGTAATCGGCAGCGCCAGACGCAGATGACTCCAGGCCAACCAGGCCATGGGTGCGGCGACAAGCAGGTTCCAGCCCAGGTAGGCGAGATCGGCCAAGGCGTGGGTGGCGCCGCGACGTACCGTCCACTGGTAGAGATGTTCGCGGTGGGCAGTGTACCAGCGCCGTCCCCGCCACATGCGCGTCAACAGGGTCAGGCTGGCGTCCACCGCGAACGCCGAGGACAGGATCAGCGCGGGCCAGAGCAGCGCCGGCTCGACGCGCCACAGCATGGCGGTAAAGGCGAAGATCAGCAGGCCGATGCTGCCGCTGCCCACGTCGCCCATGAAGATCTTCGCGGGCGGGCGATTGAACCACCAGAATCCCGCCAGTGACGCCGCCATCACCGCCGTCGCCAGCGCCAGGGCAGGCTGCGCTGCCTGCCATGCCAACAGGGTCAGTCCCGCGCCGACGAAGATCGCCTGTTGCGCCAGCAAACCATCGATGCCGTCCATGAAATTGTGCAGGTTGACACTCCAGACGCCGCCAACCAGCAGCAGGGGCAACCACCACGCCGGCATGCCAGTCGCCATCAAGCCTGCCGAAAACAGGCCGGTGCCAAGCAACTGGGCGAACAGCCGTGGCAATACCGGCAGCGAACGGTGGTCGTCCCACCATCCGGCCACGGCGACGAGCAGGAATCCGGCGAGCAACCCCGCCGTCACGCTGAGCGGCCAACCCGCCGGCGGCGCGCACAACACGCCCGGAAGACACACGAGCATGGCCACGACCACGCCGATACCACCGCCGCGCGGCGTCGCCACGCTATGGGATCGGCGCTGCCCGGGCAGGTCCAGCATGCCGCGTCGGCGGGCATAGCTGATCGAAGCCCGCACCACGAGCACGGTGATCAGAAAACTGCACGACAACCATCCGATGGTCACGGACATCCGCTGCTCACTCGCTGGCTACACCATGGATGGGCCTGATCGTGCTCCAGCTCTTGCAGCTCGGACACTGCCAGTGATGGGCCTTGGCGCCGAAACCGCATCGACTGCAGCGGTACATCGCCTGCCCTTCAAGCAGCTTGCGGGTAAGGTCGCGCAGGATCAGGAAGTTCTCGCGTGCCTCCCCCTCGATCTTGTCCATGGTGGCGTCGATCAGCGCCATCAGGCCACGCACCGAGGGCCGCTGGCGCAGTTGGGTGGTGAGGAAATCGATCGCCGCACGCTCGCCGTCGCGCTCCTTGTAGAGATGGGCCAGCGCCAGCACCGGCGAAACACCGTGGTAGCGACCGATCATCTCGCGCAAGAAACTTTCCGCACGTTCCATCTGCTGCGACCTGGCGTAACTGTTGAGCAGCGGCGGCAGGATTTCCGGAGTGAAGGCGATGTCGGTCTGGATCGCCGACTCATACGCCGTCACGGCGTCGGCGTGCTGGCCATCCTCGGACAGCAACCTTCCGGTCAGCATGAATGCCCGCACACAACCCGGCTGGCATTCAAAGGCCTGCCTGAGGTAGTCGCGTGCTTCGGCCCTCGCCCCGTGCTGGCGCGAGCGGTCGGCCAGCTCGCAATAGAACTGGGCGATCATCGGCGCCTCGTCCTCGCCGGTCATCACCTCGAGGCGGCGCGCATGTTCGATCGCCTTGTGCCAGTCGCGCTCGTGCTGGTAGATGGCAATCAGGTGCCGCAGTGCGGAGGGCGCGTGCGCGTTCATCGCCACCAGGTCGCAGAACAGCGCCTCGGCGCGATCGAGCAGGCCCGCCCGCATGTAGTCTTCACCCAGTTCCAGCAGCGCCACCGTCTTCATCGCATCGGTGAGCCCGGGGCGCGAAACCAGGTGCTGGTGCAGGCGGATCGCCCGATCGACCTCGCCACGACGGCGGAACAGGTTGCCCAGGGCCAGATGCGTCTCGACCGTATCGCGGTTGTATTCGGCCAGCTTGAGGAACACCTCGATCGCCTTGTCCTGCTCCTCGTTGAGCAGGTAGTTCAGGCCACGGAAGTAGTCCGACGACAGCGCGCTGACTTCGGCGCCGGAGCGGCGTGCGCCAAACTGGCGCGAAGTCCACCAGCCCAGCACGAAAGCGATCGGCACCAGGGAAACCAGCACGAGCACGACATTCATGGCTTGACCGGCGACTTCTTGTCCGCGCGCAACTGCCGACGCTGCTGGCGACCCTGCCGCATGCTCACGCCCAGCCAGGCGGTCAGTCCACCGAGCAGCCATCCGATCACGACCGCACCAAGCAGGGCTGCACCCTTGGGCAGCCGGAGCTGGGCAAAGCCCAGGTCATAGCCAACGAGGTCGGCGTTGAGCGCACCGAAGACGATGCCGGCGGCGATGAAGAACAGCAGGAGAATGATGGCGAGCAGTCGCATGGGGCGACTTTACCCGATTGATGCTGACTGGCACAGGCGCCGCCGGGATTCCGTGCGGCGATGATTCATGCGCGTGCGCCTGCCCGCGGAAAAGGCAAAAAAAAAGCAGGCCGACTCGCGTCGCCTGCCTTCTTTCCATGTCTGTTGCATGACCTGCTGATCAGGCGATGCCTGTCTCGAGATCCTGGTTGACCCGTTCACGCAGCTCCTTGCCAGGCTTGAAGTGCGGAACGTGCTTGCCGGGCAGTGCCACGGCTTCGCCGGTCTTGGGGTTGCGCCCCATGCGTGGTGGTCGGTAATGCAGCGCGAAGCTGCCGAAACCACGCACCTCGATACGCTCGCCATGAGCCAGGGCATGGCTCATCTGTTCGATGACGCTCTTGACGGCCATCTCGACATCGGCAAACGCAAGGTGGGTCTGACGCCTGGCCAGCGCCTCGATCAATTCGGATTTAGTCATGGGCCCCAATGTCCGTGACGTGAAACAACGGGGCGGCAGAAGCCGCCCCGTGTCAGACGTGTGCAACGCGATCAGTCAGCCTTGTTGAACTGTTCCTTGAGCAGCGCACCAAGCTTGGTCGTGCCGCTGGCGGCAGACGAATAGTCGACCGACGTATCCGGTGCGTCTTCCTCGTCCTTGGCGCGAATCGAGAGCGCCAGCTGGCGACCCTTGCGATCCATGCCGGTGAACTTGGCCTCGACCTTGTCACCCACCTTCAGATGCAGCGTGGCATCGTCGATGCGCTCCTTGGCGATGTCGTTGGCGCGCAGGTAACCCTCGACGCCCTCGCCCAGATCGATCACCGCACCCTTCGCATCGACTTCCTTGACGGTGCCGTTGACGATGGTGCCGCGCGGATTCGCCGCCATGAACTGGCCGAACGGATCCTGCTCCATCTGCTTGATGCCGAGCGAGATGCGCTCACGCTCCGGGTCGACTGCCAACACCACGGCCTCGATCTCGTCGCCCTTCTTGAAGTTGCGAACCAGATCTTCGCCGGACATCTGCCAGGAGATGTCGGACAGGTGCACCAGGCCGTCGATGCCGCCGTCCAGGCCGATGAATACACCGAAATCGGTGATCGACTTGATCTGGCCGGACACCTTGTCGCCCTTCTTGTGCATCGCTGCGAAGGCTTCCCACGGGTTCGAGCGGGTCTGCTTGATGCCCAGCGAGATGCGGCGACGCTCCTCGTCCACGTCCAGCACGGTGACTTCGGTTTCGTCACCGACCTGAACCACCTTGGCCGGGTTGACGTTCTTGTTGGTCCAGTCCATCTCGGACACGTGCACCAGGCCTTCCACGCCCGGCTCGATCTCGACGAAGCAGCCGTAATCGGTGACGTTGGAGACCTTGCCGAACAGGCGGCTGCCGACCGGGTAGCGGCGGGCGATGGCGACCCACGGGTCGTCGCCCAGCTGCTTCAGGCCCAGCGAAACGCGGTTGCGCTCCTTGTCGTACTTCAGCACGCGCACGTCCAGCTCGTCGCCGACGTTGACCACTTCGGACGGATGACGCACGCGCTTCCACGCCATGTCGGTGATGTGCAGCAGGCCGTCGATGCCACCCAGGTCCACGAACGCGCCGTAGTCGGTGAGGTTCTTGACCACACCCTTGACGACGGCACCCTCGGTCAGGCGCTCAAGCAGCTGTTCGCGCTCGGCGGAGAACTCGGTCTCGACGACGGCACGGCGGCTGACCACCACGTTGTTGCGCTTGCGGTCGAGCTTGATGATCTTGAACTCGAGTTCCTTGCCCTCGAGGTAGGTCGGCTCGCGCACCGGGCGCACGTCGACCAGCGAACCGGGCAGGAACGCGCGAACGTCCTTGATGTCGACGGTGAAACCGCCCTTGACCTTGCCCGAGATCATGCCCTTGATGGTCTCTTCCTTGTCGAACGCCTGCTCCAGGTCGTCCCACACCATCGAGCGCTTGGCTTTCTCGCGCGACAGCTTGGTCTCGCCGAAACCGTCTTCCAAAGCTTCGAGGGCTACCTTCACCTCGTCGCCTACCTGCACCTCCAGCACGCCCTCTTCGCTCTTGAACTGCTCGATGGGGACGATGCCTTCGCTCTTCAGGCCAGCGTTGATCACGACGACGTCATTGCGGATTTCCACAACGATGCCGGTGACGATGGCGCCGGGCTTCAGCTTGGAGATGGCCTGCTGGCTCTGTTCAAACAGTTCGGCAAAACTTTCAGTCATGTTGATTCCATAGTGGGAAAGGATCGTGGTTCATTGCGCTGGAATGGTTGGTGCGCGAACTTCCGATCCACCGGTTGAGGGTGCATGAGGGGTTCCCGGGGAACCGACCATCATCACCGTTGGCCAAAACCCCCTGCCTTGGCAGGGGCACAAAAGCCGCCGCGCAACCCGTTCAGGGCTGCACGACGGCAAATACTTTCGCAACGACCTCGTCGATGCCCATGCCGGTGGTATCCACCAGCAAGGCATCAGCGGCAGGCTTGAGCGGCGCCACGGCACGCGAAGCATCGCGACTGTCACGCGCCTCAATTTCGCGCTGAAGGCCAGCAAGTGTAACGCTGAGTCCCTTTTCCTTCAACTGCTTATAGCGCCTTTTCGCTCGTTCCACGGCGCTCGCGGTGAGGAAAACCTTGTACTGGGCATCGGGGAAGATCACCGTGCCCATGTCGCGCCCGTCCGCCACCAGGCCTGGCAGCTTGCGGAAGCCCAGTTGCAGCGCCACCAGCGCTTCACGCACCGAGGGCATCGAGGCGATCGCCGAAGCAGCCGCGCCGGCGGTTTCGGTGCGCAATTCGTCGGTGGCATCGTGGCCGTTGACGATCACCCGGGTCTCGCCGCCATCGGCCGCAGCCCGGAACTGGATCTTCGTCCCCTGCGCGCAACGGGTCACCGCCTCCACGTCCGAAAGGTCGAGCCCAGCCATCCCCGCGGCGTAACCCACGGCGCGATACAGCGCCCCCGAGTCCAGCAGGCGCCAGCCCAGCCGCTCGGCCACCAGCGCGCTGATGGTGCCCTTGCCCGATCCCGACGGTCCGTCGATGGTGAGTACGGGGGCTGGGGCATGGCTCATGGCGGGATCCTGGCTGAACGGCAAAGCGCGCAGTTTAACGCGTTGACCCGCTCCCGGACGCGTGCTATCTAGCCGATCCCACCTTGCCTGTCTGCGTTGTCGAACTGCCTTATGACCGATCTTCGCCGCGAGTTCGAACAGGCTGCCGCAGACATCCAGCGACTGGGAATGCGCCCCGACAACGATACCTTGCTGAAGCTGTATGCCCTGTACAAGCAGGGCTCGGAGGGCGATTTGAAGCGCACCCAGCCCGGTTTCTTCGACTTTGTCGGCACAGCCAAACACGAGGCCTGGGCGCAATTGAGCGGTGTTCCGGAAGACGAGGCCATGCGCCGCTACATCGCACTGGTACAACAACTGCTGGCCTGAGTACCGGCTCCGTCCGCAGACGGTGCTTGCTTTCGGATAGCGAACACCGGCACATTCATACGATCGTTTGAGTCGGCCGTGGATCGCATGAACTACCCCAACCTGTTTGCCCCGCTCGATCTGGGCCACGTCACCCTGCCCAACCGCATCCTGATGGGCTCGATGCACACCGGGCTGGAGGACAAGGCCAGCGATTACGACAAGCTGGCCGCGTATTTCGCCGAGCGCGCCCGCGGCGGCGTGGGGCTGATGGTCACCGGCGGCATTTCGCCCAGCATCGAGGGCTGGCTGAAACCGTTCGGCGGCCGCCTGACGATGCCCTGGCACAAGCCCCGCCATCGCAAGCTCACGGACGCCGTCCACGCCGAGGGCGGGCGCATCTGCATGCAGATCCTGCACGCAGGGCGCTACGGCTATCACCCGTTGTCGGTGGCGCCATCGAGGATCAAGTCGCCGATCACCCCGTTCACGCCGCGCGCACTGTCCGCCCGCGGCGTGGAACGCACCATCGACGATTTCGTGCATTGCGCGAAACTCGCCCGCGACGCCGGCTACGACGGTGTCGAGGTGATGGGCTCCGAAGGTTATCTGATCAACGAATTCATCGCCGCGCGCACCAACCGGCGCAACGACCGCTGGGGTGGCGACGCCGACCGGCGCATGCGCTTTCCGATCGAGATCGTGCGCCGCACGCGCGAAGCGGTGGGCCGGGATTTCATCATCATCTATCGGCTGTCGATGCTCGACCTGGTCGAGGGCGGCCAGGACTGGGATGAAATCGCCACGCTGGCCAGGGGCATCGAGGCGGCCGGCGCCAGCATCATCAACACCGGCATCGGCTGGCACGAGGCACGCATTCCCACCATCGTCACCAGCGTGCCGCGCGCCGGCTTCGCCTGGGTCACGCAAAAGCTGAAGGGTGAGGTAGCGGTCCCGCTGGTCGCCACCAACCGGATCAACATGCCCGACGTGGCCGAACGCATCCTGGCCGGCGGCGAAGCCGACATGGTCTCGATGGCGCGGCCGCTGCTGGCCGATCCGGCCTGGGCGAACAAGGCCAGGGCCGGGCGCAGCGAACGCATCAACACCTGCATCGCCTGCAACCAGGCCTGCCTCGACCACGTGTTCCAGAACCGGCGCGCCAGTTGCCTGGTCAACCCGCGCGCGTGCCACGAGACCGAACTGAAGATCGAGCCGGCGAGCATCCGCAAGCGCATCGCCGTGATCGGTGCCGGTCCCGCCGGGATGGCCTGCGCCAGCACCCTGGGCGAACGGGGGCACGCGGTGACCATGATCGACCAAGCCGGGGAAATCGGTGGCCAGTTCAACGTCGCCAAGCAGATTCCGGGCAAGGAAGAGTTCCACGAGACCTTGCGCTACTTCCGCCACCGACTGCAGGACGTCGGGGTCGAGGTACGACTCGGCCAGTCGGCGGATGCCACGACGTTGCGCGAAGGCGGCTATGACGAGGTGGTCATCGCCACCGGCATCACGCCGCGCCGGGTGAGCTTTCCCGGCAGTGATGATCCGCGCGTGCTGGGTTATCTCGACGTGCTGGCCCGGCACCAGCCGGTCGGTGCGCGGGTGGCCATCATCGGTGCCGGCGGCATCGGTTTCGACGTGGCCGAATTCCTGGTCGAACACCTGCCCTCGCCCACCACGGACGTGGCTCGCTGGACCCGGGAATGGGGCGTGGACATGGAACTCAGGCAGCCCAGTGGCCTGCAGGCGCCGCAGCCGGAGCCGCCAGCGCGGCAAGTGTGGCTGCTCCAGCGCAGCGAGGGCCGCCCTGGCGCGCGACTCAACAAGACCACCGGCTGGGTGCATCGTGCAACGCTGAAGGCAAAGCAGGTCAGCATGCTCGGCAAGGTCGGTTATGAACGTTTCGACGACCAGGGCCTGCACGTCACGGTCGATGGCAAGGCGCAGATCCTGCCCGTCGACAACGTGGTGATATGCGCCGGCCAGGAGCCCAACCGTCGACTTGCCGACGAACTCATTGCTGCCGGCATCACGGTACACGTGATCGGCGGCGCCGACGTGGCGGCGGAACTCGATGCGAAACGGGCCATCGACCAGGGCACTCGACTCGCCAGCAGGATCTAGTCTTGCCCATCCGCACGGCGGGGTTTTCGGCGCGCCGAATCCTGCCCGGCCGGCCACCGCCAGCGTCGCGTGAGAATTCCGGGGGCTCAGGGCCGGAGTCATGCGACCGCCGATGGCGACGACACCGCTGTCGGATGACAGCGGTGTCGTGCAAGCCGGAAAAAGAAAGCGCCCCGCAGGGGAGACGCATCAACGTGGGTTCAGGGGGGGAGTTGAACCAGACGTCGTATTTAGCGTCGCTGCGGGGCGAGGGTCACCGCCACCGGGGGGAGGGGAGGTGGCGGGACGTCGTCATTTTATGATCGCCTCAATAAAGTATCTAATATATATTTGGCGCATCATTAATTCGATATCGCTATATGTTCGATCTTCGCCAGTTGCGCTATTTCGTCGCCGTCGCCGAGGAGCTGAGCTTCACCCGGGCGGCCTTGCGCCTGCACCTGTCCCAACCGCCGCTATCCCAGCAGATCCGCGCCCTCGAGGAGGACCTCGATGTGCGGCTGCTCGAGCGCAACAAGCGCCATGTGGCCCTGACCGAACCGGGCCGCGTGTTCCTCGAACAGGCTCGACAGATTCTCGCCAAGGCCGATGAGGCACGCAGCCAGGTCACCGCCGCTGCGGCCGGCTACAGCGGCCAGTTGCGACTGGCCTATAGCGTGTCTGTCTCGTTCCATCCCGCCCTGCCCCAGACCCTGCTCCGTTACGGCCAGATCGCCCCCAGGGTCGCGCTGCAGTTGAGCGAGATGTATACCGAACCGCAATTTGCCGCCCTGCTCGCCGGCCAGATCGACGTCGGCTTCGTGCGGGATGAACCGACCAACCCCCAGACGGCACGCAGCCTGCGGCTGAACGTGATCGACCGTGAACCGCTCCTGCTGGCGCTCCCCACCGGCCATCCGCTGGCCGGGCGCAGCAGCCTGCATCTGGCCGAAGTCGCCGGCGATGCGTTCGTCTCGCAGCCGCGCCAACTGGTCGCCACGCTCTACGATCGGCTGGTGAAACTGGCCACCCGGGCAGGGTTCCAGCCCACGATCATCCAGCACGCCCAGCAGGTCAACGGCTTGCTGGCGTTGGTAGCCGGCGGCTTGGGGCTGGCCCTGGTCCCGGCCAGCATGCGGGCCGTGCGGCTGGCGGGCGTCAGTTATGTGCCGCTGGAAGACGCCGATGCCTACCTGTTGCTGGCCCTGGCTTCGCGCGTCGACGACACCTCACCCGTGCTGCAGCAGTTCCTGGCCACGGTCACGGAAATGGTCATTGGCCCGGGCTTGTGACAAGGCTTTCAACTGGTTACAATTGCCAGCTTACTTTATTCTTTTGTGTCAGGAGCTAGCCGTGAAGGTGCTTAACTCTTTGAAGTCCGCCAAAGCGCGGCATCGCGACTGCAAGGTTGTTCGCCGTCGCGGCAAGGTGTTCGTGATCTGCAAGAGCAACCCCCGTTTCAAGGCTCGTCAGCGCTGAGTCATCGCGCAAGGCGACACGAAGAAGGCCGCGCAAGCGGCCTTTTTTGTGTCTGCAAACTGCGTGGCGGCTTCGGCAGATCGTGTCCACCGAGGCCGCCCGCCGACTATTCGTAACGCACGCCGGTGATTTCGTAATGCTTGACGCCGTTCGGCGCGGTGAATTCGAAGCTGTCGCCTTCATGCTTGCCGATCAATGCCCGCGCGATCGGCGATGACACGGCAATCAGGCTCTGCTTGATGTCGGCTTCCAGGTCACCCACGATCTGGTAGGTCACCGCCACGCCGCTGTCTTCGTCCTCGAGATCCACGATCGCGCCGAAGACGACCCGCTTGCCGGGGTTCAACTTCGCCACGTCGATCACTTCGGCGTTCGACAACAGGGCTTCCAGCTGGGCGATGCGCCCCTCGGTGAAGCTCTGCAGCTCGCGCGCCGCGTGATACTCGGCGTTTTCCTTCAGATCGCCATGCGCGCGGGCCTCGGCAATCGCCGCGATGATGCGCGGACGATCGACCGACTTCAGCCGGTCAAGTTCGCCACGCAGACGTTCCGAACCGCTCTTGGTGATGGGGGGACGACTCATGCGCCGAGCTCCTTGTGCAGTTCCTGCAGGCTGTGCACCTCGCCATCGCTGTGGAAATCAAGCGAATGGACCAGCGCACGGGCGCCTGCCACGGTCGTGGAATAGGTGACGCGATGCTGCAGGGCCTCGCGCCGGATCGAGAACGAGTCGGCGATCGCCTGCTTGCCCTCGGTGGTGTTGACGATGTACGCGATCTCGCCGTTCTTGATCAGGTCGACGATGTGCGGCCGCCCTTCGAGCACCTTGTTGACCCGTTCGCAGGCCACGCCATGCTCGGCCAGGTAGCTGGCCGTACCCGACGTCGCCACCAGGGTGAAACCGCGCCCGATGATTTCCTTCGCCACGGTCAGCAGGCGATCCTTGTCGCTGTCGCGCACCGACAGAAACGCCTTGCCCACGGTAAGCGTCCGGATCCCCGCCGCCTCATGGCCACGGGCGAACGCGGCACCGAAGCTGCGCCCCACGCCCATGACTTCGCCGGTGGAGCGCATCTCCGGACCCAGGATCGGATCCACGTTCTGGAATTTCAGGAACGGGAAGATCGCCTCCTTCACCGAGTAGTACGACGGAATCACCTCGCGCGTGGCGCCGAGGCTCACCAGCGAACGACCCGCCATCACCCGCGCGGCGACCTTGGCCAGCGGCACGCCGGTGGCCTTGGACACGAAGGGCACGGTGCGCGAGGCACGCGGGTTCACTTCCAGGATGTAGACCGTGTCGCCCTGGATCGCGAACTGGGTGTTCATCAGGCCGATGACCTTGAGTTCCTTCGCCATCGCGCTGACCTGGCGGCGCATTTCGTCCTGGATCTCGGTACTCAGCGAGTATGGCGGCAGCGAGCAGGACGAGTCGCCCGAATGCACGCCGGCCTCCTCGATGTGCTCCATGATGCCGCCGATCAGCACGGTGCCCTCGGCGTCCGCGATCACGTCCACGTCGACTTCCACCGCATGATCGAGGAAGCGGTCCAGCAGCACCGGCGAATCGTTCGACACCTTCACCGCGTCGCGGATGTAGCGCGACAGATCGGCGTCGTCGTGCACCACTTCCATGGCGCGACCGCCGAGCACGTAACTGGGACGCACCACCAGCGGATAGCCGATCTCGCGGGCCAGCGCCAACGCTTCGTCGGCGTTGCGGGCGGTGCGGTTCGGCGGCTGCTTCAGGCCGATCTTCTCGATCATCTGCTGGAAGCGCTCGCGATCCTCGGCCAGGTCGATCGAATCCGGGCTGGTACCGATGATCGGCACGCCAGCGGCTTCCAGCGCCCGCGCCAGTTTCAGCGGGGTCTGCCCGCCATACTGCACGATCACGCCCTTCGGCTTCTCGACATGGACGATTTCCAGCACGTCTTCCAGCGTCAGCGGCTCGAAGTACAACCGGTCGGACGTGTCGTAGTCGGTCGACACGGTTTCCGGGTTGCAGTTGACCATGATGGTTTCATAGCCGTCCTCGCGCAGCGCCAGCGAGGCATGCACGCAGCAGTAGTCGAACTCGATGCCCTGCCCGATCCGGTTCGGGCCGCCGCCCAGCACGATGATCTTGTCGCGGCTGGTCGGCTCGGCTTCGCATTCTTCCTCGTAGGTCGAATACATGTACGCGGTGCTGGTGGCGAACTCGGCCGCGCAGGAATCCACCCGCTTGTAGACCGGTCGCACGCCCAGCGTATGGCGCAGGTGGCGCACCGCGGCTTCGTCGGTGTTCAGCAGTTCGGCGATGCGCGCATCGGCAAAGCCCAGCCGCTTGAGCTCGCGCAGACGCGGCTCATCGAGCGCGGTGATGCCCTGTGCAATGACTTCGGCTTCGGTCAGCACGATGTCCTCGAACGCGGCGAGGAACCACGGGTCGACCCGGCTGAGGTTGAACACCTCCTCCAGCGACAGGCCGGCACGGAACGCGTCGGCCAGATGGAATACGCGGTCGGGGCGCGGCTCGCGCAGCTCGCGCTTGAGCACGGCCAGGCCGTCCTCGGTGCCGATGTCGAGGCCGGTCGGGTTGAGGCCGGTCTTGCCGATCTCCAGTCCGCGCAAGGCCTTCTGCAGCGATTCGTGGAAGCTGCGGCCGATCGCCATCACCTCGCCCACCGACTTCATCTGGGTGGTCAGGCGCGCGTCGGCGGCCGGGAATTTCTCGAAGGCGAAACGCGGGATCTTGGTGACCACGTAGTCGATCGACGGCTCGAACGAGGCCGGGGTCAGGCCGCCGGTGATGTCGTTCTTCAACTCGTCCAGGGTGTAACCGACGGCGAGCTTCGCGGCGACCTTGGCGATCGGAAAGCCGGTGGCTTTCGACGCCAGCGCGGACGATCGCGACACCCGCGGGTTCATCTCGATGACCACCACGCGGCCGTCCTCGGCATTGATGCCGAACTGCACGTTGGAACCGCCGGTGTCCACGCCGATCTTGCGCAGCACGGCGATCGAGGCGTCGCGCAGGCGCTGGTATTCCTTATCAGTGAGCGTCTGCGCCGGCGCCACGGTGATCGAGTCGCCGGTGTGCACGCCCATCGGGTCCAGGTTCTCGATCGAGCAGACGATGATGCAGTTGTCCGCGGTGTCGCGGACCACTTCCATCTCGAATTCCTTCCAGCCGAGCACGGATTCCTCGACCAGCACTTCGCTGGTCGGCGAAAGCTCCAGGCCGCGCTTGACGATTTCCTCGAACTCCTCGCGGTTGTAGGCGATGCCGCCGCCGGAGCCGCCCAACGTGAAACTGGGCCGGATCACGGTGGGGAAACCAACCTTGGCCTGGGTTTCCAGCGCCTGCTCGAAGGTGCGCGCGATCTCGGCCTTCGGGCACTCCAGCCCGATCTCCGCCATCGCCACGCGGAACAGCTCGCGGTCCTCGGCCATGCGGATCGCTTCGCGCTTCGCACCGATCAGTTCGACGTTGTACTTCTCCAGCACGCCGTTGTCGGCCAGGTCGAGCGCGCAGTTCAGGCCGGTCTGCCCGCCCATCGTGGGCAGCACCGCATCCGGGCGTTCCTTGGCGATGATGCGCTCCACCGTCTGCCAGTTGATCGGCTCGATGTAGACCGCGTCGGCGGTTTCCGGGTCGGTCATGATTGTGGCGGGATTGGAGTTCACCAGGATCACCCGGTAGCCCTCTTCCTTCAGCGCCTTGCATGCCTGCGCGCCGGAATAGTCGAACTCGCAGGCCTGGCCGATCACGATCGGACCGGCACCGATGATGAGGACGCTCTTGATATCGGTGCGCTTAGGCATGCGTGCGGGCCTCCTGCATCAGGGTGGCGAAACGTTGGAACAGGTAGCCGACATCGAGCGGCCCGGGACTCGCTTCGGGGTGACCCTGGAAGCAGAACGCGGGACGGTCGGTCAGCGCGAAACCCTGCAGCGAACCGTCGAACAGCGAGGTATGGGTGACTCGCACATTGGCCGGCAGCGTGGCCGGATCGACCGCGAAACCGTGGTTCTGCGAGGTGATCAGCACGCGGCCGTCGTCGTGATCCTTGACCGGGTGGTTGGCACCGTGGTGCCCGAACTTCATCTTCACCGTCCTGCCGCCCAGCGCCAGGCCCATCAGCTGATGACCGAGGCAGATGCCGAACAGCGGGATCTTCGCATCGAGGAAGGCGCGGGTTGCCACGATGGCGTAATCGCAGGCCGCCGGATCGCCGGGGCCGTTGGACAGGAACACGCCATCGGGCTTCATCGCCAGCACCTCGGCGGCAGGCGTCTGTGCCGGCACCACGGTGACCTCGCAGCCCTGCTCGGCGAGCAGGCGCAGGATGTTGAGCTTGCTGCCAAAGTCGTAAGCGACCACCTTGAAGCGCGCCGCTGGCTGGTTGAACGCAGCGCGATCGAGGTCGTACACACCCTGATTCCAGACATACGCCTTGGCGGTGCTGACCACCTTGGCCAGATCCATGCCGTTCAGGCCGGGGAATGCGCGCGCCCTGGCCAGCGCCGCATCGGCGTCAACCTGCTCGCCCGCCATGATGCAACCGGCCAGCGCGCCCTTGTCGCGCAGAATGCGGGTCAGCCGGCGGGTATCGATGCCGGCGATGGCGACCGTGCCATGGCGCTTCAGGTAATCGGGCAGGCTTTCGGTGCTGCGCCAGCTGCTGGCCCGGCGCGGCACGTCGCGCACGATCAGGCCGGCGGCGTGCACCGCGGTAGATTCCACGTCTTCGGCATTGATGCCGGTATTGCCGATGTGGGGATAGGTCAGCGTGACGATCTGGCGGGAGTACGAGGGATCGGTGAGGATCTCCTGGTAACCGGTCATGGCGGTGTTGAAAACCACTTCGCCAACGGTTTCGCCGGTTGCTCCGACAGCGTGACCATGGAACACGCTGCCGTCTTCGAGGGCCAGCAGGGCAGGAATAGGCATACGATAACCGCCTTTTTGATGCAGCAAAGTCCGCAAGCCGCACGATTGCTGGCTTGTGGAGCTTGTGAGGGAAAGGATCTGGGCGGGTGGAAATGATAAGTGGCGACGCCGTTTCTGTCCACCTCGCAGGACAGGCATTGCGCTCATGCCCGGAGCTTTCCAGTCAGTCGGCCAGCGCTACACTAGGCCACATTTTGCCGGAGAACGATGTCCCATGAGTGCTGCCGTCCTGCTCGATCCCGCTCGTCTCGATCGCCCGGATACCACGGTGCAGCACGATCCCTTCCCGTTCATGGTGGCGCACGGCCAGTTGCCGGACGAAGTGCGCAGCGACCTGGACCGCGATTTCCCCAAATACGCCAGCGCCGGATTTTTCCCTTACGACCCGGCCGACTGCGGACCGAGCGTCAACGCCCTGATCCGGGACATGACCGCACCGGACTTCGCCAGCGCGATCGGCCGGCGCCTGGGCATCGATGATCTCGGGCGTTATCCCACGCTGGTCACCTTGTGCCGGCTGCTCAACAAGCGCCACGGCACCATCCATACCGACAGCCGGTCCAAGATCGCCACCGCGCTGATCTACCTCAACCCCCAGTGGCCCGACACCAGCGAGGGCTGCCTGCGCTTCCTGCATCGCATCGATGACATCGACAGCGTGATCGCTCCGGAGCTGACGCCGCTCTATGGCGAGTTCGCCGTCTTCAAGCGCTGCGACAACTCCTTCCACGGGCACCTGCCCTATGAAGGCGAACGACGCGTGATCCAGGTCGCGTGGCTGACCAGCGAGGAGGAGAAACTGCGCAAGACCAGGCGTGGCAAGTTCTCGCGCACCTTCAAGAAAATCTTCGGCAGTCTGGACAGGAAGCTCGGCGCTGGCCGGGATCGCAACGCCTCGCATCGCGACTGAATTCGCCCTGCCATGTCGCCCATCGCGCTGCACACGATGTTCGAGGCTCTGGCTTACGCGATCGGCTTTCGCACCTTCCTGTGGACGCGGCGTCGACTGGCGCCCACGGCATTCCGGCATGAGGACCACCTGGTCTGGGTGGCGGTGGGTGCGATCGTCGGCGCTGCGCTGGGCGCCAAGCTGTCGTTCTGGCTGGACGACCCGCTGACCGCGTTCGCCGACTTCCCCGACTTGCACCACCTGCTGGAAGGCAAGTCGATCATCGGCGCCCTGCTCGGCGGCCTTGTCGGCGTGGAGTTGGCCAAGAACATCGCTGGAGTCGACAGCTCCACCGGCGACGCCTTCGTGCTGCCGCTGACCCTGGGCATGTGCATCGGCCGGATCGGCTGCTTCCTGGCTGGCCTCGGCGACCACACGTATGGCTTACCGACGGCGTTGCCGTGGGGCGTGGACTTCGGTGATGGCCTGCCACGCCATCCCACCCAGCTCTACGAGATCGCCTTCCTGCTGGCCCAGTACGTGCTGCTCCACTGGCGTCGAGAGGCTCTGACCCGGCCGGGCGACCGCTTCCGCGCGTTCATGGTCGGCTACCTGCTGTTCCGCCTGCTGGTCGAGTTCATCAAGCCGGTGTTCTACACCTACCCGGGCGGGCTGTCCGGGCTGCAATGGCTGTGCGTGGCCGGACTGGTTTACTACGCCCGCGACATTCCACGTATCCTGCGGGCGTTGTTCGCCAGGGGAAGCGGTGCATGGGAGCCAAGGTAAGGCCATATCTCTTCTACGACAGCGCGGTGTCGATCTGCACGACCTGCCTGCGCCGGGTCGAGGCGAAGATCCTGATCAAGGACGAACGCGTCTACCTGGAAAAGTGGTGTCCACATCACGGCCGCGAACGCGTGCTGATCGCCGACGACGCGGCGTACTACCGCCAGTGCCGCGAGCTGTACATCAAGCCGCCAGAGCTGCCGCAGCGCTTCAACACGCCGCAACACTACGGCTGCCCGTACGACTGCGGCCTGTGCCCGGAGCACATGCAGCACTCCTGCCTGACCCTGGTCGAGATCACCGACCACTGCAACCTGCGCTGCCCGATCTGCTACGCCGACAGCGGCCCGCACCGCCCCGGCTTCCGCGATCTGGCCACGGTGGAACGCATGCTCGATGCGGTGGTGGCCAACGAGGGCGAGCCCGACGTGGTGCAGATATCCGGCGGCGAACCGACCCTGCATCCGGATTTCTTCGCGATCCTCGATGCCGCCAGGGCGCGTCCGATCCGGCACCTGATGGTCAACACCAACGGCCTGCGCATCGCGAAGGAACCAGAGTTCGCCGCGCGACTGGCCGAATACCAGCCCGGCTTCGAGCTGTACCTGCAGTTCGATTCCCTGCGCGACGAGGTGCACAAGGACTTGCGCGGCGCGAAGCTGCACGACGTGCGGCTGAAGGCGCTGGAGCACCTGAACCGGCACGACATTTCGACCACGCTGGTCGTCACCGTGAAGAAGGGCCTCAACGATGGCGAGCTGGGCGAGATCATCGACTTCGCACTGACCCAGCCGTGCGTGCGCGGCGTGACGTTCCAGCCGATCCAGGCCGCCGGCCGTCTGGAAGGCTACGAACCCGAACACAACCGGCTGACCCTGAGCGAAGTGCGCCGGCGCATCCTCGAACAGAGTCCGCTGTTCCAGCCCGACGACCTGATTCCGGTGCCATGCAACCCGGACTGCCTGGCGATGGCCTATGCGCTGAAGATGGGTGGCCAGGTCGTGCCGCTGACCCGCTTCGTCTCGCCGGAAACCCTGGTCAGCAAGGGCCGCAACACGATCGTGGTGGAGCGTGACGAGGAACTGCGCGCCCACGTGTTCGAGCTGTTCGCCACCAACCATTCACCCGAATCGCAGGCCTGCTCGCTGGCCGACCTGCTGTGCTGCCTGCCGCAGGTGCAGGCGCCGTCCGACCTCGGCTACCGCAACGTGTTCCGCGTGCTGATCATGCAGTTCATCGACGCCCACGGCTTCGACCTGCGCGCGGTGAAGAAATCCTGCGTGCACATCGCCCAGCCCGATGGAAAGATCATTCCGTTCGATACCTTCAACCTGTTCTATCGCGACGACAAGGCTGCCACGTTGACGAAGTTGCGCCGCGAGATCGAACAGGGCCGCGCCATCGAGGAAACACCCCATGAGTGAGATGCGTCTGGAACCGCCAACCTCCGCGCCATCACCGCCCCCACCCATGCCCCACGAACCGTACACTTCCGGCGGCTCGCTGGCGGCCGGGGTCGGCCTGGCGTGGCTGGTCATGATCGTTGGCGAAGTGCTGTTGATGACGCTGATACTGATGACTGACAGCCTCGGCGCGATCCTGGGCGGCTTCCTGCTTCCGCCGCTGGCTATCGTCGTGTGGGGGGTCGTCCTGCTCAACGGCAGCAAGCCACGCACCGGCAAGGGCATGCTGCTAGGCCTGCTGTCGATCGTCGCCGTCGCGTTTCTGCTGGTCGCCGCCTGCTTCGGCCTGATCAGCGCCTATCACTGAGCTGTCACCAGCCGATCCGGCCGTCGACACGACTCACCGCTGCGTCGCGATGACATCCTCGAGCTGCCAATGCCCGGCGCTACGGCCGACCAGCCAGTGCGCCGCCTGCAAGGCACCGCGCGCGAAGATCGAACGATCGGTGGCACGGTGAACCAGTTCCAGCCGCTCGCCCTGCCCGATCAGCATCGCGGAATGTTCGCCGACGATGTCGCCGCCGCGCACCACGGCGAAGCCGATGCTGCCCTCGCCCCGTGCACCGGTCTGGCCCTCGCGGCTGTACACCGCCGTCGCCTCCAGCGTGGTCCGGCGGGCAGCGGCGGCGGCGTGGCCGAGCGCCAGGGCGGTGCCCGACGGAGCATCCTGCTTGCGGCCATGATGTGCTTCGACGATCTCCAGGTCCCACTCCGGCAACGCGGCAGCGGCTTCGCGCAGCAGTCGCGTCAGCACCGCCACGCCCAGGCTGAAATTGGCCGCGCGCAGGAGGGCGATGTGCTGGCCGGCATCGGCGAGGCGCGCTTCCAGCGCGGCGTCGAGGCCGGTCGTGCCGCTGACCAGCGCGATTCCGCGCGTCAGGCAGTGCTCGAGCGCCGATGACAGGGCCGCCGGGCTGCTGAAGTCGATGACCGCATCGATCGCCGGCGCCTGCGCCCAGTCGTGCGCATGGCGCAGGACGCTGTCGGTGAGCGGCGCCACCAGCTGGCCATCGTGCGAAGAACCCGGGGCTACCACTGCGTGGACGAGCGCGAAGCGGGGATCCTTGCCGACAAGATCCAGCAAGGCACGACCCATGCGGCCGGAGGCGCCGTTGATGGCAAGACGGACGGGTCGGGTCATCAGCGACGCACTCCAGTGGCTCGATTGTTGGATGCTGGCCCGCGGCCAGCCAGGATCACGCGGTGACTTTCGACCAGAATTTCTTCACGCCGTCGACCCAACCGTTGGCGCGCGGCGTGTGCTTGCTGGCCTCGCTGCCGTCGAAGGTGGCCTCCAGCGATTCCAGCAACTCGCGTTGCTGCTTGGTCAGGCGCACCGGCGTCTCCACCACGACCCGGCAGATCAGGTCGCCATGCCGGCTGCTGCGCACCGACTTGACGCCGCGACCGCGCAGGCGGAATTGCGTTCCGGTCTGGGTTTCCGACGGGATGCTGATCGGCACCTCGCCATCCAGGGTCGGCACGGGAAGTTCGGCGCCCAGGGCCGCCTGCGAGAAGCGGATCGGCAGCTCGCAATAAAGGTCGTTGCCCTCGCGCTGGAAAATCGCGTGTTCCCGCACCTGCACTTCCACGTACAGATCGCCGGCCGGCGTACCGGACGGGCCGGCCTCGCCCTGCCCGGTCAGGCGGATGCGATCGCCGTTGTCGACGCCCTCGGGAATCTGCACCGATAGCGTGCGGGTCTCCTCGATGCGGCCTTCGCCGTGGCATTTCCTGCACGGATTCTCGATGGTCTGGCCGCTGCCGCTGCAATGCGGGCAGGCCTGCTGGATCGAGAAGATGCCGTTCTGCATGCGCACCTGGCCGTGGCCGTGGCAGGTCTTGCACTTGCTGACCTTGCCATCTTCCGAGCCGCTGCCGTTGCAGTGGTGGCAGTTGACCTGGCTGGGTATCTCGATTTGCCGGCTGACGCCGAACACGGCCTCTTCCAGGTCCAGTTCCATGATGTAGCGCAGGTCGGCACCGCGACGCGGACGCCCGCGCCCGCCGCCGGCACGACCGAAAATGTCGCCGAAGATGTCACCGAAGATGTCGCCCACGTCGCCGAAACCCGCGCCGCCTCGACCGCCCATGCCGTGCTCGAACGCGGCATGACCGTGCTGGTCGTACATTGCGCGTTTCTGGGTGTCGGACAGCACCTCGTAGGCCTCCTTGGCCTCCTTGAACTTGTCCTGCGCCGCGGGATCGTCCGGGCAGCGATCCGGGTGGTATTTCATCGCCAGTCGGCGAAAGGATTTCTTCAGCTCGACTTCGCTGACGCTGCGCTCCACGCCCAGCACTTCGTAGTAATCACGTTTGCTCATTGATGCATCCACACTGCCTGTCGCGCCCCTGTCCCGCATTCAGCAAACAGCCCACGCCCGGAGAATTCCCGGCGCGGGCTGGCCCATCGGCAACGCCGATGACGATGCCGAAGATTACTTGTCGTCTTTCACTTCGGTGAACTCGGCATCCACCACGTCATCGGGCTGGGCGGAACCGCCGCCCGGTGCGGACTGTGCACCGGCGTCAGCCTGGGCGCCACCCTGCGCCGCCGCGTACAACGCCTGCGCCACCTGTTCCAGCTTCTCGACCTTGGATTCGATCGCCGCCTTGTCGTCGCCGTCCTTGACCTTCTCCAGGTCGGACAACGCACCCTCGATGCTGCTCAGCTGATCAGCCGGCACCTTGTCGCCGTGCTCCTTCAGCGCGCTGCGGGTGGCGTGGACAAGCTGGTCGGCCTTGTTGCGGGTGGCCACCAGTTCATGGAACTTCTTGTCCTCTTCCTTGTTCGCCTCGGCGTCGGCGACCATCCGGGCGATCTCTTCCTCGGACAGGCCCGAGCCGGCCTTGATCTCGATCTTCTGTTCCTTGCCGGTCTTCTTGTCCTTGGCCGACACGTGCAGGATGCCGTTCGCGTCGATGTCGAAGGTGACCTCGATCTGCGGCATGCCACGCGGTGCCGGATCGATGCCCTGCAGGTCGAACTTGCCCAGCGACTTGTTCGCGCTGGCACGCTCGCGCTCGCCCTGCAGCACGTGCACGGTCACCGCGGTCTGGTTGTCGTCGGCGGTGGAGAAGGTCTGCGAGGCCTTGGTCGGCACCGTGGTGTTCTTCTCGATCAGCTTGGTCATCACGCCGCCCATCGTCTCGATGCCCAGCGACAGTGGGGTGACGTCGAGCAGCAGCACGTCCTTGACCGAACCACCCAGCACGCCGCCCTGGATCGCCGCGCCCACGGCGACGGCCTCGTCCGGGTTGACGTCCTTGCGCGGTTCCTTGCCGAAGAAGTCCTTCACCGCTTCCTGCACCTTGGGCATGCGGGTCTGACCGCCGACCAGGATCACGTCGTCGATGTCGGACACGCGCAGGCCGGCATCATTCAACGCGGTGCGGCACGGCTCGATGGTGCGCTTGACCAGATCCTCGACCAGCGCCTCAAGCTTGGCCCGGGTCAGCTTGATGTTGAGGTGCTTCGGGCCCGAGGCGTCGGCCGTCACATACGGCAGGTTCACGTCGGTCTGATGGTTCGAGGACAGCTCGATCTTGGCGCGCTCGGCGGCGTCCTTCAGGCGCTGCAGGGCGAGCGGGTCCTTGCGCAGGTCGATGCCCTGCTCCTTCTGGAATTCCTCGACCAGATAGTCGATGACGCGCATGTCGAAGTCTTCGCCACCCAGGAAGGTGTCGCCGTTGGTGGCCAGCACCTCGAACTGCTTCTCGCCGTCGACTTCGGCGATCTCGATGATCGACACGTCGAAGGTGCCACCGCCCAGGTCGTACACCGCGATCTTGCGATCGCCGCCCTTCTTGTCGAGGCCGTAAGCCAATGCGGCCGCGGTCGGCTCGTTGATGATGCGCTTGACGTCGAGGCCGGCGATCTTGCCGGCGTCCTTGGTCGCCTGGCGCTGGCTGTCGTTGAAGTACGCCGGAACAGTGATCACCGCCTCGGTGATCGTCTCGCCGAGATAGTCCTCGGCGGTCTTCTTCATCTTCATCAGCACCTTGGCAGCGATCTCCTGCGGCGCCATCTTCTTGCCGTCGGAGGTCTGCACCCACGCGTCACCGTTGTCGTGCGCCACGATGCCGTAGGGCACGATGTGCAGGTCCTTTTGCACTTCGGCGTCGGTGAACTTGCGGCCGATCAGGCGCTTCACCGCGTAGAAGGTGTTCTTCGGGTTGGTCACGCCCTGGCGCTTGGCCGAGGCGCCCACCAGCACTTCGCCGTCCTTGTTGAAGGCGACGATGGACGGCGTGGTGCGATCGCCTTCCGAGTTCTCGATGACCTTGGTCGTCGTGCCGTCCATCACGGACACGCAGGAGTTGGTGGTGCCCAGGTCGATGCCGATGATCTTGCCCATGTTCAATCTCTCCAGATTTTCTTTGCGGCCCCCGCGGCCGCGATGGTTTTCAGATGGGGGTCTGCTCTGGCGATTCAATGCCGGCAATGCCCCGAAGACGTGTTCCAGCGTTCCCGCCGGCGCGCCATTCAGGCGGGCGCCAGCGTGGTGACCATTCAGTCCCTGGCCACCGCCACCAGGGCGGGACGCAACAAGCGGTCATTCAGCACGTAACCCTTCTGCAGCACACTGACCACCGTGCCCGGCGCCTGGCCGGCAGCGTCGACCATGCTCACGGCGTGGTGCCGTTCCGGGTCGAGCGGCTGACCCAGCGGATCGACCTGCGACATGCCATGGTTCTCGGCGACCTTCAGCAGGGCCTTCAGGGTCAGGCCAAGGCCTTCGCGCATAGAAGCGACGTCGGCCGCCTCGACTGCCAGGCCACTCTCCAGTCCGTCGTACACCGGCAGCAACTCGCCGAGCAGTTTCTCGTTGGCGAAACGGCGAGCCTGCTCCAGGTCGCGGTGCAGCCGGCGACGCTGGTTGTCGAGCTCGGCGTGCTCGCGCAAGACGGTCTCGCGCAGCTCGGCATTGCTGGCCTCCAGCTCGGCCACACGCGCCTGCAGGGCCTCCAGCTCGGGATTGGCCGCGTCGGCGGAATAGTCCTCGGCTGGCGTGTCGCCCGACGAATGCGGATCGTTGTTCTGCATGTTCACTCCAAACGGTTGTCATGGCCGGCACGAATGCCGACCGCCCATGATTCTTGCGAGAAACCCCGTCTCCCGCAGCGGTTATAGGGTCGTGGCCGCCCGATTCAAGGCGTCGCTGAGCAATCCGGCAGTGGCCTGCACCACCGGGATCACCCGCTCGTAGGCCATCCGGGTCGGCCCGATGACGCCCACCGCGCCCAGCACCCGACCCTGCGCGCCATAGCTGGCGGTCACCACGCTGCAACCATCGAGCGCGGTAAAGCCCGATTCCTCGCCGATGAACAGGCGCATCCCGGGGGCCCGGGCGCAGACTTCCATCAGCTGCAGCAGTTCGTTCTTTTGCTGGAACGCCTCGAACAGCTCGCGCATGCGCTGCATGTCCGCCAGCTCGGCATAACCCATCAGATTGGTCTGGCCACTGACCAGCATGTCCGGCCCGGTCGGACCGTCGGGGCCGAACGAGGCGGTGGCCAGCTCGACCGTACTGGCCAGCAACCGGTTCAATTCGCTGCCGGCCTTGCGCACCTCGGCCAGCAGGTGGGCACGGATGTCGTGGATCCGGAAACCGGCAAAGTGGCTGTTGAGGTAATTGGCGGCGCGCTCGAGCTCGCTGGCATCCAGCGGCTTGGCCAGTTGCACGATGCGGTTCTGCACCTGGTTGTCGCTGAATACCAGGATCACCAGCACCCGCGCATCCGGCAACGACACAAAATCGATATGCCGCAGCGGGAAATCGGCCTGGCGCGGCACGGTGACCACGCCGGCGAACCGGGTCATCGCCGACAGCAAGGTGGAAACATTGCCCAGCAGGTCGCGCGTGGTGGTCGGCCCCGGCGGCAGTTCGCGCTGCAGGCGGGCCATCTCGGCCTGCGGCAGCGGCTGCAGTTCGATCAGGCTGTCGACGAACAGGCGCAGCCCGCGCGGCGTCGGTACCCGCCCCGCCGAGGTGTGCGGCGAAGCGACCAGGCCGGCGTCTTCCAGATCCGCCATGATGTTGCGGATGGTGGCGGCACTGACATCCAGGCCGGACGAACGCGACAGCGTGCGCGAGCCGACCGGCTCGCCGTCGATCAGGTATTGCGCAATCAGCGTGCGCAACAGGTTGCGCGCGCGTGCATCGAGGTCGTGGCCGTGCCGGTTCGTCATGCTGAGTGTTGCAGTCCGTGAGACCACACAGAAATAAGGTCTGCGCGCGCGCCTTGCAAGTGAAACGTATCCAGCAGCTCGGCGGCTCCCGCTACAATCCCGTCACTCCCTGATCAAGCCAGCCATGCTTACTTCGCTCTACGTCCGCCATTTTGCCGTTGTGGAAGCCGCCGAAGTGTCCTTCGGCCCCGGCCTGACCGTGGTCAGCGGCGAAACCGGTGCCGGCAAGTCATTGCTGGTCGACGCCCTGATGCTGCTGGCCGGGGCCCGCGCCGACAGCGGCATGGTCCGCGCCGGCAGCGACCGCGCTGAACTGGCTGCCGAGTTCGACCTCACCGATCTGGCCGAGGCGCGGGCGTGGCTGTCCCGCGAGGAACTGGACGAGGATGGTGGCTGCCAGTTGCGCCGGGTGATCCGTGCCGAGGGCAGTTCCAGGGCCTGGATCAACGGCCGCCCGGCCAACGCGCGCCAGCTCGGCGAACTGGCCGCCCTGCTGGTCGAGATCCATGGCCAGCACGAGCATCAGGCACTGCTGTCCCGTCCCCATCAGCTGGCCCTGCTCGACGCCTATGCCGGCCATGACGACCTGCTGGTGCAGGTGCGCGAAAGCGCCATGCAGTGGCGCGAGCTCGCGGCGCGCATGCGCAAGCTCAGCGGCGGCGACGACCGGGACCAGCGCCTCGAACTGCTTCGCCACGAAATCGAATCGCTGGAAAAATGGTCCCTGCCGGCCGCCGACCTGGCCGAGCTGGAATCGAGTCACAAGCGGCTGGCCAATGCCGGACGGCTGGCTGAAGGCAGCACCAGCGTGCTGGAACTGCTCGATGGCGACAGCGAATTCGCGCTGCGCCGCGCACTGGGCCGCACCCACGCGGAGCTGTCCAAGCTTGCCGCACTCGACGACAAGCTCGCCCCCCTGCTCGATCTGCTGGACAACGCCGGCATCCAGCTGGCCGAGGCGGCCGATGGTCTGGGACGATACGCGCAGGACGTCGACCTCGATCCGGAACGCTTCAGCGAAGTGGACAACCACCTGGCCCGGCTGCACGAACTGTCGCGGCGGCACCGGCTGCCGGCTGCGGAATTGCATGACAAGCTGACCGCCCTGCGCGCCGAACACGATGAACTGGAAGGCGCCGGCGATGCGCTTGAAGCGCTGGCCACGCAAAGCCGTCGGCTGGAGCTGGCCCATGCCGACGCCGCCGCCAGACTGAGCGAAGCACGCTCGCTGGCCGCCAGTCGGCTTGGTGAGGAAGTCAGCGCCCTGATGAACGAACTGGGCATGGCCGGCGGCCAGTTGCAGGTCGAACTGGAACCCGCTGCCGCCGTCGAGCCCGACCCGCAGGGGCGCGAACGCTGCGAGTTCCTGGTCAGTGCCAATCCCGGTCAACCACCGCGCGCACTGCGCAAGGTCGCCTCCGGTGGCGAACTGGCCCGCATCAGCCTGGCCATCGAAGTCGCCACGCTGGGCAAGGACACGGTCGGCAGCATGATCTTCGACGAGGTCGATACCGGCATCGGTGGGGCGATCGCCGAGGTGGTCGGGCAGAAACTCCGGGCGTTGGGCGCGCAGCGACAGGTTCTGTGTGTCACCCATCTGCCGCAGGTTGCCGCGCAGGGGCACGACCATCTGCGGGTCAGCAAGCACAGCGATGACGACTCCACCCGCACCCGTATCGAGAAGCTCGATGCCGCCGGCCGCCGCGACGAGCTGGCGCGCATGCTGGGTGGTCTGGAGATCACCCGGGAAACCAGGGCCCACGCCAGGCAGATGCTGGACCGCGCACAGACGGACTGAGCTGATGCCGGCGTGAGTGACCCGTCAGCCCGCCGGTGACAGCAACCCTCGTTCGCTGGCCATGCGGTAGAGATCCAGTTCCGACCCCGCCCCCAGCTTGCCCATCAAGCTGGCCCGGTGGATGTAGACGGTCTTCTGGCCGATGCCCAGCTCCGCCGCCACCTGCTTCGGGGTCAGCCCGCCAGCCAGCAGCAGGAACACTTCGCGCTCCCGGGTGGTGAGCCGGTTGACCGGGTCCAGCGCCTCATTCGGCCGCTCCGCCCGACGCTGGCGCAGGTCCGAGCTCAGGAAACACTCGCCCTGCATCACCGCGCGCAGACCTGCCACCAGTTCTTCGGGAGCGACACCCTTGGTGACGTAACCACTGGCGCCGCGACGAAGCGCTTCGGACACATAGGGCTCGCCGTCATGCATGCTCAGCACCACGATGCGGGCCTGCGGATGCACGCTGCGAAGATGCTCGATCAGCGGCAGGCCGCTGCCATCCGGCAGGGACAGGTCCAGGGCCACCAGATCGGGACGCCAATGCCCCACGGCTTCGACGGCATCGTCGGCGCTGCGGCATTCGGCCACCACATCGAGATCGGACTCCATCTCGATCAGCCGCTTGAAGCCCTCGCGAACGATGGCATGGTCATCAACCAGAACAATGCTGTACATCCGCCTACTTTACACAGAGCGGCAGCCCTTCTGTACATCCGCTGTCGGTCGCTCCCCCTGAACACCCGCACGGGGCGCGCATGTAACATTCGTCCATGCGATCGAAACTCCTGCATCTGCCCGACTCCGGGCCCATCATCGCCGCGGGCTATCTGCTGCTCTGGCTGCTGCTGTGGTCGACCGTCCAGCCCTACTGGATGCTGCCTTACGGCCTGCGATTCGGCACCCTGCTGCTGACCCCGGTGCGCTATTGGGGCTGGCTGCTGGGGGCCGAGCTGGCGGCGACCACCGGTATCGCACTCGCCCATGGCATGCCGCTGGGCTGGCCGGGTTTCGCCATCGGCGAGGTGCCGGAGCCGCTGGTGATGGCCGGCGGCCTGTGGTTGCTGCGTCGGTTCAACCTGCATGCCAGCCTGCAAAGCCCGCAGGAAGTGACCCGGCTGATGCTGTCGGTGGTTCTGGTGGTTTCCGCGACGACCGCCGTCGACGCCGCCCTGCTGGCGATGGTCAGCACCCCGAGCTCCCCCGAATTGCTGGCTCGCATGCTTGGCGAGGAGTTGCTCAGCCAGTATCTGGGCATCCTCCTGATCGTGCCGTTGATGATCATGGTCCTGCGCACGCGAATCGAGCAGCGCGCCCTGGCCAGCCTGGTCATGGACGGCCTGCTGGTCATGCTGCCGTCGATGACCATCCTGCTGGTGCTGTCGGAACAGGCCGCACCGCAACCGCAGTTCGCCCGGGTGCTTTCGCTGGCGCCGGTACTGTTCTTCGCTTTCCGTCACGGCTGGCGAGGGGCCAGCCTGGCCATGTTGACCACCAGCCTGGGCATGACCCTGGTGGATCAGCACCTGGGCCACGCGCCCACGACGGCCGCGGCCTACCTGTTCCTGGCCGTGGCAGGCACCGGCGCACTGATGCTCGGTTCGGCCACGGACGCCCTGCGCCGCAGCAGCGCGCGGGTGGCCGAGCAGAACGTCTACCTCGGCGCCGTCAACCGCCGCCTCGACCAGTTGGCCCACCAATTGCGGGACGCCGCGCGCGGCAACCTGCAGGCCGACGAAAACCAGCGCCGCCATCTGGCCGCCGAACTGCACGACGAGCTCGGCCAGAACATCACCGCGATCCAGACCCACGTGAAGCTGGCCCAGGCACGCCTGCATCAGGCCGGCATGGAGGACATCAGTACCTCGATCAACACCATTCTGGCGCACATGCGGCGGGCCCTGCATCGGCTGCTCGACGACCTGCGCCCGGCCGTGCTGGACGAGTTCGGGTTGCTGCGCGCGCTCGACGAGGGACCGATTCGCGACCTGCTGAATGCCGCCGGGATGACGTATCACACCCAGTTGCATGGCGACCCGCGCCTGCTGGACGACGATACTCGCACCGCCATTTACCGGCTGGTGCAGGAGAGCGCCACCAACGCCGTCAAGCACGCCCGGGCCAGCGAATTCCGCCTGCGCCTGCGCATCGGCGAACGCCAGGGCATCGCCGTGGCCCTGCTGGACGTCCGTGATGACGGCGCGGGCCTGCCCAGCCGACTGCCGCGTGGCGGTCGTGGATTGCAAGGCATGCGTGACCGAGTCACCTCGCTGGGTGGGCAGTTCCGGCTGCGTCCCGCCGCGACCGGAGTCCACCTTCGCATCTTGCTGCGAAGCAGCACATGCGCGATGGAAGAGCAGCGAGTGACCTAGGAATTTTTCTGATACCGCAAACGTGAAGCTCTCGTTACGATCAATCCATCGATGTGGGGGAGCCGTCATCGCAAGATGACGGATCAGGGCAGCCGTGGGGACGGCGGCTCTGAAAAAACGGCAGGACGCCGTTTCGCCGCTACCTGGCGAGAGTCATGAGGCAACAGCGAGCCATTCGCTTGCCGATCGACAGGTAGAGGAGCAGCCGCGGGCGGACAGGAGTCCTCCTCGCGGCTTTTTTATGCCTGCCGTTTGCCCTTTCGGGGAAATGCTGCCCCTTCGGGGGAATGGCGCCTACGATGGACGCCGCGGCAACTGCTCAGCCTTTGCGGGGACGGTGCTTGGGCCTTACATAGAGGACCAGGTTGTGATCCTCGATCACGTAGCCGTGCTTGGCCGCAATTTCATGCTGGAGACGTTCGATCTCCTCGCTGACGAACTCGATGACCTTTCCGCTGTCCACATCAATCATGTGATCGTGGTGCTTTCCGCGGTCAAGTTCGTAGACCGCCTGGCCACCTTCAAAATTGTGCTTGACGATGATGCCGGCCGCCTCGAACTGGGTCAGCACCCGGTAAACGGTGGCCAGTCCGATGTCTTCCTGGTGGGCAAGCAGTTTCTTGTAGACGTCCTCGGCACTGAGATGCTGCACGCCTTCTTCGTCGAAAATCTGCAGGATGCGCATGCGCGGATGCGTGACCTTGAGGCCCACCCTGCGCAGCTCTCTGGTTTCCTGTTCCATGCCCCACCCTCGCACACGGCCTTTTCGAGCCGGTAGTGTATCATCCGACACCTTCACGATCCGGACGCAACACGCATGCAAAAGCTGATTACCCTGCTGGTTTTCACCATGCTGGCGCTCTCTGTCGCCGGCTGCCACATCGTCTACAAGCCCGACGTGCAGCAAGGCAATCTGCTGGACAAGAAAACGGTGGATCAGCTCAAGCCGGGAATGACCAAGCATCAGGTGCTGGTGCTGATGGGAACACCGTCGGTAAACAGCCCGTTCGACCAGAGCCGCTGGGACTACGTTTCGACGTTTTCGCGTCGTGGCGCCCCGATGAAGGTGCGCACGTTCACGCTGACCTTCAACAACGACACCCTGGTGCGCACCGAAGGCGACTTCTTTGCGCAGGACGCCCAGCAACTGGTCAAGGACAGCAAGAAATACAACGCCGGCTATCCGGCCAACGAAACCCAAGGTGACAAGAACACCTCGCCGGATGACAAGAAGGACAACGGCGGTTTCGGACAGGGCAGCAACGACGGCCACTGATCAGCCGACGGCCTGGCTGCACATGGCTCAACGGGCGCGTCGCCGACGTGCCTCCATCGGATCGAGCAGCAAGGGGCGATATATTTCGACCCTGTCGCCGTCACGCAGTACGTGACCTGGCGCCACCTTGCGGGAAAACAGGCCGAGGCGTTCGGAACTGATCGTGCCCTCGGGGAGTGCCTCGGCCATCCCCGAAGCGGCAATGGCCTCGGCCACCGTGGCACCTTGGGCAAGATCGATCCGGCGCCGCAGGGCACGCTCCGGCCTCGCGCAAATGACTTCGACCCGGATCGTGGCCTCACCCATAAACGCGCCCCGCCTCCCGGCAAAAGTCATCGACCATGCGCCCGGCCAACCCCTGGAAACCGAGCTTCAGGGCACTGCCGCCGAGCCGACCGGCGTAATCGAAATCCAGCGCAAATGCGACCTTGCATCCCGCCTCGCCCAGCGCGATGAAATCCCATACGCCTTCGAGACTGCGGAACGGCCCATTTACCAGATCCATCTGCAGACGCCGTGGCGGGTCGATCGTGTTTCGCGTGGTGAAGCTCTGCTGGAAGCCCGCGAACTTGAGATCGAGTCGCGCCACCAGCACATGTTCCGAGCGCTCCAGAATTTCCGCACCGGCACACCAGGAGAAGCGCTTTGGGTATGCTTCGACTTCATTGACCAGGTCGAACATCTGCGCTGGCGAATATTTCACCAGCGCGCTGCGGCGGATTTCGATCACGACAACCTCTTCGGCTTGTGTATTCATCCGTGAATGCGAAAGATCAAGTGAGCGTCCTGCCTGGACGCAATCTCAACAAAGCGTCGCTCCGATGGGAACGACGGGCAATGCGGCCGCCCAGAGGCCCGAAGTTTAGCGGACATGGCCAAGAACAAGGACAAGGACAACAAGGGTGGCGGGACCATCGCGCTGAACAAGCGCGCCCGCTTCGAGTACCACATCGATCAGCGCTTCGAAGCCGGCGTCGCATTGCAGGGTTGGGAACTGAAGGCACTGCGTGCGGGCCGCATCAATTTCGGCGACAGCTATGCGGTGGTGCTGAAGAACGAGATATTCCTGGTTGGCACCTCGATCCCCCCGCTGATCAGTGCCTCCACCCATGTCATCGCCGAGGACCGGCGCACGCGCAAATTGCTCCTTCATCGCAAGGAGATCGACCAACTGGTCGGCGCCGTCGAACGCAAGGGCTACACCCTGGTGCCGACCGCGATGTACTGGAAAGGCAACAAGGTGAAGGTCGAGATCGGCCTGGCCCGCGGCAAGCAGGAACACGACAAGCGCGATACCGAGAAGCAGCGCGACTGGCAGATCGAAAAGCAGCGCACCATGCGGTCGCACAATCGCGCAGCCTGAAAACGGCGGCAGGCACCAAAGAAAAACCCCCGATCGCTCGGGGGTTTTTTATTGGTGGAGGTGGCGGGAGTCGAACCCGCGTCCGAAGGCGTTAAATGCCCGGATCTACATGCTTAGCTCGCCGTTCGATCTCGTTCCGCGACAAGTACGGTGGGCAAAACGCACCGCGGAACCAGCCTGATTGATTTAGCCTAGAACCGCCAGGCGGCAGCGTTCGGCGATCTCATGATAATGACCCTACACCGACGAGCATGAGCACAAGTGGGTTCGGGGCTTACGCCTTAAGCGGCGAGAGCGTAGTTGTCGTCGTTGGCAACTATGAGTTTGCTGCTGGATTAACGAGGAAAGCTGCCCCCTCGGCATGCACCAAGTCATCTCACTACCCCCGTCGAAGCCAGGACACCCCCGGGGAAAACGATCTGACACCCCAAGTATATGGGGACGCGGCACGCAACACCAATGCCCGGCCGATGTACCGCATGCGAGCCGTGCAATCCTTGACCATCGTCAAGCTGAGTGTTGTTAGGTCGTTAACGCAACGTCTATACTTGGTGGCTTGCAAGATCCCGTATCCGTCGCACTCGTGGGAAAGACCTCGATGACTCGATTGCATTTGCTGGGCCTGGTTGTGGCCTCTGCCCTGTTCGCCACCGCGAGCGCCCACGCCGAAGGCGACAAGGCCGCCGGCCGCAAGCTGGTTTATACCTGCGCCGGCTGCCATGGCGTGCCCGGTTACACCAATGCCTATCCGCAGTATCCGGTGCCGAAGATCGCCGGCCAGAACGAGCAGTACATCGTCAACGCGCTGAATGGTTACAAGGCTGGCGACCGCAAGCATCCCACCATGGATGCGCAGGCCCAGAGCCTGTCCGATGCGGACATCCAGAACATCGCCGCCTATCTTTCCAGTCTCGCCAAGTAGTCGCCAAGGATTTCACGCATGAACCGTGTGCTTACCCTGCTTTCCGTCGGCGCCGTGCTGGCGTTCGCGTCCACCCAGTTGCTGGCCAATGGCAATGCCGAGAACGGAAAGCAGAAGGCTGCAACCTGCTTCGCCTGCCACGGTACCGATGGCAACTCGATTGACCCCCAGTACCCTCGCCTGGCAGGACAGTACAACCTGTATCTCCAGCGCGTGCTGCACGAATACAAGAATGGCGATCGCGACAACCCGATCATGAAGGGCATGGTTGCCACGCTTTCCGACCAGGACATCGAAGACGTGTCCGCGTATTTTTCGGGACTGCCGAGCAAGCTCGACACCCTGCAGGGCCACATCGGCGGCGACAAGTAAGTCGATTCCCTCTTCCGTCCGAAAAGGCCCGCGCAAGCGGGCCTTTTTCGTCATGACACACCGACCGGTTCAGGCAACCGCGGATTTGCCCTCGGCCTTGCTGTAATAGGGCTTCTCGCCGCCGGCGTGATCGGTAGCGTCACGTACCGCGGTGATTTCCGGCACCCGCTCGCGCAGGGTCTTTTCGACCCCCTGCTTCAGGGTCACGTCGACCATCCCGCAGCCATGGCAGCCACCACCGAACTGGAGCAGCACCACGCCATTGGCGTCGATCTCCAGCAGGTTGACCCGGCCACCGTGCGACGCGAGCTTGGGATTGATCTCGGCCTCCAGCACGTAGCGCACACGCTCGATCAGTCCCGCTTCTGCGCCTGGGATGTCACCCTTGATCTTCGGTGCCCGGATATTGAGCTGGCCACCAGTCGCATTCGGCTCGAAGTCGATGCTAGCGCCATCAAGCCAGCTGGCGCTTTCGCCATCCACATGAAAATCGAAACCGGCGCACTCGATCGTCCATTCTCCACCAGCCAGGTCGATGGGCTCGCAGAACTCCAGTTCGCAGTTTGCCGCGGGCGTACCGGGCGAAGTCACCCGCAGGCGGATGCCCAGCCCTTCGATGCCCTGTTGTGAGAGAAGGCGCAGAAAGTGCTGCTGCGCACGCTCGGAAATATCAATCATGCCTGCTCCAGAACCGCCCATGTCGATGCCGGCCAACCGGTGCCGACGAAACAGCACCATTTTAGTCCTGTTTCAGGTTTCATGCGCGCTTTGACTTTTGCGCGCACAACTTCGACGCTTCGCCTCCGCTATTCCGAACACCGATGGAGACTGCATGAACGCCAACGAGCTCTCGACCAGACATTGCCAGCCCTGCAAGGGCAAGGAACACGCACTGCAGGCGCCCGAGATCACCGACCTGCTGCAACAACTGCCAGGCTGGAGCCTGGCGGACGACGGCCGGGCCATCGTGAAGGACTTCACGTTCAAGGATTTTCACCACACCCTGGGTTTCATCAACGCGGTCGGCTACATGGCCAACCATGAAGACCATCATCCGGATCTGGAAGCTGGCTACGGCCATTGCCGGGTCCTGTGGTCGACCCATGACGTGGGCGGGCTGTCCCTCAACGATTTCATCTGCGCCGCGCGGGTCGAGGCGCTGCTGGCGCGCTGATCAGTAGTCGGTGCGCGACTTGTCGCGGGTATAGACAAGCCGCTTGCCCTTGACGGCAAGGACGTCGAGGAAGTTTTTCAGGTCATCGGGCAGCGGCGCGGAAAAGCTGTAGGCCCGTCCATCCAGGTCGAAGCTCATGTGCGAGGCGTGCAGGAACAGCCGTTCCAGCCCCATCTCGCGGTAGCGCTTGTTCATTTCGCGGTCGCCGTACTTCGGGTCACCGGCCAGCGGATGGCCGACATGTGCCGCATGCACCCGGATCTGGTGCGTGCGGCCGGTGCCCAGGGTGGCCTGCATCAGGCGCGCGCTGGGGTACTGCTCCATCTCGCGGAAGAACGTCAGCGACGGCTTGCCGCTGTCGGCCACCCGCACCATGCGTTCACCACCCTGCAGCACCGACTTCAACAGCGGCGCGTTCACGTCGAACTTTGCCTTGGACGGGTGGCCGAGCATCAGGCACAGGTACTGCTTGGTGACTTCGCCGGCGCGGATCGCCGCCTGCAGACCGGTCAGCCCGGCGCGAGTCCGGGCGAAGACCAGCACACCGCTGGTATCGCGATCCAGCCGATGAACCAGTTCCAGATGCTCCTGCGGCCTGGCCGCGCGAAGCAGTTCGATGGCGCCGTGGCTGACCCCGCTGCCACCGTGACTGGCCACGCCCGAGGGCTTGTCGATCACCAGGAAATGCTTGTCCTCGAAGATCACCGCATCGGCGACCGCGGCAACCAGCCCTCCGGCGGGGGCATGTCCTTCCGGCCTCTCGGCCACTCGAACCGGCGGGATGCGCAGCGTATCACCCTCTGCGAGACGGGTATCGGGCTTGGCCCGCTTGCCGTTGACGCGCACCTGACCCGTACGCAAAAGCCGATAGATCATGCTCTTGGGGACGCCCTTGAGCAGGGTCACCAGCGCGTTGTCGATGCGTTGACCGTCCCGTTCGGGACCGATCTCGACTTGACGTACACCGTGAGGTGCGTCATGGGAAGTTGCCGTCTGCATTGAAAAAAACCTGCTGAAATAGGATACTCGGCGGGCGCTACATTCTGCCCATCGAAGTCTGGATCGGGTCGAGTGCCCGCCCGTAACGTCGGCGAGGATTGCCCCGGTTGCCTTCTGGCGACCGGTCGCGACTCCCTTTCATCGTAACGGTTGGGCCGTCGTTTGTCCGATGCCGTTGCGGCATCGGGGCGGCAGGCGCAGCTGACCGAATCATCCCGACGCCGGAAACGGTGCCGTTTTTTTTGCCGCTTAACTGCAGCGGCGCGATCCCCGGCAGGCCGCCACTGTGGCGCCACCGCGGCACGCGACGCGCGGCCAAGCCGAGGATTACCACCATGAAACGTATGTTGATCAACGCGACTCAGCGTGAAGAGTTGCGCGTGGCCATTGTCGATGGCCAGAACCTGTACGACCTGGACATCGAAATCCCTTCGCGGGAACAGAAAAAGTCCAATATTTACAAGGGTCGAATCACCCGTGTCGAGGCTTCGCTGGAAGCCTGCTTCGTTGAATATGGCGCCGAACGCCACGGTTTCCTGCCGCTCAAGGAAATCTCCCGCGAATACTTCACCAACGGCCTGGACCCGCACAAGGCGAACATCCGCGAACTGATCAAGGAAGGTCAGGAAGTCGTCGTGCAGGTGGAAAAGGAAGAGCGTGGCAACAAGGGCGCCGCCCTGACCACCTTCATCAGCCTGGCCGGCCGCTACATGGTGCTGATGCCGAACAACCCGAAGGCCGGCGGCGTGTCCCGCCGGATCGAGGGTGAAGACCGGCAGGCCCTGAAGGAAGCGCTGGACCACGTCACCGTGCCGGACGATGTCGGCCTGATCGTGCGCACCGCCGGCCTGGGTCGCGATGCCGAAGAGCTGCAGTGGGATCTCGATTACCTGTTGCAGCTGTGGAAATCGATCTCCGAGGCGGCCGGCAAGCAGAAGGCGCCGTTCCTGATCTACCAGGAATCGAAGCTGTTCATCCGTGCCCTGCGCGACTACCTGCGCAGCGACATCGGCGAGATCCTGATCGACGACGAGTCGCTCTACAACGACGCTCGCGACTTCATGCAGCAGGTGATGCCGAACGCCCTGCGCAAGCTCAAGCTCTACCGCGACGACACCCCGCTGTTCACCCGTTACCAGATCGAAACCCAGATCGAGAGCGCGTTCGACCGCCAGGTGCGCCTGCCGTCGGGCGGCTCGATCGTGATCGACCAGACCGAGGCGCTGACCGCGATCGACGTGAATTCGTCGAAGGCGACCAAGGGCAGCGACATCGAGGAAACCGCGTTCAACACGAACTGCGAGGCCGCGGTGGAAATCGCCCGCCAGGCGCGCATCCGCGACGCCGGCGGCCTGATCGTGATCGACTTCATCGACATGGACAGCCCGCGCCACCAGCGCGAGGTGGAAGACCGCCTGAAGGAAGCGCTGAAGCTTGACCGCGCCCGCGTGCAGATCGGCCGCATCTCCCGCTTCGGCCTGCTCGAGATGTCACGCCAGCGCCTGCGCCCCAGCCTCGGCGAAGCGACCCAGATCACGTGCCCGCGTTGCGAAGGCCACGGCCATATCCGCGGCGTGGAATCGCTGTCGCTGTCGACCCTGCGCCTGATCGAAGAACACGCGATGAAGGACAACACCGGCCAGGTGCTGGTGCAGGCGCCTTCCAGCGTGGTCAACTTCCTGCTCAACGAGAAGCGTGCCAGCGTGGTGGAGATCGAACTGCGCCACAAGGTGCACGTGATGATCATCGCCGACGAAAAGCTGCAGACCCCGCACATCGAGATCCAGCGCATCCGCGAAGCGGACATGGGCGAGCACAGCAAGCCCAGTTACGAAATGCTGACCGCGGTGGAAACCGCCGAATTGCCGAAGATGGGCCAGGCCCTTGGCAGCGGTGAGCAGCCGGCAGTCAGCGGCGTGCTTCCGGCAAGCCCGGCCCCGGTGCGCGAGGAAGTCGCGGCCGCCCCGGCGCCCAGCCGGCCGACCGCGCCCCGTCGCGGCCCGGCAGAACCCACGGCAACGCGCAGTGCGCCCGCCGGCGGCGTCATTGCCCGTTTGCTGGGCTGGTTCCGCGGTCCGGAGACGCCGGCGGCGACCTCCCCTGCTCCGGCGCGCAGCGACAGCGGCAACGAGAGCGGCAACCGCAGTCGTCGCGACGAACGCGGCAACCGCAACGGCAACGGCGCCAATGCCACGCCGGCCCGCCAGCCACGTCGCGAAACGACACCGCCGCAAGGCTCGCCGAAGTCGGCAGCTCAGCAGCAGGCGCGCAGCAATCGTCAGCGCAACAACGAATCCCAGTCGCGACCGGCACCGCAGGCGCAAGCCCAGTCTGCCAGGGCGGAACGCCAGCCCAAGGCGCCGGCCGAGAACGCTCCGCCCCGTGCCGAGCGCAAGCCCAATCCGCAACAGCAGCCGAAGGTTGAGCGCCAGCCGCGCGTCGTGGAAAACCAGCGTCCTGTTGCGGCCCCGATGGACGAGGTGGCCAAGGAAGCCGAGTTGCTGGTGACGCCCGTTGCCGAGGCACCGGTGCCCTCGTCCGAAGAAGGCGCGGCGGATACCGAAGGTGCCCAGTCGCGGCGTCGGCGCGGTCGGCGCGGTGGCCGTCGTCGCCGTCGTCATGACGAAGCCGGTGCCAATGGAACCGATATCAGCAGCGAGCAGGCCGAGGCGCTGGACGACGAGGACCGCGAGGAAAGCGCCCTGGCGCCCACGCCCGTCGAGACTAAGGCAGGCGTTGCCGAACGCGTGTCCACGGATGCCGCCAACGTCAGGACTGGCGCCGCGGATCAGGCCAAGGCACCGGCTCGCCCGACCCATGAAAGCCCTGCGTCTGGTGTGACAGAAGGCCAGTCGAAGCTGGAGACACCTGCGGCTGTGATCAGCGCAGCAACTGCCTTCAACCTGCCCGCGCTGCCGCCGATTCCGCTCCAGGACGAACCGGCTCCGGCAAACAGCGGCACCGATCAGCATGCCGTCAAGGTTGAAGTGGCCGAAACCAGGCCCGCAACGGCCCCATCCAGCACGCTGGCAGCCAAGCCTGACCAGGAAAAGACGTTGACGGGAACCGTTGACGTCGAAGCTTCGCCCGAAGCAAGGTTCGTGGCTGTTGAAGCACCAGCGGTGACGCCAGCCGTCAGCCAGCCGTCCACGCACGCGGTTGCTTCAAGTGACGCCATCCTCGCACCGGCGGCACGGCCTGCCGAAGAAACCACCGCCGAGGTTGCGGCGGTGACAGCGCCCGCCCCCACGGTGAGGGCGGCTCCGGTCGAGAAGCCCACGTCGGCTGCGCCAGTGGCCTCCGGTTTCCCGAACACTGATTCGACCAGCCCCAAGCCGGCGGCGGCACCCAGCACGGCCGCATCACTGGTGGCGGCGGGGCAGACCGGGCCGGCGACCGCCACCGAGGCTGTGTCCGCTCCCCTTCCGATGCCCAAGCAAGGTGACCTGCTGGGCATGCCTCCCCGTCACGTCACGGTGACGGACAAGGCCATCGAAGACACGGAAGAACCTGCACCAGTCCCGCACGACAAGAGCGACGCGCAAGGCTGATTGCAGCAATAAAAAAACCGGACGAAAGTCCGGTTTTTTTGCCTCGCATCGGGGCTTCCGTTGCCGGGGGCCTCAGTTGCCCACGTGGTGATTCGGCGTATCGATCAAGCCATGCACCGTCATCAGATGGGCGAGGCTCAGCACGTGGTCCACGTGGAGCTTTTCCATCAATCGCTGCTTGTAGGTGGAAACGGTCTTGGGACTCAAATTGAGCTGCTCGCCGATCATCGTCAGCGGCTTGCCCCGAACCAGCATCATCGCCACCTCCAGCTCGCGGCTGGACAGCGTATCGAAGGGCGAAGCGCTGCCATCGAGGGTGGCCAGGGCCAGTTGCTGGGCAACGGCCGGGGCGAGATAGCGCCTGCCGCCGGCAACCTGGCGTACCGCCGAAACCAGTTCGTCCGCACTGCACCCCTTGGTCAGGTAGCCCAGTGCCCCCGCGTCAAGCAGGCGCTTGGGAAAACGCGCATCGTCCACGACGGTCACGATCACGATATGCGTGGACAGTTTCGACCGGCACACGCGTTCGGTGAGCTCGATCCCGCTCATGCCCGGCATGTGCACGTCGACCAGGGCGATGTCCGGACTCAGGGTGCGGATCAGCCGCAACCCTTCCTCGGCGGTGCCCGCCTCGCCGGCAACGTGGATGTCCGACTGCTGTTGCAGGATCATTCGAAAGCCGGTGCGCACCAGCTCGTGATCGTCCACCAGGACCACATTGATCACTTGACTCCCTCCTTGGTAGGGCTGCTTGAAATTAGGCTGCATGGTACGCCAATGCAAGTGGCCTCATGGCCCATGAACCGCCGGCGCGATCCTTGCGCCCGGCCAGTCCAGCCGCGCGCTCCCCCTCCGCGCGTTGCAGTCAGCGTGTCCGAATCCGTCAACAGGCTCAGGCGGCCAGCACACCCCGGCCCTGACCGGTGGTCCCCTGCGCGAGCGTAGCCGCGCCATGGGTGTAACTCGCCAGAACGAGGGTGGAGATCGGTCCGGGCATCTCTACGCGAATTTCCCTGCCAAGGCGCTGAAACTCGTCCCGTGCCATTTCGCGTGCAAGCTTGATCGCAGCGCCCAGCTGCAGATCACTGAACAAGGTGATGTGATGGCGGCAGATGCTCCAGCCCCCGTTTGCCAATGGCTTCAGCAGGATCGTCACCATCACAATCACTCCCCTTCCAGTGAGGCCCGAAAACGTGCCGCTGACCGGCCAGCGAATGCCGTACCCGACCGGAAAGGAATGTGACATGGCGACGCGCCAGATGATGTCAGCCGACGCCCACGATGGATGTGCGCGTACCACTGTTTGTGGATTCGTGGTGATCGGGCATATTCACCGCAGCGAAAAGCCGTCTTGCCAACGCCTATTCATTCGCCCGCACGGATATCAGCAGGTGTAATCCCGCCATTAGAAGCCCGTTGGTCATAATCGTGAACGGAAAGGTGCCCCCCTCAAAGCCCACCGCTCCAAATCTCCCCAACCGCTCAATGTGCTCAATTGCGGCCCCCTAGGAGAAAAAAAACCCGGCCGAAGCCGGGTTTTTCCTTGCCGATTTACTGCGGTCCGATTACTGCTGAACCTGCAGTTCCGTACGACGGTTCTGCGCGCGACCGGCATCGGTCTCGTTGTCACCGATCGGGTTGCTTTCGCCGTGACCGATCGGGCCTTCCAGACGGCTGGCATCGATGCCGTGGCTGGTCAGGTAGTTGTAGACGATCGAGGCGCGACGCTCGGACAGGCTCTGGTTGTACTCGTCGGTACCCTTCGAGTCGGTGTAACCGGCAACCGTCACCTTGACCTGCGGGTAACGCTGCAGGGTATCGACGGCCTGGTTCAGCACCGCGATGGAGTCAGCGCTCGGCTCGGCCAGCGACTTGGAGATGTCCGTCTCACCCTTCTTCGGGCGGTCGAACTTGAAGTTCACGCCACGCAGGTCGATCACGACCTTCTGCGCGCAACCATCAGGGCCGACGATCGTGCCAGCGGCGGTGGCCGGGCACTTGTCTTCGCAGTCGTTCACGCCATCGCTGTCGCTGTCCATCGTCGAGCAGTCAGCCGGGGGCGGAGTGGCGGCGACCGGAGCAGCCGGAGCGGCAGCCGGGGCGCCGAAGCGCGAAACGATGCTGAAACCCAGGAACCAGTCACCGTAGCCGTCCATTTCGGGCTGGGTCTTGTTGTCCCAATCATAGCGATAGCCGGCTTCCACGCGGAAATCGGAGCTGTCGTCGATGGTCTTGGACAGACCGCCACCCAGTTCGGCAGCCGGGGACCAGCCGCTGTCGGTGCCGGTGGCGCTGTGGAAGCTCCCCATTACACCGGCGAGCAGATACGGACGCCACGAATTCCAGTCACCCGCGTAAAAGCGTACGGCTGCACCTACGGCATTGTTGGACCAGTTTCCGCCACCCACTCGCGAGTCGCGATCACGCTTGGTGCGATCGACGAAGATGTCGATCGAGGTGTTCGACGAAATGAAACGACCAACGCCCAGACCGTAGTAGATCTGACGGCTGTTGGTGTTGCGGTCGGTATCGTTGTAGTAACCGCCGACCGTGGGGGCGATGTACCAGCGACCGTCGTAGGACGGCGAGGTCATCGAGCTGGCGGTGTCGGCCGGAGCGGCTGCGTCCTGAGCATGAACGGCACCTACGCCGCCCAGGGCCAGCGCGATCAGAAAATACAAGCCCTTACGTTTCATCAGGTGTCTCCTCAATTATTAGAATTTCGCGTCCGTTCAACCCTGACCGGAAGTCCCGCATCAGACTGAACTACGTCACTCAGAGCTTTTAAAGCCCCTGCTTGGCGTTTATGCGACAAGCGGCGGGGATTGTAGCAAAAGCGTTAAGCCGTGATCGAATTAACACTATTCAGAACAACTACCGGTGAGGTTTCATTCAGGAAAGTCGGATTTGAACGGAATATGGCATTAGCTGGAACATGGAAACGCAGGGACGAAGAAATGCCCATCCCGGCGCCCGACCCTGCGTTAATTTTCCACTCACGTCGTCTTTACAACGTGAAGAGCTCCAGGAAGTGATGCAGAGGCATCGCATCCAGCTGTGCGGGGTCCCGGGTTGCTGCCATGATGGCCTTGACCTTGTGGGCGGGCATGTGGCCCTGCATCGCGGCCTCGAACTTCTGCAGAAGCACCGGTATGCCCTCGGCGCGACGCTTGCGATGGCCGATGGGGAAATCGATCGAAACCTTTTCCGTGCTGCTGCCGTCCTTGAAGAACACCTGGACCGAATTGCCGATATAGCGCCTGGCCGGATCGAAGTAGTCCCGGGTGAATTGCGGGTTTTCGACGACCGTCATCTTCTCGCGCAACGCATCGATGCGCGGATCGGCGGCGACGTCGTCGTTGTAATCGCTGGCCACCAGTCGACCGTGGATCAGCGGCACTGCCACCATGTACTGGATGCAATGATCGCGATCGGCGTAATTCGCCAGCGGACCGGTCTTGTCGATGATGCGACAACCGGCTTCCTGGGTTTCGATGGCGATCCTTTCAATCTGGTCGATCCGACCCGCCACCTGCGAATGCAGCTGCATGGCGCACTCCACCGCGGTCTGTGCGTGGAATTCGGCCGGATAGCTGATCTTGAACAGCACGTTTTCCATCACGTAGCTGCCGAACGGACGCTCGAACTCGAACGGCTTGCCGCCGAATGCCACGTCGTAGAAGCCCCAGGTCTTCGCCGACAGCGCCGACGGATAGCCCGCCACGCCGCGGTAGACCGCATTGATGGCGTGGGTCACCGCGCGACGGCAGGCGTCACCGGCAGCCCAGCTCTTGCGCGGACCCGTGTTTGGCGCGTGGCGATAGGTACGCAGGGCGCCGTTGTCGATCCAGCTGTGTGACAAGGCCGTTGTGACTTGCTCCCTGCTCCCGCCAAGCATGGCAGTGGCCACGGCGGTCGACGCCAGCCGCACCAGAATCACGTGGTCCAGGCCAACCTGGTTGAAACTGTTCAGCAGCGCGTAGCAGCCCTGGATCTCATGGGCCTTGATCGCGTAACCCAAGACATCGCGTACGGTCAGTGGTCGTCCACCTTCACGCTCGGCCTTGCGGCTCAGGTAGTCCGCCACGGCGAGGATCGCGCCGAGATTGTCCGAAGGATGACCCCACTCCGCCGCCAGCCAGGTGTCGTTGAAATCCAGCCAGCGGATCTGCGTGCCGATCGCAAACGCCGCCTGTGCCGGGTCAAGCTCATGGTGGGTCCCCGGGACGCGCGCACCACCCGGCAAGATGGCGCCCGGCACCAACGGCCCGAGATGCTTCACGCACTCGGGGAACTTCATCGCCATCATCGCCGTGGCCAGCGAGTCCAGCAGCATGTAGCGCGCAGTGTCGTACGCTTCGGTAGAGTCGATCTTGTAGTCGACGACATAGTTGGCGACGTCGACCATCGGTTGGTCGGGATCTGGGCGCTTGGCGGAGCGGATGTCGTGTGTACTCATGAGTGCTTGGTCTCCTGACGGCAGGAAAGCCGCCATAGCTCGGGATGAACCATCCTTGTCGCTTGATGCCTATCTTGTCAGAAGCCACCTGAGCATGTGGTGGCACCGAAGGGGACACTGCCCCGCTCTGCGGAATCACCCTGCGGGTGCGCGCACCCAGCCTTCCATCAGCACGCGCGCGCTTCGGCTCATGATCGCCTTGGTGACGGTCCATGCACCATCAACCAGCGTTGCCTCCGCACCCACGCGCAAGGTGCCCGACGGATGACCAAAGCGCACGGCCTGTCGCTCACCACCGCCTGCCGCAATATTCACCAGCGTGCCCGGAATGGCCGCGGCGGTACCGATAGCCACCGCCGCCGTACCCATCATGGCGTGGTGCAGCTTGCCCATCGACATCGCGCGCACGAGCAGGTCGATGTCATCCGCCTTGACGGGCTTGCCGCTCGATGCGACGTAGTCGGCCGGCCTGGCGACAAATGCGACCTTGGGCGTGTGCTGCCGCGTGGCGATCTCGTCGAGTGACTTGATCAGACCCATGCGCAGCGCGCCATGTGCGCGAATAGCCTCGAACATCGCCAGAGCCGTGGCGTCGCCATTGACGGCCTCCTGCAGCTCCGTGCCGGTGTAGCCGATCGCGTCGGCCTGCACAAAAATCGTGGGAATGCCGGCGTTGATCATGGTCGCCTTGAGCGTACCGACACCCGGTACTTCCAGGTCGTCCACGAGATGACCGGTGGGAAACATGGCCCCGCCAGCGCCGTCTTCCTCAGCTGCCGGATCCAGAAATTCCAACTGCACTTCGGCGGCAGGGAACGTCACGCCGTCCAGCTCGAAGTCGCCGGTTTCCTGTACCGCGCCGTCGGTCATCGGCACATGGGCGATGATGGTCTTGCCGATGTTGGCCTGCCAGATGCGCACGGTGGCGATGCCGTCGTGCGGAACGCGTGCGGGATCCACCAGGCCACCCGCGATGGCGAACGGACCGACCGCCGCCGAGAGGTTGCCACAGTTGCCGCTCCAGTCGACGAAGGCCTTGTCGATCGCCACCTGGCAGAACAGGTAGTCCACGTCGTGATCCGGCCGGGTGCTGCTGGAGACGATCACCGCTTTGCTGGTGCTGGAGGTGGCGCCACCCATGCCGTCGATCTGCTTGCCGTAGGGATCGGGGCTGCCGATCACGCGCTGCAGCAGCGCATCGCGCGCGGCGCCAGGTACCTGCGCGGTCTCGGGCAGGTCCCGCAGACGGAAGAACACACCCTTGCTGGTGCCGCCGCGCAGGTAGGTGGCGGGAATGCGGAGCTGGGGGAGCTTTGCCATGTATCTGTGATCCTGTGGTGACTGTGCCGCGCCGGCAAATCATGCCGGCGCAACCGCCAACCGCATGGCGATGCCTTGTGGCATCACCCGCGGAACAACGCGCGGTCAGGCCGCCTGCGAAGCCTCGATGAAGTCCTGCGCGAAGCGTTGCAGCACACCGCCCGCTTCGTAGATCAGCACTTCCTCGGCGGTGTCCAGGCGGCAGATCATCGGCACTTCGACGCGTTCACCATGCTTGCGGTGGATGACCAGAACCAGCTCCGCCAAGGGGCTGCGTACGCCGACGACATCAAAGGTTTCGGTGCCATCGATGCCAAGCGTCTTGCGGTTGGTGCCCGGCTTGAATTCCAGTGGCAGCACTCCCATGCCGATCAGGTTGGTGCGATGGATCCGCTCGAAGCCTTCAGCCGCGATCGCCTCCACGCCCGCCAGGCGCACGCCCTTCGCCGCCCAGTCACGCGACGAGCCCTGGCCGTAGTCGGCACCGGCGATGATGATCAGCGGCTGCTTGCGCTCCATGTAGGTTTCGATCGCCTCCCACATGCGCATGACCTTGCCTTCCGGCTCCACGCGGGCCAGCGAACCCTTCTTCACTTCGCCATCGACCACCGCCATTTCATTCATCAGCGTGGGATTGGCGAAAGTGGCGCGCTGCGCGGTCAGGTGGTCGCCGCGATGGGTCGCGTACGAATTGAAGTCCTCTTCCGGCAGGCCCATCCTTGCAAGGTATTCGCCCGCGGCGCTGTTACGCATGATCGCGTTCGACGGCGACAGGTGGTCGGTGGTGATATTGTCGCCAAGCACCGCCAGCGGACGCATGCCAGCGAGCGTGCGCTCACCCGCAAGGGCGCCCTCCCAGTACGGTGGGCAACGAATGTAAGTGCTCTGCGGGCGCCAGTCGTACAACGGCGCGGCGCGGGTGCCGGCGTGGCCGGTGCGCGCGAACATCGGCTCGTAGACCTTGCGGAACTGCTCCGGCTTCACGCTGGAGGAGACGATCGCGTCGATCTCTTCATCCGTGGGCCAGATGTCTTTCAGCGTCACCGGCTGGCCGTTGGCGTCCAGACCGAGCACGTCCTTCTCTATATCGAAACGGATGGTGCCGGCGATGGCGTACGCGACCACCAGCGGCGGCGAAGCCAGGAAGGCCTGCTTGGCATACGGGTGGATGCGACCATCGAAGTTGCGGTTGCCCGACAGCACGGCCGTCGCGTAAAGATCGCGATCGATGATCTCCTGCTGGATCGCCGGATCGAGCGCGCCGGACATGCCGTTGCAGGTGGTGCACGCGAACGCGACGATGCCGAAGCCGAGCTTCTCCAGCTCGGGCAGCAGGTTCGCCTCTTCCAGATACAACTGCACCGCCTTGGAACCCGGTGCCAGCGAGCTCTTCACCCAGGGCTTGCGCGTGAGTCCGCGCGCATTGGCGTTGCGCGCCAGCAGCGCAGCCGCGATCACGTTGCGCGGGTTGCTGGTGTTGGTGCAGCTGGTGATGGCGGCAATGATCACCGCGCCATCGGGCATCTGGCCCGGTTGTTCTTCCCACTCGGCAGCGATGCCGCGCGCGGCGAGATCCGATGTCGGCAGGCGCTTGTGCGGGTTGGACGGGCCAGCCATGTTGCGCACCACGGCGGACAGGTCGAACGTCAGCGTGCGCTCGTACTGCGCATGCAGCAGCGTGTCGGCCCACAGGCCCGCAGCCTTGGCGTAGGTTTCCACCAGCCGGACCTGCTCGTCGCTGCGGCCGGTGAGGCGCAGGTAGTCGAGGGTCTGCCCGTCGATGAAGAACATCGCGGCGGTGGCACCGTACTCGGGCGCCATGTTGGAGATCGTCGCGCGATCGCCCAGCGTAAGGCTGGCCGCGCCTTCGCCGCGGAATTCCAGGTACGCGCCGACCACCTTCTGCTTGCGCAGGAATTCGGTGAGCTCAAGCACGATGTCGGTGGCGGTAATGCCGGGCCGGCGCTTGCCGGTGAGCTCCACGCCCACGATGTCGGGCAGGCGCATCCACGAGGCACGGCCAAGCATCACGCTCTCGGCTTCCAGGCCGCCGACGCCGACGGCGATCACGCCCAGCGCGTCCACGTGCGGCGTGTGGCTGTCGGTGCCCACGCAGGTGTCCGGATAAGCGACACCGTCCTGCACCTGCACCACCGGCGACATCTTCTCCAGGTTGATCTGGTGCATGATGCCGTTGCCTGGCGGAATCACGTCGACGTTTTCGAACGCCTGCTTGGTCCAGTCGATGAAGTGGAAGCGGTCTTCGTTGCGGCGATCCTCGATCGCGCGGTTCTTCGTGAACGCGTCCGGGTCGAAGCCGCCGCACTCCACCGCCAGCGAGTGATCGACGATCAACTGCACCGGCACCACCGGGTTCACCTTGGCCGGGTCGCCGCCGCGTTCGGCAATCGCGTCGCGCAGACCGGCCAGGTCCACCAGCGCCGTCTGGCCCAGGATGTCATGGCACACCACACGCGCCGGGAACCACGGAAAATCGCGCTCGCGCTTGCGCTCGATGACCTGCTTCAGCGACTCGACGAGAATCGCCGGATCGCAACGACGCACCAGGTTCTCGGCGAACACGCGCGAGGTATAGGGCAGCGCGTCATAGGCGCCCGGCTGGATCGCTTCCACGGCGGCGCGCGCATCGAAATAGTCCAGCGACGTGCCGGAAAGGGATTGGCGATAGACAGTATTCATGAATGCTGGGGAACCCTGGAGATAAATACCCGGTTGAACGCAGGTCGATGCGTTGTCTGCGCTCCCGCCCGACAAGTGCTGTTCATGGCAAACCGGTCATGGGGGCAAAGCGGGAGAACTGCATCATTGGACGACTGATTGTAGCGGGAGCAGGCATTTTCCTTAAGGGCCTGGCTTGACTGGTGTGCGCGACGGCATCGACAATGCTCGGACACCTTCCCAAAAGGGAGTAGTTCCCGCGGCAGGCTTTGTCCCGCCCCGGTGCGACGATCGTCAACACGAGCGAGGTCTCGCTCCGGTCGTCCAGCAGTTGCCTGCGAACGAGACTTTTGCGGTGGTCACGGGCCGCGCGCGTCCGTGGCCATTGCATTGTCCGACGCGCAAGGAAACCTCGATGGATTTCGCTGCTCCCGACTTTCTCTCCGGCCTGTTGGCCATCATCCTGCTCGACCTGGTGCTGGCCGGCGACAATGCCATCGTCATTGCGATGGCCGCCAGCCGGTTGCCGAAGGAGCTGCAGAAGAAGGCGATTTTCTGGGGCACGTTCGGCGCCATCGCGATCCGCTTCGTACTGACCGCCGTGGTCGTCTATCTGCTGAAGCTTCCCGGACTGATGCTGGTTGGCGGTCTGCTGTTGCTGCCGATCGCCTGGAAACTGCTGAACCACGGTGACGACCAGGGCCCGGACATCAAGTCGGGCAACACGTTCTGGGCTGCGCTGCGCACGATCATCGTCGCCGACGCGCTGATGGGCCTGGACAACGTGCTGGCCATTGCCGGCGCTTCCAAGGGCCACCTGCTGCTGGTAATCCTGGGGCTCCTGATCAGCGTGCCGCTGGTGGTCTGGGGCTCGACGATGATCCTGAAACTGATCGATCGCTACCCGATCATCATGTACATCGGCGCCGCGGCCATCGCGATCACCGCCGGCCGCATGATCACCCACGACCATCTGCTGAGCAGCTGGTTCGAGGCGCACGCATGGGTGAAGTACGGCGTCGATGCGCTGGCCGTGATCGGCATCTGCGGCGGAGGCTGGCTGGTGCACAGGCGCAGGGAACAGGCCAGGTTGGCCAACCACTGAATCGAGGCCCCACCCGGAGCGGACTGAACCGGTCCCGCTCCGGGGACGCTGGTCGACACGGCGAACCCGGGGCCGCGCCCCGGATTCGCCGCCACGGGTTCAGCGCTTGTCGATCGCCACGTAGGCCTGGTCTTCCGGGCCGGTGTAGTTCGCGCTGGGGCGGATGATCTTGCCGTCCTGGCGCTGCTCGATCACGTGGGCGCTCCAGCCGGAAGTACGAGAGATCACGAACAGCGGGGTGAACATCGCGGTGGGCACGCCCATCATGTGGTACGCGCTGGCCGAGAACCAGTCGAGGTTGGGGAACATCTTCTTGACCTCGCCCATCACCTTCTCGATCCGCTCGGACACCTCGAACAGGGTCGGGTTGCCGCCGTCGGTGCACAGCTTGCGCGAGACTTCCTTGATGATCTCGTTGCGCGGATCGGAGACGGTGTAGACCGGGTGACCGAAGCCGATGATGATTTCCTTCTTCTCGACGCGGGCGCGGATGTCGGCCTCGGCATCGTTCGCATTGCGATAGCGCGCGATGATCTCCATCGCCACTTCATTGGCGCCGCCATGCTTCGGACCGCGCAGCGCGCCGATCGCGCCGGTGATCGCCGAATACATGTCCGAACCGGTACCGGCGATGACGCGGGCGGCAAAGGTGGAGGCGTTGAACTCGTGCTCGGCGTACAGCACCAGTGACTTGTCCAGCGCCTGCGCATGCAGGTCGCTGGGCTTCTTGCCGTGCAGCACATGCAGGAAATGCGCGGCGATCGAGTCGTCGTCGGTCTCGGTCTCGACGCGCTTGCCGTTGTGGCTGAAGTGGTACCAGTACAGCAGCATCGAACCGAAGCTGGCCATCAGGCGGTCGGTGATGTCGCGTGCGCCGGTGACGTTGTGGTCGTCCTTCTCCGGCAGCACAGTGCCCAGCACCGAACAACCGGTGCGCAGCACGTCCATCGGATGGGTCGAGGCCGGCAGCAGCTCCATCGCGGCCTTCACCGGCGCGGGCAAGCCGCGCAGGCGCTTCAGCTTGGCCTTGTAGTTCTGCAGTTCGGTCCAGGTTGGCAGCACTCCGTGCACCAGCAGGTAGGCCACTTCCTCGAAGCAGCCCTTGGCCGCCAGGTCATGGATGTCATAACCGCGGTAATGCAGGTCATTGCCGCTGCGACCGACCGTGCACAGCGCGGTGTTGCCGGCGGCGACGCCGGACAGGGCGACGGATTTCTTGGCCTTGGGCAGGACTTGTTCGCTCATCGGGTTCTCCAGGGTGCGGTTTTTTGCTTGGCGTATGCGTTTGCGCAGGGATCAGCCCTGCTTCGAAAACAGCGAGTCGAGCTTGTCCTCATAGGCGTGGTAACCGAGGAAGTCGTACAGCTCCTCGCGCGTCTGCAAGGTGTCGATGATGTTCTTCTGGGTGCCTTCGCGGCGCACGGTTTCGTAGAAGTTGAGCGCCGCCTTGTTCATCGCGCGATAAGCACCGCAGCAGTACAGCGCGATGTCCACGCCGGCGTCGCGCAATTCGTCGGTGGTGAAGAACGGGGTGGAACCGAACTCGGTGAGGTTGGCCAGGATCGGCACCTTCACCGCGGCCTTGAACTTGCGGTAATCCGCCAGCGTCTTCATCGCCTCGGGGAAGATCATGTCGGCACCGGCTTCGACATAGGCCACTGCGCGCTCGATCGCCGCGTCGATGCCTTCCACGGCCGCCGCGTCGGTGCGCGCCATGATCACGAAGTCCGGATCGGTGCGCGCATCCACCGCCGCCTTCACCCGGTCGACCATCTCGTCCTTCGGCACCACTTCCTTGCCGGGACGATGGCCACAACGCTTCTGGCCGACCTGATCCTCCATGTGCACCGCGGCCACGCCCACGCGCTCGAACGAGCGGATCGTGCGGGCGATGTTGAACGCCCCGCCCCAGCCGGTATCGATGTCGACCAGCAGCGGCAAACCGGTGGCGTCGACGATGCGGCGCGCGTCGGTGAGCACGTCTTCCATGGTGCTGATGCCGAGGTCCGGCATGCCCAGCGAATTGGCGGCCACGCCGCCGCCGGAGAGGTACAGCGCCTTGTAGCCGACGCGCTTGGCCATCAGGCCGGCGTAGGCGGTGATCGTGCCCATCACCTGAAGTGGCTGTTCGGCGGCAACGGCCGTACGGAAACGTGTACCGGGGGATGCGGGCTGAGTCATGTCGCCTCCGTCAAAACGGGCATTTTAGCCCACCGGGGCATCCCGCCGGGATTGGACCTTCCTACACCCCTGCCATCGCCTCGAACGGAGGCTGGCGCCGGGCTGGCGGCGAGCCGCAATTTCCTGCGTGACGAATCCGCCGCCGCCCCGTACATTCAACCCATGAGCACATCGACTCCTCTCGCGAAACGCATCCTCTGGGGCCTGGTGATCGGCGTGGTCGCTGCCGTGGCCACCCTGGGCGTCGGCCAATTGCATCCGCCCACGCTGGCCTTCATGCAGAAGATCTCCTCGGCGGTGTTCGATCCGTTTGGCCAGATTTTCCTGCGCTTGCTGTTCTTCGTGGTGATCCCGCTGGTGTTCAGCTCGCTGGCCTCCGGCGTGGCCCAACTGGGCCGGCTGGACCGGCTGGGGCCGCTGGCCGGGCGCACCTTTGCGCTGTTCTTCGCCAACATGCTGATCGCCGTGGCGATCGGCCTGGTGATGATGAACACGGTACAGCCCGGCCATCATCTGGACGAGCAGGCGCGCACCCAGCTGATGCAGGAATACGGCAGCAGCGCGCAGAAGACGATCGACACCAAGGCCGCCCAGCCCAGCATGAGTTTCAGCACGCTGGTGGAGATGTTCATGCCGCGCAACCTGGTCGGCGCGGTGGCCGGCCCCAGCCGCAATGCGCTGGGCGACGTGTTGCCGCTGATCCTGTTCGCGATCCTGGTCGGTGCGGCGGCCACCCAGTTGCGCGAGAAGGAGCGCAAGCGGGTGCAGGTGGCGCTGGACACCATCACCGACCTGATGACGAAGATCGTGGGCTTCGCGCTGCAACTGGCGCCCTTCGCGGTGCCGGCAATGATCTACAGCGTAATCGTCAAGGTCGGCGTGGACGTGCTGTTGGCGCTGTCGGTGTTCGTGGTCGGCTGCAGCGTCGCGCTGGCGCTGCACCTGTTCGGCACGATGTCGCTGTGGTTGCGTTTCCTGGCCAGGCGTTCGCCGCTGGCGTACTTCCGGCAGATCCGCGCCCTGCTGATCACCGCGTTTTCCACCAGCTCCAGCAACGCCTGCCTGCCTGCCTCGCTGGCGGTGGCGCATGACGAGTTGAAACTCAACCCCAGCACCGCCGGCTTCGTGCTGCCGCTGGGCGCGACCATGAACATGAGCGGCACCGCCCTGTTCGAGGGCTGCGTGGTGCTGTTCGTGGCGCAGGCGTTCGGCGTGGAACTCAGCTTGAGCCATCAGGCCATCCTGATGCTGCTGTCGGTGCTGAGCGCAGTGGCGGTGGCCGGGATTCCTGGCGGTTCGCTGCCGATGATCGCCGGCTTGCTGGCAACCTTCGGCATCCCGCCCGAAGGCATCGGCATCGTCATCGGCGTGGACCGCATCCTGGACATGATGCGCACCACGGTGAACGTGGGCAGCGACATCGTCACCGCCACGGTGGTGGACCAGCAATTGCGCGGACGACTGGTCGCGCCCTGAGCGCACCGGCATGGCCGAAGTGCGGGCTTGAAGCAGGCCCGTCCGGCCACAGATCGGGACAGGGCACCTGATAGCTCAGGCCAATCGTTGCGATGCCGATAATCAATTAGATTTATCGCGCCCACCCTCGTAGCATCGTCACCACTGTTCAACCACCACGGGAAAACCAAGATGTCCCTGATCAATACCGAAGTGAAACCGTTCAAGGCCGACGCACTGAAAGCCGGCAAATTCGTCCAGATCTCCGATGCCGACCTGAAGGGCAAGTGGTCCGTGGTGTTCTTCTACCCGGCCGACTTCACCTTCGTCTGCCCGACCGAGCTCGAGGACCTGGCCGACAACTACGCCGAGTTCCAGAAGCTGGGCGTGGAGATCTACTCGGTCTCGACCGACACCCATTTCGCGCACAAGGCCTGGCACGACACCTCGGACGCCGTGAAGAAGATCAACTACACCATGGTCGGCGATCCGACCGGCACGATCAGCCGCAACTTCGAGGTGATGATCGAGGAAGCCGGTCTGGCCGATCGCGGCACCTTCGTGATCGATCCGGCGGGCAAGATCCAGATCGTCGAGATCAATGCCGGTGGCATCGGCCGCGACGCGTCCGAACTGCTGCGCAAGGTCAAGGCTGCCCAGTACGTCGCCGCCCACCCGAACGAGGTCTGCCCGGCCAAGTGGAAGGAAGGCGAGAAGACCCTGGCGCCGTCGCTGGACCTGGTCGGCAAGATCTGATTCACCGCTGCATCGGAACCGGGCGCCACGGCGCCCGGTTCCAACCCGCCTGGATGCTTGTGTCAGCGGCTTGCGCCCGGCACCGCTCCCGCCCTGCCGCCCTCCCCTCCGGCGCAGGCTGCTGTCACAAGCCTCTTCCCTCCCCACGATCCCCACGCATCCATCACTGGAGTGGTAGCCATGCTCGACGAAACCCTCAAGACCCAGTTGCAGGCCTATCTGGAAAAGCTGGTGCAGCCGATCGAGCTGGTCGCCGCGCTGGACGACAGCGCCAAGTCGCAGGAACTGGACGAATTGCTGCAGCAGATTGCCGCGCTGTCGGACAAGATCAGCCTGCGCCGTGACGACAGCGACGCGCGCAAGCCGTCGTTCGCGATCAATCGCGTCGGCACCGACGTCGGCGTGCGTTTCGCCGGCCTGCCGATGGGTCATGAATTCACCTCGCTGGTGCTGGCCCTGCTGCAAGTGGGCGGCCATCCGTCCAAGGCGGCCGCCGATACGATCGAGCAGGTGCGCAACCTCGATGGCGACTTCAAGTTCGAGACGTATTTTTCGCTGTCCTGCCAGAACTGCCCCGACGTGGTGCAGGCGCTGAACCTGATGAGCGTGCTCAACCCGCGCATCCAGCACGTGGCGATCGACGGCGCGCTGTACCAGGACGAGGTGGAAAAGCGCCAGGTGATGTCGGTGCCCACCGTGTTCCTCAACGGCGAAGTGTTCGACCAGGGCCGCATGAGCCTGGAGCAGATCGTGGCCAGGCTCGACACCGGCTCCAGCGCCCGCGAGGCGGAGAAGATCAAGGCCAGGGACGCGTTTGACGTGCTCGTGGTCGGCGGCGGCCCGGCCGGCGCGGCGGCGGCGATCTATGCCGCGCGCAAGGGCATCCGCACCGGTGTGGCGGCCGAGCGTTTCGGCGGCCAGGTGCTGGACACCATGGCGATCGAGAACTTCATCTCGGTGACCTATACCGAAGGCCCGAAGCTCGCCGCCGCGCTGGAGCAGCACGTGCACGAATACGACGTGGACGTGATGAACCTGCAGCGCGCCGAGAAGCTGGTGCCGGCCAGCGACGCGACCGGCGGCCTGGTTGAAATCGAACTGGCCAACGGCGCCACGCTGAAGTCGAAAACGGTGATCCTCTCGACCGGCGCCCGCTGGCGGCAGATGGGCGTGCCCGGCGAAGACGAATACCGCAACAAGGGCGTGGCCTACTGCCCGCACTGCGACGGTCCGCTGTTCAAGGGCAAGCGCGTGGCGGTGATCGGCGGCGGCAACTCCGGCGTCGAGGCGGCGATCGACCTGGCCGGCATCGTGGCCCACGTCACCCTGATCGAATTCGACAGCAAGCTGCGCGCCGACGAAGTCCTGCAGCGCAAGCTGCGCAGCCTGCCCAACGTCGACATCATCGTCAGCGCGCTGAGCACCGAGGTGCTGGGCGACGGCCAGCGGGTCAGCGCACTGGTCTATCGCGACCGTACCAACGAGCAGATGCACACGCTGGCACTGGAAGGCATCTTCGTGCAGATCGGCCTGCTGCCGAACACCGAATGGCTGAAGGGCACGCTGGAACTGTCCCCGCGCGGCGAGATCGTGATCGACGAACGCGGCCAGACCTCCCTGCCCGGCGTGTTCGCCGCCGGCGACGCCACCACGGTGCCGTACAAGCAGATCGTGATCGCGATGGGTGCCGGCTCCACGGCAGCGCTGAGCGCGTTCGATCACCTGATCCGCAGCCCGCTGGTGGTCACGGAAGACCGCAAGGAAGCGGTCGCCGCCTGATCGAAACGAACGGATCGAAGTGAACGGGATGACTCGCTGTCCCGTTCACCGTTTCGCCGGGCGGGCCCATGGCCCGGCGTCAGCTGCCTTGATCGGGCCCGTGTTCCAGCGCGCGGCGAATGTCTTCCAGCGCGCCCGGATCATCCAGCGTGGACAGATCGCCCGGATCGCGCTGCTCCGCCAACGCCTGCAACGAGCGGCGCAACAGTTTGCCGGAACGGGTCTTCGGCAAGGCATTCACCACATAGATGCGTGACGGCCTTGCCACGCCGCCAAGCTGGTCGACCACGCGCTGCTGCATGGCCTTCGCCACTTCGGCGGCACCATCACCGGCATCCCGTTTCAACGTGGCGAACACGATCGGCACCTGCCCTTTCAGCTCGTCCTTCACGCCGACCACGGCCGCCTCGGCCACCGCCGGATGGCTGGCCACCGACTCCTCGATCTCGCGCGTGCCCAGGCGATGGCCGGCCACGTTGATCACGTCGTCGGTGCGGCCAAGCACGAACGTATAGCCGTCCTCATCGCGCACCGCCCAGTCCAGCGAGCTGTACAGCAGCTCCTTGAAGTGGCTGAAATAGCTGTACACGTAGCGATCGTCGTCACGCCAGATGGTGCTGAGGCAACCCGGTGGCAACGGCAGCTGCAGCACCAGCACGCCCTTGGTGCCGTGGGGTACTTCCGCGCCGGTGTTCTCGTCGATCACCTTCATCCGGTAGCCCGGCGCCGGCAGGCCGGGCGAGCCGAATTTCACCGTCTTCAAATCCAGCCCCGGCATCAGGGTGATCGCTGGCCAACCGGTCTCGGTCTGCCAGTAGTTGTCGATCACCGGCACACCCAGCGCGCCGGTGATCCACTGGGCAGTCGGCTCGTCCAGCGGCTCGCCGGCGAGGAACAGCCACTTCAGCGTCGACAGGTCGTACTTCTTCAGCCAGCTCTCGTCCTGCTTCTTCAGCACGCGGATCGCGGTGGGCGAGGAGAACATGGTGCGCACCTTGTAGCGCTCGCACAGCTGCCACCAGATGCCTGCATCAGGCCGCGTCGGCAGGCCTTCATACAACAAGGTGGTGGCGCCGCCGATCAACGGGCCGTAGACGTTGTAGGAATGCCCCACCGCCCAGCCCACGTCGGACGTGGAGAACATCACCTGCCCCGGCGCGATGTCGAATACGTGGCGGATCGACAAGGCCATCGCCACCGCGTAACCGCCCACGTCACGCTGCACACCCTTGGGCTTGCCGGTGGTGCCCGAGGTGTACAGCAGGTAGCTCGGCTCGTTCGATTCCAGCCACGTCACCGGTACCTCGGCATCCGCGTGCTGCGCGCGCAGGCTGGCGTAATCCAGATCGCGCCCGGTCACCCGGGTCATCTGCGGATCCAGCCCGCGGTCGATGATCAGCACATGCGGCGGCGGTGCCGAGGCCTCGTTCAGTGCCGCGTCGACCAGCGGCTTGTACGGGATCACCTTGCCCGCGCGCATGCCGGCATCGGCGGCAACCAGCAACTTCGGTTGCGCGTCGTCGATGCGCAGCGCCAGGTTGTGCGCCGCAAAGCCGCCGAACACCACCGAGTGGATCGCGCCGATCCGTGCGCAGGCCAGCATCGCGAACACCGCCTCGGCCATGTTCGGCAGGTAGATCACTACCCGGTCGCCCTTGCCCACGTCCAGCGACTGCAGCACCGCGGCGAACGTGTTCACCTCGCGATGCAGCTGGCGATAGGTGAACTCGCGAGTGATGTCGGTTTCGCTGGAAATCGCCACCAGCGCCAGCTGCTCCGCGCGCTCGGCCAGGTGGCGATCGACCGCGTTGTAGCAGAGGTTGGTCGTGCCGCCCACGAACCAGCGCCGGAACGGCGGGTTCGACTGATCGAGGATCTGACGCGGCGGCGTCTCCCAGTGAATCAGCCGCGCCTGCTCGGCCCAGAATCGCTCCGGCTCGTCGACGGACTGCCGGTAGAACTCCTCGTAGCGCATGGGCGGACTCCAGGGTTTCGTTGCCGCCAGCCTAGACCAGCCCGGCAGCCGCATCATCGCGACAATGGTCGTAGCTGAGCATGGCCTTTCGCCACGCTTGACCCTCACGTAACGTGAGGCCCCAGCGTGCACGGCGCACACCGAAGGAGAAGGCAGGCCATGTTGTTGACCGTGGGCGAACTCGCCAGGCGCTGCGGACTGACCGTCCGCACGCTGCACCATTACGACACCATCGGCCTGCTGACACCCTCGGTGCGCTCCGCTGCCGGCTATCGACACTACGACCGGGCGAACATCGAACGCCTGCACCGTATCCAGGCCCTGCGTCAGCTGGGCCTGTCGCTGGCCGACATCGGCAAAGCCCTGTCCGGACCGCTGCAGCCATTGGCCGAGGTGGTCGACCAGCAGATCTCGCAGATCGACCGCGAACTCGCCGAAGGCACCCGCCTGCGCGAGCGCCTGGTGCATCTGCGCGCGCAGCTGGCGAACGGACAGCCCCCCGACCTGGCCGACTGGCTGGACACGCTGGAGCTGATGACGATGTACGAGAAGTATTTTTCACCCGAGGAACTGAAGACCCTGCCGCTGCACACCGACCCGGACGTGCTGACCGACTGGAGCGCCCTGGTCAGCGCCGTACAATCGGCGATGGACCGCGGCGCCACGCCGGACGATCCCGACGCGCAGATCCTGGCGCAACAGTGGATGACGATGGTCGGCCGCGGCACCGGCGGCAATCCCGCCTTCCTGATGCGCCTGCAGGCGATGAACGAGAACGAGCCCGGCCTGCGCGAACGCAGCGGCATCACCCGCGAGCTGGAGCAGTTCGTGGAGCAGTCGATGGTCGCGGAGCGGCTGGCGATCTTCGAGCGCTACCTCACGCCGCACGACATGCAGCGCATGCGCGAGCATTACGGCCGGCAGATGTACGCGTGGCCGCCACTGATCGCCGAACTGCGCCAGGCGATCGCCGACCATCTGCCCACCGACGATCCGCATGCGCGACAGCTGGCGACGCGCTGGATGGCATTGTTCCGCGCCTACGCCGGCGATGATCCGGCGACACACGCCCGCATCCGCGAGGCCTATGCCAGGGAACCGGACCTGCGCAGCGGCACCGCGGTGGACGACACGCTGCTGGATTACGTGCGGCAGGCATTTAAGGGCCTGGCGCACACTCCGCACTGACCGGCGCGCAAAAAAAAGGGTGGCCGATCGGCCACCCTTTCCGGTTCCCTGCGGGAGCCGACTTGTTACTTCGCGAACAGATGCTCGACGCCGGCGCGCTCTTCGCGCAGTTCCTTGTCGGTGGCATCCATGCGGGCGCGCGAGAAGTCGCTGACCGGCAGATCCTGCACGATCGTGTACTTGCCGTCCTTCACCGTCACCGGGTAGCCGTAGATCACGCCCGGGGCGATGCCGTAGGAACCGTCGGACGGAATGCCCATCGAAACCCAGTCGCCCTCGGCCGTGCCCAGCGCCCACGAGCGCATGTGGTCGATCGCGGCCGACGCGGCGGAGGCCGCGGACGAGGCGCCGCGCGCCTTGATGATCGCCGCGCCGCGCTGCTGCACGGTCGGGATGAAGTCGCTCTCGTACCAGGCCTGGTCGACCAGGCTCAGCGCCGGCTTGCCGTCGACGGTGGTCTGCGACAGGTCCGGATACTGGGTGGAGCTGTGGTTGCCCCAGATCGTCATCTTCTTGACGTCGGTGTTGTGCTTGCCGGTCTTCTCGGCCAGCTGCGCCTTGGCGCGGTTGTGGTCCAGGCGGACCATCGCGGTGAAGCACTTCGGGTCCAGGTCCGGCGCGTTCTGCTGGGCGATCAGCGCATTGGTGTTGGCCGGGTTGCCGACCACCAGCACTTTCACGTCGCGCTTGGCGTGGTCATTGATCGCCTTGCCCTGCGGACCGAAGATCGCACCGTTCGCTTCCAGCAGATCCTTGCGCTCCATGCCCGGGCCGCGCGGGCGGGCGCCGACCAACAGCGCATAGTCGACGTCCTTGAAGGCGACGTTGGCATCGTCGGTGGCGACCACGCCGGCCAGGGTCGGGAAGGCACAATCGTTCAATTCCATCACCACGCCCTGCAGCGACGGCAAGGCCGGGGTGATTTCCAGCAGGTGCAGGATCACCGGCTGGTCCGGGCCCAGCATGTCGCCGGCGGCGATACGGAACAGCAAGGCATAACCGATCTGGCCGGCAGCGCCGGTAACGGCAACGCGAACGGGGGCTTTCATCATTTGATCTCCGGGAAGGGGGAATCGGCAAAGGAAAATCGGAAGAGCGGAGCGGGCCGATGCCCGACTCCCCATTCCCGATTCACGGGTTCAATTCAGCTCGGCGAAAAACTCGGCAATGCGTTGCAGGCCCGGCTGCAATTGTGCAGCCGGACAGGTGTACGAGATGCGCATCGCACGCGGCTCGCCAAAGGCGGAACCGGGCACGCAGGCGACGCCCTTGGCCTCCAGCAGCGCGGCGCAGAATTCCACGTCGTTGTTGATCGCCACGCCGTGGTGGCTCTTGCCGAAGGCCACCGAAACGTCGGGGAATGCGTAGAACGCACCCTGCGGCCGCGGGCACACCACGCCGGGAATCGCGCTAAGCGCGGCAAACACGGTGTCGCGACGGCCGGCGAATTCCTCGCACTTGGCCTGCGGGACATCCTGCGGTCCGCTCAGCGCCGCCACGGCCGCGGCGGTGATCACTTCCGGCAGGCTGGTGATGTGGTTGGAGTTCAGCGTGGTGACGGCCTTCGCCACCGCTTCCGGCGCCGCGATCAGGCCCACCCGCCAGCCCGGCATGCCGTAGGTCTTGGACACCGAATCGACGAAGATCACCCGTTCCTTCAGCTCGGGCTTGGCGAACACGAAGTTGTGGTAGCCGATGCCGTCGAACACCATCGAGTTGTAGATGTCGTCGGTGATCACCCAGGTATCCGGGTGCCTCGCCAGCACCTCGGCCAGCGCCGCGATCTCCGCACCGGTGTAGACCATGCCGGTGGGGTTGGACGGGTTGTTGAACAGGAACACCTTCGGCTTGAGCGCCAGCGCGGCGTCGAGCTGGGCCGGGGTGAGCTTGTAGTTCTGCTCCGGTCCGCAATGCATCACGTTGATCTTCGCGCCCACGATGTCGGCGATGTCGCGGTACGTGGTCCAGTACGGCGCGGCGAAACAGATCTCGTCGCCCTCGTCCAGCAGCGCCTCGGCCAGGTTGTACAGCACGTGCTTGGCGCCGATGCCGATCGACAGGTTCGTGCGCCCGTAGCCGGAAAAACCCAGTGCCTCGATGTGCTTGAGGAATGCATCCAGCAGCGCGTCGGCGCCGCGGTTGCTGCCGTACTGGCCGGAGTCATGCGACAGCGACTCGCGTGCGGCGGCATACACGTGTTCGCCCGGCAGGAAGTTCGGTACGCCGATGGAGAAGCTGATGATGTCGCGGCCGGCAGCCTTGAGCTGTTTCGCCTTCTCGGCAATCACCATGATCGCGCTGGGTTTGGCGCGGCCGACACGCTGGGCGAGCTGGGGCATGGGTCTCTCACGCTGGGGGAGGAAGCAAAGGCGGTGATTTTATCACGCCATCCGGGCCCGGCGCTGGTCGTGCACGCCACGTCCACGAGAACCGGGCATGATGGCCACGCCCGCGCGACGGGCGGCTCACTCAACGCGGAGGAGATCCACATGCACTGGCTTTGGGTATTCGTGATTGGACTGATCGTCGGCCTGGTGGCCAAGCTGCTGATGCCGGGCAAGGACCCGGGCGGCTTCATCATCACCGCCATCATCGGCATTGCCGGCTCGCTGCTCGCCACCTGGGTCGGCCAGAACGTGTTTGGCTGGTACCAGGAGGGGCAATCGGCCGGCTTCATCGCTTCGGTGATCGGTGCGATCGTGTTGCTGATGATCTACCACCTGCTCAGGCGCAAGTCCGCCTGAGCAGCGATCCCGGCGGAGCGCCGCTCTGCCGGGATGTTTCCGATCAGGCTCACCTGATCGTGCTGGGTTTGTCAGGCCTGCGCCAGCCCACCCAGCAGCTTGCCGGCCAGACCTTCAAGCATGCCCAGATCGAAGCCGCCGCCCTGCCCCGCATCCGGCACCTGGCCATCCGGCGTCATGTGATCGACCGCGTGTGGCAGGACGTGCGACAGCCCGCTGAGCACCACGCCCGGATCGACACCGAGCTTGCCCGCAGCCTCCTGCACCAGCGAACCCATGCCACCGCTCTGCAGCGCCTGACCGAGCTGATCCCCCGAGACCGGCTGGTTCGCGCCGGTGCCCACCCACGACTGCACCGCGCCGCCGAGCCCGTGCTGCTGCAACATGCTGATCAGGCCCTGCACGCCGCCGGCGCGCTGCAGCAGATCACCCGCCACCGAGATCATCGAGCCGGCACCGCCGGCCTGCTGCTGTCCCTGACCGCCAAGCAAATCGTCGAGGAATGACATGGTCGTTCTCCTTGATGAATGAACAAGCGTGAAGCCAGTCGATCATAGGCTGATGAAACCGGCGCGACCATGACCTTCGTCCCCAAAAAAATCGCCGGCATCCGCCGGCGATTTTCTGCGAATCCTGATGATGGAATCAGCCGCGCTGGTCGAGCACCGCGTTCCATTCCTTGACGCGATCCGACTGCGCCGCCAGCAGGGCGTCGACGTCGCCGTCCACGGTGACCTTCTCGATCGTGTCGCCCTGGCTGATCGCGTTGACCACGTCCATGTCGGCGGCATCGACCACTTCGCCGAACACGCTGTGCTTGCCATCCAGCCACGGGGTCGGGCCATGGGTGATGAAGAACTGGCTGCCGTTGGTGCGCGGACCGGCGTTGGCCATCGACAGCACGCCCGGCTTGTCGTGCTTCAGCGAGGCGTTGAACTCATCCTCGAACTTGTAGCCCGGACCGCCGCGACCGCTGCCCTCGGGGCAACCACCCTGGATCATGAAGTCGGCGATCACGCGATGGAACGACAGGCCGTCGTAGTAGCCACGCTTTGCCAGGTTGACGAAGTTGGCCACCGTGACCGGCGCCTTGTCTTCATGCAGGCGCAGATGGATCGGGCCGCGGTTGGTGGTGAAGGTGACATTGATGGTCATGGCAAATCCTTGGGTTCAAGAGCTGCACCGTGCCACGGCACGGATATCGGGGTCGTGAAGGATAACCCAGCCCGGGCGGTGGATCAGCCATGGCCGACCGTCGATGCTCAAGGCAGGCCCAGCTTGCCGCGATCGAGGGCACCGACGCCACGCGGCCGGGCCGCGGGTGCGGGCGCATCGACCGGCCATGCTTCGCCCTCGTACAGGTGCCTCCACAACCGATCCAGGGCCACGTAGCCGTACGGCAACAGCGGCACGTGGCGCTCGCCGAAACCCGGCAGGGCGAGGAACGCATCGAAGTGCTGCGCATGCGGCACCTTCCAGTAGATCGGCCGGCGCCCTTCGTCGCGCAGCCACTCCACGTACGGTTCGGAACTGAAAGCCGTGGGCAGCAAGCCGTCGCTGGCGCCGTGCAGCACCCACAGCGGCAGGTCCGTCCGCGGCAGGCGGGCGGCGGTTTCGGCCACCGAAGCGTGCAGCGCCTGCGCCTCGTGATCTTCGCCGGTCCACAGCGCGCGCAGGCATTCGCTGCCGATCAGGGTCGGATCGGCCGATACATTGACGCCGCCGTAAAGCCCGATGCCGTTGCCCGGGGGAATGCCCGAACCATCGGCCCACCACGCTGCCCGCGTCGCGGCGTCCGCCACGCCCGGCGCGCCGCCGGCGCCGATCGCCGCGTAATGAAATCCGCAAGGCATGTCACCCGCGCCGCGCCGCAGGTAGGACGAGGCGTAGCCCGCCGCGATCACCCGCCACAGGTCGAACGCCGTAGTGCTGGCCGCCGTGTCCATCGCCTCGTCGGTCCAGCCACGCGCATGCAGATAGTCCCGCGCCTGCGCGGACTGCTGCGCCAGCGTGTTGCCACTGAGCTTGCCCTGCGCCCGCAGGCTGGCGCAGCGGATCGGCCATGCCGGCAACGCCACGCCGCGTGGCCCGCGCGCCATCGGTACGCCGGCAAACTGTTCCGCGCTCAGGGCGCAAGGCAGCCAGATCGCCGCCTCGGTGGCGTAGTCGTACAGCGCGCGGCCGCGATCCTTCACGTGCACATTCGGCTCCAGCGCGACCACGCCGGCGAAGAATCCGTCGTGATCCAGCCCGGCCGCCTGCAATACCGCACCGCCGCCATTGGAGATGCCGGTGGCGATGATCTTCGTGTTCTGCGGCGTGAACGGCGCCTCTTCCGGATACGCCCGATCGAGCATGGCCAGGCCGAACTGCGCGGCCTGGATCACGTGCCTGCCCCAGGCCGCCTCCGGGTTGTCGCCCGAATGCATGTGCTTGATCGCGATGCCGGTGACCGGCGGCCCCGGCATCGGCTGGAATTCCAGCGCAGCGTCGCCCTTTTTCGCGCGACGCCCGTCCAGCGCCACGCCGCTGTTGTCGGCGAAATCGAAGTAGCCCGTGCCGGTGCCCTTGTCGGTATACGCCACCGCGCAGCCGTGCGGCAGGCCCCACGCGCCGGCCAGCGAAATCGCGCCGTAGACGCCGCGCGATCCCGAGGAAGCCGTCACCACCAGGCAGCGTTTCTGCTTGTCGAAGTTGTCCGGCAACTGCAGCAATACGCGATGCGGCGCGCGTGCGCCGGGAATCCGGGCAAACGCCGAGTATTCGCGCCCCGGCACGTCCGGCACCGCGCCGTAGACCGTGCCGTAGCCACCCAGCGGACCCAGGTCGGCGATGCCCTTCCAACTGGTCTGGATCGCGCGTCGCCGCAGTTCTTCCGCGCCGGGGTCGAGTGGATCGGTAAAGGGCAGCGGCGCAGCGGCCAGGCCGGCAAGGCCCAGTCCTGCACTCAGCAGATCATCGTGACCGCGATGCTCCGTTACCCGCACTTCCCCGTAGTCGACCTCTGGCATGGCAGCTTCCTTCCCCGTGGCATGGCTGGCACAAGCGGACAGCATGACGGATAAGGGCATGAAGCAGAACAGCCAGGACAGGCGACGGGCGGAATTTTTCATTCCCGCACCATAGCAAGCACAAGGCGCCTGGCCATCGTACGAAAGTCCATCGCCGCGCGCCGGCAAGCTCGACGCGGCCGCGGCGGCCAGCTAACTTCAGCGTCATGACCAGCCTGCTGATTGCCGACGACCACCCCCTGTTTCGCGCCGCGCTGCGGCTGGCCGCGAACGACAGCCTGCCCGGCTGCGAAATCCGGGAGGCGGCTGACCTTGCCGGGGCGCTGCAGTTGCTGTCTGACGCACCGGATATCGACCTGGTCCTGCTCGACCTGCACATGCCCGGCAGCCAGGGCCTGTCCGGCCTCGCCGCCTTGCGCGGCCAGCACCCCGGCGTGGCGGTGCTGGTGGTCTCCGCCCACGACGAGCCGCGCATCGTGCGCCGCGTGCTCGATCACGGCGCCGCCGGCTTCATCCCCAAGAGCGCCAGTCCTGCCGAAATCGGCGAGGCGATCCGCAGCGTGCTCGATTGCGGCACCTGGTTGCCGCCCGATCTCGCTGACGCCGTCGCCGCCCTGCCCGCCGATCCCGCCGACACCGACCTCGCCAGCCGGCTGGCCCGCCTCACCGAACAGCAATCGCGCGTGCTGGCCCTGCTGGCCGAAGGCCTGCTCAACAAGCAGATCGCCGACCGGCTGGCGATCCAGGAGCGCACGGTGAAGGCGCACGTCACCGCGATTTTCGAGAAGCTGAAGGTGCGCAACCGGACCCAGGCGGGGATGCTGCTGAAATCGCTGGAACTGGGCGAACCGGCGCGGGTGAACTGAGCGGCTCGCGGCCTCGCGTATCCACTGTCGAAAGATCGGGTGCATACTCTGCCCGCCCAGATCGAGACGCCTCTGTCCGGTTACCGGATGGACGCGACACGCCGATCTCGTGCATCGCATTGGCGAATCGATTCGCCGCGTGTGACTCCATCCACCATGGGGGATGTCGATCATGAACATGCAGCACAGGTTTTGCTTCGCCGCGCTCATTGCCGGGGTCTTGCTGTCGGGTGCGATCAGCGCCACGCAGGCCCGCCAGACCGAACCGATGCGCAGCATCGAGGGGCTCGGCACGATTTCGTTCCCCACCTCGACCCGGTCGGCTGCTGCGCAGACCGCGTTCCTGCGCGGCGCACTCCTGCTGCACCTGTTCGAGTATCCCGACGCAGCCCGGGCTTTCCGCCAGGCCCAACAGCTGGACCCGGATTTCGCCATGGCCTACTGGGGCGAGGCGATGACATACAACCACGGCATCTGGAACCAGCTTGATGCGGATGCCGGACGCAAGGCACTCGCAAAGCTCGGCCCCACACCCGCCGCGCGTGCGGCGAAAGCGCCCACGCCGCGAGAGAAGGCCTATCTGGCTGCCGTAGAGATCCTGTACGCCGACAGCGACACCAAGCCTGCCCGCGACGCCCGTTACGACGAGGCGATGGAGCATCTGGCCAAGGCCTGGCCTGACGACAACAACGCACAACTGTTCCATGCACTGGCGCTGATGGGACGCAGCGAAGGCGTGCGCGACATACCGGCTTACCTGCGCGCGGGAGCGATCTCCGAGCGCATATTCCGACTGAATCCGCAGGACCCCGGCGCGGCGCACTACTGGATCCACGCGATGGACGATCCCGCGCACGCCGCCGGCGCGCTGAAGCCGGCACGTGCCTTGTCGAAGATCTCTCCGGCTGCCGCCCACGCCCAGCACATGACCTCGCACATCTTCATGGCGCTCGGTCTGTGGGACGACGTGGCGAAAGCCAACGAAGTGGCGATGCATGTGATGAATGTCCCGGCCAAGGCAGAGGGCCGCCCGCTCACCACCTGCGATCACTACACCCAGTGGCTGGAATACGCCTACTACCAGCAAGGCCGCTTCCGTGATGCCGGAAAGACGTTGCAGGCCTGCCTGCAGTCGGTCAAACCCTCGATGGAGTGGGCCAGCAGTCACGCCGGACAACTTGCCGAGATGCACAGTTCGCCGGCCATGTTCGGGCAGATGCTGAACGAATCGCTGATGCAGATGCGCGCGATCGCCGTGGTCGAGTCAGGTGACGGCAACGGCTTCGCCGCCCACACGGCCGTGGACACCACGGGCATGGGCTCGGACGCCGGTTGGAACGATTTCACCGATGGTTATGCCGCGATCGAACGCCATGACCTGGCGGCCGTGCAGCGCTCGCTGAGCGCAATTTCCACCTTGCATGCCGCAAGCCAGGCTGCGGGAGAAAAACAGACGTCCAGCTATCTCGCCATCCTGCAGGACGATCTCGCTGGCCTGCTGGCCGTGGAACAGGGCAAGCCCGACAACGGAGTGGAAGCCATCCGTCGCGCCTCCCGCAACTATGAAGCGTTGCCGTTCGATTTCGGTCCACCGGTGCCGATCAAGCCACCGCATGAACTGCTCGGCGAACAATTGCTGAAACAAGGCAAGGCCGCCGACGCGCGCGTGGCTTTCGAGACCGCACTGAAAAGCGCGCCAGGCCGCAGCCGGTCGCTGCTGGGCCGCGCCCGCGCGGAAGCCGCCAGCGGCGACACTTCGGCGGCCACCGCAACATACAAACAACTTCTGGATATCTGGCACACCGCGGATGCCGATCTGCCGGAACTGGCCGAAGCAAAGGGATTCGTGGCGGCGCACCCATGAATGCTGCTGCCGGGTGATAGACCGCACGCAGGCATGGATGCTGCTGCAATCGCTGTTGTCGAACGGGACAGGCCGCGTCGGCTCTGGATACAACCTCCCGGACTTCTCAACTGGTCACAATGGTCAAACCAAGCGCCTCGCGTAGCGGATTCAACAACGCTCCATAACGTTCAGCGACCGCGGTATTGCGATTGAGCGGTTGCCGCACCTGGCCGGCACTGGCAGTGCGCACCTGCCGCTCGACCTCGTGAAAACGCAGGCAGGCCGGATCGAAAGTCAGACCGCAGTAATCGAGCAGACGGCGTATTTCCGCTTCAGGCTGCTCGACCAGATCTTCGTAGACATAATCGCAGACCAGGCCCGGGTAACGCGTCTGCCAGAAACGCACCAGCCGATCGTAGTCGTGCCAGTAGGTGGCCAGTTCGTGGAAATCGTAGCTGTAGAGCTGGTCCGCCTTGAACTCGTGCTTGAAGCAGCTCCAGCACGTTTCCAGCGGGTCGCGCCGGCAATGGATGAAATGCGCTCCCGGCAACATCGCACGCGCCGCTCCGACCAACTGCCACTTGCCCAGTTCCTTGTCGGTGAAAACCGGATGATGCTGGCGCCAGTGCGCAGTGCGCTGCATGTATGCCTCGCCCAGCCGCGTCCAGTCCTCGGCAGTGGCCTTTGGCGCCCATTGCGGAATGTCCATGCCGCGCCGCACGGATTCCTCGAACAACACCTTGCCCAGGTCGCTGATCTCGCCGGATCCCTCGATCTGGTCATGGGCGCTGAGCATCTGTTCGAGCAGGGTCGAGCCCGAGCGTGGCATTCCGAACAACATGATCACTTCCCCGCCAAGTTGCGGATTCGTGGCCTGCGTCATGGGTTGTGCAAACGCATTCATGGTGTCGTCGACAAAACGACTGGTCCTGCCGGAATCCCACTGCACGGATCGACGCTTGGCTGCATTCGCAGCTAGCAGAACCGGAAACGCCTCGGCGTAGCGCCGGTTCGACTCCAGCGCCTGACCATGGGCGAAGCCGAGCGAAACCCGATAGTCTTCCCTCACCCCCGGTAGCGAGTGGACGCGTTTTATCTCGGCGAGATCGCGCTCGCTCAGGCGCACCGACTTCAGGTTGACCAGCGGCGTCCACGCTTCGATGGAATCCGGATGCCGGGCCAGCACATACCGTAGATCCGCCTCGGCTTCCTGCAGACGCCCCAGTGTTTTCAGCGCGTCGGCGCGCAGGATCCGTGCTTCCGCGTCGTGGGGTACGAGTTCAAGGAAGCGGGTCAATGCCTGGCAGGCGCCATCGGCATCGGCGATGCCTTCGAGCGCCTTGGCCAGGTTGTACCAGTAGTTGGCACGCCCGGGGGCCAGTTCGCACGCGCGTCGCAAGGCCTCCGCTGCGCCAGGCATGTCACCCGCGGCGCCGAGCGCGCTGCCGAGATTGTTGTAGATCGTTGCGTCATCCGGACGGCGCTGCAGGATCCGGCGAAATATGGCGGCGGCCTCCGGAAAACGTTGCTGCATGTGCAAGGCTATCGCCTGCCGGCGCAACAGTTCCGGATGCTCGGGCGCCAGCTTCAGACCGGTTTCGAGCAGGTCGCCGGCCAGCGAAAACTCGCCACGTCCCAGATGGGCTTCAGCGCGGCGCAGCAGTTCCGTCGCTTCACGCGACAAATCCTGCATGGGATCGGTGGGGACGGAACTCACTGCGCTTACATCCTGCATCGGTAATCAGAGCCGCTGATCATAGGCATACGGACATTCGTCCACAAACCGGTCTGACCGAAACACGACGATCAAACGTCCGGAGCGCGCCCTGTTGCTGCCACCACCCGCTGCAATACCTGCCGCAGTGCCAGCGGCTTCAACGGCTTGTACAGCACGCCGATCCCCGCATCGAGCAGCCGTTGCCGCAGTTCGCCGTCCCGATCCGCGGTGAGCATCACCGTCGGCACGTCGGCATGTCGCTCGCACAGGCGCTCCCATACGTCCAGGCCGGTACGTCCACCATCGAGGTGGTAGTCGAGGATGTGCAGGTCCGGCTGCCACGGCGCGGCCAGTGCCTGTTCCGCGTTGCGGGCCGGGTGAACCTGCCAGCCCCAGCTGGCCAGCAGGCTGCCTAGTGCGGCCAGCGCGGCCGGTTCGTTGTCCAGCAGCAGCGCGCGACCCGTCGGCAGCAACTGCGCACCGTTGGCGACCATCGGCAGGCGTGCAGCAGCCCGCGCCAGCGGCACGTCGAGATGGAAGACGCTGCCGCGACCCGGCCAGGAACGCAGCCCCAGCGGATGACCGAGCAGCTCGGCCATGCGTTGCGCGATGGAGAGACCCAGTCCGAGTCCTTGTCCGCCCGCGGCGCTGCCACGGCGAAATTCCTGGAAGATCAGTTCCTGCTCCGCCACGGCGATGCCCGGGCCGGTGTCCCACACTTCCACGCGCAGGCGGTCACCGGCTCGACGCACGCCGAGCAGCACGCGACCGTGCTCGGCATAGCGCAAGGCATTCGACAGGAAGTTCTGCAGCACCCGGCGCAGCAGCTGCGGGTCGGAATGCACCCACGCGCGCGTGCCGACCACGTCCAGCCGTACGCCGCGGTCGAGCGCGATGGCGCTGAACTCGGCAGCCAGCGGATCGAGCACTTCAGCCAGCGCAAACGCGCGCGGCTGCGGATGCAGGCGACCGCCCTCCAGCCGGGCCACGTCGAGCAGGCCGGTGAGCAGGCCTTCGGTGGCGCTGAGCGCACCGTTGAGATGCTGCGCGATGGCGGCATCGCCGCCACGTTCGGTCAGCGAGTGCGCGAACAGCTGCGCGGCGTGCAAGGGCTGCATCAGGTCGTGGCTGACCGCGGCCAGGAAACGACTCTTCGAGGCATTCGCCGCCTGCGCTTCGGCCGAGGCTGCGGCCAGCTCGCGGGTGCGTTCCTCCACCCGCAACTCGAGTGTTTCGTTGACCCGCTTCAGCGCCGCCTCGGCCTGGCGGAAGGCGGTGACGTCGGTGAAGGTGGCCACGAAGCCGCCGCCGGGCATCGGGTTGCCGCGGATCTCGACGATGGTGCCGTCGGGAAAACGCCGCTCGGACAAATGCCGCGTGCCGGTGCGCATGTGCGCCAGCCGGCGCTGCACGCGCGCTTCGCCCTCACCCGGACCCAGCATGCCGGCGTCGATGTTGTGGCGGGTCAGCTCGGCCACCGGCCGCCCTACCTGCAGCATCCCGGGCGGATAGTCGAACAGGCGCGCATACGGCGTGTTCCACGCCACCAGGTGCAATTCCGCATCGACGACGCAGATGCCCTGGCTCATGTTCTCCAGCGCCGCCTCCAGCACGCGCTGGTTGAAGCGCAGGTCCTGCGCCGCCTCGCCCACGATCGCAACCACCGTGTCCAGGTCGTCGCGACCCTGCCGATGCACCACTTCCAGCAGCAGGCGCGCGGATGCCGCGCCGATCACCGCGGCCAGTTCGTGCTCGACCTGGGCCACCCGCGCACTGCCGGCGGAACCGGTCGCCGGCGCGCTGGCAAACAGCAGCGCGACCCGCTCCGGCGGCAGGAAGCGCGCCGCCAGCGCCCGCAGTTCGACCAGGCCCACGTCGCCCACGCTGACGGCGTGCGCGGAACGGCCGTAACGGGAGCCGGCCAGCGCCAGCATCACCACGATGTTGACCAGCAGGCTGACCACCACCGCGCGTCCCAGCCGGTTCCAGTTGCCCAGCCCCAGCAGGCCATCCGGCGCCAGCCAGTGCAGGCCGAACGGACCGCTGTGCAACCACGCCGGCGCGGCCGGCAACAGGGCCGGCAGCACGGCATACATCCACACCAGGGTGCCCGCGGCCAGCCCGGCCATCACCGCGCGCGGCCCAAGCTGCGGCCGATATACCGCCGCCAGCAAGGCCGGTGTCAGCCCGGCCAGCGCGGAGAACGAGATCGCGCCGATGTCGGCCAGCGCCTCGTTGCGCGCCAGTAACCGGCTGTACGCCCAGGCCAGCAGGATCACCAGCAGGATCGCCACGCGCCGATGGTTCAGCAGCTCGCCGCGCAGGTCGCCATGTTCGTCGCGACCCCAGCCGGAACGCACGCGCAGCGGTGCGATGAAATGGTTGACCACCATCAGGCTCAGCGTCAGCGTGGCGATCACCACCATGCTGGTCGCCGCGCTCAGGCCGCCGAGGAAGGCGATCAGCGCCAGCCCGTGTTCGCCACGGGCCAGCGGCAGTGCCAGCACGTACATGTCCGACGACACCCCGCTCGCGCCCAACCACGCATCGCCCAGCCGCGCCAGCGGCAGGATCGGCAGCGAGATCAGCAGCAGGTACAGCGGGAACAGCCAGCGCGCGGTGCGCAGCTGGCCATCGTCGCGGCATTCCACGATGCCCGCGTAGAACTGGTGCGGCATGGTGAACATCGCCAGCGCGCCGAGCAGGATCAAGGCGGGGAACCCGCCACTGTCGGGTGCCTGCGGCACATTCACCGGCAAGCCGGGCGGCAACGCCGCGAACAGCAGCGTGCCCAGCGCCAGCATCGCGCCGAGCTTGAACAGCGACTCGAACGCCATCGCCAGCACCAGCCCGCGGTTGTGCGCCATGGTCGACGCCCGGCGGGTGCCGAACAGCATCGCGAACAGCGCCATCAGCAGCGCCACGTACAACGCGCTGTCCTGCCACGGATCGGATTCGGCCAGTTGGCCCTGGCTGAGGATGCCGTAGCTCATCGCCACCGCCTTCAGCTGCAGCGCGATGTACGGCACGATCCCGATCACCACCACCGCCGTGACCAGCGCCGCCAGCCCCGAATGTCGCCCCAGCCGCACCGCGATCAGGTCGGCCAGCGACCCGGCGTTGTATTCGCGCACCAGTTGCACCAGCCGGCCCAGGAATTTCAGCGCGAACAGATACATCAGGATCGCCCCGACGAACGTGGGCGGCAGCCACCAGCCCGAACGGCTGGCCTGGGTCACCGTGCCGTAGAACGTCCACGAGGTGCAGTGGATCGCCAACGACAGTGCATACACGATCGCCCAGCGCTTCTCGAAAATGTGCGGGCGGCGTTCGCCCAGCAACGCCACGCCGAACAGCAGGCCCAGCCAGCAAAGCGCGGCGATGGCGATGACGCTGGCGCTCAGCATGCGAAGCACATCCGTGAGGGCGACTTCCGTCGCGATGTTCCGGGCGCGGCATGCCCCGTCTTCGATGTGAAGAGGTTTCGTCCGCTCGCATCCGCAGGAGCACGCCTTGTGCGCGATGCTCTTGCTGTTGGTGGGTTCAGAGCCAAGAGCTTTCGTCCTCCTTCGGAGGGCGAGTTACTTTTCTCTGGGTGGCCAGAGAAATGTAACCAAAAGAGAGGCCACCCCGATGGCGCGCCCTGCGGGCATCCTGCCCTCCGGGTGCGCGGGTGGGCTCCGGGGGTTCGCCGACAGTCCATCCATGGACTGACGTCGAACTGGCCGGCATCCCTGCCGGCCACCCCTGCGGGGCCTTTCCTCCGCCCACCCGCCACGCCATAGGGGCCCCGGGTAGAGCAGCGCGCTCCCAGCGCGCACTCGGTGATGAAGCCGAAAAGCAAAAGCAGAAAAAAGCAGAGCCAGAACAAAAGCTCCGGGTCGCCGCGGCTTTGCTCTTGCCCCGGCTCTTCTGAAGAGTGCGGGCCACGATGGCCCGCTGCTTTACCGGGGTCCCTTGTGCGGCGGTGAGACGGGGTCGACAGGCCGCGCAGCGGGCGTTGCCAGGGATGGCAACGCCTTTTCGCGCGGGCAGGAGCCCGCTCGAAAAGCCCGGCCCCGGCTCACGGACTTGTTGGGCAGGATGCCCAACAAGCGCCAAGCGGGGTGGCCTTTCTCTTTGGTTACTTTCTCTTTGGCCACGCAAAGAGAAAGTAACTCGGCTGCCAAAGGCAGACGAAAGCCTTTCAGCTCTGCTTGATCTTCGCTCTGAATGCGCAAGAGCATCGCGCACACGGTGCGTTCCTACGACAACGTCGAGGCCATCCGCGTGCGGGGCCATCAATGGCCGGCAGGCAGCCCCAGTGCGCGTACCGCGTTCACCAGCCAGCGCAACTGCACGCCGTGGCGTGTGTCGTAGTCTGCTCCGGAATAACCCCACCAGTCCCAGCATGCTTGCGGATTCAAGGGCGCGAAACTTGCGCGGGTCTGAGGATATAGCACCGCCACGTCGTACACGTCGGCCCACCGGTTGAAGCCGGCGTCCTTGACGAACGCCTCGCCCACCGCGTCGGCGTTCTGCTTGCAACCGTGGAACGCCACTACCACGCCGCAGGACTTGCCGGCGAGACAGGTGGGTGGCAGGTAGACGTAGCCGGTATCGGCCATGAACGCGTCGGCGCCGTCGGGACGCAGCGCGTCCTGGTCGAAGCTGCGCAGCTCGCCCTTGGCCGTGGTCGCGACATGCGCCGGCTGGCCGAACATCTGCGCGAAGATTTCGCCCGCGGCGTCGAAACCGCAGTGGCCGAGGTAAGGCGTGACCGACTTGTCGCAATCGTCGCCGGTGGCCGCCACCGGCAGATTGTGCGCGAACGCGCGCTGGCCATCGTCATGCACCTGCATGCCCCCGAGGCCCGCCGTGCCATCGCGCAGTTGTTCATAGAAATGGGCGCCGGCTTCGGCCACGGCTGGCGCCACCAGGGCGTCGTCCCTGCCGTGCAGCAGGTAGACGCGGGCATGCGCCAGGTCCTTCAAGGCACCGATCTCGCCGGCGGCCGAACGCTTGCCGGCGCTGGCCACCAGTGCGGCGACATCCGGTGCGGGCACGCCCTTCATGCAACTGCCCAGCGCCACGTCCAGCTTGCCGCCGGCGCAGCCGTACGGTCCGCCGGCGACCATCGCCGCATTCGGGAACAGCTCCGGATAGGCCAGCTGCGCCTGGGTGGCCATGTAGGCACCGGAGGAAAGACCGACCACCGCGGTGCGTGCCGGATCGATCTTCAGCTTCGGCAAACTGGCGTCGGGGCTTTTGGCGCAGGCACTGCCGGCGCTGGCCAGCAAGGCCAGCCACAGCACGCGGGTTGTCCAGCGGGTAGTCATCGGTCGCTCCATGGGCTCGATTCGAGGTGGGCTGCGGGGCGGGCATCACCCACCCCGCAGGACGGCCTCGTCAGAAGTTATAGCGCACGTTGGCGTACCAGTTGCGCGGCATGCCGTAGTAAGCGGTGCGGATGTTGCCCACGCTGGAGAACTCCTGTCCGTCGGTCTTGTAGACCTTGTCGCCCAGGTTGCGCACGCCGGTGCGGAACTGCCAGTGGCCGTCGGCCGAGTCATAGATGCCGAACAGGCCGGTGACCGAGTAGGCCTTCTGGCTCAAGGCGTCGTAGTTGTCCACACTGAGCCAGGTCTCGCTGCGGTACGACCAGTCGGCGCCGATGGTGATCGCGCTGCCGTCGCCCAGGGTGAATGCCTGGGTGGCCGCGACGCGCGAGGTCCAGGTCGGCGAGAACGGCACGTGCTTATGCAGCTCCGGGTTGTACAGCGGGTCGCTGGGATCGAGGCGGTGGTCGACGAACTTGGCATAGCGCGCGTCCATGTAGCCGACCTGCGCCGACAGGCGGGTGCCCTGGCCGAGCACGGCGGCGCCTTCGAACTCGAAGCCGTCCATCTTCAGCTTGGCCGCGTTGATCACCGGGAAGGCGAACGTCGGCGTGATCGAGCCGGGGTTCTGCACTTCGGACACACGGGCCTGGAAGTCGGTGTAGTCACTGTGGAACGCGGCCAGGTTGGCCTGCAGCTTGTTGTCGGCCGAGCGCCATTTGAGGCCCAGTTCGTAGGTCCACACGTACTCGGGGTTGTACTCGGCGGTGCGCGTTTCCGCGGCGGAGTTGGCGCGGCCGTTGAAGCCGCCAGACTTGAAGCCGCGGCTCGCGGAAACATAACCCATGGTCTGCGGGTCGAACTGTTTCTGCAGGCTGATCGTCGGCGTCCACGCATTCCAGCGCTTGTCGCCGGTGAAGGCGACGGTCTCGTTGATCGCGGTGAAGGGCTGGCCCCAGAACGTGCTGGTGGTGCGGTCGTAGTCCTTGTGATCGCTGCTGTAACGCACGCCGGCGGCCAGCGTCCAGCTGGGCACGAACTGCCAGTTCACGTGGGCGAAGCCGGCGTACGTCGTGGTGGTGAGGTCGTCGTCGATGGTGCGCAGGAAGGTGATCGGCGTACCGGCCAGCGCGAACAGGTCATCGGCGTACGCTTCCTGGTGCGACGGCACGGTCTCGCGCAGGTAGTACAGGCCGTAGACCGCCTGCAGGTTGCTGCCGTTGTCGTACTGCAACTGCAGTTCCTGGCTGGCCTGCTTCTGGTGGAAGTCGACCAGCACGTCGCCCAGCTCGAACTGCGAGGCGTCGATGTCGATGTAGGAGTCGCTGTCGAGCTTGCGGAACGCGCTGATGCTCTTGAGGTTCCACTGCTCGGACAGCTTCCAGTCGAGGCTGAGCGCAGCGCCCTTGTGTTCAAGCTGCTGGCCCTTGTCCGGGCTGAACGAGGTGCGCGTCTTGAAGTCGTACTTCTGGTCCGGAGTCGGGGTGTACAACGCCACCGAACCGAACACCAAGTCGGTGCGTTTCAACGTGGAGACCGGCTGGCCCAAGGTGAGACCGGTGTCCTGCTTGGTGTAGTCGAGGCTCAGCACGGCGTCGAAATTCTCCGACGGGTGATAGCGCAGCTTGCCGCGCACGGACTTGGTGTCCTCGTCGTTGTACTTGTGACCGGTGGACGGATCGGTGACGTAGCCGTCGGTCTGCGTGACGCCGCCGGCGATCGACGCCGACCACGCGCCCCCGAGCGGGCCGCCCAAGTAGAACTTGCCTTCGCGCCGACCATAGTTGCCGAAGCCGGCCTCGACCGAACCTTCGGTGCTGTCGCCCGGGTTCTTCGTCACCACCTTGACCGCGCCGCCGGTGGAGTTCTTGCCGTACAGCGTGCCCTGCGGACCGCGCAGCACCTCGACGCGCTCGACGTCGAACAGGTTGATCAGCCCGCCCTGGATGCGCGAGTAGTAGACGTCGTCGACGTACATGCCTACGCCCGGGTCGAACGTCTGCAGCGCGTCGGGCTGGCCGATGCCGCGGATGAAGATGTTCACCGCCGAGGACGAACCGCGGCCCTGCACGATGTTCATGTTCGGCACCGCGCCCTGCAGGCCGTCGATGCTGTTCGCCTGCAGGTCCTTCATGTCCTCGCCGCTGAACGCGGTGATCGCCACCGGCACCTTTTCCAGCGACTCGTCGCGGCGCCGCGCGCTGACCGTCACTTCCTGCAGCTGCTTGGCGTCGGCCTGCTTCGCTGCCGTGGTTTTCGCGCCGGCATCCTCGTTCGCCTGCTGCGCCTGCAGCGGCGCCACCAGGGCCAGGCCCAGAACCAGACCGATCGCCGAACTCAGATGCGTGCGTTTCATGACGTCCCCTTGCTAGTGAATGCATCGCTCGCGCGAATGCTGATGAGGGGAGCTTAGGTGGGCCTTGCCGCAGCAACACTTGTACCTTCGTACAGTGCCCGCACGGCCAGCGCTTCGGGATACTCGGCGCCTGTCGTTAGGGCTGAAACGGGGAGATTCACGGATGGCGTTCCTGATCGTGCTGGCCGCGCTGTGCTTCCTGATGTTCGCGGCGTACCGCGGCTACAGCGTGATCCTGTTCGCGCCGATCGCTGCGCTGGGCGCGGTGCTGCTGACCGATCCGTCACTGGTCGCGCCGATGTTCACCGGCCTGTTCATGGACAAGATGGTCGGTTTCCTCAAGCTGTATTTCCCGGTGTTCATGCTGGGTGCGGTGTTCGGCAAGCTGATCGAGCTGTCCGGCTTTTCCAAATCGATCGTGGCCGCGACCATCGGCCTGGTCGGGCGCAGCCGCGCGATGCTCTCGATCGTGCTGGTCTGCGCGCTGCTGACCTACGGTGGCGTGTCGCTGTTCGTGGTGGTGTTCGCGGTATACCCGTTTGCCGCAGAACTCTTTCGCCAGTCGGACATCCCCAAGCGGCTGATCCCCGGCACCATCGCGCTGGGCGCGTTCACCTTCACCATGGATTCGCTGCCGGGCACGCCGCAGATCCAGAACATCATCCCCACCTCGTTTTTCGGCACCAACACCTGGGCAGCGCCGTGGCTGGGAACGATCGGCGGCGTGTTCATCCTGATCGTGGGCCTGAGCTATCTGGACTGGCGTCGACGCAAGGCCGCCGCGGCCGGCGAAGGCTACGGCAACAATCTGCTCAACGAGCCGGAGCCGTTCGAGGCTGCGCGATTGCCGCATCCGCTGATCGCCCTGCTGCCGCTGGTGCTGGTTGGCGTGTGCAACAAGCTGTTCACCGACCTGATCCCGCGCGTGTATGGCGAAACCCAGTCGTTCCTGCCCAGCGTGGTCGGCAACGCGAAGCCGGTGGTGCAGGACGTGTCCAAGGTCGCCGCGATCTGGGCGGTCGAGGGCGCCCTGCTGGTCGGCATTGCGTGCGTGCTGGTGTTTGCCTGGCGCGCGGTGATGGGGCGGCTGGCCGCGGGCAGCCAGGCGGCGGTCGGCGGCGCCTTGCTGGCCTCGATGAACACGGCATCCGAATACGGCTTCGGCGCGGTGATCGCCGCCCTGCCCGGCTTCAAGCTGGTGGCCGACGCGCTGCACACGATCCCGAATCCGCTGGTCAACGAGGCGGTCACCGTCACCGCGCTGGCCGGCATCACCGGCTCGGCCTCCGGCGGCATGAGCATCGCGCTGGGGGCGATGGCCGATACCTTCATCGCCAACGCGAACGCCGCCGGTATCCCGATGGAAGTGTTGCACCGGGTCGCCGCGATGGCCTCCGGCGGCATGGACACCCTGCCCCACAACGGCGCGGTGATCACCCTGCTGGCGGTGACCGGACTGACCCATCGGCAGGCCTACAGGGACATCTTCGCGATCACCGTGATCAAGACGCTGGCGGTGCTGCTGGTGATCGCGGCGTACTACTTCCTCGGCGTGGTCTAGACCACCACCCGAACGACGTCGCCTCCCCCGACCGGCGTTGCCGGTTGCCGACGCCGACCGATCCGGGGCCGCCTGCATGCGGGTGGCTCCTTCCGTTCCGCGCAAGCGGGACTGTCGTGAAGCTAAGGGAGACATGAGCGATGTCGATCAAGACGTATGGACTTGGCCTGCTGGCCGTGCTGCTGTTCCTGCCCGCGCTGTCTGCGCGGGCCACCTGCCATGACACCGTGGTGCTGGTGCACGGCAATACCGGCAGCCCCGCCGATTTCCAGAACACCTACGACCGGCTGCGCCAGCAGGGCTGGAGCGACGCGCAGATTGTTGCGCCCGCCTGGGGCAACGCCTACTGCGCCGCCTGCAACGACCACAGCGGCAGCGAGGAGACCCCGGTCAGGAACGCGATCAGCAGCGCCATCGCCGGCTCGTGCAGCGGGCATATCGACGTGATCGGCCATTCGATGGGCGTGACCCTGGCGATGCGCGAGATCGACAGGCTCGGCGTGGCCGGCAAGGTCGACGTGTTCATCGGCATCGCCGGCGCGGTGCACGGGCTGTGGTCGTGCGGCATGTATCCATGGAACGTGGCCACCGCGACCTGCGGCTCGTATGGCCTGTCCGTGGGCAGCCCGCTGCTGCAAGGCATGGCCGGGCACCGGTTCGGAGCGCACATGTACTCGATGAAATCGTGGAGCGACGAGATCAACTGCTACGGCAGCTGCCTCGTCTACGGCGTGCACACCTCGACGATCCCCGGCGAGGATTACAGCTTCGACTATCCCTACGACCACTATCAGCTGCTGTGGCTGACCGCCGCCGACCAGGTGAGTCTGCTGGAATGAGGCACCGGCAGGTGGCCGGCCACGGCCACCTGCCCCAAAGGCGAACCATCGCGCCCCTGAATGACCCCTTCAACGAATGCGGGCAAGTTGTCGCATAAATCCGTATAATCGACGGGTTAACCCTCTGATAACCCACGTGGTGGCTCCAAGCGCCACCCGAGTCGATCCCATGTCCATCGAAAATCTGCGCAATATCGCCATCGTCGCCCACGTCGACCACGGCAAGACCACCCTCGTCGATTGCCTGCTCAAACAGTCCGGCACGCTCAACGAGCGCACCGTGCTGGCCGAGCGCGTGATGGACTCGAACGACCAGGAAAAGGAGCGCGGCATCACCATCCTGGCGAAGAACACCGCCATCACCTGGCAGGGCAACCGCATCAACATCGTCGACACGCCAGGACATGCGGACTTCGGCGGCGAGGTGGAGCGCGTGCTGTCGATGGTCGACTCGGTGCTGATCCTGGTCGACGCGATGGACGGCCCGATGCCGCAGACCCGCTTCGTGACGCAGAAGGCGTTCGCGATGGGCTTCAAGCCGATCGTGGTGATCAACAAGGTCGACCGTCCCGGTTCGCGCCCCGAGTGGGTGGTGGAACAGGTCTGGGACCTGTTCGATCGGCTGGGCGCCACGCCGGAGCAGATGGATTTCCCGATCGTCTACGCCTCGGCCCTCAACGGCTATGCCAGCCTCGACGAGAACGTGCGCGAAGGCGACATGACCCCGCTGTACGAAGCGATCATGCAGCACGTCAGCAAGCCGGACGTGGACCCGGAAGGCGCGTTCCAGATGCGCATCAGCCAGCTCGACTACAGCAGCTTCGTGGGCGTGATCGGCATCGGCCGCATCCAGCGCGGCACCCTGAAGAAGGGCATGCCGGTCAGCGTGATCGACCGCCATGGCAAGAAGCGCCAGGGCAAGGTGATGCAGGTGCTGGGCTTCCTGGGCCTGGAGCGGATCGAGCAGGACAGCGCCGAGGCCGGTGACATCGTGGCCATCTCCGGCATCGCCGAGCTGACCATCTCCGACACCGTCTGCGCGCTGGACACCCCCGAAGCGCTGCCCGCGCTGACCGTCGACGAGCCGACCATCTCGATGACCTTCCAGGTCAACAACTCGCCGTTCGCCGGCAACAAGGACCTCTCCGGCGGCAAGTTCCTGACCAGCCGCCAGCTGCGCGACCGCCTGGAGCGCGAGCAGGTGCACAACGTGGCGCTGAAGGTCGAGGAAGGCTCCGACGCCGACAAGTTCCTGGTCTCCGGCCGCGGCGAACTGCACCTGTCGGTGCTGATCGAGAACATGCGTCGCGAAGGCTATGAGCTGGCCGTGTCGCGCCCGGAAGTCATCATCAAGGAAATCGACGGCCAGAAGATGGAGCCGATCGAACAGCTGGTGGTCGACGTGGAAGAGATTCACCAGGGCGCCGTGATGGAACGCCTTGGCGTGCGCAAGGGCCAGCTGAAGAACATGGAGCCGGACGGCAAGGGTCGCGTGCGCCTGGATTACGAGATCCCGGCGCGCGGCCTGATCGGCTTCCAGAACCAGTTCAAGACCCTGACCCAGGGTTCGGGCCTGCTGTTCCACGTGTTCGACCATTACGGTCCGAAGGAAGACGGCCAGATCGCCAAGCGCCTCAACGGCGTGATGATCGCCAACGCCGGCGGCACCACCCCCGCCTACTCGCTGGGGCCGCTGCAGGATCGCGGCAAGCTGTTCGCCGCCGAAGGCGACAACGTGTATGAAGGCCAGCTGGTCGGCATCCACGCCAAGGACAACGACCTCACCGTCAACGTGATCAAGCCGAAGCCGCTGACCAACATGCGCGCCTCCGGCAAGGACGACGCGATCCAGCTGACCCCGGCGATCAAGTTCACCCTGGAACAGGCGCTGGACTTCATCGACGACGACGAGCTGGTCGAGATCACCCCGAAGGAAATCCGCCTGCGCAAGAAGCACCTCACCGAGAACGACCGCAAGCGCGCTTCGCGCGGTTGAGTTGCATCGTCAAGTGAGGGATTGAACAGAAGGCCGCCGCAAGGCGGCCTTCTGCATTCGTGCCCGCCGGAACCGGTACCTCAGGCCTTGCTGCCGCGCACCCGCAAACCGGGCCGTTGCCGCGCCAGCTTGCGCAGCAATTCGGCGAATGCCTGCAGGTCGTCGTGCCAGGGCGAGGCGTCGCGCCAGTACAGGGCGATCTCGCGGCCGCTCGCGGGGCCTTTCAAGGTCGCCAGCGCGATGTTCGGCATCGAGGCCAATCGTTCGCGGGCCAGCGCCGGCACCAGCGCGTAACCACCACGCAGGCTGACCAGGGCGGCCAGGCTTTCCAGACTGACGTCCTGCACGTGACCGTGCTCGCTGCCTTCACAATGCAGGCCGTCGGCGTGGCTCTCGGCCATCAGCGTGGCCTCGGCCGGGTCGAGCTGGGTCATCGCGATGTCCTGCTGCCCGGCCAGAGGGTGGTCGGCGCGCAGCATCAGTTCCCACGGCTCGAAGAACAGCGGGCGTAATGCGATGCCGCTGACCGTCGCGGTCGGCGGCGCCAGCACCGCGTCGAGTTCGCCTTCGCTCAGGCGGCGCAGCAGGCCACGCGGCTTGCCCTCGGAGATGCCCAGCCGCGCACCGGGAAAATGCTGCGGGAACGGCGCGATCAGGTGCGGCAGCAGGTAAGGGCCCAGCGAGGCCGGTACGCCGAGGCGCAATTCGCCACCGAAGGCGACTTCGCCGGCGCGGGCGACCTGCTGCAGGTGCTCGCCCGCAGCCAGCACCGCGTCGATCTGCTGCAGCAGCCGCTGGCCGCCGGCGGTCGGCACGATCTTCCGCCCGCCACGCTCGAACAACGGCGCACCCAGCGCCTGCTCCACCTTCTGCACCTGGTGCGACAACCCGGACGGACTGATGTGCATCGCCCGCGCCGCGCTGTTGAAACTGCCGTGGCGATGCACCGCCTGCACCAGCGCGAGGTCGCGCAGCGAGACAGCCGCCAGGCCCATCGAAATCATCGAATGCTGCATGTCATCAAAGGCGTTTGCTTGCGGTGATCATCGGGGCCATCCTGTGCGGTGAAGTGCGGCCACGCGCCGTTCGCGCAGTGTACTTGGCGGCATGAGCCAAAAGGCATCAAACCGGCCATGTCATCCCGTCCAGGTCGCTTGTCCAGTTCGCGGAGATGCGGGGTTTGCGCGATAATTGCGTTTTTTACCGGACTGGTGGACCCCACGCGCCGTCCGGCGTCGTTCAGTCATCCCAGCCGCAGGATTCAGCCAGGAGCTTCCCCATGAAAGATACCTTTTCCGCACGCGACATCCTCGAGGTCAACGGCAAGCAGTACGCCTTTGCCAGCCTGGCCAAGCTCGGCCAGCGCTTCGACCTGAAGCGGCTGCCGTACTCGATGAAGATCCTGCTGGAAAACCTGCTGCGCCACGAGGATGGCGTGGACGTGACCTCGAAGGAAATCGAAGCGGTCGCCAACTGGGACGCGAAGAAGGAGCCGGATACCGAAATCTCCTTCATGCCCGCACGCGTGCTGCTGCAGGACTTCACCGGCGTGCCGTGCGTGGTCGACCTGGCGGCGATGCGCGACGCGATGAAGGCACTGGGCGGCGACCCGACCCTGATCAACCCGCTGTCACCGGCCGAGCTGGTCATCGACCACTCGGTGCAGGTTGACGTATTCGGCAGCGAGGACGCGCTGGAAAAGAACGTCGCGATCGAATTCGAGCGCAACCAGGCCCGCTACAGCTTCCTGCGCTGGGGCCAGAAGGCGCTGGCCGACTTCAAGGTGGTGCCGCCGCGCACCGGCATCGTGCACCAGGTGAATTTGGAACATCTGGCCCGCGTGGTGATGGCCAATGAAGTCGACGGCCAGCAGTGGGCCTACCCGGACACCGTGTTCGGCACCGACTCGCACACCACCATGGTCAATGGCCTGGGCGTGCTGGGCTGGGGCGTGGGTGGCATCGAGGCCGAGGCCGCGATGCTGGGCCAGCCCTCCTCCATGCTGATTCCGCAGGTGGTCGGCTTCAAGCTGTCCGGTCGCCTGCCCGAGGGCGCCACCGCCACCGACCTGGTGCTGACCGTGACGCAGATGCTGCGCAAGCAGGGCGTGGTCGGCAAGTTCGTCGAGTTCTTCGGCCCGGGCCTGCAGCACCTGGCGCTGGCTGACCGCGCCACCATCGGCAACATGGCGCCGGAATACGGCGCCACCTGCGGCATCTTCCCGGTCGACGCGGAATCGCTGCGCTACCTGCGCCTGTCCGGTCGCAGCGACGAGCAGGTCGCCCTGGTCGAGGCATACGCCAAGGCCCAGGGCCTGTGGCACGACGAAAACAGCGTGCACGCCGACTTCAGCGCCACGCTGGAACTGGACCTGGCCGACGTCAAGCCGTCGATGGCCGGCCCGAAGCGCCCGCAGGATCGCGTGCTGCTGACCGACGTCAAGCAGAACTACAACGACAACCTCGGCGCCACCACGACCAAGCGCAACGGTGCCGAAGCCCGCTTCGCCAATGAAGGCGGCGACACCGCGGTCGGCCACGACCAGAGCCAGAACGCGCCGGGCCAGCACGTGTCGATGAACGGCCAGGACTTCCGCGTCGGCGACGGCTCGGTGGTGATCGCCGCGATCACCTCGTGCACCAACACCTCCAACCCCGCCGTGATGCTGGCCGCGGGCCTGGTCGCGAAGAAGGCCGCTGCGCGTGGCCTGAAGGCCAAGCCGTGGGTGAAGACCTCGCTGGCGCCGGGTTCCAAGGTCGTTACCGACTATCTGGAAAAGACCGGCCTGCTGACCGAGCTCGAGAAGACCGGCTTCTACCTGGTCGGCTACGGCTGCACCACCTGCATCGGCAACTCCGGCCCGCTGCCGCAGGAAATCAGCCAGGCGATCAGCACCGGCGACCTCACCGTGGGCGCCGTGATTTCCGGCAACCGCAACTTCGAAGGCCGCGTGCACGCCGAGGTGAAGATGAACTACCTGGCCTCGCCGCCGCTGGTGGTCGCCTACGCGCTGGCCGGCTCGCTCGACATCAACCTCACCACCGAACCGCTGGGCCAGGGTTCGGATGGCAAGGACGTGTTCCTCAAGGACGTGTGGCCGAGCAACCAGGAAATCAGCGACCTGCTGGCCAGCGCGGTCACCTCGGACATGTTCAAGAAGAACTACGCCGACGTGTTCAAGGGCGACGAGCGCTGGAGCGCGATCGCTTCGCCGGACGGTGCGCTGTACGCCTGGGACGAAGCGTCCACCTACATCAAGAACCCGCCCTACTTCGACGGCATGACCATGGAAGTGGGCAAGGTCGAGGACATCCACGCCGCGCGTTGCCTGGGCCTGTTCGCCGACTCGATCACCACCGACCACATCTCGCCGGCCGGTTCGATCAAGAAGGATTCGCCTGCCGGCCGCTTCCTGATCTCGCGTGGCGTGCAGCCGATCGACTTCAACTCCTACGGCTCGCGTCGCGGCAACGACGACGTGATGGTGCGCGGCACGTTTGCCAACATCCGCATCAAGAACCAGATGCTGGATGGCGTCGAAGGCGGCTTCACCCGCCATGTCCCCAGCGGCGAACAGCTGGCGATCTACGACGCGGCGATGAAGTACAAGGAAGCGGGCACTCCGCTGGTGGTCATCGCCGGCAAGGAATACGGCACCGGTTCATCGCGTGACTGGGCGGCCAAGGGCACCTTGCTGCTGGGCGTGAAGGCCGTGATCACCGAAAGCTTCGAGCGCATCCACCGCTCCAACCTGGTCGGCATGGGCGTGCTGCCGCTGCAGTTCAAGGATGGCGAAAGCGCCAAGTCGCTGGGCCTGACCGGCAACGAAAGTTTCGACATCACCGGTCTGGACAACGGCAATGCCCGCGAGGCCACGGTAGTGGCTACCGCCGCCGACGGCAGCAAGAAGCAGTTCAACGTGCACGTGATGCTGCTGACCCCGAAGGAGCGTGACTTCTTCCGTCACGGCGGCATCCTGCAGTACGTGTTGCGTCAGCTGGCGGGCAAGAAGGCCGCCTGAGTCCAGGCGTGACTTTCTGCAACAGCAAAACCGCCCCGGATTCCGGGGCGGCTTTGCATCAGCTCACCGAAAGATCGTCAGAGCGCATGCTTCCAGCTTGCCGTGTAACAACGCCATTCGCCCTCTTCCTGGCGCCATGCCGATTCGACCTGGTACAGACCCATCTGGTCTGGCAGCAACTTGCCGCCACTGGTCAGGGTGACCGTGAACGTGGCCACCATGCGCTCGCCACGCCGCTCGATCGAGACTGGCCCCATGGTCACGCCGACGTGCTCCCCGCGCAGCGCCAGCAGGCGGACCATCGACGTCAGGCTGCGTCGGTCCAGTGCACCGTCATTGCCCTCGAAGTCCTCGCTGATCGGCTCGCCGAGATCGCTGGCGGAACCCGCCTCCGCCGCCTGGGCGACGGCCGCAATCGCCGCCCTCACCCGCGCCTCGTCGGAGTCGTGTCGACAGGCCACCAGGGTCAGCGCGAACACCACGCAGGCAAGCCATCGGCAAAGCATGTTTTTCGTCATCATCATCGGGCTACTCGTTGCAGTGCGGCTTGCCGCTGTACGCGGGCGTATGCTCAAATCACCTGACGCATGATCCATGATGGATGCAAAGCCGATCCTGATTCCATCATCTGATCCGTCGTCCTCGACCAACAGGGAATTCCAAGCATGAGCAATGAGCGTCCGTGGCTGGAGCAGTATCCAGCCGGCGTGTCCGGGCAGATCGACGTCAGTCAGTACGCTTCGGTTCCTGCGGTGCTGGAAGAGGCCTTCGCCGCCTTCAGTGATCGCCCGGCGTTCGCCAGCTTCGGCCGCCAGCTCAGCTATGGCCAGATCGATGCGATGAGTCGCCAGTTCGCCGGTTACCTCACCGGCGTGCTCAAGCTGGGCAAGGGCGATCGCATCGCCATCATGATGCCCAACGTGCTGCAGTATCCGATCGCCCTGTTTGGCGCCTTGCGCGCGGGCCTGATCGTGGTCAACACCAATCCGATGTACACCGCGCGGGAACTGAAACACCAGCTGGTGGACTCCGGCGCGAAGGCCATCCTGGTGCTGGACAACTTCGCCCACACCCTGCAGCAGGTGGTGGCGGAAACCGGCGTACGGCATGTCATCACCACCGGCATCGGCGACCTGCTCGGCTTCCCCAAGGGTGCGCTGATCAACTTCGTGCTGAAGCACGTGAAGAAGATGGTCCCGGCCTACGATCTGCCGCAGGCCGTGCGCTTCCGTGATGCCCTGGCTCGCGGCGCAGCGCACCCGTTGCAGAGCGTCACGCTGGAGCACGGCGACATCGCGTTCCTGCAGTACACCGGCGGCACCACCGGCGTGGCCAAGGGCGCCATGCTCACCCACGGCAACATGATCGCGAACATGCTGCAGGCCAGCGAATGGATTGGAGGCAGCGCCAAGCCCGGCGAAGAGGTGATCATCACCGCCCTGCCGCTGTATCACATCTTCTCGCTGACCGCGAACGGCCTGGTCTTCATGCGCCTTGGCGGATTGAACTGGCTGATCACCAATCCGCGTGACATGCCGGGATTCGTGAAGGAACTTCGCAAGTCCGGTTTCACCGCGTTGACCGGCGTCAACACGCTGTTCAATGGCCTGCTCAACACGCCCGGCTTCGCCGAGCTGAATTTCTCGAAGCTGCACCTCACCCTCGGCGGCGGCATGGCCGTGCAACGTGCCGTGGCCGAACGCTGGAAGAAGACCACCGGCTGCACGCTGGCCGAGGCTTATGGCCTGACCGAGACCTCGCCGGCGGTCTGCATCAACCCGCTGGACCTGAAGGAATACAACGGCTCGATCGGCCTGCCGGTGCCATCGACCGATGTCGCCATCTGGTCCGAGGAAGGCCAGCCGCTGCCCTCCGGCGAAGTCGGTGAACTGATGGTGCGCGGTCCGCAGGTGATGAAGGGCTACTGGCAGCGCCCGGAAGAGACGGCCAACGTGCTTGGTGCGGATGGCTGGCTGCACACCGGCGACATCGCCAGGATGGACGAGCACGGCTACTTCTACATCGTCGACCGCAAGAAGGACATGATCCTGGTGTCCGGCTTCAACGTGTACCCGAACGAGGTCGAAGACGTGGTGATGGAGCACCCGGGCGTGCTCGAGGTCGCCGCCGTCGGGGTTCCCGATGAACATTCGGGCGAAGTGGTGAAACTGTTCGTGGTGCGCAAGGACCCGCAATTGACCGAGGAAGCGCTCAAGCAGTTCTGCCACGACCGCCTGACCGGCTACAAGCGGCCGCGCCAGATCGAATTCCGCACCGAACTGCCCAAGAGCAACGTGGGCAAGATTCTCCGCCGCGAATTGCGCGACGAGAAGAAACCCGCCGCCTGATTCCTGCTTCGCGAACAGAAACGCCCGCCTGGATCAGGCGGGCGTTGTCGTTTGCGCCATGCGCGGGGATGCGGCGCGGGTCAGCCGTCCTTCCAGTATTCGAGGATGTCGGCGTAGCCGCCCAGCAGGTTCCACAGCGGGACCTGCTTGTCCTCGGGAATGCGGCTGTAGGAAAAACCGATGTGATGGTCGGAAATGCGCGCGACCGCAGCCTCCAGGTGAATGTGCAGGTTGTGCCCGAAGATCATGTCGAGCACCCAGCTCTGACCCACGTCTCCGGACCACCCCAGCGGGCGCCGCAGCAATGCGCCGGTCGCCGATATGTCCACCAGTTCGGTCGGGTGCGACTCGCCATGACGACTCATCAGCACCGTCGTCTCGATCTGCATGCGCGCCGGACGCAACTGCTCCGGTCCGCCTTGTCCATTCTTGTCGGTCACCATCAACTCCACCATCCGTTTGTGCTTGCGCCTGCTGTTGCTCTTGTTTTCCGCAAACGCTGTTTCACCTTCTTCCTGAAATCGTCGTGTCGCTCCCTGTGGGACGATGCAACCGCCAGCGATTGCACCAGTCGAGCTGTTGGAAAGCAACCAACGTGCCAGTCCGTCCCCTGGTTTATCCCACCACCGCCAGCAGCCCTGATGCACGGGAAAAACGGCGCGGACCAGCGAGCCAACGCCACCGCGCGGCGTTCTTCCGCTGCGCCACGCCCAGGCATCCTCGGTCGCGTCTTCCGCCACCTGCCGGCGATGGCATCAGCCATGACGCAAGCTGACCGCAAGTCGACGCATTAGGTCACATGGCGCCCTCGCCTTCCCGTACAACCCGCTTCGAAGGCACAATCCGGATATTGTGCCTGCCTGCGGCCGTGATGCGAAGCTGCCACCTTGCAGTCCGGCCTTCCTCGTTCCATCAGTCATGTCTGCCTACGCTGGACTTGAAGCCGGCCAGCCGCTACTCTTGGCCCACGCATGGCACCACGGAAACTGCTCGCCGAGCGACAGCGGCGCACCTTGGCTTCCATTCGATGGCTTTCGACCCGACCGGTGAACTGGCGCGATGTGATTCCGCCGTCATCGGCTAGGCGCACCTGCCGTGGCTGACAACCCGCAGTTGGCGCGATTGGTCGCTGGCGACCTGCCTGACCGAACCACGAACGCGTGGCTTCATCATGCCCGTCGTGACGAGTGCGTACGCCACGCCTCGATTTGTATGGTTTTGACGAACGCAGCACCCGGGAATGCCGCCTTACCGCCGTGTTCCGAGTACGGACATCCGCATGTCGTGACGGCATGTGAATGACTCCGATCCCGTAGAACGCACTGCCAGCCGCCGAAAGCGGCCCCATGACATGCATTGATGAGCACTGAGCCCGTCGTCGAGCCGCAGAGTCCGGTACCTGCAACGCAGGACGCCTTCGCGTCGGTGCCGCAGCAGCAGGAAATGCCGCTGGCCATCGTGCGCGGCGAACCGATGCTGCAGATGCCGCAGGATCTGTACATCCCGCCGGATGCACTGGAAGTCATCCTGGAGTCGTTCGAGGGTCCGCTGGACCTGCTGCTGTACCTGATCCGCCGGCAGAACCTGGACATCCTGGACATCCCGGTTGCCGAGATCACCCGGCAGTACATGAGTTACATCGAGCTGATGCGCGATGTCATGCGGCTGGAACTGGCCGCCGAATACCTGCTGATGGCCGCGATCCTGGCCGAGATCAAGTCGCGGCTGCTGCTGCCGCGACCGCCGACCGAGGAAGGGCTGGAAGAGGATCCCCGCGCCGAACTGGTACGGCGATTGCAGGAGTACGAACGATTCAAGCGGGCCGCCGAGGACATCGAGGCGCTGCCGCGACAGGAACGCGACAGCGTGGTGGTCCACGCCGATGTGGGTGAGCGCAACGTCATCAAGTTGCCGCCGCCACTGGAGCTGACCGAGCTGTTGCTGGCACTGAAGGACGTGATGCACCGGGCCGAACTGTTCGGGCACCACGCGATCAAGCGCGAGGCGCTCAGCGTGCGCCAGCGCATGGGCGAATTGCTGAGCCGGCTCGACGACAGCAGCTTCCACCGCTTCGAGAGCCTGTTCGACATCAGCGAGGGACGGCTCGGCATCGTGGTGACCTTCCTGGCGATGCTGGAGCTGGCCAAGGAAATGCTGGTCGAGATCGTCCAGGAGGAACCGCTGGCGCCGATCTACGTGAAGGCGAAAGCGAGCCACATCGAGGAAGCCGCCGAATTGCCGCTGGATGCGGCACAGGACGGCGAACCGGCCGTGATCGAGGCATCCGGCGAATGAACGACACCCTTTGAACGACAGCGACCGAAACGGCATCCGACCCAAGGTTATGCAGATCGAGCAACTCAAATCCATCATCGAGGCCGCCCTGCTGGCCTCCACCCAGCCAATGACCGTGCAGCAGTTGGGCGACCTGTTCGTCGAGGCCGACGAGGTCACGCGCGAGCTGATCGCCCGGGCGCTGGAGTCGCTGGCCGGGGACTGTGACGGCCGCGGCGTCGAGCTGAAGGAAGTGGCGTCGGGGTTCCGCTACCAGGTGCGCCAGGACGTGCATCCGTGGATCTCGCGGATGTGGACCGAGCGACCCAGCCGCTATTCGCGTGCGCTGCTGGAAACGCTGGCGCTGATCGCCTACCGCCAGCCGATCACCCGGCCCGAGATCGAGCAGATCCGTGGCGTGGTGGTGTCCTCCAACATCATCAAGACGATGGAGGAGCGCGAGTGGATTCGCGTGGTGGGCTACCGCGACGTGCCCGGCAAGCCGGCGCTGTTCGGCACCACCCGCGCCTTTCTCGACTACTTCAACCTGAAATCGCTGGACCAGTTGCCGCCGCTGTCGGAAATCCGCGACATGGAAGACCCGCAGATGCGCTTCGAGCCTGAACCCCTGCCCGCCCGCGTCGCACGCGACCTGCCGATCGACCCGGACGAGGAAATGCCGGACGACAGCAGCCCGGACAACGACGGCGCGATCGACGACGAGCACGAACACCCGGTACCCGCTGACGTCGCGGATACCGATCACAGCGACACCACGGCCGACGCCGATGCGCCGACCACGACACCCGAGGCCGTCGAGCCTGGCCCAGAATCGGGCCCACTTGCCGACCAACCGATTGCCACTGCCGACGAGGCAGCGAACCCCGCCGCGGATGCCGACACCGGCACCGCCAGCCAAGATACCGAGGAGTACCGCGCATGACTGCGCCGCAAAAATCCGTTTTGTCCCTGAAGCGCGAACCGCGCATCGACACCGACGCACCCGCGCTGGAAGAGCGCCTGCACAAGGTGCTGGCGAACGCCGGCCTGGGCTCGCGCCGCATGCTGGAGCAACGCATCCAGTCCGGCGAAGTCGAGCTCAACGGCGCCCCCGCCGAGATCGGCATGAGCGTGAAGGCCGGTGACCGCGTGGTCATGGACGGCAAGCAGTTCGTCGTGGCCACCGACAGCCGCGACGACGCCGAGGTGCTGATCTACCACAAGCCCGAAGGCGTGCTGACCACCCGCGACGATCCCGACGGCCGCCCCAACGTGTTCGAACAGCTGCCGCGCCTGAAGGGCGCGCGCTGGGTCGCCGTGGGTCGCCTCGACATCAATACCACCGGCCTGCTGCTGCTGACCACCGACGGCGAACTGGCCAACGGCCTGATGCATCCCAAGAGCGGCCTCGAGCGCGAATACCTGTGCCGCGTGCATGGCGAAGTGCCCGACGAGATCATCGAGCGGCTGAAGGCCGGCGTGGAGCTGGAAGACGGTCCCGCCCGCTTCGACGAGATCGCGGTGATCAGCCGCGGCGGCAGCCACAGCTGGTTCCGCGTGGTGATCCGCGAAGGCCGCAACCGCGAAGTGCGCCGGCTGTGGGACTCGCAGGGTTTCCTGGTCAGCCGCCTGAAGCGCATCCGCTACGGCAAGATCGAACTGCCGCGCAACCTGCGTCGTGGCGAGTGCGAAGCGCTGGACGCCGAAAGCGTCAAGCAGCTGCGCCAGACCACCGGCCTGGGTGCGGCGCAGCCGGTGCTCACGCTGAGTCCGGTGCTGCACCAGCGTCGCGCCAGCCGCAGCGTCACCGAATATCGTCCCGAACGCGGCGCCGGTACGGCCTGGACCGGCGGCCAGGACGAAGCGCGCGAACTGCGCGCCTACGACCGCATCCGCGAGGAACCGGTCCGCGGCCGCAAGCCGCCGCGGCGTGACGGCCGGGAAGTGAACGGCAACGTGGCGCGCCCCGAACGTGGCGCGGGCGGTGGCGCCCGAGGCGGCAAGAGTCGCCGTGTGGCGCCGGGGCAGGAACTGCCCTCGGTGCGCACCTGGTTCGCCGGCGAAAGTCGCGAAGGCGGTGCCGGTCGTCCCGGCGCACCGCGCGGCAATGCCGGCGCCCCGGGCAATCGTCGCCCGGCCGGTGGCAAGCCGTTCGGCGCACGTTCCGCGGGCGAAGGCCGCAGCGCCGGCGCCGCCGGTCCGTACAGCGGTTTTGGCGGCGAATCACGGGGCAACAGCGCAGGAGGCAATCGCGCTCTGGGCAATCGTGGTCCGCGTCCGCAGGGACAAGGACAGGGACAGGCCCAGGGCAACCGTTCGCATGGCAACCAGGCTCGCCCGCAAGGACAGGGTGGCAATCGCCCCCAGGGTTCCGGTCGACCGCAGGGTCAGGGCGGCAACCGTCCGCATGGCGGCGCGCGGCCCGCGGGCTCCGGCGGTGGACGTCCGCCAGGCCGCGGCGGCAACCGTTCGGGCAATCGCTGAGGCCTGACCGATGGTGCGGATCTATCACAACAGCCGCTGTTCGAAATCGCGCGCCACGCTGGCGCTGCTGCAGGAACGCGGCGCCGACGTCGAGGTGGTCAACTACCTCGACACGCCGCCGACGGCCGCCGAGCTTTCGACCTTGCTGCAGCAACTGGGGATGACGCCACGCCAGTTGCTGCGCCAGGGCGAGGACGATTACCAGGCCCTGGGCCTGGACAACCCCTCGCTCGACGACCAGGCCCTGATCGCCGCGATGGTCGCGCATCCGAAACTGATCGAGCGACCGATCGTGGTCGCCAACGGCAAGGCGGCGCTCGGCCGTCCGCCCGAGGCCGTGCTGGCGATACTCTGAACCCGTCACCGACCCATCGACAAAAGCCGCCTTCGAGGCGGCTTTTTGTTGCCAGGCGAACGACGATGCGACGCATCGGTCAACCCGGGTCGAGCGAGAACGCGTCGGCATCCATCCATGCCGGGAAGCGTTCGCGATGGGCCAGCAGCGGTGCCGGATCCAGCGTGATCGTCACCACCTGTTCCTGCGCGCCCAGTTCCACCAGCGGTTCGCCGACCGGATCGAGTATCGCGCTGTCGCCGGCATACGGGATCTCGTTGCCGTCCACGCCAACCCGGTTCACGCCGACCACGTAGCTGAGGTTCTCGATCGCGCGGGCGCGCAGCAAGGTGCGCCACGGCTGCCGGCGCGGTGACGGCCAGTTCGCCACGAACACGGCTAGGTCGTAGTCCATGCCGCCGGTGGCAGACGCCAGCCGACGGTTCCGCAGCCACACCGGGAAGCGCAGGTCGTAGCAGACCTGCGGCAGGATGCGCCAACCCTTCAGCTCCACGACCAGCCGCTCGTTGCCACCGCCGTAGCGGGTGTGTTCGCCGGCCATGCGGAACAGGTGGCGCTTGTCGTACTGCTGGAAGCTGCCGTCCGGCTGCATCCACAACAGGCGGTTGTAGACCACGCCATCCTCGCGGATCGCCAGGCTGCCGCAGATCACCGCGCCGACCTCGATCGCCAGCGCGCGCAGCCAGGCCACGCCCTCGCCGTCCATGCTGTCGGCGCTGGCCTGGATGTCGTTGCTGAAACCGGACAGGAACGTCTCCGGCAGCACGATCAGGTCGCTGCCTCTGGCCTGGCGTACCAGCGCACCGTAATAGTCGCGGTTGGCCGGCGCGTCGTGCCAGCGGGTGGCGCCCTGCACCAGCGAAACCTGCAGTGGTTGCATGCTCATAGCTTGAGCAGGCGTTCCGCCGCCGCTTCCATGGTGGCGTCGCTCTTGGCAAAACACAGGCGCAGCAATCGCGTTCCCGGCGCCTGTTCGTAGAACGGCGTCAACGGGATCGCCGCCACCCCGCCCTGTTCGACCAGCCAGCGGCTGAAGCTGAGGTCGTCCTCGTCGCGGATCGCCGAGTAGTCGACCAGCTGGAAATAGCCGCCCGGCACGTCGAGCAGCTTGAATCGCGAAGGCGCCAGCAGTGCACGGAAACGGTCGCGCTTGGCCTGATAGAACGCCGGCAATTCCAGGTAATGCTGCGGCGTGCTGGCCATGAATTCGGCGAACGCCACCTGCGCCGGATGGAAGGTGCAGAAGGTGAGGTATTGATGCACCTTGCGGAACTCGGCGCTCAGTGCAGCCGGCGCCACCGCGTAGCCAACCTTCCAGCCGGTGCAGTGATAGGTCTTGCCGAAGGAGGACACCACGAAGCTGCGCCCGGCCAGTTCCGGATGGCGCAGCACGCTTTCGTGCTGGGCGCCGTCGTAGACGATGTGCTCGTAGACCTCGTCGGACAACACCACGATCTCCGTGTCGCGCACGATCGCCGCCAGTTCGTCCAGATCCGCCGCAGACAACACCGCACCGGACGGGTTGTGCGGCGTGTTGATCATGATCATGCGGGTCTTCGGCGTCACCGCCTCGCGCACGCGCTGCCAGTCGATCGAGAATGTCGGCACGGTCAGCGGGATGTGCACCGCGCGCGCGCCCTGCAGGTCGATCGCCGGCTCGTAGCAGTCGTAGGCCGGATCGAACACGATCACTTCCTCGCCCGCGCGCACCGTGGCGGCGATCGCCGCGAAGATCGCCTCGGTGGCGCCGGAGGTCACCGTGATGTCGGTATCGACGTTGAGCTTGCGGCCATACAGGCGTTCGGTCTTCAGGGCGATCTGCTCGCGCAGCGCCGCGGTGCCGTGCATCGGCGCGTACTGGTTGCGGCCGTCGTTCATCGCGTGGTTCAGCGCGTCGCGCAATGCCTGCGGCGGCTCGAAGTCGGGAAAACCCTGGCCCAGGTTCACCGCCTTGTGCTCCAGCGCGAGCTGGCTCATCACGCTGAAGATGGTGGTGCCGACTTTCGGAAGCTTGGTTTCGATCATTGTCATTCGGCCGTATGGATGTCCATAAAGGTTCAAGCGTAGCGCATCAGGACTTCGGCAGCGCATCCAGCGGGCGCTGCTTGCACTGTTCGTGCTTGAGCAGGGTGGTGACCGGCAGGCGCTCGGCCAGGAAATCCACCAGCGCCCGCACGCCGGGCAGCATGCCGCGCCGGCTGGGGTAGACGAAATGCATGGTGCCCTCGGGCATGCTCCAGTCCGGCAGCACCACTTCGAGATCGCCTGCCGTGATCGCCGGCGCGCAGACGAACTCCGGCAGCAGCGCCACGCCCATGCCGCGGCGGGCGGCTTCCAGCAACACGGCGAAATCGCCGGTGATCAGGCGTGCATGGACCTCCACGTTGACCTGGGCACCGCCCGCGTCGGTCAGCTCCCACGTCTGCGCGCCCTCGTGCTCGCGCATCGACAACGCCGGCAGCCTGGCCAGTTCGTCCGGGGAGGTCGGTCGCCCCTGCGCCTTCAGCAGTGCCGGACTGGCCACCAGCTTGGTGCGGGAGTTGCCAAAACTGCGCACCACCAGGTTCGCATCGGTATCCAGCTTGTTGCGCACGCGGATCGCCAGGTCGTAGCCCTCGCCGATAACGTCGACCCGGCGATCGCTGGAAAGCAGGCGCACCTGCATCTTCGGATACTGCGCCAGGAAGTCGGGCAGCAGGTAGGCCAGCACCGTCTGGGTCAGGGACACCGGGCAACTCAGGCGCACCACGCCGCGCGGCTCGGCGCGCAACTCGTCCACCGCATCCTGGGCGGCCTGCGCCTCTTCCAGCACGGCGCGGCAATGCGCGTAGAAGCGCTCGCCCACCTCGGTCACCACGAAGCGTCGGGTGGTCCGCTGCAACAGGCGCACGCCGAGCCGTTCCTCCAGCTGCGCGACCCGCTTGCTGAGACGCGACTTCGGCACACCCAGGGCGCGGCCGGCGGCGGAGAAGCCGGCGTGCTCCACCACGGCGGCAAAGAAGTAAAGGTCGTTGAGGTCCTGCAGGGCGCCGCTCAATACGGTCATCGTCGTTTCCATTTGGGGACGATTGATCAGAAAGGACACATCCACCGTCAGATTGTTCCGAATATATCCGCTTTGCATCGACGGTCAATCAAGTCGCGACCGTTTGCACGCGGTGGAAAAAACGGGCCGGGGCAGACACACTGGAGCTTCGCCCACCCATCATCGGACCCCACCCATGATCCGTTCGCTCCGTTTTTCCCTGCTGGCCCTGCTGGTGCTGGCACCGGTGGCTTCGGCCGCCGACCTGCTGGTCAGCAACGTCAACGGCTACACCCTCGACAGCCATGGCAAGCTGCAGCATTTCCAGGCCTTGCTGGTGGACCAGGGCAAGGTCGTCGCCACCGGCACCAGCGCCGACCTGATCAAGCGCGCCGGTGGCGCGAAGGTCGTCGACGGCCACGGCCGGACCCTGCTGCCGGGGCTGATCGACGCTCACGGTCACGTGCTCGAACTCGGCTACGCCCGCAACAGCGTGGATCTCAGCACCACGAAATCGCTGGACGAAGCGCTGGCGAAAGTGAAGACGTATGCCGCGGCCCATCCGGACGCGAAGTGGATACGCGGCGGCGGCTGGAACCAGGAAATCTGGAAGCTGGGGCGTTTCCCCACTGCGAAAGAGCTTGATGCCGTGGTGTCCGACCGACCGGTATGGCTGAGCCGCATCGATGGCCATGCCGCATGGGCTAACTCGGCGGCGATCAAGCTGGCCGGCGTCAGCAAGACCACCCGGGACCCCAGCGGCGGACGCATCGAGCGCGACGCCCACGGCAACCCGTCCGGTGTCTTCGTCGATGGCGCCGTGGACCTGGTCAACGCCGTGGTGCCTGCGTTGACGCAGAAGGACCGGATCGAGGCGCTGGACACCGCGCTGGCCGAGATGGCCAGCGTCGGGCTTACCGGCGTCAGCGATGCGGGCATCGATCTGGAGAACTACCAGCTGTATCGGCAGTACGCCGACGCGCACAAGCTCACCGCGCGCATTTACGCGATGATCCGCGACACCGGCGAGGCCTTCGACGCGATCAGCAAGGACGGCCCGCTGATCGGCTACGGCAACGACTTCCTCACCGTACGCTCGGTCAAGCTGTTCGCCGACGGCGCACTGGGCAGCCGCGGCGCGGCAATGCTGAAGCCCTACTCCGACGATCCGCACAACAGCGGCCTGCTGTTCCTGTCGCCGGCGGTGATGACTTCGAAGATCGAGAAGGCCTTCGGCAAGGGCTACCAGGTCGGCATCCATGCCATCGGCGACCACGCCAACCGCGAGGTGCTGGACAGCTTCGCCGCCGCCTACAAGACCCATCCGGATGCGGTGGCCCTGCGCAACCGCGTCGAACATGCGCAGATCGTTTCGCTGCAGGACATCCCGCGCTTCGTGAGCCTGCACCTGATCGCCTCGATGCAGCCCACCCATGCCACCTCGGACATGAACATGGCCGAGGACCGGATCGGCCACGAGCGCATCAAGGGTGCCTATGCCTGGCAGCGTTTCCTCAAGCAGGGCACCGTGATCGCCGCCGGCTCGGACTTCCCCGTGGAATCGCCCGATCCGTTCTACGGGTTGTATTCGGCGGTGACCCGCGAGGACCATCAGGGTCAGCCCCCGGGTGGCTGGTACCCGCAGCAGGACCTGAGCCTGACCGAGGCCCTGCGTGCTTTCACCCTGGACGCGGCCTACGCCGAGCATGCCGAGAAGACCCTGGGCACGTTGGAACCGGGCAAGTGGGCCGACTTCATCCTGATCGATCACGACGTGATGAAGGACCCTTCCAGCAAGATCTGGAACACGAAGGTCTTGCAGACCTGGGTCGGCGGCAAGCAGGTCTACGTCGCCAGGGACTGACCATCGGCCCGCAAGGGCCGGCATCCGTGCCTGCCCTTGCCGTGGTGGCGCTCAGATCGTCGAGGTCTTGCCGCCATCCATCGGGATGATGGCGCCGGTGACATAACTGGCCCGCGCCGAGGCGAGGAAAACCGCGACATCGGCAATCTCGGCGGGCTCGGCCATGCGCCCCAGTGGAATGCCGGCCAGCTGACTTGCCAGCAGCGCCTCGCGCGCTTGCCCGCTCGCCCGCACCGCGGCGTCCAGTCCTTCGTCGACGCGGCCGGTACGGGTTATCCCCGGATTGATCGCATTCACCCGCACGCCCCTGCCGGCGTAGGCATTGGCATAGCCCACGGTGGCCAGCATCAGGGCGGCGTTCGCCGAACCGCCGCCGATGTGCTGCGGATTGGCCTGGCGACCGCCCTGCCCGATCACGTTGACGATGCTTCCCGTGCCACGCGCCGCCATTGCACGAATCACCGGATCGATCGCGTGCATGTAGCTGAGGTACTTCGCCTGCATCGCCGCGAGCACGGCGGTCGCGTCCAGTTCGTCCGGCGGCGTGCGCCGGGCGGCGCCCGCGCAATTGACCAGCACGTCGATGGGCCCGTGGTCGTTGACGATGCGTTCCATCACCAGTTGCGCCGCCACGCTGTCCTTGAGATCTGCCGGGTCGACATCCATGGCCAGGCCCAGCGACGCCAGTTGCTCCTGCGCGACACGCAGGTTGGCCGGATCGCGGGAAACGCCGATCACGCTGGCGCCTTCGCGGGCGAAGGCGATCGCACAAGCCAGTCCGATGCCCTTGCTCGCGCCGGTGATGACGACGATGCGACCAGCCAGTTCAAGATCCACGTTCACCTCCGGATTGACGCCAGGTATTGAAGCATGAAGCCCGCGCAGCGCGGGCCAACGGCGCAACCGTCTCCGCTGGATGGACCTGATACCCCTGCACGGACGATCCGGCGCCCCCTGCCATCAGTCATGTTGCCAATTTGCATCCAGCCTATTGACGGTTCAAAACTCGGTGTTATAGTTCACTACAACACCACCCAACGAGGTCACTAAGGAGGCCCGTCATGAAAGCGCACAACCTGATCGCCAGCGCCGCCGCCGTCCTGCTCACCGTCGCGAGCCTGAGCGTCGTCAACTACAACGTCGACAGCCAGCCGGCCGCAGCTGCCCAGCAGGGCGCCGCCCGCGTCACCAACCTGGCACCGGTCCAGGTTCGCCCCAGCGCAGCGGAAATGCGCAGCGCGGCCCTGCTGCCCGGGAACGACACCGCCACCATCGCCACGATGTCGGTGCTGGGCAACCTGGGCGAGTCCGACGGCGCCGGGCAATTCAGCCTGCTCGGGTCGCAACTGGCCATGCCCTACTATTCGTTCGGCAACAAATTCGGTCGCATCAGCAAGGAATAAGACATGACCATTACCTGGAACGACAGCGTCCCGATCTATCGCCAACTGCACCAGCGTGTCGTGGCGATGATCCTGGACGGCGCCTTGAACGAGGGCGACCCGCTGCCGTCGGTACGCCAGGTGGCAGCGGAATACCAGATCAATCCGCTGACGGTATCCAAGGCATACCAGGAACTGGTCGACGAACAACTGGTTGAGAAACGGAGGGGCTTGGGCATGTTCGTCATTGAAGGCGCTCGCGAGGCGCTGCTGAAATCGGAACGCGAGCGCTTCCTGCGCGAAGAGTGGCCGGCGCTGTTTGCACGGCTGCAGCGGATGGGGCTGGATCTCAAGACACTGCTGCGCGAAGCCGCCACGGACAAGGAGGAAGGATCATGAGCGCGGTAATCACGGCCAACGGCCTGACCAAGCGGTACAAGTCGGCGCTGGCGCTGGACAACACCAGCTTCCAGATCGAGCCCGGCCGCATCGTGGGCCTGATCGGTCCCAACGGCGCCGGCAAGACCACCGCGCTGAAGGCCATCCTGGGACTGACCGACTTCAGCGGCGAGCTGAACGTGCTGGGTTTCGACCCGCGCAAGCAGCGCGACAAGCTGATGGGCGAAGTCTGCTTCATCGCCGACGTGGCCGTGCTGCCGCGCTGGATCAAGGTGAGCCAGGCGATCGACTTCGTCGCCAACGTGCATCCGCGCTTCGACCGCAAGAAGTGCGAGGCCTTTCTGGCCCGCACCAAGCTGCAGCCCGACCAGCGCGTGCGGCAGATGTCCAAGGGCATGATCGTGCAGCTGCACCTGGCGCTGGTGATGGCGATCGACGCCCGCCTGCTGATCCTGGACGAACCCACGCTGGGCCTGGACATCCTCTACCGCAAGCAGTTCTACCAGAACCTGCTGGAAGACTACTTCGACGAGAACAAGACGATCATCGTCACCACCCACCAGGTCGAGGAAGTCGAACACATCCTCACCGACCTGATGTTCATCCGCGATGGCAGGATCGTGCTGGATGCGGACATGGACGCGGTGGGCGAACGCTTCATCGAGGTGATGGTGGGCGCCGACAAGGCCGATGCGGCCCGGGCATTGAAGCCCATCGACGAACGCCAGGTCTTCGGCAAGAGCATTTTTCTGTTTGACGGCGCGAACCGCGCGGTGCTGGAACAGCTGGGCGAAACCCGCCGGCCGTCCATCAGCGACCTGTTCGTCGCCACCATGAAGGGAACCTACGCATGAAAACCTTCTACTGGCTGGTAAAGCGCGAATTCTGGGAACATCGGGGCGGCTTCTTCTGGGCGCCGATCATCACCGGCGGCATCTTCCTGCTGCTGAACATCATGGGCATCATCACCGCCGAGGTGCTCGGCGCCCGCCAGGGCATCAGCTTCGGCGCCAGCGGCGGACTGCGCAAGGTCATCGAGGGCATGGACGCCGGCGACATGAGCAAGGTCGGGTTCGCCCTGGACATCGCGATGTACTCGGCAATGGGATTGCTGATCGTGGTGCTCGGCTTCGTGGTGTTCTTCTACTGCCTCGGCGCGCTGTACGACGATCGCCGCGACCGCAGCATCCTGTTCTGGAAATCGCTGCCGATCTCCGACGCCAGCACCGTGTTGTCCAAGGTCGTCAGCGCCACCGTCGTCGCGCCCATCGTGGCCGTGATCGTGGGCATCATCGTGGGCATGCTGCAACTGCTGATCGTGGCGATCACGCTGTCCTTCCACGGCGTCAACGTGTGGCAGCTGCTGGTACTGGCGCACCCGTTCAAGGTCATGTTCAACCTGATCGGCTACATCCCGCTGTATGTGTTGTGGGCTGCGCCCGCGGTGGGCTGGTTGCTGATCTGTTCGGCCTGGGCACGCAGCAAGCCGTTCCTGTGGGCGGTGGCACTGCCGGTCGGCGCCGGTCTGCTGGTGAGCTGGTTCGGCATCATGGGCCTGTTCAACCTGCCGGCCACCTGGTTCTGGAAGAACATCGTGCAGCGCGCCCTGTTCAGCGTATTCCCCGGCACCGGCAGCATCTTCAGCGCGGACAGCGACAACATGGTCAGCCACGTCACCGGCAACGGCAGCGACGTCCTGGACCTGGTCAACACCTGGCACCTGGCAGCCTCGCCGAACCTGTGGATCGGTGTGGTGATCGGCGCCGCCCTGCTGGCCGGTGCGACCTGGTTCCGCCGCTGGCGCGACGACAACTGACCCATCCTTACGAATCACAAGGGAGAACACACGATGAAAAGCCATCTCTTCGCCAGCGGCATCCTCGCATCGGCCCTGCTGCTGCCACTGGCCGCCTGCAGCCACTCGGACCAGGATGCCCCGGCAGCAAAGCAAGCCAGCACTCAGACCTCGTCCTCGTCGATCGCCGCCAAAGTCCGTGAGGGCATCGAGCAGGCCAAGCAGGAACTGGCCACCAAGGACATCAGCATCGGCGACGTCCACTTCAACACGGAACCGGGCGTCCACCACGACTCCTCCCTGCCCAAGGCGGCGATCACCCCGCAAGGCAACCTGGTGATCGCGGGCAAGCCGATCGATGCCACGCCGGAGCAGCACGTCATGCTGGTCGACTACCGACAGCAGGTCCTCGGCATCGCCGAGGCCGGCATGGACATCGGTGCACAGGGCGCGGACATCGGCGTCACGGCGGCGAAGCAGGCCATCTGGGGTGCGCTCAGCGGCAAGGACGACAAGGAGATCGAGGCGAGCATCAAGCCGCAGACCGACAAGATCCAGGCCGCCGCCATGGCCCTGTGCAAGCGGCTGCCGGACCTGCTGGCCTCGCAGCAGAAGCTCGCCGCGGCGATGCCGGCGTTCAGGCCCTACGCCACGATGACGCAAAAGGACATCGATGACTGCGGCAAGGAGATGACCGACAAGGATGGCAAGAAGGGCTTTGCCGTGTTCTCCGACTGAGCGGACCCGCTTCCGTCGGCCGCCCCGGCGGCTGGCGGAGTTGCACACACCATGATCACAAGCGCTCTCTTGAACCGAACAACGGACCTGTCATGAAAGCTCTCGCCCGCCCGCTCCTTCTCGCCGTACTGGCATGCACGCTCGCTGCCTGCAATACGCCTGACGCAGTCATGGCCAATGGTGCGATCACTCTGGATGGAAACCAGGTGACCCTGCGCGTCATCGGCGCGTCGAAGGCCACGATCGATGCCGACGGCGCGTTCACCGTCGACGGCAAGCCTGTCGTCACCACGCCCGCCGAACGCAGCCTGCTGGCCCAATACAACCAGAGCGTGCGCTCGGTGCATGAAACCGGCCTGGCCATGGGCAAGGCCGGCGTCCGCATGGCGGCCAAAGCGGTCGTGGCCAGCACGTCCTCCGCGCCGGCCAATGCGGGCGAGACAGCCGAGGCGGGAGCCGGGCAAATGCAGCAGCTGAGCCTAGACATCTGCAAGGCGCAGGCTTCGATCAAGACCGCGCAGGATCAGCTGGCCACGCAACTGGCGTCCTTCAAGCCCTACGCTTCGATCGTCAGCTCATCTGACGTGGCGGACTGCGAGAGCAACGCCAAAGACTGACGACGGACCATCCGGCACGCGTGCCGGATGAAGCCCTTCCCGCGCGGATACCGCCCCGTATCCACCCCTCCCGCCTCACCGTTCACTCCACGAAGTCGTCCCGACTGCGTCGGCCTCCCGCACCCCAAGGAATCACCATGCGCCTCCTGCCCTGCGTCCTGTTTGCACTGACTCTCGCCACACCGCTGGCGCAAGCCTCGCTCTCCCCCGCCAGCGATGCCACGGCACGGACCGGGACCGTTCTGCTGGTCGGTGACAGCCTGAGCTCGGCGCACCGCATCCCGGCCGAGGCAGGCTGGGTGAACCTGCTGCAGCAACGCGTCGACCACGCCACGACGACTCCGCCTTCGATCGTCAACGCCAGCCGCGGCGGCAAGACCATGGATAACGCGCTGAAGGAATTGCCCGCACTGATCACCACCCACCATCCGCGGCTGATCATCCTCGAGCTGGGCGCCAACGACGCCATCTTCGGCGCCAATCGGCAAACGCTGGAACAGCACATGACCCAGCTGATCGACCTGGCCAAGGCCTCGGGAGCGAAGGTCGCCGTACTGGGTTTCGAGATTCCGCCCAAGCTCGACAAGGATCACTGCGCAGACGCCCTGCGGCAGGTCTATGCCCGGGTTGCCAAGGATCAGCACGTCACGCTGCTGCCGTCCCTGATGGCCGGCGTTTCGGACAAGCCCACCCTGCTGCTGGATGACGGCGTGCATCCGACGGCGGTCGCCCAGTTGCGCATGCTCGACAACGCATGGCCCACGCTGCGTCCGTTGCTGATCAACTGAAGGTAACGAAACTGTCGACGGAAGTGGCCCGCATGGTGCGGGCCACTTCTTTCCAGGCTGCAGACAGGTTATTTGCCTTCGCCGTGAATGCCGCCGCGGGTCAGCGTCAGCGGATCAAGCAGCTTCTTCAATTCGCTCTTCGACAAGCCGGTGGTTTCCAGCGCCACCTCCATGATCGGCCGGTGCTGCTTGTACGCCAGCTTGGCCGTGGCGGCGCCCTTCTCGTAGCCGATCACCGGGTTCAACGCGGTGACCAGGATCGGGTTCATTGCCAGCGCCTGGTCGACCCTCGCCTTGTTGACCTTGAACCCGGCGATCGCCTTGTCGGCCAGCAGCACGCTGACGTTGGCCAGTATCCCGATCGACTGCAGCAGGTTGTGCGCGATCAGCGGCAGCATCACGTTGAGCTGGAAGTTGCCGGACTGGCCGGCGATGGTGATCGAGGCGTCGTTGCCGATCACCTGGGCGGCGACCATCGCCACCGCCTCCGGGATCACCGGGTTGACCTTGCCCGGCATGATCGACGAACCCGGTTGCAGCGCCGGCAGCTCGATCTCGCCCAGGCCAGCCAGCGGACCCGAGTTCATCCAGCGCAGGTCGTTGGCGATCTTCATCAGCGCCACCGCCAGCGTCTTCAGCGCGCCGGACAGTTCCACCGCTGCGTCTTGCGCGGCCATGCCCTCGAAATAATTTTCCGCCGACTCGAACTTCACCCCGGTCAGCTTCTTCAGCTGCAGCGCCATCGCCGGACCGAACTTCGGATCGGCGTTGATGCCCGTGCCCACCGCCGTGCCACCCTGCGGCAAGCGGCGCATGCGCTTCAGGGCATCCTCGATGCGTTCGATCGCCGAGCCGATCTGTGCAGCCCAGCCCGACAGCTCCTGGCCAAAGGTGATCGGCATCGCATCCATCAGGTGGGTGCGGCCGGTCTTGGGCGTGTTCTTCAGCTCGCGGGCGCGCTGGTCGATCGCCTTCTTCAGATGCTTCAGCGCGGGCAGCAACTGCTCGCTGGTGGTCAGCGTGGCGCTGACGTGGATTGCGGTGGGGATCACGTCGTTCGAGCTTTGCCCATAATTGACGTGGTCGTTCGGATGCACCTTTGCGCCCGCCGCCACCGCCAGGTGCGCGATCACCTCGTTCGCGTTCATGTTGGTGCTGGTGCCCGAGCCGGTCTGGAAGATGTCGATCGGAAACTGCGTGTCATGCTGGCCTTCCGCCACTGCCATCGACGCCTTGCGGATCGCCGCGGCCTGGTTCTTCTTCAAATGCCCCATCGCGACGTTGACCTCGGCCGCGGCCGCCTTGATCAGGCCCAGGGCGCGGATGAACGGGCGCGGCAGGTGCAGGCCGGAAATCGGGAAGTTGTCGATCGCGCGCTGGGTCTGCGCGCCGTACAGCGCGTCGGCGGGGACTTTCAGCTCGCCCATGCTGTCGTGTTCGATGCGGAAATTGCTCATGGGGAAGATCCTTGGGAAATGGATGGATCGGGGGCGGCGCCACGTTCGGGATACAAGGGAGAACGGATGCGTCCGCCCACTATAAGCCGCCGGGCACGGACGCGCCGTCAATGTAAAATGGCGGTTTCCCCTCGCCGGAACGCCCCGATGTCCAACCACGCCCTCACCGCCCTGTCGCCGCTGGATGGCCGCTATGCCAGCAAGGTCGAAGCGCTGCGCCCGATCTTCAGCGAATTCGGCCTGATGCACCGCCGCGTGCAGGTGGAGATCGAATGGCTGCTGGCGCTGGCCGCCGAACCGAAGATCGTCGAGCTGCCGTCTTTCGACGCAGCCCAGGTCGCCACCCTGAAGGCCATCGCGGAAAACTTCAGCGAAGCCGACGGCGAGCGGATCAAGGCGATCGAGGCGACCACCAACCACGACGTCAAGGCGGTCGAGTACTTCATCAAGGAAAAGATCGGCGCCGACGCCAGCCTGGCGCAGGCGAAGGAATTCGTGCACTTCGCCTGCACCAGCGAGGACATCAACAACCTGTCCTACGCGCTGATGCTGCGCGACGCCCGCAGCGGCGTGCTGCTGCCGCAGCTCGACGCCGTGATCGGCAAGCTGCGCGACATGGCCCACGACAACGCGAACCTGCCGCTGCTCTCGCGCACCCACGGCCAGACCGCCTCGCCCAGCACGCTGGGCAAGGAAATCGCCAACGTGGTGGCGCGCCTGGAGCGCCAGCGCCAGCAGCTGGTGGCGGTCGAAGTCTCCGGCAAGATCAACGGCGCCGTGGGCAACTACAACGCCCACGTCATCACCTACCCGGAAGTGGACTGGCGCGCGTTCTCGCAGCGTTTCGTCGAAAGCCTGGGCCTCGACTACAACGCCTACACCACCCAGATCGAACCGCATGACAACGTGGCCGAATACTGCGACGCGGTGCGCCGCGCCAACATCATCCTGATCGACCTGGCCCGGGACATCTGGGGCTACATCTCGCTGGGTTACTTCAAGCAGACGCTGAAGGCCGGCGAAGTCGGCTCCTCCACCATGCCGCACAAGGTCAACCCGATCGACTTCGAAAACGCCGAAGGCAACTTCGGTCTCGCCAATGCGCTGCTCGGCCACTTCGCCGAAAAGCTGCCGATCAGCCGCTGGCAGCGCGACCTCACCGACTCCACCGTGCTGCGTGCGCTGGGCACCGCGTTCGGTCACGGCCTGGTGGCGCTGGAGTCATTGAAGAAGGGTCTGGGCAAGCTCAACGTCAACGCCGAGCGCATCGGCGCCGACCTCGACGCCAGCTGGGAAGTGCTGGCCGAAGCCGTGCAGACCGTGATGCGCCGCTACGGCCTGCCGCAGCCCTACGAACAACTCAAGGCGCTGACCCGTGGCCACGGCATCACCAGGGACTCGATGCGCGAATTCATCGCCGGCCTGGATCTTCCGGCCGAGGCGAAACAGCGGCTGCTGGAACTGACGCCCGGCAGTTACATCGGCGTGGCCGACGGACTGGCAAAGACCATCTGAGGACGAGGCCACCACCTCGGCCATGGCGGTGCAGAGCGAACCCTCGGGTTCGCCCCGCACCGCCAGCCTCGTGACTTCATCACGGTCGCGGCTTTCGGATTCCGCAAAGAGAACAGCCACCCGGGTTTCCCTGGGTGGCTGTTTTATTGGTGGGCCGTCACAGATTCGAACTGTGGACCAATTGATTAAGAGTCAACTGCTCTACCAACTGAGCTAACGGCCCATGAACTGATTGTATCCGCATGGACGGATTTGAAACTGGGGTGGATGATGGGATTCGAACCCACGACAACCGGAATCACAATCCGGGACTCTAACCAGCTGAGCTACATCCACCATCGTTTGATACTGGTGCGCCAGACAGGACTCGAACCTGCAACCGTCGGCTTAGAAGGCCGATGCTCTATCCGGTTGAGCTACAGGCGCCGTCCTGTCGGCAGAACGTGTCGCTGGTCGGGGCAGAGGGATTCGAACCCCCGACTTTTGCGTCCCAAACGCAACGCTCTACCAGACTGAGCTATACCCCGCTTTTCGAATCCCCGGTCATCTCGCCACCGAAGCCTTGAAATGTTACGGGTGACGCCTCGCCCAGTCAATCGTATCGAAGCACACCTTGGTATTTCCTCACCACCGTTTCCAACGCGGACCTTGCAGGCTCCTGGTTGAAAACAGGACGGATGCAGACACCCTGTCCCGGAATAAAAATGGTGCGCCCGGAGAGATTCGAACTCCCGACCACCTAGTTCGTAGCCAGGTACTCTATCCAACTGAGCTACGGGCGCACTGTGAAACTTTTCAGCCGAACCGGCGGTTGTCTGGGGAACAAGCCGGCGAAGCCAGAAGCGGAATTATTCAGACTCCGACCTCTTGCGTCAACCCTTTTCGCAAAATTTCTTCATCAAATTTGTCGCCGATGGTCCGGCCATGAAAAAGGCGACCATCGGTCGCCCTTTCCCTGTTGCCCGAATAGCCGTCCAAACGACGATCAGCCATTCCACCTGTCGCGGCTCTGCGGCGCCGGATCACCGACCTTGCCCACGGCCGAGCCGGTGTCGCCCTTCGGCGGCGGCGGTGGCGGCGTGCTGCCGGTGGAGGCGCTCTTCGTCCAGTCCGCCGGCGGTCCGGGAACGCGCCCGGCCATGATGTCGTCGATCTGGTGTGCGTCGATCGTCTCGTACTGCAGCAGGGCGTCGGCCATCATGTGCAGCTTGTCCAGATTCGCCGTCAGCAGTTCCGTGCTGCGCGCATAGGCGCGATCCAGGATGCCCCGCACCACGCCATCGATCTTGCTCGCGGTTTCGTTGGAGATGCTCTTGTGCTGGGTCACCGAGCGGCCGAGGAAGACCTCGTCCTCGTCCTCGCCGTAGGTGATCGGGCCAAGTTCGTCCGACAGGCCCCACTTGGTGGCCATGTTGCGCGCCATCTTGGTGGCCCGCTCGATGTCGTTCGAGGCACCGGTGGTGACCTTGTCGGCGCCGAAGATCAGCTCCTCGGCCACGCGGCCGCCATACAGCGAACACAGCTGCGACTGGATCGCCACCCGGTTGATGCTGTACTTGTCGCCTTCGGGCAGGTACATGGTGACGCCAAGCGCGCGCCCACGCGGAATGATGGTGACCTTGTAGACCGGGTCGTGCTCGGGGACGAGGCGGCCGACGATGGCATGACCTGCCTCGTGATAGGCGGTCAGTTTCTTCTCGTCCTCGCTCATCGCCATCGAGCGACGCTCGGTACCCATCAGGATCTTGTCGCGCGCCTTGTCGAGGTGGCTCATGCGCACTTCACGCGCGTTCTCGCGCGCGGCGAACAAGGCGGCCTCGTTGACCAGGTTGGCCAGATCGGCACCGGAGAAACCGGGGGTGCCGCGGGCGATCGTCATGGCGTTGACGTCGCTGGCGGTCGGCACCTTGCGCATGTGCACCTTGAGGATCTGCTCGCGACCGCGCACGTCGGGCAGCCCCACGACGACCTGGCGGTCGAAGCGGCCCGGACGCAACAGGGCCGGGTCGAGCACGTCGGGACGGTTGGTCGCTGCGATGACGATGATGCCTTCACTGCCCTCGAAGCCGTCCATCTCGACCAGCAAGGCGTTCAGGGTCTGCTCGCGCTCGTCGTGCCCGCCACCGAGGCCGGCGCCGCGATGACGGCCGACCGCGTCGATTTCGTCGATGAAGATGATGCAGGGCGCATGCTTCTTGGCCTGCTCGAACATGTCGCGCACGCGGCTGGCGCCGACGCCAACGAACATCTCGACGAAGTCCGAACCGGAAATCGAGAAGAACGGCACCTTGGCCTCGCCCGCGATGGCCTTCGCCAGCAGGGTCTTGCCGGTGCCCGGAGGACCGACCATCAGCACGCCACGGGGAATCTTGCCGCCGAGCTTCTGGAACTTGGACGGATCGCGCAGGAACTCGACCAGTTCGCCGACCTCCTCCTTGGCTTCGTCACAACCGGCCACGTCGCCGAAGTTGACCTTGATCTGGTCCTCGCCCTGCAGCTTCGCGCGCGAACGACCGAAACTCATCGCGCCGCGGCCGCCACCACCGGACTGCATCTGGCGCATGAACCAGATGAACACGCCCACGATCAGCAGCACCGGCAGCCAGCTCACCAGCAGGCCGATCAGCGAGAAACCTTCGGACGGGTCCTGCCGGACTTCGACGCCCTTGTCCTGCATCTGCTTGACCACCTGGCTGGTGGAAAAGCCCAGGATCGGGGCGACGGTGCGGAACGCGCTGCCATCCTTCAGCTTGCCGCTGATCGTGGCGGGCTGGTCGGCGCCGATCGTGGCGTTGGCCACGTTGCCGTTGTCCACGCTTTGCACGAACGCGCTGTAGGCCATGTCCGTGGAAGCGGCGCCACGCGGGTTGAAGTTCTGGAACACGGTGAACAGCACCACCGCGATGATTACCCAGAGCAACACATTTTTCGCTGTTTCATTCATGCACGGTTCTCGCCCGGTGACGCCGCGACGGGCTTGCGGCCCGTCGCCAGCGCATATACCTCACGCGAACGCGCGCGGGAGGCCTTAGGTTTACGCATCGTCACGCGGCTGAAGTCCGCGCGCAAGCTGCGCAAGTAATCGTCAAAGCCGACACCCTGGAACAACTTGATCAGGAACGATCCGCCCGGCTTCAGCCATTCCCGGCTGAAGTCGAGCGCCAGTTCGCACAAAGCCATCGCGCGGATCTGGTCGGCCAGGGCCACTCCACTCATATTGGGGGCCATGTCGCACAGTACAAGATCGACCTTGAGGCCATCCAGGCGCGACTCCAGCTCCTTCAACACACTTTCCTCGCGGAAGTCGCCCTGCAGGAAGTCCACCCCGGCGATGCTTTGCATCGGCAGGATGTCCAGGGCGAAGACCTTGCCGCTGTCACCCAGCCGGTTGCGCACCAGTTGGGACCAGCTGCCCGGCGCCGCACCGAGGTCGACCACGTTGATGCCCGGCTTGAGCAGCCGGTCGCGTTCGAGCAGCTCCTCCAGCTTGTATACGGCACGCGAGCGCAGGCCTTCGGCCTGGGCCTTTTTCACGTATTCGTCGTTGAAATGTTCGCGCAGCCATACTGCACTGCTTTTGCTGCGGGCCATGTCGTGCAATCGTCGATTGGGGAACGGGATACCCGCATGATACCCTTTGCCGTTCATCAACCGTGAATCGAGTCCCACCGCATGGCCCTCTCCTCCTCGCAGATCCGTTACCTGCGCAGCCTCGCCCATGACCTGAGCGCGGTCGTCCTGCTGGGCAACAAGGGCGCCACGGAGGCCGTGGTGAAGGAACTGAACCAGGCGCTGGATATCCACGAACTGGTCAAGATCAAGCTTTCCGGCGGCGACAAGGAAGAGCGCCAGGCGCAGATCGACGTGCTCACCGGCGGCACCGGCGCCGAGCAGATCCAGCAGATCGGCCATGTCGTGGTGCTGTTCCGCCGCAATGTCGACGAACCGAAGATCGCCCTGCCACGCTGATGGATCTGTCGCTGGAACGCCCCGAAGGCTATCTGTACGTGCGCCGGGTGGCCGCGCACGGCATCACCCTGATTGATCGCGAACTCACCTCCAGCTTCCTGCTGGCACCGGACAGGGCGATCGAGAACTGGCCCGTCACGGCTCCCGAAACGCTCGATGCCAGCCATGTCGAAGCCTTGCTGGCACTGAACCCCGAGCTGGTCGTGCTGGGTACCGGCGTGCGCCAGACCTTTCCGGCGGCCGCGTTCATGGCAGGCTTCCTGCGCAGGAACATCGGCATCGAGGTGATGGACAACGCCGCTGCAGCGCGCACCTACAACCTGCTGGCCGACGAAGGCCGCCGGGTGGTCGCCGCCTTCATCCTGCCGCCAGGCTGATTGCCACCAAGCTGATTGCCGCTGCGCCCGGGCCGCGGCCCGGGCGGTGACCGGCCGCATCAACGCTGCGGCAGATAGCCCAGCGGATCGACCGGATTGCCGTCCTTGCGGATCTGGAATTCCAGCTCGTTGCGGGTGGTGCCGGTCGAGCCCATCTCGGCGATCTGCTGCCCCCTGCTCACCTGCTGCCCTTCCTTGACCAGCCGCTTGCGGTTGTGGCCATACGCCGACAGGAAGCTGTCGCTGTGCTTGATGATCACCAGTTCGCCATAGCCGACCAGGCCGTTGCCGCTGTAGACCACCACGCCATCGGCGGCCGCCCGGATCGGATCGCCGGACTTGCCCGCGATCTCGATGCCGGGAATCGCATCGGCGCTGTTGAAGCGACCCACCAGGTTGCCCTCGGCTGGCCAGTGCCACTGCACCCCGCTGACCACCCGCGAAACTCCCGCCGCCGGCGTGGCCGGTGGCGGCATGGCGGCCGGTGCCACCGGTGCAACGCCGGCGACCGGCACGACACTGGGCGCCGCCGCGGCAACCGCGGGCTTGACCGGCTTTGTCGCCGTGACCGCCGGCGAAACTGCCGGGGCAGCAGGCGAATGCGCGGACGCCGATACCCCACCGGCCGCCGCCGTGGCGGGCGATGCCGGCATCGGCACGGACTCGAACACCGGCGCGGCGGCGACGCTCGAACCTGCCGCCTGCACGGGCGCGGCAACGCTCGACGGTGCCACCGCACGCTTGCCCGGCGGCGCCAGCGTCAGGCGCTGCCCCGGCCAGATCGTGTATGGCACGGCAATCCCGTTCCACTGGGCCAGGTCACGGAAATCCACGCCCTTGCGGAACGCGATCGAATAAAGCGTGTCGCCATGCAGCACCTGGTAGCTGCCACCGGGTATCGGCGTACGCGCGGGAGCTGGCGGCGGGGTGACCACGGCGGCGTGGCGATAAGTCGTTCCGGCCGCCGGCTCCACCACGACCGAGCTGCGCATGGTGCCGCAGGCAGCAAGCAGCGAGGCTGCGACCAGCAACGCCGGCCATTGAAGATATCGATCCATGGGCATCAGCATACCGAGGCAGACAGTGATTTTCATGCGACGTCACCGTGGCGGGAGGCCGCCAGGCTCGCCCGGCTTGGAAAATTCACCACTTCAGCGCAGGACGAACCACCACACCAGCAGCAGCGCCAGCGCCAGCAAGGCCGTCCAGCCGATCCACTCGACGTATTTGTGCAGGATGCGCTCGGCGCGTTCGCCGAACAGGCGGATCAACAAGGCAAGCAGCCACACGCGCTTGCCGCGGCCGAGCCCGATGCAGGCCAGGAACGGCAGGATCGGCACGCCGATGATGCCGCAGGCCCAGGTGACGAACTTCATCGGCACCACCGGCTGCAGCGCAGCCAGGATCAGCACGCCGAACATGCCCCAGTGATGCTCGACCATCTGCTTGCTCAGCACCGCCACGCCCTGTTCGATCGGCGTCAGCAGATGCAGCGCATCCAGCGCGGGCCGCAGCGCGTGGAAGGCCCAGTGGCCCAGCACGTAGCCGACCAGGGCGCCCAGCAGCGAAAACAGCAGGCTGATGTTGGCGAAAAAGAACGCCTTGTGCCGCTTGCCCAGCATCATCGGCGCCAGCATCACTTCCGGCGGGATCGGGAAGATGAACGCCTCGACGAAACTGAGCCCGGACAGGTAGTACAACGCTCTGCGATCGCGCGCCCAGCTCAGTGCACGCGCGTACAACCCGGCAAACAGGCGCATCAGCCGATACCGCCAAGCAGGGGCACGAAGCTGACCGGGCCGAGCTCTTCCTGGATGAAGTCGCCCTGCCCGTCGCCACGCATGCGGATCAGCGTTTGCCGGCTGGGTGAACCCACCGGCGCCACCAGCACGCCGGTCGGGCTGAGCTGATCGAGGATGCGGGTGGGAATGGTGTCGCCAGCGGCGGTGAGGATGATCGCATCGAACGGTGCCTCGTCAGGCCAGCCCAGCTTGCCGTCGTCGTGGCGCGAGCGCAGGTTGGTCAGGCCCAATTGGCGGAAGCGGCGCCGGGCTTGGCGCAACAGTGCCTCGATCCGCTCCACCGTGAACAGCTGCGGCACCAGCGCGGCCAGCACCGCGGCCTGGTAGCCCGAGCCGGTGCCGATCTCCAGCACTTTCTGCGGCATGCCCTGCTTGGCGTCGAAATGCTCGAGCAGGGCTTCGGTCATGCGCGCCACCACCCACGGTTGCGAGATGGTCTGGCCATGGCCGATCGGCAACGCATCATTCTCGTAGGCGCGCGAATGCAGCGCCTGATCGATGAAGTGATGGCGCGGCAGGTTGCGGATCACTTCGATCACCCGCGCATCGCGAATGCCGCTGTCCTTGAGCATCGCAGCCAGCCGGTCGCGGGCGCGCTGCGACGTCATGCCCTCGCCCTTCAGCTCTGCCGCCGGCAGTGGATAGACCGTCATGGCTCAGGCCACCTCGTTCGTGGGATTGCGGCCTTCGGCCATCGCGGTGCTCATCTCGTCGCTGAGCGGCTGCATCCAGCTGCTGACTTTCTCCAGTGCCTGGAACCGGGTCAGATCGACGTGGATCGGCGTCACCGAGACGAAACCCCGCCGCACGGCGTTGAAGTCGGTGCCGGGGCCGGCGTCATCGGCCTCGCCGGCCGGGCCGATCCACCAGATCGGCCGACCCCGCGGATCGGTCTGCGCGATGCAGGGGGCCGCGCGATGGCGACGCCCGAGCCGGGTGACTTCGAAGCCCTGGATGTCGGCCCAGGGTAGGTCGGGCACGTTGACGTTGAGAATGGTGTCGGCGGGCAGCGGATCGACCAGCAGGCGGTTCATCAGCAGCAGCACCGCTTTCGCGGCCGAGTCGTAGTGCACGCCCTTGTGGTCGTGGCTGACCAGCGAAACGGCGATCGCCGGCAGCCCCAGGAAGCGTCCTTCCATCGCCGCCGAGACGGTGCCGGAATAGATCACGTCGTCGCCGAGGTTGGCCGAGTTGTTGATGCCCGACACGACCATGTCCGGCTCCTCATCGAGCAGCCCGGCCAGCGCCAGGTGCACGCAATCGGTGGGCGTGCCCGCCACCCGGTAGTAGCCGTTGGCCATCGGCAACACCCGCAAGGGTGCGTCCAGGGTCAGCGAATTGCTTGCACCTGACCGGTCCCGGTCGGGCGCGACCACGGTCACGTCCGCCACTTCGCCGAGACGCTCGGCCAGCACGCGGATGCCCGGAGCATCCACGCCATCGTCGTTACTTACCAGAACTCGCATGATGCTCCGTGGAAAGCGACACGCAGGTGCTCATTACCATCCTGCGGCAGCGCACTGCTGAAGCCTCGAAGTCTACCGGAGCGCGCCCCCGGTTTCACGCCGTTCCCCGGTGCTTTCGCCATTCGCCCGGCCGCGCCGCATTGGTTAGCATGGCCCGATGAAGCGCCGTCCGCCCGCTCCGATCACCGATGCCGACAGCCAGCTGTTTCGCGAGGCGATCGGCGAGGTGCGCGTGCTCGACCCGGTGGCTGCACCGCCGGCTGCGGCGCGGCCGGCGCCGTACCCGCACATGCTGGAGGCCGACGAAGCGGCCGTGCCGGGCGAGCTGCTGGACATGGCGTTCGACCCGGCCGTGCTCGAAGTCGGCGAAGAGCTGGCCTACCTGCGCGATGGCTATTCGCCGAAGCTGCTGCGCCAGCTCAAGCGTGGCCAGTTCAGCGTGCAGGACGACCTCGACCTGCACCAGATGAACGCCGCCGCAGCACAAGCCAGCATCGTGGCCTTCCTCGCCGAAGCGAAGCAACACGGGCAGCGCTGCGTGCGCATCGTGCATGGCAAGGGCTTGCGCTCGAAATCCGCCGGGCCGGTACTGAAGGGACTCACCGATCGCATGCTGCGCCGGCGCGACGACGTGATCGCGTTCGCCTCGGCGCGGCCGGCGTTGGGCGGCACCGGTGCGGTCGTCGTGCTGCTCAAGGGCTGACTCCGGCAGCACCATCCGCTACACGATCGTGGCCAACTCGCGCACGACCACCGTGGCATAAGCGCCCGCGGGCAATTCGAACGACAGCTCCAGCGCATCGTCGCCCAGCCAATGCCAGCGCAAGTCCTTCGGCAGCAGGCGCAACGGCCGGCGCTCCTGGTCCATCCGCGCCGCCACCAGACCCGCCACGAGGTCACTGTCCTGCGCGGCGATCCCGCGTTCCAGCTCACCCACTTCCTCTTCGGAGGGCGGCTCGCCCTGCCCCCACAACGGACCGGAGGGATGGATGTCGGCGCGGGCCAGGCGCTCGGCCAGCTCGGGCGTGAACGGCTCGGGCCCGAACCAGGAACGCGAGCCGGCCAGCGACCAGATCTCGCCCTGCAGCGGCGTATCCCAGGCGTTGCGCTCGACCCGCGCCGCCAGCACGTTGTTGAAGATCTGCGAGCGGGCCGCCGACAGCAGCATCGAGCGCTTGTCGCGGTCGACGCGGCGCCCGCCGAACATCGCGCGGGCCTGGGCGACGTTGCCGCCTTCCCGGCCGAAGCGCTGTTCGCCGAAGTAGTTCGGCACGCCCCGGGCGGCGATCTGCGCGAGCACGGCCTCGGCCCCGGCGCGGTCGCCGGCGGCCTCGCGCAACACCAGCACGAAGCGGTTGCCGCGCAGCGCACCGCGCTTGAGCTTGCGCGAATGGCGGGTGGCGGCCAGCACCTTCACCTCGGCATGGGGAAAGGCCGACCAGTCCGGATCGGGCTTGCCGGCCAGTTGCACCGAAAAGGTCTGGCGGGTCACCGCGTGGCGATCCTTCAGCCCGGCAAAACCCACCGCCAGCGGAGGCACGCCCGCGAACTTCGCCAGTTCGCGGGCAACCCAGTCGGTATTCGCGCCGCGCTTTTCCACCCACAACAGGGCGTGTTCGCCGGCGCCGTCGGCGTCATGGCCCAGCACTTCCTCGACCTGGAAATCCTCGGCGCTGACGCGCATTCGGGCAGTCAGCGGAGGATGGCCGAAGGCTTGGGGAAGTTCTGACATGGGGTTTCCCGGCAACGATGAATCGGAAGGCGTGCAGCGGCGGGCGCGCCAGGCCTGGACTAGACCAGAAAGATCGTGGCCAGTCCGAGGAAGATGAAAAAGCCGCCGCTGTCGGTCATCGCGGTGATCAGCACGCTGGAACCCAGCGCCGGATCGCGCCCGAATTTCGTCATCAACACGGGAATGCCGACGCCGGCAAACGCCGCCAGCAGCAGGTTCAGTGTCATCGCCGCCGTCATCACCAGTCCCAGCGAGAGGCTGTCGTACAGCAACCACGCCACCAGGCCGATCACCCCGCCCCAGATCAGGCCGTTGACCAGCGACACGGTCAGTTCCTTGCGCCACAGGCGCTTGGCGCTCTCGGCGGTGATCTGGTTCAGCGCCAGCGCGCGCACGATCATGGTGATGGTCTGGTTGCCGGAATTGCCGCCGATGCCGGCCACGATCGGCATCAGCGCGGCCAGCGCCACCAGCCGCTCGATCGAGCCCTCGAACAGGCCGATCACGCGCGAGGCGATGAAGGCGGTGACCAGGTTGATCGCCAGCCACGACCAGCGGTTCTTCAGCGAGGCCCACACCGAGGCGAAGATGTCTTCTTCCTCGCGCAGGCCGCCGCGGCTGAGTGCCTCGCTTTCGCTCTCCTCGCGGATCACGTCGACCATCGCGTCGATGGTGATGCGGCCGATCAGGTGGCCGCGGTCGTCGACCACCGGCGCGGTCACCAGGTCGTAGCGTTCGAACGCCTGGGCCACGTCGTAGGCGTCATCGGCCGGGTGGAAGGTGTTGACGTCCGGCGCCATCACCTCGCTGACCATCTTCTCCGGCGGATTCACCAGCAACCAGTGCAGCGGCAGCACGCCGGTCAGCAGGTTGTCCTGGTTGATCACGAACAGCTTGTCGGTCTGCGCCGGCAGTTCGTCCCAGCGGCGCAGGTAGCGCAGCACCACTTCCAGGCTGACGTCCTCGCGGATGGTGACCATCTCGAAGTCCATCAGCGCGCCGAGCTGGTCGTCCTCCCACGACAGCGCCGACTGCACCTGCTCGCGCTGCTGCGCATCGAGGCCGGCCATCAGCTCCGGCAGCATCGCCGTGGGCAGGTCCTCGACCAGGTCGGCCAGTTCGTCGGCGTCCAGCGTTTCGGCCGCGGCGAGGATCTCGTGCCGGTCCATGTCCGCGATCAGCGACTCGCGCACCGCGTCGGACACTTCCAGCAGGATCTCGCCGTCGCGATCGGCCTTGACCAGTTGCCAGACCGCGAGACGGTCGTCCAGCGGCAGCGATTCGAGGATGAAAGCGATATCGGCCGGATGCAGCGCATCCAGTTGCAGGCGCAACTCGGCCTGCAGCTCTTCGGTCAGCGGAACATCGTCGTCCTGCCGGTGAAGCACGCCCTGAATGGCTTCAAGCTGGTCATGCAGGCGACCGACCGCACTGCGGGTCTCGATCTCGCTCACGCGCGCTCCAGCAGGACGCAGGCCTGGGCCGCGATCCCTTCGCCACGGCCGCAAAAGCCGAGTTTCTCGGTGGTGGTTGCCTTCACGCTGATGCAGCCGACCCCGCAGTCCAGGTCGACCGCCAGGTTCTCGCGCATCGCCTGCGCGTGCGGGGTGACCTTGGGTGCCTCGCCGATCACCGTGATGTCGGCGTTGCCCAGCCGGTAGCCGTGCTGCGCCATCAGCATCGCCGCATGCCGCAGGAACTGGCGGCTGTCGGCGTCGCGCCAGCGTTCGTCGGTGGGCGGAAAATGCCGGCCGATGTCGCCCAGCGCCAGCGCGCCGAAGATCGCGTCGCACAGCGCGTGGATCACCACGTCGCCATCGGAATGCGCCACCACGCCCCGTCGATGCGCGATGCGCACGCCGCCGAGGACGACATGGTCGCCTTCGCCAAAGGCGTGGACATCGAAACCTGTACCGATGCGCATCATGCAGTCCTTGAAAGCAGGAATTCGGCCAGCGCGAAGTCCGCTGCCGTGGTCACCTTGATGTTGTCCTCGGCGCCCTCGACCAGCAGCGGTGCGAAGCCGGCCTGTTCCATCGCCATCGCCTCGTCGCTGACATTCACGCCGCGCCGCGCCGCGTCACCCAGCGCCGCCGACAGTTGAGCACGACGGAACATCTGTGGCGTGAAGGCGCGCCAGCGCAGGTCGCGTGCTTCGGTGAATTCGCTGCACCCGACGGCATTGGCCCGCTTCAGCGTGTCGCGCAGCGGCGCGCCCAGCAGGCCGCCGTCGCTGGCACTGGCCAGTTCGATCAGCCTGTCGATATCCGCCGTGCGCACACACGGCCGCGCGGCATCGTGCACCAAGACGAAGTCATCGGCGGCCACCGAAGCCGGCAAGGCCTGCAGTCCGGCCAGCACCGAATCGCTGCGCTCCGCTCCGCCGATCGCGACCCGCACCGGCTTGCCGTGCAGCGTTTCCATGCCCGACCAGTGCGCATCCGTCGCGGCCAGCGTCACCAGCAGGCCGGCGATGCGCGGATGCGCGGCGAGCCGTTCCAGGGTGTGCTCGATCAACGGACGTCCGGCCAGCGGCAAGTACTGCTTGGGGCAGTCACCGCCGACCCGGGTACCGCGCCCTGCGGCCGGCACCACGCACCACAGCCGAGCCGCGTTCATGGCGATCCGGCGGGTTGGGCGACCGGCGGTGGCGTGCTGCTGCCCGCGCCGGCAGGCGGCTCGACCACCTGGTAGAACACTTCGCCCGGCTTGATCAGACCCAGTTCGGTGCGCGCCCGCGCCTCGACCGCCTGGTCGCCGTGCTTGAGATCCTGCACGTCGGCACCGACCGCCTGGTTGCGCTGCAGCAGCTTTGCGTTGTCGTCCGTCTGCTTTTTCACCGCCACGCGCAAGGTGTCCACCTCGCGCATGCTGCCGTTGCCGGTCCACAGCTTCAGCTGCAGACCGATCAGCAGCAGGATCAGGATGACGGCGATCCAGCGCAGCATGGGAGCGGGCTGCCCGCTCAGCCCGGCAGGCGGCTGAGGTTGGGGAAGGCGTCGCGCCCGGCGTAGCGTGCCGCCGAACCCAGCGCTTCCTCGATGCGCAGCAGCTGGTTGTACTTCGCCACGCGGTCGCTGCGGCACAGTGAACCGGTCTTGATCTGGGTGGCCGTGGTCGCCACCGCGATGTCGGCGATGGTGGTGTCCTCGGTCTCGCCGGAGCGGTGCGAGATCACCGCCGAATACTTCGCCGCGTCGGCCATCGCGATCGCTTCCAGCGTTTCGGACAGCGTGCCGATCTGGTTTACCTTGATCAGGATCGAGTTGGCGATCTTCTTCTCGATGCCTTCGCGGAAGATCGTCGGATTGGTCACGAACAGGTCGTCGCCAACCACCTGCACGCGATCGCCGATGGTGTCGGTGAGCAGCTTCCAGCCGTCCCAGTCGCCTTCGGCCATGCCGTCCTCGATGGTGACGATCGGGTACTGCTTGGCCCAGCCGGCCAGCAGGTCGACGAACTGGGCCGAGCTGTACTGCTTGCCTTCGCCCGCCAGGTCGTACTTGCCGTCCTTGTAGAACTCCGAGCTGGCCGCATCCAGGCCGAGCAGGATCTCGCTGCCGACCTTGTAGCCGGTCTTGTGGATCGCCTCGAGGATGGTGTCGAGCGCCTCGATGTTGGAACGCAGGTTCGGCGCGAAGCCGCCCTCGTCGCCCACCGCCGTGTTGAGGCCCTTGCCCTTCAGCACGCTCTTCAGCGCATGGAAGATTTCCGCGCCGGCGCGCAGCGCCTCGGCGAAGCTGGGCATGCCCACCGGCAGCACCATGAACTCCTGCACGTCGATGTTGTTGTCCGCGTGCTCGCCGCCGTTGATGATGTTCATCATCGGCACCGGCAGCGCGCCGGGCTTGCCGCCAGCCTGATTGAAGCTGGACAGGTACTTCCACAGCGGCTCGCCGCGCGAATCGGCCACCGCGTGCGCCGCCGCCATCGAAACGCCGAGCAACGCATTCGCGCCCAGCTTGCCCTTGTTCGGCGTGCCGTCCAGCGCGATCAATTTGCCGTCCAGGCCCTTCTGGTCGGCCGCGTCGAAACCCTTCAGCATGTCGGCAATCGTGCCGTTGACGTTGGCCACCGCGTTCTTCACGCCCTTGCCGCCGTAGCGCGACTTGTCGCCGTCGCGCAGCTCGACCGCCTCGCGCGAACCGGTGGAGGCGCCGCTGGGCACGGCCGCACGGCCGAAACTGCCATCGGCCAGGGTAACTTCGGCTTCCAGCGTGGGATTGCCGCGCGAGTCGAGGATTTCACGGGCGTGGATGCGGGTGATCTGGGTGCTCATGCGGTTTCCGTAAGCTGATGGTGAAAGAGTTGGAACGGGCGCATCGCTGCGCCCGGTGTTTCAGGAAACATCCTGCTCCAGGAAGCGGTGCCGCTTGGTCACGGCATCCAGCTCCAGCAGCGTTTCCAGCAGCGCTTCCATCTTGCCCAGCGGCCAGGCATTCGGCCCATCGGACAGCGCCTTGCTGGGATCGGGATGGGTCTCGGCGAACAGGCCGGCCACGCCCACGGCCACCGCCGCACGCGCCAGCACCGGCACGAATTCGCGCTGGCCGCCCGAACTGGCGCCCTGCCCGCCCGGCAGCTGCACGGAATGCGTCGCGTCGAACACCACCGGGCAGCCGGTCTCGCGCATGACGCTGAGCGAGCGCATGTCCGACACCAGGTTGTTGTAGCCGAAGCTGGCGCCGCGCTCGCACACCATGATGTCGTCGTTGCCCACGGCCTTGGCCTTGGCCACCACGTGCTTCATGTCCCACGGCGCCAGGAACTGACCCTTCTTGATGTTCACCGGCTTGCCGGCGCGCGCCACCTTCTGGATGAAGTCGGTCTGCCGGCACAGGAAGGCCGGCGTCTGCAGCACGTCGACCACCGAAGCCACCTCGTCCATCGGCGTGTATTCGTGCACGTCGGTGAGCAGCGGCACGCCGATCTGGCGCTTCACCTCGGCCAGGATGCGCAGGCCTTCTTCCAGGCCGGGGCCACGGAAGCTGTCGCCCGACGACCGGTTCGCCTTGTCGAAGCTGGACTTGAAGATGAAGTGGACGCCCAGCCGGCCGGTGATCTCCTTCAGCGTGCCGGCGGTGTCCAGCTGCAACTGTTCGGACTCGACCACGCAGGGGCCGGCGATCAGGAACAGTCGCTGGTCCAGGCCTACCTCAACGCCACAAAGCTTCATGCCACGGACTCCTGCGCCAGTTTGTCGCCTGCATGGACGGCCTTGAACTCGCGCGCGGCGTGCACGAAGCCGCTGAACAGCGGATGGCCATCGCGCGGGGTCGAGGTGAACTCCGGATGCGCCTGGCAGCCGAGGAACCACGGATGCTGCTGTTGCGGCAGCTCGACGATCTCCACCAGCAGGTCATCCATCGACTTGCCCGAGATCACCAGGCCCAGGTCCTCGAACGACTGGCGATAGCGATTGTTGAATTCGTAGCGATGGCGATGCCGCTCGCGCACCACGTCCTGGCCGTACATCTCGCGCGCCAGCGTGCCCGCCTTCAGGCGGCATTCCTGCGCGCCCAGGCGCATGGTGCCGCCGAGGTCGGAACGGTCGCTGCGCTGCTCCACCTCGCCGGTGGCGGTGGTCCATTCGGTGATCAGTGCAATCACCGGATTGGCGGTATTGCGATCGTTCTCGCTGGAGTCGGCGTCAGCCAGGCCGGCGACATGCCGGGCGAAGTCCACCACCGCCGCATGCATGCCGTAGCAGATGCCGAAATACGGCACGCCGTGCTCGCGGGCGTACTTCGCGGCCAGCACCTTGCCCTCGAAACCGCGCTTGCCGAAACCGCCGGGCACCAGGATCGCATCGACCTTGCCCAGCACGCTGGCGGCGCCATCGGCCTCGATCTGCTCGGAGTCGATCCAGTCCAGGTTCACCCGCGTCTGCTGCTTGATGCCGCCATGACGCAGCGCCTCGCCCAGCGACTTGTAGGCGTCCTTGTGCTCGACGTACTTGCCCACGATGGCGACGGTGATCTCGTCCTTCGGATGCTCCACCGCGTCCACCGTGCGCTGCCATTCGGACAGGTCGGCCGGCTTGGCGTCAAGGTTCAGGCGCTTGACCACGATGTCGTCCAGCCCCTGCTCATGCAGGTACAGCGGCTGCTTGTAGATGATGTCCACGTCGGCGGCGCTGATCACCGCCTGCTCCGGCACGTTGGTGAACAGCGCGATCTTGCGGCGCTCGCCTTCGGGCAGCGGCTGCTCGCAGCGACACAGCAGGATGTCCGGCTGGATGCCGATCGAGCGCAGTTCCTTCACCGAGTGCTGGGTGGGCTTGGTCTTGATCTCGCCGGCAGCCTTGATGAACGGCACCAGGGTCAGGTGCATGAACACCACCTTCTCCGGGCCGTGCTCGATGCGCAGCTGGCGGATCGCCTCCAGGAACGGCAGCGATTCGATGTCGCCCACGGTGCCGCCGATCTCCACCAGCGCCACGTCGAAGCCGCGGGTGGCCTCGTGGATGCAGTGCTTGATCTCGTCGGTGATGTGCGGGATCACCTGCACCGTCGCGCCCAGGTAGTCGCCGCGACGTTCCTTGCGGATCACGCTTTCGTAGATCTTGCCGGTGGTGATCGAGTTCTTGCCGGTGAGGCGCGTGCGCAGGAAACGCTCGTAGTGGCCAAGGTCGAGGTCGGTCTCGGCGCCGTCGTCGGTGACATATACCTCACCGTGCTGGAACGGACTCATCGTGCCCGGATCCACATTGATGTAGGGATCGAGCTTCATCATGGTGACCGAGAGGCCGCGGGCTTCGAGGATGGAAGCGAGCGACGCCGCAGCAATGCCCTTGCCAAGCGAGGACACCACACCGCCGGTGACGAAAATCAGGGGGGTCATGGAAAGCAGCCGTGCGGAAATTAGGCATTTTAGCTGCAGAAGCGTTTCACTGCGAGATGGCAGATGAATTTTCCTCGCGATCAGTTCATTTACGCGCCCCCTGGGAGCGTGAAACAGCCGTGGGCGGCCTGCTAGCATGACCGGATGAACAGCCCCGTCCCCGCCCGTCTTGCCGCCTTGCGCGCGGCCATGCAGCAGCATGGCGTTGCCGCCGTGCTGGTTCCCAGCGCCGATCCCCACCTGTCCGAATACCTGCCCGCGCACTGGTCCGCCCGGGAATGGCTGTCCGGCTTCACCGGCTCGGCCGGCACCCTGATCGTGAGCCGCGACGAGGCCGGACTGTGGACCGACTCGCGCTATTTCTCCCAGGCCGAGCAGCAGTTGGCAGGCAGCGGCATCCGCCTGATGAAACTGCGCGTGCCGCATACCCCCGAACACCTGGCGTGGTTGCAGCAGCACCTGCACCAGGGTGACGTGCTGGCCGTGGCCGGTGACAGCGTGTCGGTCACCACGCGCCAGCAGATCGAACGGCATCTGGCCGGCACCGGCGCCAGCCTGCGCACCGACCTGGACCTGCCCGGTGCGATCTGGCCGGATCGACCCGCGCTGCCGCAGGCGGCGGTGGTCGAACACGACCCCGTTTACGCGTGCATTGCGCGCGCGGACAAGCTCAGCCGCCTGCGCAAGTCGATGCACAAGCTCGGCGCCACCCATCACCTGCTGTCCAGCCTCGACGACATCGCCTGGCTGACCAACCTGCGTGGCAGCGATGTCGAGTGCAACCCGGTGTTCCTGGCCCACCTGCTGGTCCAGGCCGATCAGCGAGCCACGCTGTTCGTCGGACGCGCCAAGCTCACCGATGCCCTGGTCGCGCGACTGGCCGCCGACGGCATCGCCATCGCCGACTACGCCTCGGTCACCTCCGTGCTGAACGAGCTGGGGGCGAACGAGCGCCTGCTGCTGGACAGCAGTCGGGTGGTCGATACCATCGCGGCGGCGATCGCGCCAGCGGTGACGCGGATCGAGGCGGCCAACCCCAGCACCGCCTTCAAGGCCGTGAAGAGCGCCGCCGAACTCGAACATGTCCGCGACGTGATGCGCCGCGACGGCGCCGCCCTGGTGCGCGGGTTCCGTCGACTGGAGCAGCGCCTGGCCGCGGGCATGACGGTCACCGAACTGGACGTGGACACGGTGCTGCGCGAGGAGCGCTCGGCCCAGCCGGGCTGGGTGGGCGAGAGCTTCGCCACCATCGCCGGCTACCAGGCCAACGGCGCGCTGCCGCATTACCGCGCCACGCCCGAAGCGCACAGCACGCTGCAGGCGAAGGGCCTGCTGCTGATCGATTCGGGCGGCCAGTATCTCGGCGGCACCACCGACATCACCCGCGTGCTGGCCTTGGGCGAGACCACCGCCGAGCAGCGCCGCGATGCGACCCTGGTGATGAAGGGCATGATCAACCTGTCGCGGGCGCGCTTCCCGAAAGGCGCCAGCGGCCCGCAGCTGGATGCCCTGGCGCGGGCGCCGCTGTGGGCGGCCGGGATGGATTACGGCCACGGCACCGGTCACGGCGTGGGCTACTTCCTCAACGTGCACGAAGGCCCGCACGGCATCCGCGCGCCGGTACCCGGCGGGGCGTTGGTGGCGCTGGAGCCTGGCATGATCAGCTCGATCGAGCCGGGCCTGTACAAGCCAGGCCGGCACGGCATCCGCCACGAGAACCTGGCGGTGGTGGTCGAGGCCGAGCAGACCGAGTTCGGCGAGTTCCTCGCCTTCGAGACGCTGACCATGTGCCCGTTCGACCGCCGCGCACTGGAGCCGGGCCTGCTCAATCCGGAAGAACGCGCCTGGCTGGACGACTATCACGCCAGCGTGCGCGCCGCACTCAGTCCGCTGCTGGACGAAGCAGACCTGGAGTGGCTGAACCGCCACTGCGCAGCGCTGTAGGTCCTGCTCGAAATGCCGGCGGGCGGTGCCTGCGGGAGTGCCGCAGGCACCGCTCAGCGAAAGTGCGTCGCGTCGACTTCGGCCGCTGCGGGCTGCATGAAGTATTCGTGCAGGTACTTCTCGCCCTCGTCGCAGAATGCCGTCACCACGGTCTTCAGTTCGGGGAAGTTCTGCCGGATCCGCTTGGCGGCCAGCAGGTGCGCTCCCGAACTCGGCCCGCAGAACAGGCCGTGGGTTCGTGCCAGCCGCTTCATCTCGGCCACCGCGTCGGCGCTGGACACGCTGAGCACCTCGTTCACCAGGCTCGCGTGGCGCTGGAAGATGCCTGGCACGAAGCCGTCGGAAATGCCCTCGATGGTATGCGTGGCGATCTCGCCGCACAGGATCGTGCACGACTCGGACGGCTCCATCGCGAACAGCCGCACGTCCGGATTGACCGCGCGGAACGCCTGGCCCACGCCGATCAGGGTCCCGCCGGTGCCGACGCCCAGCACCAGCGCATCGGGCAACCGGCCACTCGGCAATTGGGCCAGGATCTCCGGCCCCAGCACCACCCGGTTTTCCTCGACATTCCATTCCGACTCGAACTGGGCCGGGGCGAAGTAGCCCGGCTGTTGGCCCAGTTCGCGCGCCCGCTTCAGCGCCTCGTTGACGTGGAAGTTGCCGCAGAACAGCACCTCGGCCCCGAATGCCCGCGAAATCGCCACCCGTTCGCTGGACAGCCCCTCGGGCATCACCACCAGCATGCGATAGCCCTTCACCGCCGCCACCATCGACAGCGCATTGCCGGTGTTGCCGCTGGTCGCCTCGACGATGGTGTCGCCGGGCTTGAGCAGGCCCTCCTGCTCGGCGCGCTCGATCATGTATTTCGCGATGCGCGCCTTGATCGAACCGGAAGGATTGAGGAATTCGAGCTTGGCGTAGACGCCCTCGATCTCCAGCAGCGGCGTGTCGCCCACCGCGTCGAGAATGTTGTCAGATACTCCAGCGTAACGCGTGGCCATGTCAGGCGGCTCCATGCTGGTGCGACATCACGTCCAGCGCCAGCGTGGAGTGCGCGTACGCCCCGCCGGCACGCATCTCGGCAGCCACCCAGATCGCCTCCATGATCTGCGCCTCGCTGGCGCCCTGCTTCAACGCCTCGGCGGTGTGTCCCTTGATGCAGTAGGGACACTGGGTGACATGCGCCACCGCCACCGCGATCAGCTGCTTGGTGACATTCGGCAAGGCGCCATCGGCGAAGACTGCCGCGCTGAAAGCCTTGAAGGCCTGCAGCGGCGCAGGCGCCAGCTCGCGCCGCTTGCGCGCGGTTTCCGCCGTGGCAGGCGGATACATCGATACGTCCATTTCATCCTCCTCGATGATCCGGAATGGGGTGGCTCGGCCTCGTCGTCGACGGGTATCAATGCGGCGGGGGCGCGGCACCCTGCACCCAGCCCGGCGGGTCGCTGGCGGGAAAGCTTTGCGCCAGTTCCTCGTCGATGCGTCGTTCGCGGGCTTGCACTTCGGCATCGAGATCACGACCAAACCGCGCCGCAATCAGGGGAGCGCCAGCCTGGCGCGGAGCCGGCCGGTGGCGAAGTGGCATGCAATCGTGGCTGACCATGTCTGTCCACCTCCCGATGGTTTTCATGCACTGTCGCGCACACGGTGCACGGGCGCACTGATACAGATCAACCGGTTCTGAGCGCTGCCTGCGCGCGGAATCGCGCGCAGGCGCGAAGGATCAGCTGCGCTTGGGCGGCACCAGCTTCAGCCGTGCGGGCACGAGCGGCTGGTTCGGGCACAACAGATGGCGCACCTCATCCGGTTGCAGCGGACGGGAATACAGGTAACCCTGCCCCTCGACGCAACCACTGCGCAACAGGAAGTCGTGCTGTGCCTCGGTCTCGATGCCCTCGGCGATGGTTATCAGGCCAAGGCTCTTGGACATCACCAGCATCGCTTCGGTGATCGCCGCATCGTTGGCGTCGCCGGGCAGACCGGTGACGAAGGAGCGGTCGATCTTCAGATAGGCCACCGCCGGCAGCTTCAGGTAAGCCATCGACGAATAACCGGTGCCGAAATCGTCGATCGCCACCTCGATCCCTAGCGCATGCAGGGTCTGCATGGTGCGTTCGATGTCGTCGCCCAGGCGCAGCATCGCGCTCTCGGTGATCTCCAGCAGCAGGCGGCTTGCCGACAGCTGCCTCGACTGCAGCGCGCGGTTGACCCCGTCGACAAAGGCGGGGTGGCCGAACCAGCGGGCCGAGATGTTCACCGCCACCCGAATCGGCGGCACCCCGGCCAGGTCCCATGCCTGGATCTGGGCGCAAGTGGTCTGCATCACCCACTCGTCGATGCGCCGGATCAGGCCCAGCCCTTCGGCGACCGGAATGAACTCACCCGGCAATATTTCGCCGCGCTCCGGATGCTGCCAGCGCAGCAGGGCCTCCACCGCCACGATGCGCCCACTGCGCAGTTCCACGCTGGGCTGGAACACCAGGTGGAATTCATTGCGGGCCAGCGCCTGGCGCAACTCGGTGGCCAGTTGCAGGCGCCGACGCGTGTCGGCGTGCATCATCGGGGTATAGAAGCGGCAGGCGTTGCGCTCTTCCGCCTTGGCCGCATACATCGCTGCATCGGCGTTGGTGATCAGCGCCGCCGCGTTGGCGCCGTCCAGCGGATAGCCGGCCACGCCGATGCTTGCGCTGAGCACGATCTCGTAATCGTCGATCAGCAGGGGTTCGGACAGGCTGACCAGCAGGCGGTTGACGATGGCGCGGGCGTCTTCGCGCAGGATCAGCCGCGGGATCAGCACGGTGAACTCGTCGCCACCGATGCGGCCAGCCACGTCGCCATCGGAAAGCTGCCGGCGAATCCGCTCGGCCACCTTGACCAGCAGCCGGTCACCGATCGCGTGGCTGTAGCTGTCGTTGACGATCTTGAATGCATCCAGGTCGATGAACAGCACCACCACCGCCAGCCGCTCGCGTTCGGCCACCGCGATCGCCTCGCTGCAATGGCGCTCGAATTCGGCCCGGTTGACCAGGCCAGTCAGCGGGTCATGCCGCGCCATGTGTTCCAGCCGCTGCTGGCTGGCCTTGGCCTCGTGGATGTCGGTGCACACTGCCACGTAATATTGCGGCTGCCCTTCCCCGTCACGGGTGGCGCTGATGCTGAGGTGTTCGGGGTAACTGCTGCCGTCGTTGCGGTTGCTGAGCACCTCCCCGCTCCAGTTCTGTCCGGCCGCCACGCCCTCCCAGATCGACTGCGGCAACGGTTTGCCATCGAGCAGGCGGCGATGCTCGTCCAGGCGGCGGCCGATCAGCGCCTGGCTGGAAAACCCGGTCAGCCCCACATGGGCTTCGTTGGTGGAAAGCACCCGTCGTTCCGCATCGGCGATGATCACGCCCTCGGCGATGCCCGCCAGCGCCTCTGCCGCGATGCGCCGCTCCTGCTCCATCTTCAGACGCTCGGAGATGTCGCGAATGATCGCCTGGCGCACCGGCTGGCTGCCCCAGTTGGCCAGGCTGGTCTGCAACTCCACCGGACGCGTGCTGCCCTGCTCGCCCAGCAGCAGGTTGCTGGCTGCCCGCCCGGCCTGCTGCCCGGCCATCGACTGCACGAACAGGTGCACGAAACGGTCACCGACCAGTTCGCCGGCGCTGCGGCCGGTCCAGCTGGAGGTGGTGCGGTTGACGTCCAGGATGCGTCCGCTGGACTCGTCGATCATCACGATCGCATCGGCGGCGCTGTCGAACAGCAGCCGATAGCGCTCTTCGCTGCCGCGCACGCTGGCGAGAATCCGCCGCGCCATGTCCAGCCAGAGCAGCGCGGCGATGAGTCCGGCGCCGAATACGCCCCAGAACAGCACCTGGCCCATCCAGACCGCCCCATCGGCGATCTTGCGCGAGAACAGCGTGCTGCGCGGCTCGATGTAACTGTTGATCGCGTGGATGCGCGCGCGCTGGCGGGCAATCTCCGCCTGTCCCGGCGTGCCGCTCGCGTAACCGGCGGCCAGCGCGTCGGCGATCGTGTTCAGGTCCTGAATCGAGGTATCGGTGGAACGCCAGGCATCCAGCGCGTCGCGCATGTAGGGCGCACCGGAAAAATGATGCAGCATGAAGATGACGCCGGGGATCGCGATGGTGACGGTATTGCTGCGGCGCAGGGCGCCGGCCACTTCCTCGTAGTCGTAGCTGCCGGACAGGATCTGGTCGCGGGCCGAGCGATCGGCCATCAGCACGCCGTAATTCTCGCGGTAGTTGGCCAGGTCGGCCGGATCGCCGGAGATCGCGTAACTCTCCAGCGCAATCACGCTCTGCTTCTGCGCCTTCGACCAGATGCTCTCGCCGTTGAGAAAACCGGCGAGAGCCACCTGCAGCTGCAGTGCGCCCCAGGTCAGTGCCAGGATCAGCACCAGCATGCCCACGAGCCCGTACACCAACGGCATCAAGCGTCGTGACAACGGTCGTTGCAAGCTGAGTCGCGAACTTCGCATGGCGTCCCTTGGTTCGTGATCGACACATCACGTTCTGGCAAGACACTGCCCGGAACCTGGTTCCCTCAGGCTGCGGCTTCGTTCAGTACATCCAGAACACGATGCGGTTTGACGCAGCGATCAGCAAGAATCCTCATGCTGGTATAGCTGCGCTTGATGCATTCGCCGACGTGGCTCACTTCATCGGCGGAAGGTTCCGTTCCCAGCAGTGTACAGACTATCTCCAGCGCCTCCCACGGATGGGTGTCGTCGTAGGCCGCATGCAACTGCAACCAGCGCAGCGATCCGGCCCGGCTCTTCTCCGGGAAGCGCTCGACATAACGACGACTGTCGAAGAGCAGTTGCGACCATTCGCCGGTGGCTCCTTCCACCGCATAGTTGGTGGCGGCAATGCCCGCGGCCAGTGTATCCCTGCGGCTCACGTCCTCGCACCAGTTGGCCAGCGTCTCGGTGCCGTGCGGGGCCACCCCCTGCAGCACTTCCTCGCGGGCAATACCCGCGCCCTCGGCCCAGTTGAGCCAGTATTCGGCGTGGTTCTGCTCGACGCGGATGTTGCGTACCAGCCAGCGTCGCGCCAGGTTGTCGCCGGCGCTGCGGCCGAACCGGGTCTTCAGCAGGCTTTGCGCCATGTACGCCGGGAACCGTTCGATGACCGGCCAGATGCCGACCATGAAGTTGGTGGTCCCGGCCTTGCCCAGGCTGCCATTGATCATGGATTCCCACAGCGGGTGCTCGATCACGCTGCGCTTGGTGCTCTCGCAATCGGCCACCATGTCCTGGGCCCACTGGGGGTAGCTGGTCAGCTCGGTCTGCGGGCCGGTCAGTTTGAATTCGTTGTGCATTGCGTTCTCCTCGGTTTGGGCGGTTCATGAGTCACTGTCATTCGACCGACCCGGAATCCCGACGCCGGCCGTTTCCCCGGCATGCCGCTGGGCACCACCGGAAAATCTGCATCCGCCACTCGCCGAAGGCACTGCCAGCTTCGGCAGCGGCTTTCCTGCGCCGCTGATCACGACGGGAAAACTGCCTTCGTGAAGGCAGGCCAGAGGCCTACGATGCCGCAATCCTGCGGGACTTGTACTTTCGACCGTCACGCCATGCGACTGAACCTGTCGTGAGACGCGCGCACGGCGGCGTCGGCGCCGGGCGCGGCATCGCGAAAACCGGCGACAGGGGGAGGATGCAGAAGACCGCCGATGGCGGGCAGCATCGTGTTTCGGAATGAACGGGGGCCGGCACCGCGGCGCAGGCATTCCCAGCCGGCCCGCCGTCAGGCAGCGGCAGGCATCAGGGCACGCGAAAAAGTCGAATGGAAAGCGCGGGCGCTCAGGGCACGCGCATCTCCGCCTCGACCTGCCCGATGAAATGGCCCATCCGGATGGAAGCGGTGCTGGTCAGGAAAATGCCTTCGTAGTACGCCAGCAGCACGTCCAGCCGCTCCTGGTTCAGTTCGCTCGAGGCCCGGTACTCGGGCCCGGGCGGCCGGGTGATCGTCTCCACCATGTCGCCGAGCAACTCGCGCATGTCCTCGCGGAACAGATCCAGCCCCTCCGCCCAGCCGGTGTCCGGCTGGTTCAGCACCAGGCTGGCCGCCCGGACAAAGGCCTGCCGGCCCGCGATCTCGTCGACGATGCTGTCGATGTTGTTCACGCTGCGGGGCAACGAGACGCAGTCGGCAAACTCCAGCACCAGATGCCGACGCAGGCCCCTGTTGCCGGTGATCATCGTCGGCAGCTTGCCATCGAGCTGCAGATGGCATGGACAGGTGTGGCAGGCATTGTCGACGCCGCCGCTGCGGTCCACGTAGGCCTGCCACACCGCGCCCTTGCTTTCGACCAGCACCGGGGCACTCAGCCGCTCGGTCTTCCTGACGATCTCAAACAAGGCAAGGATGCGCGCCACCGAGTGATAGCGGCGCTCGCCGTAATTCCTGAGCTTCTCTTCCATCGACCGCGAAGGCTGGCGTCGGGTGTGATTGCCGCCCGAATCGATATGGATGCGGCTCTTGCCCACCCGGGTGCGGGCAGCAATCGTGTTCAGGCGGCTGCGAAAGAAACTCGCGTTCTGCCGGTAATCGCTGGAGCTGGGCATGTTCGTATCCTCGGCCGGAAGAGCGTGGCGACAAGGCATCGAAACGAACGTCCCCACGATCAGGCGGACTATAGCCACGGCATGAGGCCCCGGAACGCCCATTTGCAGGGCGAGCGCAAGGCCGGATCGAACTTGAGCCGTGTCCTGCGTGGACGCCGGTCACCCGCCTACATGACGGTCTGGACAAACCCCACAACCGCCTCGGTACAGCTCGGGAAACTCGGAAAGCCGTCGCGCTTGCCGCGCAGACGATGCTCGCCTGCGCGGCAAGCAGCACCACTGGAACGGGGCGCGGCTCACGCGCCCCGCCCTGATCAACCGGCGTAATCGACCACCAGGGCCACGCGGCGGTTGCTTGTGCCCGCGTCGCGCGATGCACCCTTCTCCACCTGGCGGTTGCTCGCCTCGCCATAACTGACCGCGCGAACCTGGCCGGCGGCCATGCCTTCACTGGAAACCAGGTAGTCACGCACGGCGTCCGCGCGCTTCTGGCCCAGCCGCTGGTTATAGGCCCGCGAACCGGCCGGATCGGTGAAGCCTTCCACCGTCACCACCGCACTGGAGTGGTGCGCCTGCATCACCTGGGCGAAGTCCTTCAGCATGGCCTTGTCCTGTTCGTTCAAATCGGCCTTGTTGAAATCGAAATGGGCCACCGTGTCCACGCGCAGGCGTCCCTGCATTTCCGTCAGGGTGGCATCGTATTTGGAGAATCGCTGCTGCATGTCGGCAGTGAGCGCGTCCAGTTGCTGCTGCATCTGGGCATCGGTGCTTTGCAGCTTGCTGATGGCGGCGTCGAAGTCGGTGCGCTTGACGTAGCCGCTGCAGCCGGCAAGGGATGTGACTGCCACCAGGGCGAGAGCGAGACAGGCGCCTCGGGAAGATCGATTCAACATGGGGAGTTCTCCTCTTCATATCGGAATGCTGCGGCGGTGATGCACGAATACTCGCCACAACCTGTCCGATCCTGCCCCAGCGAACCTGCACAGTCTGCGAACCCGGCGACGTATTTTGCCCGCGTGAATTAATGCCGAGTTCAGTTGCAGTCCCGATCGCCAGCAGATGCGGGTTCGCTCCGCGAGCAATGCGATTCGATCAACGGCATCCGGGAGCGCCGTCGACTCCGTCGAACCAGGCTTTGCACAGACGGCCCGGTAGTGGTCAACTCCACGCGGTACGGCGGCGCCAACGAACCCGGGGGATCGCAAACAGATGCACGCAACCATCTTGAACAAGCTGCGCCGATCGGCGCCATCCACCCTGTTGCCGCGAGGCCTGCTGGCCGCCACGCTGATGCTGACGACCCTGCTGGCCACCGCCCGCAGCGCACCACCGGAGCTGGCCGACTGGCAGCGCCAGGCCCAGGCAATCACGATCACCCGCGACGACTGGGGCATTGCCCACGTGCACGGCAGGACCGATGCCGACGCCGTCTTCGGCATGGCCTACGCCCAGGCCGAGGACGACTTCAACCGGGTCGAGACGAATTACCTGAACTCGCTGGGCTGGCTCGCCGAAGCCGAGGGCGAGTCGGCGATCTGGAGCGACCTGCGCCAGCAGTTGTTCATCGATCCCGTCGAACTCAAGGCCCAATACGCGAAGAGTCCGGCCTGGCTGCAGGCCCTGATGGACAGCTGGGCGGCCGGCCTCAACTACTACCTGGCCACCCATCCCGAGGTGCATCCGCGGGTGATCCGGCAGTTCGAGCCGTGGATGGCGCTGAGCTTCAGCGAAGGCAGCATCGGCGGCGACATCGAGCGTGTCTCGCTCGACCGGCTCGCCGCGTTCTACGGCAAGGCCGGAACGAAACTGGCCAGCGTGCAGACGCCGTCGAGCTGGGTCGAGCCGACCGGCTCGAACGGCTTCGCGATCGCGCCCAAGCTCACCGTGGACGGCCACGCGCTGTTGTGGATCAACCCGCACACCTCGTTCTTCTTCCGCTCCGAACTGCAGATGTCCAGCGACGAGGGGCTGGACGCCTACGGCGCGGTGACCTGGGGGCAGTTCTTCATCTACCAGGGTTTCAATCCGCACATCGGCTGGATGCATACCTCCACCGGCGCCGACGTGGTCGACGAATTCGCCGAGACCATCGTGCACAAGGGCGACCAGCTGTTCTATCGCTACGGCAAGGAACTGCGTCCGCTCACCTCGCGCACGATCAGGCTGCGCTATCGGGCGAAGGACGGCTCGCTGGCCAGCCGCAGCTTCACCGCCCGCTTCACCCATCACGGCCCGATCGTGCGCGCGGCCGACGGCAAGTGGATCGCCATCGCGCTGATGAACAAGCCGATGGCGGCGCTCGAACAGAGCTGGCTGCGCACCAAGGCCAGCGACTACGCCAGCTACCGCAAGGTGGCCGAGCTCAAGGCGAACTCCTCGAACAACACGATCTTCGCCGACGACAAGGGCGAGATCGCGTACATGCATCCGCAATTCATCCCCAGGCGCGACAACCGCTTCGACTACACCCAGCCGGTCGACGGCAGCGACCCGGCCACCGACTGGCAGGGCCTGCACACGCTGGACGAGGCGCCGCACCTGCTCGATCCGCCGAACGGCTGGATCATGAACACCAACAACTGGCCCTACTCCGCCGCGGGCAAGTTCAGCCCGCAGCAGAAGGATTACCCGCGCTACATGGATACCTTCGGCGAGAACCCGCGCGGCGTCCACGCCACCCGCGTGCTCGATCGGGTACGCGACTTCAGCAAGGCCTCGCTGATCACCGCGGCGTTCGACTCCTATCTGCCCGCCTTCGCGCAACTGATCCCGGTGCTGGTGTCCGACTACGACAGGCTGCCCGACAACGATCCGCTGAAACCCCGCCTGGCTGGCCAGATCGCCCTGCTGCGGGGCTGGGACTATCGCTGGGGCATCGCCTCGATGCCGACCTCGCTGGCGGTGTTCTGGGGCGACACGCTGTGGGATCGCGTGCATGCCCAGGCCGAATCGGAAGACCAGTCGGTGTATGACTTCATGGCCGGCGACGCGGGCCCGAAGGCGCGCCTCGACGCGCTGGTCGCCGCCTCCGACCGACTGGAACACGACTTCGGCAGCTGGGGCGTGCCGTGGGGCGAGATCAACCGCTTCCAGCGCAACGACGGCGCCATCGTGCAGAGCTTCGACGACGGCAAGCCGAGCATCCCGGTGCCGTTCGTCTCCTCGCGCTGGGGTTCGCTGGCCTCGTTCGGCGCGCATCGCTGGCCCGGCACGAAGCGTTACTACGGCACCAGCGGCAACAGCTTCGTAGCGGTAGTCGAGTTCGGCCCCAAGGTCAGCGCCCGCGCGATCACGGCCGGCGGCGAAAGCGGCCATCCCACATCGAAGCACTTCAACGACGAGGCCGAGCGCTACACCACCGGCAACCTGCGCACCGTGTACTTCTGGCCCGAGCAGTTGCAGGGGCATACCGAGCGGGTCTATCACCCGGGAGAATGACGGAGCGCGACCGGGCCGCCTTCACGGCAGCCCGAATGGCTTTTTTTACAGGCTGGCCGCGATGCGACCCACCTCGGCCAGCACGCGGGCGCCCACGTCGGCATCAGGCGATGTGGGTGCGTAATAGGCGGTGACCAGCACGGGCGCGCGCTGCGGTGGCCACAGGATCGCCACGTCATTGCTCTCGCCCTGCGTGCCGCTGCCGGTCTTGTCGCCCGCCTGCCAGCCCGATGGCAGGCCGCCGCGCAACTTGTGCAAACCCGTGGTGCACGCGCGCAGCCAGCCGGTCAGGCGTGCGCGTGACGCGGCAGAAAGCGCATCACCCAGCAGCAGGGCGCGCAGGTCGCCCAGCATCGCCTGCGGCGTGGTGGTGTCGCGCAGCTCGCCCGGACCGCCGACGTTGAGCTCGGGCTCGGTGCGATCGAGCCGGGTCAGCGGATCACCCAGCGTGCGCACGAACGCGGTCACCGCCGCGGGACCGCCGAGGCTGGCCAGCAGCAGGTTGGCGGCGGTGTTGTCGCTCACCGTGATCGCGGCCTGGCAGAGCTCGCCGACCGTCATGCCCGGCGCGCCCACGTGGCGCGACGTTTCCGGCGCCCATGCCAGCAGCACGTCCTTGCCGAAAATGATGCGTCGATCCAGCTGCTCGCTGCCCTGATCCACCCGCGCCAGCACCGCAGCCACTGCCAGCAGCTTGAAGGTGCTGCACATCAGGAAGCGCTCGTCGATGCGGCGCCCGGCGTGGTGCCCGCTGCCGGTATCCAGCATCGCCACGCCCAGTCGCCCGCCGTGTTTTCGCTCCAGCGCCGCCAGGCGTGCCGCGATGGCATCCACCGCAGGTGACGCCGCCGGCATCGCGAATGCCACGCGATGCAGCGGCAGCGCCGCCGCACCCAGCAGGATGCCCTGCAACAGGTTTCGACGATTCATCGGATCTCCTCGTGATGGGACGCCAGCGGTCCGGTACGCCAGAGACTAGTCAGCCAGGCAGGCGCCCGGCGGCCTTCGGGGAGGCGAAATGCTGACAGGCCTCAGGCCCGCGCCGGAATCTTCAGGCCGCGCTGCACGGCCGGCCGCGCCAGGCCGCGTTCGAGCCAGGCCGAGACATTCCCGAAGCTGTCGAACGCCACCAGTTCGCGCGCCTCGTAGAAGGTCACCAGGTTGTTCACCCAGCCCAGCGTGGCGATGTCGGCGATGGTGTAGTCGTTGCCCATGATCCAGTCGCGACCATCCAGCTGCGCGTCGAGCACGCCGAGCAAGCGCTTCGATTCGTCGACATAGCGCTGCAGCGGACGCTTGTCCTCGTAGCTCTTGCCGGCGAACTTGTTGAAGAAACCGACCTGACCGAACATCGGGCCGATCGAGGCCATCTGGAAAAACACCCACTGGATCGTTTCCCAGCGCCGCGCCGCATCGGCCGGGATGAACTGGCCGGTCTTGTCCGCCAGGTACAGCAGGATCGCGCCCGATTCGAACAGCGCCAGTGGTTCGCCGCCGGGGCCGTCCGGGTCGATGATCGCGGGAATCTTGCCGTTCGGATTCAGTGCGAGGAACTCCGCCGTGTGGCTCTCGTTGTTCATGATGTCGACCAGGTGCGGCTCGTACGGCAGCCCGGTTTCCTCCAGCATGATCGACGCCTTCACCCCGTTCGGCGTGTTGAGCGAGTACAGCTGGATGCGCTCGGGATGGGCGGCCGGCCACCGCGCCGTGATCGGAAAGTCGACAAGCTTGCTCACGTGACACTCCTGCATGCTGGGGGGAACGCTTGAACGTGGGTACGTCAGGCGAACGCTTCAAGCCGCGCAAAGGCTGCGCCCGACACTGCCCCGGCGTTATCCGGGTGACTTCCCGGCGCGCCGCATGCAGCGCTGCCAGCGCTCGTCGACGCGTTTGGCGAACCAGGCGGTGGTGAGCTTGCGGGTGATCTTCGGGCTCTTCAAGGTGATGCCCGGCAGCTGCGCGCGCGGCAGCGGCTGGCGTTCGATGCCCTCGGCCAGCGCATACACGCGGGCGTAGAGCTTGCTGTCCACGAAGTCCTGACGCTCGCCCTGTGCCAGAGCCCGATGGATCGCCGAGTCGCTCATGTCCAGCTGCGAAGACAGGGTCCGCACCGCCAGTTCCGTCGCTCCCGGGCGATCGCCGAAACCGGCATCCGGCGACAGCAGGTCGCCGTCCAGCGCCAACGGGATGCCCGAGGCGACGCTCACTGCATGCTGGAACGCGGCGTTGCGGCTGGCGTACCAGCCGGCGTTGAAATCGGCGAAGCGGTAGAGCGGCGCGGGATAGTCCGCCGGATATCCCAGCAGGTGCGCGATGCCGAAATACAGGCCGCCGCGCCGGCTGAACACCTCGTCGCGGATCGAGCCCTTGATCGGATACGGATAGTCCCGGGCGTGCGCCTCGGCGAACGCGATGCTCACCTGCATCGGGCCGGCCGTATGCACGGGATTGAGCTCGCCGAACAGCCGCCTGCCCAGCGGCACCATGCCGATGAAGTCCTGGAAGATCCCGCTCAACTGCTTCTCGGTGCGCGCCGCCGACAGCCGCTCGCTGTAACGCCGGCCGTCGGGCGACTTCAGCCACAGCGCCGCATCCACCAGGAACCCGGGGATGTGCTTCGCCGCGGCGCGACGGTCGATTTCCTGGCGCGCGATCCGGCCCAGTCCGGGCACCACCGGGTCCACCTTGAACCCCGACTCCTGTTCTGTCACCGCCAGCACCGCGCACAGGTTGGCCGTGCTCGGCGCGATCTGCCGGGCGGAAAACGCCACCTGGATGTCGGTGGCCCAGCCGGCGCGATCGTCGGCACTGGCCGGGATCAGCCGCAGCAGGTCGCTGCGCACCTGCGCCGGGCTGCGCGCGTTCTGCACGGGCTGCGAAGCGCAGCCGACCAGCAACAATGCCAACAGCCAGGCCGGCACTCGCCACGGCGAGGAGAACGCGGAGTCGATCGCGATGAGCTTCATCCGGCCATGCTAACGCGCCGATGCCTCGCGTCGACCAGCGTCCTGGCTACGCTCACTGGCTTCCGGTTCAGATCAGCGGAAAGATCCAGTGCAGGGTTCCGTAGACCAGCACTTCGGCCAGCACGAACACGGAAAAGCCCAGCACGAATTTCCCCGCGGGCTTTTCGTGCCACATCTTGTACGCGTCATCGTCAAGCTTCGCCGCCCGGGCAGCGGTGACTTCATCCGTTCCAGCGTGATCCATGTGCTTGCTCCCTGTGTCCGTGACCCTGCCCGCCGCAAGGCGGACGCGCTACAGTCCATCGCCATCATCGTCGGCGCTTCCCGGCACGGCAAGCCCGCCGTGAAGGCCGCCTGTTTTTCCTTGCCGTCAGCACCCATATCTGCGCCATGACTCCGCTCCAGCAATTCATCGACAACCATCCGCGCCTGTTCGTGCTGACCGGCGCGGGCTGCAGCACGGATTCGGGCATCCCCGACTATCGCGACCGCGACGGCCAGTGGAAACGCCCGCCGCCGGTGAACTACGCCGCCTTCATGCATGAGCCGGCCACGCGCCAGCGTTACTGGGCGCGCAGCCTGGTCGGCTGGCGGCATTTCGGTCGTGCGCTGCCGAACGCCACCCACCGTGCGCTGGTCGCGCTCGAGCGGCGCGGCCAGGTCGAGCTGCTGGTGACGCAGAACGTGGATCGCCTGCACCAGCACGCCGGCAGCGAGCGCGTGCTGGACCTGCACGGACGCCTCGACGAAGTGCGCTGCATGGGTTGCGAGGCACGGCTGGGCCGCCACGCGTTCCAGCAGATGCTGGAGGAGCGCAACCCGGCATGGATGTCACTGGATGCCGGCGATGCGCCGGACGGCGACGCCGACCTGGAAGGCCATGACTTCGCGCAGTTCGAGGTTCCGCCCTGCCCGCATTGCGGCGGCATCCTGAAACCCGACGTGGTGTTCTTCGGCGAGGCAGTACCCCGCGAACGGGTGGAAGCCGCCGCGCGCGCCTGGCAGGCGGCGGACGCCGTGCTGGTGGTGGGATCGTCGCTGATGGTCTATTCGGGCTACCGCTTCGTCGATGCCGCCGCGCGCGCCGGCAAGCCGATCGCCGCCGTCACGCTCGGCCGCACGCGCGCCGATGCGCTGCTGAGCCTGAAGGTCGACGCGCCCTGCGACACCTCACTGGCCTTCCTGCATCAGCCCTGACATCAGCTGGTGTGGTCGAGAATGATCTTCCAGCCGTCCGCGGTCTTTTCCCACAGCAGCGAGAACACGCCATCGTCCTGGGCAACCTCGCCGTGGGCAGCGCGATCGAGGTGGAAGCGGCCGGTGACCACGGCATAACGCGCCTCGCCATCGCGTCCGGGCAGCAGGCGCACGTCGAGATCGGAGAAGGTGAGCTTGCCCATCTGGCCCTTGCCGGCGTAATGCTTGCGGTAGCTCTCCAGGATCGCGCGGTAGCCCTTGCGCACGCTGCTGCCCACGAAGGTCGTGTCGGCTGCGTCCTTGTAGCCGTGCATGAACCCGTCGACGTCGCCGAGGTTCCAGGCCGCCTGCTGCTGGTTCAGCACCTGCCGGATGGCAGCGGCGTCCGCGTCGGGGGTAGCTGCACGAAGCGGGCTGGCGATGCACAGCGCCACCACCATCTGCAGCGCGATCAGAAGCCTTCCTGCGTTCACGATGACGCCTCCTCGATGGACGGCTGAAAGGTGTGCGGGCTCAATGGGCAGCCAGCTTCTCGATGCGCCGATCCGGCACCAGCCAGAGCAGCGCCGCCAGGGCGTAGAAGAGCTGAGCCGCCCAGGGCCGCCAGAACGTCAGCGCGATGCCGCCAAGATAGAGCAGCGGCGAGATCTTGCCCTTCCAGTCGTAGCCGATGGCCCCGCGCAACGCCGAGTCCGGGCCCGCCACCGCGATCAGCACCTGCTCCAGTATCCAGTAGGCCACCGCTGCCATCAGCAGGACGAAGCCGTAAACGGCGGTCGGCGCCTGGGCCAGGTGGTTTTCGCCCATCCATGCCGTGGTGAACGGGAACAGCGACAGCCAGAACAGCAGGTGCAGGTTCGCCCACAGCACCGTGCCCGATACCCGATGGGTGATCGCCAGCATGTGATGGTGGTTGTTCCAGTAGATGCCGACGTAGACGAAGCTCAGCACGTAGCTGAGCAACACCGGCGCCAGCGGACCAAGCGCCGCCAGCGTGGTTTCATGCGGCACCTTCAGCTCCAGCACCATGATGGTGATGATGATGGCGATGACGCCGTCACTGAATGCTTCCAGCCTGCCCTTGCCCACCTGTTGTCTCCCGATCAGGCCCCATCGCCGGCCGACGCGCAGTGTGCCTCAGCCAGCGTCCGGATACATCCGGCACGCGCCGGTTCCGTGGCCTAGGCGCCCGGTCCGCAGTCGATGCAGTGCAGCGGGGGCGCGGCGCCCATGCCCAGCGCGGTGAGCAGTTCGCGCAACGCGGTGCGCAGGCCCTCCTCGATCGTGGGGTGGTAGAACGGCATCTGCAGCACGCCGGCAACCGTCATGCGCGCCTGGATCGCCCAGGCCAGCAGGTGGGCGATGTGCTCGTTCTGCGGGCCGATCATCTCGGCGCCCAGCAGCAGGCCGCTGCCCTGCTCGCCATAAACGCGCAGCAGGCCGTGGTTGACCAGCATCACCCGCGAACGCCCCTGGTCCTCGAAGGACACCTCGCCCACCGCGAAATCGACGCCGTCGGCAAGCAGTTGCGCATGCCGTCGCCCGGCGTAGGCGATCTGCGGATCGGAAAACACCACGCCCAGCGGCGTGCGCCGGGTATGCCGGTAGACCGCCGGATACCGCGCGGCCTGCTCGCCGGCCAGGTGGCCCTCGTCGGCCGCCTCGTGCAGCAACACCCGGTCGGCATCGGCATCACCGGCGATGAAGACATGGCTGTCGCCGGCCCGGGTGGTCTGCGGATCGAACACCGGCAAACCCCTGGCATCGAGCTCGAGCCCGGAATGTTCGAGCGCCAGCATCTCGACATTGGGCGTGCGCCCGGTGGCGGCCAGCAGGTAATCGAAGCGCTCGCTGGTCGCCGCGCTGCCCGGGTCGGTGAAGTGCACGACCACCGCCTCGCCGTCCCGCTCGACGCGCACGTCAGCGGCATCCAGGCTGAGCGGCAGTTCGGCCGCGATCAACCGCGTGGCCTCGGCGCGCACCACCGGATCGCTGATCGCGCCAATCCGTCCGTCACGACCGAACAGGTGCACGCGGACCCCCAGCCGATGCAGGGCCTGGCCCAGCTCCAGGCCGATCACGCCGGCACCAAACACGGCCACCGAGCCGGGCAGGTCCTGCCAGTCGAACACGTCGTCGCTGATGATCAGTCGGTCGCCCGCCGCCCGCAGCACCGCGGGAATTGCCGGCCGCGAACCGGTGGCGATGATGATGCGCCCGGCACGGACCCGCTCGACCGTCGGCACGCTGCCGTCCATCGCTGGCGACAGCTTCAGCGTATGCGGGTCCTCGAATTCGGCGTGCGCCCGCAGCACGTGGGCAGGGTCGAAACCCGCCACCGCATCGAGCACGAAGCCCACGAAGCGGTCGCGTTCGTCACGCACCCGCTTCATCACCGCGCGGCCATCGACCCTGCCCGCGTCGCTGGCAATACCGAACGCGGGCAGCGCTGCCAGCCGGTGCCGCGCCTCGGCCGCGGCGATCAGCAGTTTCGAGGGCATGCAGCCGACCCGGGCGCAGGTGGTGCCAAACGGGCCGCCTTCGATCAGGGCGATGCGGTCGGTGCGCTTGCGCGCCTGGCGATAGGCGGACATGCCCGCGGTGCCGGACCCGATGATGGCGACGTCGACCTCGCGCGTGCTCATGCCGTCACCGCCCGTCGTGCGCCTGCAGGTTCCGGCCCCGGCCGGCCATGCGGATGAGTTGCCATCGAAGTGTCGATCATGGAACCACCTTTCATCACTGCGCGGGAATGTGCCGGCCATCGCGGATGTCGGTGACCGCGCTTCAGGCTACTGCAAAACGGCCGGGACCAGGCCCGCAGGCAACGCGATATCGAATCGACCGGGGCGATGAACCCATCGGACACTGGCTGTCGATTTCCGCCCCGCCCGTTCGTTGCTGCCATGAGGGCTACTCCTCCAGCCAGGAAAACCGCCATGTCCAACACTGTCCGCCTGCACCGGGTACTGCGCGCACCGGCCGAACGCGTCTATCGCGCCTTCCTCGACGCCGAGGCCCAGGTCAAATGGTTGCCGCCGAACGGCTTCACCGCCAGGGTGCATCATCTGGATGCCCGCGTCGGCGGCAGTTACAAGATGTCCTTCACCAACTTCTCGACCGGCCACAGCCACGTCTTCGGCGGCACCTATGTCGAGCTCACGCCGTTCGAACGCATCCGCTACACCGACCAGTTCGACGATCCCAACCTGCCCGGTGAAATCACGGTGACCATCACCTTGAAGACCGTGTCCTGCGGCACCGAACTGCACGTGGTGCAGGAAGGCCTGCCTGAAGTGATTCCGCTGGAGCAGTGCTACGTCGGCTGGCAGGAATCGCTGGCACAGCTCGGTCGGCTGGTGGAGGCGGAACTACCCGAGGAGTAGCCGAGTCGCCGGGGCGCGACCGGCAAGTCACGACCGTCGATTTGCTGCTATGTTTCCGGCCATTGCCATCATCAAGGCGGGAATGTGCATGAAAGGGAAGTTCGCTGTCGTGTTGTTGATCGCCACACTGTCAACGCCCTGCCCCTTTCAGCGCGTCTCGGCCGAACAGCCTGCCGCCCGGGAATGGCGCGCCGAAGTCGCGCTTGACGTGGATCAGGCCGGACAGGTCGTTGCGGTGGAGCTGCCGGACACGATCCCCGATGTTCTCGCGACATCGGCGCGCGAGGTGATATCCCGCTGGCGCTTCAAACCCGTACTCGTCGACGGCCACGCGGTGAGCGCCCGGACCTATGCGCGCGTAAAGGTGCAGGTCGTCAAGCGCGATGCCGGCACCTTTGGGGTGCAGGTGGTGTACAGCTCGAACGGTCCCCGGGTGAAGCCATCCGTCGCACCCTACTATCCGCTTCGGGAAACCAATCATGGTGAGGGCAGCCTGCTCATGGAGGCGACCGTGAAGCCCGATGGTCGAATCGAGGACATCAAGGTGGTGGAATCTCACTTCAGTGGTCCGCGCAAGGGGCTCTTCAGCCGGTCTGCCGAACAGGCCGTGAAGCAGTGGCAGGCCGACCCCGAATACGTCGACGGCCACCCGGTGGCAACACGCATCCAGTTGCCGATGAAGTTCTGCCTGGGGCGCGATGGTGGCTGCAAAGAGCGAGTACAACCGCTGAAGCTGCTGCGTCATGCGGAGACCGATCTCGCCTTGTCCTCGCAACCGCTCGGGGAAGCTGTCGCGCTGGACAGTCCTCTGCAGCCGTCTGCGATCAGTGCTGACGGACAACCGTTGAGCACCGGCAACTGAGGATGGGGTTTCGAGGCTGAGAAAGCCCGGAGACGCGGCGTGACGCTCTAGTCCCACGGCACCGATTCGGCCAGCAGATCACGCAACTGCGCCTCGTCCATGTCCAGCAGCTGCTGCTCCGCCAGGCGAAGGTTTTCCGCGGCCATGACGGTCTTGCGAACCGTCAGGTCGCCGGCGTGGGAGAACACCAGCAGCATGTTGCCGTAGGACGCATCCAGCACTGCCGCTTGCCATGGATTGCCGTTTGTATCGTCGAAACTGCGCATGAAGCCTGTTCCCGGCAAAGGTCGGGCCAGTATATCGACGCTGCAACGGAAGCCGCGCGCGTGTCGATATCCCGGGCACCGGTTCGTCGCTGTAGTGAAGGTGGCCTTGTCGGCCCCCATTCCCGCAAGGAGACAACCATGTCCTGGATCGATGGTTTCGTGATCGCCGTTCCCCATGCCAACCGCGCGCAGTTCATCGAACACGCCCGCACGTTCGACAGCATTTTCCTGGAATTCGGCGCCACCCGGGTGATGGAGTGCTGGGGCGAGGATGTGCCCGATGGCAAGCTCACCGATTTCCGCCGCGCCGTGCAGGCACAGGCCGATGAAGCGGTGGTGTTTTCGTGGGTCGAATGGCCCGACAAGGCCACCCATGATGCCGGCATGGAAAAGTTCATGCAGGACCCGCGCATGGAAGCGGCCAGCGCCTGCCCCTTCGATGGAAAGCGCATGATCTTCGGCGGCTTCGTGCCGGTGGTCAGCCTGCCGGACTGACCGCCGGCGGGAACCATCCATGTTCGCCGGATGATGTCGGAAGCCATCGCGCCGCCGATGGCTCCCGACCTTATGCGCGTGGCGCCTGCGCCCTGCCTTCACCCACAGGCACGGTGATTCTGATAGCTTGCGACGGGACGCACGATGGTGATGACGCCTTTCTGCGCACACCACCGGAACAGACGACCACCGCAGGCAGATGATCCCGACGCTTCCTCCACTCGCCGACGTGCTCGACCTGATGCCCGATGCCGTCTGCGTGGTGGACACCGAGGGACACCTGCTGTTCGTCAACGCGAGCTTCAAGCGCATCTTCGGCTACACCCCGGAGGAAGTGCTGGGCCGGCGCATCTTCGAGCTGGTTCACCCCGACGATCGCGCCGCCACCGCCGCACAGGCCGAGCAGGTCATGTCGGGCAAGCTGCAACTGCATTTCCGCAACCGCTACCTGCACAAGGACGGCCACAGCGTCGACATCCAGTGGTCGGCGCGCTGGCTGCCGCAGCATGGCGTGCGCATCGGCGTCGGCCGCGAGGTGACCGAACTGCGCCGCCTGGAGCGCGAACTGGAGCACCGCGCCAACCACGACTCGCTGACCGGACTGGCCAACCGCGACCGCCTGCGCATCGAACTGCAGTCCGCGATCGATCACGCCAGGCAGACCGGTCATGGAGTGGCGGTGCTGTATCTGGATCTCGACGGGTTCAAGGACGTCAACGACCGTGGCGGCCACGACGCCGGCGATCATCTGTTGCGCGAGGTGGCCGCGCGCCTGCAGCAGGGCGTTCGGCAGGGCGACCTGGTGGCCCGGGTCGGTGGCGACGAGTTTGTCGCCCTGCTGCCCGGCTGCCGCGACGCACAGACCGCCCGGGCAGTTGCCGAAACCCTGCGCGCCCGTCTCACCATTCCCTTCAGCCTGCCCGACGGCCTGTTCCGGCTGGACGCCAGCATCGGCATCGCCTGTTTTCCCGACGATGGAGCCAACGCGAAAGCCCTGCTGGCCCAGGCCGACCGTGCGATGTACGCCGTCAAGCATCAGCAATCGTCACGCGAAAGCGGCCTCCGCCAGAGCGAAGAAAGCAGCGCGGACGACGACTGATCATCGCGGTCACCGCAGTCGGGCGAAGGACCGTGCGTCGACGTCGGGCTGAGCGGATTACCGGACGAGCCGCAAGGGGATTAGCATGATGCGCCAGCCGCAGCCCGCGGCAAGGGGAAAATCATGAAGATCAAGCTTTCGCTCGCCCGGGTACTGTCCTGCATGGCGCTGGTGGCGATGTCGCTGCCGGCGCAGGCTGCGGAGCCAGCCGCGGCTGCCGCCAAGGCCTCGCCCACCACGACCTGGGTGTATCCGCTGATCCCGAAATTCGGCGGCGTGCATCCGCGTCCGGATGCCGACGCCCAGCCCGACCCGAAGGCCGACTACAAGATCCTCGTCGACGTGATTTCCACCGGAACCGACAAGGGCAAACCGTATCCATCGCTGGAGCGCCTGGCGCGACTGGTGAATCTGCTGGCCTACTCCGGTGTGCCGCCGGAGCGCATGCACATCGTGGCGTTGCTCGATCAACGAGCGGGCGCCGCGAGCTTGACCGATGCCGCTTCGCACAAACACCTGAAGAAGGGCAATCCGAACCTGGAAATCCTGCACGCGCTGAAGAAGGCCGGCGTCAAGCTGCTCGTCTGCGGCCAGGCCCTGGCCGAACGCGGCATCCAGGACAATGAGCTCGATCCGGCCGTCACCGTCACCCTGTCGGCGCTCACCGCTCCGGTCGTGTACGAGCAACAGGGATACCACTACATGCAATTGTAGGGATCATCGGCCAAGCCAGCGTGGTCGCCTTGCGCCCCGCCAGGGACGTCAACGCAAGGCGGGGAATCCGATCACCATGTCGTCCAGCGGCATCTCGGCTTGCCGGTGCCGGAGCGGCAGCGGTACCCATGGCTCGCCCTGGCCAAACAGCTGCGCCTCGGCTTCCGGCCCGAGCAAGTCGAAGCGGTCGAACAGGAACGGCAGGCCTTCGGAACCTTCGAACGTCATCGCGCTGGAAAGCTGGAAATGCAGATGCGGCGCGCTGGAACTGCTGGACTGGCCCAGACGCGCCAGCAGCTGTCCCTTGCGCACATGATCGCCGATACGCAGCTTTACGCTACCGCGTTGCAGGTGCGCGTAGCTGGCGAACACGCCTGGTTGGATCTCCAGCACCACGTAATTGCCGAACAGGCCATGTGCCGTCAATGACTCCGGCTCCGACTGCGGGTTGAGTGGCGGGTGTTCCGGCTCGCCGTCGCGTGCATCGCGCACGACCCCGTCCGCCACCGCGAGCACCTCCGCACCGTAGCCGACCCAGTCCGCATGCCGCGACTTGCCGATATCCTTCACGCCCGCACGCACCACCTGCCCGCGCGGATCAATCCCCACCAGGTCCAGTGCGTAGCGTTGCGGAATGGTCACCTGCCCGTTCACTGCCACCAGGCTGCCCCAGTGATGCGAATGCGCATTGCCCGGCCCCTCGTGTGCCAGCCAGAGTCCGCCGCGCAGCGGTGGCCCGATAAGCACGGGTGCCTCGGCACTCAACGATACACGCACGCCATCAAGCAACTCGGTCTTCTGCTTCGCGGTGGCGAAGGTCATCCGATGGCGCAAGGTCCGTGGTAACGGGCTCGCCGTGGGCAGGGTCAGCCAGACGTAGACGACGCGCTTGCCGGCGTCGATGGTCACCGGCGCATGTTCAGCCGGTGCCGGTCGAGTCATCCCCGCCAGATCTTCAGCATCGAAGCGGGCGAGCGGCGTACGGTCATCGTCCGCATACACCTCCAGCTCCCGCGGCGTCAGCGGGCCGGCGTCACCGTAGATGCTGGTGACATGCAGCTCGTAGGCAAGGTGTATCCGGTCATCGCTGCCCGTCACCGCGGCCGGGGCAAACGGCACGCGCGCTTCCACCGGAGCAAGCGCCTGCTGCGCACCAGCCAGTGAAATCCAGCACAACGATGGCGCGAAAAGCCAGCGCGCGAATCTTCCACCCATCGACACATGCATCTCCCGAGATATGCCCATGGCCGCATGATCAATGACGATGCGCACCAGCGAAGTCAGATTCACTCACCGCGGGGAAATCCACAAGAGATCTCGCCCGGCGTTTGTCCACGTCCCCTCTCCCGGCGCAGGCGCTTCGACACTAATAATTGTTGACTTACAATAATTGTATTTATACAATTTTTGTATGAACACAATCCATGACCCCATCCGGCAGTTCAGGTCGCACCCGAACCTGATCCTTGCCATTTGCTGCCTCAGCCTGCTGATGGTCGGAATGGACATCACGATCGTCAACGTCGCGCTGCCTTCGATTCACCGCGACCTGGACGCGTCGATATCCGGACTGCAGTGGGTGATCGATGCCTACACGATGGTGGTGGCCAGCCTGTTGATGCTGGCAGGCTCGATGGCGGATCGCTTCGGGCGCCGACGTGTCTTCCAGACCGGCATGGCCATCTTCATGCTCGGCTCGCTGCTGTGCAGCCTGGCCCCGGACATCCACGGCCTGATCGCCTTCCGCATCCTGCAGGCGCTGGGCGCCACCATGCTGAACCCGGTGGCCATGTCCATCATCGTCAATACCTTCCATGAGCCGAAGGCACGCGCCCGCGCGATCGGCATATGGGGTGCCGTGGCCGGTGTCTCGATGGCGCTGGGCCCGTTGATCGGTGGCGCCCTCACGCAAAGCATCGGCTGGCGCTCGATCTTCTGGGTCAACCTGCCGATCGGTGCGGCGGCGATGATCCTGGCGGCCCTCTACATACCCGAATCGAAGGCGGCCCAGGCGCGACGGGTGGATCCGGTCGGGCAGACGCTGGTCTTTCTTGCACTCGCTGCGCTGACTTATGCCGTTATCGAGGGTCCGCACATCGGCTGGCATACGCTGACCATCACCGGCCTGTTCGCCCTGGCGGTGCTTGCCGTCGTGGCGTTGCTGGTTTATGAACCGCGACGGAGAGAGCCGCTGATCGACCTGCGCTTCTTCCGCAGCATCCCCTTCAGCAGTGCCACTCTGATCGCCATCTGCAGCTTCTCCGCGTTTTCCGGCTTCCTGTTCCTCAATGCCATCTACCTGCAGGAAGTTCGTGGCTACTCCGCCTTTCAAACCGGGCTGTGCACGCTGCCGATGGCTCTTGCGACCATCCTTTGCTCACCCTTCTCCGGAAGACTGCTCGGCACCCACGGCACCCGGCCATCCCTGTTGATCTCCGGCACCGCGACCACCATCAGCGCGTTGATGCTCACGCAATTGACCGCGACGACCCCGCTGGGTCTGCTGGTGGCGGGCTACGTGATCTTCGGCATCGGCTTCGGCATGGTAAATGCGCCCATCACCCACACCGCCGTTTCAGGCATGCCCAAGGCACAAGCCGGACTGGCTGCCGCGGTGGCTTCCACCAGCCGGCAGGTCGGGGCGTCGCTGGGCGTGGCCATTGCCGGTACCATTGCCGGAACCCGGGGAGTGCTGCGCAACTTCCCTCAAGCAACGCATCCGTTCTGGTGGCTGGTCGTTGCCGGCGGTGCGGCAGTCGTTTTTCTGGGCTGGCTTTCCAGCACATCGTGGGCCCACGACAGCAGGCGCCACGCTGCGCATTTGCTGGAGGAGGCGCCCTCGGGAGCAGCGGTGTGAGCAAGGCAGTACCGAAACAGAATGATTCCGACGTCATTTGGCAAACCCTGGTGGCATGGGTGATGGACAGCCGCGGCGACTGGCGCCGCAAGGTCACCGACGCCACCGGGCTGCCCTTCAGCCGGATCCGCGCACTCAAGCGGCTCGGCACCGGCCCGATGACCCTGAAGGACCTCGCGGACGCCATGTCCACCGATGCTCCGGCGGCGACCGTCGCCATCAACGACCTGGAAAGCCGTGGTCTCGTCGAACGTTATCCCCACCCTGAAAACCGGCGTGCCAAGCTGGTGTCGATCACGGCGGCGGGCCGCAGCGTCATGGCCACCACCCGCCGAGTCGTCGAAGCCACTCCACCTGCCCTGCAGGATCTGTCAGCCACGGACATCAAGACGCTGCGGCGCATCCTGGACAAGGTAGCGGCGCATCAGGAATCGCGTGCGGAAGACTGAGCAGTCGTGGGTGGAAAACAGGATCCGAGGTGACTTTTCACGGGCCACGCTCAAATAAAAGCGCGCGCCCTGACCTTGCTTTTTGCTGCCGCGGTGTTCAATCCAGTGGCCAAGGCAACTGGTCACCCAGCTGATCGGCGACGGCGGCTTCGGCGGGTTCCCGTTCCATCGAACGCCTGTTGCCGGCGGGTTTGCCGCCACGCCACCAAGGCTGCACTTCCCGGTGCTCGACGGGTTCGACCGGTTCGCCGAGACGCGGCAACAGCAGATCGGTGCCGCTCGGAGCGGCCAGTTTCAGCAGATCCTCGACGGGTTCGTCCCAGGCATGCGTGGCCAGCGCGAACGTGCCCCAGTGCACCGGCATCAGCACGCCGCCGCCGAGCAGGCGGTGAGCGGCCAGCGCGTTGGCCGGCCCCAGATGGATATCGCCCCAGGAAGGATGGAACGCACCGACTTCGAGCATCACCAGATCGAACGGACCGAGCCGGTCGCGGATGACTTCATACTCGGTGGTGAGCCCGGTGTCACCGCTGAAAAATACCCTATGCCGGTCGCCGGCCATGACCATCGATGACCACAAGGTCTGGTTGCGATCCTTCAGGCCGCGGCCGGAGAAATGCTGCGACGGCGCCGCCGTGATGGTGAGCCCGGTGCCCGGCACGCGATGGCTTTGCCACCAGACCAGCTCGGTGATGCGTGACGGCGCGATGCCCCAGCTTTCGAGATGAGCGCCGACCCCAAGCGAGGTGACGAACGGAACCTTCGATTTCGCCAGCGCGCGGATCGTCGGATAGTCCAGGTGGTCGTAGTGGTCGTGCGAGATCACCACGGCGTCGATCGGCGGCAGATCGCGCAAGCCGATCGGCACCGGCTGGAAGCGCTTGGGCCCCAGCAGGGTGAAGGGCGAGGCCCGCTGCCCCCATACCGGATCGGTGAGCACCCGAAAGCCGTCGATCTCCAGCAATACGGTGGAGTGGCCCAGCCAGGTGGCCCGCAAGCCGCTGGCCGGCTTTCTCGCCCAGCCGCTACGCGGGTCCTGCGCAGGCAGCGGCGCGGGTGGCGTGCGGTTCTCGTCGCCGCAGAAGAAATCCCGCAGCGTGGGCCGCGGCGCATCCGGATCGCGCAGTCCCGGCAGGACCGGATGGATGTTGCGCAGACGTTCGCCGTCCCACAGCGGCAGATCGTGCAGCCGTTCCAGCCGCTCGCCCTGCGGCGGCTTGCCAAAGGACTTCATGCGGCGTGCTCTTTCATCGCAGCCCTCTACGGTGGATCGTCAATGAGCCGTCGTGACAGGCACGATCCTGCCGCCGCACCGCTCAGAACGCCGGATGCGCCGGCCCGCTTTCCATGTGGAAGACCTGCCAGGTCTGCCGGCCCCAGTCGGTGGCGATTTTCCTGGCCTTGATGTAGCAGCCCTGCTTCCTGACCCAGGTCGCCGGATCGGTGCCGGCCTGGGCCTGGACCACGGCGCCGACGCGGGCAACGCCGAAGTCCCATTTCAGCACCGCTTCGTCATTGACCGCCTTGGCCAGCGGATCACCACGCTTCCAGCCGCTCGGCTTCTCGTGCGCCTGGATCGATTGCACGACGACACTCTCGAAGTCGGCCTTCGGCACCCAGTTGAGCACGATGAAGGTGGTGCGGGCCGTCTTCATGCCGGCCAGCGGATCCTCCACCGGCTTGCCCTGGACGATGCGGCTGGCCGCAAATGTGGTGACGAATCGCGGGCAGCTACATTGGGTGCAGGCACCGCCGCCGGGATGCCTGTTGAAGCGATGGCCGCAGCCGCAGAGGTCGGCGACGTTGCGATTGTCCGCCGTCGTCTTCATCTTCTGGTTCATCAAGCCATGCTCGGCCCGCTGCCAGTTTTCGCCGGCCTCCCGGGTCTTGCCCGAGTTCAGCCATTCGAAATACGCCTCGCGTTCGGTGCGCTCGCGATCCTTGGAGAACGTGGCCAGGTGCTTCTTGGAGAAATTCTTGTCGAAGCGGATCGTGTAGCGCTCGCCATCCCAGTCGCTGAGCACCCACTCCTCGTCTGCCGTGGCCACACGGCTCAATCGCTCCAGGCCGGTGGTCGATTCGATGTACTTCTCATAGGACAGCAGGTCCGCCGCCGTCCAGGTATCCGAATGCTCGTGCACCTTGCGCTCCCCGGTTCACTCCGAACCACGCTTGTCAGGTGCGCAAGCATCGCGCGCAGCGGAGCCGGCTGCAATGGGCTTTCGGCGTGATCTCTCGTGAGCCGGGGCCGCATGCAGTGCACCGCGATGCAGTCGACTCCCCGGCGGTCAGTGCACGCTGGGCGCGGGCGCGGGCGCGGTGGCGGGTGGCGCGACCTCCGTCACCTGACCGGTGCCGGCGCACGCGCCGGGGGCCGCCGACTGGTTGCCGACCACCATGGTGCAGGTCCAGCTGATGGTGCGGTTGGGGTTGTCAGCGGCGGGTTCCACCGGCAGCAGGACCAGCACGGGGTCGGGCTTGATGCCGGTGTTTCGCGTGGTCAGCGTGATCCGGCCACCGTCCGCCAGTTCGATTTTGTCGACGTAGTCGCTGGGCGGCCCGGCGTTGTAGGCGAGGTCGCTCAGGGTGACATGAGCCAGGCCGCCCTTTGTCGTCGCCGCCTCCATGACCACCAGCTTGGGTGCATCGGTGGCCTTCATGGCCTCCTCGATATGGTCGCGGGCGACCCGGTCGTGCCACGCGGGGATGGCGAACGCCGCCACCACGACCAGGATCGCCAGGACGACCAGGATCGTGACCAGGGAAATGCCTCTGCTCGTCTGCATGGGGTTGCTCCCGTCCATCTCGTCACTGCCGGTGCCACGCCGGCGTCGACGCCAAAGATGCTGGCAAGGGTGTGTGCGCTCCATGAAGATGGTGTTGCGACGGCCCGATCCCGGTGTCGATCCGTCTGCACCTCGTTCGTCGCAACAAGGAAGCATCCCGCCCCCAAGCTAGGAGAATCCCATGCTCGCCAAGAACACCATCTGCGTCTGGTACGACGGCGCCGCCCTGGAGGCCGCTACGTTCTACGCCAGGACCTTCCCGGACAGCTCGGTGGGGGCGATCCATCGCGCGCCAGGCGATTACCCCGCCGGCAAGCAGGGCGATGTGCTGATGGTCGACTTCACGGTCATGGGCATCCCCTGCGTGGGCCTGAATGGCGGGCCGGGCATGCTGCACAACGAGTCCTTCTCGTTCCAGGTGGCCACCGACGACCAGACTGAAACCGATCGCCTGTGGAACGCGATCATCGACAACGGCGGCCAGGCCAGCGCCTGCGGCTGGTGCAAGGACAAGTGGGGCGTTTCCTGGCAGATCAGCCCCCGCATGCTGATCGCTGCAGTCACCCACCCGGACCCTGCCGTTGCCCGGCGCGCGTTCGAGGCAATGATGAAGATGGGCAAGATCGACATCGCCGCGATCGAAGCCGCCGTGCGCGGCTGACCATGGCAACGACCATCACCACGATGCACAACGAAGGCCGGACGGCCTCCGGCAATCCTTCCGGCCGGTTCCGCATCGAATCGGTCGACCTGCTGCGCGGCATCATCATCGTCATCATGGCGCTGGACCACGTACACGATTTCTTCGGCGCGCCCGGTGCCAACCCCACCGATCTGGCCACCACCACGGCGCCGCTCTTCCTGACCCGCTGGATCACCCATTTCTGCGCGCCGGTGTTTTTCCTGCTCACCGGCACCGGCGCCCGGCTCGCGCTGCAGCGACTGTCGAAGAACGAGCTGTCGCGTTTCCTGCTCACGCGCGGCTTGTGGCTGCTGTTCCTCGAAGTGGTCGTGATGCGCTTCGCGCTGCAATTCAACCTCGACTACCAGGTGACCATCATCACCGTGCTGTGGGCGCTGGGCTGGTCGATGATCGTGCTGGCCGGGCTGATCCATCTGCCGGACCGGGTGATCGTGGCGTTCGGCGTGATCCTGGTGGCCGGCCACAACCTGCTGGACGGCATCCCGGCGACTGCCTTCGGTGCCTTCGCCCCCTTGTGGTCAGTGCTGCATGCGCCGGGTTTTCTGATCAACACCCCGCAGCACGTGGTGTTCATCGCCTATCCGCTGATTCCGTGGCTGGGTGTGACCGCGCTGGGTTACACGCTGGGACAGGCGTATCGCTGGAGCGACGAGCGTCGCCGCGCACTGCTGCTTCGATTCGGCACCGGACTCGTCGCGGGCTTCGTGCTGCTGCGACTGCTGAATGTGTACGGCGACCCGCTCGCCTGGTCGGTGCAGAAGTCTCCGCTGTGGACGCTGCTGTCCTTCCTCGACACCAACAAATACCCGCCGTCGCTGCTGTTTCTGCTGATGACGCTGGGCCCTGCCCTGCTGCTGTTGCGCGTGTTCGACGGTGGCGCTCCGCGCTGGCTGCGCCCCGCACTGACCATCGGCAAGGTGCCGCTGTTCTTCTACGTCCTGCACTTCTATCTGATCCACCTGCTGGCGGTGGTCGCCTGTTACCTGCGTTTCGGCAACGTCGACGGCATGTTCCGATCGCCGGACCTCGGGCATTTTCCGTTCACCGCGCCGGCGGGCTGGGCCGCGAGCCTGCCCGTGATCTACCTGCTCTGGGTCATCGTCGTGCTTGCCCTGTATCCGTTGTGTCGCTGGTATGCCGACATCAAGCGGCGACGCAGGGACTGGTGGCTCAGCTATCTCTGAACATCATGAAGTTTTCCCGCCATCCCCCCGTGACGCACGCGGCGTCATGCCATAAACAGGAGCCAACCATGAATCCCACCATCACCGCCTTTGAATCGTCGCCCGATCGCGGCCGTGGCCTGGCCCGCGACATGCGCGTCCGCTGGGCGCTGGAAGAAGTCGGCCAGGCCTACGAGGTACGGCTGGTCTCGTTCGCGGCGATGAAACAGCCTGCGCATCTGGCGCTGCACCCGTTCGGGCAGATCCCCACCTATGAAGAAGGCGAGCTCGCCCTGTTCGAGTCGGGCGCCATCGTGTTCCACCTCGCGCAGACGCGCCCGGGCCTGCTGCCGGACGAGGCGAATGCCCGCGCACGCGCGATCACCTGGATGTTCGCCGCGCTGAACACGGTGGAGCCGCCGCTGGTCGAGTTCAGCATGGCCAAGGTATTCGAATGCAACAAGCCCTGGTACGAGCAACGCCAGCCGATGCTCGAGGAGCGGGCGCGCAAGACACTGGGCCTGCTGTCCCGCCGTCTTGGCGAGGCCGACTGGCTCGACGGCGCGTTCAGCGCGGGCGACCTGATGATGGTCGGCGTGCTGTTCCGGGCGAAGCCCACGGGAATACTGGACGACTACCCGAATCTCGCCGCCTACGTGGCCCGCGCCGAAGCCCGGCCTGCGTTCAAGCGGGCTTTTGCGGCGCAGTTGGCCGTGTTCGAGAACAGCCGCGCGGCGGGCTGACCGTCATTCGCCCTGGCTCCCCGCGCAACACGCAGTGGGGCCGTGGATCGCCGGCGTTGCGCAGGATGAAGCAGCCATCCGGAAGCGCTCCGGCTCCCGCGGTCCCGTCAGGCACTGGCCAGTTCGATCCGCCGGTTTCGCTTCGGCGACGACATGGCGAATTTTTCCCCGACCGCCAGGCAGGCCTCGGCGAGCCGTGCCCCGGCCCGCTTGAGGGCCGCCTCGGACACCCCGGCGTAGCTCAGCACCAGGGTCACGTGATCGGGCGGGGTTCGATGGAAGCACTCGGCGGAACGGATGTGCACGCCGCGCGCCAGCGCCTCGGCCAGCAATGCCGCGGTGGCATGGCGTGGCAACCGGGGCAAGTGCACGAAAAGCGATCCTCCCGCCACCGCATCGGTCACCGTCATCGCGTCGCCGAGACGTGCATGCAAGGCCGCGCACAGCGCCCGATGGCGGGGCGCCAGGCGGTGGGCGATGCGCCGCAGATCGCGCAGGTACTGGCCGCTGTTGATGCACGCCGCAAGCACGTGCTGCTGCATCGATACGCTGCCGCGATCGGCTAGCCACTTGACCGCCAGGAACCGCTCGCGCAGCTGGCGTGGCACCAGCATGTAGCCCAGTTGCAAGGCGGGAAACATCGAGCGGGCGAAGCTGCTGACGTGGATGACCCGGCCATGCCGGTCCAGCGACCACAACGACGGGGCCGTGCGCACACCGAAGCGGTGTTCGCAGTCGAAATCATCCTCGACCAGCACGGCGTCGTGGGTGCAGGCCCAATGCAGCAGTGCCCGGCGTCGATCCTCGGGCATGACCACGCCGGTCGGGAACTGGAATGACGGCGACAGGTTGACCAGTCGCACGCCATCCAGCGCCGCGGCATGGCGGTCGATGTCCATGCCGTGCGGGCCGACGGGACACGGCACGATCCGCGCGCCCATCGCCTCGAAGGTGTGGCGCACGCTCCAGTGACAGGGCTCCTCCACGCCGACACCGTCGCCCTCGTCAAGCAGGACGCGGGCGATCAGATCGCGCGCCTGCTGGGTGCCGCTGACGATCAGGATGTCGTCCGGGTCGACCTCGATCGCCCGCTCGACACTCAAATAACCGGCCACCGCCTTGCGCAATTCGATGGCGCCCTGCAGTTCCGGGAAGTCGGGCGTGTCGCGACGACGCAGCAGCGCCACCAGGTTCTGTTTCCACGCCTTGAGGCTGCGCGGATCGGACTTCACGCGCGGCTGCGCCAGATCGACCAGCCCTCCTTCGATCACGCCTGTGTCAAGCGCCGGCGGATTCCTCCCGGGCGTGGCTGGCAGCACGGCGCACCGGGCCAGGCGGGACAGCCGTGGCTCTCCCGGCGCCGCGACCAACTCGTCGAGCGGCGCACCGCCGGCGGATGCATCGATGCGACGCGCACTCACGTAGGTGCCGCTACCCGAGCGTGACTCCAGGTAGCCCTCGCTCTCCAGCTGGTCATAAGCCATCAGGACTACCGTGCGGGAAACACCCAGGGCGACGGTCATCGAGCGGGTGCCGGGCAGGCACGCGCCTGCCGGGAAACGACCGGCATCGATATCGCGCCGGATCGACTCGGCGATCCGGACATACATCGGCTTGTCGTCTTGCCGCCTGTTCGCCATCCATGCTCCCCGGGGCGGCTCGAAGTGGTTACATCGAAAAAGCGGGCGACCGGTCATTTACGCCCCCGCCAACCCTGCAGATCATCATGCCATGGCCACTGACCGGGGAAGCATCACGATGAAGTTGCTCAAGTTGTCCGCACGCAAGCTGGCGGTGTTGATCGGTTGCGTAGCGTGCTCGGGGCTGGCGAATGCCAGGGCTACGGACGATCACTCGACCGACCCGGCCTACGCCAGGTACTACCAGCAGGCGGTGAACTGGGGCGGCTGCCCGCCCTCGTTGTTCACCGATGGAAGCACGATCCAGTGTGCCCTGATCACCGTGCCGATCGACTGGGCCGATCCGAGCCAGGGTGACATCACCATCGGCATTTCCCGGCCGCTGCATTCACCGCCTGACGCACGCCTGCTGCTGGTCAACGCCGGCGGCCCGGACAACTCCAGCGCTTCGCAGGCGGAGATGCTCGAACAGTTGCAGCCGCAAGTCCAGGCCAATCACCTGGTGGTCGGCGTCGACCTGCGCGGCATCACCGATGGCCTGGGCACCCAGGTGAGCTGCGACTACGCACCGCGCAGCGGCACCGAGAATTTCATGGACGGCGACAGCCGCAATCCCACGGCCGCCAGCGTGCAGGCACAGCAGGACTGGTGGCATCGTTCGATCAGCGCCTGCCTGCAACAGCACGCCGCCTTCCTCAAGAGCATCAACACGCCCAACCACGCCCGCGACCTGAACCTGGTGCGTGCCGTGCTTGGCTTCCCCCGCGCCGACCTGCTCGGCGTGTCCAGCGGCAGCAGCCTGATGGCGTATGCCAACCGCCTGTTTCCCGATCGCTTCGAGCGCGTGGTGCTCGACAGCAACATGAACTGGCTGCACCTGGACTGGCAGCAGCAGGACCTGAAGCGGATGTCGATGGATCAGCTGAATGTGCAGCAGGCATTCATTCCCTTCGTGGCGCGGCACGACGACCAGTTCCACATGGGCACGACGCCGCAACAGGTGATGACCACCTTCCAGCGGATCTACCAGGCCGCCTCGCAGCACCGCATGGGCAGCGTGACGCCGGACCAGGCGCTGGCCTCGCTGGATGGCACCGGCATGTGGGTGTTCTGGGATCTGCTGGTGTCGCCGTCGCTGAGCGCGATGTCGCAGGCGCTGGATGGCGATCCGGCCCACATCGCCGCCGCCGAACAGATGGGGGCGATGACCTCGGTCGACCTGCGCAGCCAGCCCGGCTTCAACCCGATGGCCGATGTCCTGCAATGCAACGACTCCGGCTCCACCGATACGCGCAGCATCGAGCGCAAGATCGGTGACGTCCGCACCCACTGGGCCATCGGCGCCTCCACCCTGATCGACAAGTGCCAGCACTGGCCGTGGCAGCCGGCGCTGGACCGCCAGCTGGAGTCGCGCACCCGGGTGCATGCGCTGATGGTGCAGAACGAATTCGATCCGTCCACGCCCTACTCCGAGGCGCTCAAGGATCGCCTCCTGGATGGCCCCGCCGCGCGGATGGTGCTGGTCAACAACGCCACCACCCACGGCGTGATGTTCGACGACAACACCTGCACCACCAACGCGGAGTTCGCCTATCTGAGCTCCGGCGACATGCCTGCCCGCGACGTGGTCTGCCAGGCCAAACCCATGCACTCCTTCGCCATGCAGGACACCACGACCTACGAGTACGGCTACCCCGCCGCGGGCTGGTGGCTGCCGCCCCCGCCGAACACGCATCAGGCGAACTGGCTGCTGGTGCCCTGAGGTTGCGACTTCACAGCCTCGAAGCCGGAGACGGCAAGACAAGGGATGGGGAGGGCATGGATGCCCGGGTCGAGGCAACGCAGAGCCGTTGCCCACCCCCGAATCGAGGCGAGGCAGACACCGTTGTTCATCGCCCACCTGAAAACTGTCCCGGTGATCCGCCGTGGCGGGATCGGGTGAAAGTTTCCGGAGATGCAGGCACGACGACTGCCAAACGTTCCCCGGCCTCAGAAGTCCGACCTGGCGAAACGCGCGACACCCTGGTTGATGCCCGGCGGATCGAGCGTGCTCAGGTCGAGTTCGATCGGCGTGCCGATCCAGTGCGCCAGCGTCGTGTGGTCGGCCAGGTCGTCATCGGTGAGCGGATGGACCAGCGCGGTCAGGCCGGAGGCTTCGATCAGCTTGAGGATGGCCGGCAGTGCTTCTCCGGTGTAGTGGATCTCAAACTGCGGGATCGGATGCGGGCCGGCCTTGCCGTCCTTGAGCTGCCCGACGAAGAGCAGCCGGGGGATCGCACCCGAGCCCATGCGGTCGATCAGGTCACGCCGCATGGCCTCGGCCGCGGCACGCGTTCCGGGCGTGCAGTAGATGTGCGCGTGCCAGGGCGCTTCGTGTTCGCTCATGTCGATCCTCCGCTCGCCGGCCTCACGCATCCACCATCAACTTGCCGGCCTTGGCCCAGCCGTCGCGCGGCACTTCGCTGATCAGAATATCCACGCTTTCCGGCGGACAGGCCAGCGTCTCGGCGGTGGCGCGGGTCACTTCGCGCACGAAGGCGCGCTTCTGTTCCACGGTGCGGCCGGGCAGCATTTCGAGGTGCAAGGTGGGCATGGTGTTCTCCGATGAGGCCCCGGATCGAGGCGGCCGCCATGGTGCGCCCTGCTTGCAACTTGATAAACATGCCATGATTTGACCCATTTCAAACCTTCAGGTTGTCAATCATGAACAAGCTGGCCGGCATGGAAATGTTCGTCCGGGTGGTGGAAAGCGGCAGTTTCACTGCCGCCGCCGAGCTCAGCCGGGTCTCGCCCACCATGGTCGCCAAGCACGTGCGCGCCATCGAGGATCGACTGGGCGCACGCCTGCTCCACCGCACCACCCGCCGGCAACAGCTCTCCGACGTGGGCAGGCTTTACTACGAGCGCTGCAAGCAGGCGCTGGCCGACGTGGAACTGGCCGAGGCCAGCGCGTCGGAATTGCAATCCAGCCCGCGCGGCCGCCTGCGGCTGGTGTCGCCGGTGAGTTTCGGCAGCCACAGCCTGGTGCCGGCGCTGAGCGAATACATGGCGCGCTATCCCGAAGTCGGCGTCGAACTGACGCTGGACAATGGTCGTCCCAGCCTCGTCGACGAAGGCTTCGAGCTGGGCATCCACATTGGCGACATCAACGAGCCCGGCCTGGTCGCCCGCCCGCTGCAGCCCTACCGTCGACGCCTGGCCGCGGCACCGGCCTACCTGGCGCGACATGGCCAGCTCGATCATCCGCAGCAACTGGCTGCGCACGAATGCCTGGGCCTGTCGTACTGGCGACGGCACGACCTCTGGCGACTGGTCGGGCCCGGCGGAGCCACCTGCAACGTCGCCGTGCGGGGCCGCTTCACGGCGAACCAGGGCGATGCCTTGCGCGTCGCTGCGCTGAACGGCATCGGCATCGTGCTCCAGCCCGAGGCAGTGCTGGCCGATGACCTGGCCACCGGGCGCCTGCTGCCGGTACTGCCCGAGTGGTCGCTGGCACCCTCGCCGATGTACCTGATCTATCCGCAGAACCTGCATCCCACCGCCAAGCTGCGCACCGTCATCGACTTCCTGATCGAGCGTTTCGGCCCGTCGCCGAAGCAGTGACCGGATGCCTGCGCAGCCTGCTGCATCCGTTCCCTTGCATCGCGTGCAGCTCCGTTCGTCTGGTCCCCTGAACCGCCGAATACGCTTTCAGCCAGGAGGGCCAGCGACGATTCGCATCGAATCGGGCCTCTGGCCATTGTTCGCCGGCGTCTTCAGCGCTTCGCGTACGGCGCCACCTGGCTGCGCAGGGTTTTCCATTCCGTCGCGGTCAGCGGCAGCTCCGGGTATCGGCGGCTGTAGTAGTCGGCAAGGTCGCCGCTGAACGGCCAGTCCGAAGCAGGCAGGAAATGGCGCAGCCCGATGCGCCGGATCAGCGCCACCAGCGCCTGCATGTCGGCGGGGCTGCTGTTGTCCCTCCACACGTCGGCAAGATCGAACCAGACGTGCCTGAATCTTTCGGGGTGTTTGTCGAAAGCATCGGCAAACGCGCCCAGCGCGGACAGCGTGGCCTGGTCCAGCCCGCCCCAACCTCCCGCGTGGGCAATCTGCACCGGCGTATCGCCGGCAGCGGGAAGTACGTCAGCCAGGAATCGCTGCACGTCGCGCGCGCCGTAGTCCATGGTTGCGGTGCGCAGATGGATCATGATCGCCAGCCGGGCATCGGCCGCCGCGTGGAACACCGCCCTCAACGCCGCCAGGTCGCGGTCGCGTCGAAGGCTCACCCCGGACGCCGTGAGGTGGAGTTTGATGCCGGTCACGGCGGGGTTGCCGCGCCAGCGCATGATCTCCGGCAGGGCGTCGGGCCTGAGCGGATCGATGGCCACGAACGCGCCCAGGCGACCACCGGATTCGCGCGCAAGATTCACGGTCCAGTCGTTGGCGGCGCGCAGCAGCGCCGCGGCGTCGGCGCGTTGCGGCACCATCATCGGGCTCTCGGCCAGGTAGCCCGTCGACATCACCAGCGCGCGCCGGACACCGGCACGATCCATCGCCTTCAGCAAGTCGTCAGGCGTCAACGGCGCGGTGATGGCCGGATCGCAGCCGCCATAACGCTCGACGCTCCTGCAATAGCCGGGCAGAAAGTCGCGGATCGCCGGCGAGTTCACGTGCACATGATGGTCGACGCGCACCGGCACCAGGCGATCCCGCACCGGCATCGCGCCGCAGGCGGTCAGCGCCAGGGCCAACGCCGCCACGCAAGGCAGCATCAGCACCGACGTGACTGCAGACCTTCCGACAGGAAAATGCACGTTGCCTCCCGACCTTCGCTGTTCGTTGGACCATGTCGCCCGCACGACATGCGCTGCGTTCGATGCTGTCCATCATCAAACGCCTTGTCCGTGCCTGCAATCGCGACCCGCTCGGCGCCGGCCGATCCGCCGGATCACAGCCGCTGGTCGACGCGAACGCCTTCACTGCTGCTGCGGCAGGGGCGCGGCATCCGGTTCCCAGCGCAGCAGGTCACCCGGCTGGCAGTCCAGCGCCTGGCACAGCGCATCCAGGGTGGCCAGGCGAACAGCCTTGGCCCGTCCGTTCTTCAACACCGCCAGGTTCGCGGGGGTGATGCCGATGCGTTCGGCCAGCGTGCCGACGGCCATCTTGCGCCGGGCCAGCATGACGTCGATGTCCACCACGATGGCCATCAGATCACCTCGTCCAGTTCGGACTGCAGATGCCTGGCCTGGGAATCCAGCGCCACCGCCTGCTTGAGCAACATCCGCAGCACCAGCACGATCAGCGCCACGCCGCCGATCACCAGCGAGGCGCCGCAGACCATCGCCACCAGGCCGGGAGCGATTTCGTCGCCCGGCGTGGTCCGGTTGCTGTGCGCTGCCACCACCGCGATGCCGAAGGTCAGCACCGAGGCCGCGGCGATCGCGCCGATCACGACGTCGACGTAACGGAATGCCGCCAGCGAAAACACCGTGCCGCGCCGGACCATGGTCAGCAGTCGCCAGATGCACACCGCGGTCACCTGCATCGTCAACACGCCCAGGATCACGATCACCACCAGCGGAATCCGCACGTCCGCTCGCGCCGATTCCAGGTCCTGCCACAACAGCGGTGCGATCACCCCCTGCACCACCAGCGAACCCGCCAGGGCGATCGCGATCACGACCCGCAACGCCAGCACCGCAAGATTCCCCATCGCCGCTCTCCACTTATCGTCCGGAGATCGCAATATATCGTAAAACGATAGATTTGCAATGATCGGCGATGCATCCAACTATTCTTGGCAGCCGCCGTCACCCTGCAGGCGATCGAAGCAGGTCGGCTGCGAAGCCGGATTTGATCAGCCAGGCACAGCCCGCCAGATTCACCGCAACGGTCACCCAGAAAGCGAACTGAAAAGTGCGCTTCCGTCTTGTGGCGGAACTGTTGCTGGGCAATCAACGCGCCCGGCCAGCCGCCGAGGAGGTCGACCAGATGCAGATGGCTTTCCGGCGTGCGGCTAGGGCTGCGACCCCTTGCGCCGCGGAGGTGTAGCCCCAGTAACGGCCATCCTTATCCTGGTTACCCCTCGCGTTCATCTGCGCAACCAGTTCGGATTCGCTTCGACCCTCGATCACGTAGTAGCGGACATCCTCCCGGATGACCGGGGCCGGGATGGTTGGCGGCGGCAGTGGCGGTGTGACGAACATGGGCGTGCTTCCACGGTATCGAGGTCCCGTGCTCCAAGCACATAACGTTCCAGACGCCTGCGGCCGCGCCCCACGGTCGCGCCGGCACTGTCCGCGGACAAAAACACCGTCCGCGCGGACAGGGGTCCGAGGTCAGCGGGGATCGGGCCGACCGTTCACCAGCAGCCCGGGACGAAAATATCGACCACGATGGAAACGATCATAGAACAATAGAATTTCACGCCAATCACCCGGAGCAGATATCTACAACAAAGTGGCTAGGTCCATTTAGAAACATGGGGCAATTAACCCGACTTCTTATTTGTCTTTATTGATCGAGGAGATTCGTGGGGAAACCTCAGTTACTGGGCCCGGTTTTGTCCGTGAAAGGATCAGATAGGCGATAGCAAGGAACGCGATCAAGGCGCTCAGCTCCGCTGCTTTCGCACTGAACGTGGGAAGTATGCGGTACCAGTGGATGGCCGCAATGAATACCGCCAACGAAAGCACGGGAACTGCCTTGAGATACCAGGCAGACCACTTCTTCGGAAACAGCAGAGCAACCGCGGCGGGTATCAACAGAACATCGGCCGCCGCGCCGACCTCAAGAAAGCTCAGTCCCGTGTGAAAGCACTTCGCCAACGGACCGGAGTCGCAAAAAACATTCGCTACCACGAAGAGCCCAAGGCCGAACGAGGTGGCTAGCTGCACCGACCACACGCACGCCGCAAGCAGGCCGAACCGAGCGACCTGCGCCCAGGTTTCCCGAAGGCGGCCCCGTTCTCTAGTCCGTAAAGCGAAAGCCGCTACTTTTATCTCGAGCCATCGCCACGCCATGGGAAGCGATCGCTTCGCTTTTATTGACACCGAGTACGCATCGGCCACTTCATCAACCCGTGACGTGGCGATCCCAGGTGCGCCTCTGCCTTCCAACGCTTCCACGGCGCAGCCACGGTCCGCGAGTACCTCCAGCAACGCGGCCTCGGCATCCGGCAACAGCCCGCCGCCATGGTAACGAGCCAACAGGATGCTCGTATCCATTGCCCGATAATGATGAAAAAAATCCTGCTTCTGTCCAGTCACGGGGACATGCCTCAATAGGTACTTCTGTACGGCACCGAAACCGCATGAAACCAGGACCGCACGAAACCGGGACGAAGAAAGTTAAATCCGACGTTCTTAACTTCCCCCGTCCCTACCCGGTTTCCGCTCGCCCGAGTCACGGCCACGTGATCAGGGACTTGAGGTCTTCCTTGATCTTGGTCACAGCCGCGGTTTCGGGCCGGCGTCCCCGGGCAGCCCAGTAGTATTGAAGGAAGGGATTGCTGATGGAAAGCTGGCCGTCCACGTTGCAATCGTCTCGACCACTGATGCGCTTCCCCGGCTTCGGGCTGACGATCGAGACCTTCGCCAGATCGTTGTTGGTGTATATCGCGTACGGCTGGTCCGGCAGCAGGATGGGCTCGATCACGACGATGGTGAAATCGGTGATGACGGGCTCTTTCTTCGCCTTGATCTGGTCAGTCATCAACTTGACCATGGCCGGAAGTTCGGTCGTGGTCAGGATGGAATCGTTGCGAAGTCCACACCGGCAAACTGCAGTGACATGCCCTCGTGCCGCGTGCCCGAGTTTGCCGGACACACTCGTGAAGTAGTTGGCGAAAGCACCGCCCGGCTCCCACACGAATTGCTTGTTCACATAGCGGGCGGCCGTGGTGGCCTCCAGCTGGCCGAAGATCTCCCCACTGCTGTTCCACTTGTCGATCTTCTTCATGAGGGCAAGTTCGTTGATGCCGTTCCAGAACACGCTCCCGTTGACTGGAGTCGTGGCGTCGAACTGCTCCAGCAACTGCGCGTAGGCTTCCTTGGCATACTCCGACGGTTGCTTGCCGGACTTCTGGACCTCACGCGCCATATCCTCCTGATAACGCGCAGCGGGAGACCACGCCTTCCAGTCCTTTCCCTGTCGCGTCGCCCCGGCGGCGGCCATCTTTGCAATCGCCGCCCGGCGCTGCACGGCCTGGATCAACTCCAGCTTGAACTGCGGTGTCCCGAACATCTTCTGGTACAGCGACGGATCTTTCTTTATGCGTCGAAGCCAGGCCAGATCGGACTCCAGCTCGTCCTGCGGGAACTTGTTCTGCAATTCGACGTACAACTCCAGGGGAATCTTGCCCCGGTATGAATTGGGTTGACTGAACAGCATGGGAGCTCCTGTCGGTGGATGGGATTGCGGAATGCCTGCATCGCGATCGAGCCGATCGAAACGGAAAGTGGCCAATCAGGACGGCACGGCCGAGCCCGACCCGGAAGACGGTTCGTGAATCTGATGAGCCATGTCCCCCATTTGTCGCAGTCGAGCAGCAAAGCGGTTCAATGAACCTGCCCAGCTTCCCCTGCCCCTTCCCCTGACCGATCCCCGACTATCGTCCGCTGCATCTTGCCGTGATGCGGTGGTCTTGCCTAGGTGGGGTGGCGAGAACCGGCGCAGCGGCGGCCGGCTCCCTTAGGCTCACTGCAGCCCTTCACCGGGGCCAAAACGGGGGACAGAGACCTGCCCACGGTTTTGCCCGGCTATCAGAAATTAGTTCCTTTTGGCGAAACCGGGACGGCGAAACCGGGGCGAAACCGGGACAGGCGAAACCGGGACGGAGGCTGAGGTTTTCCCACGTTTTCATGCTGCCACGGCCATCTGGTCGAGCAGCGCCGGACTTGGCTTTCGTATCTGCCTCATGAGTTCTGCGAGCCTGGCATTTGACCATCGTCGCACCAGTGCCTCACGGCCAAGCCGCATGCTCGAGTATAGCCGTCGTTTGGATCGAAACGGCGTCAACCATTGGTGGATGCCTGCCGTTTCGCAGGACATGCCGACCAGCCAGCTGGCAAAGACCGCCATCGTGTGGAGTAGCAGCAACACCTCGATGCGCTTGTCCTTGCGGGTCAGGCTGTCCTCAAAGGCTTGGCCGTAGCGGTGCGATTTAAGGTCTCGGAAGGACAACTCGATCTGCATGCGTCGCGCGTACAACACGACCAGTTGTCGGGCGCTCAAGTGACACAGTGCCGGAGAGGCGACGAGCAACCACGGCTCCCGTTCGCGCGCCGCGTTTTGCTTGCTCTTCTTGGTGCGTGAGGGCATGCCCTGACGATTGCGTTGTTTGCGTCCCTTCGCTGGCTTGGCATGCACCACGATACGGCAGCGCCACGGCTTTGCACGTACTGTGTCCATCACACCCAAGTCGCGCGGTGCAGTCATCGCCAATTCGTATAGCGCCCGGCACGGAACCCAAAACAAAAACAGGGATCAGAGTCGACTTTTCACTGCGCACGCTTCAAGAAAGTGCACTCTGACCCCTATTTTCGGACCCCTATTTTCGCTATTTTCGCCTTTGCTATTTGCTCCAAATTTAATTGGCCACGTTCCCTTTGTTGTTGACGTCCTCTTTGTTGTTGCCCGCCGATCCGGCCTTGATGGCCACGCACCGTTGCGGCCCGGACAACACGACAAACGGCGCCGGCGCGCCACTCTCCTGCAGACGAACTTCTTCTGCGCGGGAAACTGGCCCACCGAAACGCTGATCGAGCGATGCGGATGCGAAGTGCAGGCTCGGCCCGTAGAGTTCCGGCCGCGGGAAGGTGAGCGTCATTGCGTCCGCGGAACCGCCCAGGTGACCCGCGAGCGTCTCCGGAATCTGCAACTGCACTTCGAAGGCCGTGTCGCGACCGCCGGTCCAATAGCAGGCCTGGCCGGAATTGCTCAGCAAGCCGTGACTGACCGACAACCCTGTGCGTTCGCATGGATTGCCTTTCTGGCCCAGGGCATCGAGCAGTGTCTCGACGGGGATGTAGCCCTGTTCCCCCCGGGCCCGGATCAGCGAAACCATCCGTACCGTGGGGTCCGAGCCGGCATTGCCCAGGGAGACGCGCAGGCATTGCGCGCTGCCCTCCCGGCAGGCATCCACACAGGAGGTTCCCGCGGTGGCTTCCGCGGTCCCTTCTGTCATTGAGCGCAGCCGCAGCAGATCGGCCCGCGCCGTACCGGCCAAACCGGTGCGGGCCATCGCATTGGCGAGGCCGGTATGCAGCGAATGACCAGCCTCGAGTAAGGTCACCGGAATGATACGGTCCCGGTTGAAAATGTTGCCGTCGACCAGCCATTGGTACTCCACGCCGCATACGTGGGTGGTCGTGTTGTCTGGCGAGCACTGCAGGAACTTGCGGCCCGAATCACCCGGCAATACATCCTCGAACTTGCGTGCCGTCGATTTCTGCCGTGGTTCGGCGATGTAGTTCTTGTATTCGACGAGCGCGATCGATGCCGGCTTGTCGCCCTTGTTGACAAGGAAGTATTGCTTGGCGTTCGGGCAGGCGCACGTCCCGCCTCGGTAGGCGACGACGTCCCAGCGCGGTGGCGTAGGCACCGGAGCATGCTGGCGCGAGCCGATGTCCTCCTGCATGCATCCGGCCAAGATGCCAAGCCCGACCCACAACAGCGGCTTTCCGATACCCATCTCAGTTTCTTCCCAGTTGATCGGCGATTGCACAGGCAACCACAGGATCGAGGTCGATTTCGCCCCGCAGCTCCGTGGCATGCCAGAGTCCGGCGTTCCACTCGACGAAGGACGCACGGATCGGCCGCAATCCGGCCATGGTCATCAGCGAGGTCAGGCCGGGTATGCCGGCAAGGTCGAACGATGCCTGCACCGGCTGACCGATGCCCTCCCCTTCCATCCGGAAACGGGCGGTCGTGCCGGCGACTTCGGTCTCCACCTGCTGCCTGACCGCCTTAGTAAAAGAAAACAGCCGCGTCCTGACGTTCTTGCGGCAGCTTTTCGTCCCATGGATGCTGAGGCCGCACGGATACTTGTACCAGCCGCACCACCAGGCCTCCTCGCGCACATTGGCCTTCAGGTAGAGCGCGCCGTTCTGGCCCGCCGCCTGATCGGTTTCGCGCAGCGAGATGCGTTGTTCGCACGATGAGTTCACCAACGCCTTCATCCGGTCCACGACTTCGCCGGCCATCTGCCGGTGGAGCTTCCGGAAGGGCCCGACATCCAGGCGCAGCGAGGTGTCGAGTCGATAGCTCCCCGGCAAGGCCGGCACGGGTGTGAACCAGAAGCGCGCCTGCCCTTCCACGCTGATCGGGCGCACGCCGCCCGGGAGCGGCAGCGGGATGACTTGCGCAGGAACGCGCCTGACGATCGGATCGAGCCGGCAGACAGCGGTGGTCTGTGCTTGCCCGGAGGAAGGAAGCCACAGCGTCTTGACCACGCTCCCCGAGTCGCCGGCCAGCAGCACAGGAGCGACCTCGTTGTCGCTCAGCTCGTCCAAACCTGAAATGGATTGCTCAAGCAACCGGATGACCGCCGGCCACGAGGTGGCGGAGGACTGGAAATCGGGCATGCGTGCCGATTCGCGCAGGCCTTCGAGCAGCACGGATGCTTCGCCCAGCGTGTCGCGGGTCTCCTGGTTCAGGGAGGTCAGCCGGCGGAGGCGCTCGTCATCGTTCAACGACTGCGCGACAACCGCGCGGATCGATGCTGACTGGCGATCGATCGCCCTGAACAGTGGAAGCAGTCGCTGGTCGAAACCCAGCGGATTCAAGCCCGCGGTGAGCTGCGCCCGATCGATCGTGTCGGCATCGACGACTGCAAGGGGCACGACCCGCTCCGGCTCGGCGACAGCCGCGACCGACGCGCCGAAACGGGCGCCGAAATGGCGTTCGCGCCACGAGGCTTTGGCTCCCACCACCCGTACATGAAATGGCTCGAACGTGGCCGCCCTGCAGTCGCTGTCGTCGCCCAGCGCGAACCGCTCGCCCTCCCAGGTTCGCGTATCGCCGCCGAATTCGCTCCGCGTGCCCAGCAAGGTGCCGATGAACCGGTCCAGTTCGCTTGGCGCCATGAGCAGAGAAGGCAACCTGGCCAGGGTCCCCGGGGCTCGCGCTCCGGAATGGATCACGATCGGCTGCCCCTGCTCGTCCCCAATCCGCCGCAGGATCACGGCTCCTGACGTGCCGCTGTCGAATTCCGGTTCGCCGTCCACCAGCACCCGCTGCCGATCCGGGGGCAGGATTTCCGCAAGGAAGTCACCCGGCTGCAGCGACGGGCCGCCAGCGCGCGCCGCCAGGTGCGTGTAGTCATCAGCGACGAATGGCCTGACCGGCTTGCCTGAGCAGATGAGGCACGTAGCTTCTTCGGAACCGGGCAGTTCCATTTTCTCGCGGCGTCCGGACCCGTACAGGTCGATCAGTACGCTGTCTTTCATGCCGGGACCGGGTTGGCCCGCCGGATGACCGGTGGCCATCTCGATCAGATCATTGCAACTGTGCGACGGCACCTCCGCCGACTGCACGCACATGGCTGGAACCATCCATGCCGCAACCCATAGCGCTCGCCCCAACCACCAGGACAGGCGTCCCTTCGCTTCCGCTGTGCCCCGCATAAGCCCCCCCTTTATTTTGGGCCAGTCGGCAGTGAAGCAATAACCTTAATCGACGCGTCCTTGCAAGTGCCGGCCGACCGGGAGGGATTCTGGGCCCGGCCACCACGAAATAGGCCTTTTAGCTACCAGACTTGAATCAGGTTCACTTCAGGAACTGGATTAAGTGAACCATTTAAAACCATAATTAAATGAACCTGACCCCTTATTTCTATTATTTCTATCGCGGTTTCGCAGGAGATGCCGGATTGGTATGCAACAAAGGCCGGAGGGCATCGCGGCTGGGGTTACAGATCCATTTTGACCGTCTCGCCGTAACGTGGCAGTACCGTGTCCAGTTTGTCGATGAAGTCGTCGTAGTCTTTGCTCAACTTCATCACGGTTGTCACCGACGCAAGATGCTCGCGCAACTTCGGATGCCCAATTGTAGGCGTCAAGCGCTGATGGAGCTTGCCTTTGCGTTCGTCCTTCGCGGCTTCTTTCTTGAGTTCCTGCAGCAATCCCGGTGCAACACGCTTGTACACGACGTCATTGGTCAGAACGCCGAAGTACTGAGGCTTGTAAGACGCGCGTGCCGGAGGATACGGCAGGCCCCGAAGTCGAAACATCTGTTCGTAGAACTCTGGTGGGAAGGTTTTAATATAGGGTTGGAGTTCCTTAGCCACAAAAGCCTCAAGGATGGCGGCGAGTGCGTCTTTCGCGCGTTCCTTTTGGTATCCCGTCGCTTCATCAACCAGCGCAATGATTCCGACTCGCGCGAAACCTCTGACCAGAATTTCTGCCTGCTGGGCGATGTGCTCCTGTTGCTTTTGGAGCGCACCTGCCTTTCGAGCTGCCAACACTGCGTCGCAAAGGTCCGCCAGCAAGGTTGCTGGATAGCCATATGCCACGCCACCACCAGAGCTGTGACGAAACTTTATAGGGCTCTGGATCAGCGGCAGTATCTCCTTGTTTATAAAAGGGGATATGCCTTTTCCGAGAGCGAAACCAGTAAGCCGATCAGCACCACCCTGACCGGAGCCGTAGGTCATGCCAAGCCCCGCAACCATGCCGCGTTGAGATAGAACACGGGTTCCATCATCGAGCACATAGCATGGGATTTCTGCGTCGCCAATCCTCAGCGGGTGATCGGCGGATTCGTGTGTAGCCTTCGGCAGCTTGGCGAGTTCTGCCTTGGCCGCCGCTGCATTGCGGGCGATCTCCCGACGGCGCTCTGGAGTAAGCGATGCGGCGCGCGCTTTGCCGCCGATTGCCTTGCCGCCGATAGATTCATTCATAGCCGTACTCCGGTGGTGTACGGGCCACTTTATCCTTGCGTCTCAATTATTGCAAGCAAAATGCTTGCAATAATTGCTTAGCTCCCGATCCGGTTAGCACGCACTCATACCATCGGCAACTTCAACCCCATCTCCGTGGCGCATTCAGCAGCCACCCCATACCCCGCATCCGCATGCCTCATCACCCCGGTCCCCGGGTCATTCCACAACACCCGCGCAATCCGCTCATCCGCTTCCTTCGTTCCATCGCAAACGATCACCACCCCGGAATGCTGCGAGTAGCCCATACCCACCCCGCCGCCATGATGCAGCGAAACCCAGGTCGCGCCACCTGCAACATTCAACATCGCATTGAGCAGCGGCCAGTCGGATACCGCGTCCGAGCCGTCCTTCATCGCCTCGGTTTCGCGATTCGGTGAGGCCACCGAGCCGGAATCCAGATGATCGCGCCCGATCACCACCGGCGCCTTCAACTCCCCGTTGCGCACCATCTCGTTGAACGCGAGGCCGAGCTTGTCGCGCAGGCCCAGGCCGACCCAGCAGATGCGCGCGGGCAGGCCCTGGAAGCTGATGCGCTCTTTCGCCATGTCCAGCCAGCGGTGCAGGTGCTCGTCGTCGGGGATGAGTTCCTTGACCTTCTGGTCGGTCTTGTAGATGTCTTCCGGATCGCCGGAGAGCGCCACCCAGCGGAACGGGCCGACGCCGCGGCAGAACAGCGGGCGCACGTAGGCGGGCACGAAGCCGGGGAAGGCGAACGCGTTTTCGCAGCCGACGTCCTGGGCCATCTGGCGGATGTTGTTGCCGTAGTCGAAAGTGGGGATGCCTTGGGCATGGAACGCCAGCATCGCGTCGACGTGGGTCTTCATCGACAGCTTGGCGGCCTTGGCGGTTCCGACGGGGTCGGCCTTGCGGCGTTCGAACCACTGCTCCACCGTCCAGCCCTGCGGCAGGTAGCCGTTGACGGGGTCGTGCGCGCTGGTCTGGTCGGTGACGGCGTCGGGCCTGACGCCGCGCTTGACCAGCTCGGGCAGCACATCGGCGGCATTGCCAAGAAGGGCGATGGATTTCGCTTCGCCGGCGGCGGTGTATTTCGCGATGCGCGCCAGCGCGTCGTCGAGGTCGCTGGCCTGCTCGTCGACGTACCGGGTCTTCAGGCGGAAGTCGATGCGGCTCTGCTGGCATTCGATGTTGAGGCTGCACGCGCCAGCGAGTGACGCGGCCAGCGGCTGCGCCGCGCCCATGCCGCCGAGGCCGGCGGTGAGGATCCACTTGCCTTTCAGGTTGCCGCCGTAGTGCTGGCGGCCCATCTCGACGAAGGTTTCGTAGGTGCCCTGGATGATGCCCTGCGAGCCGATGTAGATCCATGAGCCGGCGGTCATCTGGCCGTACATCATCAGGCCTTTCTTATCGAGCTCGTTGAAGTGCTCCCAGGTGGCCCAGTGCGGCACCAGGTTGGAGTTCGCGATCAGCACGCGCGGCGCATCCTTGTGCGTGCGGAACACGCCGACCGGCTTGCCGGACTGCACCAGCAGGGTCTCGTCGTCATTCAGCTCGCGCAACGACTTCAGGATCGCGTCGAAGCACTCCCAGTTGCGCGCGGCGCGGCCGATGCCGCCGTACACCACCAGTTCGGCCGGGTTCTCCGCCACCTCCGGATCGAGGTTGTTCTGCAGCATGCGGAACGGCGCCTCGCTGAGCCAGCTCTTGCAGGAAAGCTCGCTGCCGCGCGGTGCGCGGATGGTGCGGGTGGTGTCGATGCGGGTGGGTGCGTTCATCACGAAGGGCTCCGGTGAGTCAGACCACCGAGTATAGGTCAGCGGCCGGGTCGAACCGGAGGCCGGCTCACGGCGCCGCGGGCTTGCCGTCGATGCCGGTGTGCTTGCGCAGCGCCACCGCGGCGCGCATGCGCACGATGATCTTCGCCATGTTCGGGTCCTTGCCGAAGCGCGTCTGCAGTTGCTGGACGGTCGCGTCCAGGCCGCCACGCGGCTGCTGTTCCTGGATGCCGGCGCGCAGCAGCAGGCCATACGGGTTCTGCGGCTGCTCGCGGATCAGCTGGTCGGCCACGGCCCAGCCCTTGTCCCAGTTCTTTTCCCAGTTGACGAACATGTCGCCGAGCTTGCCCAGCGCGCGCGTGTCGCCCGGGTTCAGCGCCAGCATGGCGCGGAAGTCCTGCTCGGCACGCCGGTAGTCACCCTGCATCTCGTAGGCGTTCGCGCGCGCGTCGAGCGCCCTCGTGTTGCCGGGCGAGCGGTCCAGCAGCTGGCTGAGGTCGGCCGCGGCCCAGGCCGACTCGTCGTAGTCGACCAGGGCGAACGCCCGGTTCACGAGGGCGTCCTCGTCGCCGGGCGTGAAGCGCAGCGCTTCGGACTGGTAGATCAGGGCCATGGTCTGGTCGCGGTACTTGCTGGCCATCCGGCCGATGCCGAGCAGGTTGCTGCTGCTGGTCAGTTCGTCGACCGCATGCGGATACGCCGCCATCTCGTCCGCATCGCTGCAGTCGCAGCGCCAGACTTGCTGGAACGGCCGCTCCGTCGACAGCACCTTCATCAGCGGATTGTTCGGCGCCCGGGCCCGCGCTTGCGCGGCCAGCTGGTCCATCGCTTCGTATGAACCGCCCCAGTTCGGCTGGCGCGCCCACAGCGCCATGCTGTAGGTGGAATAGTCGTCGGGCACCGCCGCCAGCGCATCGCGGATCGCCGCGTCGACATAGTCGCGCCCGTAGCCCATGCCGCCGGCGTGGATCAGCGCGGCGTAGCTGGGAGTGACCTTCGGGTCCAGCGCGATCGCCCGGCGCAGGTCGCTGTCGGCCTGGGCCAGCAGCTTGTCCATCGCCTGCACCTGGCTGTCCGGCGTGTCGCTCAGGTAGTTCTCGCCGCGCGCTTCGGCGGCCATCGACACGTAGGCCGTGCCGCTGGCGGCGAACGCGAACGCGCTGTCCGGCGCATCGCGCTTCCACGCGTCCAGGGTGGGCCGCACCTCGAACGAGCCGTTCTGGAATGCATCCTGGTAGATGCGATCGAGCAGGCCACGTGAGTCCGGGTCGGTCTGTTGCGCATGCAGGGCGGCCGCGAGGCGACGATCGAGCTCGGCCGCCTTGCCGTGCTGGATCAGCGACTGCGCCTCGGCGAACGTGAGCCGCGGTTGCAGGCGGTAATGGCAATACGCGACCACCGCATCGCGCGACCAGTGGCTGTCCGGCGGATCGGGATAGGCCAGGCAACGCTGCAGCGGATCGGCGATCGCCTCGGCCTTCTTCAGCGCGGCGATGAACGCATAGCCTTGCTCGCGAGTGAACTTGTGCGCGGGCAGCGACGACGGGCGGTCGTGCGGCTTCGACGCCTGCGCCTGCATCATCTGCCGGACCTGCGATTGCACCAGGTGCATGTTCCAGATCCACTCGCCTAGGCCCAGCAGGATCAGGGCCGCTATCAGCAAACCGCGTTGCAGTGCAGTCATGCGGGCCTCCCCCAGCCCTGGCGACGCCGACGATCATACTGCGCCGGCCGCGCCTGTCGCGGCCTGAAGCATCCACCCCCTGCCGTCCTGCACTGGCCGTGTGCCCGGACAAGGAGAATCCTGCGGCGGCGGGCGGTCCGCGGGGAGCAGGCTGATGACGTTGCGTGGGAGTGGGCTGGTGTTGCTGGCGTGCGCGATCGCCCCGGCCATGGCGCAGGCGGCGACGCCGGAGTGCGCGGTATGGCAGCGCGAGTTGTCGTTCGCGCAGAGCGTGCAGAAGCACGATGCGGCGGCGTTTGCCGGGCACGTGATGGCCGACGCGGTGTTCGATGCGAATACGTCGCAGCCGACGCGCGGTCGTGCGGCGATCCTGCAGCACTGGGCCCCGATGATCGAGGGCAGGACGGTGCGCCTGGACTGGTATCCGCAACAGGTCGTGGTGAGCGGCGATGGCACGCTCGCGTATTCCAGCGGTGCGTACCTGTTCGAGAACGCGGCACCGGGCGCGAAGCGACGCTACACGATCGGCCGGTTCGCGACGACGTGGCGGCGCGCGGCGGATGGGGTGTGGCGCGCCGCGTTCGATGGCGGTGATGAAGGCAGGCCGGCGAGTGCGGCGGACGCGGATGCATTTCGCGCCGGCCGCGAGGCGGCGTGCCCGCACGGCGACACTGCAGCGCTGCCCGTCATCCGGCATTGATGCTGCGGCATTGATGCATGCGCATCGAGGCGCGCGGTATTGATGTCCGAAAACGGCGAGTCTGCACGACGCGGCGGTGCTAGCCTGAGGTCATGAGTCCCGCCCCTTCCCTGCCCACGCCATCCATCTGCGAACAGGCCCGACGCAGCCGCGACGCGCGCTTCGACGGGCTGTTCTTCGTCGCGGTGAGCAGCACCGGCATCTACTGCCGCCCGGTCTGCCCGGCGCCTTCCGCGAAGCGCGAGAACGTGCGCTATTTCGCGAACGCGGCGGCGGCCGAGGTGGCCGGCTACCGACCGTGCCTGCGCTGTCGTCCGGAGCTGGCGCCGGGCAGCGACGAAGGGCAGCGCGGCAACCGGGCGGTGGCCCGCGCGCTGAAGCTGATCGAGGCCGGCGCGCTGGCGGAGCAATCGCTGGACGCGCTGGCCACCCAGGTCGGCGTGGGCGCGCGGCAATTGCGCCGGTTGTTTGTCGAGCATGTCGGCGCGCCGCCGATCAGCGTGCACACGACGCGTCGCCTGCTGTTCGCGAAGCAACTGCTGACGGAGACGGCGCTGCCGGTGACGGAAGTCGCACTCGCGTCCGGCTTCCGCAGCCTGCGCCGGTTCAACGCCGCGTTCGCGCAGGCGAACCGGATCGCGCCGCGCGAATTGCGCCGGCATCCGCGCGCGATGGCGGGCGCGCCGCTGCGGTTGCGGCTGGGCTACCGGCCACCGTATGCGTTCGATGCGCTGCTCGCGTTCCTGCGCACCCGCGCGTTGCCTGGCGTGGAACAGGTCGACGAGCACAGCTACGCACGCGTGTTCGGCCCCGCGAACACGCCGGGCTGGCTGCGCCTGCGCGCGTGGCCGGGTGGCGAACATGCGCTGCAACTGGAACTGCACTGCCCGCAGCCGACGCAGATCCTCGGCGTGGTGACGACGCTGCGCCGAATGTTCGACCTGGATGCGAACCCGCAGGCGATCACCGACACGTTCCGCGCCGACCCGATCGTGGGCCCGCTGCGCCGCCGCGAGCCGGGCCTGCGCCTGCCCGGCGGCTGGGACGGTTTCGAGATCGCGGTGCGGGCGATCCTGGGCCAGCAGATCAGCGTGGCGGCGGCGCGCACGCTGGCAAGCCGGATCGTGCAGCGCTGGGGCGAGCCGTTGCCGACGGCGCCGTGGCCCGGCCTGACCCGACTGTTTCCGACACCGGCCGCGCTGGCCGCGGCGGATCTGCGCGAGGTCGGGCTGACCACCGCGCGCGCCGCGACGATCAGCGGCGTGGCGCAGGCCTTGCTGGATGGCCGCGTGGATTTTCGGGCGGGCCAATCGCTGGACGAGTTCGTGGCGCGCTGGGTCGCGCTGCCGGGCATCGGCCCGTGGACCGCGCACTACATCGCGATGCGCGCGCTCGGCGATCCGGACGCGTTCCCCGCGGCCGACCTGATCCTGCGCCGCGAGGCGACGACATCCGCCACGCCGCTGGGCACGAAGGCGCTGACCGAACTGGCGAACCGCTGGCGCCCGTGGCGCGCGTACGCCGTGATCCACCTTTGGCGCGGTGCCGCGGACACGCCACCTCGCCCACGCAAGACGGAGACGATGGCATGACCGCTGGCCCCGACACGATCTGGTACGACGAGATGGACAGCCCGGTCGGCACGCTGCGCCTGGTGGCGGACCAGCATGGCCTGCGCCAGGTCTGGTTCGAGCGCGAACGGCACCCGAAGCAGGCGCATCCGGGCTGGGTACGCGCGGCGGCGCCGCTGCAGTTCGCCCGGGTGCAACTGGAGGAATATTTCGCCGGCCAGCGCCAGCACTTCGAGCTGCCGCTGCATCCGGTGGGCACGCCGTTCCAGCTGGAGGTGTGGCAGGAGCTGGGACGGATTCCGTATGGCATCACGATCAGCTACGGCGAACTGGCCCGGCGCATCGACAAGCCGCTGGCGGTGCGGGCGGTGGGTGCCGCGAACGGACGCAACCCGTTGCCGATCGTGCTGCCCTGCCATCGCGTGATCGGCGCGGACGGCAGCCTCACCGGTTTCGGCGGTGGCCTGCCGACGAAGCGCTACCTGCTGAACCTGGAGCAGCGCATCGCGCACGGCGACCTGTTCGGCTGAGAGGTTGTGAGTTTTTTTCAACCTCTCAGGTCGGCCATGAGGGCCGAGCATGAAGCAGTCATGCAAGTGACTGTTTCATGTGAGCGAGTCCGGGCGTGTACCGGGCTCGCGATAGAAGAAAACCACAGGAAGTGGTTTTCTTCACAGGCTCCAGGAGGAGCCGCGCGGCTTAGCCGCCCTGCGCGGAGGTCGGCAGCGCCTTCGGCACGACCCGCGGCAAGGGCTGCACGTTCTGCTGGTCGCGCTGGCGATCGAGCAGATCCTGTTGCGCGGCGCGGTCACGGTCGCGCTGCGCCTGCTGGGCCTTGTCCAGTTGCTCGAGTGCGCGCGGGTCATTCGCGGACGGACGCTTCGCGGTGTCCTGCACGGCATTGTGCAACTGCTGCTGCAGTTGGCTCTGCTGCAGGTCGTCGCGCGTCTTCTGCTGCTGCGCAGCCTGCTGGAACCGCACACTGGGCGACACCGGCCGGATCACCGGCTGCGCGGTGGACTGCCAGGCCGCCGCCGTGCCCAGCGGAACGAGCGCCACCAGGCCGGCCATCAGCAAGCGTTTCGTCCAGGAATGTCGATCAAGACGTGTATTGGTCATGAGGGTGCGCGATCATGTGCAGTTGGTTTCAATGCATCGTAAGGTTGTCCGTATGAAAATCCTGTTTCGCCTGCTGCTCTGCTCCCTGGCAGCATTCAGCTTCGGTTGCGCCACGCAGCGCCCCGCAGCCACACCTGCCATCGCCGACGCGGCGGGCAAGCCCGCGCCCGTGCTGCTGATTTCCATCGACGGCTATCGGCACGACTACATGCAGCGCGGGCTCAGCCCGACCCTGGCGATGCTCGCCCGCGGTGGCGTGCAGGCCGCCTCGATGCAGCCGGCGTTCCCGTCGCTGACGTTCCCGAACCACTACACCCTGGTCACCGGCCTGACCCCGGACCACCACGGCGTGGTCAACAACACGATGTTCGACCCGCAGCTGGGCAAGTTCTCGCTGAGCAGCCGCAAGGCGATCAGCGACGGTCGCTGGTGGGCCGAGGGCACGCCGATCTGGGAAACCGCCGACCAGCATGGGCTGCGCACGGCCACGATGTTCTGGCCCGGTTCGGAAGCGGATATCCACGGCCATCGCCCCGATCACTGGCTGGCCTACGACGGTGCGGTCACGCCGGCCCAGCGGGTCGACCAGGTGCTGGCGTGGCTGGACCTGCCTGTCGCCGAGCGGCCCAGCTTCCTCACGCTGTACTTCGACGGGGTCGATCACGCCGGCCACGTCTACGGCCCCGATACACCCCAGGTGAACGAGGCGCTGCGCGAAACCGACGCGGCGCTGGCGCAGCTGGTGAGCGGATTGAAGCAGCGCGGCCTGTTCGAGCGGATCAACCTGATCGTGGTGTCTGACCACGGCATGGCCACCGTGCCCGAAGCGAACAACGTGATGATCGACACGCTGATCCCGCTGGACCAGGTCCACGCGGTGAGCCTGGGCATCCTGGCCGGGTTCAATCCGAAGTCGGACAGCGCCGGGGACCGCGCCGCGTTCCGCCAGATCGAACAGACCCTGGAGCAGCCGCAGGCGCACATGCAGTGCTGGGACAAGACCCGCGTGCCGGCGCGACTGGCCTACGGCCACAACGCACGCGTGCCGCAACTGCTGTGCCTGGCGAACGTGCACTGGCGCATCACCACCACCGACTACGCGGCCAAGCGCAAGGGCCGGGTGAGCCTGGGCGAGCACGGCTTCGACAATGCCGAACCGCTGATGCAAGCAATCTTCGTGGCCCACGGCCCGGCGTTCCGCGTCGGCGCGAAGGTGCCCGCGTTCCCGAACCTGGACGTCTATCCGCTGATGACCCATCTGCTGGGGATTCCCGCCGCGGCGAACGACGGCAGCTACGACGCGGTGAAGGACATGCTCAAGCCTGCGTCGCGCTGAGCCTCCCCCCCCTCCCCTGCACGCAGGGGAGGGTTGGGGTGGGGTTCGCTCTTCCCGCCAGTCCCGCAACATCAAAAGCACCCTTCCCGGCTTCCCCTGCACGCAGGTGAAAGAGCCAGGCAAGCGCAACGCAGGCCCTACCCCATCGCGCCCTTGCTCATCGGCGTGGGCGGCGTCGCCACGTTGACCAGCGGCGTCAGGCGGAACAGCCACAGCGAAATCAGCAGCCCCGCCAGCACCAGCGCGCCGACGAACAGCGCCACGCCGTTCCAGCCGTGCGCGGCGTAGAACAGCCCGCCGCTGGCGCCGGCGATGCTGGAGCCCATGTAGTAGCAGAACAGGTAGACCGAAGCGGCCTGCGCCTTCGCCGCGCCGGCGCGGCGGCCGACCCAGCTGCTGACGATGGAGTGGCCACCGAAGAAGCCGAACGTGATCGCCACGATGCCCAGCATCACCAGCAGCAGCGGCGTGGTCATGGTCAGCGCCACGCCCAGCAGCATCAGCGCGAACGCGGTCCACAACACCTTGCGCCGGCCCAGCTTGCCGGCCAGGTGTCCCATCCACGCCGAGCTGAAGGTGCCGATCAGGTAGATGCCAAAGATCAGTCCGACCACGGTCTGGCTGAGGTTGTACGGTGGCGCCAGCAGGCGGTAGCCGAGATAGTTGTAGACGGTGACGAAGGCGCCGAGCAGCAGGAAGCCCTCGACGAACAGCCATGGCAGGCCGCGGTCGTGGAACATGCCGCCGAAGCGGGCCAGCAGGCTGCGCCAGCGCAGCGGCTGCCGCACGAAGTGCTGCGACGGCGGCAACACGCGCCAGAAGATCAGCGCCGCCAGCACGCCGACCAGGCCCACCGTCGCCACGCCCACGCGCCAGCCGAAGAAGTCCGCCAGCACGCCGGAGATCAGCCGCCCGCCCATGCCGCCCACCGCGCTGCCGCTGATGTACAGGCCCATGCCCAAGCCAACCGATTCCGGGTGCATCTCCTCGCTGACGTAAGTCATCGCCACCGCCGGCAAACCGCTCAGGGTCAGGCCGAGCAGGCTGCGCACGAGCAGCAGCGCGTTCCAGTCCGGCATCAGCGCGGTGACCAGCACCAGCACGGCCGAGGCCAGCAACGAGGCCACCATGATCGACTTGCGTCCCCACGCATCGGACAAGCCGCCGGCGAACAGCATCGCGAACGCCAGCACGCCGGTGGTCAACGACAGCGACATCGCCGCGCCGGCCTCGCTGACGCCGTAGTGGCGGCTGAACTCCGGCATCAGCGGCTGCACGCAGTACAGCAGTCCGAACGTGGCGAAGCCGGCGGCGAACAGGGCGAGGTTGGTGTGACGGAACGCGGGCGTGCCGTGGTGGATGTACGGAGCCGGCTCCGCTTCGTGGTTCATGGTGTCTGTCTTGCCTGGGGACGTGGGCATCGCGCAAGCATAAGCCGCTCAGGCGCTGCGATCACCGCGCAATGCACGCACGGCCTCGTCGTCGCCCGCCGCGCCACGGCCGCTGACCCAGCCGAACAGCGCGATGCCGACGATGATCGCCAGCGCGCCGAACAGCGCGTAGCCGCGCGGCCACGCCTCGCCGAGGAACAGCACGCCGAGCACGGTGGCGAACAGCAGCTCGGCGGCCTGCATCGCCTCCACCGCGGCCAGCGCGGTCGGTTCGCTGCGCACCATGTCGGTGGCGCGGAAGAACAGGATGGTGGCGATGGTGCCCGAGGACAGCGCCACGCCGCCGGCCAGCAGCGCCTCGCGCAAGCTCGGCGGGCCGACGGTGAACCACGCGATCACCGCGAACAGCAGCCACAGCGGCCAGCTGCACAGCGTCATGCCGAACACGCGCTGCACCGCGTTCAGCTGCGTCGGCCCCTGCTCCAGATGCAACAACAGTTGCCGATTGCCCAACGGATAGGCGAATGCGGAAAGCACCACCGCGCCGATCGCCAGCCAGTCGCCGGCATGCAGCTGGCCCTGGGCGTGACCCCATTGCAGCGCGAACACGCCGGCCACGATCAGCGCGCCGATCGCCAGCGTGCGCCAGGCCAGGCGCGCCCGTTCGTCGCGATAGATCAGCGGCGCCAGCAAGGGGCCGGCCAGCACGGTGGTCTGGAAACTGCCGGCGATCAGCCACGACGGCCCGCTGCTCGCCGCCCAGGTCAACGGCACGCCGAACAGCACGAAACCCACGCCGCTCCACAGCAACCACGGCCGCGCATGCCGGCGCAATTCCCCCGGCAGTTCACCGAGCCCGCCCTGGAACGGCAGCACCACGGCCAGCATCGGCAAGGTCAGCAGGTAGCGCAGGATCACCGCCCACGCCCAATGCCCGCCACCGGCGACCAGGCTGCGGTTGAGCACGTAGGTGAGCGTGAAGAACAGCGCCGAGCACAACGCCAGTCCCACCGCGAGCAAGGCATTCGAACGCATGCAGGCACGCCGACAGAAAAACGGAGTGTGGCAAATCGCGTCGGTCGTGCGTAGGGGCCAGCGCCGCCGATGCCGGCGGCGCTGACCTCGGAGGCGTCAGCGCCAGTAGCCGCCGACCCAGACGCGGCGGGGGCCCCAATGACCGGGCACCCAGACCCGGGCGTGGACAGGCTCCACCACCCTCACGTGGGCGACCGGACGTGGCGCCGCCACGATGCAGCCGGTGAGCGAGGCGCTGCCCGCCAGCAGCACGCCGAGGGCAAGACAGGAGGTGATTCGACGCATGGGACACTCCATTCGTGGCAGGTGTCCGTCAGAACGCCGCTGTCGTCCACGCCGATGACGCCGGGGCGATCAGTCGATGGCCGGCATTCATCTTCCGCCGTGCTGCCTCAGCGCGCCGCCAGTGCGCCCACCGCGGCGCGGTAGCGTGCCGCGATGGCGGCCTCGTCGCGATGCCGGAAATCGCGCACCTGCCAGCGGCCGCCGACCATCACGTCGCGCACCAGCGGCGTGTTGCCGGAAAACAGGAAGCTGTCGATCAGCGACCGCGTGTCGCGGGCGGCCAGCAGCGGCGAGGCGTCATCCAGCACGATCAGGTCGGCGCGGGCACCGGCGCGCAGTTCGCCGACCGACGCGCCGCTGGCCCGGGCACCGCCGGCGAGGGCGGCCCGCCACAAGGTCTCGCCCACGCTGTCGCCCTGCCGGCGCGCCGCGATGTTGCGGTGGCGGGTGGCCAGGCGCTGGCCGTATTCCAGCCAGCGCAGCTCTTCCACCGGCGAGATCGAGATGTGCGAATCCGAACCGACGCCGAGCGTGCCGCCGGCGTCGAGGAAGTCGGCCAGCGGAAACAGGCCATCGCCCAGGTTCGCCTCGGTGGTGGGACACAGGCCGGCGACGGCGCCGCTGCGCGCCAGCTGCGCGGCTTCCGCCTCGGTCAGATGGGTGGCGTGCACCAGGCACCAGCGTTCGTCGACGTCGGCATGTTCGAACAGCCACTCGACCGGACGGGCGCCGCGGGTGGCCAGGCAATCCTGCACTTCGCCGATCTGCTCGGCGATGTGGATGTGGATCGGACCGGTGCGGGCCAGCGGACTGGCCAGCACCTCGGCGAGCGCCTGTTCCGGCACTGCGCGCAGCGAGTGCAGCGCGATGCCCACGCGCACCGCGTCGTCTTCGTGCGCGCGCAGGCTTTCCAGCAGGCGCAGATAGCCGTCCACCGAATGGCCGAAGCGGCGCTGCCGCGCGGTGAGCGCCCGGCCATCGAAACCGCCGCTCATGTACAGCACCGGCAGCAGGGTCAGCCCGATGCCGGCCTCGCGCGCCGCCTCGATCAGCGCCAGCGACATCGCCTCGGGCTGCGCGTACGGCGTGCCGTCCGGCTGGTGGTGCAGGTAGTGGAATTCGCAGACCCGGGTGTAACCGGACTTCAGCATCTCGACGTAGAGCTGGCTGGCGATCGCCTTCAGCTGCTCCGGCGTGATCGCCGCGGCGAACGCGTACATCGTCTCGCGCCAGCTCCAGAAGCTGTCGTCGGCCTTGCTGCGACGTTCGGCCAGGCCGGCCATCGCTCGCTGGAACGCGTGCGAATGCAGGTTCGGCATGCCCGGCAACACCCACGAGCCGATCGGGGCCTGCGGCCCGGTCGATGGGACGAGCAGCGCACCGTCGGGCGACAACCCGAACCGGCCATCGGCCAGCCAGCCGTCGCCACGCCAAAGCTGGCCGGCTTCGAAACCCGAAGGACTCGCCCACTCGCTCATCACGCTTGCTCCGCACCGAATGGTGCAGTGTAACCGGCGCCCCGCTCCGTCTTCACCCGAGCGCAAACCGACCGTGCACAGGCCCATGAGCAAGAAAACCAGCGAAAACACCCCGAAACTGCTGTTGCGCCAGGCCCGGCTGGACGACGTGCCGCAACTGGCCGAGCTGACCGCGCGCATCTACACCGCCGAGTGGGGCCACTCGCCGGAGATGCTGCGCTCCCAGCAGACGCACTTTCCCGAAGGCCAGTTCGTGGTCGAATACGAGGGCAAGGTGGTCGGCTACTGCGCCACCTTCCGCATCGACGAGGAAACCGCGCTGGCCCCGCATACCTGGTCGCAGATCACCGGCGGCGGCATGGGTTCGCGCCACAAGCCCGACGGCAACTGGCTGTACGGCATGGAAGTGGTGGTGCACCCGGACTATCGCGGCATGCGCATCGGCCAGCGGCTGTACCACGCGCGCAAGCGCCTGTGCACCGACCTGAAGCTGCGCGGCATCGTGTTCGGCGGGCGCATCCCCGGGCTGGCCAGGAACATCCAGCGCTACGGCAGCGCCGAGGCGTATGTGCAGGCGGTGGCGGAAGGCAAGCGCCGCGACCTCACCCTGAGCTTCCAGCTCAACAACGACTTCGAGGTGATCGGCCTGCTGCGGGCATACGTGCCGTCGGACCACGATTCGCTGGGCTATGCGGTGCACCTGGTCTGGCGCAACCCGCGCCTGCTCGACCAGCCGGACATGCCGCCGATCCCCTCGCCCCGGCGCCTGCCCGATTCGGTGCGGGTGGCCTCGGTGCAGTACCAGCAGCGCAGGATCACCTCGTTCGAGGAGTTCGCCACCCAGGTCGAATACTTCACCGACATCGCCGCCGACTACAACGCGGACTTCGTCACCTTTCCCGAGCTGATCACCCTGCAGCTGCTGTCGATCGAGAACACCGAGCTGTCGCCATTCGAGTCGATCCGCAAGCTGAGCCAGTACACGCCCCAGGTGAAGGAGCTGTTCAGCCGTCTGGCCGTCCATTACAACATCAACATCATCGCCGGCACGCACCCCACCGAGCAGGCCAACGGCGACATCCACAACGTCTGCTACGTGTGCCTGCGCGACGGTTCGCTGCACGAGCGCGAGAAGCTGCATCCCACGCCCAGCGAGCGCAACGTGTGGAACATCTCCGGCGGCGACAGCGCCGCGACGATCCTCACCGACTGCGGCCCGATCGGCGTGATGATCTGCTACGACTCCGAATTCCCCGAGGTGGCCCGCCACCTGACCGACCAGGGCGCGCTGATCCTGTTCGTGCCGTTCTGCACCGACGTGCGCGAAGGCTATCTGCGCGTGCGCTACTGCTCGCAGGCACGGGCGATCGAGAACCAGTGCTACGTGGTGCTGTCCGGCAACGTGGGCAACCTGCCCGGCGTCAACAACTTCGACATCCAGTACGGCCAGAGCTGCATCCTCACGCCCAGCGACTTCCCGTTCGCCCGCGACGGCATCGCGGCCGACTCCACGCCGAACATCGAGACCGTGCTGTTCGCCGACCTGCGCCTGGAAAGCCTGGCCCGCGCCCGCAATGCCGGCGCGGTGACCAACCTCAAGGACCGGCGCTTCGACCTGTACGAAACGCGCTGGCGGCCACGCTGAGGGAAGACAGAGCGAGAGCAGGAGCGCACCCCCATCCGCCCTGCGGGCACCTTCCCCCGCAGGCGGGGGAAGGAAGCGACGAGCCTCGACGCGGCACGCTTGCTTCCCCCGTAAAACGGGGGAAGGTGCCCGCAGGGCGGGTGGGGGACGACAGGCTCGAACCCATCGCCAGCCACCGCTCTGCGATAATCGCGATCATGTCCGAGCCTTCCAGACCCGCTTCAACCTCATCGAACCCGCGCCTGCGGGCGCTGCTCGGGCACGAGTTCTTCGCGCCGCATCACTGGAAACGCCGGCTGGTGCTGTGGTTCGGCGCGGTGCTGGTGGCGCTGGCGGCGATCCTGTTTGCCAAGGCCAGCGTGTGGTCGTACCAGCTGTTCCTGCGCATCCTCGACCACGGCGTCTGGATTCCGCTGATCCTCACCCCGATCGTGTTCGCCCTGCTCGCCCGGGTCACCGAGGGCAGCTTCCGCGCGACGCGGGGCAGCGGCATTCCCCAGGTGATCGGCACGCTGCACATCGAGGATGAAGGCTTTCGCGCGCGGATGCTGGCGCTGCCGATCGCCGCGGGCAAGATGGCGCTGACCCTGATCGCGCTGGCCGTGGGCGCGTCGATCGGCCGCGAGGGACCGACCGTGCACGTGGGTGCGGGCCTGTTCTACTCGCTGGGCCGGCGCTTCGGCTTCAATGATCCCAAGGCCGCTTCGCGCTTCATCCTGGCCGGTGGCGCGGCCGGCATCGCGGCCGCGTTCAACACGCCGCTGGCCGGCGTGGTGTTCGCGATCGAGGAGCTGGCCGGCACCTTCGAGCACCGTTTCAGCGGCCTGTTGCTGACCGCGGTGATCATCGGCGGCGTGGTCTCGCTGGGCATCATGGGCAACTACTCGTACTTCGGCGAGGTCGAGGCCAGCCTGCCACTGGGCCACGCCTGGCTGGCGGTGTTGCTGACCGGCGTGATCTGCGGCCTGCTGGGCGGCCTGTTCGCGCGCCTGATCCTGCTGAGCCAGCGCGGCCCGCTGGCCCGGGTCGGTCGCCTGCGCGCGCGCTGGCCGGTGGCGTTCGCGGCAGGCTGCGGGCTCACCCTCGCCGTGCTCGGCGTGTGCACCCACAACAGCATCTACGGCACCGGCTACGACCAGGCGCGGGCGATCGTGCAGGGCGCCGCGAACATGCCCGACCAGGGCTTCGGCATCGCCAAGCTGCTGGCCAACGTGGTCTCGTACTGGGCCGGCATTCCCGGCGGCATCTTCTCGCCGGCGCTGGCGGTCGGCGCGGGTCTGGGCCAGAACATCGCGCACCTGTTGCCCGGCGTGCCCGCCGCCGCGGTGGTGCTGCTGGGCATGAGCGCCTACCTGGCAGGCGTCACCGGTGCACCGCTGACCTCGGCGGTGATCGCGATGGAGCTGACCGACAACCAGGACATGGTGATCCCGATCATGGCCGCCTGCCTGCTGGCCCGCGCCGCCGCCTCGCTGTTCTGCCCCACGCCGGTCTACCGCGATTTCGCCGAGCGCATGGTGCAGGACTTCGAGCGGCAGCAGGCCAGCCAGCGCCAGAGCCAGGACGTGGTCTACGAGCTGGCCGACGATTCGCCCGACGAGACCGGTGACGCCGCGCCGGCCGCGGTGCGCACCACCGCGTTCGACGAGCCGGCCACGCCGGCCGACCCGCCGCCGCCTGCACAACCCTGATTCCTCCGCCCTGCCCCTCCTGACCTTCGCCGGAACCCGATCGACATGAGCCATCCTCGCTGGGACACCTTGCTGATCAACGCGACGCTGGCCACGTTCGCGGGTGAAGTGCCGTACGGGCTGATCGAACACGGGGCGATCGCGATGCATCACGGCCGCATCGCCTGGCTCGGCCGCATGGACGAGCTGCCCGGCGAACCCGCATCGCTGGCCGACACGCTCCGCTCGCTGGATGGCGCGCTGGTCACGCCGGGACTGATCGACTGCCATACCCACCTGGTCTTCGGCGGCGACCGCGCCCACGAGTTCGACCTGCGCCTGAACGGCGCCAGCTACGAGGAGATCGCCCGCGCCGGCGGCGGCATCGCCTCCAGCGTCACCGCCACCCGCGCCGCCAGCGAGGAACAGTTGCTGGCGCAATCGCTGCCACGCGCCCGCGCGCTGCTGGCCGATGGCGTGACCACGCTGGAGATCAAGTCCGGCTACGGGCTGGACCTGGACAGCGAGCGGCGCATGCTGCGCGTGGCGCGCCGGATCGGGCGCGAACTGGGCATCGGCGTGCGCACCAGTTTCCTGGGCCTGCACGCGCTGCCGCCGGAATACAAGGATCGACGCGACGATTACGTGGCCCTGGCCTGCGACGAGATGCTGCCCGCGCTGGCCGCCGAGGGCCTGGTCGATGCGGTGGACGCCTTCTGCGAAGGCATCGGCTTCAGTCGCGAGGAGACGCGCCGCGTGTTCGAACGGGCGAAGCAGCTCGGCCTGCCGGTGAAGCTGCACGCCGAACAGCTTTCCGACCTGGATGGCGCCGCCCTGGTCGCCGAGTACGGCGGCCTGTCGGCCGATCACCTGGAACACCTCGGCGACGGCGGCACCCGCGCGATGGCCGCGACCGGCACCGTGGCAGTGCTGCTGCCGGGCGCGTTCTACGCGTTGCGCGAAACGAAACTGCCGCCGATCGAACGCCTGCGCGAGCACGCCGTGCCGATCGCGATCGCCACCGACTGCAACCCCGGCACCTCGCCGCTGCTGTCGCTGCGCCTGGCCGCCGGCATGGCCTGCACGCTGTTCCGCCTGACGCCGGAAGAGGCATTGCGCGGCGTCACGGTGCATGCGGCACGTGCGCTGGGCCTGCGCGATCGCGGCACGCTGGAGGTCGGCCAGCGCGCCGACCTGGCGGTGTGGCAGGCGAAGCAGCCGGCGGAACTGTGCTACTGGATCGGCGGACAGCTGCTGCGCGGGCTGTGGATCGGGGGCGAATCAGTGCCGGCGTAGCGCCGCCTCGACGCGGGCGGTCAGCGCATCGAAGAACGCCAGCGGCAACTGCGCCCGCACCGGCACCCGGAACCAGTCCGGGCGGGCGAAGCCGGCGCACTTCACCGCGTCCTTGTCGGTCATCAGCAGCGGCAGCTGGTCACCGAAGGCGAGATCGCCCGGGACAAACGCATGGTGGTCGGCAAACGGGTGTCCGATCACCTCGATGCCCGCGTCGCGCAGACTGTCGAAGAATCGCTGCGGGTTGCCGATCGCGGCGACGGCATGCACGCGCTGGCCACGGAAGGTCGCCAGCGACTGCCGCCGCCCGTCGGCCAGGGCGACGACGTCGCCGCCGTGCAACTGCATCGGATACTCGCCGGGCTCGGCGACGCCACCATTGCATACGCGCAGGTCGACGCGCTGCAGCCGGGTGAGCGGTTCGCGCAAGGGACCGGCGGGCAGCAGGCGGCGATTGCCGAACCGGCGCACGCCGTCGATCACGCAGATCTCCACGTCGCGCGCCAGCCGGTAGTGCTGCAAGCCGTCATCGGCGAGCACCACGTCGCAGCCGGCGTCCAGCAGCAACTGCGCCGCGGCGGGACGATCGCGACCGATCGCCACCGGCACGCCGCTGGCGTGGATCAGGCAGGGCTCGTCGCCGACCCGCGCCGGGTCGGGCCCAGCGCCGAGCAGCAGCGGTTCGCGCTGGGTTCCGCCATGGCCGCGGCTGACCACGCCGGGACGATGACCGCGTTCGCGCAGGGCTTCGACCACGGCGATCGTCAACGGCGTCTTGCCGGTGCCGCCCACGCTGAGGTTGCCGATCACCACCACTGGCGCGGCCAGTCGCACGCTGCGCAGCACGCCGCGCCGGAACAGCAGGCCGCGGGTGCGGGTGACGGCGCCGTACAGCAGCGCCAGCGGCGCCGTCCACCACGGCGCCGGGGCGCCGCGATACCAGGCTGATTCGAGCGTGTCGATCAGCGCCACGGCCGCTCCTCAGTCGCCGGCCTGGTCGGCCGCATGGTCATGGAACTGCATGCGATGCAGCGCGGCGTACTGGCCGTCCAGCGCGATCAGTTCGGCATGCCTGCCCCGCTCGATGATGCGGCCCTGATCCATCACCGCGATCTGGTCGGCGCCTTCGACGGTGGACAGGCGGTGGGCGATCACCAGGGTGGTGCGGTCGCGCATCAGCCGTTGCAGGGCCTGCTGGATCAGCTGTTCGGATTCGGTGTCGAGCGCGCTGGTGGCTTCGTCCAGCACCAGGATCGGCGCGTTCTTGAGGATGGCGCGGGCGATCGCGATGCGCTGGCGCTGGCCGCCGGACAGCGTGTTGCCGCTCTGCCCGATGCGGGTGTGGATGCCGTCGGGCAGGCGCGCGATGAACTCCATCGCGTTGGCCGCCTCGGCCGCCGCGACGATGTCGGCCTCGCTGGCGCCGGCCAGCTCGCCGTAGGCGATGTTGTTGGCCACGGTGTCGTCGAACAGCACCACGCTCTGGCCGACCCAGGCGATCTGCCGGCGCAGCGACGGCAGCGTGTATTCCTGGTAGTCCGCGTCATCGAGCACGATGCGCCCCGCACCCGGCTCGTAGAAGCGCGGCAGCAGGCTGACCAGGCTGCTCTTGCCGCTGCCCGAACGGCCGACCAGGGCGGTGACCGTGCCCGGCGCGCAGGCCAGGTCGACGCCACGCAACGCTTCGTAGTCGCTGTTCGGATAAGTCAGCCGCACGCCCTCGAAACGCAGGTCGCCACGGGTACGCGCCAGCTCGCGCGTGCCGTGGTCGACTTCGGGCGGCAGGTCGATGACCTCGAACAGATCCTCCGCCGCCGACAGGCCGCGCTGGATGTTCGCCTGCACCTGGGTCAGCCGCTTCAGCGACGGCATCATCGCGCCCATCGCGGTCAGCACCGCAATGAACACGCCCGAGGAAATATGGTCGATCACGCCCGGCCGGGTACCCAGAAAGACCAGTGCCGCGAGCGCAAATGCGGCGACGGTCTGGATCGCCGTGCTGGACGTCGCGCTGGTCGCGGCGATCTTCAGGTTCAAACGGCGGGCCTGGTGGGTGACCTGGTCGAAGCGCGCGGCCTCGTGCTGCTGGCCGCCGTAGATGCGCACTTCACGATGCGCACCAACCGATTCCTCCACCGTGCCGGTCACCGAACCCATCATGCCCTGGATGCGCCGGCTGATCAGCCGGTAGCGGCGGCTGACCACGGTGGCGATCAGCACGATCGGCGGAATCATCACCAACAGGGTCAGCGTGAGGTAGGCGCTGTTGTGCAGCATCACGTAGAACATGCCGATCACGGTGACGCCTTCGGTCACCGCCACCTTCACCGCATCGGTCGAGGCCGAGGCCACCTGTTCGCTGGTGTAGGTGATGCGCGAGATCTGCTGGCCCGATGGTTCGCGGCCGAAGAAGGTCGCCGGCAGGCGCAGGTAGGAAGCGAACACGTCGTGCTGCATCGCCTGCACGATGTTGCGTCCGATGTAGGCAATGCCGTAATTGCTGACGAAGGTGCCCAGGCCACGGATACCGAAGATCGCGATGATCCAGATCGGCATCCAGAAGATCAGGTACGGGTCCTTGTCGAGGAACAGGTCGTCGAACATCGGCCTGAGCAGGTTGGTGAACATCGCCAACCCGCCACCATCCACCGCCATGCCGAGGATCGCCACCAGGCCCACCGCCCAGTAGCGCCGGGTATAGCCGAGCAGCCGCCCATAGACGCGCCGGCTGTCGGCATCCCACGCCCCGCCCTTGCGCTTGCTCACTGCGCCGCGCCCGGCTTGGTCGGCGTGGTGGCGATCGACAGCCGGGTGAAGCCGAGCTGGCCCAGCGCGTCCATCGCGGTGACCACGTTCTGGTTCGGCGTCATCGCATCGGCCCGGATCGTCACCGGGCGGTCGCGGTCGTCACCGGCGTTGCGCGCGATGGTCTGCTTCAGCGCCTCGATGCCCTCGCCCATCACCTCGTCGCTGCCCACGAAGAAACGGCCGTCGCGGTCGATCATGATGGTCAGCACCTGGGTGTTCAGGTCGCGATCCTGGGTGCTGGCCTGCGGCAGGGTCACCTGCATGCGCGAGTGCTGGATGAAGGTGCTGGTGAGCACGAAGAACATCAGCAGGGTCAGCAGCACGTCGATCAACGGAATCACGTTGATCTCGAAGTCGTCGCCCCGGCGGTCGTTGCTGATACGCATCGGTGTGCGCTCAGCCTGCGCCTGGCGCGGTCGGCGCTGGCGTCCGGCGCGGTCGTGCCGCCGCGCTGGCCGCGGCCGTGGCGGCCGCCGGCGACAGGGTCAGCTCGTCGAGCAGTGCGGTGGCCTGCTTTTCCATCTCCACGCAGTAACCGGCCACGCGCGAACGGAAGTAGCGATGCAGCACATAGGCGGGAATCGCCACGGTCAGGCCCGACGCTGTACAGATCAGCGCTTCGCCGATGCCGCCGGCCATCTTTGCCGGATCGCCGATGCCGCCGGCCATCACCTCCATGAACATGCGGATCAGGCCGATCACCGTGCCGAACAGGCCCAGCAGCGGGCCGATCAGGGCGATCGTGCCCAGCGTGTTGAGGTAGCGCTCCATCCGGTGGATGACGTGCCGGCCGGTGTCCTCGATGCGCTCCTTGATGATCTCGCGGGGCTGCCGGCGCACGGTCAACGCGGCGGCCAGCAATTCGCCCAGCGGCGAGCCGCTGGCCAGCGTGTCCAGGTGCTTGGGATCGAGTTGACCCGAGCGTGCCCACTGGCGCACTTCGTCGCCCAGGCCGGGCGGCAACACGGATTGCCGGCGCAGCGTCCAGCAACGTTCCAGCACGATCGCCAGGGCGATCGCCGAACAGATCAGGATGGGCACCATCGCCCAGCCGCCAGCCATCAGAATTTCCAGCACTTTTCGACCCCAACATGCGACCCGACTTGGAAGCGCGCATGATAGCAGTCTGGCCCGGCCGTACTGCGGCGGGTGTGGCATTCCTCACTCGCGCCAGTAACGCGGTTGCCGCTGGCGCCAGCCGGCTTCGCGCCGTGGCGGGGCATCGACCGGGAAATCCAGCGCGATGGCGCCCTGCACCGCGGTATTGAACACCGGCACCCCGGCTGCCGCGTAGCGCGCCAGCACCTCGGGCTTCGGATGACCGAAGCGGTTGCGCCAGCCGGCCGACACGATCGCCACCGACGGCTGCACCGCGGCGATGAAGCCCGCGCCGGACGAGGTCTTGCTGCCATGGTGGGGCACCAGCAGCACGACGGGCGGCCCCGCTCCGAGACTCGCCGCCACCGGCGGCTCCACCGCGGAACTGATGTCGCCGCTGAGCAGCAACCGGCCGGAACGGTTCTCCACCAGCAGCACGCAGGAGCTGTCGTTGTCGCGGTCAGCCGCACCCGCCGGAGGATTCAGGACGCGGAAGCGCACGCCATCCCAGGTCCACGCCTGTCCAGCCACGCACTGGCGCATCGGCAGGCGCATCCGCGCCGGTTCGCCTGCGTAGCGCGGTGCGCCCGGAAACGCCTCGGCAACGACCCGCGCGCCGCCGGCGTGATCGTTGTCGCCGTGGCTGATCATCAGCAGGTCGAGCCGGCCCACGCCCAGCGCATGCAAGGCGGGCAACACCACCGCTTCGCCGAGGTCGAAGCCCGATGGATAGCGTGCGCCGGCGTCGTAGACCAGCACGTGGTCGTGCGTGCGGAGCAACACCGACAGGCCCTGCCCCACGTCGAGCACCCACGCCTGGAACGCGCCTTCCGGCGGCGTGGACAGCGGTGGCCGCAGCAGGGGCAGGAACAGCAGCAGGCCCAGCCAGCGCAGCGGCATCCCGCGCGGCATGAACAGCCACAGCGCGCCCAGCACCGCGAGCAGCAGCGCCCAGGGCTGCACGGTGGGCAGATACCAGTGCGCACCCGGCCAGGTCGCCATCTGCTCCAGCAACCACCATTGCGCGTGGGCCATCCGTGCGGCCAGCCACAACACCGGCCCGGCCAGCGGCGGGCACAGGCCCAGCATCAGCATGCCGCCCAGCGCGCATGGCACGATCACGAAGCTGACCAGCGGCACCGCGATCAGGTTCGACAAGGCGCCGACCAGCGAAGCCTGGCCGAAGAACCACATCGTCAGCGGCAGCAGGGCCACCGTCATCACCAGCTGCCCTGCGGTCAGCTCGTGCAGGAACGCGCGCAGGCCGCGCCCGCGCGATTGCAGGCACAGCATGAGGAAGCCCACGCCGACGAAGGACAGCCAGAATCCCGCCGCCAGCACCGCCAGCGGGTCGAACAGCAGGATCGCGATCATCGCCAGCGCCAGCGACTGGGCGCCGCCGCTGCCACGCCGGCTGCAACGCGCCAGCGTCACCACGGCGATCATCAGCAGGGTGCGCACCGTCGGCAGGCCGAAGCCGGCCAGCGCGCTGTACATCGTCGCCACCAGCAAGGCCGCGGCCGCCTGGGCTTGCGGCCGCGGCAGGCGCAGACCCAGCCCCGGCCACAACGCATACGACAGCCACGCCAGCCACACGCCGAACACCGCGGCCACGCCGACATGGAAGCCGGAAATCGCGATCAGGTGCGAGACCCCGTTGGCGCGCGCCACCGCCCAGTCCTGCGGCTGCAGGCCGCGGGTGTCGCCCACGGTGAATGCCTGCAGCAAGGCGGCGTCATGGTGGTCGCCGACCCGTGCGGCGATGCCGCGGGCGACCGCATCGCGGATCGCGTTGACGCACCAGCGTCGCTCGCCGAGCGAGCGGTTGTCCGGGTCATCCCGCACGTAGCCGGTGGCGACGATGCCGCGCTCCAGCGCGGAACGTTCGCTGTCGGCCGCACCCGGGTCCAGCAGGCCGCGGGGCCGCTTCAGGCGCAGCAGCAGATGCCAGCGCGAACATGGCTGCAGCGGTGGTGCATCCTCGTACCACGACACGGTGACCCGCCCATGCAGCGCGACGGGCTTTCCGTCGGCGGTGGCCTGCTCCACGCGCAGACTGAAACGACTCGCGTCGGGATGGATCAGCGGCAGATCGGCGATGCTGCCGACCACGGCCAGGTCGACGCCTTCCAGCGCGCGCGGCAGCCTTGCATCCATTGCCGCTGCGCCATGCCACGCCGCCCACGCCGCGCCGAACAGCAGGCAGGCCAGCCAGTGACAACGCGGCCAGCGCCAGGCGAGCAGGACGATCACCGGCACCAGGCACGGCAGCCACGCATGCGGCGGCAGCCGCGGCAACCATTGCACCAGCAGGACCCCGAGCAGCAAGGCCAGCGCCGCGGTGATCGCCGTCAGTCGCCCCATGCCGCGCGCCCCGTTCCATCCTGGAAGAAGCCGAGACTAGCGCGGCTCGAGCCGGGGCGCAGATGAAATGCGTGTAGGTCTTCGCCGGGACGTCAGTCCCGTGGAGCTTCCTGCAGCCTGCCGTTGTGCAGCACCAGGGTGCGATCCATCTTCGCGGCCAGATGCGGATCATGGGTGACCAGCACGAAGCTGGTGCCGATCTCGCGGTTGAGCTCCAGCATCAATTCGTAGACCTGCGCCGCATTGGCCTCGTCGAGGTTGCCGGTGGGTTCGTCGCCCAGCACGCAGGCCGGCCGGGTCACCAGCGCCCGGGCCACGGCGCAGCGCTGGCGCTCGCCACCGGACAACTCGGACGGCTTGTGATGCGTGCGTCCGCCGAGGCCGACCCGCTCCAGCAGCACCATCGCCTGCTTTTCCGCTTCGGCGATCGCGGTGCCGCGGATCAGCAGCGGCATGCACACGTTCTCCAGCGCGGTGAACTCGGGCAGCAGGTGGTGGAACTGGTAGATGAAACCCAGCGAGCGGTTGCGCACGCGGCCGCGCTCGGCGTCGGACAGTTTCGACAGCACGCGGCCGTCCACCTCCACCTCGCCGGTGGTCAGCGTGTCGAGCCCGCCGATGATGTGCAGCAGCGTGCTCTTGCCCGAGCCAGACGCGCCGACGATCGCCATGGTCTGCCCGCGCTTCAGGGTGAAGCTGACGTCGCTCAGCACGTCGGTGCGCAGGCCGCCTTCGGCATAGGTCTTGGCCACGCCGGTGGCGCGCAGCACGTTTTCGGTCTTCTCGGTCATGACGGTCTTATTCATAGCGCAGCGCCTGCGCCGGCTGCGTGCGCGAGGCGCGCCACGCGGGATAGAGGGTGGCCAGCAGCGAGAACGCGAAGGTCAGCAACGCGGTCCAGCCCACGTCGTGCCAGTCGAGCCGGCTCGGCACCTCGCTGATGTAGTAGACGTCCGGCGACAGGAAGGTCACGTGGAAGGTGTGCTCGATCCACTTGATGATGCCGGGCAGCTTCCACGACAGCAGCGAACCGAGGCCCACGCCGAAGCCGATGCCCACGAAACCCACCAGCACGCCCTGCACCATGAACATGCCCATGATGCTGCGCGGGGTGGCGCCCAGCGTGCGCAGGATCGCGATGTCGGCCTGCTTGTCGGTGACCAGCATCATCAGCATCGAGATCAGGTTGATCACCGCCACCAGGATGATCAGCGACAGGATGATGAACATCACCATCTTTTCCATCGACAGCGCGGCGAACAGGTTCGCGTTGGTATCCATCCAGGTCTGCACCCGGTAGACCTGGCCCAGCTGGTCGGCCAGTTCGCGCGCGACCGGGCGGGCGTTGAACAGGTCGTCGAGCTTCAGCCGGATGCCGGTCGGACCGGCGAGGTCGCCGAGCTTCTCGGCATCGCTCATGTTGACCAGGGCCAGGCCGGAATCGAACTGCTCCATGCCCAGTTCGAACGTGCCGACCACGTGGAAACTGCGCATCCGCGGCACGCTGCCCATCGGCGTGGCACGCAGTTGCTGCACCACCATGGTTACCCGGTCGCCGACGCCCACGCCCAGTGTCATCGCCAGCTCGCGACCCAGCACGATGTTCCAGCTGCCCGGGGTCAGCTGGTCAAGCTTGCCCTCGAGCATGTGCTTGTCGATGTCGACCACCTTCGGTTCCTGCGCCGGCTCGACGCCACGCACCAGCGCCCCGCTGGAACGGCGGGCGTTGAGATACGCCTCCATCTCCACATAGGGTGCGGCGCCCAGCACGTGCGGGTTGGCCTCGGCCACCTTCAGCGCGCGCGGCCATTCCTGCACGCTCTCGCCCACGCCGGAAACCGTGGCGTGCGAAATCGCCCCGAGGATGCGCGAGCGCATCTGGTAGTCGAAGCCGTTCATCACCGACATCACCGTGATCAGCGCGATCACGCTGATCGCGATGCACACGATCGACACGGTGGAGATGAAGGAGATGAACTGGTTGCGCCGCTTGGCGCGGGTGTAGCGCAGGCCGATGAAAAGTTCGAGCGGTCGGAACATGGGCGGGTCGCTTGTGGGGAGTTGCAGGGCGGGCCGCCCGGTCATCCATTATCAGGTATTCGCTGAGACCCTGCCGCGCGCCGGAAGTTGCGGTTCAGTCACAGGCGGGGCAAGGCGTCGGCAGCCTGGATCGTGGCCAGCCGCATGCGCAGCCGGCGACGGGTGTCTGCGTCACTGTTGTCCGTGGCGATCAGCAGCATCTGCGTCCCGTGCGCGTCGGTGCGCAGGCGCAGCAGGATCATTTCGCCAAGCACACGGAACGAACTCAGCGTGGCCGGCACGTCCTCGTGGTCGTGCAGGCGCAAGGTCCATGCCTGGTCGGCACTCCAGCCCGCCGCCGCCACGGGGCCGCTGGCCAGTCGTCGCAGCACGAGAGCCGCCGACAGCAGCACGATCGCCGCCAGCAGCAGCTTCGACCACCACGGAATCATGCACAGCAGCGTGGCCAGCAGCGCGGCCCCGGCGATCAGCAGCAGCGCCGCCCGCAGCAGCCGCGAAGGTCGGTATTCAAAGCCGATGGCGGGCGCGGATGTCATCGATGATCGCCTGCCAGTCCGCGCGCTCGGGGCGGGCATGGCCCATCACCCAGTCCCACAGGTCGGGGTCCTGCACGTCGAGCAACTGGTCGAACGCCTGCCGCTGCGCTTCGTCCGCGCCGGCGAAGCACTCGTCCAGCCAGCCGCCGAACAGCGCGTCCAGCTCGCGCGTGCCGCGGCGGGCGCGCCAGCGCAGGCGCTTGATGCGGGCTTCATCCATCACGGGGCTCGGTCGTATCCATGAATGCGCAGTGTAACCGTTGCGCTGGAACGCGACAGGCCGCACGCGGCGGCCTGTCGTCGTGAATGACTCGCGGCGCGATCAGGCTGAACGCCGCTCCACCATCAGCTTCTTGATCTCGGCAATCGCCTTGGCCGGGTTGAGACCCTTGGGGCAGGTGCGCGTGCAGTTCATGATGGTGTGGCAGCGGTACAGCTTGAACGGGTCTTCCAGGTCGTCCAGGCGCTCGCCGGTGGCTTCGTCACGGCTGTCGACGATCCAGCGGTACGCCTGCAGCAGGATCGCCGGGCCAAGGTACTTGTCGCCGTTCCACCAGTAGCTCGGGCAGCTGGTCGAGCAGCAGGCGCACAGGATGCATTCGTACAGGCCGTCGAGCTTCTTGCGCTCTTCCGGCGACTGCAGGCGCTCGCGATCCGGCGCCGGGCTCTGCGTGCGCAGCCACGGCTTGATCGAGGCGAACTGGGCGTAGAAGTGGGTCAGGTCCGGGATCAGGTCCTTCACCACCGGCATGTGCGGCAGCGGGTAGATCTTCACGTCGCCCGCATCGCATTCGCCGATCGCCTTGGTGCAGGCCAGCGTGTTGGTGCCGTCGATGTTCATCGCGCACGAACCGCAGATGCCTTCGCGACAGGAGCGACGCAGGGTCAGCGTGGGATCGATCTCGTTCTTGATCTTCAGCAGCGCGTCCAGAACCATCGGACCGCAGGCGGCCAGGTCGACCTCATAGGTATCGATGCGCGGGTTCTGCCCGTCATCCGGCGACCAGCGATAGATACGGAAAGTGCGCGGCTTCTTCGCATCCTTGGCCGGGTAATGCTTGCCCGGCTGGATCTTCGAATTCTTCGGTAGCGAAAACTCTGCCATGTGCTGAACCCTTCGACTTTCTGCAGGAGGGCTTGCGCCCCGACCGTACAACCAATGATGTCCATGCCACGAGGCGGCCGCAGCCGCCTGGCGGCATCAGTAAACGCGTTTCGCCGGCGGCACGGCTTTGACCTCGTCGGTCATCGGATTCATGTGCACGGGGCGGGAATCGAACCGCGGCTTGCCCGTCTCGTCGACCCACGCCAGGGTGTGCTTCATCCAGTTGACGTCGTCGCGCTCGGGGAAGTCCTCGCGCGCATGGCCACCGCGGCTTTCCTCGCGCTGCGCGGCGCCGTACATCGTGGCGACCGCCTGATCCAGCAGGTTGGCCAGCTCCAGCGTCTCGATCAGGTCGGAGTTCCACACCAGCGAACGATCGCTGACGCGCACGTCCTTGAACGAGTCGCGCACGGCGGAGATCTTTTCGCAGCCTTCCTTCAGCGTCTTGCCGGTGCGGAACACCGCCGCATCGCTCTGCATGGTGCGCTGCATCTCCAGACGGATCTGCGCGGTCGGCTTGCTGCCGTTCGCGTTGCGCAGGCCGTCGAAACGCTCCAGCGCCTTGTCCAGCACGTTAGCCGGAAGATCCTTGTGCGCGGTTTCCGGCTTGATCAGCTCGGCGCAGCGATGTGCCACGGCGCGACCGAACACCACCAGGTCGAGCAGCGAATTGGAGCCCAGACGGTTCGCGCCATGCACCGACACGCAGGCCGCTTCGCCGATCGCGAACAGGCCCGGCACCACCGCGTCGACATCGTCGCCGCGCTTCTGCACGACTTCGCCGTGATAGTTGGTCGGGATGCCGCCCATGTTGTAGTGCACGGTCGGGATGACCGGGATCGGCTCCTTGGTCACGTCGACGCCGGCGAAGATGCGCGCCGATTCGGCAATGCCCGGCAGCCGCTCGTGGATCACCTCGGGACCGAGGTGCATCAGGTTGATGAAGATGTGGTCCTTGTGCTCGCCGACGCCGCGACCCTCGCGGATCTCCAACGTCATCGCGCGGCTGACCACGTCGCGTGAGGCCAGGTCCTTCGCGCTGGGCGCATAGCGCTCCATGAAGCGCTCGCCCTCGGAGTTGGTGAGGTAACCGCCTTCGCCACGCACGCCTTCGGTGATCAGGCAGCCGGCGCCGTAGATGCCGGTGGGATGGAACTGCACGAACTCCATGTCCTGCAGGGCGAGGCCCGCGCGCAGCACCATGCCGCCGCCGTCGCCGGTGCAGGTATGAGCCGAAGTGGCGCTGAAGTAGGCGCGACCATAACCGCCGGTGGCCATCACCACGGCATGGCCGCGGAAGAAATGCAGGGTGCCCTCGTTCATGTCGAGCGCGAGCACGCCGCGGCAGACGCCTTCCGCGTCGAAGATCAGGTCGATCGCGAAGTATTCGATGAAGAACGTGGCGTCATGCGCCAGCGCCTGCTGGTACAGCGTGTGCAGGATCGCGTGGCCGGTGCGGTCGGCCGCGGCGCAGGTGCGCTGCGCGGTGCCCTTGCCGTAATGCGTGGTCATGCCGCCGAACGGGCGCTGGTAGATCTTGCCCTCGTCGGTGCGCGAGAACGGCACGCCGTAGTGTTCCAGCTCGATGATCGAGGGGATCGCCTCGCGGCACATGTACTCGATCGCGTCCTGGTCACCGAGCCAGTCGGAACCCTTGACGGTGTCGTAGAAATGGAAGCGCCAGTCGTCCTCGCCCATGTTGCCCAGCGCGGCGGAGATGCCGCCCTGCGCCGCCACGGTGTGCGAGCGGGTCGGGAAGACCTTGGTGATGCAGGCGGCCTTGAGCCCCTTCTCGGCCAGGCCGAAGGTGGCGCGCAGACCCGCGCCGCCGGCGCCGACCACGATCACGTCATACAGGTGCTGCTGGATCTTGTAGCTTTCCATGAAACCTTTTCCTCGCGTCTTATGGGGTCAGCGCAATGCGCAGCACGGCCAGCACGCCAGCCAGCGCGCCCAGCACCGCGAGGAACCTGATCGCCACCATCAGGACCACTTCCTTCCAGCGGGTATGCACGTAATCCTCGATCACCACCTGCAGACCGAGCACGGCATGCCAGAACATGGTGAGCACGAAAGCGATCAGCAGCAGTGCATTCCACGGCTTGGCCACGGTGGCGCGGGCGGTGGCGTAATCGGCGTGCAGCAGGCACAGCACGGTGACCACGAACCACAGGCCCAGCAGCACCAGCGCCACCGCGGTAACCCGCTGGGTCCACCAGTGCTCCACGCCGGACTGGGCGGAACCCAGGCCGCGAGCCGTCTTCAACGGGTTGCGCCGATCCTTCACGGCGACATCCTTCGCACTCATGCCGCACCCCCGGCCATCAACACGTAAGCCCACACCACGACCGTCAGCACGATGCTGCCGATGACCGACAGCCAGCTGGAACGCACGAACTGGGGAATCGAATAACCGAGGCCGGCGTCCTGCAGCAGGTGCCGGATGCCGTTGCAAAGATGATAGAAAAGCGACCAGCTCCAGCCCAGCATCAGGATCATGCCGACCGGACTGCCCAGCACACCCTTGAAGTGGTTGAAGCTTTCCTCACCAGTGGCCAGGTGCATCAGGCCGCAGACGACGAGCAGGCTGCCGACGGCCAGCGCGATGCCGGTGGCGCGGTGCGTGATGGAGGTCATCATCTGCACCTGCTTCTTGTAGATCTGCAGGTGCGGTGAGAGCGGTCGTTGCGTATCTGCCATGGCGGCTATCCTGTGTGGAATCGCTGATGTCCATGCCGCCTCTGTCCTGCCCCTTGCACGACGGCGACGAGCGCCGGCGCGAACGTTCAGAAGTCGATGCAGCGTCCGTTCTTTTCCCAGTCACCATAACGCGTGGGATCGGGAACCGCTCGCTCCGTGGAATCCTTTTCCGATGGCTTGCCCGCAGGCACGGCAGTCGTTTCCGCAGGAACGGAAGCAGGATGGGATTCGGCGGGAGTCGTGGTATTGGACATGGTTTTTGTAAGCCGACAAAGGTTAATACTTGCGGCAGTGCAGTACAACCATGCAGGCTCGTGCCATGGCGTCCGTGCCCTTGTGTCTGCAGCCCTCCGTCCCCAACTCCGCCATTCCCATGAACCTGCCCCTGCCCGCCGAAACATTGCTGCTCGAAGGTGCCGACGCGCCCGCGTTCGCGCACGCCCAGTTCAGCAGCGCCGTGAAATCGCTGGCGGTCGATCGATGGCAATTCAGCGCCTGGCTCGATCCACGAGGTCGCGTGCTGGCGCTCTTTCATCTGGCGCGTCTCGCCGATGATCGCTACCTGCTGCTGTTGCGTGGCGGCAGCGCCGCGGTGATGGCCGAGGCGCTGCGCCGTTTCGTGTTCCGTTCGAAAGTGCGCATCACCGCATTGCCACCGCGGCATCTCGCCAGCGGACCTGCGCTGGCGCAGGGATCGCTGGTGACCGGACCGACCGGCGATGACGACGGCGATGTTTCGTTCGGTTGCGACTCGCACAGCCTGCGCATCACCAGCGTCGGCGACGACGCCTGGCGATTGCCGCAATTGCGCGACGGCTGGCCGTGGTTGCCGGAATCGTGCCTGGGCGAACTGTTGCCGCCGGCAATCTCGCTGCAACGCCTGCAGGCCGTGGTGGTCGACAAGGGTTGCTATCCCGGCCAGGAAATCGTGGCGCGCCTGCATTTTCGTGGCGGCCACAAGCGACACCTGCATCGCGTCACATTGTCGCAAGCTGCAGATGCGGGCGACGTGCTGCGAAAGGAAGAGCGCGACATCGGGCGCGTGCTTGACGTGATTGCAACCGACGGGACGTTCGAGGCACTCGCGATATTGAATGACGAACTTGTCGCCGAAGCGAACGACGGGAACACGCTGATCCTCGACGACGATGTCGCAATGACCCTGCTTTCGTCGTGGCCGTCGTGAACACAATAGTTCGTGATAACAACGAGATTCGCGATGGCACTTGTCAACCCATCGTGAGTGCCGGTTAAACTTCGGCACCCCGGCACTTGCCAGCGGCGATTTCCGCCACTAGGCTCCGCCGATCGAATATCGCGGCACCCGTAACACGGGGTGTCGATTGACGCGACGAACCGGATGAATTCCGAATCGGCGCGACCCGGCAGCCACATCGCCGGATGGAACAACGCCTCGCAGCCAACGAGTGCGTACAAGTCGCAGGCAATACGGCCCATAGCGCCGCGCAACGCCCGACCGAAACCAGTCCCCCGAACGGCCTGACCGTCGTTCGACCGCCACAATCCCGTGGCAAAGCGCCATGGCCACAAGTTTCGGCCATGACGACAGATCCAGGTGGAACGGCCTGCCCGCCCGTCCACCGCAACGGCACGTGAAGCTGCTTCTGCTTCGCGCGTACAGCACGCTGGAGGCAGAACATGAAACTTTCCATGCTGTTGTGGCTGACCACGTTGATGCCACAACCCGTCGCCGATCAGGCCTGTCTGGCCACCACGGTGTATCTCGAAGCACGCAGCGAGCCGATCAATGGCCAGCTGGCGGTCGCCGAAGTGGCATTGCGCCGTCGCGATCGCGGTCGCTGGGGCGACACCGTCTGCAAGGTGGTGACGGCACCGCACCAGTTCGCCACGACGACCACGCCCGGTTCGTTCGAGATCACCAACCTCGAAGCGTTCAACAAGGCATGGCAGATCGCTGGCATGTCGCTGCACAACTGGCAGTTGCCCGTGGCAGAACGTCGCATGGTGGTCCCGCGCGCCGATCACTTCGCCACCACCGCCATCTCGCCCGCGTGGTCGCACAACCGCCCCAGCGTGACGATCGGCGAACACGCCTTCTACGCGGTGAATTGAAGCGGAAATACATTTGCGGTCATCCATGAACGCACCAAGCGACAAGAAAAAAGGCCCTCTTTCGAGGGCCTTTTTATTTGGACGTCCAGACGTCCAAATATCAAACTACGCGATATGCATCAGCGCGCGTAGACGTGGTCGCCACGCACCTCGACATAATCACCATTGCGAACGCCGGGGTTCTCGCGCTGGGTGACCATGGCGTACTGGCCATTGTCCAGTCGAACCACGACGCGCCAGGCGACATCGCTGCCACTGTTACGCTTGCCTACCTGGTTGCCGACCACGCCACCAGCGACCGCGCCGGCAACGGTGGCAGCCTTGCGACCGTCACCCTTGCCCACCTGGTTGCCCAGCACGCCACCGGCAACCGCACCGATGATCGCTCCCAGCGTGCCGCCGTTGCCGCTGCTGCCATCCGTATAGACCTGCTGCACTTCCTGCACCACGCCGCAAGACTGGCAACGGACGTTGCGGTTGCCGTAGCTGCCTTGCTGCGACTGGTAGCCGCCGTTATAGCCGCCGTTGTTGCCGTAGGGCGTCGTGGCGCAGCCGGCCAGGGCCAGCCCGCCGGTCATTGCCGCAACGAGTGCCAACTTGCTGGTGAGTGCATTCATGGGTCAGTTCCTTGTTACGGGGAGGGAGAGGGGTTTCAGTGGGCGTCCGACACGGCGGTGACACCTTCCTGCACCTGCACGCGGTCGCCCGGATCGTGATCCATGCGCACGGTACGGGTCACGCCGTTGTACTCGTAGCGCACGTCGTAGCCGACAATCTTGGTGGTGCTGTTGTTCACGGTCTCGCACTTGCGCTCGACCGTCGAGGTCACCTGCCCATGCTGCTTGCTGGCCTGGATGCGGTTGCCGGCATAACCGCCACCGACGGCACCAGCCACGGTTGCCAGGGTCTTGCCCTTGCCGCCGCCCACCTGGTTGCCGACCAGCCCGCCCACCACCGCGCCGATCGCGGTGCCGGCAATGCGGTGCTCATCCTTCGGGGGAGCGGTGTGCGTTACGGTTTCGTCGTGACAGACCTGCTTGGGGTTGTTCACCGTGGAGCGCACCGGATCGACGCTGACGACCTTGGCATACTTCACGGCGGCGCCGCCGGCATCCGTGCTGCCGGCGTCGGCCGTACCGTTGGAGACGCCCGCGTCGGCGTTGCGATTGCAGGCGGAAATGCCGGTCGCCAGTACCGCAGCGATCGCGATATTGAGCACGTTGATCGTCAATCTGTTCATAACAACCTCTCCTCTGTTTTGTTTTGTTTTGTGGCTGGCTGCATTGCCGGGTGCGAGCGCAATAACATGCGAGTTCATTGAACCTTGCTCCAACTGAATCGGAGTTAGCTCGGTCCGGCTACATTATCTTCACGCCATCACGACATTTCTCTCGGCCACGACACGAAAATCGACCATGCGCAAGATCGCCGACAGCCACGTGCATCTCAATGACTCCGCTTTCCGGGACGACGGCGACCAGGTGATTGCACGGGCACTCGAGGCTGGCGTGGACACCATGGTCGTGCCGTCCGTGGATGCCGCCAGCTGGCCGGTTATCGGCGAGCTTTGCGGTCGTCATCCTGCATTGCATCCGGCGTGGGGTCTCCACCCGGTATTCCTGTCGAATCATGTTCCCGCGAATGTGCAGGCGCTGTCTTCGCTGCTGAACGACAGCAGACCGGTGGCGGTCGGCGAGATCGGGCTGGACTTCCATCGCGAGGACCTGGACGCGGACATGCAGCGCGAGTACTTCCTGCGCCAGCTGGAACTGGCACGCGAACACGAACTCCCGGTGATCGTGCACGCCCGCAACGCGCTGGAGGAAGTCATCCTCACCCTGCGGCGCCAGGGCGGGTTGCGTGGCGTGGTGCACAGCTTTTCCGGCAGCGAGCAGCAGGCCCGCCAACTGTGGGACATGGGTTTTCACCTGGGCATCGGCGGCCCGGTGACCTACGAACGCGCGCAGCGACTGCGCCGCATCGTGGCGGGCATGCCGCTCGAATTCCTGCTGCTGGAAAGCGACGCGCCGGACCAGCCGGATGCCTTCCACCGCGGTGAGCGCAACGAGCCGGCCCGGGTGGTCGAGGTCTTGCGCTGCGTGGCCAGCCTGCGCGGGGAATCGGAACAGCATGTCGCCGACCTGACACGCGCCAACACCCGGCGCCTGTTCGGCATCCACTGACGGATACTTGCAGGCGTAGGCCACCTGCTGATATTTTACTTCACTGGTGAAATATGAATCAGTGAAATGGCGCAACTGAAGCAGTGCATCGCGATGATGGACGAGGGCATCGGGCGAGTGAGCGGGATCATTCCGCAAATGCCTGCGGCCGAGGCACGCCTGTGCCGCCTGATGCTGATGCTTGGGCAGGACATCGAGGAGGAACTCGAGTCCGAGTTGAAGCCCAACAAGCTCAATCACAGCGAATTTCTCACCCTGATGATCCTGTACAGCCGCCCCGACGGGATCTCCACGCCCGGCGAGCTGTGCGATTACACCAACCAGGGCGCGACCAACATGACCCGCATCGGCAACGCGCTGGTCAAGCGCGGCCTGATCAGCCGCGGTGCCGGCGCCAGCGACCGGCGCAAGGTGGTGATCCGCATCACTGCGGCAGGCCGGCGGCTGGTGCAGAAAATGCTGCCGCCGATGTTTCCCCGCCTTGCCAACATGTTCGCCGGCTTCAGCGTCACTGACAAACGTCAACTTGACCGTCTGCTGCGCAAACTGGCCGGCAACCTCGACCAACTGGGCGAAAGCCGCCACCCATGAAGGAAACCCCGATGAAGCATGCCCCGCATTGCGGTCGCACCGTGCTTGTCGCCGCCATCGTGCTGATGCTGGCCGGCTGTGCCCGCGCCCCGGCCAAGCTGGACGCGCCCGCGCTGCGCGACGAGGCGCCCTTAGCCGGCCTGCAGACGGCCGTTCGCCCCGGCTGGCCCAGCGCCGAATGGTGGCGGCAGTACAACGATCCGCAACTGGACGACCTGATGGGCCGCGCGATGCAGCAGTCGCCGGACCTGGCGCTGGCACGCAGCCGCGTGGAGAACGCCGAACAGTCGGCGAAGCTCGCGGCGGCCCAACTCGGCCTGTCGGTCAACGGCAGCGCGCAGGTGTCGCGCACGCGGATGAGCGACCACGGCCTGATTCCCAGCAAGTTCCTGGGCTTCAGCTGGTACAACCAGGCCGATCTCGGCGTGCAGCTGGAATACGATTTCGACTGGTGGGGCAAGAAGCGCGCCACCATGGAAGCCGCGCTGGACCAGGCGCGCGCCGCCCAGGCCCAGCGCAGCGCCGCCGCACTGGCGATCCAGTACGCCGTGGCCGACACCTACTTTGGCTGGCAGGCCGACCAGGCGCGGCTGCAGCTGGCCGATCACCTGCTGGCCACGCAACAGCAGTTCGCCCACATCGCCGATCTGCGCGTGAAACAGGGCGTGGACCTGCCCGACGAGGCGCAGAAAGCCCGTGCGCAGCTGGCGGCGGTGCGCGAGATGCGGGTGGCACTGGACGGCTCGGCGAAGATCCGTCGCGTGGCACTGGCCTCCCTGCTCGGCGTGGCACCGGCCGAACTGCCGGAGCTGCACGCCAGCCCGCTGCCCGTGATCAACGGCGGCGTACCGGCGGATGCCAGCCTGGACCTGCTGGCCCGGCGTCCCGACATCGCGGCCAGCCGCTGGCAGGTCGAGGCGGCACTGAAGCAGACCGATGCCGCCCGTGCCCAGTTCTTTCCCGACTTCAGCATCAAGGCGCTGGCCGGCCTGTCCAGCATCGACATGGGCAAGCTGCTCACCGCGGGCAGTCGCACCTTCGCGGTGACGCCCGCGCTGCATCTGCCGATCTTCAACGGCGGCACGCTCGAGGCCAACTACGGCGTCAGCAAGGCCCAGCTCGATGCCGCTGTCGCCCAGTACGACAGCGCGGTGCTGACCGCCGCCCGCGAAGTGGCCACCCAGTCGCTGAGCGCCGAACAGGTCGCGGCCCGCCTGCGCGAACAACAGGCCCAGCTGGATGCCGACAAGGTCCTGCTGGCCAATGCGCAGGCGCGTGCCCGCCAGGGCGTGCGCGACCTGCGTGAAAGCCTTGGCGCCAAGGCGACCCTGCTGCAACAGCGCGATGCCGCCACCCAGTTGCAGGCACAGGCGCTGAGCACGGATCTCGCCCTGATCAAGGCGCTCGGCGGCGGTTATCGCAGCGCCGACGATGCCACCTCCCCTTCCCCTTCTGTCAATGCCGGAGCTTCCGACCATGAGCGCCACTGAATCCGAAATTGTCGACAGCAATGACAGCGGCATGGCCGCGAAGAATCCGGCCAAGCGCCGGCGCGCCCTGCTGATCGTCGCCGCGGTGTTCATCCTTGCCGGACTGATCTGGTTCCTGCTGTGGCTGTTCGTGTTTTCCACCCGCGTGAAAACCGACAATGCCTACGTCGGCGGCAACCAGGTGGCGATTTCCGCCCAGGTGCCCGGCACCGTGGTGGCCATCCTCGCCGACGACACGCAGCGCGTGGAAGCCGGCCAGGTGCTGGTGAAGCTGGACGGCACGGATGCCGAAACGCGGCTGGAGCAGGCTCGCAGCGCGCTGGCCCAGGCCGTGCGCGGCGTGCGCCAGCAGACCAGTTCGGCCACCGGCGCGGATGCCCAGGTCGCCACGGCCAGGCTCGCACTGAAAAAGGCCCAGGCCGACCTGCAGCGCCGCCTGCCGCTGATCGCTGCCCAGGCCGAATCGCCAGAGATCGTGCAACATCTGCGCGATGGCGTGGCGCAGGCGCAGGCTGCGCTGGAAGCGGCCGAAGCCCAGGCTGCCGCCGCGCACGCGGCCACCGAAGGCACTGATGTGGCGCAGAACCCGTCCGTACTGCAGGCGCGCGCGAATTTCCGCGCGGCATGGGTCGCCGCGCAGCGCAACGCGATCTACGCGCCAGTCTCCGGTTACGTGGCCCAGCGCAGCGTGCAGCTGGGCAACAGCGTGGCCGCCGGACAGCAGCTGATGACCGTGGTGCCGCTGCATGACCTGTGGGTGGATGCGAACTTCAAGGAGAGCCAGCTGCGCCACATCCGCATCGGCCAGCCAGTGAAGATCGTCTCCGATGTCTACGGCGACGATGCCGAATACCACGGCAAGGTGATCGGCCTGGGCGCCGGTACCGGCAGCGTGTTCTCGCTGCTGCCCGCGCAGAACGCCACCGGCAACTGGATCAAGGTGGTGCAGCGCGTGCCGGTGCGCATTTCGCTGGACAACAAGGAGCTGGACAAGCACCCGCTACGGATCGGCCTGTCCACCGAAACCACCATCGACATCACCCATGACAAGGGCAACGTGCTGGCGACCGCGCCGGCAACGCAGCCGGTGGCGCAAACCGACGTGTACGAGCAGATGGCCAGCAAGGCGGACGCGCAAGCCACGCAGATCATCCGCGCCAACCTCCCCCACGCCGCCCACTGAGCCGGACCCCGCCGATGGCCGCCACCCCGAACGACGCCACGCCGTTGAAGCCGCTGCAGGGCGGCGCGCTGGTCCTGCTGACCATCGCTGTCGCCTTCAGCACCTTCATGGAGGTGCTGGACATGACGATCGTCAACGTCTCGGTACCACATATCGCCGGCAGCCTCGGCGTCAGTCCCAGCGAAGGCACCTGGACGATCAGCTCGTACGCGCTGGCCAGCGCGATCATGCAGCCACTCACCGGCTGGCTGGCCCGCCGTTTCGGCGAGGTGCGTACCTTTATCGCTTCGGTGGGGTTGTTCGTGCTGTTCTCGATGCTGTGCGGCATGGCCACCAGCATGCCGATGCTGGTGATCTGTCGCCTGCTGCAGGGCGCCGGTTCCGGCCCGATGGTGGCGCTGTCGCTGGCCTTGCTGCTGTCCAGCTATCCCAAGGCGAAACAGGGCATCGCGCTGGCGCTGTGGGCGATGACCGTGGTGGTGGCGCCGATCTTCGGACCGATCCTGGGCGGCTGGCTCACCGACAACCTGTCATGGCCGTGGATCTTCTACATCAACGTGCCGGTCGGCGCGCTGGCCGCGATCATCACCTGGGCGCTGCTGCGCAAGCGCGAGACGAAGACCTTCAAGGCGCCGATCGACGTGATCGGGCTGACCCTGCTGGTGGTCGGCGTGGGCGCGCTGCAATTCATGCTGGACAACGGCAACGACAACGACTGGTTTTCCTCGCCGATGATCCTGACCCTGGGCATCGTCGCGCTGGTCTGCCTGACCTTCCTGATCGTGTGGGAGCTGTTCGCCAAGCACCCGGTGATCGACCTGTCGCTGTTCAAGTCGCGCAACTTCACCGTGGCGGTCATCGCGCTGTCGCTGGGCATGATGGCGTTCTTCGGCATCAACGTGGTGTTCCCGCTGTGGCTGCAGATCACCTTGGGCTACACCGCCACTTGGGCCGGCCTGGCCAGCGCGCCGGTGGGCGTGCTGGCGTTCGTGATGGCGCCGATCATCGGCGCCAACATCCAGCGACTGGAACTGCGCGCGGTGGTGACGTTTGCCTTCATCGTGTTCGCGGTCACCTCGTTCTGGTTCGCCGGCTTCGACAGCTCGGCGTCGTTCAGCACCCTGGTGCTGCCGCGCTTCGTGATGGGTATCGGCATCGCCTGTTTCTTCATTCCGCTCAACCAGATGTATCTGTCCGGCCTGCCCGCGGATCAGGTGGCCAGCGCGTCGGGACTGGCCAACTTCTGCCGCACGCTGGGTTCGAGCATTTCCACCGCCGCCACCGTGACGCTGTGGCAGCACCGCGGCGAATATCACCATGCGGTGCAGACCGAGCACGTCAACGCGGCCGCGCCGGCGGCGACACACTTCCTGCAGCAACTCCAGCATGGCGGCTTTTCTTCCACCCAGAGCCTGGGCATCGTCGACCAGTTGATCACCCGCGAGGCACTGACCCTGGCAGTGAACGACGTGTACATCGTCTGCGGCGTGATGTTCCTGGCGCTGATTCCACTGATCTGGTTCGCCCGGCCACCGTTCGGCAATACCGGTGGCGCCGTCGGACACTGAGCCGCCGAAAATGCTGCAGCCTTGCACTGCAGCATGAATGGAGCGGTGCGACTGGTGCGACGCAATATCTTCTGCTAGCTTGTGACGCATGGCACAAACCAAGCGCACCATCAAGAAGTACCCGAACCGGCGTCTTTACGACACGGAAATCTCCAGCTACATCACGCTGGAGGAAGTCCGCCAGCTGGTTTTGGACAACGAGGATTTCGAGGTTCGCGACGCCAAGAGCGGCGAAGACCTGACCCGTTCGGTATTGCTGCAGATCATCTCCGAGCACGAGGACAAGGGGCAGCCGATGCTGTCGCCGCAGCTGCTCAGCCAGATCATCCGCTTCTACGGCGATTCGCTGCAGGGCTTCATGGGGCCTTACCTGGAGCGCAGCCTGCAGGTGTTCCTCGACCAGCAGACGCAGTTCCGCAGCCAGCTCAACAGCCTGATGGGCCAGACTCCCTGGAACACGCTGAACGACCTGACCGAGCGCAACATGGCCGCGTTCCAGGCGATGCAGCGCGGGCTGATGGACACCGCCGCCCAGGTCATGCCGACGCCGCCCGGCGGCACCCGCGGCGGCAAGAAGTCCGGCTGATCCGGACCCGATCGACGGCGCGCATCGACGCGCCGTCCGTTTGTCAGCCCCACCTTTTCTGATTCGGCCGTTGCAGCACAGCACGTGCTGCCTTGCGCCATGATCCTCCCATGGACGCACTGCGATGAGCCCAGCCACCCTTCCCCAACGCATTGCACTGGTCACCGGCGGCATCGGCGGCCTGGGTACGGAAATCTGTCGCCAGCTGGCCGGCGCGGGACGTCGGGTGATCGCGCTCGACCTTGCCCCGCGCGAAGAGCGCGTGGCCGCGTTCCACGACGAAGTGGCCGCGTTCGATGGAGCGATCAGCTTCGCGCCGGTTGACGTCAGCGACTTCGACGACTGCCGCGCGGTGATCGAACGCATCGAGCAGCAGCACGGCAGCGTCGACATCGTGGTCAACGCCGCCGGCATCACCCGCGATGCCAGCCTGCGCAAGATGACCGCGCAGCAATGGCATGAGCTGATGCACGTGAACCTCGACGGCGTATTCAACCTGTGTCGTCACGTCGTCGACGGCATGACCGCCCGCGGCTTCGGCCGCATCGTCAACATCAGCTCGGTCAACGGCCAGACCGGCCAGTTCGGTCAGACCAACTACTCCGCGGCCAAGGCCGGCGTGCACGGCTTCACCATGGCGCTGGCGCGCGAGACCGCGCGCAAGGGCGTCACCGTCAACACCGTCTCGCCGGGCTATTGCGACACGCCGATGGTGGCCGCGGTATCCGAAGAGATCCGCGCGCAGATCATCGCCGGCATTCCGGTCGGCCGGCTTGGTTCGCCCGCCGACATCGCCCGTGCCGTGGCCTTCCTCGCCGCCGACGAAGCCGGCTACATCACCGGCGCCAACCTGCCCGTCAACGGCGGGTATTTCATGAGCTTCTGAAGGCGGCTTGCCGAGGAGCTCATCCAACCAGGTCTCCACACCGGCTTCACAAACGGCATCACGCTGTGAAATGTTCTTATTGACCGGTAGCCGCGGACCGCCGTAGCGTCCAGCGATCCGGCCGCCGATCTGTTCGGGGGGACTGCCTGCGTCCGGACCGCAAGACGCGCCATGACCGGAAGAGCCGGCCGAGTGCGTCTGTCCAGTCACGCTTTGGGAGGGGAACACTGATGATGCACAAACCACTTGTCGTTGCGTTGTTGGGAGCCATCGGCCTGGCAGCCATGTCCGACGCCGGGGCCGCCACGCACACCCGCGTCCAGGCCCAATCCATGGGAATGATCGCACCCGCCGCGCTCGCCAACCGCATCGGCCTGGACGCCGACGCCGCGCTGTCACCGCGCCGCCAGGCACGCACCGCCCACGGCACCCTGAAAACCCGTGAACAACAGACCTTCCGCGGCGTGCCCGTGTACGGTCGCAACGTCGTGGTGGAACACGACCACAGCGGCAACGTCCTCGGTATCAGCGGCGAAGTTTCCCGCGGCCTCGATCACGACATCGCCTCGGTCGCGCCGGTCCTCAGCGGTGCCCGCGCCGTTGCCCTCCTGCGTTCACATGCCGGCCTGCTGCCCTTCGGCATTGGCGTCAACGGCGTGCGGGAAAGCGACATCCAGAATGCGAAAAGCGACCTGTACGTCTACGCCGAGGGCAACCGCGCCCGCCTCGCCTACCTCACCTCGTTCTTCGTCGATCGCAACGGTACGCCGACGCGCCCGATGGCGATCATCGACGCCAACACCGGGGAAGTGATCGAGTCCTGGGAAGGCCTCACCACCAAGGGCAAGCCTGGCGGCGGTGGTGGCACCACCGGCACGCCGGCGCTCGCCACTGGTGCCGGCGGCAACCAGAAGACCGGCCAGTACTTCTACGGTACCGACTACGCCGCGCTGGCGGTCACACAGTCCGGCTCCACCTGCACCATGCAGAACCCGGACGTGAAGACCAACAACATGGCCGGCAGTACACGCCGTGGCACGCTGTGGAGCTTCATCTGCCCGAACAGCAGCGGCGATGCCGTGAACGGCGCCTACTCGCCGATCAACGACGCGCACCACTTCGGCAGCGTCGTGCACGACATGTACAACGACTGGCTGGGCGCACCGCCGCTGAACTTCCAGCTGGTGATGAACGTGCACTACGGCCGCAACTACGAGAACGCGTTCTGGAACGGCTCGTCGATGAACTTCGGCGACGGCGCCAGCTACTTCTACCCACTGACCTCGCTGGACGTGACCAGCCACGAGATCAGCCACGGCTTCACCGAACAGAACTCCAACCTGCAGTACTCCGGCCAGTCCGGCGGCATGAACGAGGCGTTCTCGGACATGGCGGGCGAAGCGGCCGAGTACTTCGACCGCGGCAGCAACGACTGGCTGGTCGGCGCCGAGATCATCAAGAACGGCACCGCGCTGCGCTGGATGTGCACGCCCACGCTGGACGGCGACTCGATCGGCAACGCGGCGGATTACTACAGCGGCCTGGACGTGCACTATTCCAGTGGCGTCTACAACAAGGCGTTCTGCACGCTGGCCAAGTCGTCCAACTGGAACACGAAGAAGGCCTTCGAGGTCTTCGCGCGTGCCAACGAGATGTACTGGACGGCCACTTCCACGTTCAACTCGGGCGCCTGTGGCGTGGAAAACGCCGCGGACGACTACGGCTACTCGCGTAGCGACGTGGTGGCGGCGTTCAACGCGGTCGGCGTGACCTGCCAGTAAGCCATCGGCAAACGCATGACCGGAAAGGGCCGGCCCGCCAGGGTCGGCCCTTTTTCTGTGCCTCCGGCCGCATGAAAGTCACCCGGGATTGCAGTCCCGCCCTGCTTGCGGAACAGTGGGCGAACTTCATCGACGGATCGCAGCATGGCGCAGCAACCCATCACCCTCATCGGCGGCGGCCTGGTCGGCGCGTTGCTGGCGCAGCAGCTGGCGCAACGCGGCTTTGCGGTCGAGGTGTTCGAGAAGCGGCCCGATCCGCGGCTGGCCGGCTTTCTCGGTGGCCGCTCGATCAACCTGGCGCTGGCCGAGCGCGGCCTGCAGGCCTTGCGCAGCGCCGGGCTGGCCGACGACGTGCTGCAACGGGCGGTGATGATGCGCGGCCGCATGGTGCACGATCGCGACGGCCACAGCGCGCTGCAGCGCTACGGCGTGGACGACAGCGAGGTGATCTGGTCGGTCTCGCGCGGCGCCTTGAACATGCTGCTGCTGGATGCGGCCGAGGCGGCGGGGGTCACCTTTCACTTCGGCCAGAGCCTGGTCGCCGCCGATTTCGGGCAGCAGCGCATCCGGCTGGCGGACGACGCGGGCGTGGAACGCGAACAGGCGGTGGGCCTGCTGATCGGTGCCGATGGCGCCGGCTCGGCCTTGCGCGCGGCGATGAACGCCCATGCGCCGCTGGGCGAGCGGATCGAAGCGCTGGGCCACGGCTACAAGGAGCTGGAAATTCCGCCCGCCCATGAGCTCGCAACCACGCTGCAGCAACTCGGCGGCGGTCGCGACCAGTACGCGCTGGAGCCGCATGCGCTGCACATCTGGCCGCGCGGCGGCTACATGTGCATCGCGCTGCCGAACACGGAAGGCAGTTTCACGGTCACCCTGTTCCTGCCCGCGCAAGGCGCGGCGCCCAGCTTCGCCACCTTGCCCGACTCGACCGCAGCGGCAGCGTTCTTCAGCGAACAATTCCCCGGCCTGCTGTCGCTGATCCCGCGCTTCGCCGAAGACTTCGACCACAACCCGGTCGGCACGCTGTCCACCCTGTACATCGACCGCTGGCATCTGGACGGCCGCGCGCTGCTGGTCGGCGATGCGGCACATGCCATCGTGCCGTTCCACGGCCAGGGCATGAACTGCGGCTTCGAGGACACCGTGGTGCTGGCGAACCTGCTGGCCGCGGCGCCCGCCGACAGCGCCGAGGTGTTCGCCGAGTTCCAGCGCGTACGCCAACCCAACGCCGACGCGATCGCCGCGATGGCGCTGGAAAACTACGTGGAAATGCGCGACTCGGTGGCCGACCCGCACTACCTGGCCAAGCGCGAACTGGGCGCGCTGCTGGCCGCCCGCATCCCCGCCCATTACATGGCGCGCTACCGCATGGTCACCTTCACCCACCTGCCCTATGCCTATGCGCTGGAACGCGGCCGCGCCCAGGATCAATTGCTGGAACAACTGCTGCGCGAGAATCCGAACGTGGCGACGATCGATATCGACGCGGCGGCAGCGTTGTTTGTCTCCACCCTGCCTCCGCTGCCGGCGCTGCGTCATGGATGAGGCCCTGCTCGAAGCGTTCCGCTCGACCGCGTACCACGTGTGCATCGACACGGTGAACTGGGCCACGATCCGGGTCGACCTGCCCTTGCCCGCCGCATTGGCCGAGGTGGTCGGCGGCCGCTCGTGGGCCTTCATCACCGCCTGGAATCCGCAGGCACGCCGCCGCGCACCGGCCGAGAACCTGGCCGCCCAGCACGCCTTGCTGGGCGCTCTGCAGGCGCAGCCCGGCGCCATCGTGCTGCCGGCGATCGGGGTGGGCAGCAGCGGCTGGAGCGAACCCAGCCTGTTCGCCATCGGTCCGGACCTGGCCATCCTCGATGCACTGGCGAGGACGCACGGGCAGCTGGCCTATGTGCACGGCGAGGCCGCCGGCGCCGCCCTGCTGCGCACCGTGGCCTGAAGCTTCAGCGGCAGTGCGCCGCATGGACAGCATCGACGCCATTGCGGACAATCGCGGGAATGACTGCCGCCAGCACCGCCGTGCCCCTGCTCGAAGCGCGGGCCCTGAGTTTCCATCGCCAGGACGAACCGGTGTTCGCGCCGCTGGATTTTCAGCTGCACGCGGGCGAACTGGCCCTGGTCGAGGGCGACAACGGCAGCGGCAAGACCACCTTGCTGCGCATGCTGGCCGGCCTGCTCCACCGCGGCGAAGGCGAACTGCTCTGGCGCGGTGAGGCGCTGCAGCGCGACCAGTGCGCAGGCCAGATCCTGTTCCTCGGTCACCAGCTCGGCCTCAAGGCGGACCTGAGTCCCCGCGAAAACCTGCGCATCGCCGCTGGCCTGCACGGCACCCGCGAAGGCCTGGGCATGGCTTCCGTGCTGGCCGACATCGGCCTGCGCGGTTACGAGGACGAGCCGGTGCGCCGCCTGTCGGCCGGCCAGAAGAAACGCGCGGCGCTCGCCCGGCTGGTCCTGCTGCCGGCCACGCTGTGGCTGCTCGACGAGCCGTACGCGAACCTGGACCGCATCGGCATCGCCCTGGTGAACCATTTGCTGGAGAAACATACCGACGCCGGCGGCGCGGCGATGGTCACCAGCCACGGCACGGTGAGCTTCCACGGCGGCGAGCCGCGACGGATCCGCATGCATGGCTAAGCATCCCGGCCTTGCCACCGCCTGCGCCGCGATGCTGCGGCGCGACCTCACCCTGGCCTGGCGTCGGCGCGGCGACATCGCGATGCCGGTGCTGTACGCGCTGATCGTGACCATGCTGTTCCCGTTCGCGCTGGGGCCGGAAGACACCTTGCTGCAACGGATCGCCAGCGGCGTGATCCTGGTCACCGTGCTGCTGGCGATGCTGCTGGCGCTGGATGCGATGTTCTCCAGCGACATCGAGGACGGTTCGCTGGAGCAACTGGTGCTGGCGCCGCAGCCGCTGGCGCTGATGCTGGGCATGAAAATCCTTGCGCACTGGATCACCACCGCGCTGCCGCTGATCGTGATTGCGCCGCTGATGGCCGCGATGCTGCACCTGCCCGGCGCGGTGATTCCCGTGCTGTTGCTGGCCCTGCTGCTGGCCACGCCGCTGCTGAGTCTGCTGGGCGCGGTGCTGGTGGCGCTGACGGCCGGCACCCGGCGCTCTGGTATGCTGCTGGCCTTGATGTTGCTGCCTTTGTGCGTACCGGCCGTGATCTTCGCCGCCGGCGCCGTGGCGGCGGCCCAACAGGGTCTGCCGTGGCTTGCACCGATCGCCTGGCTCGCTGCCTCGCTGGTGCTGGCCGTGGTGCTGGCGCCGCTGGCCTGCGCCGCCGCCCTCCGTATTGCCCTGGACGCATGACGATTCACCATGTCTAACTGGATTCCGCTCTGGTTGCACCGGCTGAGCTCGCCGCCAACCTTCTACCGCTTCGCCGGAACGCTGCAGCCATGGGCGATGACGCTGGCCCTGTTGCTGGGTGCGGTGGCCCTGTACGGCGGCCTGGTGCTGGCCCCGGCCGATTACCAGCAAGGCGATGCCTACCGGATCATCTTCATCCACGTGCCCAGCGCGTGGATGGGCATGTTCATCTACGCGGTGATGGGCGTGGCCGGCTTCATCGCGCTGGTCTGGCGAATCAAGCTGGCCGAGGTCGTGGCGATGCAATCGGCGCCGATCGGCGCGGCGTTCACCTTCATCACCCTGGTCACCGGTTCGCTGTGGGGCAAACCGATGTGGGGCACTTGGTGGACCTGGGATGCGCGGCTTACCTCCGAACTGGTGCTGCTGTTCCTGTTCCTGGGCGTGATCGGCCTGTACCACGCTTTCGAGGATCGCCGCCAGGGCGCCCGCGCCGCCGCCTTCCTCGCCATCATCGGCGTCATCAACGTGCCGATCGTGCATTTCTCGGTGAACTGGTGGAACACCTTGCACCAGGGCAGCACGGTCAACGTGTTCGGCAAATCCACCATGTCCTGGGACATGCTGTGGCCGCTGCTGACGATGATGCTGGCCACCAAGTGCTACTACGCCGCCAGCCTGTTCCGCCGCGTGCGCACCGACCTGCTCGAGCTGGAAGGCGGCAAGGACTGGGTGCGCCAGATCGCCGAAAGCGAGGCCGACCGATGAACGCCCTGCAGCATTTCCTGGCGATGGGCGGTTACGCCGCCTATGTGTGGCCGGCCTATGCGCTGTTCTTCGTCGTGCTGATTGCCGACACCGTCGCGCCGCGCCTGCGCCGCCACCGTGTGCTGCGGGAACTTCGCGCACGGCTGGCGCGTCAGAGCGTGCGTCAGGAACGCAAACCCCCTTCCACTCCAGCATCCCCCTGACCGGGGCGGTTTTTGACCATGCCCATGAACCCCACCCGCAAGCGCCGACTCACCATCGTGCTGTCGATCCTCGCCGCGGCCGTCGTCGCCGCCGTGCTGGTCGTGCTGGCGCTGCAGAACAACATGAACTACCTGCTGACGCCGAGCCAGGTGCAGTCGGGCGAGGCGGCCAGCTACAAGACCTTCCGCCTCGGCGGCATGGTCAAGGCCGGCTCGATCCAGCGCGCCAGCGACTCGCTCAAGGTCACCTTCACCGTGGTCGACGCCGGCGGCGCGATGCCGGTGGAGTACACCGGCATCCTGCCCGACCTGTTCCGCGACAACCAGTCGGTGATCGCCACCGGCCACATGGACAACGCCCGCTTCGTCGCCACCGAAGTGCTGGCCAAGCATGACGAGACGTACATGCCGAAGGAGCTGAAGGACGCGATGGCCAAGGCGCACGAAGGCAAGAAGGTCGAAGAAGGCGCTGCAGCTCAGGACGCCATGCAAGGAAACCCCAAGCCATGACCCCCGAACTCGGCCAACTCGCGCTGATCCTCGCCCTGCTGCTGGCGCTGGCGCAGAGCATCCTGCCGCTCGTCGGCGCGTGGCGCGGCAATCGTGCGCTGATGGCGGTGGCGCGCCCGGCCGCGGCCGGTCAGGCGGTGTTCGTGGCGATGGCGTTCGGCATCCTGGCCTGGGCGTTCCTGCGCTTCGACTTCTCGGTGCAGTACGTGGCCGACAATTCGAACCTGGCGCTGCCGTGGTATTACCGCATCGCCGCGGTATGGGGCGCGCACGAGGGCTCGCTGCTGCTGTGGATCCTGATCCTCAACGTGTGGACGATCGCCCTGGTGGCGCTGAGCCAGAAGCTGCCTGAGGTGTTCGCTTCGCGGGTGATCGCGGTGATGGGCCTGATCGCGGTCGGCTTCCTCGCCTTCATCATCTTCACGTCGAACCCGTTTGGACGGCTGTTGCCGATGCCGGGCGACGGCGCGGACCTGAACCCGGTGCTGCAGGACCCGGGCATGACCTTCCACCCGCCGATGCTGTACATGGGCTACGTCGGCTTCTCGGTGGCGTTCGCGTTCTCGATCGCCGCCCTGCTCGGCGGCGAGCTGGAACAGGCCTGGGTGCGCTGGGCGCGGCCGTGGACCAACATGGCCTGGGCCTTCCTCACCTGCGGCATCGTCGCCGGCAGCTGGTGGGCGTATGCCGAACTGGGCTGGGGCGGCTGGTGGTTCTGGGACCCGGTGGAGAACGCCAGCTTCATGCCGTGGCTGGTCGGCGCCGCGCTGATCCATGCGCAGGCGGTCACCGAGAAGCGGGGCTCGCTGCGTGCATGGACCATCCTGCTGTCGATCTTCGCGTTCTCGCTGTCCCTGCTCGGCACCTTCCTGGTCCGCTCGGGCGTGCTCACTTCGGTGCATGCGTTCGCCTCCGATCCGCGCCGCGGCGTGTTCATCCTGGCCTTCCTCACCATCGTGGTCGGCGGCTCGCTGCTGCTGTACGCGCTGCGTGCACCGAAGGTGCTGGGCGGCAAGGCGTTCAACGTGGTGTCGCGCGAAACGGTGTTGCTGATCGGCAACCTGATGTTTGCCGTGGCGGCGGCGATGGTGCTGCTGGGCACGCTGTTCCCGCTGATCGGCGATGCGCTGAACCTGGGCCGGATCTCGGTGGGCCCGCCCTACTTCGGCTTCCTGTTTCCGCTGCTGATGGCGCCGGTGGTGCTGCTGATGCCGTTCGGCCCGTTCCTGCGCTGGGGCAAGGGCGACGCGCCGGTGCTGAAGGGACTGCTGCTGCGGGTGCTCGTCGCCGCGCTGGCCTGCGCGATCGTCGCGGCCTTCCTGGTCGACGGCAACCTCAAGGCGATCGTCGGCGTCGCCGCAGGCGTGTGGGTGGTCGTCGGCGTGCTGCTGTATACGCTCAAGCGCTGGCGTGAGGCACCGCGTGGCCGGCGCTATCCGGGCGAGATGGCCGGCATGCTGCTGGCGCATCTGGGCGTGGGCATCTTCGTGATCGGCGTGCTGCTGTCCGAATCGCTCAGCGTGACGCGCGACGTGCGCATGGCGCCCGGCGAAACCCAGCACATCGGCAGCTACGATTTCCGCTTCGACGGCGTGCACCACACCACCGGCCCGAACTGGACCGCCGACCAGGGTACCGTCACGGTCACCCGGGGCGACAAACAGATCGCCGTGATGCACCCGCAGAAACGCACCTACCCGCGTGGCCAGGTACAGACCGAATCAGCCGTCGATGCCGGCGTCACCCGCGATCTCTACGTGGCGCTGGGCGAGCCGATGGACGCGAACAACCTCGAAGGCGCGTGGGCGCTGCGGCTCTACACCAAGCCGTTCATCCGCTGGATCTGGGGTGGCGGCCTGCTGATGATGCTGGGCGGCGTGGTCTGCGCCACCGACAAGCGCTTCCGCCTCAAGCGGGCGGCGAAGGCTGAAGGCGTCGTCGATGCCGGCGCCACGCTGCAGGTCGGGGAAAGCCGCGCATGAACCGCCTGCTTCCTTTCATCGGCTTCATGCTGCTGGTCGGCCTGTTCGGCTTCGGCATCTGGTGGAACACCCAGCACGATCCGAACGCGATCCCCACGCCGCTGCTGAACAAGCCGGCGCCGGAGTTCAACCTGCCCAAGCTGTACGAGCCGGCGCAGAAGGTCAGCAAGGCCGACCTGCTGGGCAAGCCCTACCTGCTCAACGTGTTCGCCAGCTGGTGCATCGAATGCGGCGTGGAGCACCCGGTGCTGAGCGCCGAGGCGCCGACCCTGGGCGTGCAGCTGGTCGGCTACAACTACAAGGACCCGCCGGCGGACGCGAAGAACTGGCTGGCCAAGCACGGCAATCCGTACGCCCTGCTGATCGCCGACGAACCGGGCAACACCGCGATCGACTTCGGCGTGTACGGCGCGCCGGAAAGCTTCCTGATCGATGCGAAGGGCGTGATCCGCTACAAGCACATCGGCCCGATCACGGCCGAGGTGATGGCGAAGGAACTGAAGCCGGCGATCGCGGCGATGCTGAAGGAGGCGCCGTGATGCGCCGGTTGCTGCGGGTGTTCCTCGTCGCTTCGCTGCTGGTGGGCGGCTTCGCTTACGCGCAGGCGATCGAGCCGATGCCGTTCAAGGATCACGCGCAGGAACTGCGCTTCCAGCACCTCACCCATCAGCTGCGCTGCCCGATGTGCCAGAACGAGACGCTGGCCGACTCCAACGCGCCGATCGCCCGCGACCTGCGCAACCAGATTTTCAGGATGATGCAGGAAGGCAAGAGCGACGACGAGATCAGGCAATACCTGGTCGCCCGCTACTCCGAGTTCGTGCTGTACGACCCGCCGCTGACCGTCGGCACTTCGTTGCTGTGGTTCGGCCCGCTGCTGATCCTGCTGGGCGGCGCCGGCGTGGTGCTGGTGCTGATCCGCCAGCGCAGTCGTGCCGCCCGCACCATGGATGAAACACCAACCGATTCCGGGGACGACTGGTGAAGATCGCTTTTGTCGTGATTGCCGCCGCGATGGTCGCGGCGGCGCTGGCCTTGTTGCTGTTGCCGCTGCTGCGCCAGGGCCGTGAAGCCGGCCGCCCGCGCAGCGTGTTCGCGCTGGCCCTGCTGATCGCCCTGGTGTTGCCGCTGGGCACCGGCACGCTGTACCTGCTGGTGGGCACGCCCAACGCGTTGAACCCGGCCAGCAAGCAGGCACCGCCCTCGCTGACCATGGACCAGGCGCTGACCGAACTGCGCACCCATCTGCAACAACAACCGGACGACCTGCAGGGCTGGATGCTGCTGGCCCAGACCAGCAGCATGCTGCGCCAGCCGGCGGATGCGCGCGACGCCTTCGGGCACGCACTGAAACTGGACCCGAACAACGCCGAGGCGATGATCGGCTGGGCCGAAAATGATTCGATGACGCGGGCCGACCATCGCATCGAGGGTCGCGCGCGCGAGCTTCTCGTGCAGGCGGTGAAGCTGCATCCGGACAGCCAGCGCGGCCTGTGGCTGCTCGGCATCAGCGATTTCCAGAACGGCGACTACCGCGACGCCGCCGCCACCTGGCGTTTGCTGCAACCGCAGCTGGAACCGGGCTCGAACGTGGCCAAATCCGTCGCCGAACAGATCGCCGTGGCCGATGCCCGCGCCGGCGGCGCACCGGCCGGCGCATCGTCGAGCGCCGCCGCCAGCGCCCCGCAAGGCGCCGCGCTGCAGGTGCAGGTCGCGCTGGCGCCGGCGCTGAAAGGCAAGCTGGCCGCGGGCGACGTGCTGTTCGTCTACGCCCGCTCGCCGGATGGCCCGCCGATGCCGCTGGCGGTGGCGAAACTCGATCCCGCCAGCCTGCCCGCCACGGTCACGCTGACCGACGCGATGGCGATGACGCCGGCGTTCAAGCTGTCCTCGGTTGCGCGGGTCTTCGTCGGCGCGCGGATCAGCCACGGCGGCCAGCCCGAGGCCCGGCCCGGCGACCTGGAAGGCGACGCCGGGGTGGTCGCGGTGGACAGCACGACGCCGATCAAGATCAGCATCGACAAGGTGCATTGACGATGGGCGACGCGCGCCGTTACCTCGCCCTGTCCTCGCCCTTCCCGATGAAGCGCGGCGGCGAACTGCACGGCGCGCACGTCGCCTACGAAACCTGGGGCACGCTGAACGCGGCCCGCGACAATGCCGTGCTGGTGCTGACCGGCCTGTCGCCCAGCGCACACATGACCTCATGCGACGAGGACCCGACGCCCGGCTGGTGGCAGGACATGGCCGGCCCCGGCAAGGCGATCGACACCGGGCGCTGGTTCGTGATCTGCGTGAACTCGCTGGGGAGCGACAAGGGCTCCACCTGCCCCGCCTCGAACGACCCGGCCACCGGCGAAGCCTATCGGCTGAGCTTCCCCGAACTGGCGCTGGAAGACGTGGCCAACGCGGCGCACGCCGTGGTCGACAGCCTGGGCATCACGCAACTGGCCTGCCTGATCGGCTGCTCGATGGGCGGCATGAGCGCGCTGGCCTACATGCTGCTGCACCCGGGCAGCGTGCGCACCCACATCAGCGTGGACACCGCGCCCCAGGCGCAGCCGTTCGCGATCGCGATCCGCTCGCTGCAGCGCGAGGCGATCCGGCTCGATCCGCAGTTCAACGACGGCCGCTACGACATCCATGCCACGGAGGGCGGCAGTTATCCCGACTTGGGCATGAGCATCGCGCGCAAGCTCGGCGTGATCACCTATCGCTCGGCGATGGAGTGGAACGGCCGCTTCGCCCGCATCAGGCTCGATCCGGAGCAGCGCGAGGACGAACCGTTCGGCCGCGAGTTCCAGGTGGAGTCCTACCTCGAAGGCCACGCCCGGCGCTTCGTGCGCAACTTCGACCCGAACTGCTACCTGTACCTGTCGCGCGCCAGCGACTGGTTCGACATCGCCGAATACGGCCACGGCAGCGTGCACGAAGGACTCAAGCGCATCCACGTCGAACAGGCCATGGTGATCGGCGTCAGCACCGACATCCTGTTTCCGCTGCAGCAGCAGGAACAGATCGCCGAAGGCCTGCACGCCGCTGGTGCCCGGGTCGAGTTCGTGGCGCTGGATTCGCCGCAAGGCCACGACGCGTTCCTGGTCGACATCGAAAACTACAGCCACGCCATCGGCGGCTTCCTGAACCGGCTGGCGGCCGGCTGATCGCCGCGCTGCTAAGCTACACAGCTCCCGCATTCCCCGAGAACGCCATGCTTACCCTGGATTTCCCCGGCAGCCGCACCCTGATCGACGCCATCGACGCCGCCGTGGCCAAGTCGACCACCCACGAGCTCACCGACAGCCTGCGCAACAGCCTGTGCAGGATGATCCGCGACAAGTCGGTGACCCTGCCGGAATGCGTGTTCGAGGCGAATGCCGAACACTACGCGCGGCGCGAGCTGTACCGCAGCGAAGAGCACGGCTACTGCGTGGTGGCGATGACCTGGGGCCCGGGCCAGGGCACGCCGATCCACGACCACGACGGCATGTGGTGCGTCGAGGGCGTGTGGAACGGTGCGCTGGAGATCGTGCAATACGAATTGCTGGAACACGACGACAAGCGCTACTGCTTCCAGCCGGTCGGTTCGATCCAGGCCGGCGCCGGCTCGGCCGGCAGCCTGATCCCGCCGCACGAATACCACAGCATCCGCAACCCCAGCGACGACGCGGTCACCGTCAGCCTGCACATCTATTCCGGCCCGATGGTCCGCTGTTCGGTGTTCCAGCCCCTGCCCGAGGACCGCTGGTACGGACGCGACGTGCGCCAGCTGGGACTCGACCGCGTGCACTGAACCCGGCATAATCCCCCGCTCACACATGCCGGTGTGGCGGAATGGTAGACGCGGCGGACTCAAAATCCGCTTGTGGTGACACAGTGGAGGTTCGAGTCCTCTCACCGGTACCAGCTTTCGAAGAACCCCGCCTCGCGCGGGGTTTTTCATGCCTACAGCTCGCGCACCACGCGGAAGCCCACGCGAGCGCTGCGGGCGTCGCCGTTGGCGCCCTGGCGGTAGGCCGATTCGACCTGTTCGGGCGAACTGCCCCAGGAACCGCCGCGCAGCACGTGGGCGCGGCAGCCGGGGTTGACCCAGGCACTGCCGTCGGTGGGCGCACGCAGGTAGCTGTCGTGCCAGCAGTCGACCACCCATTCGGAAACGTTGCCGTCGATGTCGAACAGGCCGAACGGGTTGGCGGCGAAGCTCATCACCGGCGCCGGCCCCCAGTGGCCGTCGCGATAGCCGCGGAAGGCGTTGCTCCAGCGTCGGCCACTGCGTGAGCGGTCGGCGGAGCCGGTCAGGTTCTCCACCGGGTGCGACGGCACCCCGTCGCCCCACCAGTAACGTGTCTTCGTGCCACCGCGCAGCGCGTACTCGAACTCCGCTTCGCTGGGCAGTCGATAGGTCTTGCCGGTGCGTTGCTGCAGCCACGCCGCGTAAGCCGTGGCGTCGGCCCACGACACGTTCACCACCGGCAGGTTGTCCTCGGCCTTGCGACCGGCGTAATCGTCTTCCCAGGTGGCGGTGCTGTCGTCGCGCAGGACGCCGCTGCGCTCGTCGTACACGCTGGCGCCACCCAGCCGGATCGAATCGGGCACGTAGCCACTGGCACGCACGAACTCGCGGAACTGGGCCACCGTCACCGCGCTGCGCGCCATCGCGAAACCGGTGGCGATGGTCACCGCATGTTGCGGTTGGGACGAGGCGAGCCGATCGCTGTCGCTGGCCGATGCACCCATCATGAAACTGCCGGTGGGAATCACCACCATGGTGGGCGCCTTGCCCGGCAGGTCGACATAATGGTCGGCAAAGGCCTGGCCGGGCTTGTAGCTGGCGTAGAGACGCGCGTTAACCAGTTGCTCGTCGAGCGCCGGCAGCCCTGTCAGGTCCGGATCGATCGCGCGGACCTGCCCGGCCAGCTTGATGGCCAGGGTCACGTTGCCGGCATCCAGCGCGGTATGCGCCTGGGCAAGTATTCCGCGGGCACGCTGCTCGCGCATGTCGTCCACGCGCTGGTGCACGTCGCGCATCTGCTGGGTACCTGGACGGATCTGTTGCGCCCTGGCCAGTTCGCGGTCGGCGCCGGCGAAATCGTTCTGCGCCACCGCCGCCAGCGCCCGGTCCAGCACGGCGCGCTGCACCTGCAGGATGCCCTGCTCGGCAACGGCATTCTGCGGGTCCAGCTTCTGCACGTCGCGATACAGGTCCAGCGCGCTGCCACCATCGGGGCGGTCGGCCTTGCCCTGCTGCAGCAGGCCCGCTGCCCGGGCCAGCATCGGGCGCACCTTCTCCAGCGTCTGCAGGCCGGTTTCCAGTTGCGCCACTTCGGCTTCGGCGTTGGGCAGCGTGCGCAAGGCGTCGAGCAGGTCATGCGCGGCGTCCACGTCACCCACCGCGATGTCCTGGTCGATCTCCGCCACCAGGCGCGCGCGCACGTCGAACAGACCCTGCACGGCGCGGCGGCTGTCGGGCTTCTGCTTCAACGCCTGCTCGAACAGGGCCGCAGCGCTGTCCTCGCCGCCGGCCAGCGCGCCCGCATGCAGCGCCCTGGTGGCCTTGTCGAGCAGGGCCACCACTTCGGGCGGGTCGGCGCTGAGCTGTTTGGGCAGGTCGGCCTTGGCGCTGTTGCGCGCGGCGATCACCGCGGCCGGCGCCAGGGTCAGCGGCGGCCCGGCATTGAGTTCGCTGATCGCCGTTGCGCGCTCCGGCTGCAGGCCGCTGCCCGGCGTCGCGGTGCCCAGCGACATCGAACGCCGCGGCGCCTGGGTCGGATCGACGTGGAACAGGCGCGGAAAAAAGTGATAGGTCAGCGCAAACCCCAGCACGATCACCCCCAGCGCACCACCGAGAAAACGCTGACGCTGCAGGTTGGCGTTGTTCGGCATGGATGGGCGTCCTTGGGCGCGGCCTGTTATCGTGCGCTGCTCACCATAGGCACAAACCGCCGACAGGGCAATCCGCGCGAGTGACCGCGCCGCCTTCCAAGGAGTACCGATGTCATTGCCCGAAACCCCTGCCGCCGACTGGATCGACACGCTCGACGCGCTGCAGGCATGGCTGGCCACGATACCGGCAGACGCCGCCGTGGGCCTGGACACCGAGTTCATGCGGCGCAATACGTTCTATCCGCAGCTGGCCCTGCTGCAACTGGGCTGGAACGGTCGCTACGCCCTGGTCGACCCGCTGGCCTTCGACATCGGCCCGGCGTTGCAGCCGCTGCTGGGCGCTGGTCCGGCCGTCACCATCATGCACAGTGCCAGCGAGGATCTGGAAACCCTCTCGCCGCTGCTGCCCGATGGCCCGCACACACTGTTCGACACCCAGATCGCCGCCGCCTTTGTCGGCATGGGCCTGGGCATCAGCTATCGGGCGCTGGTGGCCGAACTGGCCGGCGACGAACTGGACAAGGGCGAGACTCGCTCGGATTGGCTGCAGCGTCCGTTGACCGCGTCGCAGCGCAGCTATGCCGCGCTGGACGTGGTCTATCTGAAAACCATCCACGAACAATTGAACGAACGCCTGCGCCAGCGCGACCGCAGCGCGTGGCACGCCGAAGACTGTGCCCGCCTGAAGCAGCGCGCCAGCCATCGTGACGGCGACCCGCAGCCGCAACGTGCGCTGCGTGGCGCTGCCGAATGGTCACCCGAACGCCAGGCCCTGCTGCGCCGCCTGCTGCTGTGGCGCGACCGCAGCGCGCGTCGACTCGACGTGCCGCGCCCCTGGCTGCTCGACGACAATCTCGCACTGAACCTGGCCGAGTTGCCGCCGACCCATCTGGCCGACCTGGAACAGCGCAGCCGCGGCCAGCGCGCCCTGCGCTCGGCGCAACGCAGCGAACTGTTCGAGCTGATTGCGCCCACCGTCAGTGCCGAGGAAATCGCGACGACCGCAAAAATCCCGGCCCACCCACAGGGCGCGGCAAAGAAGGCGCTGGGCGAGATGAAGCAGCTGGTCGACATCCGCGCCGGCGAACTAGACCTGCCGCCCGGCCTGCTGTGCCCGCGCAAGGTGCTGGAGGAATACGTGGTCACCGCCGAATGGCCGGACTTCCTCGAAGGCTGGCGCCGCGAGGTGCTGCACGACGACCTGCCCGGGCTGCTGCCGGACTGAGCGCCTGCGTCCTGGTCCGTCGTTCGACCGGGACGCAGGCGCGCAGCGCGAAGTCGAAAGGCTCACCCGTCCGCGCAAGCCCCTCCGGCACAGGGTCGATGGATCGCCGCGCTTCACCATCCGCCAGCCGGGGTCTTGGCGAACCCCACCCACGCTGCTAATATTCGCGGCTTCCGTGGGGCGGTAGCTCAGCTGGGAGAGCGCCACGTTCGCATCGTGGAGGTCGTGGGTTCGATCCCCATCCGCTCCACCACGGATTTGCAGAAAAGCCCGCGGCTTCCGCGGGCTTTTTTCTTGGGCGTTCGCCTCACAGGCTGACGAACCGGGGAATCGCGACCAACACCACGCCGACGATGATCAGCCACGCGGTACCGCTGACGAAATACGGAAACACCATCAGGGCGATGCCGCAGACCAGCGGCACGATCGCGCGCTGCTTTCTGCCGTAGACGAAGAAGCCCAGCCCGATCGAGCCGAACAGCAGACCCCACCACAGCGTCGAGGCGTTCAAGGCAGCTCCCCACCGTTCATCCCGTGCCGATGCATCGTACTCCGGCGACCCGTGTACTCAGCAATGATCACCGGCAACGCGGCGGCGCGCGCTGCGCGGTCGTCCAGCAGACGCGCGACCGCGGGATCGAGCGTGGCCATGAAGCTCTCGACGGCCAGCGTGTAATCCGAAGGCAGGCCCAATTGGCGGTTGATCTCGGCATGGGACAAGTCTTCTTCCAGCACGCTGGCGTGGCTGCCGAACGAGCGCGCCTTGTCGACGAAGGCGTGCGACTGCGCGCACGAATCGACCCGCCGGCTGGAGCACACGGCAAGGAACGGCGCGATGCGGCCGCGCAGGCGCTGCAGGGGCGACGCGGCGCGCCACTCGGCGTGATCGGCACCGAACGCCTCGTCGAACAATGGAAGATGGCGCGACTGCATGGTCTGCACCACGTCCAGGCTGCCGCCATCCAGGGAGATCGTGCCCAGCCAGGGTTGCGCACCCTGCGCCCGCGCCAGCCCGGGTTCGGCGCCGATCAGGGCGACCAGGTGGGCGCCGGCAGAATGGCCCATCAGGATGAAGCGTTGCGCATCGCCGCCCCACTGCGGTGCCTGCTGTTGCGCGCTGGCCAGGGCGCGGGCCACGTCGGTAGCCTGCTGCAGCGGTGCGGTATCCGGGCGCATGCGGTAGTTCACCGAGATGACGATGAAGCCGCGCGGCAACCAGCGCGCGAGCTTGTTCGCCACCACGTTCGCCATCACCTTGTCGCCGCGACGCCAGCCGCCGCCGTGCACCATCAGGATCACCGGTGCGCGCCGGGCATGCGGCGGTGCGTAGACGTCGAAGCGCTGGCGCGAGTCGCCGCCGTAGGCCACGTCGTGGATCACGCGGGTGCCTGCCGGCAGCGCGACCGGGACGGACGCCCCGGCCGTCGCGCGTCGTTGCATCAGCGCATCACGCAGGTTGCCGGCTGTGGCCGGCGGGCTGGCGCTGAGCAGGATCAGCGCCGCGGCGGCGATGGCAGGCATCCATCCGAAAGGCAGTCGGTACATCGCGCACCCCGCAGCAGGTCGGTGACGAAACACTCCTGCAACGCGATGGAACGGAAACGGTGGACAAGCCGGCGATGGGCGCGTCAACGGCCGGTGACAGCCCCGCAGATCTTCTCCAGCAACCCGGCCTGCATGTCGCGCACGGGTTCGCCCGCGGCCGGCGGCAGGCGCAGGTATTCGCCGTCGGCCTGCAACACGGAGGCGCCCACGTTGTCGGCCAGGCACAGTTCCAGTGTCTCGTGGATGCGCTGTTGCATACGCTTGCCCTCGATCGGGAACGCCGTCTCCACGCGGCGATCGAGGTTGCGCTCCATCAGGTCCGCGCTGGAGAGATACAGTCGCGGCTCGCCGTCGTTGGCAAACCAGTACACGCGGCTGTGTTCGAGGAAGCGGCCGATGATCGAACGCACCCGGATGTTCTCCGACACGCCCTCGATGCCCGGCCGCAGGCTGCAGATGCCGCGCACGATCAGGTCGACCTGCACGCCGGCCATGCCAGCCTGGTACAGCGCCCGGATGACGTTCGGTTCGGTCAGCGCGTTGAGCTTGAGGATGATCCGCGCCGGCCGGCCTGCCGCGGCGTGCGCCGCTTCACCGGCGATCATTTCCAGCAGCCGGGGCTTCAGCGTGAATGGCGCATGCAGCAGCTTCTTCATGTGCAGCACGGTGCCCATGCCGGTCAGTTCGCTGAACAGCTTGTGCACGTCCTCGCACAACGCCTCGTCGGAGGTGAGCAGGCTGTAGTCGGTGTACAGCCGCGCATTGCCGCTGTGGTAGTTGCCGGTGCCAAGGTGGGCATAACGCACCAGCTCGCGGCCTTCGCGGCGCTGGACCAGCATCATCTTCGCGTGCGTCTTGATGCCGACCACGCCGTAGATCACCATCGCGCCAGCCTGCTGCAGGCGCGAGGCCAGGCTCAGGTTCGACTCCTCGTCGAAACGCGCACGCAGCTCGACCACCGCGGTGACTTCCTTGCCCGCGCGGGCCGCGTCGACCAGCGCGTCGACGATTTCGGAATTCGCGTTGGTGCGGTACAGCGTCTGCTTGATCGTCAGCACCTGCGGGTCGGCCGAGGCCTGGCGCAGCAGATCCACCACCGGCGCGAACGACTCGTACGGGTGCAGCAGCAGCACGTCCTGCTTGCCGATCACCTGGAACAGGTCGTCGGTGTGGCGCAATTCCTTCGGCAGCGCAGGCGTGAACGGCGGGTACTGCAGGCGCGGGTAGTTCACGTGGCTGGCAATGCGGAACAACCGCGCCAGGTTCACCGGGCCATTCACTTCGTACAGCTCCGACTCGGTCAGGCCGAACTGCCTGAGCAGGTGCTCGGCCAGGTCCCTGGGACAGTTGTCGGCGACTTCCAGCCGCACCGCATCGCCGAAGCGACGCGAATAGAGTTCGCCGCGCAAGGCCAGCGCCAGGTCCTCGACGTCCTCCGGGTCCAGCGTGAGGTCGGCGTTGCGGGTCAGCCGGAACTGGTAGCAGCCGAGCACGTCCATGCCGGGGAACAGCTCGTCCACGTGGGCATGGATGATCGAGGACAGCAGCACGTAGTTGTCGCCGCCCTCGCAGATCTCCGCCGGCATCTGGATCAGCCGCGGCAACACGCGCGGCGCCGGCACCACGGCCAGGCCGGAGTCGCGGCCGAACGCATCGACACCATCCAGCCGCACGATGAAGTTGAGGCTCTTGTTGACCAGCAGCGGGAACGGATGAGTCGGGTCCAGTCCGATCGGCGTCACCAGCGGCGCCACCTCCGCCCGGAAATGGCGGCGCACCCACAGCTTCTGCTTCTGCGTCCACTGCTGGCGCCGCACGATGCGGATGCCTTGCGCGGCCAGTTCCGGCAGGATGCGCTCGTTGAGGATCGCGTACTGCCGCTCGATCTGCCGGTGCGCGATCTCGCTGATCATCAATAGCGCACGCTTCGGCGGAATCCCGTCCGGGCCGATCAGCTCGTGATCCAGCGCCACCTGGCCCTTCAGCCCGGCCACCCGGATCTCGAAGAACTCGTCCATATTGCGCGAGAAGATCAGCAGGAACTTCAGCCTTTCCAGCAGCGGCGTGCGCTCGTCCAGCGCCTGGTCCAGCACGCGGATGTTGAACTGCAGCTGCGACAACTCGCGGTGGATGAACAGCCGGGGATCGCCGAGGTCCACCGCCGGCGCGATCGCCGTCGAGGCATCGTTGGCGGCCGGCGTCGCGGTGCCGGGCGGCGAGCTCTCGTGGATCAGGCGGCTGTTCATGGTGACACCGGCTTGGCTCATGCAGGAATACGTCGGGACATCGTAGCGCGGCAGGGGCAAGGCCCGGGTGACGACGGCCGCGACGGGTCATCCCCGGCTCAGTCTGCCGCACGCGCCTGACGGTCAGATGACAAGTCGGCCCGGTGGAAGCACGACGCCGTACCCCTGGCACATGCGGGTTCGCCGCCACTGTCCTAACGTAGGGCCTCCCCGCGTCGTACCCCACCCAGTCAAACACCGCCCATGCAGACCCGCGTCGAAAGCGCTCCGCTCTCCCCTTCCGCGATCCCCGCATCCACGACTTCCATCCCCGCCAGCGAACCCACCCAGTTCGCCGTGCTCGGCGGAATCAGCTTCGCGCACATGCTCAACGACATGATCCAGTCGCTGATCCTGGCGATCTATCCGTTGTTGAAGGGAAGCTTCCACCTGAGCTTCGCCCAGGTCGGCCTGATCACCCTGACCTTCCAGCTCACCGCCTCGCTGCTGCAGCCGCTGGTGGGCATGGTCACCGACAAGCGACCGATGCCTTACTCGCTGCCGGTCGGCATGGGCTTCACCCTGTGCGGCCTGCTGTTGCTGGCGGTCGCGCCGAATTTCCCCGTGCTGCTGCTGGCCGTGGCCCTGGTCGGCACCGGTTCGTCGGTGTTCCATCCGGAATCGTCGCGGGTGGCGCGGATGGCTTCCGGTGGTCGACATGGCCTGGCGCAGTCGCTGTTCCAGGTCGGCGGCAATACCGGCTCGTCGCTGGGTCCGCTGCTGGCGGCGTGGATCATCGTGCCGCACGGGCGCGGCAGCGTGGCGTGGTTCTCGCTGGCCGCGCTGCTCGCCATCGTGGTGCTGCTGCAGGTGGGGCGCTGGTACGGCCGCCATCACGTGGCACGCAGCAAGTCGCCATCGCGGCATCTGGACGTGATCACCCTGTCGCGCAACCAGATCATCGGCGCGCTGGCGATCCTGGGCCTGCTGATCTTCTCCAAGTATTTCTATCTGGCCAGCCTCAGCAGCTATTACACCTTCTACCTGATCCACAAGTTCGGCGTGTCGGTGCAGAGCGCCCAGGTGCACCTGTTCGTGTTCCTGTTCGCCGTCGCCGCCGGTTCGCTGATCGGCGGACCGGTGGGCGACCGCGTGGGACGCAAGTGGGTGATCTGGGTGTCGATCCTCGGTGTGGCCCCGTTCACCCTGTTGCTGCCCCACGCGAACCTGATGTGGACGGGTGTGCTCACGGTGGTGATCGGCCTGATCCTGGCCTCGGCGTTCTCGGCGATCCTGGTCTACGCGCAGGAGCTGATTCCCGGGCGCGTCGGCATGATCTCGGGACTGTTTTTCGGCTTCGCCTTCGGCATGGGCGGCATCGGCGCCGCGATACTCGGTGGCCTGGCCGACGCGCACGGCATCGAATATGTCTATGGCCTGTGCGCGTATCTGCCGCTGATGGGGCTGATCACGGTGTTTCTGCCGAATATCGAGAAGCGGGTTCGCGATTGATGCGCGCGCGGGGCGCTTTGGCTCAAAGCGGGAGAGCTGTTCGTCCTCCGTGCAGTGGATAAGCCTCATTTTCTGAAGCAAGAGCTCAAGTGCAGAGCGGTCGATCGCCTTCGGCGACCGAGTCACTTTTCTCTTGCGTGGCCAAGAGAAAAGTAACCA
>NZ_JBDGIQ010000002.1:0-689734 GCF_057657335.1 Rhodanobacter sp. Soil_C_14 | reverse complement strand
GGCAACTCGCCAGTCAGGCCACCGCAGTGGAGGCCTGACTTAAACCAAACAGCCTCCACGAAACCCGGGGCGATTCAGACCATCTCACTCTGACCCCTTTTGCCCTCACAAAACATGCCCGCAGTGGCCTTCTTCAAATTGCCAAAACCCGTCGTGCTCAGCACGTTCGAGCAATTTGTAAACAGAGCAAATGTCGGATTTTGGGCTTACATCGACGGAGTATATCTTTGAATATTTGTCACTTTCATAAGTGCACCCCAAATCCTGAAGAGGTGTCCAATAAAATTTCCATTTTTCAGGATCAAAGTTTTCGTTGAGCAAAATCCTATATGTTGAATGACCACCAACTGCAATCAATCCGGTAACCACTAAATCTACACCAACTTTTTCTGCCGAAACGATATCTTTGTAACTATATCCATAGGCGTATATGGGCGAGTTCTCCAAAATATAATTTTTTCCAGACTCAGAAGCCCATAAGAGCTCAGAATTCACCCCCCAGAATGATGAATCGTCGATGTTTATCCTTACCTTAATCATATTATCCACCAAAGGTATCGCGAATCCACTTCAAGACAGGGTGATTACTTTTTGAAGGATTGCAAGTTGCGCAAGAATTTCCAGTGTTCCCCGAAGAGTTATCGCCACGAGGCCCTCCAGCCTTGTCCCCTGCTCGTGGTTGTATATGGTCACCTTGTGACGAATTTGGCTGACCCGGTTCATTAGTCGTCTCTCTTCCACAATAAATACATCTGTCGCCGGAGGCCTCTCTCTCGGCATCCCTTACCGATCGTGCAATCCGCTTGCCCTGTCCCGGCCCATTGGAAGATCCTTGACGAATACGACCAGTGGCATCAGTAAATGTCTTGCCATCCGAGTTTACTCTTGCAGTTGTCCTTGCGACTGCTGATTCACTCTCCACCCCCTCCACCGCAGCTGTACTTTCAGCGCCCACCGTTTCAGCGGTAGCGCCGGCAACTTCACCCACCGTCGCTGCGGCTTCAGACACTTCAGCCGCAGCAACTAAAGCCTCGACTCCTTCATAAACCAAGATCGCTTCACCAATACATAGATCCTCAACACATTTACCGCTCGGATCAGTATGATTGATTGGGTTGTTGTCCACATACGCATATCGATTGAAGCTGTAGATGTCACCCGGTCTCGCGCCCACCGGATCGACGCTGAGCATATGCCCCGTCCCCGCATCGTAATACCTCGCCTGCATATAAACGAACGCCGTCTCCGGATCATTCACATGCCCGGTAAACCCCGGCTGGCTCTGGTTCGGCCCGCTGGAGAGGCCTCCGTATGGCAGGTAGCTGAAGCTCGCCGTGACATTGCCGCTGGCATCGGCTTCGCGCACCGGGCTGCCCAGCCGGTCGGCCAGCAGGTAGGTGACGGTGCTGCCCTTGTGCCGCGCGATCAGCTTGCCGTTGAGGTAGATGTAGTTGGTGCCCTGACCGGTGGCCGCGTCGTAGCCGAACATCAACTGACCGGCCTGGTTGTAGAAGCTGTAGATGGCTGCCGCGGCGCCGCCCACGGCTGGCGTCTTCATGATCCGCCGCCCCGCCGCGTCGTAGGCGTAACTGGCCACGCCCGGCACCGCCAGCAGCTGGTTCTTCGCGTCGAAGCTGTACTGGGTGGTGACGCCGTTGTAGGTCATCGCGGTGCGATTGCCGCGGGTGTCGTTCTGGTAGGTGGTGAACGGAGTGGTGCCGAACGTCACGCTAGTCAGGCGGTTGTTGGCGTCCACGTGCATGTTGATCGGAAAGCCGATGTTGACGTTCTGGCGCAGGTTGTTGAGGGCGTCGTAGGCGTAGGACTGCGTACCCCACGCATTCGGCGCGATCGCCGAGATCAGGCGGTTCAGCCCGTCGTAGACGAGGGTCTGGTTGTTCTGGCCGTTGACCAGATCCGTGACGCTGGTGAGGTTGGCGTCCTTGTCGTAGAGGTAAGCCTCATTCAGGCGCTGCGTACCGCCGAGGGCATAACTGAGGCCCGACGGCAGCAAGCGCGTGTTTTTCTGGATCAGGGCGCTGATACCGTTGCCCAACAGATGGCCCTGTTCGCTGCCGTCGGGAAAGTAGTGCACGCCGCTGGCGTAACTACCTGCCTGGGTAGCCCGGCCCAGTGCATCGGGCGCGTAGGCGACGCCTTCGGCGGGACTGCCCGGATAGCCGATGGCCGATAGATGGTTATAGGCATCGTGGGAGTAGCCGATGCCCCAGGCGTTCTGGCCATTCACCCACAGGGCCTCGCCGGTGATGTTTCCACGGGTGTCGTAGTTGGCCCACCACAGACTGATGCCCGAACTGGCGCTGGCGACGTGGCCTCGGGTGTCGTACGTGTACGTCGTGCCCTGCGTTCCCGTCGGCGGCGTGATCGTCAGCACCCGGTTCATCGCATCGTAGGTACGAGCGGTTTTTGCACCCGCGGCCACCTGATCCTGGCTGCACGCGCTGCCAGTGATGTCCAGGCCCGTGGCGCTCCAGTCCAGGTTGTTGGCCGCGTCGTAATGCATCACGGTGCTGCCGCTTTCCGGCTCGGTGCTGCGGCACAAGCGGTGGTAGATGTCGTAGTAGAGATATTTGGTGAGGCTGTCCTGCTCGGTGCCGTACAGGCCGGACTGGGTGATCGACAGCGGGTTGCCGTAAAGGTCGCGAGCGATGGTCTGGGTGATGCCCTGCGGCGCCAGTACCTTGATGACGGCGTCGCCACCGGGCTGGTCGAACACCTGGTAGCTGGTGGTGGTGACATTGCCCTTGGGGTCGGTGACCTGGCGGCGCGCACCGGACAGGTAGGCGGTCAGGCTGGTCAACGGGCCGAGTTCGGAATCCTGGATGCTCTGCGTGGGGCGGCCCAGGGCGTCGTAGCTGTGGTGCGTACCGCTGGTGATTGCCGACAGTGCCGGGGTGCCGGCCACCGGGTACGAACTGAAGATCGTCTGCCCTTTGGCGTCATAGCCGTTGGCCGTGCTGGTATCCGAGCCGCCCGTGCCGATGATCGAGGTGTCGCTGAGCAACGGGCGCAGCATCGCGTCGAAGTAGGTGACGGTGGAAGCATTGCCGGTGGTGACGGTGCGCCGCCAATGGTTGGCGGCGATACCGCGTTCGGCGCTGGTCACGAAGGTGTAGGCGAAGTGCGTGGGGTACCACGCCACCTCGTCGCCGGCCGGATAGGTGACCTGGGTGACGCGTCCCACCGGATCGTAGGTGTAGCTGGTGGTGTGGGCAGCCTGGTCGGTGATGCTGGTGATCTGGCCGAAGTCGTCGACGGCCAGGCTTTCGCTGGTGCCGTCCGGATAGCCGATGGACTGCGGGATGCTGCGCTTGTAGTTGCCTAAAGTGGTGGTGTGGTTATTGCCGTCGGTGAAGCTGCTCAGCTGGCCAGCGGTATTGAAGGTGTAGCTCATCAACGCCTGCCCGAAACGGGCGCGCGTCAGCAGCGTATCGTTGCCGGGATCGTAGGTATTGGCCGATTCGACTTCGCCTGTCGCAACGTTGGTCACCGTCAACGGCAGGCCCAGCACCCACAGGTTGGCGTCGTTGCGATAGGCGGTGGCCTCCCCCATCGGAAGCTGGCCTGTGATCGAATTGAAGCGCTTGGCCTTGGTGACCTGTGCATAGGCGTTGAATGTCTCGGCCTGCCAGGTGTAGGTGTCACCGTCCTGGGTGATCACGCGCTGTTTGAGTGGCGACAGCTGTTCGGTCTGCGCCGCATTCAGATACATCTGCTGGGTCGAGCCGTACACGCTGGGCCAGGCTCCCGCATTGGGAGCGGCATAGCTATTGGCCTCATTGCGCAAGAGCGTCGAACCGATCGCTCCCGCGTAGTAGTCGGTCCGCAGCAACAGGCTTTCCGAAGCGTCGAAGCGATTGCTGAAGGTATGCCGGGTGGCGTGACCTTCCGGATCGGTGACGTCAGTCCACACGGTCGAGGCGCAACCGCTGGTGCAATCCTCGATGGCGCTTTCGTTGGCGGGGGAGTAGGCAAAGTTCCAGGTCTGATTGGTCAGCCCGGCGCCCGACAGCACCTTCTGGGTCACCGCACGGACCGAGTAGGCATCCGGACTCAAGGTCTTCCAGTGATTCGGATTGGCCTTGCTGCACGTCCCCGGTACGTCAGAGCGTCCGCGCACCAGATTGGTCAGGGTAAAGGTGCCCTGCAATCCGGAGGGATGACGGACGACGAAATCGCGACTGTCGCCCACCCGCTTCACGATCGTCTGGCATCCGCTCACGTAATCGAACAGTTCGCTGGCGTAGGTGGTCATCACCGGGAAATCGAACCCCCAGGACGTGCCATCCGGCAACTGCACTTGGCTCAGCACCGGCGTGTCATTGGGAACAACGTACGAATACGTCCAGGTACGCGGCGTACCGCTGGTGGGTTGCAGCGTCGCCGACGTCAATCGGGAACCCGTGATGGAGCCGCCCGTCGTCCATGTCTGGTAGGCCAGCGTCAGCACACGACCATCACTGGCCTCGATGCGGGTGGGGTTGCCCAGCGCGTCGTAGGTGTAGGTGAGGCTGTTGCCGAAGCGGTCCTCGATGTGTGAGGCCAGCATCATCGCGACCCGGCGCTGCAGCGCCGCGCCCGCTTTCTGGATGATGGAGGGCGCCTGCTTGTAGGCGAGCCAGTCGAACCAGTAGCGGGTGCCGTCCGGCGCCACCGCAAGAAAGGCTTCGCCCGGCTGGCCGTTGGAGGTTTGCGCCAGGCAACTGATCATCCACTGCTGCTTGGTGACGATCGGAAACGTCTTGCCGCTCATCGTGGGCGACAAGGTGTTGGCGGCATCGCGCTTGAGCAGGTCCTGGCTGGTGCCGTCGGCGGTGATCATCTGGTAGCCGTGCCACCAATCACCCGGCTCGTATTCCGTTGGCGTGGAACTGGGGGTTTGCTGCACCGTGATGTCGGGTGCCGCGTGGAAATTGGTGCAGCGCTGCGTGTTGTCGAGGAAGAACCATTGCCCGCTTGACGTGAGATCGCGCGCCGACAAGGTCTCGATCCGCGGCACGTTGAGCGTCCAGTCGGTGAGCGCACTGGTTTCGATGCCGACGAAATACTGTGTCGCCGGCAGATCGGCGGGTGAATAGGTGCGCGTCAGCAGCAAGTCAGGCCCATTGCCCGGTGCATCGACATCGGTTTGCGTGAACGACACGCTGCCGTTGTAGAGGTTGATGTTCTCGCCGAACGGCTTGTCGCCCAGCGGCTGGATGTCCTGCGACACCCGGATCTTCTGCTTGAACTCGTCCTCCGGCGTCACTGCCGTTTGGGCGTGGGCCACGCTGGCCAACAAAAGCAGCACGACTGCCCACAGGCAGATCCCTTGCCGGAAGATACGCATCGAGTTTTCCCCTGTGCCCGGCTTGATGCTCGGGCTCGTGGAAAGACTCCGCCTCGTCGCGGCGCCGTGTCAACGAGCAAGTTCTTGCGACAAGCGCAGTTCAGTCCGCAGCATGCGGCATGCTTCAGAGCCGGAATGCACGCAGGGACTCGGCCTTCCGAGTGGTCAAGACATGCGCGGTCTCAGCCTGCAACCTGCACCTTGCCCAGCGCCTTCAACCGCTTCTTCTCCGCCCGGCGCGCCTTGCGCGCTGCCTTGCGGATCTTGCGGTCGTGGTTCCACAGGTAGATCGCCGGGGTGCTCAGCAAGGTCAGCAGCTGTGACACCAGCAGGCCGCCGACGATGGCGATGCCCAGTGGCTGGCGCATTTCCGAGCCGATGCCGAAGCCGATCGCCAGCGGCAGCGCGGCGCCCATCGCGACCAGGGTGGTCATGGTGATCGGGCGGAAGCGCACCAGTGCCGCTTCGCGGATCGCCTCGGGCGCGGACAGGCCGCGTTCGCGTTCGGCGACGAGGGCGAAGTCGACCATCAGGATCGCGTTTTTCTTGACGATGCCTATGAGCATCAGGATCGCGATGATCGCCATCATCGAGATCTGCGTCTGGGTCACCAGCATCGCGAGGAACGCACCGGCGCCCGCGGCGGGCAAGGTGGACAGGATGGTCAGCGGGTGGCCGAGGCTTTCGTAGAGAATGCCCAGCACGATGTACATCGCTAGGATCGAGCCGAACAGCAGCACCATGCCGTTGGATTGGAACTTCTGCAGGCGCTCGTTGGCGCCGGTGTACTCGACCTTCATGCCGTTCGGCAGGCCCACCGCGAAGGCGGCCTGCTCGACCAGTTTCACGCCGCGGTCCTGCGGCACGTCCTTGGCCAGGTTGTAGGTGATGGTGGACGCTTCCAGCTGGTTGTGATGGCGCACCCGCAGCGGGGCGATGTTCGGCGCGATGGTGGCCAGCGCGGACAGCGGGATCATCAGGCCCTGCTCGTTGCGCACGCGGATGTTCAGCAGCGACTCCGGGCTCACCGTCTGCGCCGCGGCGGCGCTGAGCACCACCGCGTACTGGTTGATGTCGGAATAGATCTGCGAGACCTGGCGCTGGCCGAACGAGTTGTACAGCGCCGAGTCGATCGTGCCCACGCCCACGTGCAGGCGCGCCGCCGCCTCGCGGTCGATCTTCAGCAGCTGCTGCTTGCCGACCTGGTCGAAGTTGCTGCCGACGTCGCGGAATTCCTTGATGGTGCGCATCTGCCGCACCATCTTCAGCACCCATGGCTGCAGGTCTTCGCCGTTGTTGCTGACCAGCTGGAATTCGTACTGGCCGCCGCCGTCGCCGCTGCCACCGCCGCCCAGGAACTGCGCCGCGCTGACCGAGACTTTCACGCCGGCCAGCTGGTCGTACTGCTTCGACAGCCGCTCGACCACCTGCTTGATGCCTTCCTCGCGCTGGCCGGGGCCGTGGCCGCGGGGCTTCAGGTCGACGAACATCTGCGCGCTGTTGCCCACCGCGCCGCCGGCGTTGTTGCCGCCCAGCATGGTCAGCTGGTCGAGCACGGCCGGGTCGGCCTGCATGATCTTCGCCACCGCCAGCGTGCGCTCGGTCATCTGCGCCGGCGAGATGTTGGCATCGGCGTTGACGTCGACCTGCAGCTGGCCGGTGTCCTCGTCGGGCATGAAGGTGCCGCCGGCGGTCTTGGCCACCGCGAAACCCAGCGCGAAGGTGAGGAACAGCAGCAGCAGCGGCTGCCAGCGCATGATGCGGCGATGGTGCATCGCCCAGTCCAGCGCGCTTTCATAGGCCCGCGACAAGCGGCGATCGAAGCTCTCCACCGCCCGTTCGATCCGGCCCGGCAGCTTGCGGGTCGCCGGTTCGTGTTCCAGCATCCACGCGCACAGGGCCGGCGTCAGGGTCAGCGAGACCAGCGCCGAGATCACCACCGCCGCGGTCAGCGTCACCGAGAACTCGCGCAGCAGCATCACCAGCATGTTGTTGCCGAACAGCAGCGGCGCGAACACCGCCACCAGCGACAGGGTGATCGAGATCACCGTGAAGCCGATCTCGCGCACGCCGGTCAGCGCCGCCGCCATCGGCGGCTCGCCCCGTTCCATGTGGCGCACGATGTTCTCGATCACCACGATCGCGTCGTCCACCACGAAGCCGATGCACAGCACCAGCGCCACCAGCGACAAGGTGTTCAGCGTGTAGCCCAGCGTCCACATCACCACGAAGGCGCCGGCCAGCGACAGCGGCACGCTGAGCGTAGCGATCAGGGTCGGCCGCAGCCGGCGCAGGAACAGCAGCATCACCAGCACCACCATCACGATCGAGATCAGCAGCGCCACCTGCACCTCGTGCAGCGCCGACTTGGTGGTCTGGGTGAGGTCGAACACCGGCGACATCTCGATGTTCGAGGGCAGCGACGCGCGCAGCTGCGGCAGGCGGGCGCGGATCGCCTCCACCGTGGCCACCGCGTTCGCTTCCGGCCGCTTGCTGATCTGCAGGCCCACGGTGTGCCGGTCGTTGAACCAGGCGGCCTGGTATTCGTCCTGCTGGCCGCTGTACACCTTCGCCACGTCGGACAGCCGCACCGGCGTGCCGTTCTTCACCGAGATCAGCAGGTGGGCGAACTCGGCCGGAGACTGCAGGCCGTCGGTGGCGCTGACCGTCATCCGGGTGCGGCCGTCGCTGAGCATGCCCTGCGGCGAGGTGACGTTGGCTGCGCGCAGCGCGTTGGCCACGTCGTTGGCGGTGAGGTTCTTGGCCGCCAGCGCGGCGGTGTCCAGCTCGATCCGCACCGCATGCGGGGTGCCGCCGAACACCTGCACCTGGGCCACGCCATCGATCTGCGCCACCGCGGGTTTCAGCAAGGTGTCGGCCAGGTCGAACAGCTGGTCCTGCGGCATCCCGCTGGAGGTCAGCGTGATGAACAGAATCGGGATCTGCGAGGTGTCGAACTTGAAATACTGCGGCGGCGAAGGCATCCCGCTGGGCAGGTCGACCGAGGCGGCGTTGATCGCCGCCTGCACGTCGCGGGCGGCGCTGTCGGCGGTGCGGTCCATGGTGAAGCGCACCATCACCGAGGCCGAGCCCTCACTGGCGTTGCCGTACATCTCGTCGATGCCGGGAATCCGCCCCAGGTGCCGCTCCAGCGGCGCCAGCACGGTGTTGGCCATGGTCTGGGCGCTGGCGCCGGGCTGGTTGGCCACCACGTAGACGCCGGGGAAGTCCAGCGACGGCAGCGCGGCCACGCCGAGCAGCAGGTAGGCCCACAGGCCGGCCAGCATCAGGCCGATGGCCAGCAGCGAGGTGCCGACCGGGCGGCGGATCAGTGGCGCAAAGACATTCATCGCGCCGGCATCCGCAGGCGGCGACGACACAAGGTGGACAGGTGCAAGGGGAGAGTTCCGTTCATGCGGGCTTTATGCCCGCCCGGGGGGCGCGGCGAATGTGCCTGAAGTCCACACCCTGCCGGAAGGCAGGGGTAGCGGGGATCATCGTGGCAGGGCCGGCATCTGCTGCTGCAGCGCCCGCTGGCGCCGGATTTCGGCGCGCAGCTTCTGCCGCGCCGCCTTGCGCTCGCGCCGGTCGTGCTGCCACAGGTAGATTGCCGGCGTGCTCAGCAGGGTCAGCAGCTGCGACACCAGCAGGCCGCCGAGGATGGCGATGCCCAGCGGCTGGCGCAGCTCCGAGCCGTAGCCGAAGCCGATCGCCAGCGGCAGCGCCGCGCCCATCGCCACCAGGGTGGTCATGGTGATCGGGCGGAAGCGCACCAGCGCCGCCTCGCGGATCGCCGCAGGCGGCGACAGCCCGCGCTCGCGTTCGGCGACCAGGGCGAAATCGACCATCAGGATCGCGTTCTTCTTGACGATGCCGATCAGCATCAGCACCGCGATGATCGACATCAGGGTCAGCTGGGTGTGGGTGACCAGCATGGCCAGGAAGGCGCCCATGCCCGCCGCCGGCAGGGTGGACAGGATGGTCAGCGGATGGATCAGGCTTTCATACAGCACACCCAGCACCACGTACATCACCAGGATCACCGCCAGCAGCATCAGCAGCGCGTTGTTCAGGGCGTCCAGCAGGTTCTGGTTGTCGCCGGTGTACTTCTTCTGCACGCCGGGCGGCAGCTGGGCGGCGAAGATCGCCTGGTCGACCAGTTTCAGGCCGTCGGCCTGGCTGATGCCCTTGCCCAGGTTGTAGCTGATCGAGGCGGACTCCAGCTGGTCGAAGTGGCTGACCGTGACCGGCGCCAGGTGCGGCTCGATCTTCGCCAGCGCGGACAGCGGAATCATTTTTCCCTGGCTGTTGCGCACGTAGACGCCCAGCAGGGCCTGCGGGCTCAGCTCGCCGGCCTGGTCGGCGGTGAGCACGACCCGGTACTGGTTGATGTCCGAATAGATGATGGACACCTGGTTCTGGCCGAACGCGTTGTACAGCGCCGAGTCGATCTGGCCCATGCCCACCTGCAGCCGCGCGGCGGCATCGCGGTCGACCTGCACCATCTGCTGCTTGCCGATGCCATCGAAGCTGCTGCTGACATCCTTGAACTGCGTCATCCCGCGCATCACCCGCGCCAGTCGCAGGGTGGGCTCCTGCAGCGGCGTGCCGTCGGTGCTGTTGAGCTGGAACGAATACTGACCGACGCCGCCATCCCCACCGCCGCCGCCACCGCCGCCGAAGAACTGCACGGCGGACAGCGACACGTCGAGGTCGCTGACGTTCTTGAAGTGGACGGCCAGACGGTCGACCACCTGCTGCCCGCTGACGTTGCGCTCGCCCACCGGCTTGAGGTCGACGAACAGGACCGAGTGGTTGCCGACCGCGCCGCCGCTGTTGCCGCCGCCCAGGATGGTCGAGACGTCCAGCACGGCCGGATCGGCCTGGATGATCGCCGCCATCGCCCGCGTGCGGCTGGCCAGCTCGGCGGGCGAGATGTTCGCCGCCGCGCTGATCCGCGCCCGCAACAGGCCGGTGTCTTCCTTCGGCATCAGCCCGCCGCCGGCGGTGATGCCGACGGCGATCGCCAGCACCACGGTCAGCACCAGCAGGATCGGCGGCTGCCAGCGCATCACCCGGCGGTGGTGCATGGCCCAGTCCAGCGCGCGCTCGTAGACGCCGAGCATCCAGCGGTCGAAACGTTCGGCCCATCGTTCCAGCCGGCCCGGCGCGTGCTCTTCGGGCCGCTCCTGCAGCAGGCTGCGGCCGCACAGCGCCGGGGTCAGCGTCAGCGAGACCACCGCGGAGATCACGATGGTCGCCACCAGGGTCACCGCGAATTCGCGCATCAGCACGGTGAAGATGTTGTTGCCGAACACCATCGGTCCGAACACCGCCACCAGCGACAGGGTGATCGAAATGACGGTGAAGCCGATCTCGCGCACGCCGGTCAGCGCCGCCTGCAGCGGCGCCATGCCGCGCTCGATGTGGCGCACGATGTTCTCGATCACCACGATCGCGTCGTCGACCACGAAGCCGACGCACAGCACCAGCGCCACCAGCGAGAAGATGTTCAGGGTGAAGCCCATCATCCACATCACCACCAGCGCGCCGGCCAGCGACAGCGGCACGCTGAGCATCGCGATCAGGGTGGGCCGCAGCCGGCGCAGGAACACCAGCATCACCAGCGCCACCATCACGATGCTCATCAGCAGGGCCACCTCGACCTCGTGCAGCGCCGATTCGGTGGTCGGGGTGAGGTCGAAGATCGGGGTGATCGTCACGTCGGCCGGCAGCAGGTTGCGCAGCACGGGCAACTGCGCGCGGATCGCGGTGACGGTGGCCACCGCGTTCGCTTCCGGCCGCTTGCTGATCTGCATGGTCACCGCGCGGGTGCCGTTGAACCACGCCGCGGTGTACTGGTCCTGCTGGCCGCTGCTGATCGTGGCCACGTCGGACAGCCGCACCGGCACGCCGTTGCGGCTGGAGATGATCAGCGAGGCAAAGTCCTGCGGGGTGTGCAGCGCGTCGTTGGCGGTCACCGTCATGCGGGTGACGCCATTGCTCAGCATGCCCTGGGGCGAGGTGACGTTGGCCGCGCGCAAGGCGTTGGCGACGTCGTTGGTGGTCAGCCCCTTGACCGCCAGCGACGAGGCGTTCAGCGCGATGCGCACGGCATGGGGCGTTCCGCCGCTGACCTGCACCTGGGCCACGCCCGGTATCTGCGCCACCGCCGGCTTCAGCAAGGTGTCGGTGAGGTCGAACAGGCGGTCGGGCGGCAGGCTGGTCGAGGTCAGCGAGACCAGCAGCACCGGCACCTGGGAAGTGTCGAACTTGAAGAAGCCCGGCGGACTGGGCAAGCCGGGCGGCAGGTCGGCGGCCGCGGCGTTGATCGCCGCCTGCACGTCGCGCGCCGCGGCATCGGTGGTGCGGCCGAAGTCGAACAGCACCTGGATCTGGGCGCCGCCTTCGCTGGCGCTGGAGAACATCTGCTTGACCCCGGGGATGCGGCCCAGGTGACGCTCCAGCGGCGCCACCACGGTCGACGCCATGGTCTGCGCGCTGGCGCCGGGCATCTGGGCGAAGACCGCCACGCCGGGAAACTCGATCGACGGAAACGCGGCCACGCCCAGCAACAGGTACGCCCACAAGCCGGCCAGCATCAACCCGATGGCGAGCAACGAGGTGCCGACGGGGCGGCGGATCAACGGTGCGAAAATATTCAAATGGCCCTCCCTGATGCGCAAGCATAACGGGAGCGCGCTGCCGATCGACAACCGCGGTGGCCCAGGCGGAGCAAGGCGGTCGGCGAGAACCGATTGCTATGGCGTACCGGCGCCGGCAATGCACACCGCAAAGACGCGAACATCCTCGTTCGTTCCGCCTCCGTTCCGTCGATGGCGCCGAAGCGCCGGCTTCCCTGCCGGCTCGAACTTCGCCGGCCGACTCAGCGTGTCGCGGGGCTGTAGCGCAGGGTCAGGAAGCCGCTGCGCCCGGGCTGGTTGTAGTACCAGACCGTTTCGTACTGGCGGTCGAACACGTTGGCGATGCGCGCCTCCAGCTGCCAGCCCGGCGCGAAGTGCCAGCTCGCGCGCAGGTCGGTGGTGGAGTAGCCGCCAAGCGCATGACGGTTGGCCGCATCGTCGAAGGCGCGCCCGGCGCCGTTGACGGTGGCGCCGATGCCCCACTCGCCGATGCGGCGATCCAGATCGATCCGCGCCGTGTGTTCCGGACGCCGCTGCAGCACCCTGCCGTCGTTCACGCCGCCGTCGTCGTTGCGCGGCTGCAGCCAGCTGGCATAACCCTGCAGTTGCCAGCCACCGAGGTTCACGCCCAGCTGGCCTTCGACACCGCGGATGCGCGCCTTGCTGACGTTCATCGGGAAGTAGTTGCTGTCCAGCGCGATCAACTGGTCGATGCGGGTCTGATACGCGTTCACCGCCCAGTTCCACGAGCCCAGCTGCCGGCTCAGGCCCAGCTCGGCGCTGCGCGACTTCTCCGGCTTCAGGTCCGGGTTGCCGCTACCATAGGGGTAATACAGGTCGTTGAAGGTCGGCGCGTGGAACGCGCTGCCATAGCTGGCCGACAGCTTCAGCCCGCCATCGAAGCGATAGCCCCAGGCCGCCGCGCCGGTGTCGTGGTCGCCGTACTGGCTGTTGTGGTCGCGCCGCGCGGACAGCTGCACTTCGTTGCGGCCGAACGTGCCCTGGTACTGCACAAAACTGCCGGTGTCGTGACGGCGGGTGGCCAGGAAGCCGGTGTCGCTCTCGATCTTCTCGCCCTGCCAGTCCACGCCCAGCGTCAGCAGCTGGTTGTCGGCGAGGCTGACGTCGTTCTGCCACGAGGCCTGGTTGCGCTTCGACCAGATGTAGCCGACGAAGCTCTCGTTCTCGTAGTTGTCGTAGCGGTCGATGTTCTGGCCCGCGCTCAAGGTGGTCTTCCACGCCTGCAGCGGATTGAAACTGAAGGCGGCACCGGCGGTCTGCTGCACGGTGCGGCTGCGGTTCTGGTAGCTGCCGTCGAAGTGGATCTCGCCCAGGCTGCGCAGCCAGCTGCCGTGCAGTTCGGCGCCGTTGTCCCAGCGGTAGCCGCCATTGGCCACCAGGTTTTCGTTGCGATAGGGATCGTTGTCGGGCTCGTCGGTGTAGCAGCCGGCGAACACGGTGCCGGCGCCGACCCGGCAGGAGTTGATGCCGCGGGTGTGCTGCGCGCCCACCGCGAGGTTGTACCAGGCATGCTCGCTGCCGCCGGACAGGCCGAACTGGCCACGCAGCAGGTTCTGGCTGCCGGTGGTCACGCTGAACGAGGGCCGCAGGGCACCGTCCTGCGAGCCGCGCCGGGTGAAGATCTGGATCACGCCGCCGATCGCGTCGGCGCCGTACAGGCTGGAACGTGGGCCACGCACCAGTTCGATCCGCTCGATCTGTTCCACCGGAATCTGCTCGAACGCGGCCAGGCCGCTGCCGATGCCGCCGATCCGCACGCCGTCGACCAGCACCAGGCTGTGCGCCGAATTGGTGCCGCGCAGGAACAGCGAGGTCTGCTGGCCATAGCCGCCGGCGTTGGCGAAGCTCACCCCGGGCAGGCCGGTCAACAGGTCCGCCAGCGACAGCGGCTGCAGCCGTTCGATGTCGGCGCGGGTGATCACGCTGACCGAAGACAGCGCGTCGTCCACGGTGATCGCGGTGCGCGTGGCGGTGACCACCACAGCGCCCGGATGGGCCGCTTCGCTCTGGTCGGCGGCGTGCGCCGCCAGGGTGCAGCCAAGCAGCGCCGCTGCCAGCAAGGTCTTCTTCATGTCGGTTCGTTTCCTCAAGGCGACGCACCCGCGCGCCGCCATCAATGTCATGGGCCGGAAGCGCGCAGGAGCAAGACGGAACGACGGGCAGGCAGGAACGACCGACACGTGGTTCGGCCTCGCCCACCGCGAGCCACCAGGAATCGTTCGGGCCGGTCTCCGGGCTGGCGAGCGGCATGCCGTGATGCGCATGCCCCGAACGACGCCTTCCCGTGCCTTGCACAGTGGCATTCGCCGCTCGTGGATCTCGCTTACCGTTGCGGGGGCAGCGCCGGCCTTGCAGTGTGATCGCACACCACGCACCGGCTTCCCGTTTCACCCTTGGGGCACAAAGCCTGCAGGGCACCCTAACGGAGCGCACTTTAGCGGCAAGGGTCCCCCGAGGCAACGCAAACACTGTCACTTAACAATAGAGCGAAGAACGGGGTTTGATTGTTCCCCAGGACGGGACAATGTGCGTACTATTGCCCCATTGACGCAGAAAGGTGCGGAACTGGAAGTAGAATCTTGCTACTACCGGCCAGTTCATAAAAATTTTGTTGACGCGGGTGTTTCTGCCGATTTATGTTCGGGAAGCAAGTTGTTACAGGTCATGGAGACAAGGCGACGGCATGGACATGCCTGCCTGACGATAAATAAATCGGCGGCCGACCATGCATCCGACTTGCTGTTCGACGGGCGTATGGAATGTACGTCACTCGGCCTTTTGGCCTTAATCTGGGGAGTATTCTTCAAAATGAGTAATCACAACCAAGTTCGTTCGCTTCGCTGGCGCCACACCGCGTTGGCGGTTGCCCTGAGCATGAGCCTTGGCGGCGTCGCCATGGCGCAGTCCAACGCCACCGGCACGATCTTCGGTAGTGCCGGCACGCCCGGCTCCACCGTGCACGTCCAGAACACCGACACCGGTTTCAGCCGCGACATCGCGGTCGACCAGGCCGGCCGTTACCGCGCCTCGTCGTTGCCGATCGGCAACTACAAGGTCACCCTGATGCAGGATGGCCACGAAGTTTCGTCGCGCAACGTGACCCTGCAGGTTGGTGGTGGCGTGGACGCTTCCTTTGCCGCCGCCGCCCAGGCCCAGACGCTCGAAGGCGTGTCCGTTGTCGCCTCCGCACTGCCGGCGATCGACGTGTCCCAGGTTGACGCGCGTACGGTGCTGACCTCCGAGATGCTCTCGAAGATCCCGGTCGCCCGCAGCGTGACCGCCGCGGCCCTGCTTGCGCCGGGCACCGTCGCTTCCGACTCCCGTTACGGCAACGTGGCCTCGTTCGGCGGCGCTTCCGCGGCCGAGAACCAGTATTACGTCAACGGCTTCCCGGTGACCAACTCCCTGACCGGCCTCGGCTTCGCCGAACTGCCGTTCGACGCGATCGACCAGCAGCAGGTCATCACCGGCGGCTACGGTGCCGAGTACGGCCGTTCCACCGGCGGCGTCGTGAACCTGGTCACCAAGAGCGGCACGAACGAATGGAAGTTCGGCGCCCAGGCGGTCTGGTCGCCGCGCGCTCTGAAGGATTCCCCGCGCGATATCTACTATCCGAACAACCCGTCGACCAAGGCGAACTCGCTCTATCAGGATCGTAGCGACAACATCACCAACCAGACCACGTATGGCGCCTACATCAGCGGTCCGCTGATCAAGGACAAGCTGTTCATGTACGTGACGGGCGAGACCAACAAGGCTGATGGTTCCAAGGGTCTGGGCTCGAACGCCGGTGCGGGCAGCACCCGTACCATCCAGACCAGCAAGTCGACCCGCTGGTTGGCCAAGATCAACTGGAACATCAACGACAGCAACACCCTCGAAGCCACCGCGATGGGTGACAGCAACACCACCGACGCGACCTTCTACAAGTACGATTACGACACCGGTGTAACCGGCGCGGCCACGGGCACCGAGACCACGAAGAACCTCGGCACTGCCGGCTCGACCCCTGGTGGCAACCTGTACATCGGCAAGTACACCGGCTACCTGACCGACAACCTCACCGTGACGGCCCTGTACGGCAAGACCCACAGCGAACATGCGGATACCTCGCTGGGTGTTTCCGGTGCGGCCTGCCCGCTGGTCGTCGACGCCCGTGACGTGCCGTCCTCGCAGCTGTACAACAGCTGCTGGGGCGCTTCCCAGGTGCTCGCACCGGGCGCCAAGGACGACACCAAGGGCTGGCGTCTGGACGTCGAGTACCATCTCGGCGACCACAACCTGCGCGCCGGTGTCGATAACCAGGACATGTCCTCGTTCAGCGGTACCACCTACAGCGGCGGCATCTACCACCGCTACCTGGACTGGGATGCGGCCGTTGCCGGCGGCATGGACACCTTCCCGGGCTACAACCCGCCCGCTACCCCGCCGGCCTACGTGACGCGTGACCGTATCATCGGTTTCGTCGCCAACGTCAGCGTGAAGCAGCAGGCGCAGTACATCGAAGATCACTGGCAGGTCAACGACCGCTGGATGGCCTACCTGGGTCTGCGTAACGAACAGTTCAGCAACTACAACGGTTCGGGCCAGGTCTACGTCAGCCAGCGCCACCAGCTGGCCCCGCGTCTTGGCGTCACTTGGGACGTGTTCGGCGACTCCAGCTTCAAGGTCTACGCCAATGCCGGTCGTTACCACCTGGCGATCCCTGCCAACGTGGCGATCCGCGGTGCTTCCGCGTCGCTGTTCTCGACCCAGTACTTCACCTACACCGGCGTTGATCCCGTCACCGGCGCGCCCACCGGCGAAACCCCGGTCACCGGCGTGTACTACAACAATGGTGCGGACGGCGTGACCGCTCCGGATCCGCGTACCGTTGCTGCGAAGGGCCTGAAAGCCTATTACCAGGACGAGTACATCCTGGGCTTCGACAAGACGCTGGGTTCCGACTGGACCTTCGGTGCCAAGGCGACCTACCGCAACCTGAAGAGCATCATCGATGACATGTGCGACAGCGCTCCGTTCGAGAGCTATGCCGCGCGTAACAACATCGACATCTCGAATGCGCTGATCTCGGGTTGCTACCTGTTCAATCCGGGTGGCAGCAACACCTTCGCGGTGGACATGGGTGATGGCACGTTCCAGGACTTCAAGCTGACCGAGGCTGACTTTGCCGGTAACAGCAATGGCGTCGGCTATCCGAAGCTGGAGCGCAAGTACCTGTCGTTGAACCTGTACCTGACCCATCAGTTCAGCGACAACTGGTACGGCAAGCTGGACTACGTCTGGTCGAAGAACTACGGCGATTCCGAAGGCATGCTGAAGTCCGATATCGGCCAGACCGACCCGTCGGTCACGCAGGACTGGGACTTCCCGGAGCTGATGATCGGTTCGCGCGGCTACCTGCCCAACGATCGTCGTCACCAGATCAAGGCCTATGGCTTCTGGCAGATGAACCCCGACTGGCTGTTTGGTGCGAGCCTGCAGGTGGCTTCCGGTCGTCCGAAGAACTGCCTCGGCAATGCCCCGGGTAACCTGGATCGCCAGCAGTACGGCGCGTCGTTCTTCTACTGCGACTTCAACGTGAACGGCAACGACGCCGATTCCGTGCTGGGTTCGCGCGGCTCGAAGGGCCGTCTGCCCTGGACGTACCAGCTGAACCTGAGCGCGCAGTACACCCCGGCATGGGCTGACCACAAGCTGGCCTTCACCGCCGACGTGTTCAACGTGTTCACCCAGCAGCGTTCGGTGTCCATCGTGGAAACGCAGTCCAACGGCGAAACCGACCCGTCCTACGGTCGTACGCTGTCGTACCAGACCCCGCGCACTGTTCGCCTGGGCGTCCGTTACGACTTCTCGCTGTAATCAACAATGCCGGGGGGCAACCCCCGGCAACACTGCCCAGAGTTGAGCCGCCGGTAACCCCGGCGGCTTTTTTTTGGATCAAGGAAACCCTGGAACAAAAGGTAACGATGGCGTCGACGGGATATTTCCGTTGAGGACGGCCATCTTCATCGCTCGACCACGCCGTTTTTTTTTCGCGGAAGGACTCGCGGTTCGACTGGTGAAGATCGACACATCATCGTGAGTACCCTTCCGCCATGCGGCGGAGCGCGGCAACGGCATTGCGCCTGATCTGCTGGCCCATCTCGCAGTCGGCCGCCATGTCTGCCGGCCGACGGAACTGGCATGGCGCGACATGAGGACTTGCGCAATTCGTGCCCAGGGTCTGGTCCCGCCACCTTGCCAGACCTGGTCCGCGTTGTAGGCTCTGCGTTCACGAGATTGGCGAGGGCACATGGGCCAGAGTCCCGAACTGTTGCGGCGCTTGCTGCGGGCGAAGGACCGGATGGACGGGGCGCCCCACGAGGAGTGGCCGGTGCGCCGGCTGGCGGAGGTGAGCGCGGTGTCGGCGGCGCATTTTGCGCGCTCGTTCCGGGATGCGTTCGGCATGCCGCCGCATCGTTATCTGCTCACGCGCCGGATCGAGCGCGCCACGGCGCTGCTGCGTGATACCGACCTGCCGGTCACCGAGGTCGCGCTGCAGACCGGCTGGAACAGCATTGGCACCTTCGGGCGGATTTTCCGCGACATCACCGGCGAGAGCCCGGGGGAGTTCCGCGCGCGCCAGCGGGCGATGCCGCATGGGCGCGGGCGCGTCCCGGAGTGCATCGTGCGCGCCGCGCATCGGCCCGATCTCAAGAGCGCAGTTTCGGAGAAGCGGCGCAGTGCGGTGACCGGTAAAAAGGCACTCCAATCCACGGAGGTTCCACCATGACCCAAGGTGTCGATGTAGCTGGACTGTATGTCCGCGATCAGGATGAAGCGCTCGCGTTCTATGTCGGGAAGCTGGGCTTTGTCGTCCATGCCGATGCGCGCAACGGCGACTATCGCTGGTTGACCGTGCGGCATCCGGAGCAGCCCTCGTTCCAGCTCGGCCTGTTCCGGCCGGGGCCGCCGATCCACGACGCGGCGACCGCGCAGACGCTCTGCGAAATGGTGGCCAAGGGCGCGATGCCGCCGCTGGTGCTGGTGGTGGACGATTGCCGGGCAGCCTGCGAACGGCTGCAGGCGCTCGGCGTGGAATTCACCCAGGAGCCGATCAGCCGCTATGGCACCGTCGACGCGGGCTTTCGCGACCCCTCGGGCAATGGCTGGAAGATGATCGAGGCGAAGGCGTCTGCGCAGGGGGCGTCGTGAGCGCGAGCCAGTGGATCCGGCAGAGCCACCGCTGGCTGTCGATCGTGTTCACGCTGACCGTGATCGCGAACTTCGCATGGCGCTGGACGAGCCCGCACGAACCGCCGGCGTGGCTGACCTACTCGCCGCTGCCACCGCTGTTCCTGCAGTTGTTCAGCGGTCTGTACCTGTTCGCGCTGCCGTATGTCGCGGGACGGCGTATCAAGGCGTGAGGCCGTAGCACGCCGCCGCTTCAGCCGGCCGCCACCGGCGCGGGTCGCTCCGTCCCGATGCTGCGCAGCGCCGGGCTGCGCATGCAGGTCAGGGCGATCGCGGTGAGCAGCAGGCCGGTGCCGGCGAACAGGTCGGTGAGCGAGATCAGCTGGAGCAGGCTGCCGGCGATCGCGGCCGAGATCGGGCCCAGGCCGAGGAAGGTGAACATCAGCACGCTCATGGCGCGGCCCATCATTTCCGGCGCCACCCGGCGCTGGATCCAGCTGACGATGGCAATCTGCGCGATGCCGGCGAGCACGCCGGTGGCGGCCAGCAGCACCGCGCCGGTGACCGTCGCATGCACCAGCGCCAACGTGGCCAGGGCCAGGCCGGCGAGGCTGTCGATGGTCAGCACCATCAGGCCGAGGCGGCCGCGCACGATGCGGCTGGCCGGGCCGGACAGGAAACTGCCTAGCAGCATGCCGCCGCCGTTGGCGGTCATCAGGATGCCCAGCGAGGCGGCGCCCAGATCCATCCGCGTATCGGCCAGCACCGGCAAGCCCACCTGCAGCGGGCCGCCGACGAACACCGAGACCACCGCCGCGTAGAGCATGAACGCGCGCAGCGGCAGGTCGGCCCAGATCATCCGCACGCCGCTGGCCACGTTGGCCAGCACGCCGCCCGCGGCGGGTTTCGGATCGAAGTCGCTGTGCACGCGGATCAACAGCAGCGATGCCAGCGAAAAGGCGAAGCTGACCGCGTCGACGGCGAACGCCAGGCCCAGCCCTTCGGCATCCTGCATTGCCTGCGGCTGTGCGCCGTGCGTGCCTACGCTGATCACCACGCCGGCCAGCGCCGGGCCGACGAACATGCTGAGCTGGCGCATGCCCATCACCAGCGCGTTGGCCGGTTGCAGCTGATCCTTGCGCACCAGTTGCGGCAGGATTGCCGAGCCGGCCGGGTAGGCGAACGCGGTGGACAGGCCGATGCCCAGCGCGATCAGGTACACCAGCCACATGCGGATGTCGCCCAGCAGCACCAGCGTGGCCAGCAGCGCCACCAGCAGCGCATTCACCCCGCGCGCGGCCAGCAGCACGCGGCGCGGCGACAGCCGGTCCACCACCGCGCCGCCGATCAGCATGAACAGCGCGCGCGGCAGCGCCATCGCCGCCAGTACCAGGCCCAGCGCGGCGGGGTTGCCGGTGAGTTTCAGCACCAGCCATGGCAACGCCACGAGGGTGAACTGGTCGCCCAGCATCGAGATCGTGCTGCCGCCGAACAGCAGGCGGAAGTTGTGGTTGGCGAAAACGGAGTCGCGGTGGGCGGTGGCCATCAGTGGGTTCGCAGATCGGGTGGCTGAGCGGGATGAAAATGCCATGGGCTGCCGCCCGGCTCAGCCGGCGTCTTCGCGCTCGTCCCAGGCGATCGCAGCCAGCTGTCGCAGGTGTGCGCTCACGTCCGCCGGCCACGCGGCGATCAGCGCGCCGAAGCGCTCGCGGTCGCCGCGGTAGAAGGCGCGCGAGGCTTCCTCGTAACCCGGTTCGTCGCCGGCCATCACGCGCATGAAGCGGTCGACCGATTCGATCGCCTGGCGTGCGCGTTCCTTCGCGCCACCCTGGCGGATGGAATGCTCGACCAGTCGCCGCAGCACCGCCGAGGCGCCGCCGGGTTGCTGGCCCAGCCAGTCCCAGTGCCGCGGCAGCAGGGTGACTTCGCGCGGCACCACGCCCAGCTTCGGGCGACCCGGGCCGCGGCTGGCCGGTTCGGCGGGCGTGGCGGACGGCAGGCGGGCCAGCACGTCGTCGACGCTGCCGCGCAAGTCGATCTCGATCGGCCGGCTGTCGCGCTCGTCGAACACCAGCAGCGGCCCGGTGGCACCCGCGTCCAGGCGCTGTTTCGCGGCGCGGGCGACATCGGCCAGCGCGCCCTGGGCGATCCGTTGCGGGCCGTCGAAGGCGATGCATGAGGTGGTCGGCGACATGTTTTGTCCGGGTAAATTCGTCCGGCGGATTCTATACGGGTCAAATCCATTGTCAATACTGCCCGGGTAAAAATGTGGGGTGTGGCCAGGCATTCCCGCCCCCGCGTGCGCCTTGTATGGTTGGGGCTTTCCACCCGAAAGGACTACGGATGACCAAGCGTCTGCGCAGGGCCAGCTTGCTGGTTTCACTCGGTGTACTTGCCGCCACCGCGATTCCCCTGCCGGCAGCGGCCGCGGAACTCGCCGTGCCGCCGATCGCCTACCACCAGCGCACCTTGCCGAACGGCTTGCAGGTGCTCAGCGTGGAGGATCACGCCAGCCCCAACGTGGCGGTGCAGATGTGGTACCACGTCGGCTCGAAGGACGACCCGCAGGGGCGCTCCGGTTTCGCGCACCTGTTCGAGCACCTGATGTTCAAGAGCACGAAGCACATGCACGCCGAGCAGTTCGACCGGCTGACCGAGGACGTGGGCGGCGCCAACAACGCCTCCACCGGTGACGACGTCACCAACTATTTCGAGATCGTGCCCAGCAACCACCTGCAGACCCTGCTGTGGGCCGAGGCGGAACGGCTGTCCAACCTCAACGTGGACGAGAAGAACTTCAAGTCCGAGCGTGCCGTGGTGGAAGAGGAATACCGCCAGAGCGTGCTGGCCAATCCCTACGGCAAGCTGTTCAACGCGATCGATCCGAAGTCGTACACGGTGCACCCGTACCAGCGCCCGACCATCGGCAGCATCGAGGACCTGGAAGCGGCCTCGCTGCAGAACGTGATCGACTTCCACGGCACCTTCTATCGCCCCGACAACGCCACCCTGATCGTCGCCGGCGACTTCGACCCGAAGCAGCTCGATGCCTGGGTCGACCAGTATTTCGACGGGATCGCGAAACCGGCCACGCCGATTCCGCAGGTCACCGCGAAGGAACCCGCGCGCAAGAAGGACCAGCACTACACCATCACCAGCGAGACCGCGCCGCTGCCCGGCGTGGCGATCACCTGGCTGATTCCGCCGGCGTCCGACAGCGCCGACAGCACGGCCCTGAAGGTGGCCGCGGCGCTGCTGTCGCAGGGCGAATCCTCGCGCCTGTACCAGTCGCTGGTGTATCGCCACCAGGTTGCCCAGGAAGCGGGCGCCGATGCCGACAGCCGCGTCGGCCCGGGCCTGTTCACCGCCTACGCGATCCTCGCCAGCGGTCATCAGCCGGCCGAGGCGGCCAAGCTGCTGCATGAAGAGATCATCTGGCTGGCGACCCAGCCGATTCCCGGCGCCGAGCTGGACAAGGTGAAGACCCAGTTGCTCACGTCCGCGCTGAAACAGCGCCAGACCGCCCAGGGCCTGGCCTTCGCCCTGGGCCAGGCCAGCCTGATCGACGGCAACGTGGAGCGCGTCAACACCGACCTGGATGCCTTGCAGAAGGTCAGCGAGAAAGACGTGCACCGGGTGCTGCAGAAATACGTCACCGGCGCGCACAGCGTCACCATCGACTACCTGCCGCAGGCTGCCGCAGCCAAGCCGGCCGCCGCACAGGGAGCAGTGAAATGAGCCGTCCGATGAAGCCTCTCCGCCTGACCGTGCTGGCCGCTGCGCTGATTGCTAGCGGCAACCTGCTCGCTGCCGACTTCCCGGCCACGCCGCCGGCACCGGGTCCGGCACCCACGCTGAGCGTGCCCACGCCGTCGTCGCAGACGCTGGCCAACGGCCTGCAGGTGATCAGCGTGCGCCGCGCCGGCCTGCCGCTGGTCACCGCGCAACTGGTGGTGCGCAACGGCGGCGAGATGGACCCGCCGACCCTGGCCGGGCTGGCCGACCTCACCGCCAACCTGCTGACCAAGGGCGCCGCGGGCAAGACCGCACCGCAGATTGCCGCGGCGGCGGAGGCGCTGGGCGGCTCGCTCGGCGCCAGCGCCGGCTGGGACGAAAGCGCGGTGGGCATCACCGTGACCACGCCGAAAGTGCCGCAGGCGCTGCAGCTGCTTTCCGAGGTGGTGCGCCAGCCAGACTTCAGCGAGGCCGAGCTGAAGCGCTCTAAGACACAGGCGCTGGATGACCTGCACCTGATGCTGAGCCAGCCCACCACGCTGGCCTCGTTCGCGGCCAGCCGCGGCGTGTTCGGCGATGGCGCCTACGGGCATTCGCGCAGCGGCACGCCCAGCTCGATCCCGCGCATCACGCGGACCAGCGTGCAGCAGTTGCACGCGGCGCTTTATCGCCCGGACAACGCGATGCTGATCCTCACCGGTGACATCACGCCGGCGCAGGCTCAGCAACTGGCGCAGGCCAGCTTCGGCGACTGGGCCAGGCCGGCCACGCCGCTGCCGGCGCGACCGACCGGCCGCCACGCCGGCCGGCTTCCCGCGGTGCTGCTGATCGACCAGCACGGCGCCGGCCAGGCCGGCGTGGTCGCCGCGCATCCGGCGCCGTCGCGGGCCGATCAAGGCTATTACGTGGGCACGGTGGCCAATGCGGTGCTTGGCGGTTCGTACTCGGCACGGCTCAACGAGGAGATCCGCATCAAGCGCGGCCTGTCCTACGGCGCCAACAGCCGCCTGATGCCGCTGCACGACGCCGGCATGTGGCTGGCCTCGGCGCAGACCAAGAACCCGTCCGCGCCCCAGGTGGTCGAGCTGATGCTGGGCGAGTTCAAGCGGCTCGGCGGCACGCGGGTTTCCGCCGACGAACTGGCCGCGCGCAAGGCCACCCTGATCGGCAGCTACGGCCGCAGCCTGGAAACCACCGCCGGGCTGGCCAGCGAAGTCGGTGACCTGGCCGTCTACGGCGTGCCGCTGGACGAGATCGGCAAGTACATCGCCCAGGTGCAGGCGGTGACCCCGAAGCAGATCGAGAAGTACGCCGACAAGTACCTCACCGCCGACGCCGGCACCGTGGTGGTGGTGGGCGACGCCTCGAAATTCGCCGCGGACATCCGCAAGACGCACCCGCAGGCCGTGCTGCTGGAGTCGACCGCGCTGGATCTGGACAGCCCGACCCTGCAAGCCGGCTCCGCCGCGAAATAGCCGTCTCGACATAGCCGTCTCAACCCGGCGTTCACCCGACCCGGCCATCGTGCCGGGGTTTTTCATGTCTGGCGAAACACCGTGTTGCCGAGATCATTCAAAAGGACGAGTCGGAAGCCTGCGACGTTTGGTAAACTGTGAGGTACATTAATTAACTTCCCCTCCCCGGAACCCCACATGTCTCTGCGTACCCTTGCTCGTCACGCCATCGCCCTCGGCCTGATCGCCGCCGCCATACCCGCCACGGCCGCCACCCGCATCGAGATCCAGGGCGGGCGCAGCTACATGGACAGCTACGGCAGCAATGCCGCCTTCGTCGAGGCGGTGTTCCCGGCGCATCCGCTCGGCGGCACCCGCTACAGCTGGTCGCCCGACGTGTCGCTGGGCTGGATCGGCGGCCGCGACGTGCACCGCTACGACTACAGCCCCTACACCACGCGCCCGTCGGTGGCGCTGCTGGCCGGCGGCGTGCGCGTCCACCGCGGTGACGCCGGCGACTGGTACCAGCCCCTGTTCGCCAGCTTTCAGGTGGCCGCCACCAATCACACCACCCAGGCGCTGTCCAGCCACTACCAGTTCGTCAGCACGCTGGGTTGGCAGGCGAAACACTTCACCCTGGCGATCCGCCATGTCTCCAACGGCAGCCTGAGCGGCCCGAACCGCGGTGAAACGATGGCCTTGGTCGGCGTGGCCTTCGATATCTGAATCAGCTGAAACACGACGGCCCCGTTCGGGGCCGTCGTGCTGTTGCCGGTTGCGCGGGCGACCCGCTCAGTGGCCGCCGGCGGCCGGGCCGGCCTTGGCGCCGAACGGCGGCTTGGCCAGCCAGATCACCAGCACCAGTCCCAGGAAGATCCAGCCCAGCGCGTGGAACACCTCGTTGAACGAGATCTGGTAGCCCTGCTGGGTGATCATGTTGTTGATCAGGCTGCTGGCGCCTTGCGCGTCGCCGTGGCCGAGCTGGCTGATGGCTGCCTGTGAGGTGGGGTCGTAGGCGGTGATGTGTTCGGCCAGCTGCTCGTGGTGGCTGACCGCGCGGCGCTCCCACAGCAAGGTGGTGATCGAGGCCGAGAAGCTGCCGCCTAGCGTGCGCAGGAAGGTGGCCAGCCCCGATCCCGAGGCGATCTCGTTCTGCTGCAGGTCCGACAGCAGGATGGTCAGGATCGGCATGAAGAACAGCGCCACGCCGAGACCCTGCCACAGCTGCACCATCGCCACGTGGTAGAAGTCGATGCCGATGAAGAAGTCCGAGCGCATGAAGCAGGTCATGCCCATCACCACGAACGCCACCGAGGCCAGCAGCCGCAGGTCGACCTTGGTGGCGTACTTGCCCACGAAGAAGGTTAGCAGCACCGGGATGACGCCCAGCGGCGCAGTGGCGTAGCCGGCCCAGGTCGAGGTGTAGCCCAGGTTGCGCTGCAGCCACAGCGGCACCAGCAGGCCGATCGAGAAGAACGCGGCGTAGGCCAGGATCAGCGCGATGGTGCCCGCGGTAAAGTTGCGGTGCCGGAACAGCTTGAGGTCGACGATCGGGTCCTTGTCGGTCAGTTCCCAGATCAGGAAGATCGCGATGCTGATCGCCGAGACGATGCTGGTGACGATGATGAAGGTGGAGTTGAACCAGTCCTCGTCATTGCCTTTGTCCAGCACGATCTGCAACGCGCCCACGCCGATGATCAGGGTGATCAGGCCGACGTAGTCGATCTTCGGACGCTCGGTCTTCTCGACCTTGCCGCGCAGCTGGCTGGCCACCACCATGCTGGCGAAGATGCCGATCGGCACGTTGATGAAGAAGATCCACGGCCACGAATAGTTGTCGGTGATCAGGCCGCCCAGGATCGGGCCGGCGATCGGCGCCACCACCGTGACCATCGCCAGCAGCGCCAGCGCCATGCCGCGCTTGGCCGGCGGGTAGATGCCAATCAGCAGGCTCTGCGTGATCGGATACATCGGCCCGGCCACCGCGCCCTGCAGCGCGCGGAACAGGATCAGCATGCCCATGCTCTGCGAGACCCCGCACAGGAACGAGGTCAGCGCGAACAGCAGCGTGCAGGCGGTGAACAGCCGCACCTCGCCGAAGCGGCGGGTGAGGAAGCCGGTCAACGGCAGCGAGATCGCCATGCTCACCGCGAACGAGGTGATCACCCAGGTGCTCTGGTTGTTGCTGACGCCGAGGTTGCCGGCGATCGTCGGCAACGACACGTTGGCGATCGTGGTGTCCAGCACCTGCATGAAGGTCGCCAGCGACAGACCGATCGTGCTCAGTGCCAGATTGGGTGGACGGAATTGGGTGGTCATCGGCGTCGGTCAGTGATGGGGCTTTTGCTTGCTCCTCCCCCTGCGAGCAGGGGGAGGTTGGGAGGGGGTAACGCTCTTGACCTTCCCTCAAGATCAAGAGCCAACCCCACCCCAACCCTCCCCTGCGAGCAGGGGAGGGGGCTTCATTTGTTGCCGGCCATGTTGGCGTGGATGATCTGGTTGATCGTCGCGTCCGCGGTGACCAACTGCTGCTTGTAGACGTCGGTGCTGAAGGCCGGCTGGGTGGGCGACTTCTGGGCCAGGGTCGGGCCGTTCTGGTCGTGCAGGCTCACGTCCACCGTCACCGACATGCCCAGCCGCAGCGGGTGCTTTTCCAGCATCGCCGGATCGTCGAACACCACGCGCACGGGAATGCGCTGCACGATCTTGATCCAGTTGCCGGTGGCGTTCTGCGCGGGCAGCAGCGAGAACGCGCTGCCGGTGCCGACACCCAGGCTCTGCACCTTGCCCTTGTATTTCACCGAGCCGCCGTAGACGTCCGACTCGATCTCCACCGGCTGGCCGATGCGCATTTTCGTCAGCTGGGTTTCCTTGAAGTTCGCATCCACCCACACGCCGTGCAGCGGCACCACGGCCATCAGCGCGGCGCCGGGCAGCACGCGCTGGCCGACCTGCACCGAGCGTTTGGCCACATAGCCGTCCACCGGCGCCACCAGGCTGGCGCGGGCGTCGTCCAGATAGGCCGCCCGTAACCTGGCTGCGGCAACCTGCACGTCCGGGTGCGAGGCGACCACGGTGTCGTCGACCAGCACCTTGCTGGTCTGGTACTGCTGTTGCGAAGTGATCAACGCGCTCTCCGCGGTGGTCAGCGCGTCGCTGGCGTGCGCCAGTTCCTCGGCCGAGATCGCCCCGGACTTGGCCAGCGCCACGCGGCGCTTGTAGTCGGCGCGGGCCTTGTCGACCGCGGTCTTGCGCGCGGCCACGTCGGCCTGGGCGCCGTTGACGCTGGAATACAGGCCGCGCACCTTGCGCACGGTGTTGGCCAGGTTGGCCTTCGCCTCGGCCAGCGCCACGTCGGCGTCGCTGGGATCGAGCTGCACCAGCACGTCGCCGGCGTGCACCAGGTCGCCGTCGTCGGCGCCGATGCTGACCACGGTGCCGGGCACCTGCGGGGTGATCTGCACCACGTTGCCGTTGACGTAGGCATCGTCGGTGCCTTCGTACCAGCGGCCGTCGAGGAAGTACCACAAGGCCCAGGCGATGATGCCGAGCAGCACCACCAGGCCGAGCAGGCGCAGCATGAAGCCGCGCGGATTCTTCTTCGGGGCGGCGGGAGTCGTGGCGGCCGTGCTATCGGCCGGAGTGGAGGTCGGGCTGGACATGGGGCTGCCTCAGGAACGTGAGATGGGGGAAGAAGAGGAAGAGGCGGGCGCGTCGGCCTGCGGCTGGAAGCCACCGCCGAGCGCCTCGATCAGCTGTACGGAAAGGTCGACCTGCTGCGCTTCCAGCGCGGCCACGCCGCGGTTGGCCGTCAGCAATTGCTGACGCACCACGAGCGCTTCGAGATAGCTGCCGATGCCGGCCTTGTAACGCTGCTCGGCCAGTTGCCAGGCCTGCCGCGCCGCGGTCTGCGCCCGCCGCTGCGCGTCCAGCTGCAGTTGCACGGCATGCGCGGCGGAGAGTTCGTCGGCCACTTCGTTCAGTGCGCCGACCAGGGTCTGGTTGTACTGCGCCACGGCCAGGTCGTACTGCGCATCCTTGCCGGAAAGGTTGGCGCGCAGGCGGCCGCCGTCGAAGATCGGCAGGCTCAGCGTCGGGCCGAACTGGTAGAAGCGCGCGGGCAGGGTGAACGGATTGCCGCCACCCAGCGTGATCACGCCGGCCATCGCGCCCAGGCTGATGTTGGGCAGGAACTCGGTCTTTGCGGCCTTGATGTCCTTGCCGGCCGCTTCGACACGCCAGCGCGCGGCGACCAGATCGGCACGGTGGCCGAGCAGGTCCAGCGGCAGGTTGTCGGGCACCGCGAGCTGGGCCGGGGTGAGCAGGTGCGGGCGACCGATCTGCAGGCCGCGATCCGGACCCTTGCCCAGCAGCACCGACAGCGACGAACGGGCGGCGTCCACCGCGCGATCGGCCAGTGCGGCGTCCTGCTGCGCCACGGCCACTTCGCCATCGGACTGCTTCAGCGCGATCTGGTTGTCGATGCCGGCGGCGACCCGCTGGCTGGTCAGCGTGCGGGCCTGGCTGGCGCGTTCCAGCTCGCCCCGGGCCAGGTCCTGCTGGGTGAATGCATAACCGAGCTGCGCATACGCGCGCGCCACGTTGCCGGACAGCTCGATGCGCGCGGCGCGGGCGTCGATCTCGGCGGCGCGGGCGGAACCCAGCGCGGCTTCCCACGCGGCACGCTTGCCACCCCACAGGTCGATGCCCCACTTGAAGCTCACGTCGGCGTACTTGGCCAGCGCGAAATGGCCGCCGCCGGAATCCGCCGGCATCACCGTGGTGGGGATGCGTGCGCCGGACACGCTGGCGCCGGCGTTGATGCTGGGCTTGCGCGCCGCGTCGGCACGGCCGGCCTCGGCCTGGGCTGCGCGGGCGCGCGCGTCGGCCACGCCAAGGCCGGGATTGTCGTGCAGCGCCTCATCGATCAGCGCGTCCAGCTGGCTGTCGCCCAGCGCGTGCCACCAGTCCTGCGCGGGCCACGCGGCCGGCGTCAGGTCCAGCCGCGCGAGGCTGCGCTCGGCTTTCAGCGAGGCGGCATCGATCGGCGTGCCATCCGGCTGCAGGCCACCGCTGCTGGCGCAGCCGGCCAATGCCAGGGTCAGGGCGGTCGCAGCCGCCAGTAAGTGCAGACGCATGGGTGGAAGTCCGGGGAAGAGAGGGAGATTGGGGGAGGGATCAGTTCTTGTCGCGAAGCGCGCTCAGCACGCGCCCCAGGTAGTCATGCAACCGGGCCTGTTCGGTCGACGTCATCGAGCGCTGCGCCGCCGTCATCACCCGCTCGCTGCACAGCGAGGCGGAGTTCTGCCAGACCGCGTTGCCGGCGCTGGTCAGCTCGATGCGCAGGGCGCGGCGATCCTGTGCGTGCGGCGTGCGGCGCAGCAGGCCCTTGCGTTCGAGCTGGTCGAGCTGGCGCGTCATGGCGCCACCGTCGAGCTCCACCGCACGGGCCAGCTCGGTGGCCGACACCGCACCCAGCTGATGTGCCTTCTTCAGGATCAGGAACTGGGTGAAGCTCAGGTCCAGATCCTGCTTGGCCAGCTCCGCCTCGACCGCACGCACGATTTCGGAGCGCACCATGTTCAGCAACATGCCCAGGCTCGGCGGGTGTGCCGGGTCGCTGGGGGGCGAGTGCAAAAGCGGAGCTTCGGTCTTCATGCCGCGCATTCTATTGCCAAAACTATAGTTGTCAAGGCAAATATGTCTGTGTTGATGCTTGCGCAGGCAAATTACGTTCGAACGCCGCCCCCGCCCAGTTCCGCCAGCTCGTCGGCCAGCCAGGCGCGCAAGGCGGGGTCGCGCAATTCGAACAGGTCGAACACGCCCAGCGCCCGCAAGGTGGGCAACTGGGCCAGCAGCCGCGGTTCGACTTCGCGGCGCAGGGTTTCGGGAGTGGCGGGATCGAGCATCAACTGCGCCGCGGCGACGAAGGTGACGCAGGCCTCGTTGGCGTCGAGCGTGGGCCGGGTTCGCAGCAAGGTGGGGGTATTCACGGGCATCGGTTTCCTCCGGGATCAGATGGAAGACGTTTCTGCCGGCAGGGAATGGACAGAGCGCCAGAGGGACGTGCTGGATGGGTCGACCCAGTGTAGTTTTCTGCCCGCCTGGCCTGATAACGTGAATAAGTCAAAAAGTGTCGAGAACCCGCCAATGGGACACCAGGAACAATTTCTGCGCATCGAGCGGGCGGACGGCCCGGGCCTGATCGCCTTTGTCGTGAACGACCTGGCACCGGAACGGGAGAGCGTGTGGCACAGCCACCTGCGCGGCCAGTTCATGTACGTGGAAAGCGGCCTGGTGTGCGTTCGCACCCGGCTCGGCTTGTGGACGCTGACGCCACATCGGGTGGGCTGGATGCCGCCGGGCGAGGAACACACCGTCAGCGTGATCCAGAGCACCCACGGCTGGGGCGTGTTCGTGGCGCCACAGGCCGCCGTCGGCATGCCGGACGAGCCCAGCGTGCTGGGCGCCAACGAGCTGATGCGGGCACTGGTGCATCGCGCTTCCGCCTGGGCCGACAGCGATCGGCTGGACGAGGGGCAGCAACGCATCATGGACGTGCTGATGGACGAGATGCGCCGCGCGCGGATCGCCGATCATCCGCTGCACCTGCCGATGCCGGATGACCGGCGCCTGCTGCGCATCTCGCGCAAGCTGCTGGCCGAGCCGCATGACAACCGCAGCCTGGAGGCATGGGCCGACTGGGCCGGGCTCTCTGCGCGCAGCCTGAGCCGGCTCTTTCGCAGCGAAACCGGCTGCAGCTTCGCCCAGTGGCGACAGCAGGCCCGGCTCAGCCGGGCGCTGGAACGCCTGGCCGCCGGCGAACAGGTGGGCGAGGTCGCCGATGCGCTGGGCTACGTCAGCGTCAGCGCCTTCGTGGCCATGTTCCGGCGCCAGTTCGGGCGGCCGCCGGCGCGCTACTTCGCCCAGCGCTCCGCACCGGTGTGATGGGCTCATGTGATGGGCCTGGCGGGCACCGATAAGCCCGGCTTATCGGCCTGATCACAAATCCGTCCTTGGTCGACGAAGCGGTGCGGGCATAGCATGACCCGGCGCCATTTCGCGCTGCCGGAAAGTCAGCGAGGTCATCATGATCCGTTCGTTCGTGCCCGCATTGCTTGCGCTGGCCCTGTTTTCCACCGGCGCCGTTGCCGGCAACGACTTCTGGCAGACCCCGACCATCCACGGCGCCGGCCGGATTCATCCGATGCCGCAGGCGGCCTACCAGCCCGATCGCCAGGCCACCTACAAGGTCGTGTTCAGCCTGGGCAAGGCCGGCGACAAGCCGACCACGGTGAGTCCGTCGCTGGATCACGTGGCGCGGGCGGTGAACCTCTACGTCAACGCCGGCGTGCCGCTGTCGCACCTGAAATTCGTGGCGATCGCGGCCGGGCCAGCCACGCCGATCGTGTTGAACGACGCGCAATACCGCAAGAAATACGGCGTGGCCAATCCCAACCTGCCGCTGATCGCCCAGCTGCGCAAGGCCGGGGTGGATGTCGCCGTGTGCGCCCAGGCCGTGGCCGAACACGACTTCCAGTACGACTGGGTCGATCCGCAGGTCACCGTGGCGCTGTCCGGGCTGACCACGGTGATCGACCTGCAGCAGCAGGGTTACGCGTTGAGCCCGCAGTAAATCCATCCGCAGGAGCAGATCGTCATGCGCCATCCGATTCCCCGGCTGTTGCTGGCCGCCGCCGCATGCGTGCTGAGCGTTGCCGCCAGCGCCGCCGACCAACCCGACTACCTGCCGCCGTGGAATCCGCCGCCGGCCGGCCTGCAGTTCAGCGTGCCGCCGTTCGACGCGATCGCCGACCTGCACGGCGACATCGTCGATCCGCAGCTGGTGGTGTTCTTCGCCGGCAACCAGTTCATGGTGGTGCACGACCTGATGGATGCATTCCGGCAGGCGCATCCCGCCTACCAGCGGATCTTCGTGGAAACCCTGCCGCCGGGCATCCTGGCCAAGCAGATCGAGAGCGGCTCGCTGGTCATGGGCAACCTGCGCATCACTCACCGTCCGGACGTCTATACGGCCGGCAAGGGCGCCATCGCCGACCGGCAGAAAGAGCACGGCTGGTTTGCCGAGACGCATGACTACGCGCGCAATCCGCTGGCGATCCTGGTCGCCCGGGGCAACCCGAAACACATCACGGGGCTGGCCGACCTGGGTCGCGGCGACGTGCGGGTCAGCATGCCGAACCCGGCCTGGGAAGGCATCGCGAAGCAGATCGAGGCGAGCTACCGCAAGGCCGGTGGCGAGGCGCTCGACCACACCATCATGCAGGCCAAGGTGGCCGACGGCACCACCTTCCTCACCCGCATCCATCATCGCCAGTCGCCGCTGCGCGTGCTGCAGGGCGCATCGGACGCGGCGCCGGTGTGGTCGACCGAGGCGTATTTCCAACAGCAGATCCTGCATCACCCGGTGGAAACCGTGGCCATTCCCGAGGCGCAGAACGCGGTCGCCACGTATACCGCGGCGCGCATGAGGAACGCGCCGCACGAGCAGGCGGCGAAGGACTTCATGGCCTTCATGCAGAGCCCCGCCGCGGCCGCGGTGTATCGCAAGTACGGCTTCCTTCCCGCCCACTGAGGTGCACGCCATGCTCCGGCCGGCCATACGTCGTTTGTTCGGGATCGTCGCGCTGGCCGGCATCGGCATGCCGCCTGCTGCGCTGGCCGTCGATGCCGCCGCCATCGCCAACGCGGGCAACGGGCGGGGCGCCGCGCCGTGCATGGCCTGCCATGGCGCGGACGGCGCCGGCCAGGCCGCCGCGGGCAATCCGCGACTGGCGGGTCTGGATGCCGCGTACCTGCAGAAGCAGCTGGACGACTTCGTCAGCGGCGCGCGCAGCAACCCGGTGATGCAACCGACGGCGGCCGCGCTGAGCGAAGACGAACGCCACGCGATGGCGACGTACTACAGCCAGCTGCCGCTGGCGGCGAAACCGGCGACGGCGCTGCCCGCGCCCGACAGCGCCGGTGCGCTGCTCGCCACGCGGGGCGACTGGAGCCGCGGCGTGCCCGGCTGTGTGCAATGCCACGGCCCGGGCGGCAGCGGCGTGGGTGCAAACTTTCCGCCGCTGGCCGGCCAGCCAGCCAGCTACATCGAGGCCCAGTTGAAAGCCTGGCAGCAAGGCACGCGACACAACGATCCGCTGCAACTGATGCAGCATCTGTCCGCGGCCCTCAGCGCGCAGGACATCGAGGCGGTGGCGGCATGGTTCGCGGCCCAACCCGTTCCGGCTGCGGAGGCTGTGCCATGAAGTTCGTGCTTGCAGGTTTCGCGTTCGTCTGTGTCCTGACCGCTTGCACTCAGAAGCCGGCGCCCGCGCCTGCTCCGGCGACCGCCGCCTCGGTGCCGAAAGCGGTGACCGCCGCGCCCGCGTCGACGACGTTCTCGCCGCCGGCTGAGTCGGCGATTCCCGCCGGGCCGCTGGGCGACGTGATCCGCCAGGGGCGCGACATCTTCACCGACACGCCCACGCACGCGAAGGCGTATGTCGGCAACGGGCTGAGCTGCAGCAACTGCCATCTCGATGCCGGTCGCCAGGCGAACTCGGCGCCGCTGTGGGGCGCCTATGGCGTGTACCCGCAGTACCGCAAGAAGAACGGCAAGGTGAACACTTTCGGCGAACGCCTGCAGGGCTGTTTCCGCTTCAGCATGAACGGCAAGGCGCCGCCGCTGGACAGTGCCGAGATGGTGGCGCTGGAAACCTACGCCTGGTGGATGGCCACCGGCGCACCGGTGGGGAAGAAGTTGCCTGGCGCGGGCTATCCGAAGGCTGGCTTCAAGCCGCCGCAACCACCGGACTACGCGCGTGGCGAAACCGTGTTCAAGAACAACTGCGCGCTCTGCCACGGCGACGACGGCCAGGGCCAGCAGGTTGCCGGGCGCAACGTGTTTCCGCCGCTGTGGGGGCCGCAGTCGTTCAACTGGGGCGCCGGCATGCACCAGCTGGACAACGCCGCCGCCTTCATCAAGGCGAACATGCCGTTCAGTCGCGGCAACACGCTGAGCGACCAGGACGCATGGGACGTCGCGATGTACATGGACGCGCACGAGCGTCCGCAGGACCCGCGCTTCGACGGCAGCGTCGGCGAGACGCGCAAGAAGTACCATGACACGCCGATGTCGCTGTACGGCACCGAGGTGCAGGGACATCTGCTTGGGGCGCCGACGGGCAGGCACTGAGTTCCCGCGAGCCCGCGGTATCCAGCGGGCGTGCGCCAAGAGTAGAGTTCGCCAACGGTGAGGCTGCCGTGGACACTCGCCGCAAGGGCGCGGGTCACCATCCAGCGGGGACATGCAGATGCGGTTGATGGTTTCGGTGATTTTCGCCGCGGGCCTGTTTGGCTGCGCCGTTGCGGCACAGGCGGCCACCACGCCGCAGCAGGTCGCGTCGTTCCTGCAGAGTCCCTTGCTGGCCCCCGCTTCGGTCGCTGCCGTCCATCAACGTTGCGCCACTTCGTTGCAGCTCGATGATTCGCTGCGCGCGGCACTGGAAGCACGCACCGGCCCGGCCAGCATGGCGCAGGACTTCCAGGCCTACGACGAGCTGAGCAACGTGCTGATGATGGGCGGCCTGGAACTGGACCTGGTCGATTCCACAAATCCGGACCAGGCAATCCGCGACGCCGCCCGGGCCTGCGCCAGCAAGCTGGCCGAGAAGGTGGCCGGCGTGTCGCTGTCCCGACCGATCTACGACCGGCTGGCGGCGATTCCTTCAACGGGGCTGGAGCCATCGGTGGCTTACGCGCTGGAAAAGATCCTGCGCAATTACCGCCTGGCCGGCGTGGACAAGGATGCGGCGACCCGCGCCAAGGTCGCGGCGCTGAAACAGCAGATCACCGACGCCGGCCTGGCGTTCCAGCGCAACCTTGCCGAGGACAAGAGCGAGGTCACGCTGGCGTCGGTGGACGACCTGGCCGGCATGCCGCAGGACTACATCGACGCGCACAAACCGGCCGCCGATGGCCTGATCCATATCCGCACGGTGGCGCTGGACGCCAATCCGCTGATCGAATTCGCCGACAAGGCGTCGGTGCGCAAGCAGATGTACCTGCGCTTCGCCAACCGCGCCTGGCCCGCCAACGAGGCCACGCTGAAAACCCTGCTGGCCAGGCGCGCCGAGCTGGCCCACCTGCTGGGCTACCGCAGCTTCGCCGCGCTGGACACGGCCGACAAGATGGTCGGCACGCCGCAGCACGTGAAAGCCTTCCTCGACAGCATCGCGGCCGCCGCGATCGACGGTTCAAAACGCGACAACGCGACCCTGCTGGCCGAGCAGCAGCGGCTGATCCCCGGCGAATCCACCTTGCAGGCATGGAACGTCAGCTACCTCACCAACATCGTGAAGAAGCGTGACTACGGATTCGACGAGGCGCAGGTGCGGCAGTACTTCACCTATGCGAAGACCCGTGACGGCGTGTTCGCGCTGATGCATGACCTGTTCGGTGCCGACATCCGGCCATGGAAAGGTGCGCACTTCTGGTCGAGCGATGTCGAGGGCTATGAGCTGTATGACCACGGCAAGCTGGTCGGCCGGTTCTTCCTCGACATGCATCCGCGTGCGGGGAAATTCCAGCATGCGAAAACCGCCGCGGTGCGGATGGGCCTGGCCAACGGGCAGATCCCGCTGGCGGGTCTGGTCTGCAATCTGCCGGCCACCGGGCCGATGGACCATGCCGGCGTCAAGACCTTCCTGCACGAGTTCGGCCACCTGCTGCACGTGCTGTATTCGGGCCACCAGCAGTACGTCTCGCAAAGCATGATGACCCTGCAATGGGACTTCATCGAGGCGCCTTCGCAGTTGCTGGAGGAGTGGATCTGGAACGCCGACACCTTGCGGCGATTTGCGACCAACGCCAAGGGCGAACCGATTCCAGCGGCGCTGGTGGCCAAGATGAATGCCGCCCGTCACTTCGGCGAAGCGAGCTACTGGCGCCGCCAGCTCGGCTTGGCCAACGTGTCGCTGGGCTTCCACGACCAGCCCGCCGGCTTCGATCTGGAGCCGATGTGGCTCAAGCTCTACGACCCGTACGGGCCGGTGCCCACGCCCGATGGCGCGCACGTCTACGCGGCGTTTGGCGCCCTGGAAGACTACGGCGCGTTCTACTACACCTACGTCTGGTCCAAGGCGATCGCGCTGGACCTGTTCACCCGCTTCAAGGCCGCAGGCATGCGCAACCCGCAGGTGGCGATGGCCTACCGCAAGGCCGTGCTCGACCCCGGTGGCTCGGAAAGCGCCGAAGATCTGATCGAGCATTTCCTGGGACGACCGATGAGCACGGCGGCGTTCCGGCAGATGTTGCAGAAGTAGGCGCGGGACGCGGCGGACGACGGCGTATTCGCTTAACCCGAGATTTACGTCATCGCGCGCAGCCTGCAACGAGGCACCGCAGGGCCACAGTGCCTGTGCCGGGATTCGGGCCCCTTCTGGAGGAATCAATGAAAAAGCTGCTCATCGCGAGCTTCGCGCTCGCGCTGCTGGTCCCTGCGTGCGTGTTTGCGCAAGACGCATTCAATGGCACGTGGAAAACGGATGCCAGCTCGATGCACGAGACCGGCGGCAAGCCGGTGATCATGACGCTCAAGGATGGCATGTTCACCGACAACACCACGCCCCCCATCAGCATCAAGGCCGATGGCGAGGACCACACGGTCAGCGGTCATCCCAATTTCGACAGCATCGCGGTCAAGGTGATCGACGACCACACGGTCCAGCGCACGACCAGGATGGGTGGCAAGACGCTGGCCACCTCGACCTTCACGGTAGCCGCGGACGGCACGACCGCCACGGCCATGTCCACCTCGAACCGCGATGGATCCGAATCCACCTCGAAAGCGATGTTCCACCGGGTGGGCAAGGCATCCGCCGGATCGAATGCCGTGGCCGGTTCGTGGCGGTTCGACCACCTGGCCGACGTAAGCGGGCCTGCCAGGACCGACACCTACAAGGTCGATGGCAACAAGGTCGATTACAACAGCGGCAACGGCGGCTCGTACGCCGGCGTGATCGGCGGCAAGGCGGTGCCGTTCATGCAGAATGGCAAGCAGAGTGGCACGGTGTCCGTGAAGCGCATCGGCAAGAACGCCTTGCGCGAAACCTATTTCATGGATGGCAAGCCACGGCTCACCAGCACCATGACCATCTCGGCGGACGGCAAGAGCATGAAGACCGCCAATCACTCGATGGATTCCGGAAGCACCCAAACCTGGAACTCCACAAAGGAGTAAACCGGTTGCTCGCCGGGCGGCCGGAGTCGCGCCGTTGAAACGAGGGAAAGGCCTGGTTAGCCAGGCCTTTTCGTTTGATCGTGGTACGAAACCGGAACACCGGCGCAGGGCATCGGTCATCCCGAATCCCGGCCGGTCCGTGCCCGGTGCATGCGCGGCGCCGGAACGAATCCCCGCGCCGCGCCTGCTTGCTGCACTTACGGCGACGCGATCCGCGTGCCGCTTTCGCGGGCGCAGAACGGCGCGCCCTGCGGCGCACCCTCCGGGAAATAGTCCTGCACCGAGACCGTGCCGGTGAGGCTGTTGCCATGATTCGACAAGGTGATGTCCCGGGTCATCACGCGAAAGCCGGTGAAGGTTTCCAGCGGCGGCTGGAACAGGTTGAGGCGCATCCGCGCGCGGAACCGGTTGCCGCCGGCATGGCGCCACTGGCCGAGCGTCATGCCCATCACGGTGGGCGGCGCATTGTTGGTGGCGACGAGGGCGCCACCATGCAGGAACAGGTTGGTGCCGCGCCCGATCGGATGCAGCGGTGCGCCGCTGTGGCAGTCGACCTGCTCCACCTGCTCGTCCCACAAGCCCTCGATCCGCTGCGAGGGGAGCAGGGCAGCCGCCGCGACATCCGCCGGTCCGACCGCCTTGTCCAGCGGTATCGACTGGGCCGGCGCCAGCAGCGGCGCGGCCGTGAAGGCAAGCATCAGTGCGGATTTCATCATCACGTGTTTCATCTCGGTCACCTCGGAATCATCGGGTCTGGATGCCCTCGCAGCGACGCTGTCGCGCAGGTCGCCGGGCGACGCGTACACTCGCCCCGTGTCCCGCTGAAAGTCGTTGGCAAACCGGCTGAAGATTGCTGAATTCTTCTGAAGCCCGCTCGCCAGGCGGCCTGACGGCCGGGTGGTTCGTTCGACAGCCGGTGCTAGGTACGCGATCCCCGGTCGGGAGGTGACGTGAGCGAGCCGCGACAGCCTGATTACGCCTTCGGCGATTTCCGCATCGACGTCGCCGCGCGGCAGTTGTGCCGCGACGACGGCACGCCGGTCCCGCTGACGCCCAAGGTGTTCGATACCTTGCTGCTGCTGGTGGAGAACGGCGGCAAGGTGCTCGGCAAGGAGGCGCTGATGACGGCGATCTGGCCGAACCGGATCGTCGAGGAGAACAACCTCACGCAGAACATCTCCGCGCTGCGCCGCGTGCTGGGAGCGAGCGCGGGCGACCATCGCTTCATCCTCACCGAGCCGGGGCAGGGCTATCGTTTCGTCGAGCCGGTGCGGCGGATGGCCGACCCGGAGCCGGCGGGCGCCGCGCCGGTTCCGGCGCAAGGAGTGCCCGCGCAGGAAGACGTGTTGCCCGTGCCGCCAGCCCCCGGACGTTCGTCACGCCGCATCGGCATCGTCGACGTGCTGGCCCTGCTGGCGATCGTCATCGCGGCAGGCTGGTTCTGGCACGCGCGCACCGCCGCGCCGGTGCCGGTTCCCAGCCTCGCGGTGCTGCCATTCAAACCGCTGCCGGCAGATGCCCACGATGCGGTGCTGGAACTGGGCATGGCCGACACCCTGATCACCAAGCTGAGCACCAATCCGCACGTGGTGGTGCGCTCGCTGGATGCGGTGCGTCGGTATGCCGGCGCAGGCCACGATGCGATCGCCGCCGGGCAGGCGCTGGGCGTCAATTCGGTGCTGGAAGGTTATGTGCAGCGGCGCGGCGATCGGGTGCGGGTGAATGCGCGGCTGCTGGCGATTCCCGGTGGCGCGGCGTTGTGGACGGGCAGCTTCGACGAAAATTTCGACGACGTCTTCGCGATGCAGGACGCGATCACGCAGAAAGTGGCCACGGCGCTGTCGCTCAAGCTTGATCGCGACGAACGCCTGCGCATGCAGCAGAACTATACCAGCAACGTCGCCGCCTATCAGCTGTATCTCGAAGGGCGCCTGCACCTGCAGAACGCCACGCCGCCGGAACTGGTCCGCAGCATCGAGGCCTTCCAGCGCGCGTTGAAGATCGACCCCAACTACGCGCTGGCCTACGTGGGGTTGGCCGAAGGCTATCGGCGCCAGGCGATCATCAGCGACGCCGACCCGCAGATCGTGCTGCCGCTGGCCAGGGCCGCCGCGCTGCACGCGCTGAAAATCGATGACACGTTGGCCGAAGCGTATGTGCCGCTCGGTTTCGTCCACTTCTGGTACGACTGGGACTGGGCTGCGGCGGAAGCCGCTTTCCGGCGCGGGATCGCACTGCAGCCGAACTTCGCCGACCTGCATTTCGGCTACGCGGCGTTGCTGTCCAACCTCGGTCGCAACGACGAGGCATTGCACGAGAGCCAGCGCGCGCGCGAACTGGATCCGACCTCGCCGCTGTACGTCGCACTGGAGGCCAGTTTCGTGGCCTATGCCGGCCGCCCGGACGAGGCGCGCATGCAGGCCGAAGGGGTGCGCCGTGCGCACCCGGACTTCTGGATCGCCCATCTCGTGCTCGGCTGGCTCGACAGCAACGCAAGGCGCTACGCCGCGGCGGTCGACGACTTCGCCGCGGCCAGCAAACTGTCCGGCGGCAGCCAGCAGGCGGTCTCGATGCTCGGCTTCGCGCTGGCCCGCGCTGGCCGCACAGCGCAGGCGCAGGCCGTGCTCGATGACCTGCTGCAGCGCGCGCAGCAGGCGTACCTGCCGCCCACCAGCATCGCCACGATCTATTGCGGCCTGGGCGACAACGCGCACGCGCTCGACTGGCTCGAACGCGGCTATGCCGCGCACGACGTGCGGATGACCTTCCTCCGGGTGGATCGCCGCTGGGATGCGTTGCGCGCCGACCCGCGCTTCGTCGCGCTGCTGCGAAAGATGCACCTGGCCCGGGAAGGCCACGGGTAACTCGCCATCGCGTGAAGCTTCAGGCAGGCCGTCATCCGGACGAACGGGATGATGCGGTCTGCCATTGCGGTAGCCGGCGATGGCATGATATATAAATTCATTAATTAGAATATACGAAACAACCATTATGCATCCCTACCTGCTTTCCGTCCTTGGCGGCGTCCTGATCGGTGTGGCTGCCGTGCTGCTGATGGCGGCGCTGGGGCGGATCGCCGGCATCAGCGGGATTGCCGGCAGCCTGATCCGTCGCGGCGTCGGCGATCGCGGCTGGCGGATCGCCTTCGTGGCGGGCCTGGTCATCGCGCCATGGCTGCTCTGGCTGATTCGCGGCGACAGCGGCATCGGCGCGCCGCAAACAGGTTTGCCGTGGATGCTGCTGGCCGGCCTGCTGGTGGGCTTCGGCACGGGCATCGGCAGCGGCTGCACCAGCGGCCACGGCGTCTGCGGCATCGCGCGCCTGTCGCCCCGTTCCCTGCTGGCCACCGCGGTCTTCATGGTCTTCGGCATCGCCACGGTCTACGTGGTCCGCCACCTGCCCGGAGGGCTGTGACATGAAGCTGCTACTCGGCCTGCTGGCCGGCCTGCTGTTCGGACTGGGCCTGAGCCTCGGCGGCATGACCCAGCCGGCGGTGGTGCTGGGTTTCCTCGACATCTTCGGCCAGTGGGACCCACGCCTGGCGTTCGTGATGGCCGGTGCGGTGCTGACCACGGCGATCGGCTACCGGCTGGTGCTGCGGCGTGCGCGTCCGCTGCTGGCGGACGCCTTCCAGCTGCCCACCTCGCGGCGGTTCGATATGCGGCTGGTAGGCGGCGCGGCGCTGTTCGGCATCGGCTGGGGCATCGCGGGATACTGTCCCGGTCCTGCGCTGGCCTCGCTGGGCGCGACCGATCCGTCCCTGCTGGCGCTGGTGGCAAGCATGGTCGTTGGCTGGTGGCTGGCATCGCGGTTGCCGGCGGCCCGGCGTTGAGGGAGCACGTCATGCAACGTCCCGAAGTGAAGTCGTTCTTCCACGAACCGAGCAACACCTTCAGCCACGTGGCGTGGGACCCGGCCACGATGAAGGCGGCGGTGTTCGACGTGGTGCTCGACTACGACGCGACGTCCGGGCGCACCGGCCATGCGTCGGCCGACGCGGTGATCGCCTTCGTGCAGGCGCAGCGGCTCGACGTCGAATGGCTCATCGAGACGCATGCCCATGCCGATCACCTGTCCGCGGCGCCGTACGTGCGCGAGCGGCTGGGTGGCCGACTTGCCATCGGCGAGCACATCCGCGAGGTGCAAGCGACCTTCGCCACGCTGTTCAATGCCGGCGCCGGCTTCGCCCGTGACGGCAGCCAGTTCGATCACCTGTTCGCCGACGGCGAGCGCTACCTGCTGGGCGGCATCGATGCGCAGGCGCTGCACACGCCCGGCCACACGCCGGCGTGCATGGTGCATGTGATCGGCGACGCCGCCTTCGTCGGCGACACCTTGTTCATGCCCGACTACGGCACCGCCCGCTGTGACTTCCCCGGTGGCGACGCGGCCACGCTGTACCGCTCGATCCGCAGGATCTTCGCGCTGCCGGACGCGACGCGGCTGTTCCTGTGCCACGACTACCAGGTGCCGGGACGGGACGGGTTCGTCTGCGAAACCACCGTGGCCGCGCAGCGCACGGGCAACGTCCACGTGCGCGACGGCATCGATGAGGCGGCCTTCGTGGCCATGCGCCGCGCCCGCGACGCCACCCTGAAAGTGCCGCAGTTGCTGTTGCCCGCGGTACAGGTGAACATGCGCGCCGGCCACCTGCCGCCGGCCGAGGACAATGGCGTGCGCTATCTGAAAATTCCGCTGGATGCGATCTGATCGCCGGCGCGGCTTCACCCTGGAGGGAAACCCATGCAACCCCGTCAACTCACCGAGCAGCTCAGCGTCGCCCCGCAGATCGCCGCGGCGGACATGCCGGCGATCGTCGCGCAGGGCTTTCGCAGCGTCGTCAACAACCGGCCCGACGGCGAAGAGCCGGGCCAGCCGGACAACGCCGGGCTGGAAGCGGCGGCACTCGCGGCGGGCCTCGAATGGCGGCATATCCCGGTGGTGTCGGGCAAGGTCAACGATGACCAGGTGCGCAGCTTCAGCGAGGCGCTGGCGCAACTGCCCGGGCCGGTGCTGGCGTTCTGCCGCAGCGGCACGCGCTGCAGCGCGCTGTGGGCGCTGTCGTCCGACGACACCGTCGACAACATCCTGGCCACCACCGAGGCGGCCGGTTACGACTTGTCGATCCTGCGCGGCTGGCTGGAAATGAGCCGTCGCTGATGGCCACCGTCACCCGGCGCAAGCCTCGGGCGCGGCACGTCGCCGCGCCGGCCCTGCCGGCGCAGCTGCATCGCCACGCCGACGAGGCGGTCGCGGTGCTGAAGGCGATGGCCAGCCACAACCGGCTGATGCTGCTGTGCGAGCTGGTGCAGGGCGAACGCTCGGTCGGCGAGCTGGCGCAGGCGCTGGGGCTGGCCCAGGCCACCGTGTCCCAGCACCTGTCGCTGTTGCGTCGCGACGGCGTGGTCAGCGGCCGGCGCGAAGCGCAGACGATCCATTACCGCATCAGCGACCCGCGCGTGCAGGCGCTGATGACCACCTTGTTCAGGCAGTTCTGTGTCGACGACTGACCTTCCACCTGCATGGAAACCGCGATGACGCATCTGCTGACCATGCAGGCCCTGCTGGCGATCGCCTGCGGTTCGGCCGTGGGTTTCTCGCTGGCCCTGATCGGCGGTGGCGGCTCGATCCTGGCGGTGCCGCTGCTGCTGTACGTGGTCGGCGTGCACGACCCGCACCTGGCGATCGGCACCAGTGCGCTGGCGGTGTCGTTCAATGCGTTCGCCAACCTGATCCCCCATGCGCGTGCCGGCCACGTGCGCTGGAAGGTGGCCTTTACCTTCGCCGCCACCGGCGTGCTCGGCGCCTTCATCGGCTCCAGCATCGGCAAGGCGATCAACGGCCAGCACCTGCTGGTGCTGTTCGCGCTGCTGATGATGGTGGTGGCCGGCTTCATGCTGCGCGGGCGGCGCGGCGGCGTGGATCGCTATCCGCTGCCGGGCATGTATCCGCGACTGGGTGCGGTGGGCCTGGGCACCGGCAGCCTGGCCGGCTTCTTCGGCATCGGCGGCGGCTTCCTGATCGTGCCCGGGCTGATGTTCGCCAGCGGCATGGAGATCATCTACGCGATCGGCACCTCGCTGTTCGCGGTCGGCTCGTTCGGCCTCACCGCGGCGACCAACTACGCGATCTCCGGCCTGGTCGACTGGCCGGTGGCGGCCGAGTTCATCGGCGGCGGCATCGTCGGTGGCTGGCTGGGCGCGATGGGTGCGAAGCGGCTGGCGAAGACGCGCGGCGCGCTGAACATCATCTTCGCGCTGGCGATCATCGCGGTGGCGATCCTGATGCTGGTGAAGAGCCTGCGCGGCTGATGCCCGACCGCACCGATGACTTTGGCCGGTGCTGCGGCACAATGCGCCCTGGTCGCGCTGGAATTCCCCGATGATTTTCGTGTTGCTGAGCGTGCTGTGCAGCGTGCTGGTGTCGGTGTTGCTGAAACTGGCGCGCCGATTCCGGCTCGACGTGGGCCAGGCGATCGCCTGGAACTACCTGGTGGCCAGCGTGCTCACCGCGCTGCTGCTGCAACCCGCGCCGGTCAGCCTGCGCGCACCGGGCGTGCCGTGGCTGGCGCTGGTCGCGCTGGGCATCCTGCTGCCGACCATCTTCCTCGCCTTGGCCGCCGCGGTGCGCCACGCCGGCATCGTGCGCAGCGACGCGGCGCAGCGCTTGTCGCTGCTGCTGTCCCTGCTGGCCGCGTTCGTGCTGTTCGGCGAACAACTCTCCGCGTTCAAGCTGGGCGGCATCGCGTTGGGCCTGCTCGCCGTGCTGTGCATGGTCTGGCGCAGCGGGCACGCACCGACGAACCAGGGCGTCGCCGGCTGGCTGTATCCGCTGCTGGTGTTCGCCGGCTTCGGCGTGATCGACATCCTGTTCAAGCGCGTGGCCATCGCCGGCGTGGCGCTGGGCACTTCGCTGCAGGCGATGTTCGCGCTGGCGCTGGTGGTCGCGTTCGCGATGCAGCTGTGGCGCCGCGTCCGCGGCGGCACCCGCTTCACCGCTCGCAGCGCCGTCGCCGGACTGCTGCTGGGCCTGGCCAACTTCGGCAACATCCTGTTCTACCTGCGCGGCCACCGCGCCCTGCCGCAGCATCCGGCGCTGGTCTTCGCGAGCATGAATATCGGCGTGGTGGCGCTGGGTGCGGTGGTTGGACTGGTGCTGTTCCGGGAGCGCTTGAGTCGGCTCAACCTGGCTGGCGTGGCGCTGGCGGCGGTGGCGATCGGGGTGCTGGCGCGGGGGTGAGTTCATTCCGCTGGACTGGATCAGGCGAACCGCCCGCCGTCTGATGGAAAGTTGGCGCGAGCCGATGTGGTAGAACACGACCTGCTCTTGGAGTTTCCGCCGCTCCTTGCCGGCCGCGTTTGTTCAGTGAAGCCACCGGCAAGCACTTCGGACCGCGCTGCGCTACGGTAGCTCAGAAGTACGAGTAGGGATGTGGTGAACAAGATCACCCTCAGATTGCCTTATGGCTACGGGAAGTAGAAACAGATGGCGCTAATCAAATGTCCCGACTGTCAGTCAGAAGTAAGCGATGCCGCGCCAGCTTGCCTCAAGTGTGGGAGACCCATAGCATCCGCTCCCACAATTCCAAAGCGCACATCATTTTCATCAACTTCGGCGACAAAAAATCCTGCAGAGCAGACGAAGGCGAGCAAAGTAGTCGCGCTCGTCATTCTCTTCATTATTGTTGTATCCGGGATCAATTACGCACTGCAGAACAGTAGTAATACTTCGGCTCCTGTTCCTGCGGCGACTGTGGCTATCACAGCACCCAAGAAGTTCGAGCAGGCGGCCAAACTGTCTGCGCCGACTCAGCAACAATCGCAGAGTATTTCCGTCAACGAAAATGTTCGGTTGAACGACGCGATGAAAAAGCCGAAAGAGCTGCCGCCGCCGTCGTTTGTTGCCGCCACTAGTAACGGCCCGGGCTTTGAGCCAGTCGCGGCTTGCCACTTCCTTTCTTCAAACACAATGTTCACCAAAGGAGGCGACTACACTCCGATGTGGGATGACACTGTGGACGACTACTCTTGTGGCACTACCTATTTTCAGTTGGGTCCCGCGACTGGCAATGGTTTGGCGAACAACATTTCAATGTATGGCCGTGGCACTTCAAAGACGGTTAAACGGGTAAATCTCCTGCTTAATGTTAACGACGTGGGTACGTTGGACAAAGCGAACGCCGCCTTCCGGTCCGCAGCAAGTGACCTTTTCAAAGCCGCACTGCATAGAAATTTGGATAAGCAGATGGAGGCGGCGTTAAAGACATCTACGGTCGGGACATGGATGGTCGGCAGCTACAAAATAGAGCTGCTTCGAGACGATTGGCCAAGAGGCAAAGGCTACTCGCTGAACTTCGTGATTCGTGACCCCGCGTTCATCGCCGGGTTCTAACTGTCGGCCTCTTTGTTCGCCCTCTGCGGCTCTACCGCTCCCTTACGAGCCGCGCGAACGCCTTTGGCGAAGCATTCTCAAAACGGTCCAGCAGCAGTTTCACGAAGGCGGCCACTCGGGCGCTCACATGTCGATGCGAGGGATACAGTGCCCATACTTCGACCGGGTGGTCGGCGAGCATGCCCCAGTCGAGCAGCCGGCCGGCGTCGATGTCGGCCTGGACCAGCGAGCGCGGCATGGCAGCGGCGCCCACCCCGGCGATCACCGCATCGTGGATCATCGCCATCGACGACAGGCGCAGCACGGTGTGCGTCGCGATGTGGCGCACGCTGCGCGCGCGGGTGAGTTGCCAGGTGGCATCGGCGGGCGTGCGCGACAGGGTGATGGCGGGCACGGCGACGGTACTTCTTCCCGCTGGCCGCGGCAGCGACGGTGCGGCCACGACCACCATCACGTCGCGCAGGAAGCAACGGCCGGCCAGGTCGGTCGAGGGATCGGGGTTGGCGCGGATGATCAGGTCGAAATCGTCATCCACCGGATCGACGAAGCGATCCTCGGTGACCACTTCCAACTGCACCTGGGGATAGGCGAGCGCGTAGTCCGCGGCGATGCGGCCCAGGCCGCGCTGGCCGAACAGCACCGGCGCGCTGATGCGCAGGCGGCCGCGTGGCGTGCCGATGCCCCCGCGCAACACCTCGCCCACTTCGTCGATGTGTTCCAGCAGCGACTGCGTCCGTTCCTGCAGCTCGCGTCCTTCCGGCGTCAGCCGGAGCGTGTGGCCGCCGCGCTCGAACAGGCGCACGCCCAGCGCGTCCTCCAGCTGGCGTACCCGCCGCGACAGCGTGGCCTTGGGTCGGCCGGTGGCCCGGGCGGCGCGGCCGAAACCGCCGTGTCGCGCCACGTCGTTGAAATCGGCCAGGGCGAGCAGATCCACGCGTGTTCCATGAATGAGACGGGATGTCCAGATTATGCGGCTATCGGGACGCTTCTTGAAACAGCAGGATAGCGTTGTCCACCACCTTGAAGGAGATCCCCATGAACATTCTCGTCACCGGCAGCACCGGCACCATCGGCAGCCTCGTCGTCCGCGGGCTGGCCGCGCGGGGCGCCAGCGTCCACGCGTTGACGCGCGACCCGGCCAAGGCGTCGTTTCCCGAGGGCGTCATCGCGGTCAAGGGCGACCTGACCGACGTTCCCTCGATGCGTGCGGCGCTGAAGGAGGTCGACACGCTGTTCCTTCTGAATGCCGTGGTCGCCGATGAAGTGACCCAGGCGATCGGCACGCTGAGCCTGGCGCGCGAGGCGGGCATTAAACGCGCCGTGTACCTGTCGGTACTCAACAGCGATGCCTACACCGACGTGCCGCATTTCACCGGCAAGTACGCGGTGGAACGGATGATCGAGCAGTTCGACCTGCCAGTGACCGTGCTGCGCCCGTCCTACTTCATGCAGAACGATGCGGCGCTCAAGGACGGCCTGCTGCAGGGGCGTTACGGCATGCCCATCGGCAACGTCGGCGTGGCGATGGTCGACGTGCGCGACATCGCCGAGATCGCGGTGGCCGCGCTGCTGCGCCGCGCGCGGGCCGCGACGCCGCTGCCGCGCGAGGTGATCGAGATCACCGGCCCGGACGTGCTGACCGGTGATGTGCTGGCGACGATCTGGTCCGGCGTGCTCGGCAAGCCCGTGACGCCCGCGGGCAACGACCTCGATGCCTGGGAGACCGTCATGGCCGGCTTCATGCCATCGTGGTCGGCTTACGATTTGCGCCTGATGCTGGCGCGCTTCCACGTCGACGGCATGCTCGGCAAATCAAACGCGGTGGAGCTGCTCACCGGCCTGCTTGGCCATCCGCCGCGCCGTTATCGCGACCTTGCCGGGGAGCTGGCGAAGGCGTGGGAGGCGGCTTGAGTGAACTCGAATGGACGAGGGTAATTGATTCCAAGTCTTCGACTTCGCCAGACGCACAGCCCGGTCTCAGGCCGGCTCTCAAACCCCCGCCTTGCGCCGCCCACCGCCACCCCGCGGCGCCTGCGCCACATGCCGCGGCGCCGTTGATCCGCGCACCACCAGCTCCGGGCTGAAGCCTTCGTTTGCATGCTGGGCCGGCTCGCCATTGGCTTCGCGCTGCAGGTCGCCGATCAGGCGCTGGGCGGCATGCCGCGCGATTTCCTCGGTGGCCTGGCGGGCGGTGGTCAATGCCGGCCAGGACTGTTTGGAGAACGGGCTGTCCTCGAAGCCGGCGATGGACAATTCATACGGCACGTTGATGCCGTCGGAATGGGCGGCGGCGAGCACGCCGGCGGCGATCTCGTCGTTGGAGCCGAAGATCGCGGTGGGGCGATCCTTCAGCGCCAGCAGTTTGCGGGCGCCGCGGAAACCGTCGTCGAAGGTGTAGTCGCCGGCGAGGATCAGCTTGCGGTCGAGCGGGATGCCATAGTCCTTCAGCGCGTCCTCGTAACCCTGGTAGCGCTCGGGGCTGGAGCGATGCTCGCGGCCGCCCCACAGGAAGCCGATGCGCTGATGGCCGAGCTGGATCAGGTGCTCGGTGATCGCGTAGGCGGCGTCGCGGTCGTCGACGTAGACACAGGGAAAGCCGTCCTGCGGGTCCTTGCGCGCGGAGATGATCCGGATGAACGGGATCTTCGCCTCGACCAGGCTGCGGATCAGTTCTGGCTGTTCGGACATCGGCGGCGCCAGCACCAGGCCGGCCAGGCGCGATCGCTGCACCAGGGTGCGCAGCTCGTCGGCCAGTTTCGGCGAGGCCGAATCGCAGGGGTGGATCTGCAGGCCGAAGCCGCTGGAGCGGCACACCGACAGCACGCCGCGCTGCAGGTTGATGATGTAGTGCGCGTTCGGGTTGTCGTAGACCAGTCCGATCGCGTAGGCGCGGGTGCTGCGCAGGCTGCGCGCGGAGGGGTCGGGCTGGTAGCCGAGCGCGTCGATCTCGCGCTGCACCTTCTCGCGGGTGCGGGCATGCACGGACGGTTCGTTGTTGATCACTCGCGAAACGGTCTTCAGCGAGACGCCGGCCCGTTCCGCGACATCCTTGATGGTGGCACTGCGCACCCGTTGAACCTCATGCATCGTGATTGGTGACGCCGCTGCCGTCGAACCGAAGCGGGCGCCGCCGGATTGCGCGGCGGCGCATGCATCCTAGCTCAAGTGCCTTGTGCCGCGCTGCTGGCGGCGGCCTGGCCGATGCGGTGCCCGGCCAGGCCGTAGTAGAGGATGTACAGGTAGCACGGCACCATCACGCACAGGAAGGCCAGCTGGAAATCGATCAGCTGCTTCAGGTGCACGAAGACCTGCGGGATCAGCGCGCCGCCGACGATGCCCATGATCAGCAGCGCGGAGGCCGCCTCGGTGTGCCGGCCAAGCCCCTTGATCGCGAGCGGGAAGATCGCCGGCCACATCATCGCGTTGGCGAAGCCCAGCGCGGCGACGAAGCCCACCGACACGTAGCCCCGGGTGACGTACGCGCCGATCGCGAACAGCACGCCCAGCACCGCCGACACGGCCAGGTAACGCTGCTGCGAGATGAAGCGGGGGATCACCAGCAGGCCCACGACGTAGCCGGCCAGCATGCCGAGCATGGTGTAGGAGGTGAAATGCTTGGTGGCGTCCAGCGGCAGGCCGAAGCCCTGGCCGTAGATGCCGATCGCGTCGCCTGCCATCACCTCCACGCCGACGTAGAGGAACAGGCACAGCACGCCCAGCCACATGTGCGGAAAGCTGTAGATGCTGCGGCCGGCATGGCCGATCGCCCTTTCGTCGTTCGCGCCGGCGGGCTTGATCTCCGGCAGCGACGAGCGCACCACCCAGATCGCCAACAGCACCAGCAGCGCCGCCATCGCCATGTACGGCCAGTACACGCGCGCCGCGAAACCGTTGAGCAGGGCCTCGCGCGCCGCCGCGGTGGGCGCGTCCTTCACCTGCTGGTCCAGCGTGTCGATGCCGCTGAGCACCAGTGCGCCGAACACCAGCGGCGCCAGCGCGCCGGCCACCTTGTTGCAGATGCCCATGAAGGCGATCCGCTGCGCCGCGCTGTCGATCGGTCCCAGGATGCTGATGTAGGGATTGGATGCGGTCTGCAGCAGCGACAGCCCGGCGCCGATCACGAACAGCCCGACCAGGGCGCCGTGGTAGATGCGGATGTTGATGAATTCGCCGAACAGCACCGCGCCGATCGCCATCACGAACAGGCCCAGCGCCATGCCCTTCTTCATGCCGGTGCGTCGCAGCACCACCGACGAGGGCAGGGCCAGGCAGAAGTACGACAGGTAGAACGCCACCGGGATCAGGAAGGCGCTGACGTCGTCGAGGTTGAAGGCGAGCTTCACGAAGATCGTCAGTGGACCGTTCAGCCAGGTGACGAAGCCGAAGATGAAGAACAGCACGCCGATGATCAGCATCGGACCGAAATAGCCGCGTTGGGACGGTGCCGCCGTCAGCGTCGTTGCCATGGATGTTTTCCCCGAGTCGCCGCGTGCGCCGATCGGATGACCGGGCTGGCTGGAATGTCTCTTTATTCGCTGAAAAGTGCAACGTTGTCAATTATGACCGGACGCGAGCGGACGAATCTCGCCCCCGGCGCGGCCGTCCAGACGTCCGAAACCGGTGTTTGTGTGGCGTTGCGTCAGCGCCTGGCCGCAGGATCGGATCGAGTGCTTTCGCTGTGCAGCAGCGCTTCGTCACGCAAAGTTGGACGCCGACGCAGGAGTGTCATGACAGCTATGTTGCGGCGCCGCAGAAGGCTTTGAAAAAATCGCATCGAACCCTGTTGACAACGTTGTCATTTTGACAGCAGACTCGGCCCTCATCAGCCCCGGCCAGGTGCGTCCATCGCATTGCCGACGCCAGCGGGCCAGACACGGGAGAGGGCAGTGGGGGAACGCGCCAACCAGCGCCATGCATCCGCGGCAACCGGCACGCCGCTGGGCGACGGCCTGTCGTCGAAAGGCGTCGGTCGTGCCGGCCCCGTTGCGGCGCAGCCGTTCCTGGCCGCCGATGTGGGCGGCACGCACGCGCGCATCGGCCTGGTGGTCGCGGCGCCGGGCGGGCAGTCGGTCAAGGTGCTGCATTACCACCGCTACAGCTGCGCGGACTGGTCCGGCCTGCCCGCGATGCTCGGCGACTTCGTGGCGCAGCTCGAGGCATCACCGCACGCGGCGCTATGCAGCCAGCTCAGCGATTGCGCGGTGGCCTGCGCGGGCTACGTGCTGGACGACGCCATCGTCAACGAGAACCTGCCGTGGCCGGTGTCGATCGGCGAGATCCGCGCCGCGCTCGGCATCCGCCAGCTGGCCGTGATCAACGACTTCGAGGCGGTGGCGTACGCCACCCAGTTCATCGGCGCCGACGACGCGATGTCGATCATCGAGAGCAGCCGACCCGCCACCCGCGGACCGGTGCTGGTGATGGGCCCGGGCACCGGCCTGGGTTCGGCGGTGCTGCTGCCGGGCCAGCCGCGCGCCCAGGTGCTGGCCACCGAGGCGGGCCAGATTTCGCTGGCGCCGGGCACCGAGCGCGAGATCGAGATCTTGCGCCTGTTCCGCCGCGAACGTTCGCACGTGTCGTTCGAGGACGCGCTGTCCGGCCCTGGCCTGCTCAAGCTTTACGGCGCGCTGTGCGAGTTGCGCGGTTGCACCGAGCGCCAGCTGACCCCGGCCGAGATCACCGCTGCCGCACTGGCCGGCAACGACGCCGCCGCGGTCGAGGCGCTGCAGGTCTTCTGCGGATTGCTGGGCAGTTTCGTGGGCGACCTGGTGCTGCTGTACGGCGCCCGCGCGGTGTACCTGGCCGGCGGCATCCTGCCGCAGATCCAGCCGTTCCTGCTGGCCAGCACGTTTGCCGAACGCTATTTCAACAAGGGCGTGATGCGCGCCTGGCTGCAACAGGTTCCGGTTCGACTGATCGAGCACGGCCAGCTTGGTGTCATTGGCGCCGCCGGCTGGTTTCTGGATGAGCACAAGGGAGATTGAGATGAGATTCCGTCCGCCATCCGGCGACACGGCGCCAAGCAAGTCACAACCAACGTCCGCGACCGTCATCAGCCGGTCCTGATTCAAGCCAGCCTCTGAGGGGAGGAGATCATGAATTACCGCAAGACATTGCTAGCAGCGAGCATCATCACCAGTCTGTGCGTATCCGGCGTGGCGTTTGCGCAGGACGCACAATCGACCGGCAACACGACCAGCACGACCCGGCAGAAGGACAAGGACGCCACCCAGCTTGGCACCGTCACCGTGGTGGGTATCCGCGACAGCGAGGCGGAGTCGCTGAACCTCAAGAAGGCCGCGGCGTCGCACGTGGAAATCGTCACCGCCGAAGACATCGGCAAGCTGCCGGCCAAGAACGTGGCCGATACGCTGCAGCGCCTGCCCGGCGTCAACATCAGCTCGTCCAGCGCTGCCGAAGGCGGCTTCGACGAGAACGATCGCGTCAGCCTGCGCGGCACCAACCCCAGCCTGACCCAGACCCTGGTCAACGGCCACACCGTGGGCACCGGTGACTGGTTCGTGCTGAGCCAGGTGCAGACCGTGGGCCGCAGCGTCAGCTACAGCCTGCTGCCGTCGGAAATCGTCAGCCAGGTCGTGGTGCACAAGACCTCCGAGGCGAAGATCGTCGAGGGTGGCGCGGCCGGCTCGGTCGACATCATCTCGCGCAAGCCGCTCGAGTTCGCCAAGAACATCACCGCCGAAGCGTCGATCGGCGGCGTCTACTCCGACCTGCCCAGCAACACCAAGCCGCAGTTCAGCGGGATGTTCAACTGGAAGAACGACAGCAACACCGTCGGCCTGCTGGTGCAGGGCTTCTACGAGAAGCGCAGCCTGCAGCGCAATGGCCAGGAAGTGGTTGGCGGCTACCAGCAGATTACCGCGGCCTCGGCACCGAACACCGTCGCGGCGCATCCCGAACTGGCCGGCATGTACTACCCGAACGAGATCGGCGCAGTGCTGTTCACCCAGACGCGCGAGCGCAAGGGCGGCGTGGTCGACCTGCAGTTCAAGCCCACCGACAACCTCACGCTCGACCTGAACGGCTTCTATTCCAAGCTCAAGGCCGACAACTACAACCGCAACTACATGATGTGGGCCAGCAGCGCGCTGGGCGGTGCGGGCGGCGGCGTGCTGACTCCGGGCGCGGTCAACAACAACGTGGTCACCAACGGCACGATCGCCGGTGGCACCAACGCCTATGGCGTCTATGACCAGATCTCCCGTCCGGGTGCTGCCTCCGAATCGAAGTTCCTCACCCTCGACGCCAACTGGCGGGTCTCCGATCACCTGACCCTGAAGGGCCAGGTAGGCAGCACCCGCGGCACCGGCAGCAGCCCGACCCAGGACGTGATCGAACTGGGTACCGCGGGCGGCGCGGGCGCCAGCTGGGACATGCGCGGCACCGGCAAGCCGATCAACTGGACGCTGGGCGGCGACAACGCCTCGCCGTCCGGCATCCTGCCCGGTTCCGGCTGGATCTTCGGCGGTCAGGGCATCAAGGTCACCGACAAGGAGAAGTGGGGCCAGCTCGACGGCGAGCTCGCGTTCGACGATGGCGCGTTCTCCTCGCTTGAGTTCGGCGTGCGTTACGCCGATCACACCCGCGAAAACCCGTTCGAAGTGGCGCAGGGGCCGAACTGGGCCACCGACTGGACCAATCCGGCGCTGTATCCGACCTCGCACCAGAACTATCCCGGCGATTTCGGCAACTCGGTGGGCGGCAGCTTCCCCGGCAACATCTGGTACTACACGCCGGGCCAGCTGGCGCAGATCGACTCGCAGTTCGCCAATCGTGATCCGGTCGGGCGGTTCTACTTCAACGACATCTACCGGGTGAAGGAGAAGGACACCGCCGCCTATCTGCAGATGAACTTCGAAACCGGCGCGGTCGCCGGCAACTTCGGCGTGCGCTACGTGCAGACCAAGGAAAACATCGGCTACAGCAGTACCGCGCCCGATGGCGACGCCAATACCGTGGAAGGTCCGATCACTGGCTCCGCCTTCGGCGACTACTACTGGAACACCTACAAGAAGACCCACAGCAAGTTCCTGCCCAGCGCGAACCTGCGTTACAGCATCAACGACGACCTGCTGCTGCGCGTGGCCGCCTCGCAGACGATGACCCGTCCGGACTACTCGGCGCTGGCCGGCTACGTTTCCGCCGACGATCTCACCCACACTGGCAGTGGCGGCAATCCGAAGCTCGATCCGCTGATCTCCAGCAACTTCGATGCGTCGCTGGAATGGTATTTCGCGCCGCGCGGCCTGCTGTCCGCCGGCGTGTACGCGATGAACCTGAAGGACTACATCAACTTCGGCAACGAGACACGCACGTTCAAGGACATGCAGGCCTCCCAGGCGGCTGGCCACGACGTGTTCAACGACTACCTGATCAGCGTGCCGCGCAACGTCAACGGCCAGGTGCGTGGCGTGGAGCTGAACTACATCCAGCCGGTCGGCGAGCACTTCGGCGTGCAGGGCAACTACACCTATGCCGATGGCCATGCCACGGGTGACGAGCCGTTGCAGGGCACCTCGAAGAACACCTACAACGTGTCTGGTTACTTCGAGAACAAGCTGCTGAACGCCCGCGTCAGCTACACCTATCGTTCGGAGTTCTACGCCGGTGTCAGCCGCACCGACACCTACTTCCAGCAAGGCATCGGCAGCCTGTCCGCTTCGCTGGGCGTGAACCTCACCGACTGGATGTCGCTGTCGCTGGACGCGATGAACCTCAATAACCCGAAGCTGAAGTACTACACCAAAAACGACGCCTACGGAAAACAGCCGTATGCGTTCTACGTGAACGGTCGCCAGTACTACCTGAACCTCCGCTTCAAGCTCTGATCCGCGTTTTCTGATCTGCGTGCTCTGATTTGCATGCAGAAAACGCGAGCCATGGATGGCGCAGCATCCTCCCCGAACGGGCCCGGGCAAGTCTTTCCGGGCCCGTTTTTTTGAGCAGGCCTTGCGTCCACGTCCATGGCATCCTGCGTGGACCATCCTGCGGAGACCGCCGATGACCTTGTCGACTATGCGCCGCCCGACCGTCCTGTTGCGCTGCATGCTGTTCGCCGCGACCTGGCTGCTGGCCAATCCGCTGCTGGCCCGGCCACCCGTCAACTCCTTGATTCCCCGGCCGGTCCAAGTCGACCCGGCAGAGGGACATTTCACCGTAGGCCCGGCCATGCCGATCGTGGTTGCCGACAAAAGCGCGGCAAGCCTGCGCACCGCGCAATGGCTGGCCGACCTCACCGGGCGCACGCGTGGCCTGAAACTCGCCGTGCACCAGCGCGCCGCCGCCACTGGCGAGATCGTGCTTCAGCTCGACCCCGGGCTCGCGCCGGCGAATGACGAAGCCTATGTGCTTGACGTGACGCCGCAAGGCATCAGGCTCGCAGCGCGCACCGACGCCGGACTGTTCCGTGGCGCGACCACGCTGTGGCAACTACTCACGCCCGATGCGAAGCACGGCGCGGTGCAGGTGCCGGCCTTGCACATCGCCGACCAGCCCCGCTTCGCCTGGCGCGGCCTGATGCTGGATTCGGTGCGCCACTTCCAGAGCGTGGACGAGGTGAAGCGCCTGCTCGACCAGATGGCCCAGCACAAGCTCAACGTGTTCCATTGGCATCTCACCGACGACCAGGGCTGGCGGATCGAGATCAAGCGTTACCCCGAACTCACCCGCATCGGCGCGTGGCGCACACCGCCGGACGCCGGCCACGACGGCGAACCGAAACGCTACGGCGGCTTCTACACGCAGGCGCAGATCCGCGAGGTGGTCGCCTATGCCACCGCGCGCCACATCACCATCGTGCCGGAGCTGGACATGCCCGGTCATGCACAGGCCGCGGTGGCCGCGTACCCGCAGCTCGGCGTCACCGGAAAGCGGCCGGAAGTGTCGGTCGACTGGGGCGTCAATCCGTATCTGTACAACGTGGACGATGCCACCTTCGACTTCATCGACAACGTGCTCGACGAAGTGCTGGCGCTGTTCCCCTCCAGATACATCCACGTTGGCGGCGACGAGGCGATCAAGGACCAGTGGCAGGCCTCGCCCGCCGTGCAGGCGAAGATGCGCGCGCTGGGCATCACCAGCGAAGACGCGCTGCAGGGCTGGTTCATCGACCGCATCGGCCAGTACCTCGACCGGCATGGCCGCAAGCTGATCGGCTGGGACGAGATCCTCGAAGGCGAGCACCTGCCGGCCGACGCCACGGTGATGTCCTGGCGCGGCACCGACGGCGCGATCAAGGCGACGATGATGGGCCACGACGTGGTGATGTCGCCCGCGCCTGCGCTGTACTTCGATCACGTCCAGGGCGACCTCGCCGACGAATACGCCGGGCGCATGGGCGTGGAATCGCTGCGCAGCGTCTACGCATTCCAGGTGGTGCCTGCCGTGCTGGGCCCGAAGCAAGCCGCGCATGTGCTCGGCGTGCAGGCCAACGTGTGGGCCGAGCACATTCCCACCTTCGCGCATGTGGAACACGCCGTGTTCCCGCGGCTGGATGCGCTCAGTGAAGTGGCGTGGTCGCCGGCCACCAGCGACTGGCCGGGCTTCCTCGCCCGGCTGCCGGCGCAGCTCGCGCGTTACCGGGCGCAGCATGTCGGCTATGCCGACAGCGCGTTCGCGGTGGACATCGCCATCGATCGCACGCTTGCCCTGGCCACCGGCAAGGCCACCGTCACGCTGTCGAACCAGACGGATTTCGGCACCATCCGCTACACGCTGGACGGCAGCGCGCCCACGCAGGCTTCGCCGCGCTACGACGCACCGTTCAACGTGACCCTGCCGACCACCGTGCGCGCGGCAAGCTTCGCCGCAGATGGCAGCGTGCTGGCCACCTCGCGCCAGCGTGTGCTGGATCGCGCCAGTCTGCTCGGCCTCGACGGCAACGACTTGCCGAACTGCCCCGGCAGCGATTTCCGCCTGCGCGTGCAACCGCTGCCCGATGCCGCCTCGGCGTCGCCGGTCTACAGCATCAACGTGTTCAACAGCTGCCAGCTGTATCCCGCCACGCCGCTGGATGGACTGCGCCGCATCCATGTCGAGGCGGTGCGGCTCGAACGCAACTTCGCGCTGGCGCACGAGCAGAAGCTGGTGGTGTCGCACCCGAACAGGACGCCGTTCGGCGAACTGGTGGTGCACCTGGACACCTGCGCCGGTCCGGTGCTGGCCAGCATGGCCTTGCCCGATCCCGCGCACAGCGCCCGCAACTTCACACTGGACGCGGCGCTGCCCGTGCAGCAGGGCGAACGCGCGTTGTGCCTGATCTACACCGCGCCGATCGACGGGCCGCTGTACGCGCTTGGTCGCGTGGCGCTGAGCCAGTGAGAGTGCGCCTGTCCGTGCGCCGTACGGCTCCCTCCCCTGCGCAGCAGGGGAGGGTTGGGGTGGGGTTCGCCTTTGATTTTCCCGGCGACCCTGAGCTACCCCCTCCCTTCCTCACCCTGGAAGGGGGAGGTATTCCGATGCTTTTGCGCTTTCGCTTTTGCCTTGCATGAAACGCCTCGCCTCCCTCGACGCGCTGCGCGGCTGCACCGTGGCCGCGATGCTGCTGGTCAACGATCCGGGTGACTGGGGGCATGTCTACTGGCCACTGGAACACTCGGCGTGGAACGGCTGCACGCCGACCGACCTGGTGTTTCCGTTCTTCCTGTTCGTGGTCGGCGTGTCGGTGGCGTTCTCGATCCTGCCGCGACTGGAGCAGGGCGCGACGCCCGAGGCGCTGATCCGCGGCGCGATGTGGCGTGCGCTGCGCATCCTGCTGCTGGGCGTGGCGATCAATGTGCTGGCGGCGCTGGTCATGCCGCAGGCCCACCTGCGTTTTCCCGGCGTGCTGCAACGCATCGGGCTGTGCTTCGCGGGGGTGGCGCTGTTCGCGGTGTACACGCGGCCGCGCACGCAGTGGACCGCCATCGCCGGCCTGCTGCTGGGCTATTGGGGTCTGCTGGTGCTGGGTGGTTCGCTGGAGCCGTGGACGAACATCGTCAGCCGTTTCGACAGCGCGCTGTTCGGCCGCTTCGTCTACCAGATCGATCCGGTGACCGGCCGCGGCCACGACCCGGAAGGTCTGCTCGGCAGCTTGCCGTCCCTGGCCAGCACCTTGCTGGGTTTGCGCGCAGGCTGCTGGCTGCGCCGCGGGAAAATCCGGACGCTGTTGCTGGCCGGTGTCGCCTGCCTTCTGCTTGGCGCGCTGTGGTCGCTGTGGTTGCCGCTGAACAAGAACCTGTGGACGCCGTCGTTCGTGCTGTGGACGGCAGGCTGGGCCACGCTGGCGCTGCTGGCGTTCCACTGGCTGATCGACCGTCGCGGCTGGCCCGCCCTGGGTCGCCGCTTCGGGGTCAACGCGATCGCCGCCTATGCCGGTTCGGAGCTGATGCAGATCGTGCTGCCCACGCTGGGCCAGGCGTCGTGGTACCGCACGTTGTTCGCCGACTGGATGACACCGCGCTTCGGTCCGTACGTGCCATCGCTGGCGTTCGCGGTGGTGTTCGTGGCGGTGTGGTGGTTGATCGTTCGGGCGATGGATCGCCGGCACATCCATCTCAAGCTCTAGCGCCGCCGCCGCATCGCCCGGACCAGCAGGATCATCAACGCCAGGCCAAGCGTCAGGCCGATGCCGCCGCCCCAGATGCCGCCGCCGTCGCCGCCCACCAGATAGCCAAGCCCGAAACCCAGCGGGAACAGCAGCAGCACCGGCAGGCAGCCCATCGCGTCAGCGCGCCGCGGCCACGGCTTCCGGCTGCGAGGGGGGATGGCGCAGCAACACCTGCTTCGCCAGCCGGGCATCGGCTGCCGACAACTCGATCAATGGCACGACCTTGCCGCCGACCAGCGCGGCGATCGGCATGCCGTCGCGATACAGCACGCGCGAGCCGGCCAGCGCCGGTACCTTGTCGCCGACCAGCACGGTGCCGACCAGGTTCAGCGGATCGCTGCCGCTGACGCAGACCAGCTCGCCGTCGTCCGCGCGCTGGCGAATCGCCCGCAGCGGCGCGATCGCCTCGGGCAGGGCGAACTGCTCGCCGACCAGGCCTTCGACGAAACGCCCGCCGCGGATTTCGCCGCGCGCCTCCAGCCGGTGATAGACGCGCAGCAGTTCGCGCCACGACGGCAGCCACGGCGCCTCGCGTTCCAGCAACTTCCAGAACACCACGCCGTAGCGGCGAAGCAGAGCACGTGCAACGTGCTCTGCTTCAGCTGAATCAAGCTGGCGCGAAGCGCCACGTTCGCCTCCTCTCCCCCTGGGGGAGAGGATTGAGGTGAGGGGCTGCTCTCCTCGCGAACCTTCTGACCTCCCCGCGAGCACCCGCCCCTCATCCGACCCCTTCGGGGCCACCTTCTCCCCGGTGGGGAGAAGGGAGGCGCCCCGCGCCAATGCCCAGCGCCCCGCATCCTCGATCCCGCCGAACGCGTGCCGGCGCATGCGCCGATGCCGTACGCCGTCGCGCTTCGCCGCTGGCAGCAGCAGGGCGCGCAGGCCGGCGAAGCTGTCGGCGCTGATCCGGCCGGCGGCGACCAGTTCGCCCAGTGCGTCTTCCAGCTCCGTCCGCAGCAGGCGGGTGTCGGCCAGCAGTTCGTCGAAGAACAGCGCGCCATGTTCGCGCAGCGCGTCGGCCACGGCCTGGGCGCGCGAGGACAGCAGGATGTCCTGCGGATCGCCCGCGGCGACGGCCGTCCAGACGGCCATCTCCCGTCGTGGCAGCAGCACGATCGGCGTGCTGCGCACCGGCCCGCCGCCGCCGCCGCTGCCGGTGCGCAGCCGGCTCCAGGCGATGCGGCCGGAACGGCACAGCTCGTCCAGCCAGCTGATCGAGTAATCGCCCACGCGCGCTGGCAGGATCTCCGCTTCCCACGCGCCAGCCGCAGCCTCGTAACCCTCCAGTTGCGCCAGCGTGACAACCAGCGCATCGGGGCCGTTCAAGCGGTTGGCCGCCGACACGTGCTGCCAGTCGAACAGGAAACGCATCAGCGCGCGCCGGCTGACCGGCTCGATCTCGCGGCGCAACCGGCCGATGGTGTAGCGGTGGATGCGCGCCAGCAGATGCCGCTCGCACCATTCGGTGTCGCTCGCATCGGCGGTGAAGCGGCCCTGCATCACGTAGCCTTCGGACTGCAGCCGCAACAGCGCCTGCTCGATCTCGCCCGCGTCGACGTGCATCGACTGCGCCAGCTCGCGCACGGTGACCGGGCCGAGCCCGCCGAGACGGTGGCGCACCAGTTCCAGCAGGGCGTCCTCGCGCGGCCACGCCTGCGCGGCGTATTCGGCGGGCGCCGTGATCGGGGGCTGCATGGTGGCTGCGGGGTGCAGGGCCTGCCACAGCGGCAGCAGCTCGGCGGTCGTCCATGCGTCGCCGAGTCGGGTGGCGCGGCTCGCCCTGGCGAGCGTCTGCAGTCGCTCGTCCCAGCCGATGTTCGCGTCCGCTTCCGCGGTCGTCACGAAACCCAGCAAGGTCAGCGCCTCGTGCATCTCGTCGGCATCGCGCACCTGCGGCCACGCTTCCTCGCGCACCGCGGCGATCGCGTCGGGATCGAGCCGGCCCAGGTCGTCGGCGCTGTCGGCGTTCCAGCGACGGTTCTGCACGGCCTGGGTGCGGCGCTCTTCCAGCGGCGCATCGTCGAGGAAGGCATACGGTGCCGCGTTCAACACTTCGGCGGCGAGCGGGCTGGGTGCGGTCAGGTCGCGCGCCACGATGGCGATCTCGCCGGCTTCGAGCTGGCGCAGGATCGCCAGCAGCCCATCGACGTCCATCGCCTCGCGCAGGCAGTCGTGCATGGTCTGGTTGACCAGCGGGTGATCCGGCACCTCGCGCTCGCCCACGATGTTTTCCAGGCAGGCGACCTGGTCGGGGAACACCGCGGCGAGCAGGTCTTCGCTCTTCATCCGTTGCAGCGGCGGCGGGGTCTTCTTGCCGCCGGTGAAGCGCGGCAGCGCCAGCGCGGTCACTGCGTTCCAGCGCCAGCGTGCGGGGAACAGCGGGGCGTCGAGAAGGGCCTGCACCAATACGTGCTCGGCGGTGTTCGAGTGCAGGTAATGCGCCACTTCCTCCAGCGGAAAACTGTGGCTGGTCGACAGCGACAGCACGATCGCATCCTCGGTCGCCGCCGCCTGCAGCTCGAAGTTGAACTGGCGGCAGAAGCGCTTGCGCAACGCCAGTCCCCACGCGCGGTTGATGCGGCTGCCCCACGGCGTGTGGATCACCAGCTGGGTTCCGCCGGACTCGTCGAAGAAGCGCTCCAGCACCAGGGTGTGCTGGCTGGGGAGGACGCCGAGTGCGGCTTTGGCGCGGGCGAGGTAGTCGGCCAGTTGCTGCGCGGCTGCTTCGCCAAGGCCCAATGATTCGCGCAGCCACGCCACCGCCGTCGGTACGCCGCCGGCATCGAGCTGTACGGAGATTTCCTCGCGCAATCGCGACACGCCGAACGACAGCTCGTTGCTGCGCCCGGGCGCCTCGCCCAGCCAGAACGGAATGCTCGGCGGCGCGCCGTGCGCATCCTCCACCCGCAAGCGGTCGCGCTCGACGCGCTGGATGCGATAGCTGGCGTTGCCCAGCTGGAAGATGTCGCCGGCCATGCTCTCGACCGCGAAATCCTCGTTCACCGTGCCCACGATGATCGCCTGCGGTTCCAGCACCACCTTGTAGTCGGCGGTCTCGGGAATGGTGCCGCCGGAAGTCAGCGCGGTGAGCCGCGCGCTGCGCCGCGGGCGCAGTTGGCGGTTCACCGCATCGCGATGGATGTACGCCGCGCGCGGTCCCTGCCGCGTGGTGAAACCTTCGGCCAGCATGCGCACCACGGCGTCGAAATCCGCGCGCGAAAGATCGCGATACGGATACGCGCGGCGCACCAGTGCGTACAGCGCGTCCTCGTCCCACTCGGCGCAGGCGACTTCGGCCACGATCTGCTGGGCCAGCACGTCCAGCGGCTGCGGTGGCAGGATCAGCGCGTCCAGCTCGCCGCGGCGCACGCAGTCGAGCAGGGCGGTGCATTCGATCAGGTCGTCGCGGGTGGCCGGGAACAGCCGTGCCTTCGGCGTGCCGTCGATGCTGTGGCCGGAACGGCCGGCGCGCTGCAGGAAGGCGGCGATCGAACGCGGCGAGCCGAGCTGGCAGACCAGGTCCACCTCGCCGATGTCGATGCCCAGCTCCAGCGAGGCCGTGGCCACCAGCACCTTCAGTTCGCCGCGCTTCAGCCGCTGCTCGGCGTCCAGCCGCAGCTCCTTGGCCAGGCTGCCGTGGTGGGCGGCCACGTGTTCCTTGCCCAGCCGCTCGGACAGGTGCCGCGCGGCGCGCTCGGCCATGCGCCGGGTGTTGACGAAGACCAGGGTAGTGCGATGCGCCTCCACCAGTTGGGCGAGGCGGTTGTAGACCAGCTCCCAGCTGTCGTTCGACATCACCGCTTCGAGCGGGACCGGGGGCACTTCGATGGCGAGGTCGCGGGGGCGGGTGTGGCCCACGTCGATGATGGCGCAGCCATCATCGACGAAATCAACATGGTTGTTGACCTTGATTTTCTCCTTGGCCAAGGGAGAGGGCGCCCCGACCAGAAAGTCGGCGATCTTTTCTATGGGCTTCTGCGTCGCCGACAACCCGATCCGCAGCAACCGCCGCTGGCACAGCGACTCCATCCGCTCCAGCGACAGCGCCAGGTGCGAGCCGCGCTTGCTGCCGGCAATGGCGTGGATCTCGTCGACGATCACCGAGCGCACGCCCGACAGCATCGCGCGGCCGGATGCGGAGCCCAGCAGCACGTACAGCGACTCGGGCGTGGTCACCAGGATATGCGGCGGCACCTTGCGCAGCAGAGTCCGCTCGACCTGCGGGGTGTCGCCGGTGCGCACCGCGGTGCGGATCGCCACGTCGGGCAGGCCGAGTTTTTCGAGTTCGGCGCGGATGCCTTCCAGCGGCGCTTCCAGGTTGATGTGGATGTCGTTGGACAGCGCCTTCAGCGGTGACACGTAGAGCACGCTGGTGGTGTCAGCCAGCACGCCGCCATGGGTCGCGCCTTCGCGCACCAGTTCGTCGATCGCGGCGAGGAAGGCGGTCAGCGTCTTGCCCGAGCCGGTGGGCGCGGCGACCAGGGTGTGGCTGCCCGCGCGGATCGATGGCCACGCTGCCGCCTGCGCCGCGGTGGGCGCAGGAAAGGTGCGGCGAAACCAGGCGGCGACGGCCGGGTGGAATGCGTCCAGCGGGCAGGAGTCGTTGCGCATCGGTGCGGATTCGCGTGACGTTCGGGAAGTGCTCACCGGTCATATATGGGGCCTTGCGGGCCCGAGTCCACCGGTCCGACGGCCATTGTCATGACTTCGGCCGATCGCCGCCATCAGCCCGCCGATGCAGCGCCGGACCTGTCATGGCAGTATTCGGAATCGGCAGTATCCAGATTCGGCCGTCACAGCCAGGGGCCCGCGGGGGGAATCCGGTGGCGGCGTTGATGCGAAGGACACTCATGCACGTAATGGAATCGCCGCGGCGGAAGCCCGGCTTCATGCGCACGGCCTGCAGCCGGTTCGCGCTCCTTGCCCTGGTGAGCCTGTTCGCTGCGGCCGCCAGCCATGCGGCCAGTCTCGATCCGGCCGTGTTGCCGAAGATCCAGGCGGCCACCTTCGAAGTGGTGGCGGCCAAGCCGGTCAAGGACCCGCTGACCTACGAGAAGCCGCTGCCGCTGGAGCTGCTGCCGTTCCAGGAGCGCAACGACAAGTATTACTCGATCGGCACCGCTTTCGCGCTGGGCAACAACCGCTACGTGACCGCGGCGCATGTGCTGCAGGTGGGCATCGACAGCCTGTGGGGCGAGCCTGCGCTGCGCGATGCCGGCGGCCATGTGTATGCGATCGGCAAGATCGAGAAGTATTCGCTGCAGCAGGATTTCGTGGTGTTCAGCCTGGCCACGCAGCCGGCGCAGGCCGCCGCGCTGGAGGTGGACACCACGCCCAGCCTCAACGGCGTGGTCTACGCGGTGGGCAATGCGCTCGGCACCGGCGTGGTGATCCGCGACGGCCTGTACACCTCCGACACGCCGGAGGACCAGGACGGCCGCTGGAAGTGGATGCGCTTCTCCGCGGCGGCATCGCCGGGCAACAGCGGCGGTCCGCTGCTGGACGCGAACGGCAAGGTCATCGGCATCGTGCTGATGAAGTCGCAGAACGAAAACCTGAACTACGCGCTGCCGATCGGCCGCGTGCTGGACGCGCCCGATCACGTCGCCTCGATCGACCAGCGCATGCCCTACCAGTTCGACGTGTTCGACACTACGCTCAGCAACACCTTCAAGGCCGAATTCAGCTTGCCGCTGAGCTTTGCCGACTTCAGCGCGGCCTTCCAGCAGCGCTTCAACGCCTATGCCGACAGCCAGCTCAAGGCCTTGCTGGCGAAGGAGCCGGAGCGGCTGTTCCCGCGCGGCCAGGGCTCCAACGAACTGCTGCATTCGACGCCGTCGATGGACGACTTCCCCTCGCTGATCACCCGCGACAATGACGGTACCTGGAGCCTGGCGAAGAAGGAGGGCGGCAAGACCAGCCTGCCCAACAACGGCTACGTCACGCCGGGCGTGGTCGGGCGCAACCTGCTGTTCCACGTGCGCCGGCCCGACAACGTGACGGCCGCCGCGCTGTACCGCGACCCGGTCAAGCTGATGGACATGATCGCCAGGGTCGGCTTCCTCACCCGCAACGTCGGCCCCGAGCAGGTGCGCATCACCTCGCTGGGCAAGCCGGTGCGCGACACGCTGTACACCGATGCCTGGCAGCGCCGCTGGCAGGTGCGGGTATGGCCGATACCGGCCGAGAACGCGGTGGTGATGAGCTTCGCCCTGCCGGTGCCGGACGGCTACGCGGTGCTGATGCGGATCGCCCCGGCCAGCCAGGAGCACGACTTCCTGATCAACCTGCAGGCGCTCACCGACTTCTTCTACGTCACCTACGACGGCAGCCTGGCCCAGTGGCAGGATTTCCTGAAGCAGAAGGACCTGCTGCCGGCGGCGTTCGACGACATCCGCATCGACATCGACTACGGCCATCGCTTCGCCTACAGCTCGAAGCGGCTGCGCTACGCCTATACCCCGGCGCTGCAGAAGATCGACAAGGACAGCATGCTCACCATCGGCTTCAGCTACTTCCTCGACCACGGCAAGGTGGTGTGGGACGTGACCGACGTGTGGCAGGCGGCCAGTGCGCACGACAAGTACTGGAGCAATTTCGCCCGCGTGGTGGTGCCGTCGGACGACCTCAACGACGACTACAAGAGCAACTGGAGCAAGATCAGCAACCGCCAGCGGCCGTTCGATGGCGTGCCGCGCAGCGAGAACGACGTGATGAAGATCAGCAGCGTGCTGGCCGCGCCGGGCCAGGCCAGGCCCGACGTGTTGTACACCGTCTACCACTACGCCGAGGGCAGCCACCCCGCCGCCGAAATGAAGGCCAAGCTCGATCTGCTGCTGAAGGACGCCCGGGTCACCGAGCACTGAGCTTCGGGCGCATCGGCCGGTGGTGACGACACCGGCCGATCCGGCTACGGTATCCCGTTGAAACAGGCGAGGAGGATGCGGGTGGAACGACGGGTACGGGCGCCGACGCCGGATGCGCCGACGCAAGACGACAGCAGCATCAGCTGGCTGGAGATGGCCGACGGCCAGCCGCTGTGCCTGCGTGACTGGCCGCTGGCGCAGCCGCGTGGCGCGGCGCTGATCGTGCACGGGCTGGGCGAACACAGCGGGCGTTACCAGCGCCTGGCAGCGTGGTTCAACCAGCGCGGCCACGCGGTGCGCAGCTACGACCAGCGCGGCCACGGCCACAGCCCGGGGCGGCGCGGTGCCCTGCGCCAAGCCGACGACCTGCTGGAGGATCTGGCCACCGTCTACAACGACTACGCCGCCAGCCAGCCGCACCCGCCGCTGCTGCTGGGCCACAGCATGGGCGGCCTGGTCGCGGCGCGCGCGGTGCTGGATGGCCGGGTCGCGCCGCCGGCGCTGGTGTTGTCATCGCCGGCGCTGCGCAGCTGGGAGTCGCCCCGGATGATCGCGCTGGCCCGGCTGCTCAGCCGGCTCGCGCCGAACCTGCCGCTGCGCAACGGGCTGGACGCCAACAAGCTGTCGCACGAAGCCGGCGTGGTCGCCGCTTACCGCAGCGACCCGCTGCGCCACGGCTGGATCACCCCGCGACTGGCCGACTTCATTTTCCATGCCGGGGCCGCCTGCATCCGCGACGCCGCCGGCCTGGCGGTGCCGACCCTGCTGCTGGTCGCCGACAGCGATGCGCTGGTCGATCCCTCCGGCAGTCGCTCGTTCGCCCGCAAGGCGGCCGGCAGCGGCCAGCTGACCACCCGCTTCTTTTCCACGCTGTACCACGAGCTGTTCAACGAGGCCGAGCCGGGGCGCAGCCAGGTGCTGATGCAACTGGCCGACTGGCTGGGCCGGCAGGATCTCGCGGCGGCTCCGTAGAGGACCTCGCGGGGAAGCGCGCTGCGGCCCGTTTTCGACGGGCCGGCTGGGGCACACTGCGTTCGACGCGAAAAAAATCGGCGCGCCCGCTGCGCGCCTCCGGATCGCCATGATTGGCGGCGATACTTCCACGCAAACCTACAGGGAGAAGGTTGCATGTCACCTCGATCGAGCCGGCGCATCTCGCGCCACCTTGCGTGGCGAGTCCTCGCCTGCCTTGCGATCGGCCTGGCGCTGGGCGCCTGTCATCGCGGTGGCGACGACGGCAAACCCGCCCTGCAGGGCAAGCCTGCCGCCAGTGCGTCGACTGCGCCCGCGAAGGACGCCGGCAAGGCCGGCTTCGCGCTGGTCTCGGCCAGTTCCACCCCGCGCGATTCGCGCACCGCGCTGATCCTGCGCTTCAACGCGGCACTGGCCTCGGCCCAGGCGTTCGACAGCCTGATCGCGGTGACCGGCCCGAACGGCGAGGTGGTCAGCGGCAGCTGGAGCCTGGACGACGACGGCAAGACGCTGAGCTTTCCGTTCGTGCAGGCCAACACGCGCTACGTGGTGCAGCTGAAGGCCGGCGTGCTGGCCGCCGACGGCCGCACCCTGGGCCACGAGGTGAAGCATGAGGTGTATTCCGGCAACCTGCCGGCGGCGGTCGGCTTCGCCTCGCACGGCAGCGTGCTGCCCGCGCGCGGCACCCGCGGCCTGCCGCTGGTGTCGATGAACGTGCACGACGCCGACGTGGAATTCTTCCGCGTGCATGACGAGGCCTTGTCCGACCTGTTCTGCGCCTATCCGCGCAACGGCCATCGCGAGAGCTACGAGCTCGACCACGAGGTCCGCTACTACAACCAGTGCGGCGAAGGCGACGATCGCCGCGCCAGCGTGCCGATCACCGACATCGCCGACTCGGTCTACGCCAACCACTACACGCTGGGTGGCGAGGCGAACGAGCGCACGGTGACCTACCTGCCGGTGCAGAACATCAAGGAGCTGGCCACGCCGGGCGTGTACATGGCGGTGGTCAAGGCCGGCGGCACCTTCAAGGAAGGCTACGACACCGCCACCTTCTTCGTCAGCGACCTCGGCCTGCACCTGCGCGTGTACCGCGACAACGTGCTGCTGCACGTGGCCTCGTTGCGCGACGGCACGCCGGTCAATGCGGTGGATGTCGAAGTGCGCGACGTGAACGGGCGCAGCAAGCTCAAGGCCTCCACCGACGCCGACGGCAACGCGCTGATTGCCTACAAGGTCAAGGCCTCCGACGTGCTGGTGGCGCGCCACGGCAAGGATGTCTCGGTGCTGCCGTTCAACCGGCCGGCGCTGGACGTGTCGAACTTCGACATCAGCGGTCGCAGGCAGGCGCCGTTCGAGGTCTATGCGTGGTCCGGGCGCGACCTGTACCGCCCCGGCGAGACGCTGCGCGCGTCGGCCTTGCTGCGCGACTATGACGGCAAGCCGATGAAGCCGCAGTCGCTGTTCGTGCGGGTGAAGCAGCCCGACGGCCGCACCCTGGTGGAGAAACGGCTGGAGCCGCAGCAGCTGAACTATTTCGAGCTGAGCCAGGCGATTCCGGCCGATGCGCCGACCGGCCTGTGGCAGCTGGAGTTCCGCCTCGACCCTTCGGCCAAGGACACCGTGCAGGCGTTCCCGTTCCACGTCGAGGAGTTCCTGCCCGAGCGGCTCAAGGTCGAACTGTCCAGCCCGCAGCAGCAGCTGGCGCCGGACGAGCCGCTGAAGCTCAAGGTCGCCTCCAGTTACCTGTACGGCGCACCCGCCGACGGCAACCGCTTCACCGCGAAACTGCTGGTGGCGCCGGAGGTGCATCCGCTGGAGAAGATGAAGGACACCTTCTTCGGCAACCCGCTGGTCGAGCTGCCCAAGAGCGCCGACGACGTGATCGACGCCAGGCTCGATGCGCAAGGCGTGCTGGAGCAGGACGTGGCGCTACCCGACGACGTGCAGCCGGTCGCGCCGCTGGCGGTGACCCTGTCCGGCAGCGTCTATGAAAGCGGCGGCCGCGCGGTGACGCGGCTGCTCAAGCGAAGCTACTGGCCGGCCGACGCGCTGGTCGGCGTGCGCCCGCTGTTCGACCCGAAGCAGGGCGCCGAAAGCGAGGCGCCGGCCGGTTTCGAGATCGTGCGGGCCAACGCGAAGGGCGAGCTGATCGCCGGCAGCCACCTGAAGGTGCGCCTGCAGCGTGAGCTGCGCGACTTCTACTGGCTGTATGAGCAGAACGGTGGCTGGCAGTCCAGCGCGAACCAGCGCCTGCAGCTGGTCGACGAGAAGGATGTCGACGTGGCCGCCGGCCAGTCGGCCCACGTCGAATTCCCCGTGCAGTGGGGCAGCTACCGCGTCGAGGTGTACGACCCGGCCACCAAGCTCACCACGGTGTTCCCGTTCTTCGCCGGCTACAGCTGGGATGACGAAAACCTGGGCAAGGAAGCGCGTCCGGACAAGGTCAAGCTGCAGCTGGACAAGGCCCGCTATCGCGCCGGCGACACCATGAAAGTGACGGTGACGCCGCCGCAGGACGGCCCCGGCGTGTTGCTGGTGGAGTCGGATCATCTGCTCTACACGAAGAACATCGAGGCCAAGGCCGGCGCGGTATTCGAGATTCCGGTGACGAAAGACTGGGAGCGCCACGACGTCTACGTCACCGCGCTGGTGTTCCGCGGCGGCGAGGCGGCCGAGCACACCACGCCGGCACGCGCGATGGGCGTGGAATACGTGGCGATGGACCGCAACGACCGACGCATTCCGCTCAAGCTCGCCGCGCCCGCCCTGATGCGCCCGGGCAACCCGCTCGACGTCGGCGTGCAGGCGACCGACCTGGCCGGGCAGAAGACGTTCGTCACGCTGTCGGCGGTCGACCAGGGCGTGCTCAACATCACCGACTACCCGGTGCCCGATGCGTGGGCGTGGCTGTTCGGCAAGCGCGCGTTGAGCGTCGATGCATACGATCTCTACAGCCGCATCATCGAGGCGATGGACGGCGAGCAGGCCAGGCTGCGCTACGGTGGCGACATGAGTGCAGGCGCGTTGCCGAAGGCGAACCGGCTCAATCCCAAGGTGCAGATCGTCGACCTGTTCAGCGGCCCGGTGGCGTTCGACGCCCAGGGCAAGGCCACGCTGCATGTGGACGTGCCCGACTTCAACGGCAGCCTGCGGCTGGCCGCGCTGGCGTACACCGACAGTCGCTACGGCAACGCCGACGGCAGCGTCACCGTGCGCGCGCCGCTGGTGGTCGAGCCCAGCACGCCGCGGGTGATGGCGGCCGGCGACAAGGCGATGATCAGCCTCGACCTGAGAAACCTCTCGGGCAAGGACGGCACCGCCAAGGTCAGCGTCAAGAGCGGTGGCCCGATCACCGTGGACAAGGCCGTGCAGAACGTGGCGCTGAAGGACGGCGCCGGCACCACCTTGCACATGCCGGTGGCGGCGCAGGCCGGTGCGGCGGTGGCGACGGTGGACATCCACGCCGAACTCAACGACTACCGCGTGGATCGCCACTTCGAGTTCGCGGTGCGCCCGGCCTGGCCGGAAACCGTCACCACCACGCCGCTGGCGCTGGAAGCCGGCAAGCCCCAGCGCTTCGGCGCCGCCGCGATCGCCGGCCTGCTGCCGGCCACGGTGAACGCGCGGCTCACCCTGAGCACCTTGCCGCCGCTGCCGTATGCTGCCGCCTTGCGCGACATCCTGCGTTACCCGTACGGCTGCATCGAGCAGACCACCAGCAAGGGATACGCCGCACTGATTTTGGACGGCCAGACGGCCAAGGCGCTGGGCGCGCCGGTGATGAGCGATGACGTGCGCAAGGCCGCGGTCGAGGGTGCGCTGTCGCGGATCGCCTCGTTCCAGGCCAGCAACGGCCACTTCAGCTTCTGGGGTGGCAGCAGTCCGATCGTCACCTTCACCACGCCGTACGTGGTCGACTTCATGCTGGACGCCCGCGACGCCGGCTTCGCCGTGCCGCAGGACGTGCTGCAGAAATCGTTGCAGCGGCTCAACGACGACCTGCTGGCCGGCGGCCATCCGTACTACGACTACGAACACCACGACCACATGCGGCTGGCCGACGAGGCGTACTCCGGCTTCGTGCTGGCGCGGGTCAATCGCGCGCCGCTGGGCACGCTGCGCGCGCTGTTCGACAACGAACGGCAGAAGCTGGTCGCGCCGCTGCCGCTGGTGCACCTGGGCATCGCGCTGAAGCTGATGGGCGACAACGAGCGCGCGCAGAAGGCGATCGACGAGGCCTTCGCGTGGAGCAAGGAACGCCCGTGGTACGTCGGCGACTACGGCTCGGACCTGCGCGACCTGGCCCTGATGGTGGCGCTCACCCACACCTACGGCATGAACAAGCCGGCCTACGACGCCAAGCTGGTCGACTGGGCCCGCAACGCCACCGCCAACGTGCGCCAGCGCCAGCAGCAGGACAAGGATTATCGCTGGTCGTGGTCGTACCTGAGCACGCAGGAACAGGCGGCGATCGCCCGCGTGGCGAGTGCGTTCGATGCGAAGAGCAACGCCCCGCTGGCCGCCACGATCACCGCCGGCGGCAAGACCGAGCAGGCGCCCGACCAGCGCGTGTGGAGCCGCCCGCTCAGCGTGGCCGAACTCGATGCCGGCGTCAGCGTGCAGCCGACCAGCGACGCGGCGATCTTCGCCACGCTCGACGTGGCCGGCATCCCGCAGAAGGCGCCCGCGGCCGACGACAGCCAGATCGACGTGCGCCGCAGCTACTTCACCACCGACGGCAAGCCGTGGACGGGCGATGAGCTGAGGGAGGGCGATACGCTGATCGTCGAACTCGACATCGAGGCGCGCATGGACATCCCCGATGCCCTGGTCACCGACCTGCTGCCCGGCGGGCTGGAAGTGGAGAACCTCAACCTGGGCGGCGCGCAGACCTGGTCCGGCGTGGTGATCGACGGCATCAACCTGGACGAACACGCTTCGGCCGCCGACATCCAGCACGAGGAATACCGCGACGACCGCTACGCCGCCGCGCTGAACCTGCGTCGCGGCGACAAGGCCCGCGTGTTCTACCTGGTGCGTGCGGTGACCCCCGGCAATTACACCGTGCCGCCGCCGCTGGTGGAAGACATGTACCGTCCCGCCGTGCGCGGCATCGGCAAGGTCGAGCCGGCGAAGATCACCGTGGTCGAGCCGTAGCTGTGCTTTGCTCCTCCCCCTGCTCGCAGGGGGAGGCCGGGAGGGGGTAAAGCTTTTGATTTTCGCCCGACCCTGACGAAGAGCGACCCCACCCCAGCCCTCCCCTGCGACCGAAGGAAGTCCCTTTGGGGCAAGCAGGGGAGGGAGCAAGGCGGCCTCGCCGCGACCTACCCACGCCATGATGACCTCAGTCACAGCATCTCCTTCTGCCACGCGCCGCTCCCGCATGTGGCGCTGGCTGCGTGCCATCGGCATGGCCATCCTCGCCTTGCTGCTGCTCGCCTTCATCCTCGACCGCCTGTTCCCGCTCCACCTGCCCGCCCCCGACACCGGCAGCACCGTGGTGCTGGCGCGCGATGGCACGCCGCTGCGCGCGTTCGCCGACAGCGACGGCGTGTGGCGTTATCCGACCACGGCGAAGCAGGTGTCGCCGCTCTATCTGCAGGCGCTGCTGACCTATGAGGACCGCTGGTTCTACCGCCATCCCGGAGTGAATCCGTATGCGCTGCTGCGCGGCTTTGCCGGTGGCATCCTCCATGGGCACATCGTCTCGGGCGGCTCCACCCTGACCATGCAGGTGGCGCGGATCATCGAACCGATCCCGCATACCTTCCGCGGCAAGCTGGTGCAGATCTTCCGGGCGCTGCAACTGGAAGCGCATCTGTCGAAGACGCAGATCCTCGACCTGTACCTCAACCACGCGCCGTTCGGCGGGCCGATCGAAGGCGTCGAGGCGGCGTCGTGGGCGTACCTGGGCAAGCCGGCTACGCGCTTGTCGCATGCGGAGGCCGCGCTGCTGGCGGTGCTGCCACAATCGCCCAGCCGGCTGCGCCCGGATCGTCGCCCGCAGGCGGCGCGTGCCGCCCGCGACAAGGTGCTGCGCCGCATGCGCGATCTCGGCGTGTGGAGTCCGGCCGAGGTGCGTGACGCGGCGATCGAGCCGGTGGTGGCGCGTTCGCTGCGTGCGCCGTTGTCGGCCGCGCTGCTGGCCGAGCGGCTGCAGCGCCAGCAGCCGACCTTGCGGCGGATCACCAGCACCATCGATGCGAACCTGCAGCGCGCCGCCGAGGAGCGCGTCGGCGCCTACCTGTCGCGACTGCCGCCGCACACCTCGGCCGCGTTGCTGGTGGTCGACAACGCCACGCTGGAGACGCGCATCTACGTCGGCACCAGCGACTTCGCCAACCCGCAGCGGCACGGCTACATCGACATGGTGGCCGCGCCGCGCTCGCCCGGTTCCACGCTGAAGCCGTTCCTGTACGGCCTGGCGCTGGACGATGGCCTGATCACCTCCGAAAGCCTGCTGGTCGACGCGCCGCAGGATTTTGGCGGCTACAAGCCGGGCAATTTCGACGAGGCGTTCTCCGGCCCGGTCAGCGCGGCCGAAGCGCTGCAGCGCTCGCTCAACGTGCCGGCGGTGGACGTGCTGGACCGGGTCGGGCCGAGCCGTTTCGTGGCGCGACTGGCCGCGGGCGGCGTCGACCTCGGACTGCCGGCCGGCGCGCAGCCGAACCTGTCGATCATCCTCGGCGGCGCGTCCACCCGGCTGGAAAACCTGGTGGGCGCGTATACCGCGTTCGCCAACGGTGGCATCGCCGGCACGCCGCGTTACACCGCCGACCAGCCCGCCCGCCCGCGACGGCTGCTGTCGCCGGGCGCGGCGTGGATCGTCCGCGACATCCTTGCGCACAACCCCGCCGACGTCGAAGGCGCGCCGCTGGCCGGCGCGATCAACCGCCACGCCACGGTGGCGTGGAAAACCGGCACCAGCTACGGCTACCGCGATGCGTGGTCGATCGGCGTCACCGACCGCTGGACCATCGGCGTGTGGATCGGCCGTCCGGACGGCACGCCGTCGCCCGGCCAGTACGGCGCGGTGACCGCGTTGCCGCTGCTGTTCCAGATCGCCGACATGCTGCCGTCGCGGGGCGGTCATGTCGCCGTGCAACCGGCCAGCGTCAGCCAGCGCGAGATCTGCTGGCCATTGGGTGGCGCGCTGGAGTCCACCGCTCCGGCACTGTGCCGTCAGCACCGCACCGCCTGGCTGCTGGACGATGCGCTGCCGCCCACCTTCGCCGAACGCGGCCTCGGCGCGTGGTCGGCGGGCCTGATCACGCTGCGTGTCGACGGCCGCGGACATCGGCTCAGCGGCGCCTGCCATGCGCCGCACGAGCAGACCATCCAGCTGGCACGCTGGCCGGCGCTGGCCACGCCGTGGCTCAGTCGCGACGACCGGGAAAGTTCGGCATTGCCGCCACTGGCGCCGGGTTGCGCCGTCGACTCACTGGACAGCGCCAACCCGATCCGCATCAGCGGCCTCGGCGATGGCGCCACCCTGCGCCAGGCGCCGAACAGCGACCAGCCGCTGCGCATCAACCTGCGCGCGCTGGGCGCGCAAGGCCCGGTGCAATGGCTGCTCAACGGACGACTGCAAGGCCACAGCGAAGCCGCCACCACGATATCGATCGACCTGCCGCAAAGCGGCGAGCAACGCGTCACGGCGCTCGCTGGCGACGGGGCCTTCGCCACGATCCGGTTCCAGGTGCTCGGAGCAGTCGGCGAATCAACGCGCCGCTGAGTCGTGAATCTCCCAACCCCTCAAACCGGTCATTCCGACGCGGTAGCGCCGGCGCCCGGCAGTTCCTTGCGTTGGCAGGCAATCGTCTTCACCAGGATCTCGCAGTCCTCCATGAACAGGTCCCACCAGTCTTCCCGGGGTTCGGAGTTCATGCGCGCGATATGAAAATCCACCGTCAGCAGCACGTCGGGCAACAGTGTTGTGGTGTAGATGAGAGTGTTCGGCATCCCTTGCATTGGATCCCAAAGGTAACGTAGCCAATGCATGCCATTGCTGGTCAGCGGCTCATAGCTTGAAGGGGGGCTTTTCAAGTGGGCCGCGAGAATGTCGTCGATCTGGTATTGCGGCAACGGAGCGCCGCTGATCGTCTTGCCTTTGTATGTCTCATCGCGAAGCTTCCAGTTGGGGCCGCCCTCGGATTCCAGGTAGGCGACGTAGTCATGCCGCAGGTAGTCCTCGAGCATGGCCATGTCATCGGGCTTGAGCTGGATGTCGTGCTTGACCCGTTCGAGTTGCCAATGAGCCGTGATGACGGCGTAGGGAGGGTGCGGGACAGGAAAGATCCGCAAGCTGTGCCAGCGCGGCAAGTGATAGATCCAGTTGCTGATCCCCAGCCAGATCGCTTGATGGTTGGCCCGTGCGTTGGGGGCTTCGGTCAGGGTAAAGGCGCCCGCACCCAGATTCACCTGGTCGGGGTCGGGCGTGCCCATGCCCTCACCGAACGTGGCCGCGGGTTCGAGGAAGCTCAGGATGAAGGGCCCGCAATCGATCCGCCGGGGTACGACGGGTGCAGCCGGCACACCGCCGCGTGGAGCGTTGAACGCCGAGGTAACCCGCTTGTACCAGGGTTGCGGGCAGCGCTTGAAGGGCGTGGTCGGTGCCGGGGACGTGCTCATGATTCAGGCCATCTCGGAAGGGTGGAACTGCTGCGCGTGCGCACCAGTTCGAACTTCGAAGGCCGCCTCATCCTGCTGACACTGAGGCGGTGGGGATCAATCGCCACTGCCTGTGGCTTCCGCGCCCGGCAGTTCCTTGCGTTGACAGGTGATGGTCTTCACCAGGATCTCGCAATCTTCCATGAACAGGTCCCACCAGTCCTCCCATGGCTCGGAATTCATGCGCGCGATATGGAAATCCACCGTCAACAGCACGTCGGGCAACAGCGTTGTGGTGTAGATGAGAGTGTTCGGCAAGGCGGGTCGGGGAGCCCAAACGTAACGTAACCAATGCATGCCACTGCTAATCAAGGGTACGTAATTCAATGGTGGTGACAGAAGGCCATAAGCAATGTCCTCGTCGATCCGGTACTGCGGCAACGGATCGCCGCCAAGCGTCTTGCCGTTGTACGCGTCCTCCCGCACCTTCCAATTGGGACCGCCCTCGGATTCCAGGTAGGCGACGTAGTCATGGCGCAGGTAGTCCTCGAGCATGGCCATGTCGTCGGGCTTGAGCTGGATGTCGTGCTTGACCCGTTCGAGTTGCCAATGAGCCGTAATGACGGCATAGGGAGGATGCGGGACAGGAAAGATCCTCGAGCTGTGCCAGCGCGGCAAGTGATAGATCCAGTTGCTGATCCCCAGCCAGATCGCTTGATGGTTGGCCCGTGCGTTGGGGGCTTCGGTCAGGGTAAAGGCGTCCGCACCCAGATTCACTTGATCGGGGTCGGGCGTGCCCATGCCCTCACCGAACGTGGCCGCGGGTTCGAGGAAGCTCAGGATGAAGGGCCCGCAATCGATCCGCCGGGGTACGACGGGTGCAGCCGGCACACCGCCGCGTGGAGCGTTGAACGCCGAGGTAACCCGCTTGTACCAGGGTTGTGGACGGCGCTTGAAGGGCGTGGTCGATGGTGGGGACTCGTTCATGATTCAGGCCATCTCGGAAGGGTGAAACTGCTGCGCATAGCGTGCCAGTTCATGGTGCCCGGTGAACCTCAGTTGCTCCACATAGGTTTCCAGGCCCAGATACGGCAAGGTGTGCGGACTGGCCAGCGGACCACCCTCCTTCACCAGACCGCGGAATTTCAATGACCGTTCCAGCCCGCCGAGGCTCCAGTCGTTGGGGCCAAAGATATTGGGCACCAGGTCGAACGGATTGTTGCGCACGCGCTCGATCGTGATGCCTGCACGGGTGCAGACGAGCTCGGCCTGCCTGACGTTGCAACCGGTGCCGTGCAGGCAAACGCTGTGGTGATCGAGACGGATCCCGTCGTGCTTCAGCGCAAACTCGACGGCGGTGATGAAGATGATGGCGCCCTGGCTGTGCGCCACCCAGCGCGTGCGGTGTCCGCGCCGTTGTGCCTCCACCAGGACAGCCGCCAGGTGCCGGCTGTTGTGACTGCACTCCATCAGGTTCTGTTTGTCGAAGCCGCATTCGAAGAAGTCCCGACCTTTTCCCTCGGTGGGGTTGAAGAACAAGGTGTAATTGTCGATGGGCACAGAGTTCTCCCCGTAGGCGGTTTCGAGGTGCGTACCCATCAGCCAGGCCGCCTTGGCCAGGTTGTTCTGCATGCCGTTGACGGCGGCGTGGAGGGTGTCGATGCGGTGCGTAGGCAAGGGACTGTCAGTTCCCCAACTGCCAGTCAGCGCTTTGATGACATCCCCTGGTTCCTTACCCAGTTGTTTGAACTCGGGCGTAAAGCGCGCCGTCCCCACCTTGCTCACTTGGTACAACGCATTGCGCTGCATGGAATCCGGCAAGTCCGGCTGCAGTGGTTCCTTGTCCAGATAAATATCGACGATCACCACCGGTTTGCCCGGCACGATCGCATAGCGGATCTTGTAGTGGTAGCCCTTGAACGGGTAGCGACTGGGGAGCAGACGCTGGAACCAGTCCCTGCGTCCGGTATCGGCGTCCAGTCGGTTCGGGTGCAGGGCGATATCCAGCAGCTCTTCCGTCACCTTGCGTCGGTCGAAGTCATTGAGCGCACGCAGCATGCGAAGAGCCTCATCGCCGAGGACGAGCTTCTTGTCCAGCGTGCGGAACGTGGGGCTTCGGGGTTCGAACAGGGCGGCGATCTGTGGCGCCCCGGCCGCGGCTTCTTGCCACGTATGGCGCCGTGCGGCGCGCTGCTGCAACTGTTCGCGACTCAACGACTGTCGGCTCATCGGCACCTCTCCTTGTGCGCGCGGTCATCGGGAGTGGCCACGCAATCCTGGTGGCCATGGTATCCCGGCGTGCCTGTGGCAGTTTCGCCCTTTCACCTGTAGGACAGTTCCCACAGCCGCCGATTCGGTGCTCCCGCTGGACGATTCGTCGGGTCTTGCTGTCGCAAACTTCCGTAGTGGATTGCACACGCCGAAGGCCGCCGAATTTCACGTCGAGACGGGTGGGCCTCGCCGTGGTTGTCGCCCGGCAAGGTGCTGCGAAGAACGATGTCGCGCTCATCGGGCGAAGGTTTTGCTGTCCCGGTAGAAAGTCCATTCGAGCGGGGAAGGGGCGGGTGATCTTCTGAATCGAGTTCGTGTTGCGGGCTGAGATTGCCGTCAGTCAGCCCATCAGTGCCGCGTGGTTGAGTGAGAGGAGCTGCCAACTAATTGCCGTATTCGTGCATGTCCTTGCCGGATACACATAGCGCAATGCCGGATTGACACATTGGATCAGTTGCGGGAGCGGTTCAATGAAGGTCAGCGTCGCGGGTATGGGCGCCTCAATCATCGGACGGCTTGGGCACAGATGTGCAGGTCGGATGCCGACCATCGGCAAGAGGGGTTTCCTAATGAATCGCATTTATCGTCTGGTCTGGTGCCGTTCCATCGGTGCCATGGTGGCGACATCGGAACTGGCCCGTGCAAGTCGCCGGAGCAGTTGCTCCGGTTCCCGTGTGGTGGGTAGGCCGTCGCTGCTGCTTTCGGCGATCATGCTTGGCTTTGCCGCCTTCCTGCATGGTTCGGTGGCGCTGGCACAGGATGCCAAGCTGGCGGATCTGCAATCGGTGATGGACAGGTATGACAGCAGCAATGCGGCCGTGCCGGTGGCGACGACTGCAGCATCGCGGCCGTACTCGTCAGCCGCGCGCGTGGCGCCGCCGATGCCAGTGGCGGTTCGACCAGGGCATCGCCAACCAGCTGTATCGGCCGGGCAATCGGCCGGGCTTCGCCACACCGGCGAAGTGGCCATATCGGCGCGCGGATCGCGTGCCGTGCATGGAAGCAGACCCCGCAATGAACTGGCGACAGCGACAGCAACGCGCGGGCAGGCACCGACGGCAGCGATGGCGCAGCCTGGCAGGGCTTCGAGCCTGCAAGCTGCCGCAAGCCCGCAGGCGATTGCACCACATCGCGAACTCGTTTCGCTCAAGGCGACGGACACCGCTCGGGAACCAGTTGCAGATACCGCTCTGGATCGTCGCCGCGTGCACGCCACCAGGAAGGTCGACAAGGATGACAACGGCGCAGATGTCGATAACGACGTTCTGTCCACCGCAGAGGAGGACAAGGCAACCGCATCAGATGGCGCAACGTCAACGACCCCGTCGCTCTTCCCGTATTCGTCGCCAGTAGTTGCGAACGCCACCTTGTCGCAGGTGCAGTCCGCCCCGATGCCGACGGCCGAAAGCATGGCAATCGTCCAGCCGCAGGCGGTGCCCGTGGTACCGCCCCCCGGGCCGGCTCCCACCGGGCTCATCGTCGGCAATGGTGGCGTGGTCGGCACCACGACCGACCTGCTCGGTTCGACACCCAACGCGCTGTTCAACAACACGGACGGCTATGTCACCAGCGGTAGCCTGCGCGTGGACAACGCCAACTTCACCCAGGGCTATTCCACGCTCAACCTGCTTGGCCTTCCTGTGCTCAACCTGACACCCGTCGGCACCGTGCTCACGGCCACCAACGGTGACCTGGTTGGTGGCACCGGTATCAATTCGCATCTCACCTTGCTGGGCGGGGTCAGTTCAGGCAATTACATCAACAACATCAACAACGGTGCGGCAGGTGGACTGCTTGGCCTGGTGCTTCCCGGCGGCGCGCCGGCATGGTCATCGACCTGCCTCAACGTGCTTGGCGTGCTTACCGAGTCCTGCTGGGGCGTCAACGCGGCACAGGACTATCAGGTTCTGGTGGGTGATGGCGCCACGGCCAATGGCTCGAAGGAAGTGGTGATCGGCACGAACGCCAGCCATACCTTGGCTACGGTCGATGCCGACACCGTCTTTCCGGGCGATGGTCGCGACGACCCGAACAACCCGAGCGGCGTGCCGACGGCAGATTACGGCGCGCGCCTTGGTCACTCGGTCGTGATCGGAGATGACGCAGCGGGCACGGCCAATGCCCAGACGATCATCGGTGCCGAGGCCACCGCTTCCGTAGCCAACAGCGTTGCCCTGGGTTACCAGTCGTCGGCCACGCGCGGAGCGCAAGCCGGCTACACGGCATACGGCCTGGCGGCGCCGCAGACCTCTGTCGGCGAGGTGTCGATCGGTTCACCGGGCAGCGAGCGCCAGATCACCAACCTGGCTGCCGGCAGTGCCGACACCGACGCGGTGAATGTTGCCCAGCTCAAGAGCGTGAGCGCGCTGGCCGGCAACTCGGTGCAGTATGACGACGTCGGCGAGACCAGCGTGACGCTCGGCGGCACGACCAGCACCGACGGCGGGGTGACCAATGGCACCACCATCAGCAACGTGCATCAGGGTGATGTCAGCGCCACCAGTACCGATGCGGTCAACGGTGCGCAGCTGTATGCGACCAACACCAGCATCAACAACATCTACGATGTCGGTACCAAGTATTTCCAGGCGAATTCGGCGCTGGCTGCCGCCGCAGCCACCGGTACCGACAGCGTTGCCGCCGGACCTGCGGCGATCGCCGGGGGAGACAGCAGCGTGGCCGTCGGCAACGGGGCTACGGCCAGCGCCAACGATGCGTTGGCCTTCGGTGCCGGTGCCACGGCCAGCATGGCCAACAGTATCGCGCTGGGTGCCGACTCGGTCACGCTGGTTGGTGCACAGACCAACTACACCGCCTACGGCCTGACCGCACCGCAGACCTCCGCAGGCGAACTCAACGTCGGCAATCGCCAGATCACCGGCGTGGCCGCCGGCAGCGCGCAGGACGACGCGGTGAATGTTGCCCAGCTGGAAGGGGTGGCCGGGGTGGCCAACAATTCGGTGCAGTATGACGATGCCAGCAAGGCCCATGTGACGCTTGGCGGCACGACCAGCACCGATGGTGGGGTCACCGACGGCACCGTCCTGGGCAACCTTCACCAGGCGGACCTCAGCGCCACCAGTACCGAGGCCGTCAACGGCTCCCAGCTGTATGCGACAAACAACAGCATCACCAACATCAACGACAACGGAACCCGGTACTTCCACGCGGAAAGTAGCGGCACGGACAGCATGGCGGTGGGCCAGGACAGTGTGGCGATCGGCATGAATGCGGTGGCCACCAATAGTGACGATGTCGCGCTTGGTGCGAATTCGATCACGTCGGCACCCCATATGGGAGACTTCGCCTTCTACGGTGGCAGCGCAGCAGGCAGTGCCTTTGCAGCATTGTCGGTCGGTGCCCCAGGCCAGGAGCGGCAGATCCAGAACGTGGCGCCAGGCGTGCTTGCCGCGACCTCGACCGATGCGGTCAACGGCTCGCAACTGTTCTCGGTGGTCAGCGGTGTGAACACCCTGGGTACGTCGCTGGCCAGCTCCCTGGGTGGCGTCTCGACCTATGACAGCGGCACCGGCATGCTGACCGCGGGCCTGAACTACGGCGGTGGCAGCTATGACTCGGTGCAGGCGGTCTTGGATGCGCTGACTGGTGGCGGCAGCAGCCAGGGAATAAAGTACTTCCACGTCAATTCCGCTGCGGCGGATGGCGGTGCCAGCGGCAGTGACAGTGTTGCTGTCGGCCCGCAGGCGGATGCCAGTGGCGCCAGCAGCGTGGCCATGGGCGACGGTGCCAGTGCAAGCGCCGACGATGCGCTGGCCCTTGGTACCGGCGCCAATGCCAGCATGGCCAACAGCATTGCGCTCGGTGCTGGCTCCATTACCTCGGTGGGTGCGCTGACCAGTTACACCGCCTATGGGCTGGTATCACCACAGACCTCGCTGGGCGAGCTGAACGTCGGCGATCGCCAGATCACCGGCGTGGCCGCAGGGTCGGCCGACGACGATGCGGTCAACGTGGCCCAACTCAAGGCAGTTGGCGACCAGGTCGATTCGGTCGACAAACTGGCGGTGAAATACGACGCCGACAGCTCGGGCAATGCGACCAACACCATCACCCTGCTCGGCGATGGCAGTGGCGCACCGGTGAAGGTGAGCAACATGGCCGCCGGTGATGAAACGACGACCAGCACCGACGCGGTCAACGGTTCACAGCTGTGGCATTGGACCCAGGACACCAGCAACATCTACAGCAATTACAGCCTGTACAACGACATCGCAAGCCTCACGCAAGGTTCGGGCACCATCAAATACTTCAACGTCAACTCGACGCTCGGGGACTCCACCGCAACCGGCTCCGACAGCGTGGCGATAGGACCGGTGGCCGAGGCGTCCGGCAGTGACAGCGTGGCGATAGGCAACGGTGCCGCGGCAAGCGGCGACAATTCGGTGGCGATCGGCGCGGGATCGGTTGCGGACCGGGACAATACGGTCTCGGTTGGCAGCGACGGCAACAGTCGCCAGATCACCAACGTTGCGGCCGGTACCGAGGGCACCGATGCGGTGAACCTAGACCAGCTCAATGCCTCAATGACCGCGTCGACGCAAGGCTCGGTGCACTACGACACCAACGGCTCCGGCGGCATTGACTACGGCAACGTGACCCTGGGCAACGGCGGCGGCCCCACCACCATCCACAACGTGGCTGCAGGCGTGGCCGATACGGATGCCGTCAACGTCGGTCAGCTGAACACCGGCCTTGCGCGGGCCGTGAACTGGGCCAATTCGTACACCGATCAGCAGGTGCGCGAGCTCGGCAACCGCGCCAACGCCGGCGTCGCGGCCGCGATGGCGATGGCGGGGATGCCGCAGGCCTACGAACCGGGCAAGAGCATGGCGGCTGTATCGGCAGGCACCTTCCGCGGCGAATCGAGCCTGGCGATTGGCGTGTCCACCATTTCCGAAGGCGGGCGCTGGGTCTACAAGCTGACCGGTTCGACCGATACCCGCGGTGACGCCGGGGTATCCATCGGCGCCGGCTTCCAATGGTAGGTCCGCAGTCGGTTATCCGCGGCATACAACGGAGTGGAATGCACATGATGAAAGTACGCCAATTGACGTTGCCGACCGTGCTTGCTGGTCTTCTGCTGGCCGGATGCGGCAGCAATCCGTCGAAGACGTCGGGGGCTGGCGACGACGTGGTCTTTCCGGATCCCGCACGTGCGACAGTGCCGGAGGGCAGCTTCGTCAACATCGAGAACCTGCGCAAGGTCGCACCGGGTGTCAGCAAGCGGCAACTCTACGCAATGCTGGGTACCCCACACTTCAACGAAGGCGTGCTCGGCGTGCGCGAGTGGAACTATCTGTTCGACTTCCGCAAGGTCGATGGCGAATCGTTCAGCTGCCAGTATCAGGTGCACTTCGATAAGGATGGCAAGGCCAGTGCCTTCTACTGGAAGCCCGCCTCGTGCAAATCGGTGATCGATCGGCCGGTCGAGCCGGTGGCGGCGCAACCGCCAGTGGCCTTGCCGGCGCAACCGATCAGGCTTTCTTCCGATGCCCTGTTCGCTTTCGACAGTGCGATGCTTACCGAGCAGGGCAGGGAACACCTTTCAGGTCTGCTGAAGCAGGTGCAGTCGGCCAGCCAGATCGAAAACATCCTGGTGGTCGGTTACACCGACCGCATCGGGACCGACGGCTACAACCGGGCGCTCTCGCGGCGTCGCGCCGAATCGGTTCGCGATTACCTGGTCAGCGGAGGAGTTTCCGCTGAAACCATCCAGGTGGAAGGACGCGGTGAGGCGGATCCGGTGGTCCAATGCACGGACCACGAACACGCCCGTCTGATTGTCTGTCTGGCTCCCAATCGCAGGGTGGAGCTGTCGGGAACCGCCCGCTCCTGAACGTCCCGAGCTGTGCTGTTGCGATCGACGCCGTGGATGGCTGCTCCCTCTGTCGGCGCATCATCATCGGCATCCCATGCGTGGATGTGCCGGGGCGTCGACCGCGACGACAGCAAGCGACGGACGGGAACATCCCCATGTCGGGCTGACTTCAGTACGGCAGCGGTTCCGTAACCGGTGTTCGCATCAGCGTGTCGTGCGGCAATTCTCCGAACACGCGGCGATAGCTGTCGGCGAAACGCGACAGATCCCATAGTCCGCAGCTGAGCGCCACCGATTTCACCGAACGCCGGCTGACGTCGGACGCTGCCAGGCTCCGGCAGGCAGTACACAATCGCAGCATGGACAGGTAGCGGTTCGGCGAAATGCCAAGCATGTCTTCGAAGGCATATCGCAAGGCTCGTTCGCTCACTTCGGCGGCGTTGCACATCTCGTTGACGTAGATGTCGTTGCGCAGGTTGGCGCGCATGAACTGCTCGGTGCGCTGCATGATCAGGTAATGCCTTCGTCGACCGCGCGAACAGTTCGGCAAACTGTCCGCAGTTACGGCAAGACTGGCTGCAATGTGTGCCTCGAGCAGTGCCTCCACGTCGACGCGGGTTCGGCTGGCGGGCACGTCCGCCACGGATGGTGCGGCTGGTGTGGCGATTTGCCGGCACGTGGTCTCGTAGGCCGTCCTCAACTTCTGCGCGGCCGAAGATTCGGCAAGGCGGAATAGTGCATGCGGTCGGGAGGGTGCTGCTGAAGGGCGCGGGTCCATCTCCGAGAATTTCTCCCGAAGCCGTTGCAGCGGCAGCATCAGCAGCGTGAGCCGGCTGCCCGCCGTGAACATGAATTCGCTGTTGCCTTCGGGGAACAGGGTGAACGTCGTATCCGTGGCGAGCGACAGTCCGTGGCACCAACTGCTGTCGTCCGTGTGATGGATATAGCCGAGCAGACACCAGTTGGCTGGCAAGCTGAGTCGGGCGCGGAACGAGAACGCCGATTCTGCGGTGCACAGGAAAGCGTCGTCTTGCGCAATGGTGTCCACGATGGCTCGCGGACCATCGGCGTTCAGGAGCACCATTTCCATGTTGCAGACCCGAAGGGTTCCGCTGAGGGAAACCAGGTCGCATGGAAGCAGAATGCCGTCGTCCCTGTCTAGCATGATAAGGAGCCCCCTGTGGTTCCTGTCTCCTGCTGATCCGAGTGGCGTTGTCGCTGCAGGCCCGTTCCGGATGGCTCAAGAAAGCTCCCGTCGACCGCCCCGTTTTCGGAGCCCTGCCGACGGCCCCTTGCGTGTCAGTGCGACAACCCGTTAGATGGTTGCCACGCGATGCCCAGTGCGGCACACGTCTGTTCGTCCAGTTCGATCCACATGGCCAGAACCGGTTTGCCGTCGATGGGTTGCGGAGGGCCGACACGGTGCGCATGCATGCCGATGCTCCGCAAGATGCGTTCGACGCCCATGGCGGTGAACGTGACGAGGCGGGTTGCGCCTTGCTCCAGCGCGGCATTGACCACGGCGGCGAACAGGATGCAGAAGCGGGCTCGCGCCTCTTCTCTCGACAGCGGCTTGAGTTCGGCCGTGTCCTTGACGGAGAAGCGTGAGAGCTCCCACACCCGCGGGTCGTGCGGGGCAGGCAGACCATTCATCAAGCCCGGGAAAACTTCGTCGAGCAGGTACGCCTTGGTGGTCGGCAACAACCGTGCGCAACCACAGATCCGACCCTGTCCATCTCTTGCAATGACGTAATGCGTGTCGGGACGATCGAACTGGTCAAATTCGCGCCCGTTCTCGGCGGGAAGTTGCCACTGCAGCGTTTCCACGAAAATGGCGTAGCGGTAGCTGGCAAGTTCCGTCTCGACGTCGCTGGAAAGCTGACTCCTTGTGCTGCTGAGCACGGTCATCATCACGCCTTCACTCCAGCCATGGGACGGATGGCATTAGAGGGAGAACAGCGTTCAGGCGATAACTGTAGAGACTTACAGCTGGCTCAAGGGGCTGGCTTTGAACGATGATGCAAGAGCCCGTGCAGATGCCACGCGGATGCACGATATCCGCCCAGGCAGTTTGTCCGATGGAATGGCTGTCGGGTCCGAGCCTGCCTGATCGCCCCGATCAGGCAGGCTCAATCGACCTGGCCCGGTCAAGTCATTCGAGGCCATGGGCGGCCGCTGTTCCAGGCAGTCGCCTCCGGTTGCCACTGTTCGCCAGTCAACCATGATTGCAGCAGCTCGTGGGTCTTGTGGAAACCCAGATCATGGAAGCCCGCGGCCACCAGCATGACGTTCGTGCTGATGCCTCCGGGTGCCAGCAAGGTATGTCCGTCTTCCGAGCGGAACCATGCCCAGCCTACGCTGACTTGGTCCGGCAACTCTTCCGTCGCCCATTCGCAATAACCTGCGTTAAACGCGGGGATGTCGTCCTGGACAAGCTCCTCACACAGCGCCGGATCCTCCCACATGAGCCGCTGGGGAAAGTCCAGACTTGAAAAGGCATCGAAAGTAATGCGTATATAGCCATCGAAGGATCTGGACAGGGACATCCCCTGGAGAGGAGGGACGGAGATCATGGCGCTTCCTCTTCAAGTCGGGCAGCCATGCATAACCTATCCATACCAAACCGCGGAAGCCAGCTGTCAGATTCTGCAGATTGACAGGAGTCACAGCAGTGAAAGGGTGGCGTGAAGATTGTCTGGCCCGATTGACGTCAACGACGGGCTCCGTCGGTGACGTCGTTCAAGAGCTTGCGGTCATTGTCGGGGAGCTCGGATTCGAATACTGCTCCTATGTCATGCGCACTCCCTTTCCGATTGGAAACCCGCAGGTCAGCTGGTCGAGCACCTATCCCAAGGCCTGGCTGGACTACTACTTCTCGCATGACTATCTCGGGATCGACCCGCTGCTGCAGCGGGTAGCGCGCGATCCTTCCCCGGTTGTCTGGTGTGACGAAAGCCTGCCCGGGCAGCGAGGTTTCTGGGAGGAAGCCCGCGCCCATGGCATACGGCACGGTTGGGCGTTGAGCACGCAGGGCATGCACGGCACGGCTGGCATGCTTTCCCTGGCCCGGTCTCAGCAACCAGTGACCGAGTCCGAGCTGGCTCTCACGGAAATGAAACTGGTGTGGCTATCCCATCTGGTACATGGCCTGGTCAGTACAGCGGGACCGGGTGGACCGCAGCCGCTGGAGCAGGAACTTACCCTGCGCGAACGTGAAGTTCTGCGCTGGACCGCGGCGGGCAAGACCGCCGACGAAGTGGGGTCCATTCTCGGCATTTCCGGGCGGACCGTGACGTTTCATATCTCCAGCAGTCTGGCGAAGCTCAATGCCGTCAACAAGACGCAGGCGGTCGCCAAGGCGCTTCTGCTGGAGCTCATCTAGCAGCGGAATCCGCCTCGACCGGGCGGCGTGCGAAGCCGGGGCGTCCGGGCCGGTTTTATCGCTTTTCCGCGCACCGCAGAAATCGCCGGTCCATGCCGACGACTCGTTGTCTGGTTCGTCCATCCGTCGCTGTTCCCGGGGATTGCACGTTTTCGGCAAGGCTTTCAGCAGATGCCGTTTTTGTGCACCTCTCGAACGGCAATGACGAAAGAATCAATCCGAGGTCGTTGTTCGCAGGAATTCGACATCGGGTCAAAGGGGGCTCGTCGTCGCGAAGGATCGGATTGGCAGGCAAGGCTCGCAGTCACGTCCTGACGTGATCGACACCATCTCCGGCCAGACGATCCGACTCGCCGCCCGATTCGCGCAGATCAATCGCGCCCACGCCACCCTCCAGAACCCGAGCACCGCATGCAGGAGCGGGAGCGGATTTCTCGATCACGCGATTCAAGGCCGTGGCGACTATTCGTCGAGGCTCTTGGGCAGCCCGGACGATGTGTCACCGAGTGCGCATCATCCGGGATCGTTGGCAACGTGAGGAGCCTGGTGCTCCAAGAGGGATCAGTCATGAACGTATCGGTCAGAGAGTTTCTGCGCGAAGAGGACGGCATCACGGCATTGGAATACGGGATTCTGGCGGCGCTTGTTGCCACCTTGTTGGTCACCGTATTCAGGACGGGCATCTCCGGGGTGTTCACCAGCATCATGACTGCCCTCACTGCGGCCGTGGCTTCCGCCACGGCATAAGTTCACATCGCGCGGCAATCTCCCGTGAGGCGACGGATGGTGACGAGGGCACGACCAGGTTGCGTGTCGCTTGCAGCGAATCACCATCCGCTGGCTTCCCGGATCAAGGGTCAGGAGTTCATTCATGTCCGAACCTCTGCAAGCACTGATCGTCATGCTGTGCGGGCTGACCATTTTCAGCGACCTGTACGCGCATCGCGTGCGCAATGCCTGGCTGCTTTCGGCATTGCTGCTTGGCATTGGCTTGGTGTCCTGGCCGTGGGCAGAGGGCATGGCCGGCCCCCCTTGGTCATCGCTGGTGGGTCTGCTGGTCGGTCTGGGCGCGTTGCTGCCTTTCTACATCGCCGGATGGATGGGCGCCGGTGACGTGAAATTCTTTGCAACGCTCGGCTTCCTGCTCGGCGGCGAGGCGTTGCTGCCGATATGGATCATCGCCAGCCTGATCAGTGGCGTGCATGCTGTCGTCGTCGTGGTTGCGCGGCAGCTTAATTTCCTTGCATCGGATCCGGTCGCGTCGGCGCAGGCGAAGTCGCGTGAATCGCGACTCTGGCAACGAGTGATGACGGCTCGCCAGGGACGCAAGGGAATTCCCTACGCGGCTTACATGGCGATCGGCGCGCTGTTCACGCTGTACGCGCCCAACGTCGTGCACTGGTGATCCGGATGACCTGCCAGGGAGCTCCCTTCCGCCCCCGTGCGCCGACCAGGGCCCTGACTTGCCACCACGGCCGGAAGTCGCGGCAGCGCGGCGCTATGGCGGTGGAGTTTGCACTCATCTTTCTTCTGGGTGTGCTTCCGTTGCTGCTGTTGACGGTGTCGGGCGTACTGATCTTCGCAGCGAAGCAGTCGCTGACACTGGCAGCCTCCGAAGGGGCGCGCGCGGCTCTGCGCTTCGGCGTCCATGGTTCGATCGCCGAACGCGAGGTGTCGGCGTGTCTGGCGGCGAAGGAGTCCATGCAGTGGCTGCTGGCCTTTTCCGGCGAGACTCCCGATTGCAGCACGCCGGGGAATACGTCGCCGATCGCCATCACGGCCATCAGTTGCCCCGCCGGTGGCGCCCAGTGCGTGCAGGTGGTCACCAGCTTCGATTACGACGCCCACCCGCTCATTCCCGGCACGGTCACCGTCTATGGCTGGGTGCTGGGCAAGACCATAACCAGTTCCGCCGTCGTGCAGCTCGACAGCGTGGGCAGCTGAATATCCGTCACGGCCATCAGGAGGCATTCGATGCAAAGGATCACCCGCGTTGCTGCCCTGGCTCTGGTTGCGATCGCGATCGTGCTGGCCATCGTGGCATTCGGCCTCGGTCGCCGCGCGTCAAGACAGCCTTCGGTCAATACTTCGGCGCCCCGGCCTGCCATGACGACCGCGGCTTCGCAGCAGGGGTTCGATGTGGTGGTCGCGGCGGAGACGTTGAAGGAGGGCGTGATCATCCATCGCGAGGAACTGCGCGTGGTGAGGCAGATGCAGCGACCCTCGGGCAGTTTCGCCGACGTCGCAGAGCTGGCAGGAAGTGTTCCGCGCATCGACATTCCCGCCGGCATGACGGTGACGGACACATTCCTTGTCCAGGGAATGGCCAAGCTACTGAAGCCGGGTGAGCGTGCGCTGGCCGTGCCGGTGGACGAGCAGGCCGGCGTTGGAAACCGCGTGCTGCCCGGCGACTACGTGGATGTGTTCCTGAGTCTCAAGCCGCCGCCGGTGACCAGCCTCGGGAAGCAAATCGTCGACGGAACGCAGACCCGGTTGTTGCTGTCGCACCTGCGCGTGCTGGCGTACGGTGATCAGAATCTTCCGCACCCGCAGGTCGTCGCAAATGACGCTGCCGCTGGTGACGACAGCAAGGGCGCAAGCCGTGCGGAAAAGCAGGTCTCCCTGTCAAGGCGGGAAGGTCCGCCGGCGGTGCCTCGCACCGCGGTACTCGCCGTGCCGCTCGAGGATGCAGACCGTTTGCTGCTCGGAGTGCAGAACGGCAGGCTTGCGCTGGCATTGCGGCCGGCCGGTGACGACAGTCAGGCGGATCGCCAACTCTTCGAACAACCGGGTGGCGTGCTTGCCGTGCGTCCCGATCTTGACGCCGACCAGCATCAGGCGCTTGGCCAGCCCGAAAACCGCGCCTACGCGGGCATCAACGGCCCGGGGCTGGCTGGTCTGACCGTTTCGGGCGCGCGCTCGCGGCCCAACCGTCACGAACGGCCAACGGGCCTCGAAATCATCCGTGGCTATGCGAGCGAACCCACGCGGGACACACGGAAGGACCTCCCATGAAGACGCCGAGGCTGTGCATGAGTTTCCTTTCGCGAGCCGCAGGCTCGGCACGACCGTGGATGGTGGCGGGCCTGGTGCTGGCATTGTCCTGGCAGGTGTCATCGAACGCGGCTGCAGCGGCGGCCGGGATGGACCTGCAGACCCATGAACAGCGACCGTGGCATCTGCCGGCCGATCTGGAGCGGGTGGCCATCGCCGATCCCGCCGTGGCCGACCTCATGATGCTGAAGGGACGGCATGAGGCACTGCTGATCGGCAAACAGCCTGGCCAGACCACCTTGCTGCTCTGGCACCGCGGCCAGCCCGAACCGCAGCGCCTGCTGGTGCGCGTACGCAGCGCCCTGCAGGCACAGCTGCAGGATGGTGCTGGCGTCGGGCTCACCGTGCACGATGGCGCTGCGATGTTGCAGGGCAGTGCCCCGGACATGCTCGATCATCAGCGGGCGATCGACGCGGCCGGCATCGCCGTGGGTGCCAAAGGCGACGTGGTCGATACCTCGACCATCGCCAGTGGCGGGGTGGTGCAGGTCGATGTGAAGGTGGTCGAGTTCGACAAGACGACGCTGAACCAGTTTGGGCTGAACTTCAATAACCTGAACGGCAGTGGCGGGTTCACCATAACCAATCCAAGCGGCAACTCGGACAGCTCGTCCGGCAGCGCACTGTCCTCCGCGTTCGGTCTGGTTACCAAAGGACGCTGGTTTGGCAGATCCTGGAATGCCAGCCTTGACCTGCTCAAGAGCGACGGGCTCGCCCGGGTGCTGGCCGAGCCCACCCTGGTGGCGCTGTCGGGTCAGAGCGCGAGCTTTCTTGCGGGCGGCGAGTTGCCGATCCCCGAACCGCAGGGTCTGGGCGCCACCACCATCGTATTCAAGTCATTTGGCATCGGTCTCACGGTGACGCCGACGGTACTTTCCCCCGGCCGGATTGCCCTGAAGGTGGCGCCGGAGGCGAGCGAGCTGGACTACGCCAACGCGGTGGTGTTCAACGGCGTATCGGTACCGGCGATCAGCACGCGTCGTGCCGACACCACCGTGGAACTGGGCGACGGCGAGACGTTCGTGATCGGCGGCCTGGTGAGCCAGCAGGTCATGAGCAAGGTCAACAAGATTCCGTTGCTGGGCGACATACCGATACTCGGCGCGTTCTTCCGTGACGTCAGCTACAGCCGCCAGGACAAGGAGCTGGTGATCATCGTCACGCCGCACATCATCAAGCCCTTCGCGCCAGGGACCCACCTGCCGCTGCCGGGCCAGCGGGAAGTCCGGCGCAACCTGCCGGTATGGGGTTCCTTCCTGCTCAATCCTGCCGGTGCGGATCAATTGCCGGGCTTCTCACGCTGACCGCAGGCCATGGACATGCACGTATCCGCCTCGTCGTCACTTCTCGGAAAGCCGGAGCCCGGAGTGGATCTGCAGTTCTACTCGCCGGATCAAAAGCGCGCGCAACGTCTTTCCGCCAGGTTGCGGAATTTCGCCACCGTTCACTGGATAGACCGTGGGCCGTCCGCGCTGACCGACGAGTTGCTACCCGCAACTTCGTCTGGTCTGGTACTGCTGGACTATTCGCTGGACGCGGCTGAGGAATCATCAACGCTGGCGCGTCGATTGATCGTGCACGCGCCGGACTTGCCGCTGGTCGGCGTGGGTTCCACCGGCATGGATCGCGCCACGGGCGTGCTGGCGGCACTGCGTGCCGGCGTGCGCGACTTCCTGGACCTGGATGCCACGGATGAAGAGCTGCGCCATCTGCTCGCGCGCGTGCAGAGTCAGGCCGAGCTGGCCCGCATGGCCCGCACGCGGACCATCCCGGTGCGGGCGCCGGGACAGGTTGTGGTGGTGCTTGGCGTCAGGCCCGGCGTCGGCACCAGCACGCTGGTTGCTCACCTGGGGGCGCTGGCGATGGCCTCCGGGCCGGAGCCGGCAAAGTCGGAGGCCGGTGAGGCGTCAAGTCAGGTATTGCTGCTCGACCTTGGTCGTCCTTTCGGCGATGTCGCGCTCTACCTCGGCGTGGATGGTGATTTTCACTATGACGACGCCTTGCGCAGCGCGAGACGGATTGACCCCATCCTGATCCGGACCGCGCTTGCGCATCATTCGAGTGGCCTGGCACTGCTTTCACAGGCGGCGGAAGCCAGCGGAACACAGGCTGTGGATACCGAAGCCGGGATGCTGATCGACCGCTTGCGTGATCACTTCGGCCTGCTGCTCTGCGATCTCGGTGGCCTGCCTGTCGGCGCGGCACCGTTGCCGCTGCTGCGCAGTGCCGGGCAGATCTGGCTGGTGGCCGACCAGGGCATCGGGTCGCTGGTATCGCTGGACACCACCCTGCGCGAACTGGAGCGGCTCGGGCTGCGCGATGGCCGACTGTCGCTGATCATCAATCGCTACGGCGAGTACGAGGGAGCCAGCGCCACGCAACTGGCCGACCGGTTCAAGTTGCCCCTGCTGGCCACCTTGCCGGAGCGCACACGCGCCCTGCGCGGCTGTACCAACCGCGGCCAGCTGCTGCATCAGGTCGCTTCGCGGGATCCATATGTGCGCGCACTGCGACCCCTGCTTGAAAAGATGCAGGTGGGTTCTTCCGGTACGCAGGTTTTGACCGGCTGGAAACGGCTATTGCCCCATCTGGGAGGTTTCCGATGGACGACCAGGTAACACCGTTCGAACAGACGCAGCAATTCCACGACGTCCTTTCGGCGGCGCACGAGTTTCTGCTCAACCGGATCGAGGACCAGCACCTCGACGTCGCTTCGTGGTCGCACGAGACGGCAGCAAAATACGTGAGCATCGAGACGGCCACCTTCGTGCAGGAATGGCGGATACCGGTCAACGAGTCGGAAATGCACAAGGTGGCGGTCGCGCTGGTGAAGGAGGTCACCGGGTTCGGGCCGCTGGACGACCTGCTCGCCGATGGCGAGGTCGAGGACATCCTCGTCAATGGCTATGAGAACGTATACGCCTCGCGGCACGGCATCCTGCAGCGCGAACCCGTCCGCTTCAGCGACAACCGGCATGTCGTGCGCATCGTGCGGCGGATACTGGCGCCGCTCGGTCGGCGGCTGGACGAAGCCAATCCGATGGTCGACGCACGCCTGGCCAATGGCGGGCGACTGAACGCCATCATCGAGCCGCTGTCGGTGACCGGCCCCACCGTGTCGATCCGCAAGTTCCGGCAGGACCCGTTCACGCCGGAGCAACTGGTCGGCAACGGCACCTTCGATCGCTCGATCCATGCCCTGCTGCAGGCCGCGGTGGCAAGTCGCTGCAACATCCTGATTTCCGGCGGCACCAGTTCGGGCAAGACCTCGCTGCTGAACGCGCTGGCCAGTTTCATTCCCGATGCGGAACGCGTGATCACCATCGAGGACACTGCGGAACTGTCGCTGAGTCATCCTCATGTGGTGCGCCTGGAAAGCCGGCTCGGTGGCTTCGACGGCGGTGGCGCCGTCGGCATCCGCGAACTGGTCCGTAACAGCCTTCGCATGCGTCCCGACCGCATCGTGGTTGGCGAGGTGCGCGGCGCCGAGGTGCTGGAAATGCTCCAGGCAATGAACACCGGTCATGACGGATCGATGTCCACCGTCCATGCCAACTCGCCGCGCGACGCGCTGTACCGGCTGGAGATGCTGGTGGGCTTTGCCGGCTTCCAGGGCAGCGAGGACAGTCTGCGCCGCCAGATCGCCAGCGCCATCGATTTCGTCGTCCAGATCGCCCGACTGAGCAGCGGACGCCGCGTGATCACCTCGGTCACCGAAGTGACCGGGGTGAGCGACAAGATCATCACCACCCAGGAGATGTATCGCCACGAAACCCGTGTCGGCAGCGACGGCAAGGAACAGGATCGCTGGCCGGGACTCGGCTTCCATCCCAACACGCGCAAGCTGGAGCCGTTCCGCCAGTTCCTGCAGGACGCCGTGATGGAATCCCAGCGCCAGGAGGGGTGGCCGCGATGAACGTCGCGTTGATGCTGGTGTTGTTCAGTGCCATCTCGTTGCTGTTGGCCGGGGCGATCGAGTTGTGGTGGGGCAGTCCGTTGCGCCAGCAGCAGCGGAAGAGTTTTGCGGCGATCGAGAAGGCGCTGACCGGAACGGCGCCGTCGTCGGTCAGTCCCGTCACCGTTGCCAGGACAGCGCCTCGGGAGGGTCTGGTCACCGACCCGTTATGTCTACGGGCCGGTTTGCCGGTCGGCTGGACGATGCCGGTATTTCTGGGGGTGCCCGCGGTGGTGCTGGTGGCACTGGGCGCGTGGCGCCTGGGTACCGCATGGGCCGTCCCGGTGCTGCTCGTCGTGTACCTGGTGCTGGCATGGCTGTGGCTGCGCTCGCGCATCGACAAGCAGCGCAAGCAGCTGATCCGGCAATTGCCTGACTTCCTCGACGCGATGGTGCGTCTGGCCAGCATCGGCAACAGCCTGCCGATGGCGTTCCAGACGGCCGCCCTTTCGGTGCAGATGCCGCTGCGTGCCGTGCTCGATCGCACCATGCTTTCGGTGCGATCCGGTCAGGAACTGGACTACGCACTGCAGTTGGCGGCGCGGCCCTATCGGCTGGAAGCCATGGACCTGTTGCATGTCGTGCTGGGTACCGCGGTACGCATGGGAGGGCGCGCGGATCACATCCTGCAGCGAATGAGCGACTTCATGCGCGATCTGGCACATGCCCAGCAGGAACTGCACGCAATCACCGCCGAGACGCGCATGTCCGCGTGGGTACTGGGCCTGCTGCCGGTGATCGTGTCGGTCCTCATGACCCTGCTCAACCCGGCCTTTTTCGGTCCGATGTTCAGCCATGCCCTGGGACACCGGATTCTGCTTGCCGCGCTGGCGCTGGAATTGCTCGGCGGCTTCCTGCTGTATCGGCTGGCCAGATCGCTGTGACGAAGAGGGAGGACGGGTGATGACGGCAGGATGGTTCATCGCATCAGCGGTATTTGCTCTGGCACTGGGAATCGCCTTGCTCGGCGTGAGTCTGATCCAGCGTGTGAGGGAAGAAGAGCAGCAGGCACACGCGATCGACCGGGCATTGGCGCGCGTGCAGCGACGAATGGTGGAGGACGGTCCACACGCCACGTCAGCCAGAAACTGGTGGGGCGCAGTTGTGCAGTGGCTGGAGTCGGTCGGCCGCCATTTCGAGAACCGTCAGCTGGGCAAGGCGCTGCTCACCGCCGAGGATCGCCTGCTGCTGGATCAGGCCAATCGCAATACGGTATCCGGGCGTGCGCTGTTCCTGGGCCTGCGACTGGTGATGGCCTTGCTGCTGCCCGTGCTGGTGGCCATCTGGATGCGGCCAACCGGCGTCAAGGCCGTCACCGCCTTGCTGGCCGCACTGGCCATCGGCGTGCTGTTGCCGAAGTTCCTGCTGAGCAGTTGGGCATCGGAGCTGCGCCGGCGCGTCGAGAACGAGCTGCCACTGTTGATCGACTTGCTGCGGCTGCTGCAGGGCATCGGCTTCAGCATGGACCAGAGCCTGCAGATGCTGGCCGAGCGCTTTCATCCCGTGCTGCCGATACTCGGCCGCGAGATCCGCGATGCGAACATCAACTACATGCACGGGCGCTCGCGCGATCAGTCGTTGCATCGTCTGGCCGAGTCCTTCGACAACGAGGATCTGAAAAGCCTGGTGCAGATCATCCTGCAGGTGCACCAGCATGGCGGCGCCGTGCAGGAACCGCTGCGCCAATTTGCCGAACGCCTGCGCGAGCAACGCAAGATGAAGATGAAGGAGAAGGTGGGCAAGCTCTCGGTGAAGATGACGGTGGTGATGATGCTCACCCTGCTGCCGGCACTGATGCTGGTGCTGGCGGGGCCGGCGGCGATCTCGCTGATCGAGACAATGGTCAGGCTGAAAGGATGAAAAGCATGACGAACGCGTATCGCTTTCCGTTGTCCCGTTCCGCGATCCGGCGGCTGGCTGTTGCAGCTGCACTGGGCGGCACCTGCCTGCTCGCGGCATGCGCGCCACGCAGCGGCTACATCAACCATCTCCAGCCGGACATCGGTCCTGCGCCGAAACCGGGCAAGAGCAGCAGCGGCATGTACCTGGACCTGATCCGCCAAATGCAGAAGCAGGGCTCCTATTACGCCTCGCTGGCCAACATCGAGGCTTTTCGGCAGCGCTACGGCAATCCGCCCGCACTGCGGCAGTTGCAAGGCGATGCGCTTCGCTCCACCGGGCAGACGGATGCGGCGCGAGCCGTCTATCAGAAGCTGCTCGATACCGATCAGGCAGCGTCTGCCTGGCACGGTCTCGGTTTGATCGCGGCCAGCGAAGACCGGAGCGACATGGCCGAGCACGCATTGTCGCGCGCCGTGCAACTGGATCCGGTCAATCCCGGTTATCTCGGTGACCTCGGCTTCGAACGCCTGCGCACGGGGCAGTTGGTGCAGGCACGCGAACCACTCGCCAAGGCGGCGGAGCTGGCGCCGGAAAGCGTCAAGGCGATCTCCAACCTGGTGCTGTGGATGCTGCTCAATGGCGAAGCGGCGCGTGCCGACGACACGATGCAACAGGCCGACCTGCCACAGCCCGCGCGCGAGCAGATCATGCGGCTCGCCGCAGAGATACCCGCACGGCGCCATGACGTCGCCTCTTCGGCGAAGGTTGCGGCACCGCGGACGACCGACCGCCGCACGGCGGTCCCTTCAGGCTTGCCTGATTCCAACCAGATCATCGGTGTGCCCGATTCCATGCTGGAGCGGTTCGGCGCAGCGTCCACGCCAAACGAGGTGAATCCATGAAGGCGCGAATGAACGCGATGCAGGCAGGCTGGATGATGTCGTTGCTGCTGTTGGTGACCAGCGCGGCCTGTGCCCAGCAGCGCCCGTTGACCGGGCAGATGATGGGCGGAGATCCATCGACGCCTGTGCAACCCGCGCCGCAGGCTTCCGCGGCTGGACCGCTGCGCCAGGTATCGGACCATCAGCCGCCGGTCACTCCGACCGTGGTCGGTGCGGATGACCCGGTGGCCACGACGGGTGACGAAACGGGGCTGGCCGGGCAGCCCGCCAACGAGATCGGCGATGTCACTCGCAGCTTGTTGCAGATGCAGGTGGACGCCCGTCGGCCCGGCCAATCCCTGCCCATGCTCGGCGATGAGGCAACCCTCGCCTACCGGCGCTATCGGCGCAGCTTCAACCATGACATTCCCGAGTTCTACGAGGCAACCATCGGCAAACACGGCGATGAAGGGAAGTAGCCGCTGATGCATGCGGCCCTCGAAAGACGTGGCGGGGTCGGTGCCGGGCGGTTGCGCGCCGGCGGGCGAGTCGCTCGCTTTCAGCGTGGCTCGATGGCCGTGACCATGCTGTTCCTCCTCCTGGGCCTGGTCAGCATGCTGGGGCTGATCGAGGTCGGCTATCTGTACTGGGCGCGTCGCGATACCCAAAAGGTCGCCGACCTCGCCGCGCTTGCCGGTGCGCAAAGACTCGACACCTGCAGCGCCGACAACAGTGGCAACGCGGCTGCCTCGGGCAATGCGCTTGCGGACAACGGCTTCGCCGGTTCGGTGGTGGCCACCTGCGGTCACTGGGACCCGACGCTGCCCGGCGAGCAGCACTTTGGCGCGGCGAGCACCACGCAACCGGTCAACGCCACCCGCGTGGAAGCGCGCAGGTCGCTGGTTCCGTTCCTGGGCTTTGCCCACTATTCCGGCGTGGCCGCGACGGCCGTCGCGGCGAAGCGTGGGCCGCCCATAGCGGTCTTCTCGGTGGGTTCCAGTCTGCTCGACCTCAATACGAACGCGGCATTGCAGAGCCTGCTCGGAAGTTCGCTGGGTACCTCGCTGGGCCTGCAGCTGCTCAGCTACAACGGCATAGCCAACGCGCGCGTCTCGCTGCTTGGGCTGAAAGACCTGCTGGCCCCGGATGTGGGCACGGTCGACGGAGTGCTGGCGACCCAGGTGACCATCAGCCAGTTTCTGGACGCCTACGTGCAAGTGTTGAGCCAGGGGCCGGACGCGGCCAATGTCGATCTCGGTTTCGTCCAGCAGCAGATTGCGGTCATCGAAGCCCAGCTGGGCAATGTCCCGGTGAGCCTGGGCGACATTCTCGACGTCCATGCGGCTACCGACGATCCCGATGCCGCGTTGGATGCCGAGGCGAATGCGCTGGATGTGCTCAATGCCGTGCTGCTCGCTGCCGATGGCAGGAACGCGGTGGCGCTGCCGGCTGCCAGCATCGACGTCCCGGGTGTGGCGAACGTGACGCTGACGCTGAGCGTGATCGAACCGCCGCAGATCGGCGTCGGCGGCGTGGGCGCCACCGCACGCACGGCCCAGGTCCGCCTTGGCCTGAAGGTCTCTGCGCTTGACACCGCGCTTGACGGGAACGAGTCGTTGACCCAGGTGCCGCTCTACCTGGAGGTCGCACCTGCCGAGGCGACCATCACGGCACTTGATTGTGGCGTGTCGAACGGGGCCGGCGGAAGCACCGACAACGTGACGATCGCCACCTCACCGGGTGTGCTGAATGCGCTTGTGGGTGCGCCGACGGACGATCCCGTCATCAACAGGAACGAAAGCTGGGCAGCGATCGTTGCCGGACTCAAGACGGCGCCGCTGGTGAATGTCAATCTCCTGGGCGTGCCGGTGGCCACGCTGAACCTGTCGTCCAGCGTTTCGCTGGTCACCGTGGCACCGTATGCGCACACCTTCGCCGTCGACCCGGCCACCCCGGTGGCGGGTCAGCCGGGCATGACGTGGCCGCCGCCTTCGGCAACGCAAGCTCCACAACTGGGGGCTGTGATCACCAGCCTGCTTGGCTCGACGAACCTGAAGACCGACGACACCTTGCTGGGCATCCCGCTGGGCATCAACCTCGGCCAACTGCTGTCGGGGCTGACCACGGTGCTGCAGCCGGTGCTGTCGCCGTTGTTCGATGCGCTGGACACGGCCCTGGTCGGCCCGCTGTTGCAAACGCTTGGCATCGAGATCGGCACCGCCCGGATCAACCTGCGTGACCTCGACTGTCAGCACGGCGTGCAACTGGTGTTTTGAGATGATCATTCGTCCACGACGACGGCCCTTGACCGGTCGAGAGCTGCATTTAGACTGCATGGATTCCGGTATGCGGGGTTGTCGGGCCGGCATCTGCAAATCACTGATACGCCAACACGAAGGATGAGGGGATGAACTCAATGATTCGCAGCGCTGTTGCGCGTGGCCTTCGCATGCCGCTGGTCACGCTTGCCCTCATCGCGCTCTCGGGCGGGGTGCAGGCTTCGCAGCCACCGCAGGCGCACACCAGCGACGTCACCGCCGCGCAAGGGGATGCTGCGGGCAGCACGGTGAGCTACCTGCGCGAACTGATGGACAGCCATCAGCTCACCGAGCTGCGCACCACCTACAACGGCACCTATGGCGCCAGTCTGTTGTTCCAGGCGGACAAGCTGACCTATTTCGTGGCGCTGTTCCACGACAAGGCCTTCTGGCGCGTCATACGCACCGATTCGGAGAAGGATGCCGACAGCATCTACCGGACCTTTGCCGCCCAGACCGAAAAGCTGGCCCAGGTCGACATCGACGCCCTGCGCCTGCAGGCCGGCAAGAAATACGCCGAGCAGATGGTCGCACTGAACGAGCAGCGCCTGTCGACGCTGCGTCAGGACGCGGCGCGCAGGCAGCAGCAGGCCCAGCAAGTGGCGGCGTTGCAGCAGCAGGCCAGGCAGCAGGCGGTATCGCTCAGCAGCGACCTTCGCGCCACCAGCAACCAGCTCACCACTGTGCAACAGAACATCCGCCAGCTGGAAGCGCAGCAGGACAATCCCGAGCTGATCCTGCCGACGTCCACCGCGGATGTTCCGGCCGACGGCGCACCTGTGGCCGGAACCGCATCGACGCCCGCTGCCCAGTCCGGGGACGGCGTTTCCCACTGACCTGGCCGCCATCGGATGAGGCGGGGCAGGTCGTTCGCAGGTGGCGTGGTCGTCAGGCGACCACGCCACGTCGAATCACCTCACGGCGAAAGCGCTCAGAAGCGGAAGCGCACGAACAGCGAGGGGCCGTCGAGCTTCATGTCGAGGTTGGCGTTGTAGTCGTGCTTGCGCTGATGCAGCACGACGCGGCTGTAGCCGTATTCGGCGCCGAAGCCCACGTTCTTCCACGGGAAATACTCCACGCCCAGCGCGGCGTTGACGATGTGTCCGTTGAGGTTGCCGCCGTTCTTCTTCACGCCGGCGGCGTCGATGTACATGCGCCACTGATCGTTGAACGCATGTCGCCAGCCCAGCTGCAGCATCGGCGCCCAGGCGCTGTCGGTGGTGCTGGACGAGGCCTGGCCCACGGGATCGCCGTTGACGCTGGCCTCGCCGCTGATGCTGGCGTGCACGCGGTAATAGGCGCCGCCCAGGCCGAGGCCGAACACGTCGTTGCCGTGGCCGAACCACCAGCGCCAGGACGCGCTGCCGAAGTCGAAGTTGAGCTTGCCCTTCACCGTGGCCGCCGCGCTGTAGTCGTTGCCGGCGTAGCTGATGTCCCGCGCCAGCGACTTGCTGCGGGTGCGATTGACGCTGTAGTAGTCCAGCGAGAATCCCTGGCTGTCGCCGACCAGGAAGTCGAGCCGGGCACGGGGCACGGTCTTGCGGTCGGGAAAGCCCAGGTCCTTTTCGAGATTGAAGTCGCCGTTGTACTGGCCGCTCTTGTCGCTGGCGCCGATGGTGGTATCGGCGTTGGCGCTGTAGGCGCCCAGCCAGACGCTGACGCGATCCAGTGCCGGCGACTGCTGCGCGCTGGCGACGTGGCAGGTGAGCAGCAGCGGGACGAAGGCGAGCATCCCGCCGGCACGGCGAAGCCGACGTGGCTGTCGATGGGTCATGTTGTTTTCTCCGGGGTCGCGGAACGGATGGGAAGGCTTGGCCGGTCAGGCCATCCTGGGGATTCCCGCCTGCATGGTACGAAGCCCGGGCGTGCAGGCTGCGTGCACGCATCGTGACAAGTGAAGCCGGCCGCGTTTATCCGGCGGCGGGCGTCGCGCGCACCACCAGCAGGTCGCCGGGCACGGTTTGCACGATCCGTTGCGCGGTGCCGCCGATCAGCAGGCGAAAGGCCAGGCCGCGATTGAACGCGCCGATCACGGTGAGGTCGGCGCCTTTCTCCAGCACGTACTGGCGCAGCATGATTTCCGGATGGCCGTGCTCGACCAGCGGGTGGATGCGTTGGCGCGCCGCCTCGGGCAAGTCGCTGTGGGCCAGGAAGGCCGCGACCGTGGCCATTTCCATCTCGATGAATTCCTGGCGGCGCGCGGCATCGAGCCAGAGCGACTGATAGGGAATGTCCAGCGCGTGCATCAGCACGATGCGAGCCTGCGGAAACAGCGACGCGGCGGCACGCAGCCCGTCCCGCGATTCGACGGTGAAATCGGTGCCCACCAGGAGGTGCCGGTACGCACCACGCGGCCGTTGCCTCACGATCAGCACGGAGGCCGGCGAGGCGCGCACCAGCCGTTCGGCGGTACGGCCCGGCGAGCCGCCGGCGAAACCCGCGCGCGCGGTGCCCAGCACGATCAGGCCATGACCTTCGCGGCGGGCCAGTTCCAGGATGACGTCGGCGGGCTCGCCTTCGGCCACGTGGATGGACAGCCCGGGCAGGTCCTCACCCAGGTCCTGGCGCAGTTGCCGCTCGATCGCTGCCGTCCGCTCCGGTGGCTGCCTCGGTGACGCGTCGTGGGCGGAGGTCGGCCACGCGTCCACCGCGCCAGCCGGCGTCGCATGCACCACCGACAACGGCAGCTGCCATTGCCGCGCCAGCTGCGCCGCGCGATCCATGGCGCGGTCGCAGCCCGCGCCGAGGTCGGTGGCCAGCAGCAGCCAATCCGGCCGTGTTGTGCCAAGGGGTTCGCTCATGTTCGATCTCCCGCCGGGTCGATGCGTCGCGACGCGCATTGCGCCGACCATTGCACAATCGACGCCGCGCCGCGACCGCCCGCATTGCCCGTCGTTCGCGCCGGGCGATAGACTGCAGGGGCAGCGGGCGGGACGCGCGCTGCAGCAAGTCCCGAACGATCCTGTCATTCCCGTTCGAGGGGTTGCGCTTGTCGAGCGCAGTGCCATGGCGGATCCGAAACGTTGTCCGCTGCCACCGCTGTCGCCGAGGTTTCAGCGACCAAGGTGGGCGGACGCTCTTGAAGTGCCAGGTTTCGCCGCCTGGGTTTCTTGCCGGAGACACCGACAAATCCCAGGAGCCCGTGACCGATGCCGCACCACCTGCCCAGCCTGATCCTCTGCCTGCCCTTCGTGGCCAGCGTGGTGGCGTGGCTGATGCGCGGCCGCGGCCACAACCGGGCGGCGTGGCTGATGACCGCCACTGCGCTGCTCGGCCTGCTGCTTTGTCTGTGGCTGGCCCCGTTGATCCTCGCCGGCGGCGTGCTGCGCCAGGTGATTCCGTGGGCACCGGGGCTGGGCCTGGACCTGGTGCTGCGGATCGACGGCTTCAGCTGGCTGATGATGCTGCTGGTCTGCGGCATCGGCGCGCTGGTCGGCTTGTACGCCCGCTACTACATGTCGCCCGACGATCCGCTGGCGCGCTTCTTCGCCCTGCTGCTGGCCTTCATGGGTTCGATGCTGGGCATCGTGATGTCGGGCAACGTGATCCAGCTGGTGTTCTTCTGGGAGATGACCAGCCTGTTCTCGTTCCTGCTGATCGGCTACTGGCATCGCGGACCTTCCGCGCGCGACGGTGCGCGGATGGCGCTGATCGTCACCTCCGGCGGTGGCCTGTGCCTGTTCGGCGGCATGCTGCTGCTGGGCCACATCGCGGGCAGTTATGAACTGGACGCGATCCTCGCCGCGGGCGACACGGTGCGCGCGCATCCCTGGTACACGCCGACGCTGTTGCTGATCCTGCTGGGCGCGTTCACCAAGAGCGCGCAGTTCCCGTTCCACTTCTGGCTGCCACAGGCGATGTCGGCGCCCACACCGGCCTCGGCGTATCTGCATTCGGCCACCATGGTGAAGGCCGGCGTGTTCCTGCTGGTGCGCTTCTGGCCGGTGCTGGGTGGCACCGCGGAATGGTCGTGGATCGTCGGCGGGGTGGGCCTGATCACCCTGATCCTGGGCGCGTACGCGGCGATGTTCGAGCAGGACCTGAAAGGCGTGCTGGCCTATTCGACGATCAGCCACCTGGGCCTGATCACCATGCTGGTGGGGCTGGGCAGCGCGCTGGGCGTGGTGGCGGCGATCTTCCACATCGTCAACCACGCCACCTTCAAGGCGTCGCTGTTCATGGCCGCCGGCGCGGTCGACCACGAGGCCGGCACGCGCGACCTGCGCAAGCTGGGCGGCCTGCGCCGGTTCATGCCGGTCACCGCCACGCTGGCGCTGGTGGCCGGCGCGGCGATGGCGGGCGTGCCGCTGTTGAACGGCTTCCTGTCCAAGGAAATGTTTTTCGCCGAGACGCTGGCCGCGCGGCAGGGTCCGTTGCTGGACGCGATCTCGGTGGTGATCGCGGTGGCGGCCAGCGCGTTCGGCGTGACTTATTCGATCCGCTTCGTGCGCGGCGTGTTCTTCGGCCGCACGCCGGCCGAGCTGCCGCGCCAGCCGCATGAGCCGCCGTTGTGGATGCGCTTCCCGATCGGCTTCCTGGCGCTGACCTGCTTGCTGGTGGGCGTGCTGCCGGCGCGGGTGATCGGACCGACCCTGCAGGCGGCGGCCGGTTCGGTGCTGGGCAGCGACCTGCCGGTCTACAGCCTGGCGGTGTGGCACGGCGTGACCACGCCGCTGCTGATGAGCGTGTTCGCCTTCGTGGCCGGCTGCCTGTTGTTCGCGGGCCTGCGCCGTCGTTTCGCCGAGCGCGAGTCGGCACCGCTGACCGGCCGGCTCAGCGGCAAGCGGATCTTCGAGCGGGTGATGGCGGTGCTGGCCGCCGACCTGCCGCAGCGGCTCGAACGGCTTTATCCGAGCCGGCGGCTGCAATCGCAATTGCTGTGCATCGTGCTGCTGGCCATGCTGGCCGGCACCCTGGCCGCGACCGGCGCCTCGCTGGACATGGAGCTGCGCTGGTCCAGTATCGACCCGGCGTTCGCGTTGCTGTGGCTGCTGGGCGCGGCCTGCGCGATCGGCGCGGCCAGCCAGGCGAAGTTCCATCGCCTCGCCGCGCTGGTCCTCACCGGCGGCGCGGGGCTGGTCTCGTGCGTGAGCTTCGTGTGGCTGTCGGCGCCGGACCTGGCGGCGACCCAGTTGCTGGTCGAGGTGGTCACCACGATCCTGATCCTGCTCGGCATGCGCTGGCTGCCCAAGCGGATCGAGGGGCTGTCGGTGGAAAGCCGCCGGCAGCGCTTCCGCCGCCGGCGCGACGTGGTGATCGCGATCGTGGCCGGCCTGGGCGTGGCCAGCCTGGCCTATGCGGCGATGACCCATCCGGTGGCCGATTCGATCTCGCGCTTCTTCCTCGAACGCGCCTACACCGAGGGCGGCGGCCACAACGTGGTCAACGTGATCCTGGTCGACTTCCGCGGCTTCGACACGCTGGGCGAGATCAGCGTGCTGGCGATCGTGGCCTTGACCGTGTTCGCCCTGCTGCGACGGTTCCGCCCCGCTGCCGAAAGCATCGGCACGCCGCTGCAGCAACGCCAGCAGACGGCGCTGGACGCGGCCGCACCCGATCGCGCCGCCGATCATTCGCTGACCGACTATCTGATGATCCCCGGCCTGATCATCCAGCTGATGTCGCCGGTGATCCTGCTGTTCGGCCTGCACCTGTTCCTGCGTGGCCACGATCTGCCCGGCGGCGGCTTCGTCGCCGGCATCACCGTGGCGGTGACGCTGATCCTGCTGTACATGGCCCGCGGCGCCCGCTGGGTCGAGACCCGCCTGCGCGTGCTGCCGGTGCGCTGGCTTGGCGCGGGGCTGTTGCTGGCGGTGCTGACCGGTCTGGGCTCGCTGGCGTTTGGACGTCCATTCATGACCACGTACTTCCAGTACCTCGACCTGCCACTGCTCGGCCGCGTGCCGCTGGCCACCGCGTTGCTTTTCGACCTTGGCGTGTTCGCGGTGGTGGTGGGTACCACCATCCTGATGCTGATCGCGCTGGCGCACCAGTCGCTGCGCCGGCCGCGCCAGGCGCCTGCGCCCGCCGCGGAAGGAGAGCGCTGATGGAACTGGTCCTGGCCGCCGCGATAGGCATCCTCGCCGCCTCCGGCGTGTGGCTGCTGCTGCGCCCGCGCACCTTCCAGGTGATCATCGGGCTGACCCTGATCTCCTACGCGGTGAATCTTTTCATCTTCTCGATCGGCGGCCTGCGCACCGGCGCCGATCCGGTGCTGCATGACGTGGCTGGCGACATCGCGCAGTACGCCGATCCGCTGCCGCAGGCGCTGGTGCTCACCGCCATCGTCATTGGTTTTGCCACCACCGCGCTGTTCCTGGTGGTGCTGCTGACTTCGCGCGGACTGACCGGCAACGACCACGTCGACGGCGAGGACGGCACGCCGTGAGCAATCATCTGGTCATCGCGCCGATCCTGCTGCCGCTGCTGGTCGCCGCGCTGCAGTTGCTGGTCGGCGAGAAGCGGCGACGCACGGTGCTGGCGCTGAGCATCGTCTCGTGCATGGCGCTGGTCGCCGGCGCCGCCGCGTTGATGTTCGCGGTGTCCGCCGACGGTGCGCTGGCCGCGGTCTACCGCCTCGGCGACTGGCCGGCGCGTTTCGGCATCGTGCTGGTGGCCGATCGTCTTTCCGCGTTGATGGTGTTGCTGACCAGCGTGCTGGCGCTGGCCGTGCTGCCGTTTGCGCTGGGCCGCTGGCAGCATCGCGGCAGCCATTTCCAGCCGCTGCTGCAGTTCCTGCTGATGGGCTTGAACGGTGCCTTCCTCACCGGCGACCTGTTCAACCTGTTCGTGTTCTTCGAGGTGCTGCTGGCCGCGTCGTACGGCCTGGCGCTGCACGGTTCGGGCGCGCGGCGGGTCAGCGCGGGGCTGCACTACATCGCGGTCAACCTGACCGCCTCGATGCTGTTCCTGCTTGGCGTCAGCCTGATCTTCGGCGTCACCGGCACGCTCAACATGGCCGCGCTGGCCGAGCTGATCCCGCACGTGCCCGAGCGTACCCGCGCGCTGCTGCACGCGGGCGCCGCGATCCTCGGCGTGGCGTTCCTGATCAAGACCGCGATGTTTCCGCTGGGCTTCTGGCTGCCGCGCACGTATGCCGCCGCCTCGCCGGCGGTGGCGGCGATGTTCGCGCTGATGACCAAGGTCGGCATCTACGTGCTGTTGCGCCTGGGCCTGCTGTTGTTCGGCGATGGCGCGGGTTCTGCGTCGTCGCATTTCGGCAGCGACTGGATGCTGTGGGGCGGCGTGGCCACGGTGGTGGCCGGCATCGTCGGCATGCTGGGCGCGCGCGACCTGGCCAAGCTGGCCGGCTACAACGTGGTGATTTCCTCCGGCACCCTGCTCGGTGCGATCGGCCTGCAGCAACCGGCGGTGACCACCGGCGCGCTGGCCTACCTGGTGATCTCCACCCTGGCGATCGCCGCGTTCTTCCTGGTCGCCGGGCTGCTCGCCTCCGACGGCGACGACGACACCGACGACACGCTGAGCCTGGAGCCGTACGAGCAGGCGGGCGAGAGCGTGCCCAACGAAAGCCTGTACGCGCAGGAAGACGAGAGCCGGGTAGTGATCAGCGCCCCGATCGCGATGCTGGGGCTGAGCTTCTCCGCCTGCGCGGTGCTGCTGGCGGGCTTGCCGCCGCTGTCCGGCTTCCTGGCCAAGTTCGCGCTGCTGGCGCCGATGCTCGAAGATAGCGGGCGACCCGGCGCGGTCGCGCTGTTTGCGTTGATCATCGTGGCCGGCTTGTGCACGGTGATCGCGCTGTGCCGCGCCGGCATCCAGATTTTCTGGGTCGAGCCGGAGCGGATCTTCCCCAGGGTGCGCCTCACGGAAGCGACTTCCATCGCGATCCTGCTGGGGCTGTGCCTGCTGCTGACCGTGCTGGTCGAGTCGCCGGTGCGCTACCTGCGCGACACCGCCAGCCAGCTGCACGCGCCGGCCAGTTACATCCACGCGGTGCTGCCGTCAGCGGAGGCCACGCCATGATCCGCCGCTGGTTGCCGTACCCGATTCTTTCCGCGCTGCTGCTGGTGGTGTGGCTGCTGCTGAACCAGAGCGTGGCGCCGGCCACCATCCTGTTCGGCGCGCTGCTCGGCGTCGCGCTGGCGAAAGTGTTCGGCCTGTTGCGGCCGCCGAAGGCACGCGTGCGCAACTACCGTCTGTTCGGCCTGCTGTTCGCGCGCGTGATGCTGGACATCTTCCGCTCCAACCTCGCCGTGGCGCGGATCGTCCTGCGCCGCGAGCGGGGCATGCACTCCGGTTTCGTGGCGATCCCGCTGGCGCTGACCGACCGCCACGGCCTCGCCGTGCTGGCCTGCATCATCACCTCGACGCCCGGCACGATCTGGGTGAACTACGACTCCACCGCCAACATCCTGCTGATCCACGTGCTCGACCTGGTCGACGAGCAGGGCTGGATCGACACCATCAAGCAACGCTACGAACGCCTGCTGTTGGATATCTTCCAATGAGCCACAGCCTGCTCCACGTCGCCATCATCGCGGCGCAACTGTTGCTGCTGCTGGCGATGAGCTTCTCGATCATCCGCATGGTCCGCGGCCCCCGCGCGCAGGACCGCGTGCTGGCGCTGGACGCGCTGTACGTCAACGCGATGCTCCTGCTGCTCACCGTCGGCATCCGCAGCGGCAGCATGCTGTACGTCGAAGCCGGCCTGATCATCGCGCTGCTCGGTTTCGCCGGCACCGTGGCGCTGTCGAAATTCCTGATGCGCGGGCAGGTGATCGAATGAGCCACCTCGACGCCCTGCCGCCGTGGGCGGCCATCATGGTCGCCGTGCTGGTGCTGCTCGGCGCGTTGTTCGCCTTCGTCGGCTCGCTCGGCCTGCTGCGCCTGAAGAACTTCTACCAGCGCGTGCACGCGCCCACCCTGGGCACCACGCTGGGCACGTTCTTCATGCTGGCCGCCTCGATCACCTGCTTCTCGGTGTTGCACGGCCGCCCGATCTTCAACGAGATCCTGATCGGTGTCTTCCTCACCCTGACCACCCCGATCACCCTGATGCTGCTGGTGCGCGCCGCGCTGTACCGCGACCGCGAGGAAGGCTCGCAGGACGTGCCGCGCGAGACGAGCCAGGAGTAGCCGCGTCGGTGCGGCACTTCGCCTCCCGGGACTACAGCATGTTTTCGAAATCCCTGACCTGCCTGGCCGCCTCGTCCCTGGCGATGCCATAGCGCTCCTGCAGCTTGCCGACGAGATACTCCTGATTGCCTTCGGCGACGGTCAGGTCGTCGTCGGTCAGGTCGCCCCACTGGGCCTTGATCTTTCCGGCCAGCTGTTTCCAGTTGCCTTTGATGCGATCGTTGTTCATGAGTCGTGACTCCATGGTTGAGAGGACATGCGACAGGCGTCGGCTAGCGCCTGTGCGCCAACCACTCTCCGCAGTCGGTGTGAGTGGCAGGTCGTCAAGACGTTCATGGGGGAAGCCTTCGTTCACAATCTGTGCAAGCTAGGCGAGCTTCGAAGAGGGGAGTCGCCACCGATGAAGAGGTCGAGGTACCGGTCTTCGAGCCAGCCGCGATGGAGATAGGAATCGGGGGTGGTTCGGCATGCCCACGCACAGCGGCGGGATCGTTTCATCCCGGCCAGGCCGCGTGCGTCATCAGCAGCAGTCCCGCCACGGCGAACGCGGTGCCGATGGCACGCGCGGCACGCGTTCCATCCGATGCAAGACGCTCGACGGTGATGGCGATCGTCACGATCGCCATCATGCGCAGGTCCATGACCCCGCCGACCAGCAGGATCGCCATCGGGCCGGCGCAACTGCAGCTGCAATGCAGGCCCAGGCGCAGTCCATGTCGCCAGCTTGTGGCGAGCCGCGGTGCGATGACCGGCGTCGCGCGGCAGCCGGCGAGGTGGCGGGCTTTCCACCCGGTGAACTGCAGCGCGCCGGCGGCGAGGACGACCGCGGCGGCCGCGATCGGCACGGCGCGCGCCAGCGCCGGCCATTGCATGACGACGGTGGCGAGCAGGGCACCGAGCGCAAGGACACCGGCGCCGAGCACGAGCCATACCGTGAAATACGCCGCGCCCATCAGTGCGATCAGCCGGCCCGCGGGTGAATGGCCGGAGCGGTCAATGGCTGCGTGACAGCGCCACAACACCGGCAGCAGGGACGGCAGCATCATCGCCACCATCATCACCAGCCACATGCCGAGAAACGCCGCCACGACGTCGGGCCAGGTCTGGCCGCACATCGGCATCCATGCCATCGACAGCGTCCAGCCGCCGGGCATCGGCAACTCGCCCATCGATGCCATGGAAGTGCAGCCGATGATCGTCAGCGTGGCGCTGGCGGCAAACAGCAGGGCGGCGACGCCGAAGAAGCGCAGCGGGAGGTTCGTCCGGCAAGCCCGGGTCGAAGCGATCCCCATGCTGTGCGCATCCACGGGGGCGGCTCACTTGCCGCCGTATTCGTCATGGCGACGCCACCACACGCCGGTCTCGTTGCGCCCCAGCGGCGCGCGATCGAGCCACTGGTACATGCCCCACAGGCCGTCCAGGCCGCGCGCGTAGGTGGAGTAGGTGTGGTAGATCACGCCGTCCTCCTGCACGAAGGCGCTGAGGCCCGGCCGGTCGCGCGTGTAGGTGGGCGCGTCGGTGCCGCAGCTGGCGGCCATCTGGATGACCGGCGCGGGGGCCGAGGTCGCGTCCATGGCGTGGCCATCGCGCCGATAGTTGTATTCGATGTCTCCGGCGCGCTGCTCTGCTTCGGTGAACGAGACGTTGAAGTCGAAGTTGAAGTCGCCGTCGGACGAGGACGCCCAGGGGAAACGCCAGCCCATGCGCTGCCGGTACGCCTGCAGTTTCGCCAGTGGTGCCCGCGATACCGCCGACAGGGTCACGTCGTGATTCGCCAGGTGCACGGCGAAGCCGTCGAAGCCGTCGGCGATCGACGAGCACGAGGGACACCCCGCGCTGTAATCGGTGCCGAACATGAAGTGGTAGACGAGGAGCTGCGAGCGACCCCGGAAGAGATCGGCCAGCGAGGCGCTGCCCTCGTCGGTGTCGAAGCGATACGCCTTGTCGACCTTGACCCACGGCAACGCCTGGCGTTGCCGGGCCACTTCGTCGCCGCGTCGGGTCAGCTCCTTTTCCGCATCGAGCAGGCCGAGTCGTGCCGCCAGCCATTCGTCGCGTGTTCCGGTCGTGTGCATGGTCATTGCGTTCTCCCAATGGGTTCCGGCATTCGTTCGGGGATCGATGCGACTTGCCGGTGGATCGTGGGCTAGATTAGAAACCGGACATCCAAGGGTGGGAGTGACAAGCGTGGCGCGATGGGTTCCGGTCCGATGGATTCGCTGATCACGGCGGCGGCGCGTGCGCTGGCGGCGGGCGATCCGCTGGGCGCGCTGAACCGGATCGCCTTGCGCGACGACGCCCCCGCGCTGGCGCTGCGCGGCATCGCGATGGCACAGCTCGGCGATTTCGTGCGGGCGAAGGCGCTGGTGCAGCGCGCGGCGCGCGCGTTCGGCGCGAGGGAGCCAGTGGCCCGCGCGAAGTGCGTCATCGCCGAAGCCGAGATCGCGCTCGCCTCGCGCGAGTTGGGCTGGCCGGTGAAGGCGCTGGATGCCGCGCGGGCGATGCTGGAGGCGCACGGTGATCCGGTGAACGCGGCGCATGCGCGCTATCTCGCGGCGCGGCGCCTGCTTCTGCTCGGCCGCCTCGACGAGGCCGAGCGGGCGCTGGCCGGATTCGATGCCGCGCCGCTGCCACTGGCCTCGCGCGCGGCCCGCGAGCTGGTCAACGCCGGCATCGCCCTGCGCCGCCTGCGCACGAAACCGGCGCGTGCGGCGCTGGCCCGGGCCAGCTACGCCGCGCGCCACGCCGGCATCCCTGCGCTGGTGGCGGAGATCGACGATGCTGCCCATGTGCTCGACGCGCCCGCGGCGCGGCTGATCACGCGTGGCGGCGAACGGCTGATCAGGCTGGAGGACGTCGAGGCGTTGCTGGCATCGAACGCCTTCGTCATCGACGCCTGTCGTCACGTCGTCTGCCAGTCCGGCACGCGGGTGGCGCTGGCGAGGCGGCCCGTACTATTCGCGATCGTCCGCCTGCTGGGCCAGGCATGGCCGGGCGACGTGTCGCGGGACACGCTCATCGCCGAGGTCTTCCGCACCAGGTTCGCCGACGAATCGCATCGGGTACGCCTGCGCGTCGAAATGGGCCGGCTGCGTACCGAGCTGCAGGCACTGGCCGGCGTGGGCGCGACGAAGCGCGGCTTTGCGCTGGCGCCGCATCGGGCCGATCAGGTCGTCGTGCTGGCGCCGCCGCTCGACGAGCGCCACGCGGACGTGCTCGCCCTGCTGGCCGACGGCGAGTCGTGGTCGAGTTCGGCCCTGGCGCTGGCGCTGGGCGCCAGTCAGCGCAGCGTGCAACGCGCGCTCGATGCGCTGGCAGCGGCCGGCAAGGTGCAATCGTTCGGCCGCGGGCGGGCGCGCCGCTGGCTGAGCCCGCCGGTGCCCGGATTCCCGACGAGCTTGTTACTCCCCGCGCCGCTGCAGGGCGACTAGGCTGTCTGCATCGAGACACATCAGATAGACCGGCGCGCCAACCACGCATCCCGGAACTCCCCCATGACGTCATTCCCGCGAAAGCGGGAATCCACCTTGATCTCCCAACAACACGCCCTGGATGACCTGCTTCGCCGTTGATGCAGCACCTCCCGACTTCGCAGGAGTGACGGCGCGGAAGCAGGTTCCCACGGCTCCATCAGGAAGCAGCATGAAACGATCAGCCGCCAGAATCGTCCGCGAACAAGGCCCCTTTGCGGGCGTCGACGGCGTGCATGGCGTCACCTACGACGGCCGGCACGTGTGGTTTGCCTCAGGCGACAAGTTGAACGCGATCGATCCGGCGAGCGGCCAGACGCTGCGTTCGATCGACGTGGTCGCCCATGCGGGAACGGCGTTCGACGGCCAGCACCTGTTCCAGCTTGCCGAGGACCGCATCCAGAAGATCGATCCGCACAGCGGCCAGGTGCTGGCCACGATCCCCGCGCCCGGTGGTGGTGCCGACTCGGGGCTGGCCTGGGCCGAAGGTTCGTTGTGGGTGGGACAGTACCGCGCGCGCCAGATCCACCAGATCGATCCGGCCACCGGCGCGATCCTGCGCACCATCGAATCGAACCGTTTCGTCACCGGTGTCTGCTGGGCCGACGGCGAACTCTGGCACGGCACCTGGGAGAACGACGAAAGCGAGCTGCGCCGTATCGATCCGCGCAGCGGCGAGGTGCTGGAAATCCTCGAGATGCCGGCCGGCACCGGCGTGTCGGGAATGGAGTCGGACGGCGGCGATCAGTTCTTCTGTGGCGGCGGCAACAGCGGCAAGCTGCGAACCGTGCAGCGCGCCGGTTGAGTTCGAAGCCTCACGAGTCCGCGTCGTTGCCGCCTTCATCCCGTGGCGACACGCTGACCGGCTCCGGCGCGATGGACGCAGGCGTCGGTGATGCGCCGCGCGCCATGCTGGGGAACACCTCGTCGCGCCGCACCCAGGCATGGAACAGCGCGGCGGCCAGGTGCAGCAGCACGGTGGCGAACAGCAGCAGGGCAAGCCAGGTGTGGGCGCCGCGCAGCGCGGCGTAGACGCTGGCGTCGTGGGGCATGATCGGTGGCAGGTTGAAACCCTTGAACATGGTCACCGGATAGCCGCCGGCGGACAGCATCGACCAGCCGATCAGCGGCATTGCGAACATCAGCGCGTAGAGCAGCCAGTGCGAGGCCTTCGCCGCCAGCACCTGCACCCGGGGCAGGTCGGCCGGCAACGGCGGCGGGCGATGGCGCAGCCGGTTCACCAGCCGCACGATCGCCAGCAGCAGGATCGCGATGCCCAGCGGCCGGTGCAGGCTGACCAGGGTCGGGCGCAAACTCAGCGAAGCGACCATGCCGATGCCGACGAACAGCATGGCCAGGATCGCCAGCGCCATGCTCCAGTGCAGCACGCGCGCGGTGAGGTTGAAGTGCCGCGGAGCGGGCTTGGCGGGATGAAGATCGTTCATGGCCTGGTCTCCGGTGCGGCGGGCTTGCCGATGGCGGTGTCCGCCTTGCCGCTGGCGATGTCGTGTTCGCGGCGGTTGAAAGACACCGAATAGACGGCCGAACGGGCGGCCAGGATCGGATCGTCCGAACCCTGCACGCCGGCCGGCAGCACCAGCGGGTCGTAGTTGATGTCGCGGCAGGCGCCGGTGGCCTGCGGCGTGCTGCTTTCGATCACCACGGTGCCGACGGTGACGTGCTGGCGATCCCGGGGCCAGGGCTGCGCCGGATCGGCCGTGGGATCGCCGGGCTGCGCCAGGGTCACCACCATGTCCCAGCGCAGCGGCGCATGGGCCAGTCGCGCCTGTAGATCCTCGCTGAGAAAATTGCCGTCGGCGGCAGCACGCTGCTCTGGCGTCATCGCCGCGAAGGCCGCCTGCGGCTGCATCGACCAGCGCACGTTGCGCACTTCGCCACGGTCATTGGTGAAGCGGAAGGCGTTGACGCCGTTGAACGTGGTGTTGGCCCAGCTGGTCGACCACGGCGCGCGCTTGGCCCAGTCGGCGAAGCGGGCGAATTCCGGATGGGCGCGGACGAAGGCGGCCTGCTTCGCCGGATCGGGCTTGCCGGTGGCGGGGTCGGGCGCATTGGCGCGGGTCTGCTCGTAGAACGCGGGCACCGTGGACACGCCGAAGAACGGGAAGCTGTTCATCGCCATGCGCCACTGCTGGCCGTCGTCGCTGTTCAACTCCAGCGCCATACTGCGCACGCGCGCCTTGCCGTCCAGCCCGTAGGGCGCGCCGCCGGCGATCGACAGGCGCCCGGTGAACGGCGTGTGCACCGGCGCAAACAGCCGCGCGCTCGACAGCGCCACGCCTTGCCCGTTGCCCTCGAAATAGCCGGCCACGCAGATGCCCTTGGCATGCGCGCGACGATAGCCCCGGTAGATCTGCCCGTTGCCGCTTTCGATGGCGTTGGTGAAACGTTGCGGAGTCAGCCGGTTCGGCGTCAGCCAACCGGCGATCCAGCCGAAGGCCAGCGCGACGCCGCCCACGATCAGGGCGATCGCCAGCAGGGCTGGCCAGCGATGGCGGGTCATTGGAGCGGTGGCGGGATCGATGTCGGGCATGGCGGCTGCTGTCCTGGCGAGTGTGTCAGTCACTCCATTCGCTGCCGCAGGCGCATCGGTTACATCGCCCGCACGGATCCACTCCGGGTCCGCTTGCCGCGACCCCCGTCGAGCCGCCGTGCTGCATGGCCTGCGCAAGTCCGGCGCGGCTAACGGCCGGATCTGGCTGCCGGTTCCTGCTGCGGCACCTTGCGCACCTTGTCCATCGGATAGCCGAGCGCCCGCACCCTCGCCAGCAGGGCGTCGTAGTCGGCTTGGGCGATGGTCGGCGTGCGCGCCATCACCCACATGTAGTCGCGGGCGTCGCGGGCCACGATGACCTGGCTGTAGTCGTCCTTCAGCCAGGCTACGATGTACTGCGCCTTCAGCGGCCAGAACACCTGCACGCCCCACACCGCGTTGCCGCTGCCGGGCTTGACGAAGCCGGTGGAGTGGATCTCCTTGCGCTCGCCGTCGAAGCTGCCGTCGCGGAAGTGGAACGACGTGGCGACGTTGCCGTCGGGCTTCAGCGCGTAGACTTCGACCGCGTCGTATGCGTTCTTCTCGAAGCGGGTGGGGATGGTGGCGATCACGTACCAGTCACCCATGAAGCGGGGCAGGTCGACGCGGGCCACCGGCGTGATCGGCGGCAGTTCGCTGGCACCGGCGTTGAGGTTGAACAGCATGGTGCAGGCCAGCAGCAGGGTCGCCGGGAGTTTCATGGCGTCTCCGGGGCGAAGGATGGATGGGCGTCGGCGGCAGGGCGCACGAAGCGGTAGTGCGCGACCAGCCACTCCTGCCCGTCGGCGTAACCGAACAGCTCGGCGCAGGACATCCAGAACATCCGCCAGCGCTGGAACCACAGCGGCGCGGCCTTGCTGCCGTACGCTTGCGCCAGCACCTTCATCACCTCGTCGTGGTGCGCATCCTGGTTGGCCAGCCAGTGGTTGGCGGTGCGCTGGTAGTGCGTGCCGTCGACATGCCAGCGCTGCTCGATGTGCAGCGCGGACTGGAACCACAGCAAGGTGTCTGACGCCGGCATCAGTCCGCCGGTGAAGAAGTGGCGGCCCATCCAGTTGTCGTCGCCCTCGGTCTCGAACGGATACATCGCGGTGCGGTGCGCGAAGATGTGCACGAAAAGTTTGCCGCCGGGTTTCAGCCAGCCGGCGATGCGGTCCAGCAGCGTCTCGTAGTTGCGCATGTGCTCGAACATCTCGATCGACACGCAGCGATCGAACTGCGCCGGATCGAGTTGCAGCGCGTTGACGTCGCAGGTGATCACGCGCACGTTGGTCAGCCCGCGCCGGCGGCATTGCGCTTCGATGTGCCGGCGCTGCGGGGCGGAGTTGGATACGGCGGTGATCCGCGCACTCGGAAAGTGCTCGGCCATCCACAGGGTCAGCGAACCCCAGCCGCAGCCGAGTTCGAGTATCGACTGGCCATCGGCGAGCTGGGCGCGCTCGCCGTACAGCCTGAGCATCGCCTCCTCGGCCTGGTCCAGCGACTCGTCGCCGCAAGGGTAGTAGCAGGCCGAATACTTCAGGCGCTTGCCCAGGCAGAGCTCGAAGAACGCCGGCGGCAATTCGTAGTGCTGCGCGTTGGCCGCGTCGGTGTGGATCGCCACCGGACTGTGGCGCAGCATGTCGATGCGCTGCGCATACCGCGCGGCCTGTGCGTCGAGGCCGCCGGCCTGTTCCTCGCGCAGGCGTTGCGCACACAGTCGCCGGATACCCTGGCGCAACAGCGTGTCGGGAATGCGGCCGCGTTCGGCCATGCCCAGCAGGCCTGGCGCCGGACGTTCGCTGGCCAGCTCGGTGGAAGCGGGGGTGGTCATCGTGAGGTCCTCCTGGGAAACCATGGAATCAGCAGCGCCGTGGTGCGCTGGTAGTCGCGGTAGTCCGCTCCGCGCGTGCGCAGCGCCTGTGCCTCGGTGTACGGCACGCCGCTGATCCAGCGCAGGAACACGTACATGACTGCCGGCCCGGACCACGCCAGCCAGCCGATCGGCGAACCGACCGCCAGGCAGACGTAGGCGAACCAGTGCAGCCATTCGAAGAAATAGTTCGGGTGACGCGAATATCGCCACAGGCCGTCGCGGCAGGTCGTGCCGCGGTGGGCCGGATCGGCGCGGAAGCGCGCCAGCTGTGCATCGGCGATCGATTCGCCCAGCACGCCCAGCAGCCAGAGGACGACGGCCGCGGCCAGCCACGGCGCGGATGCCTGCGGGTTGCGCGCCACCGCCACGAACGGCAGCGCGAACAGCACGATCAGAAAGGCCTGGAACTGGAAGAAGGCGAAGAACTTCCACTGCGCGCCCTGCCAGTGCGCGCGCAGGTTGCGATAGCGACCATCCTCGGGCTCGCCACGCACGCGGCGCCAGAGGTGCGCCGACAGACGCAGACCCCACGCGCCGCCGAGCAGCGCCAGCGCTATGCGCGTCCACGCTGCGCCGCTGCCGGTGATCGCCAGCAGTACGGCGCTGCCGCCCACGCCCGCCGCCCACAGCACGTCGACGATGCCCGCGTTGCTGCGCCGGCGCTGCCATTGCCAGCCCAGCGTCATCATCAGCGCGGCCAGCAGCCACACCATCATCAGTTGCCACCAGGGATTCATGCGCAGGCTCCTCGCGTTGTCGATCGCGGTGGCGACGAGGCGCTGCCGAGGCGCGCCAGCCACGCCAGCGCCGGTGTCGCCAGCGCCCAGCCGAGCGCGAGCGCCAGCACGGCGCGCCATGCCGGCTCGGTGAACATGACCACGTGCCAGCCGCGCGCCGCACCCAGATAGGCCAGCGGACCGCCGACCAATCCCAGCAGCGCCGCCAGCCACAGGCGTGTCTGCAGGTAGCGCAGGGACTGGCTGAAGGTCAGCGCGAAGGTCACCCACAACGCGAGAATCCAGCCCGGTGCCAGCGCCGGGTTCGGCCAGCCGGCCGCGTAGTCGGCCAGCCCACTGCGACTGAGCGCGCCGTCCAGCAGGAAGCCCATCACCAGCCCGGCGGCGATCAGGGCGAGGTCGGTGCGAACGTTTCGAGCGCAAGCCAGCTGCACCAGCGCGTAGACGAGCATGCCGAGCACGCCCGGCCACGCCAGCCCGTGGCCCGCGCCGATCACCGCGACAAACCACACGGCCTGGTAGCCGATCAGGCTGAGCCAGAAGCTCATGCCGGCCGGCCCGGCGACGATGCGGCGTGGCGATGGCCCGGCTTGGCCATCAGCAGGTGCGCCACGCCGATCGAGCGCTCGCGAAAGCCGCCTTCGCAATACGCCAGGTAGAACTCCCACAGGCGCACGAAACGCTCGTCGAAGCCCTGCGCGCGCACCTGCGGCAAGTGGGCCATGAAGCGCTCGCGCCATGCTTCCAGGGTCTGCGCGTACGAACTGCCGAAGTCCTCCAGCCGGATCAGGCCCAGGTCGCTGGCGCGGGTCTTGGCCGCGAGCAGCGCGCTGATCGACGGGATGAAGCTGCCGGGAAACACGTGGCGCTTGATGAAGTCGACCGACTTCAACGCCTGCGCGTAGCGATGGTCCTCGATGGTGATCGCCTGCACCAGCGCCAGCCCATCCGGCTTCAGCAGGCTGCCGAGCTTGCCGAAATAGACGTCCAGATACGGCGCGCCGATCGCCTCGACCATCTCGATCGAGACCAGCTTGTCGTACTGGCCTTCGAGGTCGCGGTAATCCTCCAGCAGCAAGGTGACATGTCCCTTCATGCCGGCTTCGGCAACGCGCCGGCTGGCCAGCGCATGCTGCTCGCGCGAGATCGTGGTGGTGGTGACATGGCAGCCGTAGTGCTGCGCCGCATGCAGCGCGAAGCCGCCCCAGCCGGTGCCGATCTCGATCACCCGGTCGGTGGGCTGGAGATCGAGCTGGCGGCAGATGCGCTCCAGCTTGCGTGCGGAGGCGGTTTCCAGCGTGTCGGTTGGGTCGCTCCAGATCGCCGACGAATACATAAGGTCCGTCGAGAGGAACAGGCTGAAGAAGTCGTTGCCCAGGTCATAGTGCGCGGCGATGTTGCGGCGGCTGCCGTCGCGGGTGTTTCGACGCAACGCGTGCCACAGCCGCATCGCCATGCCGCCGAGACGGGCCACGCCGCTCTCCATGCCATCGAGCAGGTCGCGGTTGCGCACCAGCAACTGGATCAGGCCGACCAGGTTGTCGCAGCGCCATTGACCGTCCATGTACGACTCGCCGGCGCCCACGCTGCCGTGGCGCGCCACCGCGCGGTAGAAGCCGGCGTCCAGCACCTGCAGGTGGATCTGCAGCGTGGGTTGCGCACTGGCGGGTTCGCCCAGCTCGGCCGTGCCGCAGGCGTCGCTCAGCACCAGCCGGCCGTGGCGCAGGCCGCGCATCCGCTCGAGCAGTTGCCGGCGCAGGAAGCGATCGAGCCCGTCGAATGCGGCGTCGTCGCGGGTGCGGGTGCTGGCGATATCGTTCATGGCAAACCTCGGGGCGTTCGTTTCAGTCGGCAGGGCGCGCAGGCGGCGCCGGATGGTCGTGCACCGGATTGCGCTTCAGCCACAGCCGCAGCGCATGCCAGTGGATCGCGCCGACCACTTGGGCGGTCATCAGCGGATAACGCCACAGCACGCGCGCCAGCGAGGCGCCGGTGAGCGGCAGGCGCTGCAGGTTCAGCGTGGCGTCGAACGTGCGCCGGCCTTCGCGCATCACGTTCATGTGCACGCGCAGGTCTTCGCCGGGCACGGTGAATCGCCAGTCGTAGGTGCAGTCCATCGGCATGAAGGGCGACACGTGGAAGCGCTTGGCAAAGCTCCAGTGCAGCGCGCGGCCATGCACCTGCGCGTCCTCGACCGGCAGCACATAGGCGTGGCGCTGCTTCCACGGCGTGTTGGTGATTTCTGCCAGCACCGCCAGCAGGGTCTCGCCATCCTCGGCGTAGCAGTAGTAGAAGCTGACCGGGTTGAACACCATGCCGGCGTAGCGCAGGTGGGTGAGCAGGCGGATCGGTCCGGTCGGCCGCATGCCGGTGGCTTGCTCCACGCGCTGGCGCACTGCATCGGCCAGCGACAGGGTCGCCGGCGCCAGGTAGTCGCTGCGGCGGAACTGTGCCAGGTTGCGATGCGTGGTCGACCACAGCCAGCGGTCGGCGAATACCCGCTCGACCTCGTCCAGATCCAGATACAACTGGGCCATGCGATAGCTGAACGCGTGCGCGTGTGGCTCGTGCCGTCGGTGGCGTACCACGCCCTCGTACACGGCGCTGGCCAATCGCAGCTTCGAGCTGGCCGGCTTCGTCGTCACGCGACCAGCTCCGCCTGGTGCGATGGGTTCGCCGCCACCGACGCGGAGCCCAGCGGCCAGTGCACGCCCAGCGCCGCAGCGACCTCGACCGCGCTGCGCATGCCGTCCTCATGGAAGCCCCAGCCCCAGTACGCCCCGGCAAACCAGGTGCGGCGCCAGCCCTGGATTTCGGCCTTGCGTGCCTGCGCCTGCACCGAGGCCCTGGTGTAGACCGGATGGTGGTAGCGCATGCGCGCCAGGATTCTGGACGGGTCGATCGCCTCGCTGCGATTCAGGGTGACCACGAACGGCTCGGGCGAGGCGATGCCCTGTAGCAGGTTCATGCAGTAGCTGACCGTGCACGGCGCGGCGGAATCGCGCGGCAGCCACGCATTCCAGGCCGCCCATGCCTTGCGCCGGCGCGGCAGCACGCTGGCGTCGGTGTGCAGCACGGTGTCGTTGGCCTGGTAGGTCATCGCGCCCAGGATCGAATGCTCGCGCTCGTTAGCGTCGCCCAGCAGGCGCAGCGCCTGATCGCTGTGGCAGGCCAGCACCAGCTGGTCGAAATGCTCCACGCCCGCCGCGCTGCACACCTCGACGCCGCCGGCGTGGCGCAGGATCGAATGCACCGGACAGCTCAGCCGTTCGCGCACCGGCCAGTGCGCGCGCAGCGCCGCCACGTAGGTCGACGAGCCGCCCTTCACCACCCGCCACTGCGGCCGGTCGCCGAGCTGCAGCATCTGGTGGTTGGCCATGAACTGCACCAGGTAGCGCGCGGGAAACTGCAGGATCTGCGTGGGCGGCGACGACCACAGCGCGGAGGCCATCGGGATCAGGTGCTCGTCGCGGAACGCGGCGCCGTAACCGTGCTGCAGCAGGTAATCGCCGAGGCTGGTGGTGTCCTCGCTCGTCAGCAACAGCGCGGGCGCTTCGCGATAAAAGCGGGTGAGGTCGCGCACCATGCCGAGGAAGCGCGGCGACAGCAGGTTGCGGCGCTGGCAGAACAGCGTGTCCAGCGTGGTGGCGTTGTACTCCAGCCCGCTGGCCTCGCTGTGCACCGAAAAGCTCATCGTGGTCGGCTGCGACGCCACGCCAAGCTGCGCGAACATCCGCGTCAGCAGCGGATAGTGCGCCGGGTTGTGCACGATGAAGCCGCTGTCGATGCGGTAAGTTTTTCCGGCCTGCTCCACCTCGTGCGTGTGGGTGTGGCCGCCGAAATAGTCGTTCGCCTCGAACAGCGTCACCTCATGCTGGCGCGACAGCAACCACGCCGACGCCAGCCCCGCGATGCCCGATCCGACCACGGCAATGCGCATCGCTCAGCTCCCCGCCCTGACCAGCACCCACGCCGGCACCGGTTTCAGTCCGCGCACCAGGCCCAGCATGGCCATCAGCTTCAGCCCGTACCACGTCACGTCCACTTCCCACCAGCGGAAACCCTGGCGACTGGAACCGGGAAAGAAGTGATGGTTGTTGTGCCAGCCTTCGCCGAACGTCAGCAGCGCCAGCCACACGTTGTTGCGGCTGTCGTCCTTCGTGGCGTAACGGCGGCTGCCGAAGCGGTGCGCCAGCGAATTGATCGTCACCGTGGCGTGGAACAGCACGACGGTGGAGACGAAGAAACCCCACACCAGCATCTGCCCGCCGCTGGTGCCCAGCTGCGGCGCCACCTGTTGCAGCAATGCGCCCAGTCCGTACATCGCCACGGCCAGCAGCAGCGGCACCGCGATGTCGAAGCGGTCCAGCCAGCGCAGCTCCGGATACTTCGCCAGGTCCGGCACGCGCGTCAGGTCGGTGCGGAAATTGCGTGGGGTCAGGAACCAGCCGACGTGGCTCCACAGGAAACCGTGCAAGCGCGGCGAATGCGGGTCGGCCGGTGTATCCGTAACCCGGTGGTGCTGCCGGTGATGCGCCGCCCACCACAGCGGTCCGCGCTGCACGCAGGACGCGCCGATCAGCGCGAACACGAACTGCACCGCGCGCGAGGTCTGGAAGGTGCGGTGCGAGAAGTAGCGATGATAGAACCCGGTCAGCGCGAACATCCGCACCGCGTAAAGCGCGCCCGCCACACCCAACGCCACCGGCGACACGCCAACCCCGATCACCGCGAGACAGGCCAGGTGCATCGCCACGAACGGTGCGGCGCGCAGCCAGTCGATCCGGTCCTCGCGACCCTCGTCCACCTGCACGGTGGCGCTGGTATCAAACCAGCGACGCAGGGTGCGGCCCAGCCAGGAGCGGCCATGGCCGGCCAGCATGCCGGGCGGGCTGGCGGGTGCGCTGGAAGGGGCGGGTGAACGGGGCATGCGGCGTACCTGTGGGCGAGCGGCAAGTAGGGCTCGATGACAGATACGGGGGAAACGGCGGAGTGGATGCGTGGGATGGCTCGCAACGTGGCTCTTGCCGGGCATGGCCGTTGCGGGGGGGAGGGGGGCCGCTCAGCCCGGTTGCGCCGGATTCGCGGCCGTTCGACGTCTGGCGCGCGGATGGCGACGGGAACGTTCGTTCACAGCGGATGCTGGCGATAGAACAGCTCGAGTTGCCGATAAACCGCCGGCAGGTGTTCGCGCAAGGCGGCGGGCGCTTCGAAGAACTGTTCGCTGAGGACGGCGAAGAATTCGGCGTGGCTTTCCAGGCCGTATGGATCGATCGGCAGCTCGATGCCATGGCGCCGGGCTTCGCTCAGCTGCTCCCACGCGCTGGTGAAAGCCTGCGCCCATGCGCGTCGATCCATGCGCCGGTGCAGCGGCGGGAAACCGTCGGCGTCGCCGTTCAACATGTCGAGCTTGTGCGCCATTTCGTGGACGACCACGTTGTGCCCGGGTTGCCGCCCGATCGCCTGCACGTCATCCCACGACAGGATCACCGGCCCGCGGTTCCAGGCTTCGCCGGCCAGGATGTCGCGGCTGCGGTGCACCACGCCCGCGTCGTCCACTCGTTCGCGCTGCGGGCTGAAGGCGCGCGGGTAGACGATGATGCTGTGCCAGCCGTCGTACCAGTCGAGCCCGAGTTTCAGGATCGGCAGGCAGGCGTGGGTCGCCAGCAGGACGCGGTCGGCGTCGTCCAGATGCAGGCCCTCGACCGGCTCCAGCGACTTGCGTTCCAGGAACAGGGTGACCAGCACGCGCAGACTGGCCTGGTCCGAGGCACCTAGCCGGCGCGCGGCGGCGCAGCGTCGCAGCGCGTCGCGCCAGAGTCCTTCGGCGATCGGTCGTCGCGCGACGAGGCGTCGTATGCGCCAGTTTCTGATTCTGTCGAACATGAGCACATCCCGAAGAGTCGTACGAACGCGAATTGGCGGCGTCGGCGGCGAGTCCTGTTCCGATGCCTGGCGGGCACGTGCTGGCGAAGCGTTGCCACGGCCTTTGGCCACGAACCCAGGAGATGGGGCGGACGCGGGCTCTTCACAATGCGCAGGCGGGAGCTTCCGCACAGTTGCCACAAACACGCTCCGCTACGGGAGCCCCGCACGCACGCATATCCGGAGCCAGGCATGACGCACGCGAAGCAGTTCCTCGGTCTGGTCGGCTGGCTGTTGCTGAGCTTCGTGGCCGCCGCCATCGGTGCGGTGGCTTCGGTACAGGCGGCCGATTTCTATCAGCAGCTGGCCCAGCCCTCGTGGGCGCCGCCGTCCTCGGTGTTCGGCCCGGTATGGTCGGTGCTGTATGCGCTGATGGGCATCGCTGCGTGGCTGGCCTGGCGCGAAGGCGGCTGGCACCGGCAGCGTGGCGTGCTCACGCTGTTCGTGATCCAGCTGGCGCTGAACGCGTTGTGGAGCTGGCTGTTTTTCGGCTGGCATCGCGGTGCGCTGGCCTTTGCCGACATCGTGGTGCTGTGGCTGCTGATCGTGGCCACGGTGCTCGGCTTCTGGCGCGTGCGAGCGCTGGCCGGCGCCTTGCTGCTGCCGTACTTGGGCTGGGTGAGTTTCGCCTCGGCGCTGAACTTCGCGGTGTGGCATCTGAATCCGCAGATGCTGGGCTGATGCTGCGGCGGGTTTCGATGTCAGCGGGCCAATGCCGTGTAGGCATCCAGCGCCTGCTGGCGTGACTGGCCGAGGTCGACCATCGGCGCCGGGTAACCGCTACGCCTGAGCAGGGCCGCGTCCTTCCACGGTTCGTGCAGCAATGCCACGGGTGCGTCAGCCAGTTCCGGCAGCCAGCGGCGCAGGTAAGCGCCGTCGGGATCGAACTTCTTCGCCTGGGTGAGTGGATTGAACACGCGGAAATACGGCGCGGCATCCGCGCCGCAGCCGGCCACCCATTGCCAGCCCAAGGTGTTGTTGGCCAGGTCGGCGTCGACCAGGGTGTCGTGGAACCAGCGCGCGCCGTGCAGCCAGTGCTGGCGAAGGTTCTTGGTCAGGAAGCTGGCCACGATCATCCGCACGCGGTTGTGCATCCAGCCGGTGTGCCACAACTCGCGCATGCCGGCATCGACCAGCGGAATGCCGGTGCGGCCGCGTTGCCAGCGTTCGATCACGACTTCGTCGGCAGCGGCCCAGGCGAAATCGTCGAAGCGCGGGTTGAAGTTTTCCGTGAGCGTGTGCGGAAAGTGGAACAGCAGGTGATGGGCGAACTCGCGCCAGCCCAGTTCGCGCAGGAACGGTTCGAGGTCGGGTCGGCGTCTGGTGTCGATGGCGCGGGCGCGGCGGTCCAGCTCGAAGTGGATCTGCCGTGGCGAGATCTCGCCGAAATGCAGATGCGGCGACAGCCGCGAGGTGCCGTGCCGCGCGGGCAGGTCGCGGGCCTGGGCGTAGTCGCTGATGGCGTCGTCGGCGAAAATTTCCAGCAGGTCGCGCGCGCCGGTTTCGCCCGGCTGCCAGTGCGCGTGCAGGCCGCCGGCCCAATCGATGCGCGGCAGCAGATCCAGTGCATCGAGCGGAACGCCGCCGGGCAGTTCGCGCCAGCCCGGAACGCGCGGTGCGGGCAACGGTTCGACCGGTTGCAGTTCCGGCCGCAGCTTGCGCCAGTACGGCGTGAACACCTTGTACGGCTGGCCTTGCCCGGTGGCGATCCGCCATGGCTCGCACCACAACGCCGCGTTGTGGCTGTGCACCGCGATGCCGTCCTGCCGCAGGGCGCTCTTGAGCTGCGTGTCGCGCTCGATCGCGGCCGGCTCGTACAGGCGGTTCCAGTACACCGCGCCGGCACCGCTGCGACGGATCAGTTCGCGCAGGACGGCCAACAGCTCGCCACGGCGCAGGTGCAGGGCGGCACCGGCGTCGCGCAGATCCCGGTCCAGCGCGCGCAGCGCATGATGCAGCCACCAGCGGCTGGCGGAACCGGCCGGGCAGGCTTCGTCATCGGCATGGATGAACACCGGCAGCACGTGGGCATGCTCGGCGCAGGCCGAGCTCCACGCGGGATTGTCCGCCAGGCGCAGGTCGCGCCGGAACAGCACCAGCGCCGTGCTCATCGAGGCAGGCTCCGCGGCGGCACCGCGCTCAGAACCCGAACAGCGGCTGCAGCGTGCGCGCCATCCAGCTGGAAAACACCAGCGGGGCATCGGTGGCTGCCACGCAGATGCACGGCACGCCGGGTGAGGTCACCGGCTGGTGCAGGGTCTCGCCGTCCAGGTCGGCCACGTCGCCGGGGCCGAAGTGGCCGAGCAGGTCGTCGTAGGCGCCATCCAGGATCATCGTCAGTTCGCTGCCGCCGTGGCTGTGCAGCGGCAGTTTGCTGCCCGGCGCGATGCGCAGCAGCATCAGGTCGCCGCCGGCGATGCCGCTGGCGCGGATGCGCTGCACGCCCGGCGCCACGCGGCGCCAGCGCAACGCCCGCATGGACGGGCCGAACCACGGGTGCAGCGCGCTGGGCAGCCGGTCCGGGTTCCGCTCCTCGATGACCTCGGCGGGCGCCGTCGGTAGCGCCTCGGCCGGTTCGGCGTCGAGCAGGGCCAGCATCGCGGCGCGCGCATCGTCGGCCGGTACGTCGACGCGTTGCTGCTGCATCAGCACGCCACCGATCCGGTCGGCGTCGAGCAGGCGCTCGCGACAGGTGGTGCAGCGCTCCAGGTGGGCGGAGGCGACCACCGCCAGCGCGGCCGGCAAGGCGCCGGCGGAATAGCTGAGCAGGGTGGCGTCGTCGAGGTGGCGATTCGGCTTCATCGCGGGGCCCTCATGCTGCCCTGCAGTTTGGCAAACGAGCGCCGCAGCGAGGACTTGACCGAGCCCAGCGGCATGTCCAGCTCGCGGGCGATCTCGCTGTGACTTTTGCTTTCGAGGTAACACATGCGAACAAGCTTGGCCTGCACGGGTGGAAGGTGATCGATGGCCTGCTTCAGCAGATCCTGGTCGAAGGAGGATTCGGGTTGCGAGTCGAGCCGACCGGATTCGAGATGGTCGAGCCGGTCAAGACCTTCCTGGATCGGCAGCCAGTGCGGCTCCCTGCGCACGTGGTCGATGTAGAGGTTGCGTGCCACGCGATACAGCCAGGTGGCGAGGCTGGCGCGCGCCGGATCGAACATCGCGGCCTTGCGCCACAGCGTCAGCAGTGCCTCCTGCACCAGCTCGTCGGCGATCGACTCGGCCACGCCCAGGTTGCGCAGGTAGCGCTGCAGGCGCGGCGCGAAGTGATCGTAGATGCGCATGAAACTCGCACGGTCGCGCTGTACCGACACGGCCGCCATCTGTGCCGACCAGTACGATGCATCAGGCGCGCTGTGGTTCATGGGAGCGGACACGGATCGTTTGGCCCCGGCGGGCGTCATCCCGGTGACAGAGTGGTTCCGAACCATCATACGCAACTTCCCGCCCACGGCTGCGGCGCACCCCGACGCGAGGGTGTGCTCCATGCCGGTGCATACGGAGAAGCTGCGGATTCGGATTCATCGCAACCGGGGCGATGGTCGGAGATGCCGCATCACGAGTGGTGGGCCCACGAGGACTCGAACCTCGAACCAAGGGATTCGCGTGTTCCGGAGGTTTCCCTTCGGCGCGGACTATCTCTTCACCCTTCACACGTTGCATGGCTTCGTGCGGTTGGGGTGCGGGACGCTCTAGCCTGTCATCAAGGGCGCTGAAGCCCTCAGGTAGTCTCTGCACCTTCCGCCGGTGTACCGGCGGCTTGGCTCAGGGTTGCCACCGGCCGCGTCTGCGCCGCTGAGGTTTCCCTGAATTCATCCCGTTCCCGTCCATGCATTCCTGCACGGCGGCACCTTTCGATGAGTCCCCTGCTCTAACCATTGAGCTATAGGCCCGTATGCCTATGGTAGCAACGCCCGCAGGCAAAGCCACGCCTTGCGCGCGCTTTGGATTATGCTAATAGGATGAAATCCGAACTTGCCTGCATGGTGTGCGGTGCCATCCTGACAGGCAGGCAGCGCCGATTCTGTTCCCGGGTCTGCAAGAACCGGGATACCAATCATCGACACCAAAGCTACTCCAGCCAGCAGTTACGCGGCCTGTTACGCAAACGGCAACTGGTTGAGTCAGCAGGCGGATGCTGCGTGCGGTGTGGCTATCGCGCGAATCTTGCAGCGTTGACCTGGCACCATGGCAAACACGCACGCAAATCATTCAACCTCGACCTGCGCGCGCTCTCGAATCGGAGCATGGCTGAAGTCGAGCGCGAGCTGACCAAATGCATCTTGTTGTGCGCCAATTGCCATGCGGAAGAGCATCACCCCGAAATGGCCACGACAAATCGTGGTTCCAGAAAAGACAACGGCCGCATGCGCGACCGTTGAAAAGAAGCATCGCGGGCGAGCAGCTGTTACTCGACGTCGAGGAACGAGCGCAGCTGTTCGGAGCGGCTGGGATGACGCAGCTTGCGCAACGCCTTGGCTTCGATCTGGCGGATGCGCTCGCGGGTGACGTCGAACTGCTTGCCGACTTCTTCCAGCGTGTGGTCGGTGTTCATGTCGATGCCGAAGCGCATGCGCAGCACCTTCGCTTCCCGCGGGGTGAGGCCGGCGAGCACGTCGCGCACGGTTTCCATCAGGCCGGTTTCCGTCGCCGAGTCGATCGGCGAGCTGGCGTTGCCGTCCTCGATGAAGTCGCCCAGGTGGGAATCCTCGTCGTCGCCGATCGGGGTTTCCATCGAGATCGGTTCCTTGGCGATCTTCAGCACCTTGCGGATCTTGTCCTCGGGCATCTCCATTTCCTTGGCCAGTTCTTCCGGCGTGGCCTCGCGGCCGAACTGCTGCAGCATCTGGCGGGAAATGCGGTTCAACTTGTTGATCGTCTCGATCATGTGCACCGGGATGCGGATGGTGCGCGCCTGGTCGGCGATCGAGCGGGTGATCGCCTGGCGGATCCACCAGGTGGCGTAGGTCGAGAACTTGTAGCCGCGGCGGTATTCGAACTTGTCGACCGCCTTCATCAGGCCGATGTTGCCTTCCTGGATCAGGTCGAGGAACTGCAGGCCGCGGTTGGTGTACTTCTTGGCGATCGAGATCACCAGGCGCAGGTTGGCCTCGACCATTTCCTTCTTGGCGCGACGGGCCTTCGCCTCGCCACTGGCCATGGCGCGGTTGATGTCCTTGATGTCGATCAGCGGCAGGAACAGCTTGCGCTCGATAGCGGCGAGCTTCTCCTGCTCGGCGTCGATCGCTTCGCGATGGGTCTTGATGTTCGGCGACCACTTCTGGCGCTTGCGGCCCAGTTCGGCCGCCCACTCGAGGTTGCCCTCGTTGCTGGGGAAGGTCTTGATGAACTCGGCCTTGGGCATCTTCACCTGCTTGACGAAGATGTCCAGCAGCACGCGTTCGTGATGGCGGATGTCGCCCACCACTTCGCGCAGCTTGCGCACGAAGCCGTCGATCAGCGCGCTGGGCAGCTTGAGCTTGAGGAATTCCTCGGCCATCTGGTCGCGCAGCTTGACGATCTTTTTGTCGGTGATGCTGGCGGCTTTCGGGGCGGCCTTCTGGAACTTGCCGTAGTAGTCGCGCAGCAGCTCCATGCGGCGCTTGACCTCTTCCGGGTCGGGACCGCTGGGGCCGGCTTCTTCCTCGTCCTCGGCGGACTCGTCCTCGTCCTCGTCGCCTTCCTCGCCTTCCTCGACTTCGGGCGCGAGCAGGGCGGCGGCTTCCTTTTCCTTGCGGGCGAGGTCGGCGGCTTCTTCCAGGTCGAGGAAGCCGGCCAGGATTTCGCTGAGGCGGCGCTTGCCGTCCAGGTGCTGGTCGTATTCTTCCAGCAGCAGTTCGATGGTCAGCGGGAAGCTGGCCAGCGCGGTCTGCACCTGGCCGAGGCCTTCCTCGATGCGCTTGGCGATGGCGATCTCGCCTTCGCGGGTCAGCAGCTCGACCGTGCCCATCTCGCGCATGTACATGCGCACCGGGTCGGTGGTGCGGCCCACTTCGGCATCCACGGCGGAGAGCAGGGCCACCGCTTCTTCGGCGGCCGAGTCGTCGTCGCCGGAGCCGCCACCGGGGGCGGCGCCATCGGAGATGGTGTCGGTGTCCGGCGCGGCGTCGTGCACTTCGATGCCGACGCCCTTGAGCACCGCCATGATGTCTTCGATCTGCTCCGGATCGACGATGTCGTCGGGCAGGTGGTCGTTGATCTCGGCGTAGGTCAGGTAGCCCTGCTCCAGGCCCTTGGCGATGAGCGCCTTGATTTCAGACTGTTGCTCGTGGGGAGCTTTGCTATTCATTCACCGACCGCCGCAAGGTTCAAGAACCGGACATTATAGCGATGTGCTGCTTTTTTGACCAGTTTTCAAGTAGGAAAGGGTTGCGATCAGGCACGCAAAAATCGCGCCAAATCACGGAATTGCCGTGCATCGGCTGGCATCAGGCCGGGCCTCGCACGCGTCGATCCGTTCAGCCGGTGTCGAGCCAGAAAGTCACCGGGCCATCGTTCACCAGCTGCACCACCATATGGGCACCGAAGCGGCCGGTTTCCACCCCCGGGTGCGCCGCCCGCGCCGCGGCCAGCAGGTGCTCGAACCAGCGCCGCCCATGCTCGGGTGGCGCGGCGCGGGTGAAGCTGGGGCGCATGCCCGAGCGGGTGTCGGCGGCCAGGGTGAACTGGCTGACCAGCAGCAGGCCGCCGCCGGTGTCGCTGAGCGAGCGGTTCATCTTGCCGTTGTGGTCGGCGAACACGCGGTAGCCAAGCAGGCGTTCCAGCATGCGCCGGGATTGCGCCTCGCCGTCGTCCGGCTGCACCGCCACCAACGCCAGCAGGCCGGGGCCGATGGCGCCGACCGTTTCGTCGTCCACGCTGACGCTGGCTGAAAGGACTCGCTGGATCAGGGCAATCATGGCGGTGCGGTGGCGAGGGAGTGCCCAGCTTACGGTGCCGACCGTCGCGGTGAAAGATCGGCGGAGCGTCGCTTACACTGCGCGGATGCGTATCGACATGTTTCTCGTCTATCTCCTGCTGCGCCTGCTCGCGTTGCTGCCACTGCGTGCGCTGCATGGCGTCGGTGCCGGCTTCGGCCGCCTGCGGCTGCGACTCGGCGGCCGCACGGTGCGCAACACCGCGGTCAACCTGCGCATCGCGCGACCGCAGCTGGACGCGGCGGCACAATCGCGCCTGCTGCGTCAGGTCATGACGGAGAACGGCAAGTCGGGCAGCGAGATCGTCAAGGTCTGGGGTGCCGGTGCCGAGCGTGCGCTGGCGCTGGTGCGCGAGGTGCGCGGCGAGGCGCTGCTGGACGCCGCGCTGGCGGCGGGCAAGGGCGTGATCATCGCCGCGCCGCACCTGGGTTGCTGGGAACTGCTGAATTACTGGCTGTGCCGCAAGACGCCGATGGCGATCCTGTACCGGCCGCCGCGCTTCGCCGCGATCGAGGGGCTGCTGCGCAAGGTGCGCGGGGCGCTGGCGCCGGAGCAAGTGCGGGCCGATGGCGCCGGCGTGCGCACCTTGTACAAGCGACTGGCGGCGGGGGGCACGGTCGGCATCCTGCCGGACCAGAAGCCCCGCGCCGGCGAGGGCGAGTTCGCGCCGTTCTTCGGTCGCGACGCGCTGACCATGGTGCTGCTGCCGCGGCTGGCCGCCCGCACCGGCGCCAGCGTGCTCTATGCGTTTGCCGAACGGTTGCCGCACGGGGCGGGTTTCCGCATCCACCTGCTGCCGGCGCCCGCGGACCTCACCGATGCGGATCCGGCGATCGCCTGCCGCGCGCTCAACCAGGGCGTGCAGGATTGCGTGGAGCTGGCGTTCGCGCAGTACCAGTGGCAGTACCGGCGCTATTCTGCCGTGGGGCTGGTCAATCCCTATGACGGGAAAAACGGCTAGGACGCCGCCACACGTGCCGGAGTTCCCCGGCGCTCAGCCGAGCCGGCGCAGGAACACGGTCATTTCCTTTTCGGCCTGCTTGTCGCCGCGCGCGGTGGCCGCGCCGATGCCGCTGCGCCACGCGGCGGCCGCCGCTTCGTTGTCACCGCTGGCCAGGCAGGCCTTGCCCAGCAGCTTCCACGCGGCCGAGTAGCCCGGGTCGAAATCCGTGGCGCGCTGCAGCTCCCCGATCGCCGCCGCGTGGTCGCCCTCGGCGAGCAGGGCGCTGCCCAGCGAGAAGCGCAGCAGCGCGCCGTCACGGGGACCGCCGCATTGCCGGCGCAGGTTGGCGATCTGTTCGGCGCTCATGGCCGTGGCGAGTAGCGGCGGTCGTCCGACGGGTAGACGCGGGTGGGCTGCGCCGGCTCGGGCGGCGTTTGCCCCGCGCGCAGGTCGGCGAGTGCAACGGCTGGCCAGACTTCCAGCCACGACGAGCGAAACGGCTGCACCAGCAGAGCATAGCGCAGTGCCGTGGCATCCGGCTGGTCCACGCGGCGCACCACCACGCCATCCGGGTGGGCGCGGGAGAAATCCTGGATCGCCTGGTCCTGCACCGCCTGATTGCCGAACAGTTCCTGGATCGGCCGGGTCAGCCGGCCCTCGAAATGGAACTGGCCCTCGTAGTTGCCGAGGAAGGCGATCGGCCGCCCGGCCTGCTCGGCGGCGCCCAGCATCTGCGAGATCGGCCGCAGGTCGAAACGGTTCCACAGGGTCAGGGTGAACAAGGTGTTGAGGGCCAGCACGCCGATCAGCCCGGCCACCGCGAGGCGGCGCAGTTCGCCACGGCCGCGCAGCAACACCAGGGCGCCCAGCAGCAGGAACACCACGCTGAAGTAACGGCTGTAGGGCGCCGCGGCATCCGGCCATTCGCCATGCAGGTGGTTGCCGGCGACCAGCAGCGGCAACGCGAACAGGAGCAGGGCGAACACGATGCTGCCCAGCGCCAGTGGCCAGGTGCCCAGCCAGCCGCTGGCCGCCACGACCGGGCGGCGCTCGCGCAGCACGGCGATCGCACCGGCCATCAGCAAGGCCATGCCACCCAGTTCCGGCAGCGGGTAGTAGACCTGCTTGCCGCTGATCAGCGAGAACACCACGAAGCCCGGCAGCAGCCAGCACAGCGCGAAGCGCAGGCCCGACTCGAGCGGCCGCCGCAGGCTGGCCACGGCCACCCACATGCGCGGCCAGCCACTGAACGGGAACAGCATCACCGGCAGCCACAGCAGGTAGAACCAGAACGGTTCGGCGTGATTCTGCAGGTCCTTGCCCTGGGCCAGCTTGTCGACCACGCGACCGGCGGTCTGGGTGAAGAACAGCCGCTGCCGGTACGCCTCTCCGCCGGAGAATCCGGCCGGCAGCGCCCAAGCCAGCAGCATGGCGCCGCCAAGCAGGAAGGACAGCAGGCCGCGACCGTACCAGCGCGCGCGATGCTCGCTGGCCCAGTCGTTCCACAGCGGGCCGAGCAGCCACGGGAACACCACGTGGAGCAGCATCACCGGGCCCTTGGTCAGCAGGCCGAAGCCCAGGCACAGGCCGAACAGCAGCCACCGCGGCTCGGCGCGTTGCGACTTCGGGGTCAGGCACAGCAGCGCGGCCAGCGTCCATGTCGCCAGCAGCACGTCGTACATGATCTGCAGGCCGAACAGGAAGGCGTAGCCGAAGGCCAGCAGCATCCACGGCGTCGCCCTGGCCATCCACGGCCGGTGCGGGAAGAGTCGGCGTGCCAGCAGCGAGACCAGCACCAGCTGGGCGCCGCCGACCAGCACCTCGAGGATCCGCGGCCACACGTCGCTGACGCCGAACACGAACCAGCCGCCCTGGATCAGCCAGAACAGCAGCGGCGCCTTCTCGCTATAGGGCTGGCCGTTGATGTGCGGCACCAGCCAGTGACCCTGGTTCCACATTTCCCACGCCACCGCCAGGGTGCGGGTGGAATACAGCGGCATCGGCCCGTGCGAGAAGATCGCCGCCAGCGCCACCACGGCCCACAGCGGCAGCCACGGCCAGACGGCGCGAAGATGTTCGGAACGGCTATACGGGCTCAGTGACACGGGCAGGCTCTTGGCGGGCAGGGGATGATTCTAGCCTGCGCGGCGCGGCGGCAAGTGGCGCAGGCGCACGCATCGGTCAGGCCGGGCCCCAATAACCGATGCGCCGGCGGATCTTCAGCTTGCGCCACAGGTTCAGCGGCTTGCGCCGGCGATTCTTCGCGCCGCGGGTGATGAAGGTGTCGATCGCATCGAGCACCCGTTCGCTGGAACGGCCGTCGCGGTAGGGATGGATCGCGTCGGCGTAGTCGCGGATCGCCTGCATCAGCTCCGGCGGCCGCGCCAGCGCCCGCTCGATCGCGCTCTCGAACTGCGCCGGGTCGTCGATGTCGATCAGCTGCGGACCGGGGCGGCGGTTCTTGAACGTCACCACCGGCTTGCCGGTGAGCAGGAATTCGTTGAGTGCGGAGGAGGTGTCCGAGCACATCATGTCGACCTGCGGGAACAGCTCCAGGATGTTGTCGTTCTCGGCGAACGTGAGGTACTCGTTCTGCAGCGCCTTGAACTTCGCCGTGGTCTCCGGGTTCATCTTCGGGTGGAAGGTGACGATCCAGCGCCAGCGGCCATCGCGCGACAGCCGCCGCACTTCCTCGTACAGCGTCTCGGCCGCGCTCCACGAGGGCGAGAAGGTGGAGTGGTAGAGGATCACCGGGGGCTGGCGCACCGGCGGCAGCGGGCCGTCGATCTGCTTCATGAACGGATCGATCTTGGGGAAACCGGTCTCGATCACGCTGAAGTGGCCGACCTTGTCGGCGATCGCCTGGAACTGGGCGGTGTCGCGGGGGCCGGTGGTGCAGTACAGGTCGAAGAAGCCGCGCACGTAGATGTGCCGGGGCTTGCCGGCGTCGAAACCGTGGAAGGTCTCCACCTTCACTCCGGGAAAGAAGTGCGGCACCGCGTTGGACGAGGTGATCACCGCGATCGGATGCCAGGCGCGCACCTCGGCCACGCTCAGCAGGCGCTCGCCTTCGACCAGGTCCTCCGCGCCGGGGCCGTCGAAGAACCATGCGGTCTCGTCGCCGCGGGCGCGGATGGCTTCCTGCAGCGGGCGCAGGATCGCCAGCGCGTAACGCTCGGAGCCGTACAGGAGGTAGTGCTTCTTGGGAGTCATGGGCGAGTCGGGGTGGGATGGATGGAGGTTATGGCAGGCCCCGTACCCTCACCTCAATCCTCTCCCGGAGGGAGAGGAGGCAAAGGTGCCGTGCGGGTTCGCTACCTCGTGCATGGCCGCAAATCTGTGTTCAGCGATCTATGTGATGTTTGTTCAATAAGTCGGTCGCATCCACGACCGACTCCGGATGGTTGACCATCTCGTAGTAGCGCATGCGCTTGTACAGCGCGTAGCTGGCCGCGGTCTGGGCGATCAGGAAGCCGCGCCAGCCGTCCAGGAAGGCCAGCCGGAACAGGTAGTCCTTGAGGAAGGCCAGCAGGTAGACGAACGGCGCCTGCCACATCCGCACCGGCTTGCGCCTGTCCAGCCAGTCGCGGCATTTCAGCTCGGCGTAGCGCAGCACCTTCAGCTGCTTGTGCGGCAGGCTGGGGTTGTTGGCGTGGTCGAAGGCGGCGTGCAGCGTGGGCGCGACACCGTGGAAGCGCAGCGATTCGTGCACCCGCGCATCACTCCAGCGCGCACGGCCGCGATGGTATAGCCGCGCCAGTTTCTCGCCCACGTTCGGCCGGTACCAGCGCATCGGCCGGCCCATGTAGATCGTGCGGCGGCGCAGGTACGCCGCCGGGGCGTCGCCGGCCATCAGCCCGGGCAGGCGCTGCTGCAGTTCCACCGCGAGTTCCGGGCTGAGCCATTCGTCGGCATCCAGCACCAGGATCCAGTCATGGCTGCACTGGCTGCTGGCGAAATTGCGCTGGGCACCGAAGCCGAGCCAGTCCTGCTGGATCACGCGGGCGCCATGCGCCCGGGCAATCGCCACGGTGTCGTCGTCGCTGCCCGAGTCCACCACCAGTTTTTCGGCCGCGAACGGCACGCTGTCCAGGCAGCGGGCGATGCTTCCGGCCTCGTTGTGGGTGATGACGGCGAGGGTCAGCGGGAGGGTCGGCATGGGCGGGATTCTAGCCCATGCCCCGATTCACCCGGGTGGAAGTGGCGTGGCGGCGGGCAATTCGCCCATTCGGCCAGCCAGGTCGCAACTTCGCGGCGCCATCCATGACAAAATTCACTGGCGTCGATCAACCATGCGTGCGTCGGCACGCCCCCCGCCATCGCTAATTAACGGCTTTCCATGAAACGAATCCTTGTCACTGGTGGCGCCGGCTTCCTTGGCTCGCACCTGTGTGATCGACTGCTCCGCGACGGCCATGACGTGCTATGCGTGGACAACTTCTTTACCGGCAGCAAGCGCAACGTGGCACACCTGCTCACGCATCCGTATTTCGAACTGATGCGGCACGACGTGACCTTCCCCCTCTATGTGGAAGTGGAGCGCATCTTCAACCTGGCCTGCCCGGCCTCGCCGGTGCACTACCAGCACGATCCGGTGCAGACTACCAAGACCAGCGTGCATGGCGCGATCAACATGCTGGGCCTGGCCAAGCGGGTGAAGGCGCGCATCCTGCAGGCTTCCACCAGCGAGGTCTACGGCGACCCGGAAGTGCATCCGCAGGTGGAAGGTTACTGGGGCAAGGTCAACCCGATCGGCATCCGCAGCTGCTACGACGAAGGCAAGCGCTGCGCCGAAACGCTGTTCTTCGACTACCACCGCCAGCACGAGCTGGACATCAAGGTGGTGCGCATCTTCAACACCTACGGCCCGCGCATGCACCCGAACGATGGGCGGGTGGTGAGCAACTTCATCATGCAGGCGCTGCGTGGGGAAGACATCACCATCTACGGCGACGGCAGCCAGACGCGCAGCTTCTGCTACGTCGACGACTTGATCGAGGTGATCGTGCGGATGATGGATTCCGAGCGCGGCTTCACCGGCCCGGTGAACATCGGCAACCCGGTCGAGTACACCATGCTCGAACTGGCCGAGAAGGTGATCGCCCTGGTCGGCGGACGCTCGAAACTGGTGAACAAGCCGTTGCCGTCGGATGATCCGCGCCAGCGCCAGCCGGACATCTCCGTGGCGCGCGACCGGCTCGGCTGGCAGCCGAGCGTGACGCTCGAAGACGGCCTCAAGGAAACCATTGCCTATTTCCGTCGGCTGCGCGAGGAGGGTGCGGCGGCATGACCAGCTTCGCGGTCGTCATCACCAGCTACAACTATCGGGATTTCGTCGGTACGGCGGTCGACAGTGCGCTGGCGCAGACCCGCGCGGCGGCGCAGGTCATCGTGGTCGATGACGGCTCCGGCGACGGTTCGGCGGAGCTCCTGCGCGAACGCTACGGCAACGATCCGCGGGTCACCCTGGTCTGTGGCGAGAATGGCGGCCAGCTGGTGGCCTTCCAGCGCGGCGTGGCACGCGCCACGGCCGACGTGATCTGCTTTCTCGATGCGGACGACCGCTGGGAAGCGGACTATCTGTCGCGCCTGGGCGAGCTGTACGACGGCCGCCGCGATGTCGATTTCGTGTTTTCCGACATGCAGCTGTTCGGCGACGAAAATCGCTGGATGGGCTATTCGGAGCGCTCGCATGACCTGGGCTATACCGCCATCAGCACCTACATGCTGATGCACTGGTACGGTGCGCCGACTTCGGCGTTGTCGATGCGCGCGCTGTGGGCGCGGCGCACGCTGGAACTGCCGGAGGAACTGAGCCATACGTGGCGGCTGTCCGCCGACAACTGCCTGGTGTTCGGCGCCAGCGTGCTGGGCGCACGCAAGTATTACCTGCGCACCGGCGCCGTGCATTACCGCATCCACGGCAACAATGGCTGGTGGGGAAAACAGACGGCGACCAGCATCTATCTCAACCGCTTTCGCTCGCGCTGCCTGATCGAGATCTATGCCAGGAACATCGGCCTGGACACGCGCTCCGTCGACAACGCCAAACACGAGTTCCGCACCAAGCCCGAGCCATCCTGGCGTGAGGCCAGGCGCTACGCCAGACTGGTGCGCATGCGTCGTGGCAGCTGGCTGGGCAATCTGAATCGCGCGCTGGCCATCCTCGGCCCGGTCTGGTGGCGCGGCATCCGCGGCGATCATCGCCTGACCGACGACGAATGAGCGGAGCTGCCGTGCGCATCAGTGTCGCCGTGATCACCTACAACTGGCCGAACGCGCTGGCGCTGGTGCTGCAGGCGCTGGCGGCGCAGAGCGAGCTGCCGTACGAGGTGATCGTCACCGACGACGGCTCGCAACCGGCCACCCGCGCATTGCTCGAAGGCATCGCCCCCGGCTACCCGGTGCGCCTGGTCCATCTGTGGCAGCCCGACGACGGTGCGCGCATGAGCCGCGCGCGCAACCGGGCGATCGCCGCCGCCCGGGGCGACTACGTGATCCTGCTCGATGGCGACATGGTGGCCGAGCGGCACTTCGTCGCCGACCACCACGCGTTCGCCCGCCGCGGCTGCTTCGTGCAGGGGTCGCGGGTGCTGACCGACGCCGGACTGACCCGGCGGATGCTGGAAGAGGCCGCGCCGATGCCCGGGTTCCTCAGCCGGGGCATCGAGCGTCGGCGACACACGCTGCGGCTGCCGGCGCTGGCGCAGTGGTATGCCCGGCCGGGCACCAAGCAGCGCGGCATCAAGAGTTGCAACATGGCGTTCTGGCGCGATGACCTGCTGCGCCTGAATGGCTTCAACGAGGCAATGACCGGCTGGGGGCGCGAAGACACCGAACTGGCGATACGCGCCTTCCACGCCGGGCTGCTGCGGCGCGAACTGCGTTTCAGTGCGCTGGCGACCCATCTCTACCATCCCACCCGCAAGCATGTGGTGGGCAATCCGAACGACCTCATCGTCGACGATACCCGGGCACGCGGGCTGGTTCGCTGCGAGCGGGGTGTGGATGGCCATCTGGCCGAATTCGCCCAGCCACCGGCGGATCTGCGCCCCGGCTGAGGGCGCGCCGGGACCAAGACGGCCTTCAGGCCAGCTGGGCCAGCGCGGCTTCCACCCGCTGCGCGAATGTCGCCTCGTTCGTCTCGAACCATTCCCGCGCCTGCCGGCCCAGGCTGGCCAGTTCGGAGAACGGCATGCTGGTGAGTCGTTCGATCGCCTCTTCCAGCGCCGATTCGTCGAATTGATGGATGGATGCGAGGTTGAACGAGCCTTTCCCGATGGCTTTCACCAGCACGCCACGGTCCGCTTGCACCAGCTCGTTCATCGGGGCGGCATCGGAGGTGATCACCACGGCGCCGCAGCTCATCGCCTCGGCGATGTAATGGCCCCAGCCTTCGGTTTCCGACAGGCACAGGTGGAACAGGTGGGCATTCTGCAGCTGGCGAATCTCGCCCACGTCGCGCACATGGCCCAGCCGGTGCTCGATGTTGGCTGGCGTCGGCCCGGCCGCCTGTACGGCTGTTCGCGGTGACTGCAGCACCAGCAGCTTCGGCCATTCCGGATGGCGGCGCCACAAGGCCAGCAGGCGCTCCGTGCCCTTCATCCGGCTGGTGCCGGCCAGGTGCAGGAAGCTGGCCTTGCGCGGAACGGCGGCATCGAGGCAGTCGGTGCTGTCGAAGCCGATGTGCAGCGCGCGGCAACCGAGTGACTTGAACAGGTCGACGCCGTAGCGCGTCTTGCACAGGATCGCGTCGTAGCGCGGCAGGTATTGCCGGCTGCGGGGTGATAGCCATTCCGGATTGGGCACGAGCAGATTCAGCCGGGCCAGCGCGCACCAGTCCGGCCGGACGTGCTCCAGGGCGATATTGATGTCGTACGGCGTCCTGCCCCAGTCGGCGTGGCGCAGGCGTTGCCACCACATCCGCACACGCAGCATGAAGGCCTGCCGGCGACCGTCATGCCGGCGCGGGCCGAGCCGGGTCACCTGAACCTCGTGGCCCAGTCCGGTCAGCGTGCGGCACAACAGGCGGATGTCGTGGGTGAGTCCGCGCTGGTTGTCCCAGGCAAGCAGGTTGATTCGGGCCATGTGGATCGACTTCAGGGAAGGGCGGGATGGCGCAGCTGTCGACCGATGCCGACCGTCAGCCCCAGCACGAGGAACAGGAAAAGTGATTGCGGCATCGCCCGATAAAACACATTGTCGGTGAACGCACAAAGACTGTAGAGGCCGATCACCATCAATCCGGCGACCGCTGCACAGGCCACCGGCTCCCGCGGATGGTTCAGATGGCGGGCGAAGAAGACCGCCGGCACGATCAGCAACAGCAACAGCACCAGCAGCGCCGGCACACCCCCGGCGACCATCGATTCGAGATATTCGCTGTGCGGGTGCACGTACCCGGCAATCGTGGCGCTGGCCTTGCCGGCGGCCACCTGCGCGCGCGCATACACGCCGAACTGGTCCAGCCCGATACCGGCCAGCGGATGCTCAGTGAATGCCTGCCATGCGGTGCGCCACATCTCCAGGCGCTCGCCGATGGCGCCGGTGCTGCCGGCGGCGCTGTCGCCGTACTCGCTGATCTGGGCGGGCACATCAGCCAGCCGGTCGATCATTTCCCGGTGCAGGGTGGCGGTCACCGCCAGCATGCCGAACAGGGTGGCGGCCAGCGGAATGAGCACGCGCTTCCAGTGCCTCGTGCGGATCGCATGCCAGGACATCAGGCCGAGGAACACCGGCGCGAAGGACAGCAGTGGCCCACGACTCTGGGTAAGCACCGCGCCGTAAAGACCCACCACCACCGCCGCGCCGTGCAGCCAGCGGTCAGCGCGACGCGTGTCCGGCCGTATTGCCTGCAGCATCGACAACAGCGCCATGACCAACAGGTACATCGCGAACTCGACCGACGCCCAGTCGCCACCGTTCAGGCCGTAGGGACGGTCGGCACCCATGCCGTAACGTTGAACCATGCTGGCCGCGCCCAGCAGCAGCGTGGTCAGGCTGAAGCCGATCGCGATCACGCGCTGTCGCAACGGCAGGGTGAAGACCGCAGCAACCACCAGGAACAACAGCGTCTGCGCCGGCAGGTCGAGGGTCTTGCCGTCGAGCCCGTGACCCAGGAAGTTGCCGATGTCGTAAAGCAGGCGCAGCAGGCACACGGCGACCACCGGCCATACCCGCAGGAAGGTCTTCCGGGTTTCCGCGCGGGAAGCCAGCAGGATCAAACCGGCGACAAACAGCAGCCCCATTGGCACGGCTTTCAGGCGTCCGGATACTGCAAAACACAGTGGCAAGACTGCGAGCAGCAACGACGCCGTCCGGATCTTCCATGAAGCTTGTTCTTCGTGCACGGGCCAACCTTTCGAGCCTGGAACTCCCCCCGTTCGTCCATGCTAACCGGTGCTTGTCGCCGGCAAGCCGTCTGGACGCGCTGGTGTAACGCTCGGGTTCATTCGCAGTATGCATGGTAGAGGACGGATTGCGTCCCGGGTCGTGTTCGCGGCGTGATCACAGCCCTTCATCGGCTTCCGGCTCGGCGATACCTGTCGGCGCGCAGCCGGGTTTCACCGCGCCAGCCTGGAACATCCACCATTCGCGGCGGTTGGCGTGGCCGACATGGATGGCGCGCTGGCGATCCACGCAGTCGCCCATCGCCTGGTCGAGGCTGAAAATCCAGCGCCGCGACGCATCCTGCTGCAGCCAGGCCACGGCATCGGCGTACTGCTGCGGCCAGGGTTTCAGGAAGCCGAACTCGGCCACCGGGCCCTGGGCCATCAGCAGGTTCTGTTCCTTCCAGGCGAGCAGGCCGATCTCGGCCTGCGGCCCGGCGATGGAGCGTGCCTGCAGCATCACGTCGCGGGCAGAGCGATCGCCGTTGAGCATCGGATAGCCCCACAGGCCATAGACCCCCCAGAGGGCACCGGCAAACAGCAGCCAGCCCAGCGGCGCGTGGCGTACCCGGGTGAACGCCACGATGACCAGGCCGGCCAGGCCGATCGTCAGCAGCAGCCACCAGATCCGCGGGTCGAGGCTTTGCTCGATCTTCACCGCCCAGGCCGGGTGGCGATGGATTGCCAGCGCGGCCACCGCCGCGAGCACCGCAGACAACAGCAGGGTCAGTGCGAACACCGCGATGCGCACGCCGCGTCGCCGCAGCAGGCCGGGCAGCAGTGGCGCCAGTGCCAGCGCCATCATCGGCAGGGCCGGCAGGATATAGACGTCGCGCTTGCCCGGACTGAACGAGAAGAACAGCACGATCAGCAAGATCCAGCCCAGCGGCAACAGCAAGCGCGAATCGCGACGCTTCAGTCGCCGCCACCAGGCCGGCAGTGCCCACGGCAACAGCAACGACAGGGGCAACCAGTCGAGCGCGATGATGCCGAGGAAATAGAACGGCGAATGGATGTGTCCGGTGGGCGTGGCGTAGCGATGCACGGTCTGCCCGAACAGGATGTTCTGCACGTATTCGGCGTGCTGCGGATCGCCATCGGCACGGGCCACCAGCAGCATCGGCAGCAGCCAGCCCAGGATCGGCACGAAGAACAGCGCCAGCCCGCCAACCCAGCGCCAGCGGCCCGCGGGCAGCGCCAGTGAGCGCCAGTGGCCGCGCCGGGCGACCAGATAGGGAGCCAGCATCAGCAAGGCCAGCACGCCGACGCCCTTGGTCGCCACGCCCACGCCGGCGAAGAAGCAGCCCGTGGCGAACCAGCGCCAGGACGGCCCCAGCAACAGGTGGCGCAGCAGGCCGTAGTTGGCCAGCGTCATCCAGCCCAGCAGCAGCGGGTCGATCTGCGCGTTGCGCATCTGGTAGGTGAAGTGGATGGTGACCAGCAGCGTGGCCGTGGCCAGCAGGGCGCTGCGGTGGTTCCACAGCCGTCGGGCCAGGTCGTAGACCAGCACCAGTGCGCCCAGCGCCGCCGCCAGCGACGGCAGCAGGAAGGCCACGCGCCAGCTGCGGGTGAGAAAGTAGGCGAGTGCCTGCAGCCACATGAACACCGGCGGCTTGTCCGGATACAGCTCGTGGCCCCGGTGCGGGAACAGCCACTGGCCGTGCTCGACCATCCAGCGGGCGACCAGGGCGAAACGCGGCTCGTCGGACGGCCACGGATCACGCAGGCCCAGCCCCAGGCCGAGCAGCAGCAGGGCGAATACGCCGAACAGCAGGATTTCGATGCGCGCATCGCGCAACCACAGCGGGCGCGCGCGCGACAAGGGCACGGGGGACTTCATGACGTCGGGGATCCGTCAGCAGTGCGAGGGCGCGGCAAGCATAGCGCGCCGATATCGGGGCAGCGTGAACCACGACCTCAGGGCTGTTTCCGCAACACCGCGTAATACATGCCGTCGAGGTCGCCGTCGCCGGGCAGGATCTGCCAGCCGGTCGCGGCTGGCTGTCCAGCGGGCAAGCTGAAGGGCACGACCTCGGCGTCAGCCTGGGCCGCCAGCAACTCGCCCACGATCGCCTCGTTCTCGGCGCGCAACACCGAGCAGGTGATGTAGACCAGCCGCCCGCCCGGCGCCAGCAATGGCCACAGCGCGGACAGGATGCGGCGTTGCTGCGCGTGCATCGTGGCGATGTCGCTTTCGCGCCGATGCAGGCGCACATCGGGGCGACGACGCAGCACGCCGGTGGCCGAACAGGGCGCGTCGATCAGGATGCGGTCGAACGGCTGGCCTTTCCACCAGCCCTTGGGTGCACCCGCGTCACCGATCACCACCTTCGCATTGAGGCGCAGCCGCATCAGGTTCTGGCGGATGCGCTCGGCCCGCGGGGCGTCGAATTCAAGCGCGGTCAGGTCGATGTCGGCGCGTTCGAGCAGATGGCAGGCCTTGCCGCCGGGCGCGGCGCAGGCATCGAGCACGCGCAGGCTATCGCGCAGGTCGGCGAGGTCGGCGGCGACCTGGGCGGCGCCGTCCTGCACGGCGAAATGGCCGTCCTCGAAGCCGGGCATGCGGGTGACGTCGCCACTGTGTGGCAGCACCAGTGCGTCGGCCAGCCAGGGATGCGCTGCCGCTTCGTAGCCGGCCGCGCGCAACTGTTCGATCAGGGCGTCGCGTTCGCTGCGCTGGCGGTTGATCCGCAGCATCAACGGCGGTTCGCCGTTGTCCGCGGCCATCACCGCTTCGGCCTGTGCGGGCCAATCGCGCTGCAATGCGTCGGCCAGCCACTGCGGATGGGCGTGGCGGGTCTGTGCCTTCGCGTCGAGCCTGGCCAGCAGGCTGCTGCGTTCGCGCTGCCAGCGGCGCAGCACGGCGTTGACCAGGCCGGCCAGTTGCGGCCGCTTCAGCGCCCGCACGGCTTCGACCGTGGCGGCCACCGCGGCGTAGTCCTGCAGTTCCAGGATTTCCAGCTGGACCAGGCCGAGCACCAGCAGCGCATGCACGGCCGGATCCTTGTGCCGCAGCGATTTTTCCAGCAGGCCGTCGACGGCGGCGTCGAAACGCAGCCACCAGCGCGCGCCTTCGCTGAGCAGGGCCATCAGCAGGGCGCGATCGCGCGGATCGGCGAGCTTCGGCGCGTCGCGTTGCATGACCTCGCGCAGCGAGGCGCCACGCAGGGCGATTTCAGCCAGTCCCCTGGCGGCCAGTGCGCGGGTGTCGACCTTCATGGCAGGCGTCGCAGTTCGGGCCGGGCATTCAGATAATCGACCGCCCCGATGCGTTTGCCGCCGGCGCGTTGCACGGCGGTGACCCGCAACACGCCGGTGCCGCAGGCCAGGTCGATGCCCTGCCGCCCCGCGCCCAGCACCTCGCCGGGTGGCGTCTGATGATCCTGGGCGATCGCCTGCGCTGCCCACACCCGCAGGGTCTCGCCGGCGATCTTGCCTTCCGCCACCGGCCACGGATCGAACGCGCGCACCTGCTGCTCCAGGGCGATCGCGGGCCGGCTGAAGTCGAGCTTCGCCTCGGCCTTGTCCAGCTTGTGTGCGTAGGTCACGCCCGCTTCGGGCTGTGGCGTGGCCGGCAGGGTTTCGCCGGCCAGGGTGCGGCGCAGGCCTTCGGCCAGCGCGTCGGCGCCGAGTCGAGACAGCCGGTCATGCAGCGAGCCGCCGGTGTCGTCGCGACCGATCGGCGTGCGTCGCTGCAACATCACCGGGCCGGTATCCAGGCCAGCTTCCATCTGCATCAGGTCGACGCCGCTCTCGGCATCGCCGGCCAGGATCGCGCGCTGGATCGGCGCCGCGCCGCGCCAGCGCGGCAACAGGCTGGCATGCACATTCCAGCAGCCGAGCCGCGGGATCGCCAGCACCTTGCGCGGCAGGATCAGGCCGTAGGCGACCACCACCAGCAGGTCAGGTCGCCAAGCCGCCAGCGCCTGCTGCACCTCGGCGGACTTCAGCGACTCGGGTTGTTCGACCGGGATGCCGGCGGCCAGTGCGGCCTGCTTGACTGGACTGGGCGTCAGTTTGCGGCCCCGTCCCGCGGGACGGTCAGGCTGCGTATAGACGGCCACCACCTCGGCGCCGCTGTCGCGGCAGGCTTCAAGACAGGGCACGGAAAAGTCGGGCGTACCCGCGAAAACGATGCGCAGACCCCGGCGGTCAGGCTCGGCGCCGCTCAAGCACCGACCGCCTGCTTGCGGTGCTTCTCCAGCCGCTTCAGCAGCAGGCTGCGTTTCAGCGGTGACAGGTAGTCGACGAACACCTTGCCTTCCAGGTGATCCAGCTCGTGCTGGATGCACACGGCCAGCGGGCCTTCGGCCTCGATGACGATGTCCTTGCCGTCGACGTCCTGCGCCTGCACCTTGACCGCCAGTGCGCGGGTCACGTCGGCGTACAGGCCGGGGAAGGACAGGCAACCTTCCTGATAGACCTGCGAGCCGTCCTTCTCGACGATGCGGGCGTTGATCAGCACCAGCGGCTGGTTGCGTTCGTCGCTCATGTCGGCCACCAGCACGCGCTGGTGCACGTTGACCTGGGTGGCGGCGAGGCCGACGCCGTTGGCGGCGTACATGGTTTCCAGCATGTCGGCGACGAACTGCTTCAGCTTCGCGTCGAACACGGTCACCGGCTCGGCGCGGGTGCGCAGGCGCGGGTCGGGGAATTCAAGAATGGACAATACGGACATGATTTTTACCTCGGCGCCGAAAATGCGGGCGATTTGGTAAAAAGCCACCCTCGGAGCCATCTAGAATGTGTCTCATTGTACGTCGGCAAGCATCCGAGTGCAGACGATTTTTGCCAACTCGCACCTGTTGCGCGGGTTAACCATTCGGTTACACTCGACCGAGCATCTGGGGAAGGGGGATTCCCACCAATGATCAAGAAAATTATCGTGTTGCTGACGGGCATGCTGGTCACCGTGGCGGTCTATGCCGCGGGGGCGCAACTTCGCGCCGACCACCCCGACAGCTACACCGTTCGCCGCGGCGACACCTTGTGGGCAATCTCCGCCAAGTTCCTCGCCAAGCCGTGGCTGTGGCCGGAGATATGGCAGGCCAACCCCCAGGTGCGCAACCCCCACCTGATCTATCCCGGCGACGTGCTCAACCTGTCCTTCATCAATGGCCCCCGCGTGGGCCTGCAGCCCAGCGTCCATCGCGAAGGTGACGCGATTCCCGCCATTCCCCTGTCCGAACTGAAAATGTTCCTCAAGGAAATGCGGGTGATGGACTCGAACGCGGTCAGCTCCGCGCCTTACGTGGTGGGCCTCGAAGAGTCCCGTCTGCGTGGTGCCGTCGGCCAGAACCTGTACGTGCGTGGCCTGCAGGGCGAGCCGGGCCAGCGCTGGGCCATCGTGCGTCCGACCCACGTGTTCCGCGGCTTCAACCAGGATGACGCCTCCAGCGCCGACCTGGTCGCCCACGACATGGACAGCAACGCGGCGATGGTCAAGGCGCCGTGGAGCGAGGATTCGCGCAACGACGGCCATTACGGCAAGGGCGACGACCTCGGTGTCGAAGTCAGCGTGATCGGCACCGCCGAGACGCTGCGCACCGGCGATCCGGCCACCCTGCTGCTGCTCAATGCGACCCAGGAAGTGCGCAGCGGCGATCGCATCATGCCGATCGACGACAAGCCGTACGACGCCTACTACTACCCGCATGCGCCCAAGTCGGTGCCCGCCGATGCCAAGGTGATCGGCTTTGCCGACGCGATGGCCGCCGCCGGTCCCCGCCAGGTCATCATGCTGTCGGTGGGTGCCCGCGACGGGATCGACAACGGCAGCACGTTCACGATCTTCCAGCCGGGCGAGACGATCCACGACGACGTGGCCAGCAACAGCATGAACCGTGGCTTCGGCGAGACGGTCAAGCTGCCCGACGAGTACGTCGGCCACGTGATGGTGTTCCGCACCTTCGACCGGGTCAGCTACGGCCTGGTGATGGACGGCCTGCGTCCGGTGAGCATCGGCAGCCGGCTGACCGCGCCGCAATAAGCCGCAGCGGCATCTTCCTACACGACGGCGCGGTTTCCACCGCGCCGTTTTCTTTGCCGGGTGCTCCGTAAACTCGACGCATGACCAGGGACGATCTGCAGGAACAACGCGCGTGGCTGATCGCCCTGCGCACGCCGGGGCTGGGGCCGGGCGGGCTGCGGGCCCGGCTGGATGCGGCCGGCGGAGACATGCACGCCGCGCTGGCGCAATTGCAGCGCCAGGCGACATCCCTGGGTGAGCCCGCGCAGGCCTGGCTGGCCCGGCCCGATGCCGCGCTGCTGGATGCGGACATGGCCTGGCTGGCCGAGCCAGCCCGTCGCCTGCTGCGCTGCACGGACGCGGACTTTCCGCCGCTGCTGGAAGACATCCCGCAGCCACCGGCCGCGCTGTTTGTGGTAGGTGACAGCGATCTGCTGCTGTATCCGCAGGTGGCGATCGTGGGAGCCCGCAGCGCCAGCGCCAAGGGGCTGGCCCATGCCCGGGCGTTTGCCACGGCGCTGGCCGACGCCGGCTTCGCGATCACCAGCGGCATGGCTGACGGTGTCGACGGCGCCGCCCATGCCGCGGCCCTCGATGCCGGGGCGAAGACAGTGGCGGTGATCGGCACCGGGCCAGATCGCGTCTATCCCCGCAAGCACCATGCGCTGGCCCGGCGGATCGCGGCCCAGGGCGCGATCGTCAGCGAGTTTCCCCCCGGCACGGCGGCGCGCCCCGATCATTTCCCCCGTCGCAACCGGATCATCTCCGCGCTGACGCTGGGCACCCTGGTGATCGAGGCGGGGCTGAAGTCCGGTTCGCTTATCACCGCCCGCCTGGCGGCCGAGCAGGGCCGCGAGGTATTTGCGCTGCCCGGTTCCATCCATGATCCGCTGGCCCGCGGATGCCACCAGTTGATCCGCGACGGCGCCCGGCTGGTCGAGACGGCGACGGAAATTGTCGAGACATTGGCGCCTGCAGCGCGCATGCTTGGCGGCCAGCTGGCTGCCCGGCTGGACTCGGCGGGGTCGGATGATGCTGATCCGCGAGCCGTCGGAACCCCGGGAATCGATCGTTCCGGTCCTTGCGGCGATCCGGATTATCGGCGGCTTTTGACTGAACTTGGTCATGCGCCGGCGACGTTGGACGAACTTGTGCAGCGTACCGGGCAGTCCGCCGGCGCGCTTTCGTCGATGCTGCTGATGCTGGAACTGGAGCGGCGCGTCGAGAGCCTGGCAGGCAATCGCTACCAGCGCCTGCCCGACGGCTGAGCCTCGCCAGCGTGGCTCGGCCCCGCATGGCGGGCTTGACAGCCGCCGGCGGCGCGTGGTTTCAACTATATATATGTCCGGCACGGAAGCGCCGGTGGTTCACTCTCGGATATCCCGCTTCATGGCAAAAAACCTGCTCATCGTCGAATCACCGGCCAAGGCCAAGACGATCAACAAATACCTCGGCAAGGATTTCCAGGTCCTCGCCTCCTACGGTCACGTGCGCGACCTCAAGCCGAAGGAGGGCGCGGTCGATACCGAGCACGGCTTCGCGATGACGTACGAGGTGATCGAGCGCAACCAGAAGCACGTCGATGCGATCGCCAAGGCCGCCAAGCTGGCCGACGACATCTACCTCGCGACCGACTTGGATCGCGAAGGCGAGGCGATCAGCTGGCACATCAGCGAGATCCTCGGTGAGCGTGGCCTGACCAAGGGCAAGCAGTTGCACCGGGTGGTGTTCTCCGAGATCACGCCGAAGGCGATCAAGGCCGCGGTGGCCGCGCCGCGCCAGCTGTCGCACGACCTGGTCGACGCCCAGCAGGCGCGCCGCGCGCTGGACTACCTGGTCGGCTTCAACCTGTCACCGGTGCTGTGGCGCAAGGTGCAGCGCGGGCTGTCCGCCGGCCGCGTGCAGTCGCCGGCGCTGCGCATGATCGTCGAGCGCGAGGAGGAGATCGAGGCGTTCAAGGCGCGCGAATACTGGACCGTCGAGGCCCAGCTGAAGCATGTCGACGGCGACTTCAGCGCGCGCCTGTCACGCCTCAACGGCAAGAAGTTCGAGCAGTTCGACCTCACCAGCGAAACTGCTGCGCACGCGGCTCGCGAGGCGCTGAAGGCGGCTGCCCGTGGTCGCCTCGTCGTCAGCGAAGTCAGCTCGAAGGAGCGCAAGCGTCGCCCGGCGGCTCCGTTCACCACCTCCACCCTGCAGCAGGAGGCCGCACGCAAGCTCGGCTTCACCACCAGCCGCACGATGAAGGTGGCGCAGGGCTTGTACGAGGGCGTGGCGCTGGGCAGCGAGGGCAACGTCGGTCTGATCACCTACATGCGTACCGACTCGACCATGCTCGGCGACGATGCGATGGCCGAATTGCGCCAGCTGATCGCCCGCGACTTCGGCGGCCACGCACTGCCGGATGCCCCGCAGGTCTACAAGACCAAGTCGAAGAACGCGCAGGAAGCCCATGAGGCGATCCGCCCGACCTCGGCGATGTACACACCGAAGTCGGTGGCTGCTTTCCTCAATGACGATCAGCGCAAGCTGTACGAGCTGATCTGGAAGCGCACCGTCGCCTGCCAGATGATCCACGCCACGCTGAACACCGTGTCGGTGGAGTTCGCCCTGCCGGACATGGCCGGCGGCGATGCCTCGTTCCGTTCGACCGGCACCACGGTGGTCGATCCCGGCTTCCTCGCCGTCTACGAGGAAGGACGCGACCAGAAGAACGCCGATGACGACGACGAAGGCCGTCGCCTGCCCCGGCTGGAGAAAGGCGAGGCCGTGCCGCTGCACGAGATCGTCGCCGACCAGCACTTCACCGAGCCACCGCCGCGCTACTCCGAAGCGAGCCTGGTCAAGGCGCTGGAAGAGCACGGTATCGGCCGTCCGTCGACCTATGCCAGCATCATCCAGGTGCTGCAGAACCGCGAATACGTGTACCTCGACAGCCGCCGCTTCAAGCCCAGCGACGTGGGTCGCGCGGTCAGCAAGTTCCTCACCCAGCATTTCACCCAGTACGTCGACTACGATTTCACCGCCAAGCTCGAGGACGAGCTCGATGCGGTCAGCCGGGGCGAGGAAGCCTGGGTACCGCTGATGGAGCGCTTCTGGAAGCCGTTCAAGCAGCAGGTGGACGAGAAGGCCGAGTCGGTCGACCGCAGCGAGGCCACCGGCGCGCGCGAGCTGGGCACCGATCCGAAGACCGGCAAGCCGGTGTTCGTGCGACTGGGGCGGTTCGGGCCGTATGCCGCCATCGGCGACAAGGACAGCGAGGAGAAGCTGCAATTCGCCTCGCTGCGTCCCGGCCAGAGCATGCACACCATCGAACTGGCCGAGGCGCTGGAGCTGTTCAAGCTGCCGCGCAAGCTGGGCCAGGCGGAGAACGGCGACGAGGTCAGCGTGGCGATCGGCCGCTTCGGGCCGTTCGTGAAGCAAGGCAGCACCTATGCCTCGCTGAAGCCTGAAGACGATCCGTACACCATCGAGCTGCCCCGCGCGTTGCAGATCGTGCAGGAAAAACTGGAGATGCTGGCGAACCGGCTGATCCTCGATTTCGGCAACGGCGTGCAGGTGCTGAACGGCCGCTACGGCGCTTATATCACCGACGGCGAGAAGAACGCGCGCATTCCCAAGGAGCAGGAGCCGAAGGAACTGACCGAAGCCCAGTGCCTCGAACTGCTGGCCGCGGCGCCGGTGCGCAAGGGCCGTTTCGGCAAGAAGACCGCGAGCAAGAAGGCGGCCGCGAAAAAGGCGGCTCCGGCCAAGAAAACGACGGCCAGGAAAACGGCGGTGAAGAAGACCGCGACCAGGAAAGCCGCGACCAAGAAGACCGCGGCGAAGAGCACGGCGAAGAAAGCCGCCACGAAAAAGACGGTCGCGAAGAAGACTGCCAGCGACAGCGCCGAGGCCTGAGTGCTGCAGCGTTTCACCCTCGCCGACCTGGATGCCGCCGCCGCGCTGCTGCACGGTGGCGGCGTGCTGGCGTATCCGACCGAGGCGGTCTTCGGCCTCGGCTGCGATCCGCATGACCGGGTCGCGTTCGAGCGATTGTTTGCGCTGAAGCAGCGCCCGCCGACGCAGGGCGTGCTGCTGATTGCGGCGGACTTCGATCAGGTGGAGCGCTACATCGACCGGGCGTCCGTGCCGGAGGCGATGCTGCAGCAAGTGCTGGCCAGCTGGCCGGGACCGCACACCTGGATCTTCCCGCGCTCAGCCGAAGTGCCCGACTGGGTTGCCGGCAACCACGCCGGCATCGCGTTGCGGGTGACCGCCCACGAACCGGCAGCGGCGCTGTGCCGGGCCTATGGCGGCGCACTGGTGTCGACCAGCGCCAACCCCCACGGCCAGCCGCCGGCGCGCGCGGCCGAGCAGGTGGCGGACTATTTTGGCGACGCACTGGACGGCGTGCTGGAAGCCCCGCTGGGCGGCCAGCGCAGCCCCACGGTGATTCGCGACGTGCTGTCGGGCGCTATCATTCGCGGCTGAGCGTGCGGGGGAGCGCATGCCGGCAGGTCGGGGTCGAGCCGTCGCGGATCTGCGCGACCGCGTTCACGTCGCTGTTCACATGGCCGCGCGATGCTCGCGCACGCAACGTATCGAAGATCAGGGAGACAGCAGTTTGGTTATCGTCCACGACCCGCGCCAGCGCGAGCTCTCGCCGTTGCTGCCCCTGCTGGTGGCCGCCGACCCGGCACGGGTGGTGGCCTGGCGGCATGGCCAGGCGATCAGCGCCGCGCATTTCCTGGCCGACGTCCGGGCCGTGGCGGCGTTCCTGCCCGACGCGACGGCCGCGGTGAACCTGTGCGAGGACCGGTACGCCTTCCTGGTGGCGTTCTGCGCGGTGGTGTTGCGCGGCCAGACCAACCTGCTGCCTTCCTCGCGCGCGCCGCAGGCGGTGGACGAGGTGATGCGGGCTCATCCGGGTTGCCATGCCCTGGGCGAGCAGCGGCTCGATCCGCCGCCGCCGAACTATCGGCAACTGCCGTCGTTCGACGCGCTGCCGCCCGCGCAGGTCGAGGCCGGCTGGCCCACGATTCCCGCCGACCAGGTGGTGGCGATCGGCTATACCTCCGGCTCCACGGGGATGCCCGGGGCGAACCGGAAGACCTGGGGCAGCTTCCACGCCAGCAACGCGGGCAACCTGGCGCGGTTGCATGCCACCGTCGGCGACCGCTTCGAGGTGGTCGCCACGGTGCCGCCGCAGCACATGTACGGGATGGAGATGTCGGTATTGCTGCCCCTGCTGGGCGACGTGGGCGTGCACACCGGCCGCCCGTTTTTTCCCGGCGACGTCGCGGCGGCGCTGGCCACGGTGCCGGAACCACGGGTGCTGGTGACCACGCCGGTGCATCTGCGTGCGCTGATCGAATCGGGCATTGCCCTGCCGCCGATCGCGGCGATGGTGTCGGCCACCGCGCCCTTGCCGGTCGAGCTGGCGCGGGCCGCCGAGCAGCGCTTCGACGCGCCGCTGCTGGAGGTGTTTGGCTCCACCGAGACCTGCGTGTTCGCCAGTCGCCGCCCCACCGTGGACGAGGACTGGTCGCTGTATGACGACGTGACCCTGCACCCGCAGCCCGATGGCACTGCAATCGAGGCGCCCCAGCTCGGCGCGCCGGTCACCCTGGCCGACATCGTCAGCCTGTCCGGCGGCGGTCGTCGCTTCCGCTTGTGCGGTCGGCATGCGGACATGCTGGAAATCGCCGGCAAGCGCGCCTCGCTGGCCGATCTCACCCGCCGCCTGCTGGCGATCCCCGGCGTGCGCGACGGCGTGGTGTTCCAGCATGGCGACGGCGACGCGCTCGGCGTGCACCGGATCGCCGCTCTGGTGGTCGCGCCCGGACTGGATGAACAGGTCATCCTCGATGCCCTGCGCCGGGCCATCGACCCGCTGTTCCTGCCGCGTCCGCTGAAGCTGGTCGAGGCACTGCCGCGCAACGAGACCGGCAAACTGCCGCGAGCCGCCCTGCTGGATCTTCTGCAAGCCCGCGACTGAGCGCAGCTGCTTCACGGCGCTCCCGCCGCAGCCGTTACAATGCGCAGCTGCGTCGTGTGGCGCACGGGAGTGCAGGCATGAAGGTTCTGGTGATCGGCAGTGGCGGGCGCGAACACGCGCTGGCGTGGAAGCTGGGGCAGTCGGTGCAGGTCGACGAGGTGATCGTCGCCCCTGGCAATGCAGGCACGGCGCGCGAGCCCGGCGTGCGCAACGCCGATGTGGCGATGAACGACATCGATGGCCTGCTTGCGCTGGCGAAGCGCGAAAAGATCGGCTTGACCGTGGTCGGTCCCGAGGTGCCGCTGGTCGCCGGCGTGGTCGACAGGTTCCGCGCGGCCGGCCTGCGCATCTTCGGCCCGCGCGCGATCGCCGCGCAGTTGGAAGGCTCCAAGGCGTTTGCCAAGGATTTCCTGCAGCGGCACAACATTCCCACCGCGCACTACGCGGTTTTCACCGAACTCAATCCCGCGCTCGCCTACGTGCGCAAGCAGGGCGCGCCGATCGTGATCAAGGCGGACGGCCTGGCCGCCGGCAAGGGCGTGGTGGTGGCACTGACCCTGGCCGATGCGGAACTGGCGCTGCACGACATGCTTGGCGCGCACAGCTTCGGCGATGCCTCGGCGCGCGTGGTGATCGAGGAATTCCTTGACGGCGAGGAGGCCAGCTACATCGTGATGAGCGACGGCAGCCACGCGCTGCCGATGGCCTCCAGCCAGGACCACAAGCGCCGCGACGAAGGCGACCTCGGCCCCAACACCGGCGGCATGGGTGCGTACTCGCCCGCGCCGGTGGTTACGCCGGAAGTCGAGCAGCGCATCCTGAAGGAAGTGATCGAGCCGACCCTGCGTGGCATGGCGGCCGAGGGTGCACCGTTCATCGGCTTCCTTTACGCCGGCCTGATGATCGACAAGTCCGGCGCGCCGAAGGTGATCGAGTTTAACGTGCGTTTCGGCGATCCGGAAACCCAGCCGATCATGCTGCGCCTGAAGTCCGACCTGGTGGACCTGATCGATGCAGCGCTGGATGGTCGCCTGTCCCACACGACGGCGCGTTGGGATGCGCGCCCGGCGATCGGCGTGGTGATGGCCGCCGGTGGTTACCCGGGGCGGGTGCGCCTGGGTGATGCGATCAGCGGACTGGATTCGCCGGAAGGCGGCGACGTGAAAGTGTTTCATGCCGGCACCCGGCTCGATGATGCCGGGCGCGTGGTCAGCGCCGGCGGCCGCGTGCTGACCGTGTGTGCGCTGGGCGCGGACATCGGCGCGGCGCGCGAAAGCGCCTACGCCGCGGTCAGCCGGATTCGCTATGACGGCGCGTTCTGCCGCCGCGACATCGCCCACCGGGCGCTGCATCGGGGCTGATCCTGCAACCAGTACGCAGGCGAATGGTAGGCCGTTGGATGGCTTGACTTTTCCGGGCCGCGCTTTTTGGGCTATGCTTGGAACTTCCCCCGCGTAAAAGTCGTGGCGCCGAGCGCCTGAACGGACACGTGCCTGATTTCACGCTTGAAGAGGTTTCCCCGATGCGCAAGACGGTTTTGTCGCTGATGTCGGTTGCTGCACTGGCCCTGGCCGGCTGCAACAACGCTTCCAATTCGTCCCCGCAGGCGGACTCCTCCGGTCCCGCTTCGGCGAACACCGCGGGCACCGTGGCGAAGACGCCGAGCCAGGTGAGCGGAACGATTTCGCTGCGTGCCGGCTCGTCGACGCCGTCGGACAAGGCCAGCCTGGTGCTGAACCTGGTCGACGTGTCCTCCACCGCCGTGGGTTCGGCGCCGCTGGCCAGCAAGACCTCGCCGGCCGGTACGTTCCCGCAGTCGTTCACGCTCAGCTTCAACCCGGCTGACGTGAAGCCGAACGACCTGTACGTGATCCAGGCCACCATCACCGACGGTGATCGCCAGTACACCATGCCGATCCAGGCGCCGGTGCTGGCCAAGGGCAGCAACAACGACGCGGTGGCGATCCAGTTGCAGTCGGAGCAGACCCCATCCGAGAAGCTGCTGGCCGAATTCGGCGAGGTCAAGGCGCAGATCGGCGGCATGAAGATCAGCCATGGCACCAAGCTGGAGGCCAATGACTCGCGCGGCTGGCAGCTGTTCCGCCAGGCCGGCGAAGTGAAGTACATCCGCGAGGAAGTCGACTACGGCGACAAGGGCTACACCAGCACCGATTACGCCTACAAGAACGGCAAGCCGTGGGTGATCGTGCAGGAAACCAAGGCCAACCGCGACGGCAAGCCCAGCGCGATCGACCGCGCCGGCTGGAGCGAGGACGGCACCCTGGTGCTCCAGCAGCATCAGGTCGGCGCCGACGTGCAGCCGCTGGATGCCGCCGCTGCCGCCACCATGAAGAAGGACGCGGTGTCGATCCTCGGCATCGCCACCGGCGGCAAGAACAAGTAAGCCGTCCAGACGTCCAAAAGAAAAGCCGCCGGGAGACCGGCGGCTTTTTTTGTGCCTTCCGAAAACTCAGAGCCTATCGCACGTCCGGTACATGCCCGGACGTGCTCACGTGAATCAGTCACTTGCGTGACCGATCCACGTCCGGCCCTCCATGGCCGGGCTTCGAGGTTGAAAAAATCACAACCTCTCAGAACTTGATCCGGAAGCCCATGTTGAAGGCGTTGTAGCGCTGGCTGGTATCGCTGAAGCGGGCGTTGTAGCCGATCCAGCTGGTCACCTTCGGGGTGAGCTGGGCGGACAGCCCCAGGTCGACCGTGCCCCAGGCCTTGTCCGGGACGAAGCCGACCATCGAGAACGAGCCGTTCATGGTGTTCAGGCCGGTGCTGACCGTGCGCACGGAGTCGGCCTTGCTGTCGCGCGTCCAGGCCAGTTCGGCGTAGGGCGACATGACCAGATTGGCCACCTGCCACTGACCCTGCAGCCGCCAGCCGATGCTGCCAAGCAGCGCGCGCCGGCGCTGCTTGCCGAACCACATGGCGGTGGCGTCACTGCCGATTTCGGCATAGCCGTCGACCTTCGCGTCCTGCCATTCGAAGCTGGCGAACGGGCCGGTACGGATGTCGTCGAAACTGAACCACCAGCCGCCGTTGATGTTGGCGCCGACGTGCGAGCCGTCGGTGTTGCCGACTTCGCTGATGCGCGCCGCGCCGACCTGGAAGTTGCGTTCGATGTGTTTGAAGTCGGACTCGCCGTAGTGGACGATGCCGCCCACGTAGCCGCCGCCGGCCTGCCACGTCACGTAGCCCAGGCCCGAGTAGTCGACCAGGTGGTAGCCACCGCCGCCGTTCATGTGCGCGGTGTCGCGGGCGATGCCCAGCGCCACGCCGGCGGACAGGTTCTCGTTGACGCGCATGTCGTAGCCCAGCGTGAAGTGCGCGTTGTCGCTGTTCACCGACGGCGAGCTGGGGCTGGCGTCGAAACGCTGCTGGGCATAGTCGATGTTGACGAAGGCGCGGGTGCCTTCGCCCAGGCTGTCCTGCAGAATCTGGTTGTGCAGGGCACGGCCATAGGCGGTGATCGCGGACAACGGTGCTTCACCGAGCAGGGAGACCTGCTGCGGCGCGGCCAGTTCGGACGACACCACCTGGCCGAGCATCCGGTGCGCAGCGGTCGTGGGGTGGACGCCGTCGGCGAACAGATAGTTCTGGTCCGCGCCGGCGGCGACCAGGGTCGTGCCGTCGCAGTCGTGGGAGCTGGACGTGGTGCAGGCCGGCGTGGTGACGTTTACGAAACCATACTTGCCCGGATCGGCCAGCACCTGGTCGAACAGCGCGTAGGCATTCACCGCCAGCGTGTGGTCGCCGAGGCCCGCATTGAGGATCTGGTTGTAGGACTGCGACACGTCGGTGAGCACGCCGCTGATGCCCGGCACCAGGGCCTCGTTGGCCCGGGCCGACGGGGTGGCGCCGATGTTGGGCAGGTTGAACACCACCAGGTGCTGGGCGCCGGCCTGTTTCAGCTGGTTGATCAGCGCCACTTCCTGGGTGGCCGCGGCGTTGATGTTCGTCGTGGCCTGCTGCAGGGTTTCGCCGTAACCGGGGATGACCACGCCCACGCCGTACTGGGTGGAGTGATAGAAGATGTCGTTCGCGCCGCCCCAGATCATGTACAGGCTGTGCGGATCGGCCTTGGCACCGTTGGCCAGGTAACCGTTGACCTGCTGGGTGATGGTCTGGATCTGCGGCGCCGGATCGCTGTTGGTGGTGATGCCCGCGCCGCCGTAGGCGTAGTCGCTGCCGCCCAAGCGGGATGGCTGCAGGTCGAGGCCCAGCTGGTCGGCCACGTTCTGCACGGTGACCTGGCCGGGGTTGGTGGTGAACTTGTCGTACGCGCCGGCGGTGTTGGGCAGGTTGCCCGCATCACTGAGGCTGTCGCCGAACACCACGACATGGTTGAACGTGGAGCGATCGGTGGCCTGCGCGGCGTTGGCCAGCAGCATGGCGGCGGCGATCGCGCCGGCCAGATGACGTGTGCGAAGCATGCGTGGACTCCTGGAGTAGCGGCCCCGGAAGGGCCGCGTAGATATTTCACTAAAGTAACGGAAAGCCTGCGGCTGCACCATCGACGTCAGTTCTTGCGAGCCTTCGCAAAAGCATCCGCGAAGGCGCCGCTGGCGGGTGGCGGCGTGGGCTTGGGCAGGCCGCCACGGCTTGGCGGACGGCCATCGCGTGGTCCGCGGCCTTCCGTTGCGCCGGCGCCGCGTTCGCGCGTTTGTCCGGGTTCGTCGTCCAGCCGCATGCTGAGGCCGATGCGCTGGCGCGGCAGGTCGACTTCCATCACCTTGACCTTGACGATGTCCCCGGCCTTTACCGCGTCGCGCGGGTCCTTGACGAAGGTATGCGACAGCGCCGAGACATGGACCAGGCCGTCCTGGTGCACGCCGATGTCGACGAAGGCACCGAACGCCGCCACGTTGGTGACGCGGCCTTCGAGGATCATGCCCGGCCGGAGATCCTTCACGTCCTCGACGCCTTCGGCGAAGCTCGGCGCCACGAATTCCGGGCGCGGATCGCGGCCGGGCTTCTCCAGTTCCTTGAGGATGTCGCGCACGGTCGGCACGCCGAATTTCTCGTCGGTGAACTGTTCGACCTTCAGCCCGCGCAGGAAGCCGGTGTCGCCGATGATGTTGCGCACCTCGCGGCCGCACTGGGCGATGATCCGCTCGACCACCGGATAGGCTTCCGGATGCACCGAGCTGGCGTCCAGCGGATTGTCGCCGTTCGGCACGCGCAGGAAACCCGCGCATTGCTCGAATGCCTTGTCGCCCAGCCGCGGCACTTTCAGCAGCGCCTTGCGGTTGGCGAACGGACCGTTGGCGTCGCGGTGCTTGACCACGTTCTCGGCGACGCTGGCGCTGAGGCCGGCGACGCGGGACAGCAGGGCGGCCGAGGCGGTGTTGACGTCCACGCCGACGGCATTGACGCAATCCTCGACGCGGGCATCCAGCGCGCGGGCCAGCTTGATCTGGTTCACGTCGTGCTGGTACTGGCCCACGCCGATCGCCTTCGGCTCGATCTTCACCAGCTCGGCCAGCGGGTCCTGCAGGCGGCGGGCGATCGACACCGCGCCGCGCAGGGTGACGTCGAGGTCGGGGAATTCCCTGGCGGCGGTTTCGGACGCCGAATACACCGAGGCGCCCGCCTCGCTCACCACGATCTTGGCGATCGTGTGCGAGGCGTCGGCCTTGGCCAGGCCCTTGATCAGTTCGCCGGCCAGCTTGTCGGTCTCGCGCGAGCCGGTGCCGTTGCCGATCGAGATCAGGTCGACGTGATGCTGCTTGCACAGCCGGGCCAGCGAGGCCAGCGATTCGTTCCACTGCCGCTTCGGCTCCAGCGGGTAGATGGTGTCGGTGGCGAGGACCTTGCCGGTGGCGTCGACCACGGCGACCTTGCAGCCGGTGCGGATGCCGGGGTCCAGCCCCATCACTGTCTTCGCGCCCGCCGGGGCGGCCAGCATCAGGTCCTTCAGGTTGTCGCCGAACACCCGGATCGCCTCGTCCTCGGCGCCTTCGCGCACGCGGCCGAACAGGTCGAGGGTGAGGTGCAGGTGCAGCTTCACGCGCCAGGTCAGGCGCACGGTTTCGCGCAGCCAGGCATCGGCGGCGCGGCCGCGGTTGTGGATGTTCGCGTGCGCCGCCACCCGGCCCTCGGCTTCGGCGTGGCCCTGCTCGCTGTCGGCGGCGGGTGCCAGCTCGATCTCGATCACGCCTTCGTTGCGGGCGCGCATCAGTGCCAGCAGGCGGTGCGAGGGAATCTTGCCGATCGGTTCGACGTGGTCGAAGTAGTCGCGGAACTTCGCGCCCTCGTTCTGCTTGCCCTCGACCACGGTCGCGCGGATCTGCCCCTGCGTCCACAGCCAGTCGCGCAGCTCGCCGACCAGGTGAGCGTCTTCGGCGATCGACTCCATCAGGATCGCGCGGGCGCCATCCAGCGCCGCGCGCACGTCGGTGACGCCTTTCTCCGCGTCGACGAAGGGCTCGGCGAACGCTTCCGGGGTCAGCGTGGGATCGTCACGGAGGCCCAGCGCCAGCGGTTCCAGCCCTGCCTCGCGGGCAATCTGAGCCTTGGTGCGGCGCTTGGGCTTGAATGGCAGGTACAGGTCTTCCAGCCGCGCCTTGGTGTCGGCGGCGAGCAGGTCGGCCTTCAATGCGTCATCGAGCTTGCCCTGTTCCTCGACGCTGGCGAGGATCGCCGCGCGACGTTCTTCCAGCTCGCGCAGGTAGCGCAGGCGTTCTTCCAACAGGCGCAGCTGGGTGTCGTCGAGGCCGCCGGTGACCTCCTTGCGATAGCGCGCGATGAACGGCACGGTGGCGCCGCCGTCGAGCAGTTCGACCGCGGCGCGGACCTGGGCGGTGCTGGCGGCGATATCGGTGGCGATGCGTTGTTCGATGCTTTGCATGAGCGACTTTCGATTCCTTGCAACGGCGCGCGGCGCCGGATAAACGGGACTGACCCTCGATGATAACAAGTGATCCCGAGGGCGCTGTCCCGCCAAACAAAACGGCGCCGCGGATCGACCGCGGCGCCGCTGCTGTCCTGATTCAGGCCAGGATCACGCGTTGAACGAATTGTTCTTCTTGCCGGCGGGCGCGCCGTTGAACTCGCTGGCGCGGCCGTTCAGCACCAGGGTGCCGCAGATCATGTCGTGCAGGCCCTGCTTGCGCTGGGTCCAGCCGGCCATCAGGAAGCCGACGCCGAGAATGATCGCGCTGAGGAATTTGGCGAAATAGCGGCCCAGTGCCTTCAGGAAGCTGATCCGGTTGCCGTCCAGGTCGGTGACCCGGATGCCCAGCGCCAGCTTGCCCACCGTGCCCTGCCAGGCCGAACTTTCGCAAACCACGAAGTAGAGGATGCCCATCACTAGGATCAGCAGCATCGCCGGCCACATCGTGCCGTAGTAATGCGCGTTGGCCGCCATCATCGCGTCAGGGTTGCCAGCACCATCGAGGATCGCCTGCTGCAGCGCGGCCTTCGCCGCGGTGCCACCGAACGCCTTCTCGATCAGCATCTGCGGGATGTACAGGATGATCGCGTCGAGGATGTAGGCGGCGAAGCGCTTCCAGAAGCCGGCATAGTCTTCCAGCGCGGCGGCCGTGGTCTGCGGCAGTAGCGGTGCAGCAGGTGCGGCGTATGGGTTGCTGCCTGCGGCGGCCGCAGGTACCGCGTTCACCGCGTCGGGAAACAGCACCGACAGCGGCTGCCAGTCGGCGAGGCCTTCGTACCAGGCCAGGTCGGCCGGGCTGACCTGGCCGCTGCGCAACCACTGGCGCACGTCTTCTTCCTTGTAGGGGCCATGTCGTTCACCGTCGCGGCCGATCCAGATCTCCATTGCGCACTCCCCATGCTGGTCAAAGTGGGCATGATGCCATGACCGGCCGCGATTGCCGCAAGCTCAGGCCGCGTTGCGGCGCTTCAGGTGCACCAGCAGCAGCGAAATCGCGGCGGGCGTCACGCCGCTGACGCGGGCGGCCTGGCCGACGGTGGCCGGCAGCGAACGCTTGAGCTTCAGCAGCACTTCGGCGGACAGCCCGCGCACCTTGTCGTAGTCGAACCCGGCCGGGATCGGCAGGTGCTCCTGGCGACGCTGGCGCTCGATCTCCTCGCGCTGGCGCTCGAGGTAGCCGGCGTACTTCACCTGCACCTCGACCTGTGCCACGACATCCTCGGCGGTCAGCGTCGGGCCCAGTTCGGCGACCTCGGCAAGCCCGGCGTAGTCGAGTTCGGGGCGGCGCAGCAGGTCGGTGGCGCTGGTTTCGCGGGTGACCGCGATGCCGAGCTGGCGCTGCACGGCCGCGCCCAGCGCATTCGTCGGCGAGATCCACAGCGAGCCGAGTCGCTGCAGTTCGCGCTCCACCGCGTCGCGCTTGGCGCGCAAGGCATCGAAGCGCACCTGCGCCACCACGCCCAGTTCGAAACCCTGCTCGGTAAGGCGCAGGTCGGCGTTGTCCTCGCGCAGATGCAGCCGGTATTCGGCGCGCGAGGTAAACATGCGGTAGGGCTCGATCGTGCCGTTGCTGGTGAGGTCGTCGATCAGCACGCCGATGTACGCCTCGTCGCGGCGCGGATACCACGGCGCCTTGCCCTGCACCGACAGTGCCGCGTTGAGGCCGGCGATCAGGCCTTGCGCGGCGGCCTCTTCATAGCCGGTGGTGCCGTTGATCTGACCGGCGAAGTACAGGCCGGGGATCGCCTTGGTCTCCAGCCACGGGTTCAGGCCGCGCGGGTCGAAGTAGTCGTACTCGATCGCGTAGCCGGGACGGGTGATGTGGGCGTGCTCGAAACCCTTGATCGACCGCACCAGGGCCAGCTGCACGTCGTACGGCAGCGAGGTGGAGATGCCGTTCGGGTAGATCTCGAACGTGTCCAGCCCTTCCGGCTCGATGAAGATCTGGTGCGAGGACTTCTCGGCGAAGCGCACCACCTTGTCCTCGATCGACGGGCAATAGCGCGGGCCCACGCCCTCGATCTGGCCGGTGTACAGCGGCGAGCGGTCCAGCGCGCCGCGGATGATCTCGTGCGTGCGCTCGGAGGTATGCGTGATCCAGCAGCTGACCTGGCGCGGGTGTTCGTCACGCGAGCCGAGGTAGGAGAACACGGGTGCCGGCGTGTCGCCGGGCTGCTCGTCGAGGCCGCTGAAATCGATGCTGCGCAGATCGATCCGCGGCGGCGTGCCGGTCTTCAGGCGGTCGGCGGCCACCGGCAGTTCGCGCAGCTTTTGCGCCAGCGTGCTGGCCGGCGGATCGCCCGCGCGACCACCCGCGTACTGCGCCTGGCCGATGTGGATCTTGCCGGCGAGGAAGGTGCCCGCAGTGAGCACCACGCTGCGGGCGTTGAACGTGAGGCCCATCTGGGTGACCACCCCGCAGACGCGTTCCCCTTCGATGATCAGGTCGTCCACCGCCTGCTGGAACAATTCGAGATTGGGCTGGGTTTCCACGATGTAGCGGATCGCCGCCTTGTACAGGGCGCGGTCGGCCTGGCAGCGCGTGGCGCGCACCGCCGGGCCTTTCGACGCGTTCAAGGTCCGCCACTGGATGCCGGCGCGGTCGGCCGCATGCGCCATGGCACCGCCCAGCGCGTCGATCTCCTTGACCAGGTGGCCCTTGCCGATGCCACCGATGGCCGGGTTGCAGCTCATCTGGCCGATCGTCTCGATGTTGTGGCTGAGCAGCAGGGTGCGCGCGCCGGTGCGGGCGGCGGCCAGCGCGGCTTCGGTGCCGGCGTGACCGCCACCGATCACGATGACGTCGTAACGGGTCGGGTGGTGCATCAAACTGACCTGAGCGTGCAGAAAGTGACGAAACGGGGCGACATGGTAACGCCATCAAGGGTTTGTGAGCCGAAACCGATGGATGGCACGCTTCCTGCTTAGACTGCGTCAGCACTTTCCAGGGCAGACGCTGCGCGACTACGCGCGCCGAGATCGAACTGACAGGGGTTCGATCGCGTACCGGGAAAGGAAGCAAGACGGCACCCCTCGGGGTGCCGTCGTCTTTTGTGCGGTCCGAACGGCCGTGCGCACTGGCCGGATCGCCCAAATGACGAGGCCCCGCGGTGGTAGCCGCGGGGCCTCGTGCTTTTAGATCTGGCGCTCGGCGGTCTCAGGAACAGGGGGAATCCAGGATGACCGTATTGCCGAACGCCAGAAACCGGAAATTCGCTGAAACGAAAGCAGCGTCTGCCGTCTCGTGGTGCGGGTCGATAGTCACCGAAAATGCGTGAACAAAGGGTGACTGAAAAGGAATTTTGTGCCGGACCGCGGCAGCTGATGACGTGCTGCGTCAGTCGTGTGATCCATGCCCGGAAAAACTGTGACGAGCATCACACATGGCATGGCGGTTGCATTCCCTTTGCTACCAACCACGAAGGAGATATGTCATGGACATGAGCTTCGATTTCCAACCCGTCTATCCGCATCATGACCTGCTGGTCGAACTGGGCCAGGTCGAAATGGACATCGACGAGCTGTATGACCGCAATGACAGCGAGCGTGACGCACTGCAGCCCGACCTGGAATCGCGCATGCAGAGCCTGCTGGACGCGCTCGATCATCTGGCCGTCTGAATGAAGAACCCGCCCACGTGCGTGGTGACACCACCACGCACCGCAGGGCGAGATACCGGGGCAGCCCCACTGCGCGGCACCCCGTCGACGGTCAGTGATTCAACACGCTGCCGATGATTTCGGCGAGATTGCGGGACAGCCCGCGATGCGCCGCCAGCTCCACGATCACCGTCCGCGCCGCCTCGCGCCGCCGCGGCTCCAGCCGCTGCCAGCCGTTGAACGCCGTGGCCAGTCGCGCCGCGACTTGCGGGTTCAGCGCATCCAGCGACACCAGGCGCTCGGCCAGCAGGCGATAGCCGGCACCATCGATGCGATGGAAGCCGCTGGGGTTGTTGCGCACGAACGCACCCAGTAGCGACTGCACCCGGTTCGGATTCTTCAGCGTGAACGCGTCGTCGCGCTCCAGCAGTTGCACGCGCTCCAGCGCGGGCTCGCCCGGCAATTGCGCCTGCACCGCAAACCACTTGTCCAGCGCCAGCGCATCGCCGGCATGACGTGCGCGGTATTCGAGCAGGGCTGCGGACGCCTGCGGCGCGCCACTGCGCACCAGCACGGACAGCGCGGCGAGGCGATCGGTCATCCCCGGCGCGTCGCGGAACTGCGCGGCCGCCAGTTCGGCCGCGCCGTCACGGTCCAGCAAGGCCAGCAACTCCAGCACGCGGCGCTTGAGCCGGCGACGCGCCTGGCTGACGGCGTCCAGCGCGATGCTGGTGTGTGCGGCCAGCGCGGCGTAGCGCTGGCGCAGGGCGTCGGCGCCCAGGCGCGCGGCCAGCCGCTGCTGCAGTTCCTGGCGCAACTGGTGAATGCGCTGCGGATCGATCGCCGACTCGCGCTCGGCCAGTTCCACCTCGCCCGGTGGGGTCAGCAGGTCGGCCAGCAAGGCGTCGTCGATCGTGGCGTTGCCGAACAGCGAGGCCAGCGCATCGCACCAGGCCAGCAAGGCGTCGGACGCGTTGCCGTCGCGCAGGTTCTCGTAGGCGCGCGCCGCCAGTTGCTGGCCGGCTTCCCAGCGGTTGAAGCCGTCGATGTCGTGGGCCAGCAGCAGGGCCAGTTCGTCCGGTGCGTAGTCGCACTCCAGCACCACCGGCGCGGAAAATCCTCGCAGCAGCGAGGGCACCGGCGCGGTGATCACGTTGGTGAACACGAAGTTCCGTTCGGCCTGGTCCAGCACCACCACCATCTCGTTCGATGGTCCGGACGTCTGGCCGTCCAGATGCAGGGGCAGCATGTCGCCGTGGCGGGTGAACAACGCCAGCTTCACCGGGATCGGCAGCGGCGGCCGTGCCTCCGCGCCGTTGCCGCCGGGCGCGCGCTGGCCCAGGCTCAGCGTGTAGGTATGCGCGGCTGCGTCGTACTGGCCGTGAGCCTTCAGTCGCGGCGTGCCGGCCTGGCCGTACCAGGCCAGGTACGGGGAGAGGTCGGTGTCGTTGGCCTCGCCCAGCGCGGCGAGGAAGTCCTCGATCGTGGCGGCGCGTCCGTCGTTGCGCTCGAAATACCGGTCCATGCCGCGGCGGAAGCCGTCCTGGCCCAGCGCGCCGGCCAGCATGCGCACCAGTTCCGAGCCCTTCTCGTAGACGGTGGCGGTATAGAAATTGTTGATCTCGCTGTACTGCGCCGGGCGCACCGGATGCGCCAGCGGGCCCGCGTCTTCGGGGAACTGGGCGCGACGCAGCAGCGACACGTCCTCGATCCGCTTCAGCGGCGCCGAGTTCATGTCGGCCGAGAAGCTCTGCTCGCGGAACACGGTGAGCCCTTCCTTCAGGCTCAGCTGGAACCAGTCGCGACAGGTGACGCGGTTGCCGCTCCAGTTGTGGAAATACTCGTGGGCGACCACCGCCTCGACGTGGCGGTACTCGTCGTCAGTGGTCGAATCCGGATCGGCCAGCAGGCACTTCGCGTTGAAGATGTTGAGGCCCTTGTTCTCCATCGCGCCCATGTTGAAGTCGTGGGTGGCGACCACGTGGAACACGTCCAGGTCGTAGTTGCGGCCGTAGGCCTGCTCGTCCCAGCGCATCGAGCGCTCCAGCGCGTCCATCGCGTAGTGGCAGCGATCGATCGCGTCGGCCTCGGCCCAGATCTTCAGCTGCACCGCGCGGCCGTCGGCGGTGACGTAGTCGCGCTCGATCACCTCCAGCCGGCCCGCGACCAGGGCGAACAGGTAGCTCGGCTTGGGATGCGGGTCGACGAAGCGCGCCCAGTGCCGGCCGCCCTCGAGTTCGCCGGCGCCATCCGGGTTGCCGCCGGCCAGCAGCACCGGGAAGCGCGCGCGATCGGCGCGCAGGGTGACCGTGTAGCTGGACAGCACGTCGGGCCGGTCGGGGAAGAAGGTGATGTGGCGGAAGCCCTCGGCCTCGCATTGGGTCAGCAGAAAGCCGGCCTCGCGCGAGCCGGACAGGTACAGGCCTTCCAGTGCGGTGTTCGCCGCCGGGCGCAGCCGCACGCGGGTCTCCAGCACGCTGCCATCGCGCGCGCCGTCGACTTCCAGCACGTTGTCGGCGTAGCGGTAGGCGGTAGCGGGCAACGGCACGCCATCCAGGCTGATCGACAGCAGCTGAAGGTTCTCGCCATCCAGGCGCAGCGGCGCGTCCTGGGCGGGGTCGCGGCGCAGGCGCAGGCGCGAACACAGTTCGCTGGCGTCGATGCCAAGGTCGAAATCCAGTTCGACCGTCTCCACGCGCCAGGCCGGCGCACGGTAGTCGCAAAGACGGATCAAGGCCGGGGCGGCTTGTTCGGGGAGTGCATGCATGGGGTAGAGATGGGGCGTGGGGATCGAAAAGGATACCATGCACCTGTTAAACCACAGGAAAATCCCATGGGTGCGACGCGCTACACCGCCGGGCTCAGCCGCTTTGGCGATCAGGACATCGTGGTGCTGACGGACGTCGACGGCGGCCGCTGTGTCCGCATCGCGCGACGTGGCGCGGCCCTGCTCAGCTTCGAGGCTGATGTCGACGGCACAACCCGCGACCTCGCCGCCGGCTATGAAGACGCCAGCGAGATCGTGCACCGGCCGGGTTCGCGCTTCGCGATCATGGTGCCGTTCGCCGGCCGCATCGCCGATGCGCGCTATGACTTCGACGGCCAGCCGCAGGATCTCGATCCGGGCGTCACTGGCGCCGATCGGGCCAGCCGCCACGGCTTCGTGCGCGACGCGGTGTTCGAGGTCGCCGATCTCGGTGCGGACGACGATGCCGCCCGGGTCACCTTGCGCACCAGCGCGATCCGCCCGCAGCCGGGCTATCCGCACGCGATCGACCTGGCGGTGACGTTCACCCTCGACTACGCCGGACTCGGCCTGGAGGCCGTCATGCGCAACGTCGGCGACAGCGCGGCGCCGTGCTTCTTCGGCTGGCACCCGTACTTCCGAGTGGCCGATGGCGAGGTCGACGACTGGCAACTGCAGGTTCCCGCGCAGACCCTGATCCGCACCGGCGCCGACCTGATCGCGCTGGCCGGCGCCGAGGCGCATGTACCGCTGGACGATGCGCCGGCGCTGGATTTCCGTCGGCCGCGGCTGATCGGCGACAGCATCCTCGACCAGGGCTATACCGACCTGGCGGCCGACGCCGATGGCCGCATCCGCACCCGCCTGGTCGATCCGGCCAGTGGCTTCGCCGTCACGGTGTGGCAGGAGCGCGGCGTGATGCACGCGTTCACCGCCGACACGGTGAGCCGCGATGCGCGCCGCGCGATCGCGCTGGAGCCGATGGAGTACATGGCCGACGCCTTCAACCGTCCCGAATGCGCCGCGGCGATCCGGCTGGAGCCGGGCGCCGAGCGCACTTTCCGCTGTGGCGTGGAGATCGAATCGTGAAAGATGCCCTGCCTCGTTTCGACGACATCCGCGATGCCGCCGCACGCATCGCTCCGCACGCGCGACCCACCCCGGTCCTGCGCAGCGCCCGGCTCGATGCGCTGGCCAACGCCGAGCTGCACTTCAAGGGCGAGCACCTGCAGCGTGGCGGGGCGTTCAAGTTCCGCGGCGCCTGCAATGCCGTGTGGTCGCTCGACGACGCCGCGGCGGCGCGCGGCGTGGTCACCCATTCTTCCGGCAACCACGGCAACGCGCTGGCGCTGGCCGCAGCCACCCGCGGCATCGCCGCCCACGTGGTGGTGCCCGAGGGCGCGGTGCGCGCCAAGCTGGAGGCGATCGAGCGCGCCGGCGCGATCCTGCATCGCTGCGCGCCGACCCAGGCGGCCCGCGAGGCGAAGTGCGCCGAAGTGCAGCGCGACACCGGCGCCGAGCTGGTGCATCCGTATGCCGACACGCGGGTGATGGCCGGGCAGGGCACGCTCGCCCTCGAACTGCTGCAGCAGGCCGGCGCGCTGGACGCGCTGATCACCCCGGTCGGTGGTGGCGGCCTGGCCAGTGGCGTGGCGATCGCCGCCCACGGTCTCGACCCGGCGCTGGCGCTGTTCGGCGCCGAGCCGCTGGGCGCCGACGACGCGGCGCGTTCGCTGGCCCGGGGCACGCGGGTCACCAGCGTGGTGCCCGACACCGTCTGCGACGGCCTGCGCGCCCTGATCGGCGAGCGCAACCTCGACGCGCTGCGCGCTCATCATGTCGAGGTGATCACCGTCAGCGACGCGGAGACCATCGCGGCCATGCAGTTGCTGTGGTCCGAACTGAAGCAGGTGGTGGAAGTGTCCAGCGCCACCGTGCTGGCGGCGATCCTGCAGCAGCCGCAACGCTTCGCCGGCAAGCGCGTCGGCGTGGTGCTGACCGGCGGCAACGTGGATCTCGCCGCGTTGCCGTGGTGATCAGGTGCGGCGTTTCGCACCCACGCCGCTGACCGCCACCAGCCCGGCCAGCACGAACACGATGCCCAGCAGCTCCATCATCGACGGCTGCTCGTGCAGGATCAGCCAGGCCAGCAGCACGCTGACGATCGGCACGCCCAGGCTGGAAATGCTGGCGACCGTGGTCGGCAGCCGCTGCAGCACGATCGACCACAGCCACCAGGCCAGGCTGGAAGCCAGCAGCACGCTGTAGGCCAGCCCCGCGACGAAGGCCGCGTTCCACTCGATCGCCCGCTCGGGCACGGCCAGCGCGATCGCGCCCAGCGCCACGCCGCCCAGCAGCATCTGCCACGCGGTGAGGTTGAGCACCGACGGCGCGTGCCGCTGGAACATCCGCTTGCTGAGCACCGTGCCGGCCGCCCAGGCCGCGCCGCCGGCGATTGCCAGCGTGGTGCTCAGCGCGCTGCCCAGGTCATGCCACGGTTCGATGATGCAGAGCAGCCCGATCGCCGCCAGCCCCACGCCGATCCAGTGGCGTCGCGTGGGCCGGTCGCCCAGCACCAGCCAGGCCAGCAGCACCGCCCAGAACGGCATGGTGTAGGCGAGCAGGGCGACATGGCCGGCGCCACCGCCGATCAGCGCCCATTGCTCCAGCCCCTGGAACGCGGTGGTCTGGCACAAGCCGATCAGCAGGGTGGGCAACAGCGGCGGTGGCCGCAGCGATTGCCGCGACAGCAGCAGCGCGCCGAACAGCACGGCAGCGCCGAGCAGGTAACGCAGCGCCGCGAAATGGAACGGGCCGGCATACGCCAGCACCTGTTTCATCACGACCCAGCTGTACGCCCAGATCAGGATGGTGACGAACAGCGCGGACAGCGCGCCGCGTGAGGGCGAGGGCGACATGGGAAACCGGGCGCGGATGGGGCGACAAGTCTAGCGGGCTGGGTTAGCTTGTGCGGCACCTCGTGAGCACGTGCCCGCCATGACCAAGACCACCGAACCGCACCGTTGCCAATGGGCCGCCGCCGGCGACGCCCTGATGCGCGACTACCACGACACCGAATGGGGCACGCCGCTGCACGACGACCGCGGCCTGTTCGAGTTCCTCTGCCTGGAAGGTGCCCAGGCCGGCCTGTCGTGGCGCACCGTGCTCAACAAGCGCGACAACTACCGCAAGGCCTTCCACGATTTCGAGATCGCCCGGGTGGCCGCGATGAGCGATCGCGAGCTGGAAAAATGCCTGCTCGACCCCGGCATCATCCGCAACCGCCTCAAGGTCTCCTCGGTCCGCGACAACGCCGTCGCCGCGCAGAAGGTGATTGGGGAATTCGGCAGTCTGGACGTCTGGCTGTGGTCCTTCGTCGACGGCAAGCCGCTGCGTAATCGCTGGCGCGAGCAGGCCGAGGTGCCGGCCAGCACCGAACTGTCCGACCGCATGAGCAAGACGCTGAAGAAGCGCGGCTTCCGCTTCGTGGGCACCACCATCTGCTACTCGCTGCTGCAGGCCACCGGGATGATCAACGATCACCTGGTGGGCTGCTTCCGGCACAAGGCCTGCGCCGAGGGACGTTGAGCGACCGATCGCTGTCTATCGCGCTGGCGCCGCCACGGCGCGGCTTCATGTGCAGGGCGGGACCGCGGTCGAGAAGTGATCCTGCATGGCCTGCTCCGCCCTGGCACGGGCTTCAGCGACGGCCTGGGGGCCAAACGCCGTCCCCTGAACGGAGAAGAAGGTCAGGTCGTGCAGCCCGATCATGCCCAGGATGGCTTGCAGATACGGCACGAGAAAATCCGGCTGGCGCGCGCCAGGGCCGGAGAATCTTCCACCCGAGGACACCGCGACGAAGACCGGACGGTCCTTCAGCAGGGCGACCTTTCCGTCCCTGCCGACATCGAACGTCCGACGCACCCGGACCACGTGGTCGAGCCACAGTTTCAGCGCGGCGGGAACGGTGAAGTTGTGCATCGGCGTGCCGATCACCACGATGTCGGAAGTTTCCAGCTCACGGATCAGTTCGTGGGAGCAGGCAGCCGTGCCTTCCCCGGAGATGTCCGCTGCCGCCTGCTGGGAAACGGCGTAGTCCTCGTCGATGGGCGACAGCGCGCTGTCGCTGATGTCCCGGCGGATCACCGTGGACGCCGGCATGATCCGCCGCAGTGATCCGATGATCCGTTGCGAGAGCCGATGGCTTTCGGAGTCTTGCCCGCGCGGGCTGCAGGTGACGTGCAGGATTTTCATGAGCCGCTTCCGTGATGTCACGATGGAGCCTTCATGCTAGGCATGGCATGGCCTGCCTCCAAGGTCCATGAATGGAGATTTTGATCAGGCCATGATTGCCGCCGTCTCGACGCGCGGTGGTACATTCGTTCGCGAACCATCTGCGGAATGGGCCGAGCCATGCGCGTCGCGAAAAGCCGCACCATCTCGCCGCTGGACCCGGCGGCGGCCGAACCGTTCTACCGGCAGATCTACGACCGGTTTCGGGGCGCCATCGCCAGCGGGCTGCTGAAGCCGGGTGACCGGATACCTTCGGCGCGCGCGCTGGCCACGGAACTGGGGTTGGCCCGGGGCACGATCGAGACGGCGTATGCGCTGCTGGCTGCCGAGGGCTATATCCAGGCCCGCGGCCAGGCGGGCACCGTGGTGACGCCGGACCTCCGGCTGCAGGCGCCCGTGGCGGGCACGGTGCGCCGACCCGACAGCCGTGTTGCCACGACCAGTTTCCGCCCGGATTCGATCCTGCCGTTCCAGATGGGCCTGCCCGCCCTCGATGCGTTTCCCCGGAAGATCTGGGCGCGCCTGGGCGCGCGCTGCGTGCGCGCCATGCAGCCTCCGGACATGGTGCATCCGCCGGTATGCGGCCTGCCGAACCTGCGCGGCGAGATCGCCACCTATCTCCAGGTGTCGCGGGGGATCGACTGCTCGCCGTCGCAGATCTTCGTGACGTCGGGCTACCGCCACAGCATGGAATTGATCGCCCATGCCCTGCTGAAGGCGGGCGATCGCGTCTGGCTCGAAAACCCCGGTTACCCGCCCACGCGGGAGTTGTTGCGGCTCATGCGGATGACGGCCGTCCCGGTGGCGGTGGACGGGGAGGGCATGGTCGTCGCCGATGGATTGAAGAGCGCGCCGCGGGCACGCGCCGCCGTGGTCACGCCGGGGCATCAGAGTCCGCTGTGCGTGTCGCTGTCGCTGCCTCGACGACTGGCGCTGCTGGACTGGGCGGCACGAACCGGCTCCTGGATCGTCGAGGACGACTACGACGGTGAGTACCGCTACGTCAGCCGTCCCCTGCCGGCGTTGAAGAGCCTGGATCGCGATGGTCGGGTGCTTTATGCGGGCACCTTCAGCAAGGTGCTGTTTCCGGGCATCCGGCTGGCCTATCTGGTCGTGCCGGAAACGCAGGTCGAACGGTTTGAACAGGTCAGCCAGGCCTTCGCCGGTGGCAGTCCCCAGCTCAGCCAGGCGCTGGTCGCGGCCTTCATGCGCGAAGGACACTTCGCGCGGCATGTCCAGCGCATGCGCAAGCTCTACGCCGAGCGTCGGGAAGCGACCGCCGCCGGCCTGGAGAACGTGTTGGGGAAACATGTGCGCATCGACCCGCAGCCGGGCGGCATGCATCTGATCCTGCGCCTGCAGGGCAAACGGTCGGACCGCCGCCTCGTTGCGCGTATGCACGAAGAGGGGCTGTACGGCGAGGCGCTGACCGACTGGTTCGTGGGCGGCAAGGGCGCCTCGGCCCTGCTGCTCAACTTCACCAACATCGATTCCCGGCGTACCGCCGAAGGCCTGGCGCGGCGCCTGTTGAAGCTGATGTGAGAAGGCGGCACTCGGCCGGACGAAAGAGCATGGCCCAGCATGAAATTGCAATCATGGCTCTCACGATGTAGGCCAAGATGCAGCACGATGAAGTCCTTCATCAACGCATGCAAGGATTCCTCATGACCAGCCGCATCGACTACGCCAAGGCCGCCCCCGAGGGTTACAAGGCTTTCGGCGGGGTGTACCTCACGCTTCAGAAAAGCAGCCTGCCCAGGGAGCTGGTCGACCTCGTCTACCTGCGGGTTTCCCAGCTCAACGGCTGTGCCTACTGCATCGACATGCATTCCCGCGACCTGCTCAAGTCCGGACTGGCGGTGGACAAGCTTGTCCTGGTGCCGGCATGGCGCGACGCCGGCAAGCTGTTCAGTGCCCGCGAACGCCGTGCACTGGCCTGGGCGGAAACCGTGACGCGAGCGGCCGACACCGGCGTTCCCGATGCCGACTACGAGGCCGTCGCCGCCGAATTCGGCGACAGGGAGCTCGCCGATCTCACCTATGCGATCGCCTTGATGAACGCGTTCAACCGGTTCGGCATCGCGTTCCGGTCGACCCCGGCGGCGGTTGCCGCGATCGCCTGAGGCGAGCCGCCGGCGAACCGGCCCCGTGCGCGGCCCTGCCGCGCACGGGGACCTCACCCCATTCGCCAGGCCACGACACCCGGCGAATCCACAAACGGAGTCGATGACTCATGGCTTGGCTACTGCTCGGCGTCGCCGGCATCTTCGAAATCGCCTTCGCCTTCGGGATGAAGTGGTCCGAAGGCTTCACGCGCTGGCTGCCTGCGCTGTTCACCGTGGGCACCGGCTTGTCGAGCGTGTTTCTTCTTTCGTTCTCGCTGCGCACCCTGCCGGTGGGGACCGCCTATGCGGTGTGGACCGGCATCGGTGCGGCGGGCACCGCGATTCTCGGCATGGTGGTGCTGGGTGATTCCGCGGCGCCGCTGCGGTTGCTCTGCATCGCGCTCATCCTGGCGGGCGTCATCGGATTGAAGCTCGTTTCGGGAAGCTGAGGGCGGGCGCGCCACGCTGCAGGCCGCGGGCCGGAGGCAATAGACTGGGCCCTCGAGTCTGCGGAGCCCACCCATGCGCAACCTGGATTTCAGTTCCTGGCAGACCCTGCTGTCGACCCTGTTCGGGCTGGCGGTGATCACCCTGATCGGCGTCGGCATCCGCTTGCTGGCGATGCAGACGATCCAGCAGCGGCGCGAGCGCGAGAACCGGCAGATCAACGAACGCCTGCGCACGCTGATCGCCGCGTACAAGACGCTGGGCGGTTCCTTCACCGGCAATCTCGCGGTCGATCCCAGCCATCTGCGCGACCTGCGCCGCCGGGCCGAGCCGGGTGGTGATGCGGCGGCTGAACCGACCGGCCACGAAGGCGCCGGCAGCGACCGTTCGCGCCGCATCCGCGATGCGGTCGAGGCGGCGTTGTCGGACATCATCCTGCTGGGCACCGAAGAACAGGTGCAGCTGGCGGCGAAGGCCGCCGCGGACATGGTCGCCGGGCGCCCCGCCCACATGGCCGAGCTGGTCGCGTCGCTGCGCAACTTCATCCGCCGGGTGCTGGACCTGGAGTCGGTACCCTCCGGCCTGGCCATCCCGCAGCAGGGTCCGACCCGGATGCCTGCGTCGCGCGGCAAGGGCGATGGTGGTGCGAAGGATGGCGCCAGGGGCGGCGGCAAGGGCATGGGCGGCGGCGCGAGCGGCATGGGCGTGGGCCTCGGCGCTGGCGACAGCGGCGACGACGGCCACGAGCCGCGTCACTGAGGCGTGGCGTCGTTTTTGACGTCCCTTGCGCGGTGACCGGTTGCCGGCAGTAGGCGGCCGACTCCGTCGCAGGCATCATGGCCACCGTTGTCCCCGTCGGCCCCCACCCGTGTCCCCACGTTCCGATTACGCCCCGGTGTTGTTCGCGGTCGCCATGCTGCTGGTCAGCATGGTGTCGTACCAGTGCGGCGCCGCGCTGGCCAAGCAGCTGTTTCCGCTGATCGGTGCGCAGGGCGCCACGGCGTGCCGGCTGGGCCTGGGCGCGCTGATCCTGTTGCTGATACGGCGACCCTGGCGCTCGCCACGACGAGTGCGCGATACGCGTGCGCTGTGGGGCTACGGCCTGTCGATCGGCGCGATGAACCTGGTGTTCTACATGTCGCTGCGCACGATCCCGCTGGGCATCGCGGTGGCGCTCGAGTTCACCGGGCCACTGGCGCTGGCGCTGTTCGGCTCGCGCCGCTGGCTGGATTTTGCGTGGATCGCCCTGGTGCTGGCGGGACTGGCCCTGCTGTTGCCGTTGCGCGGGCAGGCGCAGGCGCTCGATCCGGTGGGCGTGATGTACGCGCTGGCCGCCGGCGTGGGCTGGGCGCTGTACATCGTGCTGGGCCAGAAGGCGGGCGCGGTGCATGGCGCGGACACGGTGACCCTGGGCACCTGCATCGCGGCGCTGCTGGCCATCCCGTTCGGCGTGGCGCACGCCGGCAGCGCGCTGTTCGCGCCTGCGTTGCTGCCGCTGGCGCTGGGCGTGGCCGTGCTCAGCTCGGCCCTGCCGTACTCGCTGGAGATGCTGGCGCTGACCCGCCTGCCCACGCGCAGCTTCGGTACCTTGCTGAGCCTGGAACCGGCCATCGCGGCACTCGCCGGCGTGGGCTTCCTCGGCGAACACCTGAGCTTGCTGCAGTGGCTGGCGATCGTGGCGATCATCGTCGCCGCGGCCGGCACGGCACTCAGCGTGCGCCGGCCGGTGGCCGAACCGCCGCTCAACTGAGCAGGTTCGTCAACGGCCTTCCTGCGTTTGCTTCGTCCACCGCTGCGTGCAGCTTAATGAAAAGAGTAGATCTCGGCGCCACTAACTAATGTCCGCTCTTGGGTTCATTTGCATGATTGACGGTCACCCTGCGGAGTGCTTTTTGGGTGACGTCAAAGCAGAGCGCTGGACAAATGGTGGTTCGGAACGAAGGGTCACTCATGCTGCATGGCCTGCTCTAGCCTGCCCCTATTTGCGGCCCCGAGCTTTTGCAGCCCCAGTGCGTGGGTCATAGCGTAGAGGGCTTCTTCTCCGAGCTTTCCTTTAGCTCTCATTTCATGGGCTAACGCGCCAAGCTCTTGAATGCAGATTTCGTCGACCGAACGAATATTGTTTTCATCGATAGGGCGGCGAAAAGCGAGTGTGGCACTGGAGCCTTGATCGCAGGGCCAGAAAAAGGCTCCGACATCTTCGCTTGAACTCTGGTGTACTTGATTTGCGATAAGGATGACGCGATCGCGGATACGTCCGCCCGTACGAAGCCAGCCATGTGCCCTGGCGATGCGGCGAGCCAGGACGACATCGAGAATGGGGCCTTCATGGTTGATGACGTGGGTGATCATCCGGGTCAACGAGGGCGTATAGGAATCGGCGAAGAACCTGTCTGGTTCCACAAGATCCACGGCTTCACTCGGGTCGGCTTCGGAATACGTGTTGCCTGTTTGCGTTGCAGGAACGTCCGGTTCGTCGGTAAGTGATTTCGCATACGCAGCCTCGATGACATGTGATGTGGATGCGGTGGTCTCGGACAAATTCGGATCTGGCCTGGTCACGGAGCTGGTGGTCGTTACGGCAGCATCATGTCCGGCGGCTTCGAGCGCTTGCGCGAGTGCAGCTTCGGCTGCCAGCCGCGAAGCTTCCTCGCGAGCTTCAAGCTCGGCTTTGATGCGTGTGGCCTCCTCGGCACGATGTGCGCGGACCACGCCGAGAAGATCTTGCAGGCATTTGTCGATGCGCTCGACAACGTCGGTGGGATCGATCCACCAGTCAGTTGACCAGATACGCAGAATCTCCCAGCCCAAGCCGCGCAGGACCTGCTCGCGCAGCTTGTCGCGGTCACGTGCAGTAGCGCTACGGTGATAGGTGGCGCCGTCACATTCGATGCCGGCCAAATAGCGCCCCGGTGCATCTGGGTCGACCACACCCAGATCAATACGAAACTGCGAGACGCCGATCTGGGTGTGCAGATGCCAGCCGCGCTTTGCCAGTGCGTCAGCAACGGCTTGCTCGAAGGGGCTGTCGTACCCACCGCGACTTCCTGATGTGACTTCAGCAAGGGCACGGGAGCCACGCGCCGCAAATTCTAGGAAATGCTTGAGGTCGCGTACTCCCGCTGCGCTGGTGCGTGCAAGATCCATTTGCTCGGCATGCAGGCTCGCGAATACACGGAGTTCATGGCGAGCCCGTGTGATCGCGACGTTCAGTCGGCGCTCTCCCCCTTGGCGATTCAGTGGCCCGAAGTTCATCGAGAGAAGTCCGGCGCGGTCCGGACCGTAGGTGATCGAGAAATACATGATGTCGCGCTCGTCACCCTGGACGCTTTCGAGATTCTTGACGAAGAGAGGCTCGAGTGCGGCCTCCTCGAAGTAGGATTCGAGCGATGGATCCTGCCGGCGCGCCTCGTCGAGAAGATCCTCAATCAGGCGTTGTTGTTCGGCATTGAACGTGACAACACCGATGGTAAGTCGGCTCTCCCTGAAACCGGGCGAGCGCAGACGCGCGACGATATCGGCGACGAGTGCTTTGGCCTCGGCGGGGTTTGTACGCGATGCACCTTTCTCATAGACGCCAATCACGGGATGCAGGCTGACAGCCTGGTCGTTGGTTACCGGAGAAGGGAACGTAACCAGTTTGCTTTCGTAGTAACGCTGATTGGAGAACGCGATCAGGCTCTCATGGCGACTGCGATAGTGCCAGTTGAGATTACGCATGGGCAGGTTGGCGCCGATGCATTCGTCGAGAATGCTTTCGAGATCGCCTTCGACGTCCTCGTCGTCACTTTCAGCATCGGGCCCAGTGCGGTCGAAGAATGACGTTGGCGGCAGTTGCTTGGGGTCGCCAACCATGACGACCTGTTTGCCTCGCGCTATCGCGCCGATGGCGTCCCAAACAGGAATCTGCGAAGCCTCATCGAACACGACAAGGTCGAACGTGCTCGCATCTGGCGGCAGGTACTGCGCAATCGACAATGGGCTCATCAACAGGCAGGGAGTGAGTTTGGTCAACACTGTGGGCGCACGCGACATCAACTCGCGCAGTGGCAGATGGCGGGACTTTTTGCTGATTTCATGACGCAGCGTCCCCCATTCCGATGCGCGGTCGACGCTTTCCGGGTCGGGCAGATCGGCACAAAGGCGCGCGCGCAGCCAGTCACGGGTTAGGGTCGTGAATCGTTCGTCGAGTTCGCGGAAGTCCCGGATGCGCTTCTCGTGTTCTGCGCTGACAAAATCCCGAATGACGGGTTCGTTGTCCACCACCGCATTAAGCCACCAACGACAATAGTTGGTCTCAAAACTGCGACGTACGTTACCAAGGCCTACGGCGCCGCTCTCCATGCCGGAGACAAGTGGTGCGAGACCAAGGCCGATCGCCTCAGCACGGATGCGGCGCCAAGCCGTCCAAGCGCGAAGGCGTGGTTCGGATTGAATGATGCCCTCGCATAGAGAACGCACGTCATCGAGCGAGAGCGAGCCCAGTTGAGCGCGGCCATCTTCGGTAAAGCAGGCTGTGGTCGCCAGTTCGGTGAGTAGTCTCGGCAGCAGCTCCGCTGCATTCAGCAGCGCGCGCGCTTCGGCGACGATCGGGCCACCCGACTCCAGCAGACTGTTGGCGTCGCCGAGGAGGTGATGGAGTGTTGTTTTGACCGGACCAAGACCTTCCGGCGTCGCTGCAAGGCCCGCGATGGAAGCGGTGATTTGCGCATGGAAGCTCAGTGCGTTCGCTACATCCTCGGCGTGGGTATGCAGCCCGTTCCAGATGCCGCCAGTCATGCTGCGTAGATCATCGAGTTCACCCAGGGACTTTTCGATCCGCGAGCGTTCGTTCAACAGCTTCCAGTCGGCGGACATGGCATCGCCAGCTTCGCCACGCCCGATCGCGTCGTGAGTTCCGTCAAGGCTGCCTTCCTCGCGCAACTGACGCAGCTCGCGCTGGAATGCCAGCGCGGCGCGAAGTTTATCCACGGATGTCGAAAGTCCCAACCACAGCGATGCTGTGTTGGCCTGCAGATCTGCAAGCTTGTCGATCTCCCTTTCCAGAAGGCGCACCGCGCGCATGCGGGCAAGCTCCGCACGTAGACGTTGGCCACAACTGCCGTCGGCGATGGTTTCAAAGCCACGATCTTCCCAAGTTGCTTGCTGTCGAGCGGCCGCAAGCGCGAGCTGGAAGCGCAAGGCGCAACGGATGTGTTGGGGCTTGCTGTCCAAGGCTTTCCAGACATCTGTTGATGCGGTGCCCGGATTGAGCTCGATAATCTTCGCGCGCAAATCGCGAATGTCGGCCCAAGTTGTCAGGTCCCTGGCAACATCGGGTTTGCCGTTGCCGATGGTTGCTGCGGATAGACGGGCTGTGACGCGGTGCTTGAGATACCAGGATTTAGGCCAGATCGACTGCTCGGCGCGGGTCCATTCCTGCTGGAAGGTGGAGATGTCGATTTGCTCGATATCGGTGGCATAGCCGACCGAGAGATTTTTCGTGGCCTGGTCGAGCCGGGCGATCAGTGCCAATCCCTTGTTCAGACCTGTCACGGTGGATGTTGGCCACGGTTCGGCCAGTTGATCGAGCAACTGGCGATGTTTATCCATGTGCTGCAGACCACGTTCGCAGGCGTCGACGACCTCCCCGGGCCATGACACAGACAGACGCGAACTCAGGTCAAGATGCCGATTTATCAGTTCGATACCTTCCTGCAGGCGCCGCGAGATATTGCGTGCATCCGGGAGCAGCACGAAACGCCAGTCGCGGCCTGCCGCAGTCGGTAGGCACAGGGCAAGCTGTTCCAGCGCTTGCACGGCCCGCCGATCTGGTGTTGGCAAAGGTAGCTCGATGGCCTGCGCAAACCGCACAACGCCTTGCTGCATCGCACGCACGGCAGGAAGCGTCTTTCGTGCGGCGTCGATGGTGTGTTGCTGCCAGCTCGGGGACCATTCCGCTTGCCCGATGGTGGCTAGAGCGTGAGTCGTGAGTGATTCGTATCCGACGGATTGCGCATTCACCTCCAGCCGGTCGGCGACGTCCCGCATAGCAGTCATGGTGGCCGCATCATGCGTGGTGAAAGATGTCCAGGAAAAACTGAGCCCGTCCAGTTCCGTGCCCGCACTGAGCTGCCCGATGGCATCATAGATCGACCATCCGTTGTCGTATCGGCGGTGCAGGCTCTGAACGTACCCGTTCAATGCGCGGCGCAATTCAGCCAGATGTTCGGCCTGTGCTTGCCAGGCGCCAGTGTCGACCTTCCCGCGCGCCTCCCACGCAGAGTTCAGTTGGGCGAGGACGTCAGTTTTCCTAGCTTTGCTTGAATGCAGTTCGAGGCAGAAGTCACCGAGTTTTACTTCGCGCAGACGGCGATAGACGACATCGAGAGCCGCGATTTTTTCCGAAACGAACAACACGTGCTTTCCCTCGGCAACCGACTGCGCTATGAGATTGGCGATGGTCTGGCTCTTGCCGGTTCCCGGGGGTCCTATCAGGACGAAGTTCTTGCCGTGCGCAGCGGCCATGATGGCCGATAGTTGTGACGAATCAGCAGCCAATGGGCAAAAAACTTGGCTAGGGGGGAAGTCGCTGTCGAGACGGGTGGCTTCCGGGAAGGAGATGCTTGAGTCAAAGCGGTCGCGTGGTGTGTCGAGCAAATGGCGCACGACCGAGTTCTTTCGCAACTGATCCGTGCGTTCTGCCAGATCCTTCCACATCAAATATTTCGCGAAGGAGAACGTGGACAGCACGACTTCGCGGCTCACTTCCCAGCCTTTGATGTCCTTGATGGCGTGCTCGACGTTTTTCCATATCTTGTCGACATCGAGCCCCGCATCGTCCCGAGGCAGTTCCCCTTCTGCGATACCCAGCCCGAGTCGGAAATCCTGGCGAAGCATTTCAATCAGCGTGGGATTGAAGCGCGGTTCGTCGTCGTGGAGTACAAAGGTGAAACCGGAGCGCGCGCTATGCCGCTGTAAGGTCACGGGGAGCAAGATCAGAGGCGCGCGGTAGCGCCGGTCATCGCGGTCCTCGCGGGTCCACGACAGGAAGCCTAGTGCGACATACAACGTGTTGGCACCACCTTCCTGCAGCGAGGTGCGTGCAGTGCGGTATAGGTCAATCAGGCGGGCTTCGAGATCCTGCTGGGGGAGGCCGACGAAGACTTCGCGCCGCCTAAGAGCATCGAGTGCATGCTGGCGGCGTACGTTTTCGCGTTCACGTTCCTCGTATAGCGCCTGATCACGAGGATCGACGCCCGTCATGAGGTCGGGTCGTGGCAGAAGTTTCAACGTTTCGTTGGTTGCGAGAAGGTCTTCCAGTGCAGCAGGGTCCGGCACGTCGAGACGAAGCGCGCGTTTGCCCTCCTTGAAGTTAAGCAGGTTGTTGCGCAGCGAAAGGTCCAGGAGTTTGCGCTGCCAGCGCGCAAGACGATCTTTTGGGTTGAGTTCTGCCGGTTCAACGTCGACAGCCGCCGTGGACTCATCGGGTAGATCGGGAGCCTCTTCGATGCCGAGTTCGGTGTCAGATGTGTCGACAGCCACGCCTGTTGCCTGATGTGGTGCTGCTTCGGCACTTGCCAGTGGCTTGATACGCTGCATACGCGCACGGCGGACGTCCACCGCGAGTTCGAAGCTTTCGTCGTGGTTCTCGGCAATCAGCTGATCTGCGCGTTCGGTGGCGTAGGAGAACGATGGCACCGGGTGATGGGTGATCAGGGTGGTCTCGAATAGCACCAACTCCTTGAGTCGTACTCGTTTGCGCAGCGCGGTCACGTCGTCGACGACAGTTGTCGAGAACTGTTCGTTCTTGAGCCAGACCCCCGCGAACGCATGACCATGCGTGAACACCAGTAGCGGATTGAGTCCAGCCTGTTCCAATGCAGAGCAAAACAGCAGGGTCGAGTCCAGACAGGTGGCGAGCCCGGATTCGCCGATCTGCCAAGCGCCACGCACCTTTTGCCCTGAGTGTTCGAAGCTCGCCGGCGGCAGGGCGTAATCCAGTTTCATCGACGCCACGGCGCTCCAGATGGCGGAGGTCAACTCCCAGGCACGGCGCGCACCACCTGCATAGCCGTCCAATGCAGAGCTCTTGCCGCCCTTGCGCAGTACCTCTGCTGCTTGTTTGAGCAGACGTTCCACCGCTGGTTCGTTGGGCTGGACGAAGGCAGCCACTAGATCTGGAAGGCTTGACAGACCACCCCACTGATTGCGCGGCAACAATTCCAGTTTTACGTCGCATTGCGTCACTATGTTGGCTTCTGCACCGAGGGTGCGGAGCGCGAAGGAAACCGTCGCCGTCTCGGCTTCGGTCAGGCGGCTGAGCAGACTGCCGTCCAATGCGATATCCGGAATCGGGACTTGGTAGCGGCTGCGCGCGACCAGTTCATCGATTCGCCAGGTTTTCGGCTGAAAAAAAGTTGGCTCGGAGGTGACGCCCAATTCAAGATCGCTAATGCGGGCATCGGTGTCGTTGACGACTGCCAGACCAATGATCACTGGAACTGCGTTCTGAAATGCCGCCAGATTGAGCTTGGTGGCAAGAGTCGCTTCGATGCGAAGCGGTTCCTCATGAGGCGCCACACTTTCTTGCTGCTGCTCCTGCGTCATCCTTGCCCCCTCCTGGCTTCGATTCGCGTGCCTTGAATAGATGCATCGTGCGGCCAAGCTGCGGGAGCCTTGGTACTGTGCACAAGTAGCTGCCTGATGCCAAAGCAAACCTCATGCCACATATGGGTCTTAGTGGCTGAGGGATAAAGGCAGAACACGAGCATGCAGGAGTGTCGCATTTTCCCGTACGCAAACCGGTGCCGCTCTCGTTCTTCGTGGGTGTAGGCAGCTTGCCTTCGCTTCATCGACGACTGCGGCCTTGCTGACGGGCGAACCTGCCTAGCCCCCGTCACACGATTGCCCGCCGGTTGCCCCGGTTTTGCCCGCATCGACGCGGGCCGTCTTGTCAGACTCGCAACCTTCCACGTTTCACCCCGATACCAGGAAACCTCATGCAGCGACTCCCCGGACTGGACCTGCTGCGCAGCTGGGCGATCGTCTGGGTGATGCTGTTCCACTCCTACATCGTGGGCGGCGTCGGCGAGCATTTTTCCTGGCTGTCGAACTACGGCTGGATGGGCGTGGACCTGTTCTTCGTGCTCAGCGGCTACCTGATCGGCTACCAGTTGCTGGCGCCGCTGGCGCGCGGCGAGCCGCTGGCGTGGCGCGATTTCTACCGCCGCCGGGCGTTCCGCATCCTGCCGGCGTTCCTGGCGGTGCTGGCGGTCTACCTCGCCTTTCCGCTGCTGCGCGAAGCGCCCGGCCTGCAGCCGGCGTGGCAGTTCCTCAGCTTCACCCTCAACCTGCTGATCGACTACCAGCACAATCGGGCGTTCTCGCACGCGTGGTCGCTGTGCGTGGAGGAACATTTCTACCTGCTGTTCCCGTGGCTGGCCTTCTGGATGACCCGGCGACCCTCGATGGGCCGCGCGCTGGCGCTCGGTCTGGGCGTGGTCGCGTTCGGCATGATCGTGCGCGGCTACGTGTGGCTGCACGACATGGCGCCGCTGCGCGAGGTGGACGGGCCGGCGTTCGGCCTGCGTTTCGTCGAAGGCATCTACTACCCGACCTGGGCGCGGCTGGATGGCTTGCTGGCGGGCGTGGCGCTGGCGGCGCTGCGGGTCGGCCGGCCGCAGGCGTGGGCACGTTGGCAGGCGCATCGCGGCCGCCTGCTGCTGGCCGGCGCGGCACTGTTCGCGCTGGCGTGGTGGCTGTTCGGTGAGCGACTGGACTTCTGGCCCAGCGTGCTCGGCTACCCGCTGCTGTCATTGAGCTTGGCGATCTGGGTGCTGCTGGCCACCAGCTTGCCGGCGCGCTGGAAGCTGCCGGGCGCGGGCTGGCTGGCGCGGATCTCCTACAGCCTCTACCTCAGCCACAAGCTCGCGCTGCATGCGGTGGCGACGTGGCTCGTGCAGCCCTGGCAGATGCACGGAATGGCGGCGTTCGCCGTATATGCCATCGGCGTGCTGGCCGTGGGCGCCGCGCTGCATTACGTGGTGGAGCGACCGTTCCTGCGCTGGCGCGAGCGCATCGATGCCCGGCGGTCGACGCCCCTGCCGTCGGCTGCCGCGGCTCTCTGAATCGCGTCGGCGCAGCCCGCCAGGCCGTCGGATGCCCTGTCACGGCAAGCCGCTTCGGCGTCGGGCGGCCGTCCGTAAGGCGGCATAACGCTTCGTGACGGTTCGTAACGTGACATCGCATCGGGCTGGCCGAACCATCGGTTCATCGGCCACGGCGGCGACGCCCGTCAGGAGGACCTTGCGATGACCTGGATGAAATTCGCCGACGCCCGCCGGCAGGAGTGGTTCCTGCAGCAGGAGGGGCTGTGGCTGCTGTGCCAGCAATATGCGTACGCGCAGCTGCTGGACGAGCGGGCTCGCGTGGTGCCCGAGAAGACGCCCTGGTACTCGATCGGCCCGCATATCAGCAACGTCGAAATCGACTTCGCCAACTTCGATGCGGAGAAGACCCGGTGTGCCGAACAAGCCTACGATGGGCTTACCCGGGCGTCGCTGGAAGACGGGACGAGCGTCTTCAACCAGCTGATCCAGATGAAGGACGAGCTGGATCTGTACACCCGCAGGCTGGCCGCGAAGAAACACCGGGTGGCGCGGGACAACGCCAGCAGCATGGAGAGTCACGTCAATTTCTTCGGCGGCGCCGCCACCGTGGCCAGGTATGTGCGCGATGGGGCGGCGGCGGTCCTGCTGGTCACCGCTTCGGTGGCCACGGCTGGCACTGCCGCAGCGGCCGTGGCTGGTGCGGGCTCGGCCGGTGCCGCTGGCGCCGCGACGGCGGCTGGCGCCGGTGGCTGGCTATCGGCTGCCGGTGGCCTTGGTGTCACCGCGATGGGCTCGGGACTGAAGGGACTGGCCACTTACGAAGACTCGGTGCTGTCCAAGGGCGTTTCCTGGAGCGACGGGGGCAGCATCGGCGCCGGCCTGTTGCAGGCCACCGGAACCTTCATGGTCAACGCCATTCCGATCATGTCCAAACTCGCCCCCGGCGGCGCGGCGATGAGCAAGCCGGCGCTGCTGATGATCACCACGCCGTGGAATGCGTTCACCACCTTCGCCGTGGGCGTGGCCAAGGGCGACAGCCTGGGCAAGTCGTTGACCTCCACCGTCGTCGGTCTCGGCATGTCGGCCATCCCCCTGGGCGACCGGCTGGAAAAGCTGGCCATGCCGATCGCGGCCAGGCTGGTCGCAGCCCCCGCCGCGGAAATCGCCACCAAGGTCGGTGTCGGCATGGTGATGGACAAGATCACCGATGTGGCCAGCGATCGGGTGTACGACAAACTCGTGGCCAAGCCGAAGCCGCACGTCTCGAAACAGGTGCAGCACATGGTCGGGGTCACCACCCAGCTCGACCGTCCCATGTCCAGCGACGACTACATCTGCCGCACCGTGATGTTTCCCGCCTCCTATACACCGGCGCGATGAAGGCCAGGGGAACTCCGGTCGACCCGATGTTCATCGATTCAGACGTCTGGACGTCCATCCATGATTTCCCTGCGCTGTGAATCCTTTGTTCGCGGCCGATGCCGATCGGTCGGAGGGTTCGCCGAAGCCGCCGCCCGCCGTTTTCAAGACGGTGGATGCACCAGCAATTTCGTGGCGCAGGAAGTTTCGTGTCGCCCATGCGCGGACCGCGATACGGCCGAAAGTGTCGATCCGCTCACACAATTGGATGAGGCGAAGACGATCACCGTCCGGCGTGTGAAATGCATGCTGAACGAACGCCGCATGGTCGCTTGTGGGCCCGGATGCACAACGCGCAAGATGCGCGCAGAGACGCTGCCGGCAAGCGGGCCCGCACGTGCAGGGTCGATACCGGTGGCATGGAGGCCCCGCCGCATCGTCTCGCAAGGCATTCCGCCATCGTTGCATCCTTCGGAGCGATCCCATGAAATCCCGTCATTTCAAGTCCACGCTGATCTGCGTAGCGGTACTCGGCGCGCTGTCCGTCGCGCCAGTGATGGCGCAGACCGCCACGCCACCGGATACGTCCGTGTCCACCAGCAGCGCCAGTCACGAATCGACCCGGCTGAGCACGGCGTTCACCGGGTTCGCCGGTTCGGATGCCAATGCGCAGGCGCTGGTCAGCGGGCTGCGCGACGGCAGCGAGATCACGCTGGACGACGTGACCACGAACGCCGACGGCACCACGACCACGACGAGCACCACGTTCACGCCGGCCACCGGCCAGATGGGCTACGGCAACGTGAAGATCGCGCTGTCGCTGGCCGAAGCGACGCTCGCCAAAGACGGCATCACCGATCCGACCGCCACCGAAGTCGAGGCGGCGCTGAATGGAGGCACCCTGGTGCTGGCCGATGGCACCAGCATCGACATGAAGGGCGTGTTGGCCCAGCGTGCCGATGGCGCGGGCTGGGGTCAGATCGCCCAGGCCGAGGGTTTCAAGCTGGGCGAGGTGATGCGCTCGCCGAACGCGGTCGGCAGTGCCGCTGCGGACGGACACGCGCACGCCCATGTGGAAAAAGTCGAACTGGCCAAGGCCCATGGCGCCGATCGCCCGACCAGGCCAGAGCGAGTGGCCAAGGTCGATCGTCCTGATCGTCCGAGCCGGCCCGAGCGCCCTGAGCGCCCCGAGCGTCCCGATCACGCCGGTCGCCCGGGCGGCTGAGTCCGCTTCCCCCACGTGTCGCAAAGCATGCGGGCCCGGCGTGATGCCGGGCCTGCGGCCATTCTTTCTGCAGCCAAGGAAACCTCGTTACATGCACAACCCACACCATTGGATGATCGTCGGCGGACTGCTGTTGATCGGTGCGCCGGCGGCGCACGCCGCCACGGCCAGCGGCGGTCAGTTCAGTCTTGCCGCGGGTGCCGACTACAGCAGCGGCAAATACGGTACCGACACCACCACGGACATCTGGTCGCTACCGGTGACGGCGGCATACCAGACCGACCGCTGGACGTTCAAGCTCACTGTGCCGTACATCAACATCAGCGGCGCCGGCAACGTGATCCCCGGCGTGGGCAAGGTGAACAACGGCAACCCGAATGGGCGCGGCCGTGGCAATGGTGGCGTGATTCCCGCGCCGGGCAGCGCGGCCAGTGGCTCGGCCTCGGGCCTGGGCGACATCACCGCATCGGCCGGCTACGAGCTGTTCGGCAGTGCCGACCGCACATTCGGGCTGGATCTCACCGGCAAGGTGAAGTTTGGCACCGCCGACGAAAACAAGGGCCTGGGCACGGGCAAAAACGACTACGGCCTCTCGCTGGATACCTACAAGGTGAGCGGCAACTGGACCGCGTTCGGCGGCGTGGGCTGGATGAAGTACGGCAGTTCGCAGTACATCCAGCTGAAGAACGGCTTCAATGCAAACATCGGCGCTGCCTACAAGCTGAGTCCCAGCGACGACGTCGGTGCGTACTACTACTACCGCGAGCGGATTGCCGATACCGGCGCCCCGCAGAGCGAGGTCACGGCTTACTGGAACCACAAGTTCAACGAAAGTTTGCGGCTGCAGACCTACGCGCTCGCCGGCTTCGCCAACGGCAGCCCGGATTACGGCGTGGGTGCGTCGCTGAAGTACAGCTTCTGATCGACCGGGTTCCGCGCGACAGCGCGGAACCCGCACGCGGCATGCGTCATTTGCGCCGCGAGCCACGCAAGCTGTCGAGCGAGAACGTGGCCACTTCTCCGCCGGGAACGCGGCGTGGCTGGCCGATCGGCGGGCCCCAGGCGTGGGCGCTGACGACTTCCCAGGTGGCCGGGATGCGGCCTTCCACGCGCATCGTTTCGTAGGCGGCCAGCATGCGCTGGTAGCGCGCCTTGCCGGTGAGGCCGCGCGAGCGCGCGCGGTCGGCGTTGGTGGCGCCCAGGCCTTGCAGTTCTTCCAGCAGCTTGCGCGGTTCGCTGTAGGTGAGGGTGTAGCGGAACACGTCCAGCACGGGATCGCGCAGGCCAGCGGCGAGCATCGCGTCGCCGACGTCGTGCATGTCGAGGAAGCGGGCCACGTGCGGTTGCTGGTCGGCGTCGGCCCAGGCCGCGCGCAGTTCCTTCAGGGTATCCGGGCCGAAGCTGGAGAACGCCATGAAGCCGCCAGGCTTCAGCACGCGCATGCATTCGCCGAACAGCGCGGGCAGGTCGTCGACCCACTGGAAGCACAGGTTGGAATACAGCACGTCGACGCTGTGGTCGGCCAACGGCAGTTGGGTGGCCTCGGCGCAGACGCGGCGGAACGGCTTCAGCCAGCTGTTGTGCTGCCTGGCGGCGTGCAGCATCGGCAGCGCCAGGTCGATCGCGATCACCTCGGCCTTGGGATATTTCTGCTTCAGCAGCGCGGTGCCGCGGCCGGTGCCGGCACCGACGTCGACCACGCGCGCGGGTGTTTCCAGATAGAAGTCCAGACGTTCCAGCAGCGCCGACTGCACCTCGCGCTGCAGCGCGTCGTGCTGTTCGTAGCTGCTGGCGGCGTGGCCGAAGTTGCGGCGCACGCGCTGTTGATCGAGGTGGAAATCGCTCATCGAACCTGCTCAGGGGAAGAAGGGGCCAGCAGTGGCTGCAGCGCCTGCACCACCGCGTCGGAGTGGCCGAAGAACGGCGCGTGGCCGGCCTGCTGGATCTCGGTATACGTGCCGCCGCACTGGCTGGCCGACCATTGCATCGCCTGCGGCGGCACTAGCCGGTCGCGGCGGCCGCTGATCCACGCGCTGCGCACGCCGAGGTCGGGCAGGGCGGCGCGCCGGTCGCTGGTTTCCAGGATGCGGATGCCTTCCTGCAGCACGCGCAGGTCGGGTTCGCCCCGGGCGAACACCAGTTCGCGCAGGTGGCGCAGTTCGGCGCGCGGGTCGGCGCTGCCCATCGCCTCCAGCGCGAGGAAGCGCTCGAGCGTGGCGTGGTAGTCGGTTTCCAGATCGCTGGCCAGCTGATGCACCAGCTTGTCGTCGCTGCCGTGCGGCCAGCTCGCGTCGCGCACGAACTTCGGCGTGGCGCACAGCATCGCCAGGCCGCGCACCTGCCGCGGCAGCTCCAGCGCCGCGGTCAGCGCGATGATGCCGCCCAGCGACCAGCCCAGCCAGATCGCCGGCGGCGTGAGTTTCGCGATCGCCTCGGCGCAGGCACGCGGTTCCAGCGGCAGGCCGCAGTCACGCGAATGACCGTGGCCGGGCAGGTCGACCACATGCATCGTGCACTGTTCTTCCAGCGCCTCGACCAGCGGTTCCAGCACGCCGCCGTGCATCGCCCAGCCGTGCAGCAGCACCAGCGGCACGGGGCCGTGGCCGCGCTGGTCGATGTACAGGCTCATGCCTCGCCCTCATGAAGCATCGCGCTTGTTGCATTCGCCCCTTCTCCCCTTGGGGCGACCCTTGGGGAGTCCCCTTGCGGGTGAGAAGGTCGGGATGAGGGGCGCGTGCTCGCTGGGAAGTCGATCGAAGCCGGCTCTGAATCAGCTTCTTCCTCGGCGTGGCCCCTCACCCCAGCCCTCTCCCCGCGGGGGAGAGGGAGTGGTACGCGCTTCGAATCAGCCTTTTCCTCAGCGTGTTCCCTCTCGTCAATCGCAGGAAGAGGAGGCGAAGGCCGGAGCGCTTTATCCACGGCCACCCGGCCGTCGAACACGAAGCAATCGCCCTGCCAGTGCGTACCGTCAGTCTGTTCCAGGTACTTCAGGATGCCGCCTTCGAGCTGGTAGACGTGCTGCAGGCCCAGGTCCTGCATGTGCAGTGCGGCCTTCTCGCAACGGATGCCGCCGGTGCAGTACGAGACGATGGTCTTGCCGTCGTAGCGCGCGCGGTCGGCGGCGATGGCGGCGGGGAATTCGGTGAAGCTGGCGATGCGGTAGTCGACCGCCTGCGGGAATTTGCCGAGGTCGGTCTCGTAGTCGTTGCGGGTGTCGAGCAGCACCAGTTCGCGGCCGTCGTCGTCGTGGCCCTGGTCGAGCCAGCGCTGCAGCGTGGGCGCATCGACCGCCGGCGCGCGACCGCCTTCGGGGCGGATCGTGGGCAGGCGCATGGTGATGATCTCGCGCTTGATGCGCACGCGCAGGCGGCCGAACGGCACCTCGGCGGACAGCGACTCTTTCGGGGTGATGTCGGCGAAGCGGGAGTCGTCGTGCAGGCTGGCCATGAAGCCGTCGATCTGCGCGCGGCTGCCGGCGAGGAACAGGTTGATGCCTTCGGGCGCCAGCAGGATCGTGCCCTTCAGCGCCAGCGCCTCGCAGCACGCGAACAGCCGCTCGCGCAGCGCGGGCAGGTCGTCCAGGCTGATGAACTTGTAGGCGGAGATGTTGACGATCGACATGCGGGGGAATCGGCGGAGCAGGCGGCGATTATACGGGGTCGCCGCCGGCTGCCCGGGGTGCGGCAGGCAGACGCAGTGTTTCCAGCGCGGCCAGCAGCCGGTCGACGTGGGCCTCCTCGTGCGCCGCGGACAGCGTGATGCGCAGCCGCGCCTGGCCCGCGGACACGGTCGGCGGACGGATCGCGGTGACCAGCAGGCCTTGGCGTTCCAGCGTTTGCGCCGCGGCCAGCGCGGCGTCGGCGCTGCCCAGCAACAGCGGCTGGATCGCGCTGGGGGAGGCCGCCAGCGGCAGGCCGAGTTCGGCGGCGCCACGGCGGAAGCGAGCGATCAGCCGCAGGAGCTTCTCGCGTCGCCACGCTTCCTTCTGCGCCAGTTGCACCGCTTCCAGCGCCGCGGCGGCCAGCGCCGGCGGCATCGCGGTGGTGTAGATGTACGGTCGCGCGAACTGGACCAGCCCCTCGATCAGCGCGGCCGAGCCGGCCACGAAGGCGCCGCTGCAGCCGAGCGCCTTGCCCAGTGTGGCCATCAGCAGCGGCACCTCATGCTGGCCGAGGTTCGCGGCGCCGAGGCTGCCCGCGCCGTCGTCGCCAAGCACGCCGAAGCCGTGCGCATCGTCGACCAGCAAGGTGGCCTGCTCGCGCGCGCACAGCTGGGCCAGCTCGCGCAGCGGCGCGACGTCGCCATCCATGCTGAACACGCCGTCGGTGGCGAGCAGGGCGGCGGTGGTCGGGTGGGCGGCGAGTTGCCGCGCCGCGGCGTCCACGTCGGCGTGCGGATAGCGCTTCAGCTCGGCGCCGCTGAGTTTGGCGCCATCGAGCAGGCAGGCGTGGTTGAGCTTGTCCTGCACGCAGACGTCGCCGCGTGCGAGCAGCGCCTGCAGCACGCCGAGGTTGGCCATGTAGCCGGTGGAGAACAGCAGTGTGCGTTCGCGTCCGCTCCAGGCGGCGAGCGCTTCCTCCAGCTCGGCGTGTTCGCGGCGATGCCCGCAGATCAGATGCGCCGAGGTGCTGCCGACGCCTTCCTCGCGGGCGGCGCGGTTGAGCGCGGTGATCAGCTGCGGATGTTGTGCGAGGCCGAGGTAGTCGTTGCTGCAGAACGACAGCAGGCGCCGGCCGCCGATCTCCAGCCACGGGCCGTCGGCGCGGTCGATGGTGCGCAGGCGGCGGCGCAGCTTGGCGCTTTCGCGTTCGGCCGTCTGGACGGCCAGTCGATGCAGGAGGTCAGGGCGGGGCATGGGTCAGTGTACTGTGCAGGGTGAAGAGCACCCCCTCCCAACCTCCCCCTGCGATGCAGGGGGAGGAGCCAAGCCGGTGCTGCACGCTGTGCTCCCTCCCCTGCATGCCCCAAAGGGACTTCCTTCGGTCGCAGGGGAGGGTTGGGGTGGGGTGTTCTCAAGCCGCCGCACTGCAGCCGCAACCCTGCCCGCAGCTGGCGCCTTCGCCGATGTCCGCATGCACGGTGCCTGCACTCTCGACCACCTCCATCGGATGCAGGTCGAGCCGGCGGAACAGCGCGCGATCGGCTTCCACGTCCGGGTTGCCGGTGGTCAGCAACTTCTCGCCGTAGAAGATCGAGCCGGCGCCGGCGAAGAAGCACAGCGCCTGCACCGCGTCGTCCATCTGCTGGCGACCGGCGGACAGACGCACGATCGAGAGCGGCATCAGGATGCGCGCCACCGCGATCGCCCGCACGAACTCGAACGGATCCAGCGGCTCGGCATCGCCCAGCGGCGTGCCGGGCACCGGCACCAGCTGGTTGATCGGCACCGATTGCGGATGCTCGGGCAGGTTCGCCAGCGCCTGCAGCAGGCCGGCGCGCTGCTCGCGCGTCTCGCCCATGCCGACGATGCCGCCGCAGCAGGTCTTCAGGCCCGCGTCGCGCACCTGCTCCAGGGTGACCAGGCGATCCTGGTATTCGCGGGTGTGGATGATCTCGCCGTAGAACTCCGGCGCGGTGTCGATGTTGTGGTTGTAGTAGTCGAGGCCGGCGTCCTTGAGCTGCTGCGCGTGGCCGTCGCCGAGCAGGCCCAGGGTGGCGCAGGTTTCCAGGCCCAGGTCCTTCACCGCGCGCACGATCGCGGCGACCTTGGGGATGTCGCGATCCTTCGGGCCGCGCCATGCCGCACCCATGCAGAAGCGGCTGGCGCCGGCGGCCTTGGCGGCGCGGGCGCGTTCCAGCACATCGTCGACGTCCATCAGTTTCTGCGCGGTCACGCCGGTGTCGTAGCGCGCCGCCTGCGGGCAGTAGGCGCAGTCCTCGGGGCACCCGCCGGTCTTGATCGACAGCAGGGTGGACACCTGCACCGCGTTCGGGTCGTGGTGTTGGCGATGCACCGTATGCGCGCGATGCAGCAGTTCGTTGAACGGCAGCGCGAACAGCGCGGACACCTCGGCGCGGCTCCAGTCGTGACGGAGAACGGTTTCGGCCATGGAATACCACTCGCTGAGGAACAAGCGCGAGAGTGTGGGAGCCGCCCCGAGGCGTGTCAACCGAACGATATCAAGTGAAGTTGACGAGACTTGGGCGCTCCGCTCCCGCTACCATCGCGCCTTCGCGATACCAACTGGGGGCGGTCGGATGAGTGAAGGGCAAGGCAGTACGGGCAACGTGCTCGCGGCGATCTGCAGTTTTTTCATTCCCGGCCTGGGCCAGCTGGTGCAGGGGCGTCTGCTCAAGGCGATCATCATGTTCGTGCTGGCGGCGGTGTTGTGGATCGTGCTGCTGGGCTGGCTGATCCATCTGTGGTCGATCCTCGACGCAGCACTGTACAAGCCCGCGCGCTGAGCCCCCGGATGAACTTCCTGGCCACGCCGTGGCGAACCCTGCAGCGTTTCGTGCTGCCCCTGCGTTGCCTGCTGTGCAACGCCCGCGGCGAGCACGACATCGATCTGTGCAACGCCTGTGCCGCCGAATTGCCCCGCAACGGCAGTTGCTGCGCGCGCTGCGCACTGCCGCTGGCCACGCCGGCGGCGCTGTGCGGCGAATGCCAGCGCAGCCAGCCACCATGGGACAGCGCGTGGGCGCCCTTCCGCTACGGCTGGCCGCTGGATCGACTGGAATCGCGCTACAAGTTTTCTTCCGATCTCGCCGCCGGCCGCGTGCTGTCGATGCTGTGGCAGCGCGAACCGCAACCGCCCCGGCTGCCCCAGCTGCTGTTGACGGTGCCCCTGCATCGCAGCCGCCTGCGTCGGCGCGGCTACAACCAGGCGCTGGAGCTGGCCCGCCCGCTGGCCAGCAAGCTTGGCGTGCCGCTGTCGCACGATGCCCTGCTGCGCCGTCGCTCCACCACCGCGCAGACCGAACTCGACGCCGTCGCCCGTCGCCGCAACGTGCACGGCGCATTCGCGCTGCGCGAAGGCGTCACCCTGCCTGCGCACGTGGCGATCCTCGACGACGTGATGACCACCGGCGCCACCCTGGCCGAATGCACCCGCGTGCTGCGCCGCGCCGGCGTGCGGCAGGTCGACGTGTGGGCGCTGGCGCGGGCCGGCAACCGGTAAGAGCGGATCACTTCACCGCCAGCGCCAGCACGATGCCGATCCACACCGCCAGGCCGAGCCAGTTGTTGTGGCGGAAGGCGGCGAGGCAGGCGTCGCGGATGCGGTCGCGGATCAGCCAGTGCTGGTAGCCGAACAGGCCGGCCGCGACCAGCAGGCCCAGCCAGTACGGCCAGCCCAGCGCGGCGCGCTGGCCGATGAAGAACATGGCCAGCAGGAAGGTGCCCATCAGCATGCCGAGGATCGGCAGGTCGGCGTCGCCGAACAGGATCGCGGTGGACTTCGCGCCGACCTTGAGATCGTCCTCGCGGTCGACCATCGCGTACTCGGTGTCGTAGATCACCGACCACAGGATGTTGCCGATGAACAGCAGCCAGCCGATCGGCGGCACGTTGCCGGCGACCGCGGCGAACGCCATCGGGATCGACCAGCCGAACGCGGCGCCCAGCACCACCTGGGGCAGGTAGGTCCAGCGCTTGGTGAACGGGTAGATCCCCGCCAGCGCGGCGCCGGCGAACGACAGCTCGATGGTCAGCCGGTTGGTGAACAGCACCAGCACGAAGGCGAAAGCCAGCAGCGCGGCGAACACGATCAGCGCCTCGCGCGGGGTGACCCGCCCCGAGGCGATCGGCCGTCCGGCGGTGCGTTCCACCTGGGGGTCGAGCTTGCGGTCGGCGTAATCGTTGATCGCACAGCCGGCCGCGCGCATCGCGAACACGCCCAGGGTGAAGATGACCAGCGGCTTCCACGGCGGGAAGTCGCCCGCGGCCAGCCACAGCGCCCACCAGGTCGGCCACAGCAGCAGCAGCGCGCCGATCGGCCGATCCATGCGGGTCAGCACCAGGTAATCCAGCGCCTTCTCGCGATACTGCGCCGGCAGTTTCTGCAGCAGCCAGTTCAGCACCCGCGTAGCGCGGGTCGAACTGTCCGCTGGCTGCACCGGCCTGGGCGCGGCCTTCGCCGCGCCGGGTCGTGGCCGCACGGCAGGCGAGGGTGCGTTCTTGCGCCGCTGGCGTTTGCGAGGTGGAGGAGCCATCGACGCAGTTTAGCGTGAGCCGCGGCCGATCGTGGCGTGACGCCCTGCGCGAAACGGCAAGTCGCGCCGGCGATCTACTGACGCAGCAACAATCGGTACGCCGGATGCGCGCTCTCATCCACATGTGGATAGCCCAGCTTGGCGAGGAAACGCCGGAACAGCGGCAATTCGGCAGCGGGCACCTGGATGCCGACCAGGATGCGGCCGTGGTCGGCGCCGTGGTTGCGGTAGTGGAACAGGCTGATGTTCCAGTCCGGGTGCATGTGATCGAGGAAGCGGGTCAGCGCGCCGGGGCGCTCGGGGAATTCGAAGCGATACAACAGTTCGTCGCGGGCCAGCGGCGAGCGGCCGCCGATCATGTGGCGCAGGTGCAGCTTGGCCAGCTCGTCGTCGGTGAGGTCGAGCACGTCGAACTGCTGCGCGCGGAACGCCGCGGCCAGCGCCTCGCGCTCGTCGCGGCTGGCGATGCGCACGCCCACGAAGATGTGGGCGAGGCGGGCGTCGCCGATGCGGTAGTTGAATTCGGTGATGTCGTGCCGGCCCAGCGTGGCGCAGAAGCGGCGGAAGCTGCCGCGTTCCTCGGGGATGGTCACCGCGAACACCGCCTCGCGCTGCTCGCCGACCTCGGCGCGCTCGGCGACGAAGCGCAGGCGGTCGAAGTTCATGTTGGCGCCGGAGACGATCGCCACCAGGGCGCCATCGCCGCCACCGTGCGTGGCCACGTAGTGCTTCAGCCCGGCCAGCGCCAGCGCGCCGGACGGCTCGGCCACGCTGCGGGTGTCCTGGTGGATGTCGCGGATCGCGGCGCAGATCGCGTCGGTGTCGACGCGCAGCATCGCGTCGACATGCTGGCGGCACAGCGCGAAGGTCAGCGCGCCGACCTGCTTCACCGCAGTGCCGTCGGCGAACAGGCCGACCTCGTCCAGGGCGACGCGCGCGCCGGCTTCCAGCGAGCGCGCCATCGCATCCGAATCCGCCGCCTGCACGCCGATCACCTTCACCTCGGGCCGCAGCGCCTTGATGCACGCGGCGACGCCGGCGAGCAGGCCGCCGCCACCGACCGGCACGAACACCGCCTCGATCGGGCCGGGGTGCTGGCGCAGGATCTCCAGGCCGATGGTGCCCTGGCCGGCGATCACCGCGGGGTCGTCGAACGGATGCACGAATACTGCACCACGCTCGGCCTGCAACCGGGCAGCGGCGGCCTGGGCGTCGCTGTACGAATCGCCGGCCAGCACCAGCTCGACCATCGCGCCGCCGAAGCGGCGCACCGCGTCCACCTTCACCTGCGGCGCGGTCACCGGCATCACGATGGTGGCGCGGATGCCCAGCTTCGCCGCGGCCAGCGCCACGCCCTGCGCATGGTTGCCGGCCGAGGCGGCGACCACGCCGCGCCCGCGCTGCGCCGCATCCAGCTGCACCATGCGGTTGTACGCGCCGCGCAGCTTGAACGAGAACACGCTCTGCTGATCCTCGCGCTTGAGCAGCACGGGCCGGTCCAGCCGCTCGCCCAGCAGCGGCGCTACCTCCAGCGCGGATGCCTGCGCCACCTCGTAGACGCGCGCGGCACGGATCTGCGCCAGCAGGTCGGCTGCGTCGTCGGGCAGGGGCGCGACCGCATTCATGCGGCGAGCGCGGTGGCCGGATGTGCCACCTGCAGCACGTCGACCAGCTTGCGGGTCTGCTGCAGCAGTTGCGCGACACCGGCGTCGTCGCACTGCAGGCTCAGCGTGAGCCGCGACACGGCCGGATCGTGCGTGGCCGCCACGGTCAGCGTGTCGATGTTGTAGCCCCGCGCGGCAAACAGCCCGGCCACGCGCACCAGCGCGCCGGCTTCGTTCTGCAACAGGATGGACAGGGTGTGGTTCATGGCGGTGCTCCGGTAGCGAGGTCTTTTTTCCGGATAGAAACTTTCTCGGCCGTCATTCCCGCGAAAGCAGGAATCCATGTGGACGTTCTGCAGGGGCAAAGTGGATTCCCGCTTTCGCGGGAATGACGGTGTTGAAGGTTTCCAGGTTGGAAAAGGGAAAAGTCAAAAGCTCAGAACATGTGCGATGCAGCGGTCTCGCGCTCGGCCGGTGTCGCCCGCGACGCAATGAACTCGCCGGTGATCATCTGCGCGTAGCTGGCGCCGGGGCCGACCATCGGATACACGCCGGCGTCCGGGTCGATCATCACTTCCAGGAAGGCCGGGCCGTCGAAGGCGAGGAAGTCGGCGACCAGCGGCTCCAGTTCGTCCACGCGCTCCAGCCGCCGCGCCCAGCCGAAGCCGTCGGCCTGCGCGGCCAGCACGAAGTCCTTCTTGTGCAGGCTCTTGTCCGATGCGGCGAAGCGGCCCTTGAAGTACAGCTTCTGCCACTGCCGCACCATGCCGTCGCCGACGTTGTTGAGCACCACGATCTTCAGCGGCAGGTTGTACGTGGTGACGGTTTCCAGCTCGCCGATGTTCATGCGGATGCTGGCGTCGCCGTCGATGTCGATGACCAGCTTGTCCGGATGGGCGAACTGCGCGCCGATCGCCGCGGGCAGGCCGAAACCCATCGTGCCCATCGAGCCGGAGGTCAGCCAATGCCGCGGCGCGCGGAAGTCGAAATACTGCGCGGCCCACATCTGGTGCTGGCCGACGCCGGTGCTGACGATGGCACGGCCCTGGGCGTGGCGGTTGATCGCCTCGATCACCGCGTACGGCTGGATCAGCGCGCTGGCACGGTCGTAGTTCATCGCGTGCACGCGTTTCAGTTCGGCCACGTGGGCGTGCCAGGCGTCCAGCTTCGGCCGCAAGCCATGGCCGAGGCCGTACGCGGTGAGCCGCTCCAGCGCGCGTTTCAGCGGTCCGACGTGGTGCCAGTCGACCTGCTTCACCTTGCCGATCTCGGCCGGATCGATGTCGACCTGGGCGATGAACTTCGCCTGCGGCGCGAACTTGTGCGGCACGCCCGCCACGCGATCGTCGAAGCGCGCGCCCAGCGCCAGCACGAAGTCGCAATCCTCCACCGCGTAGTTCGCGTACGCGGTGCCGTGCATGCCGAGCAAGTGCAGCGCCAGCGGGTCGGTGCTGTCGAAGCCACCCAGTCCCATCAGGGTGGTGGTGACCGGCAGGCCGAACGCGTCGACGAAGGCACGCAGTGCAGCGGCGGCCTCCGCCGCGATCACGCCGCCGCCCGCGTAGATCAGCGGCCGCCGCGCCTGCATCAGCGCGGCGAAGAACGCCGCGCAGTCGGCGTCACCCAGCGCCGACTGCTCCACCGCACGCAGCCGCGCACGATAGCCGGCCAGCGCCAGCTCGCCGCTGCCGCGCCAGGCGAGCGCGGCGTTCTGCACATCCTTGGGCACGTCCACCACCACCGGGCCGGGCCGGCCGCTGCGCGCCAGGGTGAATGCAGTACGCATGGTCGCTTCCAGTTGCGCCGCGTCGGTGACCAGGAACACGTGCTTGGCGCAGGCGCCCATGATGTTGCTGATCGGGGCCTCCTGGAATGCGTCGCTGCCGATCGCCGCGGTGCCGACCTGGCCGCAGATCACCACCAGCGGGATCGAGTCGGCCATCGAGTCGCGCACCGGCGTGACCATGTTGGTGGCGCCCGGGCCGGAGGTAACGATGGCCACGCCGACCTTGCCCGATGCGCGCGCATAGCCGGCCGCCATGAACCCCGCACCCTGCTCGTTGGCCGGCACGATCAGCGGCATCGGCTCGCTGCCATCGGCGCGCGGGTGCAGGGCGTTGTAGCGGAATACCGCGTCGTACACCGGTAGGATCGCGCCGCCGGAATAGCCGAACAGCACCTCCACGCCTTCGTCGGCCAGTACCTGCACGATCGACTCGGCGCCGCTGGAAGGCGCGCTCGCGAGTGGCGCGGGATCGACGCTGAAGGCTTTGGCAGCGCTGGCTGTCAGGGTTGCTGTGGTCACGATGCATTTCCTGGATGCGACACGCGCCGGCGGTCGATGGAGCGTTGCGGTGCGCGGCGCGGGCGGCGAGCTAGTTGCGGATCAGTTCGTCTGCGGCGGGCGCGTGCACGGGCACGCCGTACGTCGAGATGATGCGCAGCTCCTGCGCCACGGGAGAGAAGCGCTCCCACGAGATGCCGTTGACGTCGGCATCGCAGTTGAAGCCGTGCGCGTCGTCATCCTCGAAGCCCACATGGCGCAGCTGGCCCGCGCGTTCGGGCTGCTGGTTGATCGAGAAATTCAGCTGGTCGGTGCGCCACATGGCATAGGTGCCAGCGACCACCGCCTGCGGCGGCTGGCCCAGGCGGCTGGTGTAATCGGCGATGGAGGCGCCCAGGTCGGCAACGGCCAGGGCGATATGGAAGCGTTTCATGGCAGACCTCGTGTGTTTGGACAGGTGATGTGACGGACAGCCGGCGACTGGTGCCGGCGGCCCGGGTCGGGCTCAGCCCACCTTCTTCAGCGGCTCGACGGCGGGTTTTGCCGCGCTCGGCTGCAGCCACGGCATCCGCGCACGCAGCTTCGCGCCGACCTGTTCGATCGGGTGATCGAGGTCGGCCTGCTTAAGGCGCTTGTAGTTGGGCAGGCCGGCGGCGTATTCGGCCGTCCAGTTGCGGGCGAAGGTGCCGTCCTGGATGTCGGTGAGCACGTCCTTCATGCGCGCCTTCACGCCGGCGTCGACCACCCGCGGGCCGCTGACGTAGTCGCCGTACTGCGCGGTCTCGGAGACGAACTCGAGCATCTTGCTGAGGCCGCCCTCGTAGAACAGGTCGACGATCAGCTTCAGCTCGTGCATCACCTCGTAATAGGCGATCTCCGGCTGATAGCCCGCTTCGGTCAGCGTTTCGAAACCGGCAATCACCAGCTCGCTGGCGCCGCCGCACAGCACGGCCTGCTCGCCGAACAGGTCGGTCTCGGTCTCTTCCTTGAAGTCGGTCTTGATGATCATCGCGCGGCCGCCGCCGATGCCGTCGGCGTAGGCTTTCGTCTTCGCCTCGGCCTGGCCGCTGGCGTCCTGGTGCACGGCCCAGATGCACGGCACGCCGCGGCCGCGTTCGTACTCGGTGCGGACCAGCGCGCCGGGGCCTTTCGGCGCGACCAGGATCACGTCGATGTCGCTGCGCGGATTGATCTGCCCGAAGTGCACGTTGAAGCCGTGCGCGAACAGCAGCGCCGCGCCGGACTTGATGTTCGGCTCGATCGCCTCGCGGTACAGCGCCGGCTGCACCATGTCCGGGGTGAGCACGGCGACCAGGTCGGCGCCGCGCACGGCCTCGGCCGGTTCCAGTACGGTGAAGCCGTCGGCTTTCGCCTTGTGCGAAGTGGGGCCGTTCGGGCGCAGGCCGATCACCACGTCGAGGCCGGAGTCGCGCAGGTTGAGCGCGTGCGCGCGGCCCTGGCTGCCGTAGCCGAGCACGGCGATGCGGGAAGAGGCGAGGGTGGAATGGCTGCTCATGCGGTAGCTCCCTGGTTGGATGTTTCAGTGCGTGGCGTGCGGTTGGGTACACGGGTGTCGGGGTGGGTGGTGGCGCCGTCGGAGGCCGAGCCGACCAGCAGGGCGTACTTGGCCAGTGCGCCGCGGCTGACCTTCGGCGCCGGTGGCTGCCAGTGCGCGCGGCGTGCGGCGAGGTCGGCGTCGGTGCGCAGTTCGCGCTGGCCGGCATCGATGGCGATGCGATCGCCGTCGCGCAGCAGGGCGATCGGTCCGCCGCGCGCCGCCTCGGGCGCGACGTGGCCGACCATGAAACCGTGGGTGGCACCGCTGAAGCGGCCGTCGGTGATCAGCGCCACGTCATCGCCGAGGCCGCGTCCGACCAGGGCCGCGGTGACGCCGAGCATCTCGCGCATGCCCGGCCCGCCGGCCGGGCCTTCGTTGCGGATCACCAGCACGTCGCCGGCGCGAATGCGATCGCCCTGCACCGCGGCAAACGCTTCCTCCTCGCTCTCGAAGACGCGCGCCGTACCTTCGAAACTGCCGCTCTTGCCGGGAATCTTCAGGATGCAGCCTTCCGGCGCCAGGTTGCCGTACAGGATCGAGTAGCCGCCGCGGGGCTTCAGCGGAGCGCTGACCGGATGCACCACGTCCTGGGTGTCGGCGCGCGGCGCCGCGGCGACTTCGTCGAACAGCGAGCGGCCGGTGACGGTGGGCGCGTCTTCCAGCATGCCCGCGGCGATCAGTTCCTGCGCCACCCGCGCGCTGCCACCGGCGCCGAACAGCTCCACCGCGGTATAGCGACCACCGGGCAGCAGGTCGGCGATCACCGGCGTGTGCACCGAGGCCGGCTCGAAATCCTCCAGCGTCCACTCGACGCCGGCCTCGCGGGCGATCGCCAGCAAGTGCAGCACCGCGTTGGTGGAGCCCGCAGTGGCGGCGACCATGCGTGCGGCGTTGCGCATCGAGGTACGCGTGATTAGCTCGCGCGGCGTGCGGTTTTCGCGCAGGCATTCCATCACCAGTTCGCCGCAACGAAATGCTGCTGCACCCTTGGCCGGATGCGTCGCGGGGATGTCGTTGTAACCCACCGGCGACAGGCCCATCGTGGTCAGCACCATCGCCATGGTGTTGGCGGTGAACTGGCCGCCGCAGGCGCCCGCGCCGGGGCAGGCGTCGCGCTCGACCGCGGTCAGTTCCGCGTCGCTGATCCTGCCCGCGCCGTGCGCGCCGACCGCCTCGAACACCTGCTGCACGGTGATCGGATGGTGGTCGTGGGTGCCGTGCGCGATGGTGCCCCCGTACAGCGCCACCGCCGGGATATCCAGCCGCGCCATCGCCATCGCCGCGGCCGGGATGGTCTTGTCGCAGCCGCACAGCACCACCATCGCGTCGAGGCAGTGGCCGTCCACCGCCAGTTCGATCGAGTCGGTGATCACCTCGCGGCTGATCAGCGACGAACGCATGCCGGGCGTGCCCATCGCAATGCCGTCGGTGACCGCGATGGTGTTGAACTCCACCGGTGTGCCGCCGGCGGCACGGATGCCATTGGCCGCCTCCACCGCCAGCTCGCGCAGGTTGAGGTTGCACGGGCTCACGTTCGACCAGGTGTGCACCACCGCCACCAGCGGCTTGGCGATCGCCGCGTCGTCCAGGCCGGTGGCGCGCAGCATCGCGCGGGCGGGAGCGCGGTCAGGGCCGCTCTTGATCAGGTCACTGCGCATGGAAAAGCTCCGAAGGACAAATTCCCTTCTCCCCACGGGGGAAGGTGCCCCGAAGGGGCGGATGGGGAGCGGAGGGTCGCGTTGAAGCCGCTCGAAGAGAAGTCATCGCAAGGCGCTCTGGTTGCAAAAAAAGCGCCCCCGGCGTGCAGAGGGAGGTTGGCCGGACGGGACAGGGGGCGGCGCCATCACGGCGACCACGAACCGTCCTGGCCGCTGGCACGCCAGGGGCAGCAGAAAGCGCGGACACGTCCCTGTGTCCGCCGGGGAAAGCGTGGGTGCGCATCAGCCGCATGCGCGCGCTCCGCAGAAGAACGCGGCGGCGTTGTCGGCGTGTTCCTCGATCGCGGCCAGCACCGCATCGAGCACTTCGGTGGTGCCGGCATGTCCGCCGATGTCGCGGCTGTGCGGGCCGTGCCGCAGCACTTGCTCCACCGCCGCCTCGACCGCCAGCGCCTCGGCCTCCAGCTGCAGCGAGTGGCGCAGCAGCAGCGCGGCAGAGAGGATCGCGCCGACCGGGTTGGCCACGCCTTGCCCGGCGATATCGGGTGCCGAGCCGTGGATCGGTTCGTACAGGCCCATGAGGGTCGAGGCGGCCGCAGGCCGCACCGAACTCCCTTCTCCCGTTGACGGGAGAAGGTGGCCCGCAGGGCCGGATGAGGGGGCTCGATCGCCCAGCGACGCCGACGGCAGCAGGCCCAGCGAACCGGCCAGCGCGGCGGCCTCGTCGGTGAGGATGTCGCCGAACAGGTTCTCGGTGACCACCACGTCGTAGCGGTTCGGCTGAGTCAGCAGCAGCATCGCCATCGAGTCGACCAGCTGATGCTCGACCCTTACGTCGGGGTAGTCGGCGGCGATGCGCTGCACCGTGCTGCGCCACAGCCGCGAAGTTTCCAGCACGTTCGCCTTGTCGACCGAGGTGACGTGCTGGCGACGATCGCGTGCCAGCTCGAACGCGCGGCGCACCACGCGTTCGATCTCGACCACGGTGTACCTGCATTCGTCGGTGGCGGTGTCCACGGTGCGTGTCTTCGCGCCGAAATAGGCGCCGCCGGTGAGTTCGCGCACGAACAGCACGTCGACGTCCTTCAGTTTTTCGTTCTTCAGCGGCGACAGATCGGCCAGGGCCGGATGCACCTGCAACGGGCGCAGGTTCGCGTACACGCCGAGCGCGGCGCGCAGCGCCAGCAGGCCCTGCTCGGGTCGCACCGGCGCGTTCGGGTCCGACCACTTCGGGCCGCCGACGGCGCCCAGCAGCACGGCGTCGGCGGCCTGGCACGCCGCCAGCGAGGCGGCCGGCAGCGGTTCGCCGGTGGCGTCGATCGCGCTGCCGCCGATCAGTTGTTCCTCGAACGCGAACACGTGCTCGTAGCGCGCGGCCACGGTGTTCAACACGGCCACTGCGGCGGCGGTGACCTCGGGGCCGACGCCGTCGCCGGGCAGGGTAACGATGCGGGCTTTCATGCTGCTTGCTCCTGTTGTTCGTAGCGGGCGATGGCATCACGGTGTTGCAAGAGGTAGCCGAGCTGGTCGACGCCGTTGAGCAGGCAATGCCGCGCGAACGGTTCCAGTCGGAACGGGATGCGGCCGCCGTCGGGCAGGGCGATGTACTGCTCGCGCACGTCGATCGCCAGCTCGATGCCCGGGTGCTTGAGCAGCCAGCGGTGCTCCAGTTCATCGATGACGATGGCGAGCAGGCCGTTCTTCAGCGCGTTGCCGCGGAAGATGTCCGCGATCTCGCTGCACAGCACCGCGCGGATGCCGTAATCGAGCAAGGCCCACGGCGCGTGTTCGCGCGAAGAGCCACAGCCGAAGTTGCGTCCGGCGACGAGGATCGAGCAGCCATGCGCCTCCGGCCGATTCAACGGAAAGGCGGGGTTGTCGCTGCCGTCGGCCTGGTAGCGCCAGTCGTGGAAGCACAGCTGGCCCAGACCCTCGCGGGTAGTCGTGGTGAGGAAGCGCGCCGGGATGATGCGATCGGTGTCGATGTTCTCGTCGGGCAGCACGGCGGTGCGGGAGTGGATATGGGTGACGGGTTTCATGCGGATCTCCTCGAACTGGCAGCCTTGGCTCCTCCCCCTGCTTGCAGGGGGAGGTTGGGAGGGGGCAGCGCTCTTGCCGCAAGAGCAACCCCACCCCAACCCTCCCCTGCAAGCAGGGGAGGGGGAAAAGCGGAGCGGGTCGTACTCATGCTCATGCCGCCACCTCCACCGCGTACTCGCGAGGATCGGCAATGCGCCCGGCCACCGCACTGGCGGCAGCTGTCGCCGGGCTCGCCAGCACGGTGCGCGCACCCTTGCCCTGGCGGCCCTCGAAGTTGCGGTTGGAAGTGGACACGACCAGCTGCCCCGGCTGTGCCAGGTCGCCGTTCATGGCGATGCACATCGAGCATCCCGGCACGCGCCACTCGGCGCCGGCGGCGGTGAACACGTGGTGCAGGCCTTCGCGCTCGGCGTCGCGGCGCACCGCTTCGGAGCCGGGCACCACCAGCATGCGCACGCCGTCGGCGACGCGGCGGCCATGCAGCACGCGGGCCGCTTCGCGCAGGTCGGACAACCGCGAGTTGGTGCAACTGCCGATGAACACCACGTCCACCAGCGTGCCCTGCATCGGCTGGCCGGCCTTGCTCTGCATGTAGTCGAGCGCGCGGCGTTCCTGCGCATTCGTCGCCGCCGGCACCGGCGCGTCCATCGCGATCGCCATGCCGGGATGGGTGCCGTAGGTGACGGTGGGTTTCACCGCGGCGGCGTCGATGCGCACCTCGCGGTCGTAACGCGCGCCGTCGTCGCTGCGCAGCGCGCGCCATTGCGCCACCGCGTGCTCCCACGCTTCGCCTTGCGGCGCACGGGGACGTCCCTTCAGCCACGCGAACGTGGTGTCGTCCGGGGCGATCAGCCCGGCGCGTGCGCCGGCCTCGATCGACATGTTGCACACGGTCATGCGCTCGTCCATCGTGAGCGCGTCGATCGCCGCGCCCCGGTACTCCAGCACGTAACCGGTGCCGCCATCGACGCCGATGCTGCCGATGATGTGCAGGATCAGGTCCTTGGCGCCCACGCCCGGCGGCAGCTGGCCGTCGACGTGGATCGCCATGGTTTTCGGCCGGCGTTGCAGCAGGCATTGCGTGGCCATCACGTGGCCGACCTCGGTGGTGCCGATGCCGAACGCCAAGGCTCCAAATGCGCCATGCGTCGAGGTGTGGCTGTCGCCGCAGACGATGGTCATGCCCGGCTGCGTGGCGCCCAGCTCGGGGCCGATCACGTGCACGATGCCGCGGTCTTCGCTGTCCCAGCCGTGCAGCTCGACGCCGAACTCGCGGCAGTTCGCCTCCAGTTGCGCGACCTGGGCCTGCGCCTCGGCGTTCGCATACGGCCGGCTGCCGTCGGCGTTCGTCGGCAGGGTCGGGGTGGAGTGATCAAGCGTGGCCAGCATGCGGTCGGGCCGGCGCAGTTTCAGCCCGCGCTCGCGCAGTTCGCTGAACGCCTGCGGCGAGGTGACCTCGTGCACCAGGTGCACGTCGACGTAGAGGATCGCCGGCGTGTCCGCGGTTTCGGCGGCGACGACGTGGGCGTTCCAGATTTTTTCGAAGAGCGTCTTGGCCATCACGCAGCCTCCTGCGCGGTGGCTTCGCTGTGGACGGGCGTTAACCAGGACCAGCGATCCTCGGTACGTCCATCGAACAGGCCGAAGAACGCCTGCCGCAGCTGCTGGGTAATCGGTCCGGGCGCACCTTTGCCGATCGGCTTGCGGTCGACCGAACGCACCGGGGTGATCTCGGCGGCGGTGCCGGTCATCAACACTTCGTCGGCGGAATACAGCGCCTCGCGCGGCAGCTCGCGCTCCTCCACCGCGATGCCGAGATCGGCGGCCAGCGTGATCACCGCATCGCGGGTGATGCCGGCCAGGATGCCGGCGCTGGACGGCGGGGTGAGCAGCTTGCCGCGCTTCACCACGAAAAGGTTTTCGCCGGCGCCTTCGCTGAGCAGGCCGTTGTGGCCCAGCGCGATGCCCTCGTCGTAACCGTTGCGGCGGGCCTCCAGCCCGATCAGCTGGCTCGACAGGTAATTGCCGCCCGCCTTGGCCCAGCTCGGGATGGTGTTCGGCGCGGGACGGTTCCACGAGGACACGCAGACATCGGCGCCGCGCTCGGCCGCCTCGCCCAGGTACGCGCCCCAGTTCAGCGCGATCAGCGCCACGTCGACCGGCGCGTCCGCCTTCGCCAGCACGCCCAGCCCGCCGGCGCCGCGGAACACGATCGGCCGCACATAGGCCGACGGCATCGCGTTGGCGCGGATCAGCTCCAGGCAGGCGGCGTTGATCTCGTCCTCGCTGTAGCCCACCTCGATCTCGTAGACGCGGGCCGATTCGAACAGCCGCCGCGTGTGCTCGGCCAGGCGGAAGTAGGCCGGTCCGCGCGGCGTGGCGTAGACGCGCTCGCCCTCGAACACCGACGAGCCGTAGTGCAGCGCGTGGGCGCTGACGTGGACGTTGGCCTCGGCCCACGGCTTGATCCGGCCGTTGTGCCAGACGAAAGGTGTATGGCCATGGTTCATGCGGTGGCTCCCAGGTTGCGGGTGGCGGGGGCAGCGGCGGCGGACGCGGACGCCTGTTGTTCGATGCGATTGACGATCACCAGCGCGGCCAGCGCGGCGGCTTCGACGATGTCGGTGCTGTCGCCGTGGCCGCGCCAGTCGCGACCGGCATGGCGGGCGCTCAATTGCGCATGGCCCGGCGCGTCGGCGCCTTCGCCCATGGCGTCGATCTGGAAGCGGGTCAGTTCCAGCGGCGTGCCGGTGGCGCGTTCGATCGCGCGCAGCACGGCGTCCACCGGACCATCGCCGATCGCTGCTTCGGCGGCATGGTGCCCGTCGTCGTGGCTCAACTTGACCGACGCCGACGCGCTGCCGCCGAAGTGCGAGTTGGCGTGCAACTGCAGCAGGTGCCACGGGCCGCCGGCGTTCGGGTCGCGGCCCAGCGCCAGCGCTTCCAGGTCTTCGTCGTGCAGCTCGCGGCCGTGGTCGGCGAGGATCTTGAAGCGGGTGAAGATGTCGTCCAGCGCGGCGTCGTCGGGCGTGTAGCCCATCGCCTGCAATCGCTGGCGCAGCGCGGCGCGGCCGGAATGCTTGCCCATCACCAGGCTGGTCGCGGCGATGCCCACGTCCTGCGGCCGCATGATTTCGTAGGTGCCGCGATGCTTCAGCATGCCGTGCTGGTGGATGCCCGATTCATGGGCGAACGCGTTGGCGCCCACGATCGCCTTGTTGCGCGGCACCGCCTGACCGGTCAGCTCGGTGAGCAGGCGCGAGGTCGGATACAGCTGGCGCGTGTCGATGCGCGTGTCCACGCCGAAGTGCGGCGCACGCACCTTCAGCGCCATCACCACCTCCTCCAGCGCGGCGTTGCCGGCGCGCTCGCCGATGCCGTTGATGGTGCATTCCACCTGGCGCGCGCCCGCGCTCACCGCGGCCAGGCTGTTGGCCACCGCCATGCCCAGATCGTTGTGGCAATGGCTGGAGAAGATCACCCGCTCTGCGCCCGCGACGTGGCGGCGCAGGTACTCGAACAGCGCCACGATTTCCGACGGCGTGGTGTAGCCCACCGTGTCCGGTGCGTTCAGCGTGGTGGCGCCGGCCGCCACCGCGGCACTGAACACCTCCGCCAGGAACTCGGGCTCGGTGCGCAGCGCATCCTCGGCGGAGAATTCCACTTCGTGGCAATGGTCGCGGGCGCGTTCGATGGCGCGCACCGCGGTGTCCAGCACCTGTGCCCTGCTCATGCCCAGCTTGTGTTCGCGGTGCAGCGGACTGGTCGACAGGAACAGGTGGATGCGCGCGTGCCGGGCCGCCTGCAGCGCGCGGGCGGCGCTGTCGATGTCGCCGTCCTGGCAACGCGCCAGGGCGCATACCGTGGTGCTTTCCAGCGTGCCGGCGATTTCCGCAACCGCAGCAAAATCGTCCGGCGACGCCTGTGGAAAGCCGGCCTCGAGCACGTCCACGCCCAGCGCCTCGAGCTGCTGCGCCATGCGCAGCTTGGCCCGCCGGTCCATCGAGAAACCGGGCGCCTGTTCGCCGTCGCGCAAGCTGGTGTCGAAGATCCGCACGCGTTCGGCGACTACGTCGTCGTCGCTGGCGGGGGCGTTGTGCTGGTCGGGGTTTTTCATCATGGCTCCGCTGTGTGGGCGTCGCCGAAGGCATAAAAAAACCCCGCATCCGTTACCGGGTGCGGGGTTCTTTGGGTGTTTTCAGGTTTTTCTATTTACCTGGACACATGCCCTCAGCCCGCACCTCCGTTGGTAATGAGGAGTACGAGTACGAGGGCAAGAAGGAGCGTGCCGCGAGCCTGCAGCAGGCCGGCAACCGTCAGGAGACGGTTTCCATTGGCGAGGCTGCGGTGGCTGTTGCGCTGCGACATGTGATCGACCGTAAGTGATGCCTGTATCGGCTGTCAACAAAAATCTTATGAAGAAATCTTCTAAGCGGTCGAAATCGCGTTCGGACGGCTATCCGTCCAAATAGATGCAGATGAAACCATCGGCGAAATCCGCGTCCCCGTCGAACCCTGCCGAATCGGCGGGGTTCCGCGCGACCTGCAGGGCGGTCAGGGGCCCCGGGTCAGGCCTCGAACGCGGCCGTCAATCGCACGCGCAGGGCGGCATCGTCGGCGGCGACGGGTTCGGCATGCGACCGGCGCGCGAGCATGTTCGCCAGCGCCGCGGGCACCTCGACCGGATGGCCGATCAATGGCTCCACGATGCTCTCGAACTTGGCCGGGTGGGCGGTGGCCACCACGGCCCAGGGCCGCTGATCGCCGCTGCCGCGCAGCCGGTCGAGACGGTGCATGGCGGTCGCGGTGTGCGGGCAGACCACCTCGCCATGCCCGCGCGCATGATCGTGGATGGTCTGCCGGATCGTGTCGTCGTCCACGCTCTGCGCGCGAAGCAGCTGGCGCAACGGCGCGTCATCGGGAAACGTCCAGCGCAGGCGCTCGAAATTGCTGGGCGCGCCCACGTCCATCGCGTTGGCGATGGTGGCCACCGCTTCGCGCGGCCGGTAGTCCTCGCCGGCGAAGAACTCTGGCAGGGTGGCGTTGGCGTTGCAGGCCAGTTGCACGTCGCCGATCGGCAAGCCGATCTCGCGCGCCCACAGGCAGGCCAGTGCGTTGCCCAGGTTGCCGGTGGGCACGATGAAGTCGAGCGGCGTGCCGTGTTCGCGCCACCAGCCCAGCGCGGCATGGGCGTAGTAGCTCATCTGCGGCAGCAGGCGGCCCAGGCTGATGCTGTTGGCCGAGGACAGCGGCACCTGCGCCTGCAGTTCGGGGTCGTTGAGCGCGGCCTTGACCATGCGCTGGCAGTCGTCGAAACGGCCGGCCACGCGCAACGCGGTCACGTTGTCGCCGAAGCAGCCGAGCTGGTGCGCCTGGCGCGGCGAGACCAGGCCATCGGGATACAGGATCACCACGCGGATGTTCGGTTGGCGATGGAACGCCGCCGCCACTGCCGCGCCGGTGTCGCCCGAGGTGGCGACCAGGATCGTCAGCGGTCGTGCATCGCTGCGCGGCAGCCGACGCAGGCAGGCGGCGAGGAAGCGTGCGCCGAAATCCTTGAACGCCGAGGTGGGGCCGTGGAACAGCTCCAGCAGGAAGGTGTCCGGATGGGCCGGCAGCGCGCGCAGTGGCGCGTCGAAGTTCAGCGATTCGGCGCAGATCGCGGGCAGTTCGTCGGCCAGGGCATCGCCGGCGAAGAACGGCGCCAGCAAGGTGGCGGCGGTGTCGGCCAGCGTGCCGTGCGGGTCGAACGTGGCCGGGTCGAGGCGCGGCAGCCGTTCGGGCACGTACAGTCCGCCATCCGGCGCCAGCCCGGCGGCGATCGCCTGGCTGATCGGTACGGTCGGTGCGGCGTTGCGGGTGCTGTGGTAGCGGATGGACGCGTTCATGCGTCGTCCCCGAGCGAATCGATCAGCGCGGCCGCCGGCCCGTTGACCGGCGACACCCACGCATCGCTGTCCAGCCCGGCGTCGGCGAACGCGGCCTGCATCGCCACGCTGGCCGCCTCGGCGTCACGGCGATTGTCGTACCAGCCGAACACGCTGGGGCCGGCGCCGGAGATGCTGGCGCCCAGGGCGTGGTGATCGAGTGCGGCCTGCTTCACCTGCGCAAAATGGGGAATCAGTGGCGCGCGGCGCGGCTCCACCAGTACGTCCTTCAAGCCCTCGCGCACCAGTGCAGCATCGCCGCGGTAGCAGCCGGCCAGCACCAGGGCGAGGTTCGAACTCTGCGCCACGAATTCACCGAGTTCGTAATGACCGGCCAGCGCCGCGCGAGCCTTGCGCGTTTCCAGCACCACGTGCGGATGCACCAGCGCGCAGTGCCAGGCGTCGGGCACGTCGATGCGCAGCAGCCGCTCGTGGGTGGCCAGCACCAGCCCGCCGAGCAGCATCGAACCCAGGTTGTCACCGTGCCGGCTGCCGCTGGCCACCGCCTCGCCGTCCAGCGCGAAGGCATACAGCGCCTCGCGCGAAAGCGGCTGGTCGAGCAGGGCGTTGGCCGCGACCAGCGCCGCCACGCACGAGGCGGCCGAGCCGCCCATACCCGAGCCCAGCGCGATGCCCTTGTGCAGCACCAGTTCGAAACCGCAGGGCAGGTCGAGCGCGGCGCGCAGCGAGAGCAGGGCGGTGCCGGCGGTGTTTGCGCGCGGGTCGGTGGGCAGCTCCGTGACGCAGCCGCGGATCGCCGCGATGCGCACCACCGGCTCGTCGATGCGGCGCACTTGGGCGCGATCACCGGCGCCGGCCACGCTGTGGCCGAGCAGGTCGAAGCCGACCCCGACGTTGCCGACGCTGGCGGGTGCGAAGGCGCAGGCGACGGGCGGGCGGGCAGCGGGGTGCGATGGAGCCATGACGGGTTCCGACAATGAGGAAGTCATGCGCGCGCCTCCAGCGACTCGGCGATGCGCAGCAGGTCGGTGAACACGCCGGCGGCGGTCACTTCCGGACCGGCGCCGGGGCCTTGCACCGACAGCGGATTATCGCAGTAGCGACGGGTGGTGAACTGCACGATGTTGTCGGTCAGCCGGGTGTGCGCGAAGGCGTGGCTGGCGGGCAGCACCTGCAGCCGCACGCTGGCGCGGCCGTGCCGGTCGAGCCGGGCCACGTGGCGCAGCACGCCACCTTCGGCATGCGCCTCGGCCAGCTCCGCCGCCATCGGCGCGTCCAGTTCGTCGAGCCGCTGCATGAAGTCGTCGCGCGGCAGCGCGGCCAGCGCCGGCGGCACCAGGCCCTGCAGGTCGACATCCTCCAGCGACAGCGGCCAGCCCGCCTCGCGCGCCAGGATCACCAGCTTGCGCGCCACGTCCAGGCCGGACAGGTCATCGCGCGGATCGGGCTCGGTATAGCCCAGCGCGTGCGCCTCGCGGACCAGCGCGGAGAACGGCTGGCGGCCGTCGTGGCGGTTGCACAGCCAGGCCAGCGTGCCGGAGAACATGCCGTCCACCGCCAGCAGTTCGTCGCCGGTGTCGAGCAGGTCGCGCAGCGTCTGCACCACCGGCAGGCCGGCGCAGACGGTGGCCTCGTAGCGGAAGCGCGCGCCGCCGGCGCAGGCCGCGCGGATCGCCTGCCAGCGCGGCAGCGGCCCGCTGCCGGCCAGCTTGTTCGGCGTCACCACATGCAGGCCGCCGGCCAGCCAGCGCGGATAGTGCGCCGCCACCTCGTCGTTCGCGCTGCAGTCGATCAGCAGCGCGTGGCGGCCATCGTTGCCGCGGACGTGTTCGGCGAACGCGTCCAGGTCATTCGGCCGCCAGACCTGCGCGCCGTCGTGGCGGGCGTTGAGCTCGGCGTCGTCGCAGTCCAGCCACATGCGCTTGCTGGCCACCACGCCGCACAGCTTCAGTTCCAGTCCGCTGTCGCGGGCCAGTCGTGCCTGCGCCGTGCGCAACTGTTCCAGCAGCGCGCTGCCGACCCGGCCGGGACCGATCACGCCGATCGCCAGCACGCGGCGACGCGTGCTGCCGGTGCGCGGCGGCGCGGGCGGCGGCAACGGAAAATGCTGGACTTGCTCGGGTGCACAGGTGATCACGACGGCCTCTCCCTTGGAGGCCCGATCTCGCTGGCGTGTCGGTGTGAGCCGGCCCGCCTCGTCGAGGGCGGGCCGTTGCGTGTAGAAAACTTACCTACGCACGACACCCCGCCCGGAACCCGTGGTACCGGTACCGGTAGTAATCGCGGTGGTGGTCATCGCGGCGACAACGCCGGCGCACGACGCCATGCGACCGGTGTGGACCGGTGCGCAGTGCGGGCGTGCTGGCGTGGAAAGCGGCGACATGTGCTCGACCTTACGGGGATTGCTGCGCTGCGGTCAACAGATTCATCTGCAACCTTTTCGTGGCGGGAACCGGGCGGAACGGCGACGCCGCCGGCCTGTGGCAGGTTGTCGCGAGCCCGAAGCGGCCGGTTGCGCAGGCCTACAATTGGCGGATGAACCTGTCCCTTTCCCTGCGCACGAAGCTCCGCGCGGCCGTCGTGCTGCTCGCCTTCGGTGCCGGCGCCACGGCGTCCGCCACCACCCCGCAGAGCGCCGCGGCGCCGGTGCCCGACACTACCGAGCAGCGCGTCGCCGCGTGTACCAGCTGCCATGGCGCGCATGGCGCGGGCACGCCGGACAACGTGCTGATCCCGCGCCTGGCCGGCAAGCCGGCGGGTTATCTACTGCAGCAACTGGAATATTTCCAGACCGGCCAGCGCCAGCACGCGCCGATGGAATACGTGGTCCGCCAGCTCGGTCCGGCCTATCTGCGGCAGATCGCCGAATACTTCGCGCAGCAGGACGTGCCGTATCGCAAGCTGCCGGTGCCGCCGGTTTCCACCGAAACCCTGCGTCGCGGCGAACAGCTCGTGCTGCGCGGCGACTCCACCCGCGGCGTGCCGTCGTGCGTCAGTTGCCACGGCGCGAAACTGACTGGCGTGCAGCCGATGATGCCCGGGCTGATGGGCCTGTCCTACGACTACCTCAGCGCGCAGCTGGTGTCGTGGCGCACCCGCACCCGCGCGGCCGAAGGCCCCTTTTGCATGGGCGTGGTGGCCAACCGCATGCGCGAATCCGACATCACCGCGGTATCGGCGTGGCTGGCCAGCCAGGAGCCGCCGGCCGACCTGCACCCGGCACCGGCCAGTGCGCAGACCGAGCCGTTGCCCGGCTGGTGCGTGATGGGCCACAGCGGGGTGGCGCCATGAGCCGGTTGCGACGTGGCTGGTGGTGGCTGGCCTTGCTGTTGCTGGTCGGCGTGCTGGCGTGGGTGTTCGTCGGCGGCGGCCACGTCGCGCCGTCGTCGCCGGCGCAGCGCGATGCCGACACCGCGGCATTGCACGATCCGGCCATCATCGCGCGGGGCGAATATCTGGCCACCGCCGGCGATTGCGCGGCCTGCCACACCGCCCGCGACGGCCAACGCTACGCCGGCGGCCGCGCGCTGGCCACGCCGTTCGGCGACGTGCCCGCGCCCAACATCACGCCCGATCCGGAAACCGGCATCGGCCAGTGGAGCTTCGACGATTTCTGGCGCGCGCTGCACGACGGCAGGGGCCGCCACGGCCAGCTGCTGTATCCGGTGTTCTCCTACACCTCGTTCACCAAGGTCACCCGCGACGACGCGCTGGCGATCTTCGCCTACCTGAAATCGCTGCCGGCGGTGCATCGCCCCAACAGCGAGCCTGGGCTCGACTTTCCGTACAACGTGCGCAAGAGCCTGCTGGCGTGGCGCGCGCTGTACTTCAAGCCGGGCGTGTTCCAGCCCGACCCGGCGAAGTCGCCCGAATGGAACCGCGGTGCCTATCTGGTGCAGGGCCTGGGCCATTGCAACGAATGCCACACCACGCGCGATTCGCTGGGCGGCATCGAACCGGATCGCCACCTCACCGGCGGCCAGATCCCGGCGATGAACTGGTACGCGCCCGACCTCAGCACCCAGGCCGGCGGCGGCCTCGCCGGCTGGAGCGCGCCGGACATCGTCGACCTGCTGAAGACCGGCCAGTCCGCCAAGGGCAGCGCCTTCGGACCGATGGCCGACGTGGTGCGCCTGAGCACCCAGCACATGACCGACGCCGACCTGCAGTCGATAGCCGTCTATCTGCAATCGCTGCCGCCACGCGCACCGGTCGTGGCCGCCGCGCCGTTCAAGCGCGCGGCCAGCCACGAGCAGGGCGGCAAGCTGTACGCCCAGCGCTGCGCCGACTGCCACGGCGACAACGGCCAGGGCGTGGCCGGCATCTACCCGCCACTGGACGGCAACACCTCGGTCACCGAACCCACCGGCATCAACGCCACCCGCAGCGTGCTTCTCGGGGGCTTCGCCCCGGTCACCGCGGGCAACCCGCAACCCTATTCGATGCCGCCGTTCGCACAGCAACTGAGCGACGAGGACGTCGCGGCGGTGGTCAGCTACATCCGGCAGTCGTGGTCGAACCAGGCGGGGGCGGTGCAAGCTGCGGACGTGAGCACGTATCGGCATACGCCGATCGATTGAGTTGGCGGCGCCATGCTGTTCTCCCTCCCCTGCTCGCAGGGGAGGGCCGGGGTGGGGTCTCCGCTCTTGATCTTCCTTCAGGAAGTGGGGCTTCCTGCCCACGTGCCACCATTCAAAGCAAAAGCTTTCGTCCTCCTTCGGAGGGCGAGTCACTTTCTCTTTGAGTGGCCAAAGAGAAAGTAACCCAAGAGAAAGGCCACCCCGCTTCCGCGCCTTGCGGACATCCTGTCCGCAAGGTCCGCGTGCGGGTTACGGGGTTTGTCGACAGTCCATCCATGGACTGACGCCAAACTGGTCGGCATCCATGCCGACCACCCTGCGGGCTGATCCTCCACCCGCCCGCCGCTACAGAGGGGCCCCGGGCAGAGCTGCGGGCCATCGTGGCCCGCACTCGGTGCGCAACCGCTGCGCGGTTGCGAGAGCTGAAAAGCGAAGAGCGAAGAGCGAAGGCGGAAAGTGTGCCGTCGGCAGGGCTGTCGACGGGCACGAACGAGTGACGGTGCGCGTCGTTCGTCTGAGGGGTGCGGCAGCGCCTCGCTATCTCCCTCCCCTGCTCGCCCCAAAGGGACTTCCTTCGGTCGCAGAAAGGGTTGGGGTGGGGTTCGCTCTTGATCCTTGGAGCCCTGTGAGTGGCTTGATCTCGGCCTCAAGGAGGCGTTCAAAAAGCGATTCCGCGCCTCAGGCTCGTTGCACTACTTCGCCCGGCAAACGCCCGCCGAACCTTGGAAGGTGTCTGCTTGACGCGCAACAGGCCAGCGCTGAACATCCGTGGCATATGCCCCCAATGCGGGGTCCAGCAAGCGTCGGACGGGCGGGTCGATGAGCTTCGATTTGGGTGTGTGGTATCCGCATGATCGCCTCACGGACAAGGAGGCCGGCTTGCTCTATGCACGCTTGTGCGAGGACGAGGCATGCCAGATCGAGCCGCATGCCTCCGTCGACGCTTTCTACGCCGAACTGACTGCGAAGCATCCCGAAATCGACACGATCCCGGACGACCTCGTCGACGACCACGATCTTTGTCCCTGGAGCTGTGCGCTCGATCGCTCTCCCGGGCACGTCATCATGCCGTCTGTCTGGTCAAAAGCAGAATACGTATCCGTTTTCGTTCATGCGCTCGCACGGAAGCATGGACTGGCTGTATATGACCCGCAAGCCGACCGCATTACGTATCCGGACGGCAACACTTCACCAACAGAAACAAGGCGGCCTTGGTGGCGGTTCTGGTGAGTCGTCCAGCATCTTGATCAAGGCGAACGACTTCGCCGACGCTCAACCTCAGCGTCAGGCTTCCAATTCTGCGCGAACCACTTCAACGGATGTCATGGACCCTCTGGTGCTGGAACAACGTATCCGCAACCGCCTCATCGAGTACGTCGAGTGGGTGGTGGAATATCAAGCCGAGAGCGAGCCACGACTGGGTATGGGCGAGTTGCTCAATCAATGGGAGGACTTCATTACCCGTCCGATCTGCGAGGCCAACTTTCCTTCGCCCGTTTTTTCGGCAGATGAGATCCAGTCACTCAAGCGCCTGGACGATGGCTGGGAACGACTGTGCTCCGCCACGCCCAAACATGTCATTCACGACTCCGAGGTGTTCAAGATGAGCGAGTGGGAGGCGTTCGTCGCATGTGCAGCGGAAGCGGCCCTGACCTTCCACGGGCGGGGCAAGCTTCCGGAAGGCATGTCAACTCAGGTTTCGGCCTGACCACTCCGTAAGAGACTTCCCGTCAATCCCAGCCGCGTGAGGCTTTTGTCCTGAGATATCGCGCGAATCGAGTAGTGGTGCTGATCCATGGAAGATTACGAAGACCCCGAAGTGGAGGCGCGCTGGTTCGCGGAGCAGCGTGGCGAAGTGCTCGCATACCTGCATCGTGAGGGCGTTCAACACGGCGTCGTCGAGGAGGTTCCCGCCTGGTCGGCGTCCCCGTACGTGTCGGTGTGGCGTATCGGCAGCGCGTCCACACAGGGTGCTGTCAGTTGGTGGGCCATTTGTGGCGACTGTCCTTGTGACTACGTTTCGGCAGCAGGTATCCGCAATCCACGTGAAGCCGTGAAAGCGATTGCGTCGCTTTGGCAAGAAAAGGCAGCTTGCATGGGGCGCGGCGAAACGCATCCGACGTTCGTTATCGGCACCGGCGAAAATGATGAGGAACTTGCGCCGCTGCTGGCGTCCAGAGCCGAGTTGCTTCTGGAGTGGGTCGAGGACGATGAGGCGTGGGGTTAGCGCTGACGGCGCGGTTTCGGCTCTTTTGAAGAGTGCGGGCCAGGATGGCCCGCTGCTCTACCGGGGGGCCCTCTGTAGCGGCGGGCGGGTGGAGGATCAGCCCGCAGGGTGCCTGACATGGATGTCAGGCAGTTTGGCGTCAGGGCAGGATGCCCTGTCGGCAAACCCCGTAACCCGCACGCGGACCTCGCAGGCAGGATGCCTGCGAGGCGCGGAAGCGGGGTGTCGTTTTCTCTTGGGTACTTCTCTTTTGGACAAGCAAAAGAGAAGTACCTCGCCCTCCGAAGGAGGACGAAAGCTCTTGCTCTTGATGCGTTCCAGAACTCAGCAGAAAGTCAGGGCGACGGGTAGTGCCCGCCCCACGAAACCGCGGCGCTCAATGCGCCAGATCAAGCGCGTAAATCGCCGTGCCATCCCCGTTGTCCTTCAGCTGCCGGATGTTGTCCAGGCCGGCGGCCTTCGCCACGTCGAGCTTGTTGGCGGCGCCGGTGAACACGACCGGGCCGCGCACTTTCAGCGGCGCGAAATTCCAGGATGCGGGTTCGAGGTTGGCGGCGCTGATCTGCTGCTTGTGCTCGATCCACTTCGCCAGGATCTCGCGGGTGCCGTCGGGTGCGGTGAGCACGATGTTGCTGCCGTCGAGGCCGGGGAAGTGGCCGCCGCCGCTGGCGCGGTAGTTGTTGGTGACGATGATGAACGGGTCGCTCGGCGCCACCGGCTTGCCCTGGTAGCTCAGCGTGGTGATGCGCTGGCCGACCGGTTTCGACACGTCGATCACGTAATGGATGCCGCCCTGGATCTGGTCGAAGTTGTAGCCGACGAAGCGGCTGCTGATCAGCTGCTGCTCGCCGGTTTTGGCCGGGTCGATGCGGTTGAAGCGGCCGGCGGATTTTTCCAGCCAGGCCTTGAGGCCGGCGCCGTCGGTTTTCACCGCGGCCAGGGTGTTCGGATAGAAGTACAGGTCGGCGGCGCTGCGCAGGGTGAGCGGGCCGGCGGCGACGTCGGTGTAATCGTCGGGGCCGCCGAAGCCGGTGCGGAAGGCGGCGGCGGCGGACAGCACCGGCACGTCGGCCAGCTCGGGGTGCGAGCGGGGAAGTTCAGTGCGCACGTAGTCGGCCTGGGCGGCGTTGACCGGCGCCAGCGCGCTCATGTTGCCTTCGTCGGCGAAGTAGCTGCTCATTTGCACGCTGCTGTTGCCGATCGGCGTGTTGACGTAGGCGATGGCCGCTTCATGGGCCTGCTGCACCAGCGGCGCGATGGCCGGATCGGCCGGCACGCACTCGACAGCTTGCGAGCCCGACTTGTTCGGGCTGCCTGACTTGCTGCAGATCGGGCGTACTTCGCTGTGGCTCTCGTCGCGGTCGACCACCCAGCGGCCGCCCTGGCGATCCAGCACCAGCCGGATCACGCCCAGGTCCTTGCCGAAGAAGCCGCCCATCACCGTGGGCACGCCGCGGACCAGGCCGCGCTTCGCATCGACGTCCTTCATGCCGGCGTAGTGCGGGCCGGGGAATTCGGTGTGCGAGTGGCCGAGCAGCAGGGCGTCGATGCCGGGCACGCCGGCCAGGTACCAGCCCGCGTTTTCCATCTGCGGGGTGTACGGCGCGGTGTTGAGGCCGCCGTGCAGGATCGCCACGATCAGGTCGGGATGCTGCGCCTTGAGTTCGGGCAGGTATTTCTGCGCTGCCTCGACGACACCGCTGACGGTGACCTTGCCGGCCAGGTTCTGCTTGTCCCAGTCCATGATCGGCGGCGGGGTGAAGCCGATGATGCCCACCTTCAGCGGCACTTCGATGCGGCTGCCGTCCGGGGTGTAGGCACTGATGGTTTTCGTCACCACGGTCCACGGCCTGAAGATCGGCTTGCCGTCGCGCGCGCTGTAGACGTTGGCCAGCACCAGCGGGAAGTGCGGGCCGGCGCAGCGGTTGTCGTGGCCGCCGTCCACGTTCATCGGCGTGCCGGTGACCTGCGACAGGAAGCCCAGGCCGTAGTTGAACTCGTGGTTGCCGGCGGTGCCGCCGTCGTAGCCCATCGCGTCCATCGCCTGGTAGACGGCCAGTTCCTGCGCGCAGCCGACCGGCTTCACCAGCGCCTGGTAGTCGGCCAGCACGCTGCCCTGGATGGTGTCGCCGCTGTCGAACAGGAAGGTGTTGGGAAACTCGGCGCGGGCGCGGCGGATCAGCGTAGCGGTGCGTTCGTAGCCCAGCGACTCGTCCGGCTTCAGCTTGTAGTAGTCGTAGCTGAGCACGTTCGAATGGATGTCGGTGGTTTCCAGGATGGCCACGTTGGCGCGCGAACCGTCGGCCAGCGCGCTGCCCTGCCAGGGCAGGCCGGCGCAGCCGGCGAGCAGGGCGCCGGCGAGGGCGAGGGCGAGCAGGGGAGTGGTGGAGCGCAACAGGCGTGACGACATGGGGATTCCGGGGACGGGAGCTTGGGTCAGGCCGCAGAAACTAGCAGATCGGCATGGCCGGATGCGCGCCGGGGCCGATGAATGGCTCCGTTCCGGTGCGAGTGCGCCGCCGCGCAGCGCGGTGGCCAAGACCGTAAGATGACAACCCAGTGACAAGGGTCCTACAGGGGGACTGACCAGGCATGCGTCGACTATCTTTGCGCCCATCGCGAGCCGGTGTGGTGGTGTTGTGCGCGCTGGCGTTTCTGGGCGGCTGCATCGCGCTGACGGCGTGGCAGGAACCGCTGCCGCTGCAGCGGGCCTTCATCATGGCCCTGATGCTGTGCAGCTGCGGCGTGCTGTTGCTGGCGTTCGGGCGTTTTGCCAGCGGCCTGGTGGTGGGCGGCGGGCTGTTCCTGCTGCTGAAGTCGGTGGCGGTGCTGAAGCTGCGCTACCTTGATTCGCAGCTGATGCCGTCGGACTTCATCTACTACGTGCGCACCAGCCTGCTCGACACCTTGCGCCACTACCCGCATCTGTACACCGTGGGCATCGTGCTGTGCCTGCTGCTGCCGCCGCTGCTGTACTTGGTGTGGCGCTGGGACTGGCGCCTGCTGGCCAGCCTGCGTGCTTCGCGGGCGATGCCGATCCGGCTGGGCGGGATCGCGGCGTGCGCGCTGGGTTTCTGGCTGTGCATGCTGCCGGCCGGGCCGTTCGCCCGGGCGCATTCGCGCAATGCGTGGCAGAAGATGTCCGACGACGCACAGCTGACCAACTTCTTCGTGAACCTGCGCGACGCCGACGTGCAGCTGCCGCCGATGGCCAGCGACGAGGTGGCCGAGCGCGACTGGGGCGCCACCGCGTCGGGCACGCCGGCCAGCCGGCCGCCGCCGTATCCGGACATCGTGCAGGTGCTGGAGGAAAGCACCTTCGACCCGTCGAACTACTCCAACTGCAACGTGCCGGCATGCCGGGCGGCGATGTTCCAGCCCGATGCGCGCACGCGGGGGCACGGCGTTCTGCGCGTGCATACCTTCGGCGGCGGCACCTGGGTCAGCGAGTTCGCCGCGCTGACCGGCATGCCGCAGGACATCTTCGGCTCCGGCGGCATGTATGCGCCCTACGTGCTGGCGCCCAACGTGCACGATGCGCTGGCGCTGCAGCTGCGCCGGCTCGGCTACCTCACCATCGGCGTGTATCCCACCGCCGCCAGCTTCATCAACGGCGACAATGCGTACCGCGCCTACGGCTTCGATCATCTGTACGGCGCCGACGAACTGGGCCTGGAGGAATGGGAGGAAAGCGACGCGCAGATGTTCGCCGCGGCCAAACGCATCTACGACAAGCTCAGGAAGCCGGGGCAACCGGTGTTCATCATGATCCTGACCTTGAACCAGCACGGCCCGCACGACCACCAGCCGATGGACAAGCTGCCCGCGCCCTACCGCAACCTGCTGCGCGGGCTTGCGCCGGGCATGGCGCTGAACTTCGATACCTACCTGTCGCGGCTGCACGATTCGGACGTGGCGATGCGCGGGCTCGAGCGCGTCTTCCTCGACCGCCCGCAGCCGACCGTGCTGGTGCACTTCGGCGATCATCAGCCCTCGTTCAACGGCGGCATCCGCAAGCTGGAGCGGAGCACGCCGCCGGCGCTGGCGCCGTATCGCGACTACCTCACCTACTACATGGTGAAGAGCAATTTCGCCGGGACGCCGTTGCCGGCGTATCCGATGCTCGACATCGCCTTCCTGCCCGGCATGGTGCTGCAGGCGGCCGGCGTGCCCACCGATGCGTACTTCACCGCGTCGCGCGAATTGCGCACGCGCTGCAGCGGCCTGTACGACGACTGCGCGATCCCCGGCGTGCTGGACTCGTACCACGCCTGGACGATCAACCGGCTGCACGTCTATCAGTGACACCCGGGGGCAGTTTGCGTCGCCCATCCGTCGCGGCGCCGGCCTGCGCCGGTGCTGTCTGACGCAGCGGAGCGGCGTCGCGGCGGAAAGCTGAATGGCAAGTGTCTTGCTTTGTTTCCGGCATGAAAGATCGCCTGCCGCCGTCCCCGACTCCCACGCCCGCTGACCCGCCCGTCGACCCCACGCTGGAACAGCAGATGGCCGAGTGCGGGCTGTCCGGCGACGAGCGCCACTTCCTGCGTCATCTGCATGTGGCCGAGAAACAATTGAACGAGGCCTTCAGCCAGGCGCGCCAGGGCGGCACGCTGGAGGCCCGGATCAGCGAGGTCTACCGCGAGATGTACGGCAGCCCGCGCCGACGCGCACCTGCGCCGCGCTGAGCGGGGTTCGATCCTGTCGCTCAAGCCTGGCCGACAGGTGGCGGCGTCCGGCTATGATCGACGGCAGTCGTCAACGGGGATGCGCATGTCCGTTCTTGCCTTCGATACCGCCACGCCACGCTACCCGCGAGGACTGGCGGTGGCCATCCTGCTGGCGGCATCCGCCGCCATCGCCGGCGCGCTGCTCGCGGCCAGCCATCCGTCGCCGGCGTGGCACTGGCTGCACTGGCTGGGCAAGCCGCTGGCCACCGTGCTGATCTTCGTGCTGGCCTGGCAGTCGCGGCCGGCGCAATCGCCGCGCTACCGGCGGCTGGTGCTTGCCGGCATCGCCTGCTCGCTGCTGGGCGACGTCCTGCTGATGCTGCCGGGCGACCTGTTCGTGCCGGGGCTGCTGGCCTTCCTGTGCGGCCACCTGTGTTTCATCGCCGCGTTCACCGGCGACTGCCGCTTCGCCGCGCGGCCGTGGCTGCTGCTGGCCACGCTGGGTTTCGGTGCGGTGAACATGGTCCTGCTGTGGGATGCGATCGGGCCGGCGCTGCGCATTCCGGTGATCGTCTACGTGGTGGTGCTGGCCAGCATGGGCGGCCAGGCGCTGGTGCGCGCACGGGTGCTGGCCCAACGCGGCGACCCGCAGGCGCCGGCGGCGCGGCTGGCGGCGATCGGCGGCCTGACTTTCATGCTCAGCGACTGCCTGCTGGCCTGGAACCGCTTCGACGGTCCGCTGCCGTGGTCCAGCCTGTGGGTGCTGGCGGCGTATTATCTGGCGTTGTGGTGGATCGCGCGCTCGGTGCAGCGTATCGGGTCCCCGATCGTGACAGAGGCGGCGAAGTGAATACGCAGGAACTCATCATCACCTGGGCCACACCGGTCTTCTTCCTGCTGATCGGCATCGAATTGCTGGTGGCGAAACTGCGCGGCCGGCAGGCGTACGCCGCCAACGATGCGATCAACAGCATCGGGCTGGGCGTGATCTCGCAGCTGGTCGGCGTGTTCACCAAGCTGGTGACGATCGGCATCTATGCCTGGTGCGTCGAACACCTGGCGCTGTTCGCGCTGCCGGAGAACAGCCTGTGGGTTTGGGCCGGCGCGCTGCTGTTCTACGACTTCTGCTACTACTGGCTGCACCGCATGGGCCACGAGGTGAACATCCTGTGGGCCGCCCACGTGGTGCACCACCAGAGCGAGCACTACAACCTGTCCACCGCGCTGCGCCAGACCGGCAGCGGCGCGCTGCTGGGCTGGGTGTTCTACCTGCCGATGGCGATCGTCGGCGTGCCGCTGAAGGTGTTCGTGGTGGTGGCGCTGATCGACCTGCTGTACCAGTTCTGGGTGCACACCGAACAGATCGGCCGGCTCGGTTGGTTCGACCGGGTGTTCTGTTCACCATCCAACCATCGCGCCCATCACGCGGTGAACGATCGCTACCTGGACCGCAACTACGGCGGCATCCTGATCGTGTGGGATCGCCTGTTCGGCAGCTTTGTCGAGGAGGACGACAGCGACCGGCCGGTCTACGGCACGCGCTCGCCGCTGCGCAGCTGGAACCCGCTGTGGGCGAACGCCGAGGTGTACTGGAAGACCGCGCAGGACGCGTGGCATGCGAAGCGCTGGCGCGACAAGCTGCTGGTGTGGATCAAGCCGCCGGGCTGGCGTCCGGCCGACGTGGCGGCGCGCTTCCCGAAGCCCGACTTCACCATGCCCACCGAGCGTTTCGATCCGCCGCTGTCGTGGCCGCTGAAACTTTACGTGCTGGTGCAGTTCGCTCTGCTGCTGGGCATGGCCACGCAGTTCCTCGGCATGGCCGGCAGCGCCGGCTTTTCCGCGCTGCTGCTGTACGCGCTTTACCTGGTCGCCAGCCTGTGCGTGGTCGGTGCGTTGATGGAAGGCCGCCGCTGGGCGGTGTGGGCCGAAGGCGTCCGCGTGCTGGCCACCGCCGCCGTGCCGCTGCTCAGCGGGCGCTGGTTCGGGATTGGCCATCTGGACGGCCATATCGCCCTGGCCATCGCCGTGGTGTTCGGGCTCAGCGCGCTGGCGCTGCCCTGGCTGGGCGGGCTGCGCCCGTCGTCTTCGCTGCATCACGACGTCGCGACGGGGTGACGTCTCTCAAGAGCACCCCTCAGCCCTCCGGGCAGCTCCCCTGCGGGCAGGGGAGCGACGGCGGGTCGGTCAGAATTTCACGCGCGCTTCCACGCCCCACATCCGTGGTGGCGTGACGTAGGCGTACGGCGTGCCCAGCACCGACTGCGAGATCGTGCCCAGGCCGCTGACGTACTGCTTGTCGAACAGGTTCTGCACGTAGGCGCCGAGACCCCAGCGGCCGTTCGCCGCGTTCCAGTCGAGCCGCAGGTCGGTGCGCTGCTGCGGCTCGCCCAGGTCGAAGTTGGTCGGCAAGGCGCACTTGCCCTGGTAGACCGAGGCGTCGTTGCAGCGCATGCGGCCGCGATAGCCGTAGTTGGCGTGGAAGCTCAGCTCGCCCTGGGCCACGCCGTGCCAGGTGTAGTCGCCGCTGAAGCTGTAGGAGAACTTCGGCTCGTCCACCGGCTGGCCGGAGACATCCAGGTAGAGCGCGTCGCCGTTGGTGTCGACGCCGGCCGGCACGCGCGCGGTGGAGTATTTCGAGTCGATGTAGCTGCCGTTGAAGCCCAGCCGCAGATCGTCCAGCGGCACCCACTGCACCTGCAGGTCCACGCCGGTGGCGTCCTGGCTGGTGTTGCTGACCTGGTAGGTCGGCACGCCGAGGCCGTCGGTGGACGGCACCACCACCAGGGTCTGCTTGTCGGTGTAGCGGTAGTGGTAGATCGAGGCATTCAGCAGCAGGTGCTGGTCGGGGAAGGTGCTCTTGATGCCGAGCTCGGCGTTCCACACTTTCTCCGGCTGGAATTGCGAACCGGGCTCGGTGCCGTTGTAGCCGCCAGCCTTGTAGCCCCGGGCCAGCGACAAATAACCCATCGTGTCCGGGGTGAACTTGTAGTCGGCGACCAGGCGCGGGCTGAGGTCGTTCCAGCTGTTGTCCTTGCTGACCAGCTGGCCCACCGCGTTGGGGAAGATCTGGTTCTGGGTGAGGATGGCGCGCAGGGCGTCGGCACTCAGCGCGCCGCCGGTGAGCAGCGGTGCCAGCGCCAGGATGCCGGCCGCGTCGAGCTGGTCGACCGTCGCGTCGAGCTGGGGCGCGTAGCGCACCGGCGTGTACCAGTCGAAATACTTGCGGTCGTGGGTGTAGCGCAGGCCGGTGGTGATGTTGAGCTTGTCGGTGACGTGCCAGATCGCATCGCCGTACACCGCGTACGAATTGAAGTGGCCGTTATTGCTGATCGTCTCGGTCCACGGATCGCCGAGCAGGCGGTAGGGCAGGTTGAACGCCTGCAGCAGCGAGTCGAAGTAGTGGAACAGCGTGCCGTCCGGGGTGAAGTTGGCGCCGAGGCCGCTGTTGATCGCCAGCGTGTCGTAGGTGTCGGTGTTCACCGTGGCCAGGCTGGTCTGTTTCGCGCGTTCCATGTAATAGCTGGCGCCGGCGACCCAGTCGACCCGCTCGTTGCTGCCGTTGAGCTTGAACTCCTGGTACAGCGTGCGCCCCTCGCTGATTACGCCGGTGTCGAGGTGGGTGGTGACGTGGTTGGTGCCGTCGCCGTCCTCGACGTGCGAGATGTTGTAGGCCGCGTAGTTGGTGGTCGAGCTGAAGCCGCCCCAGTCGAAGCCGTGGTCGAAGGCCAGGGTCCAGCCGTTGTACTGGCGGCGTTCGCGGCCGCCGTCGCTGTCGTTGAAGAACGGCGCGTGGCGCGGGTCGTACCAGGTCGACGGATCGGCCGGGAACGGCGCGCGCTGGTACAGGTCGGTGGAGGACAGCGGGATCAGGCCCACGTCCATGCGCGAAGGCTGCTTCAGGCGATCGTGGTCCCACGACAGGTGCACCGTGCTGTCGGGCGTGACCTGCCAGCGCGCCACCATCCGCGCGCCCCACTCGTCGTCCTTGCCGTAGTGCTGGCCGGTGACGGCATCCCTGAGATAGCCGTTGCTCTGGTTGTCCAGGAAGCTCATGCGCACGGCCAGGTCCTGGTTCACCGGCACGTTGAGCAGGGCGTCGCCGTAGCGCCTGCCGTATTCGCCGTAGCGGACGCGGGCCTTGCCCTCGAGCTTGTCGGTGGGTTCGTTGGTGACGATCGAGATCGCGCCGGCGGCGGTATTGCGGCCGAACAGGGTGCCCTGGGGGCCTTTCAGCACCTCGACCCGGGCCACGTCGTTGAGCGCCATCAGCGCGCCGCCGGAGCGCGTCTGGTAGACGCCGTTGACGTAGACACCCACGGCCGAGTCGGTGCCGATGCCGAAGTCGTTGGTCTCGATGCCGCGCATCCGGTAGGTCGGCTGGGTCGGGTCGCTGCCGTCGACCACCACGCCGGGCACGAACAGGTTGGTCTGGCTGAGGTCGGTGGCGGCGATGATGTCGAGCTGCTTCGCGGTGACGATGTCCATCGCGATCGGCACGTCCTGCACTTCCTGCGTGCGGCTCTGCGCGGTCACCGTGATCTTGCCCAGCTCGGTGGCATTCGTGGTGGTCGCTGCCGGCGGCGGACTGGTGTCCTGCGCCGAGGCGGTGGGCGACACGCCGAGCGTGCCGGCAAGCAGGGCGCAGGCGATGCCGGCAGCCAGACGATGGGTGCGGATGAGCATGGATGTATTCCCCGGGTCGTGGTCGCCTCCCTCGCCGCCCGCTCGCGGGCCGGTCGTGGATGCGTGGAAGCATGTTCGCCCGCGTCGAGCGCAGGTGTACAGGTGCAGCGCAACATGTCGCGCACGGGCCAACACGATGGGCGGTATTCGCTATGATCGCCGCTGGTTTCCGGCGGTCATGCGATCAGGGGTGTGCAATGGGTTTCCTCGGCAAGCTGGTGCGGCACAAGACGATCGAACAGTTGCAGGCCGAAGCCGGCACCCGCAGCGACTTCCGCCGGGTGCTGGGCTTGTGGCAGCTCACCGCAATCGGCATCGGCGGCATCATCGGCGTGGGCATCTTCGTGCTGGCCGGCCAGCAGGCGGCGATGAACGCGGGCCCCGCGGTGGCGATCAGCTTCCTGATCGCCGGCTTCGGCAGCGCCTGCGCCGCGCTGTGCTACGCCGAGTTCGCCGGGCTGATCCCGGTCACCGGCAGCGCCTATACCTACGGCTACGCGGTGCTCGGCGAGTTCGCCGCGTGGATCATCGGCTGGGACCTGCTGCTGGAATACGCGCTGGTGGTCGCGGTGGTGGCGATCGGCTGGTCCGGCTACGTGCAGGTGCTGCTGAACTCCGCCGGCGTGCACCTGCCGGAGTGGGCGCAGCAGAGCATGAGCGCGCAGACCATGCAGTATTACCTGCAGCAGCTGTTCGGCCTGCACGGTTCGGCGGCGATCGCCGGGCCCAGCGACGGCCACCGCTTCAACGTGATCGCGGCGGCGGTGTCGATCGGCGTGGCGATCCTGCTGACCGTGCGCACCGAGTGGGGCGCGCGCTTCAATACCCTGGTGGTGGCGATCAAGGTGATCGGCGTGTTGCTGGTGGTGCTGGTCGGCGTGTTCTACATCGACCCGGCGAACTGGCATCCGTTCGTGCCCGCCCGCGTGGTCGACGCTGCCACCGGGGTCGGCCACTTCGGCTGGTCGGGCGTGCTGACCGGCGCCAGCGTGGTGTTCTTCGCGGTGTTCGGCTACGACACGCTGACCACCGCGGCGGAGGAATCGAAGCACCCGCAGCGCGACCTGCCGCGCGCGGTGCTGCTGTCGCTGGCGATCGCGATGGTGCTGTACATCGCGGTGTCGCTGGTGCTCACCGGCATCACCCACTACAGCAACCTCGGCGGCGAGGCGTCGGTGTCCGACGCGTTCGAACAGATCGGCCTGCACTGGCTCAGCGTGACCATCGCGGCGGCGGCGGTGATCGGCGTCACCAGCGTGCTGTTCGCCTTCATGCTGGGCGCGGCGCGGATCTGGTTCGCGCTGGCCCGCGACGGCCTGCTGCCGGCCTGGTTCGCCAAGGTCAGCCCGCGCTTCGGCACGCCGGCACGACCGACCCTGATCATCGGCGTGTTCACCGCCCTGGTCGCCGGCCTGCTGCCGATCGGCGAGGTGGCCGAGCTGGTCAACATCGGCACGCTCAGCGCCTTCATCATCATCTGCGCCTCGATCATGCTGCTGCGTGTGCGCCGGCCGGACCTGCAGCGCAACTTCCGCACGCCGGCGGTGTGGTTCACCGCGCCGCTGGGCATCCTGTTTTCCGCGGCGCTTATTTATGGCCTGCCGTGGATCACCTACGAGCGCTTCATCATCTGGATGGCGCTGGGTTGCGTGGTCTATTTCGCCTACGGCATCCGCCGCAGCAAGATGGCCGGCTGATCACGGCAGGCCGAGCGGGCGCCAGCGCCGTCGCTCAGTCGACCGCGCTGGCCACGCGGTCGCGGCCGGCGCGCTTGGCCTGGCGCATCGCGCGGTCGGCGCGGATCAGCAGGGTCTCGATCGCCTCGTCGTCCGGCCGGCATTCGACCACGCCGATACTGACGCTCATGCGGCCGTCGGGGCGCTGGATGGCGTGGATCGCCAGCCGCAACTGCTCGGCCCGCTGGGTCGCCTGGGCCAGGTCGAGGCCGGGCATCAGCATCGCGAATTCCTCGCCGCCGATGCGCCCGATCAGGTCGTCCGGACGCATCTGCCGACGCATCGTGCCGGCCATCGCGATCAGCGCGGCGTCGCCGGCGGCGTGGCCGAAGTCGTCGTTGAGCGGCTTGAAGTGGTCGGCGTCGAGGTAGAGCACGCACGCGGGCAGCTTGCGATGCCGGATGTCGGCCAGCGCCAGCCGCGACAGCTGCAGGAAGCGGTTGCGCAGCAGCAGCCCGGTCAGCCCGTCGGTATTGGCCTGCTCGCGCAGGCGGCGCTCCAGCCGGAACTGCTCGAACAGCGTGCGCGCCATGAACGCGCGCAGCACCGCGGCCAGCACGATCGCCACCGCCATGTAGATCAGGTACTGCAACACCTGCACGTCGTCGCTGTTGCCCAGCAGCAGCATCGGCAGCGGGCCCAGCGCGCAGACGATCATGCCGGCGACGAAATCCCAGCGACCGAGCCAGATCACCGACGAGACCACGGGCAGCAGCAGGCCCGGCAACACCATCGTCTGCCGATGCGGGTTGCCGAACGTGTTGAGGTTGATGCTCACCTCCAGCAACACCACGAACAGCAGGGTCAGCGCGCTGAGCAGGTGTGGCCGGCGCGCCTGCCGGGTGGACAGCGTCACCAGCGCCAGCGGCAACAGCGGCAACGCGCGCAGCCAGACGGACAGGAGCGGCCTTTGCAGCACGCTGCTGGCCAGCACGGCGACCAGGTAGACCAGGGTCGCCACCAGCATCAGGGCATGGATCATTGGCCCCATCCGCTGCGCGAGGTACCTGCGGTAGTCGCGCTGCTGCAGGCTGTCGTCGTGGCGCGGAAGTTGGTCGAGCAGGTCGTGCATGGGGTTCCTGAGCGGTGAAGCCGGAAGAGTTCAGCGTGGTTCGCAGCAAGATGGGTGCCAGATTCGGCACGAGCGCGGGGAGGTGGCATGGCCGGCCGCGCAGGTCGTGACCTTCGGCAGGGGTGAAGGCGGTCGCGGCCGGTCTAGCATCGGGGTCTGGACTCCTGCCATGACAACTTCCCGTTGCAGGGATTCCCGGGCCCCGTCTGGCCCGAGCCGCGTCATGTCGTGATTTTTCGGCAGGCGCGGCAGCGTTCGCCAGGCTCCCCCTTTTCCATCCGGAGAACGCATTGAAAGTCACCCGCCTCGCTTCCGCCCTCGTCGCCGCCAGCTTCGGCCTGGCCAGTTTTGCCGCGTTTGCCGATGTCCCGGCGCCGCAGGATGTGCCGTTTCAGGGCACCTTGAAGGTCAATGTGGACGCCACCGACCTGGCGCGCCGGATCTTCCGCGTGCACGAGGTGATCCCGGCCCAGCCCGGCCCGCTGACCCTGCTGTACCCGCAGTGGCTGCCCGGCCACCATTCGCCCAGCGGCCCGATCGACAAGCTGGCCGGCCTGGTGGTGACCGCCAACGGCAAGACCCTGCCGTGGAAGCGCGACCCGCTGAACGTCTACGCCTTCCACGTCGACGTGCCCGCCGGCGCCAGCAACGTGGAGGTGTCGTTCGAGTTCCTCTCGCCGCAGAGCAAGAGCGAGGGGCGCGTGGTGATGACGCCGGAAATGCTGAACCTGCAGTGGAACGCCAACACCATCTACCCGGCCGGCTACTACGCCAAGCGCATCATGGCCGAGACCAGCGTGAAGTTCCCCGCCGGCTGGCAGTTCGGCACCGCGCTGGAAGTGGCCTCGCGCGATGGCGACACCGTGCACTTCAAGCCGATCGCGTACAACGACCTGGTCGACTCGCCGATCTTCGCCGGCAAGTATTTCAAGCGCATCGACCTCGATCCGGGCGCCAAGGCGCCGGTGCATCTGAACGTCGTGGCCGACGCGGCGAAGTACCTGGAAGTGACGCCCGAGCAGATCAAGCTGCATCGCAACCTGGTGCAGCAGATGTACAAGATGTACGGCGCCCACCACTACAACCACTACGACTTCCTGCTTTCGCTCAGCGACAAGATGAGCGGGCAGGGCCTGGAGCACCATCGTTCCAGCGAGAACGGCGTGGGCACCGGCTACTTCACCGAGTGGGAAAAGGGCGCGCTGGGCCGCGACCTGCTGGCCCACGAATACAACCACTCGTGGGACGGCAAGTACCGCCGTGGCGCCGACCTCACCACGGTGAACTTCAACGTGCCGATGCAGGATTCGCTGCTGTGGGTGTACGAAGGCCAGACCCAGTTCTGGGGTCACGTGATGGCCACCCGCTCGGGCCTGTGGAACGAGGAGCAGGCGCGCGACATGCTGGCCTTCGTGGCCGCCACCTACGACCGCGGCCGCCCCGGCCTGGCCAGCTGGCGCAACGTGCAGGACACCACCAACGACCCGATCATCGCCCAGCGCGCGCCGCTGCCCTACCGCAACTACCAGGGCAGCGAGGACTATTACTCGGCCGGCCAGATGATCTGGCTCGACGTCGACGCCAAGCTGCGTGACCTCAGCAAGGGCAAGCATTCCATCGACGACTTCGGCAAGGCGTTCTTCGGCATGGACAACGGCGAGTGGGCCGTGAACCCCTACACCTTCGAAGACGTGGTGAAGACGCTCAACGACATCCAGCCGTTCGACTGGGCCAGCTACCTGCGCACCCGCCTGGACGGCCACGGCCCGCTGATCGGCGGCGTCGAAGCCCACGGCTGGAAGCTGACCTACACCGACAAGCCGTCCGCCGCGGTGAAGGCCATCGAGGCCCGTCGTCATTCCGCCGACCTCACCTACTCGCTGGGCCTGTCGGTGGGCAAGGACGGCAGCATCGGCGACGTGCTGTGGGACGGCCCCGCGTTCAAGGCCGGCATTTCGCCGGCCATGACCGTGATCGCGGTGAACGGCCACGACTACGACGCCGATGCGCTGAAGGACGCGGTCACCGCCTCGGCCAAGGACAAGAGCCTGCCGGTCGAGCTGCTGGTGAAGAACTTCGACCAGTACCAGACCATCCGCATCGACTACCACGATGGCCTGAAGTACCCGCACCTGGTGCGCGACACCAGCAAGCCGGACACCCTGAGCACCCTGCTCAAGGCCCGCTGAGGCCGTTCCGGCCTCATCAGGCACCGCGCTTCCCGCGTTCGCCTCCTCTCCCACTGGTGGGAGAGGAGCGAGGTGAGGGAAGCGCAGGTGGCAGCGCATGCCCGCCCGCGGCAACTCGGCTATACTGCGCTCCCCGCGGGCCACTGCCCCGCGCGGCCACACATGCGCCTGTAGCTCAGCTGGATAGAGTACTGCCCTCCGAAGGCAGGGGTCGTGGGTTCGAATCCCGCCAGGCGCACCACTTCCAACGAACAACGGCACCTCCCCGCGGCGGGGGCGACAGCGTGGCTGTCAGTCATGGCGGATCTTCCAGCGCATCATGGCCCGCGCCAGCGAAGTCACTCCCGTCCGCATCAACGAGTTCGTGCGCGAACGGCGCGGCATCAGCGCCGATATGGCGCTGATGCCGCGGGCGTTATTCGGCAATGACGCGCAGAGCTGGCTCAACCTGCGGCAGCGCTACGACATCGAGTGCGCACAAAAGACAGCATTGGCGGGGTGCTGAAAAAATCATGCGATATAGGGCAGTCGTTTAGTTAACGGTAACGGCTTATCGTTAACTAGCGGTCGGTTCAAGGAAAGCTTGGCGATATCCAACCTGATGAGGCAGGCCGGATCGAGCACGTCTTGCTGGGCTGGCTGGCGAACGGATACTGTTGAACGGCGCTGAATTGCTTCAGGTCTGCGGGCGGCATCACCTGCTTTGTGCGCGTCGCAGCCCGTGAGACTGGTGTCGATATGATGGATTCCGGCCGTCGATTGCTGATCAAATCGAAGGGGGGAGCAGGGACGCCATGAACTTCTATGCACACTCGACCCAGCGCAGTGACAAGTCAGACTGGCAGCCACTGCATGAGCATTTGAGCTCGGTAGGGTCTTTGGCAGCGGAATTTGCGAAGGCCTTTGGTGGACAGCCATTGGCCCGTCCGGCCGGGCTGCTGCACGATCTGGGCAAGTACACCGGGGAATTTCAGCGGCGGCTGGAAGGCCGTTCCGCCAAGGTGGATCACGCGACCTGGGGTGCGCGCATTGCTTCGGATCGATACGGTTCGCTCGGTCACCTGCTGGCTTACAGCATCGCCGGACACCATGCCGGGCTGGCCAACGGAAAGGGTGGCAACTCACGAACCTCGTTGCACGACCGGTTGAACAGCGGCCTGCCGGAGTTACTGCCATGCTGGCAGCAGGAGCTGTCTTTGCCAGAACCGTCCGAATTGCAGCTGCCAGTCGGCTTCCGGCAACGCAGGGATCGCGGCGCCTTCCAGCTAACCTTGCTGGCGCGCATGCTGTTTTCCTGCTTGGTGGACGCGGACTTCATCGACACCGACGAGTTCTATCGCCGGATCGAAGGGCGCGCTCCCAGGCGGAACAATGAAACGCCGAGCCTGCAACAGTTGCGTCAGCGCCTCGATGATCGACTGGCGACGTTTCAGCCAGACACCGAGGTCAATCAGCTACGCGCCGGCATTCTGTCTCATGTGCGCGGGCAATCAGCATGCGACCCGGGACTGTTCTCGTTGACCGTGCCCACCGGTGGCGGCAAGACGCTGGTGTCGCTTGCCTTCGCACTGGATCATGCCATCGCCCATGACCTGCGCCGGGTGATCTTCGTCATTCCCTTCACCAGCATCGTCGAGCAGAACGCACAGGTGTTCCGCGATGCCTTCGGTGATCTTGGTGAAGCTGCGGTACTGGAACATCACAGCGCCTATTTCGACGACCCGAAATCAGCCCTAGAGTCGAAAGACAAGCGCAAGCTGGCGATGGAAAACTGGGATGCGTCTGTCATTGTCACCACCGCGGTGCAATTTTTCGAGAGCCTGTTTGCCGACCGCCCCTCGTGTTGCCGCAAGCTGCACAACATTGCCGGCAGTGTGGTGATCCTCGATGAAGCACAGACCCTGCCGCTGAAATTGCTGCGCCCCTGCGTGACACTGCTGGATGAGCTGGCACTCAACTACCGCACCAGTGTGGTGCTGTGTACCGCGACCCAGCCTGCGCTGAACGCTGAAGAAGGCTTCCTGGACGGGCTGAAAAATGTCCGCGAACTGGCGCCCGATCCACCCAGCCTCTATCAGCAATTGCGGCGCGTGAATGTGCGCCACGTGGGTGCGCTGGATGACGAAACGCTCACCGAACACATCCGCCAGCGCGAGCAGGTGTTGTGCATCGTCAACAATCGCCGCCATGCGCGGGCGCTGTTCGATTCCATTGCCGACCAGCCCGGCGCGTATCACCTGACCACCTTGATGTGCGCCAAGCATCGTAGTGCGGTGCTGGCGGAAGTCCGGCAGCGATTGAAGAATGGGTTGCCGTGCCGACTGGTCAGCACCAGCCTGATCGAAGCTGGGGTAGACATCGACCTACCCACCGTTTTACGAGCCGAAGCCGGGCTGGATTCCATTGCTCAGGCCGCGGGCCGTTGCAACCGTGAAGGGCGTCGGCGCCACGAGGACAGCGAGGTGATGGTGTTTGCCACGACCAATCCGGATTGGGCACCACCCAAAGAGTTGAAACAATTCGCCCAGGCCTTTCGCACGGTCGAGCCACGCCATCGTGAAGACCTGCTGGCGCCCGAGGCAATCCGCGCGTATTTCCGTGAACTGTATTGGCAGAAGGGCACTAGGGAACTGGATGCCTACGAATTGATCGCTCTGATCAAGGACTGTCGCGTGGACAGCCTGCCTTTCGAGACCCTGGCCGAAAAGTTTCGGTTGATTGAGACCACGATGCGGCCTGTGATCGTGCCGTGGGATGACTCGGCGCAGAAGGCGTTGGCGAAACTGGAGTTCGCCGAAAGCTGCGGAGCCATCGCTCGCGATCTCCAGCCCTACATCGTGCAACTGCCCCGCCAGGCCTACGACGCGCTATGGAAGGCACACGCCATCGAATCAGTAGCTCCGGATCGATACGGCGAGCAGTTCGTGCAGTTGGTCAATTCGAGGCTGTACAACGGGAAATTTGGACTTCATTGGGACAATCCGCAGTTCCTTCAAACTGAGGCGCTGGTGATCTGAAAAACTAACTGTCCAAATACGTCACGTAAAGAATATACAAAGTAGAGTGCTTCTCCCGACGCTAAGCGAATGTCCTAGTTGTGAATAGTTCCTCAAGAAAGGGATCAAAAATCTACTTTTCAGTGAGGTTGCTCTTGGAGGTAGAGGGGCAGAAGCACTCGCATTTCTTGGCGTGGGGTGTCGCTTTCGCCGCATTTACCACTTTGTCACTTTTGTGGCGGTTCATCGAAAAGCTGATCGAAGGCGTGGGTTGAAACACGTGACGTATTGAGACGTAGCAAAGCCCCCTTTTCATCGAGGGGGTGTCTCAACCATCGGGGGGAAGTTGCATGGCATACGGAATCAAGCTCCACATCCACGGGGAACGCGCGCTGTTCACGCGACCGGAGATGAAAGTCGAGCGCGTGTCCTACGACGTCATCACGCCATCGGCTGCACGCGGCATTCTGGAGGCCATCCACTGGAAGCCGGCGATACGCTGGGTGGTGGACAGCATCCAGGTGCTCAGGCCGATCCGCTTCGAATCCATTCGGCGCAATGAAGTTGGCGGCAAGTTGTCCGCCGCCAGCGTCAGCAAGGCGATCAAGGCCGACCGCACCGATACGCTTGTGAGCTATGTCGAGGAAGATCGCCAGCAACGCGCCACCACCTTGTTGCGTGACGTGGCCTATGTGATCGGTGCGCATTTCGAATTGACCGACAAGGCAGGCGCCGAGGACAACATCGGCAAGCACCTGGACATCTTCAATCGCCGCGCCCGCAAGGGCCAATGTTTCCAGGCGCCTTGTCTTGGCGCCCGCGAGTTTCCGGCCAGTTTCGAGTTGCTGGAGGACCGCAATGACACTCCCATGCCCCATGACTCGCTGCGCGGCGACCGCGATCTTGGCTGGATGCTGCACGATATCGATTTCGCCAACGACATGACTCCGTACTTCTTTCGGGCGCGCATGGTCGACGGACTGATTGTCGTGCCGCCCATGGATGACGGGGAGGTCAGGTCATGATCCTGAGTGCGCTCAACGACTATTACCAGCGCTTGCTGGATGACGGCAGCGCGAGCATCTCGCCACCTGGTTACAGTCAAGGAAAGATCAGCTACGTCATCATGTTGAAAGAGAACGGCGAGGTCATCGACGTACTCGACATCCAGGACACCAGCGGCAAGAAGCCGGTGCCCCGCAATCTGAGTGTGCCGCAGGCACCTAAGCGTTCCGTCAATATCGCCTCCTGCTTCCTCTGGGACAAGACCAGTTACGTGCTGGGCGTGAGCGCCAGCAGCAAGCGCAGCGAGCAGGAACATGCCGCGTTCAAGGCACTCCATCAGGATGCCTTGGCCCATGAGCAAGATGCCGGACTGAAAGCGCTGCTGCTCTTTCTGGAGCATTGGCATCCCGAGCGATTCCAGCAAGAGGCGGCGTTCACCCGTCATGGGAAAGCAATGCTGGACACCAACGTGGTATTCCGGCTGGGCGACGAGCCGCGCTACCTGCATGAGCGGCCGGCGGCGCGAGCTGTCTGGTCGCGCTTGTCCGGAAGCGCCACCCAGGGTCACGAGGGCATCTGTCTGGTGACCGGTGAACGTGCTCCGCTCGCACGTTTGCACCCCGCCATCAAGGGCGTCATGGGTGCGCAGAGTTCAGGTGCTTCCATCGTTTCGTTCAACCTTGAATCGTTCGCGTCCTATGGCAAGCAGCAGGGCGAGAACGCGCCGGTCTCCGAGCAGGCCGCTTTCGCCTACACCACCGTCCTGAACCATCTGCTGCGGCGGGACAGTCGGCAGCAGTTGCGCATCGGCGACGCCACCGTGGTTTTCTGGGCCGAAGCGGCCGATACGCAGGCAGCAGATGAAGCCGAAAGTCTTCTGGCTGCTTTTTTTGACCCCAGAGACGACGACGAGCGTGCCATCAAGCAAGTGCACGATGTACTTGAACAAGTGCGCCAGGGTTTGCCATTGCGCGATCTGGAAGGTCATCTGGACGACGGCACGCGCATCTTTGTGCTGGGCCTCGCGCCCAACGCCTCGCGTCTGTCGATCCGCTTCTGGGAAACCCAGACATTGGCGACTTTTGCCCAGCGGCTGCGCTGGCATTTCGATGACCTGAGACTGGAACCACCGGCATGGCGCACACCACCGGCTGTCTGGAGGCTGCTTCTCGCCACCGTGCCGCACCGTGAGGGTGCCAAATCCAAGAGCGAAGATGTTCCACCACAGCTGGCCGGCGAACTGACGCGGGCCATCCTGACTGGCCGTCGTTATCCACACAGCCTGCTCAGCAACATCATCATGCGGTTTCGCGCCGATGGCGACATCGACGGAACGCGCGTGGCTTTGTGCAAGGGAGTCCTGGCACGCGAACAGCGGCTGGGCAACAAGGACACCACCAAGGGGGAACCACCCGTGAGCCTCGATCCAACCAATACCGACCCCGGTTACCTGCTGGGACGATTGTTCTCCACGCTGGAGAACGTCCAGCGCGCCGCGCTGGGCAAGCAGATCAACGCCACCATCCGTGATCGCTACTACGGCGCGGCATCGGCGACGCCGGCCAGCGTGTTCCCGGTATTGCTGCGCAACGCCCAGCACCACCTCAGTCGCCTGCGCAAGGACAAGCCCGGGTTTGCCGTGAACCTGGAGAAGGAAGTCGGCGGAATCATCGACCAACTCGGACCGACTTTTCCCAAGAGTCTGCGCATCGAGGCGCAGGGACATTTCGCCATCGGCTACTACCACCAGACCCAGGCACGCTTCGCCCGTGCCGACACGACCGACACTGATTCCGAAGGAGAGGAAGCATGAGCGCCATTGCCAACCGCTATGAATTTGTCTACCTGTTCGACGTCACCAACGGTAACCCCAATGGCGACCCCGATGCCGGCAACCTGCCGCGGCTGGATCCGGAAACCAATCAGGGGTTGGTCACCGATGTTGCCCTCAAGCGGAAGATTCGCAACTACACCGCGCTGGAAAAGGAAGGCGAGCCGGGCTACACGATTTACATGCAGGAAAAATCGGTGCTGAACAACCAGCACAAGCAAGCCTATACCGCATTGGGTATCGAGCCGGAAGCGAAGAAACTGCCAAAGGATGAAGCCAAGGCGCGTGAGCTCACCGCCTGGATGTGCAAGAACTTTTTTGACGTGCGCACCTTTGGCGCGGTGATGACCACCGAAGTCAATGCAGGGCAGGTTCGCGGCCCGGTACAGATTGCCTTTGCCAGCTCCATTGATCCGGTGGTGCCCCAGGAAATTTCAATCACCCGCGTGGCAGTCACCAACGAAAGGGATCTGGAGAAGGAACGCACCATGGGGCGCAAGCACATCCTTCCCTACGGTTTGTACCGCGTACACGGCTTCATTTCGGCCAAGCTGGCCGAGCGTACCGGTTTCTCCGAAGACGATCTTGCACTGCTGTGGCGCGCACTGACCAACCTGTTTGAGCACGACCGCTCCGCGGCGCGTGGCGAAATGGCCGCACGCAAGCTGATCGTGTTCAAGCACGACCACCCGATGGGCAACGCACCGGCGCACCACTTGTTCGAGAAGATCAAAGTCGAACGCGTGGATGACCAGACCGACACGCCCGCGCGCAGCTTTGCCGACTACCGCATCAGCATCGATCGGGAATCGATGCCTGCAGGGGTAACCCTGACCGAGATGTTCTGACAACGCGGGAGGGCGGAACGATGGACGACGAAGACCTGATCCCCATTTCCGCCCTCCAGCACTATCTGTACTGCCCGCGCCAGTGTGCGCTGATCCACATCGAGCGCCAGTGGGCCGATAACCGGCAGACCGCCGAAGGTCACTTGCTGCACAAGCGCGCAGACCAACCGCAGTCGGAACGACGCAAAGGTGTTCGCACCGTTACCGCCATGCCACTGCTCGACCTGCAACTGGGTATCACCGGAGTGGCGGATGTGGTGGAGTTCCATCGGGATGCCGATGTCGAGCAAGCATTCCCCGTGGAGTACAAACGGGGGCGGCCCAAATCCCACCACGCGGATGAGGTCCAGCTCTGTGCCCAGGCGCTTTGCCTGGAATCCATGCTGGGGCAATCCGTCATGACTGGCGCACTCTTCTACGGGCAGACACGTCGGCGCAAGGATGTCGCTTTCGACAATGACCTGCGTGAGCTTACATGCCAGACGATCGCCGCCACTCGCCAGATGATCAATTCGGGGAGAACGCCGTTGGCGCATTACGAGTCAAAGCGCTGTGACGCTTGCTCGCTTATCGACCTGTGCCAGCCACGCCTGTTGAATCGCCCCTGCGATGTCGAACACTGGCTGCGAAGCCAGCTGGAGGATTGAATGCGTCGCCAGCTCAATACTCTCTACATCACCACCGAAGGTGCCTGGCTGCGCAAAGACGGGGCCAACATCGTCATGGAGGTAGAGAAGGAGGCTCGCGCCCGCGTGCCGGTGCACATGCTGGAGAGCCTGGTCTGCATCGGTCGCGTGGCGGTGTCGCCCCAGTTGTTGGGATTCTGCGCCGAACAAGGCATCAGCATCTGCTACCTCACACCCAACGGAAAATTTCTCGCCCGCGTGGAAGGTCCTGTTTCAGGCAACGTCCTGTTGCGTCGCGAGCAGTACAGGCGCAGCGATGATCCAGCCCGCTGCGCCAGCGTGGTCCGGCACCTGCTGGTTGGAAAGATCCACAACCAGCGCGCCATACTTGCGCGCGGCTGGCGAGATCACGGCGACAAGTTGACTGATGTGCCCGCATTTCAGCACGCCCTGAAACGGCTCAAACGTATTCCGCAGCGCTTGCTGATTGAAAGCGATGTTGACGTACTACGCGGACTGGAAGGCGAAGCTGCCCAAGCCTACTTCGGTGTATTTGACCAACTGATCAGGGCGGAGTCGCCCCTGCTGCGGTTTGGTGGCCGCAGCCGTCGACCACCGCGTGACGCGTTCAATGCATTGCTTTCATTCCTCTACACCTTGTTGACGCACGATTGCCGCTCGGCGCTCGAAACGGTCGGCCTGGACCCCGCTGTCGGCTTCCTGCATCGTGACCGCCCCGGTCGTCCCAGCCTGGCGCTGGATGTAGCCGAGGAATTTCGCCCCCTGCTTGGCGAGCGTCTTGCCCTGTCGCTGATCAATCGCAAGCAGCTCAATGAGAGCGACTTCCGACAGATGGAGAACGGCGCCGTGCTGCTCAAGGACGACGCCAGGAAAACCGTGCTGGTCGCCTACCAAGAGCGCAAACGTGAAGAACTGCAGCACGTGTTCATTGGCGAGAAAGTAGCCATTGGCCTGTTTCCTTACTTGCAGGCACAGTTGCTGGCCCGGCATCTACGCGGCGACCTGGATTCCTATCCACCGTTTCTGTGGAAATAAGGCGACCCCATGCTTGTTCTGGTCACCTATGATGTCATGATCACGAGCCCGGGCGGCGCAAAGCGCCTGCGGCGCATCGCCAAGGCGTGTAGAGACTACGGTCAGCGTGTCCAGTTCTCGGTATTCGAACTGGAAGTGGATACGGCTCGCTGGATCGAAATCAGGCAACGACTCATCGACCTCATTGAGCCTGAACTCGACAGCCTTCGCTTCTATTACCTTGGTCTGAAGTGGCAGGGCAAGGTAGAGCACATTGGCGCAAAGCCCGTGCTCGATCTCAATGCGCCGTTGGTTCTGTAGCCACTGCGAACCCCAAGCGGAAGGCAAATCGCCGGAAGGTTCGCGGGCAGCGTAACGGCTTGATCGCGCAACAAAGACATGCACGTACGGGGCCTTTCGACCTCGCGTCTTCCCTTCAGTCAGTGGTCTTTCGCAGAATCGCTCTTTTTGGAAGCGGCCAAACAAGCAGTTAGACTCGGAGCGTCGCGCCCCACGTGGGCGCGTGGATTGAAACTCCTGCACGCGCAGCAGGAAAGCCAGTGCGACCCAGTCGCGCCCCACGTGGGCGCGTGGATTGAAACTCGAACGCCTCGCGCTCGCTCGTCATCGTGCTCATGTCGCGCCCCACGTGGGCGCGTGGATTGAAACGGCCACATGTAGATGGCGTGCCGGCTGGTGTAGCGTCGCGCCCCACGTGGGCGCGTGGATTGAAACACCAACCAGGTGGATGCGCTGGGCATCAAGAACATGTCGCGCCCCACGTGGGCGCGTGGATTGAAACATCACGTTGATTTCGGGGTGCTCGGCGTCCGGGGTGTCGCGCCCCACGTGGGCGCGTGGATTGAAACTGTCCCATCGGTCGAAGGATGAAAGTCATCGCGGGTCGCGCCCCACGTGGGCGCGTGGATTGAAACAGCCCCTCCGTCAAAAATGCAGCGGGTAGCGGGGCGTCGCGCCCCACGTGGGCGCGTGGATTGAAACTCTTCGATGTGTGAATAGACCGCGCTGATGATCTGGTCGCGCCCCACGTGGGCGCGTGGATTGAAACAGCCATGACCTGCTGGAGCTGCTGCCCAACTACATCGTCGCGCCCCACGTGGGCGCGTGGATTGAAACCTCACCAGGTAGCAAAGCGCGTCGACCAGGAGCAGTCGCGCCCCACGTGGGCGCGTGGATTGAAACATCGGCGCGTGATCCAGCGCCGGCAATAGCCGACCGTCGCGCCCCACGTGGGCGCGTGGATTGAAACCCAGGTGGACTGAAACGGTTCGGACGGCTTGTTGGTCGCGCCCCACGTGGGCGCGTGGATTGAAACACGTCAGTCAGAACCCAGCACCAAGGACCACTGACGTCGCGCCCCACGTGGGCGCGTGGATTGAAACGCCGACGTGCTGGCGCGGCGCGATGCCGCGTGGATGTCGCGCCCCACGTGGGCGCGTGGATTGAAACTACGTCGACGTGGATCTGCGCCAGAAGATCCTCGGTCGCGCCCCACGTGGGCGCGTGGATTGAAACATCGTCAAACCCTTTTTGCTCGCCTGCGTCGGAGGTCGCGCCCCACGTGGGCGCGTGGATTGAAACGCTTCGATCAGGTACTTGACGTTCGGCATGGTGGTGGTCGCGCCCCACGTGGGCGCGTGGATTGAAACCAATCGCGGGCTGTTGGTGTGACCCACAGTGCCCTGTCGCGCCCCACGTGGGCGCGTGGATTGAAACATCTGCGAATCCATTTGATCGGCACGCCGCGCGGGTCGCGCCCCACGTGGGCGCGTGGATTGAAACCAAGCCACCCGCCGCGTTTGCGACGATCTTGCCGCAGTCGCGCCCCACGTGGGCGCGTGGATTGAAACGTCACTTTGTCCGCGTCGAGCAGGCAAAGCCTGTCGTCGCGCCCCACGTGGGCGCGTGGATTGAAACCCCTGCTCATCGCCAAGCACGAACGTCCCGGCCAGTCGCGCCCCACGTGGGCGCGTGGATTGAAACCATGCGTTCGGCGTCGATCCTGCGCACCCAGGCGTCGTCGCGCCCCACGTGGGCGCGTGGATTGAAACACCGTCCTGACTGGCACGCCAAGGTCGGCGCAGATGTCGCGCCCCACGTGGGCGCGTGGATTGAAACATCGATGAGGTGACTGACGAGGACCGCGCCGGCCGCGTCGCGCCCCACGTGGGCGCGTGGATTGAAACTTTGCTCATCGCTGCCAGGCCTTCCTTGCCCTGGTGTCGCGCCCCACGTGGGCGCGTGGATTGAAACCTGAGCAGCATGGGCTATGCGGCCAAGAGCTCCGGCGTCGCGCCCCACGTGGGCGCGTGGATTGAAACAGCGCGAGCTTCTGCGCCAGCTCCAGATCCATGAGGTCGCGCCCCACGTGGGCGCGTGGATTGAAACTTCGTCGGCTTCGGCACCGGCACGGCGGGCCTCGTCGCGCCCCACGTGGGCGCGTGGATTGAAACAAGCCCGTGTACTCCTGCGCTACCTGCTTGGCGGGTCGCGCCCCACGTGGGCGCGTGGATTGAAACCGCGATACCTGCACGCTGGCCGGCATCGACGCGGAGTCGCGCCCCACGTGGGCGCGTGGATTGAAACATCACCGCGCCCTCAACCCCTTGACCTGCTGCAAGTCGCGCCCCACGTGGGCGCGTGGATTGAAACGAGTCCTCTCACCGGTACCAACGGTTTCAAGCGTGTCGCGCCCCACGTGGGCGCGTGGATTGAAACAAAATCGCCGCTCTTGAGTTTTCCCATGTGCTCCGTCGCGCCCCACGTGGGCGCGTGGATTGAAACATCGCGGATGCGTCGCGACGTTGCCGCTTTGTCCGTCGCGCCCCACGTGGGCGCGTGGATTGAAACGCCAGTACGTCCACGCGTTGCCGGTTTGCGTGGCGTCGCGCCCCACGTGGGCGCGTGGATTGAAACAGCGGCAATCACCATCTGCCCGCGTTCCCGCAAGGCGTCGCGCCCCACGTGGGCGCGTGGATTGAAACACGGCCATGAAGTCGGCACTGGTGAGCGTGGTGTCGTCGCGCCCCACGTGGGCGCGTGGATTGAAACATCTTCTCGGCCGGTATGCGCCACAGCGTGCCACCCGTCGCGCCCCACGTGGGCGCGTGGATTGAAACATCTTCTCGGCCGGTATGCGCCACAGCGTGCCACGTCGCGCCCCACGTGGGCGCGTGGATTGAAACCGCATCGGTGGCCAGCTCCACCACGCCGGCGACCGTCGCGCCCCACGTGGGCGCGTGGATTGAAACACCCGCTGCCGCCACACCAGCTCGCGATACGCCGGTCGCGCCCCACGTGGGCGCGTGGATTGAAACCGAGCCCGAGCAGTTGGCTTTGCCGATCCCGCCTTGTCGCGCCCCACGTGGGCGCGTGGATTGAAACTCGATAACCCCAAGCCTCTTGGGATAGGCGGCGACAAGGTCGCGCCCCACGTGGGCGCGTGGATTGAAACGACAACGCCGATCGCGCCGGCGCCATCCAGTTCGAGTCGCGCCCCACGTGGGCGCGTGGATTGAAACTCCAGCGCCCGCAGGCGGATCGTCGGCCAGGGCTGTCGCGCCCCACGTGGGCGCGTGGATTGAAACTTTCTATCGTGCATCCGTCCGGGCGCTCACCCATGTCGCGCCCCACGTGGGCGCGTGGATTGAAACGATGCGAACGCGAGGCTTGTTCGGGCGGTTGTGGTGTCGCGCCCCACGTGGGCGCGTGGATTGAAACGTGATCGGCCTGTCCCTGGGCGCCTGCGTGGGCGTGTCGCGCCCCACGTGGGCGCGTGGATTGAAACGTCTGCATCGCCGAGTGCCCGGAGATCCTCGGCACGTCGCGCCCCACGTGGGCGCGTGGATTGAAACGTCTCGTCGGCGTCCGGCTCGGCGCAGAAGTTGGCGTCGCGCCCCACGTGGGCGCGTGGATTGAAACTCGCTGCTGGTCGAGTCCAACAGCGACGACATCAAGTCGCGCCCCACGTGGGCGCGTGGATTGAAACACCACGCTTGGCTCGGCCGTGGCGCCTGGCGCTGGTCGCGCCCCACGTGGGCGCGTGGATTGAAACCCTGGCACGGGTGGGTTATGGCAAAAATGGCCGGTCGCGCCCCACGTGGGCGCGTGGATTGAAACCGAGTGCGCACCGTCCGTCTTGATCTGCCAGCCGGTCGCGCCCCACGTGGGCGCGTGGATTGAAACGCGTCCAGGCATCGCCGGCCCGTCGCCCGCCTCGGGGTCGCGCCCCACGTGGGCGCGTGGATTGAAACCACATCACCGCCAGGTGGTAGCTGCCGATGCGCCAGTCGCGCCCCACGTGGGCGCGTGGATTGAAACTACCTCGGGCATGGCGAAGTCAGCGATGACCCAGGTCGCGCCCCACGTGGGCGCGTGGATTGAAACCGCAGTGACGGGATAGTCGCCCCAGAAATCCTCATGTCGCGCCCCACGTGGGCGCGTGGATTGAAACCATCCGCGTCAATGCGGTCAAGCTTGAAATGCCCAAGTCGCGCCCCACGTGGGCGCGTGGATTGAAACTCCACTTTCTCGACGGCCGTGAAAACGTCAAGTGGTCGCGCCCCACGTGGGCGCGTGGATTGAAACTTGTGCCAGAAGGGCTTCATCCTGCCCTCCGTACGTCGCGCCCCACGTGGGCGCGTGGATTGAAACCACGGCGAGCGCGAGGGCGCGCTGTGGCGCGGGCAGTCGCGCCCCACGTGGGCGCGTGGATTGAAACCTGGTTATAGGCGTCCCATGCGGCCAACGCCTCGGGTCGCGCCCCACGTGGGCGCGTGGATTGAAACCTTGGCCTGCTCGTCGGTGGACACGCGCACGTAGCGTCGCGCCCCACGTGGGCGCGTGGATTGAAACGCCAAGTACGCCGTGACGCCCTACAGCGCCGCCAGGTCGCGCCCCACGTGGGCGCGTGGATTGAAACCAGACCCTTGCGCGTCTGGTCCCCGTTGAGCGTCAGGTCGCGCCCCACGTGGGCGCGTGGATTGAAACAGCAGCTCCAGCCATGGCAGGGTGTAGCTGGTGCTGGTCGCGCCCCACGTGGGCGCGTGGATTGAAACGCCAAGCTGTCCGAGATCGCTGGCGTGGCCGTGCCGGTCGCGCCCCACGTGGGCGCGTGGATTGAAACTACATGATCGGCACGCCGCCACGCGACGGCGGCACGTCGCGCCCCACGTGGGCGCGTGGATTGAAACCTGCGCATGAAGCTGGCCGAACGCGCGTGATGGAGTCGCGCCCCACGTGGGCGCGTGGATTGAAACTTTAGCGTGTCGATGCTGCACACGCTCACCAGCGCGTCGCGCCCCACGTGGGCGCGTGGATTGAAACGGCCGCATCTGCAATCAATACGACATCCCGTTGCTGTCGCGCCCCACGTGGGCGCGTGGATTGAAACGCCACGTGGTGGTGCCTTCCGACCTGGAAGAGACGTCGCGCCCCACGTGGGCGCGTGGATTGAAACCAGTCAGCAACGTGGCCCGCCTGAGTGCCGCCAGTCGCGCCCCACGTGGGCGCGTGGATTGAAACGGTTCTCCGGGGATGGTGAAGGGGCCGCCGCAACCGTCGCGCCCCACGTGGGCGCGTGGATTGAAACACCTTCAGGCCGAGACCGAGATGGGCAACCAGCTGTCGCGCCCCACGTGGGCGCGTGGATTGAAACTGGCTTCCGTACAGCGCCACGAACCAGGCGCACGTCGTCGCGCCCCACGTGGGCGCGTGGATTGAAACACCGCGGCATGGGCGGTATGGCGCCGCTTTGGCGCGTCGCGCCCCACGTGGGCGCGTGGATTGAAACTCCAGCGATGCACCGCTGCCGGCCGGTCCGGCCGCGTCGCGCCCCACGTGGGCGCGTGGATTGAAACGTCCTGGTCAGGTGGCGATGCTGTTGCAGCAGTTGTCGCGCCCCACGTGGGCGCGTGAATTGAAACGACTTGCGCAAGCGGCTGCGGCGTTTGCGCTGATTGCCAATCCGTATAGGCGCATGGATTGGAACAGCCGGGCCTGCGGTTAATAGATGACGAGCCGGCTGGATGTACGGAACGCGCTGGCCAATTCGCCTGTCCCATTGCAATACCGATCGGTGCTGGTGAAGATCAGTGGGATGGATCGGGCCGATCCAGTGAACTCCAGGAGTTGGTGCAGTGACGGCAGCGGGCGCAGGTGGCGAAATTCGCGAGGTGGAGGGGGAGCGGCAAACCACCGGGCTGCTGATCTATCGGGCGAGTCGGCTGGAGAAGCTGCTCGATCCGCTGGTGCAGTTGCTGGCGGTCACCCAGCCGGACAACGTGCTGGCGCCGCAGACCATCATCGCGGCGCATCCGGGCATGCGGCACTGGTTGAACGGGGCGCTGGCGCGCAAGTACGGCGCGGGCGGGATTGCCGCGAACCTCGACATCCTGCTGCCCAGTCCGTGGATCGATCGGCTGGCGCGGCAGCAGCTGGGCCAGCGCGCGGTGTCGCTGCCGCGCTACCAGCGCCAGCACCTGCGCTGGAGCATCCATGAAGTGCTGGGTGGCGACGTGGCGGCGCTGGGCATCAGCGATTCGCGGGTCACCAGCTACCTGCGCGCCGACGGCACGCATCCGTCGGGCGGGGTGGCGGATCAGGCGCGCCGTCGCTTCCAGCTGGCCGACCGGCTGGCGCGGATCTACTCGCAATACCTGGTGTATCGCCCGGACTGGTTGCGCGGCTGGGAGCGCGGCCACTTCAGTCTGGTGACCGGAAACGCCGCCGAGCCGGTGCTGGCGTCCACCGAACAGCGGCTGCTGGCGCCGCTGTGGAAGCACCTGCATGACCGGCTGGGCGCGCACCGCGGCGACGTGGTCGGCGACCTGATCGAGCAGCTCGGTCGCGTCGAGGCCGGCGGCGAGGCGCTGCACGTGTTCGGCGTCAGCCACCTGGCGCCGTCCGAGCTGGCGGTGTTGCGCGCGGTGGCGCGGCATCGGCTGGTCGCGTTGTATGTGCCCGATCCCTGCCGCGAATACTGGGGCGGGCTCGGCCGCACGCTGCCCGCGCTGCGGCTGCAGAGTGCGGAAGAGCAAGCACGACTGGACGCGGCCGCGGGCAATGACTACTGGGCAGATCAGGCGCATCCGCTGCTGGCCAGCTGGGGGCGCATGGGCCAGCACTTCATCATGGAACTGGCCGCGGGCGAGGGCGACGTGTTGTCCGACGTGCGCCATCGCGAGGACGAGCAGGCGCTGCACGGGATGAATCGCCTGCAGCGCGTGCAGCAGGGCATCCGCGCGCTCGATCCGTCGCTGATGAACGTGCGGCTCGACACGCCGATCGATCGCGCCGCGCGCGCCGACGCTTCGCTGCGCGTGCACAGCTGCCACACCCGCCTGCGCGAGCTGGAAGTGCTGCGCGACCAGCTGCTGGATGCGATTGCCGGTAGCGATGCCGACGGCCAGCCGATCCGTCCCGCCGACATCGTGGTGATGGCGCCGGACATCCAGGCGTACGTGCCGCTGATTCCCGCGGTGTTCGGCGTGGCCGGCCATGCCGGCGGGCTGTTGCCGTACCAGCTGGCCGACGTGGCGGTGTCGCGCAGTCATTCGCTGTTCGGCGCGTTCCGCAAACTGCTGGACCTGCCCGGCACGCGGGTCACCGCGCCCGAGGTGGTCGACCTGCTGGCGGTGCCGGAAATCTGCCGTCGACTGGGCCTGGATGCGGCCGGCGTGGACGAGCTGGCCGAATGGCTGAAGGCCAGCCGGGTGGCGTGGGCGCTCGATCCCGCGTTTCGCGCCCGCTTCGGCGTGCCGCCGATCGCCGAGCACACCTTCGGCTGGGCGATGGATCGCATGCTGGCCGGCTACCTGATGGCCGACGCTGCCGAGGCCGAGCGGCAGCCGTCGGTGCGTCTGCCCGACGGCACCGAGCTGGCGCCGCTCACCGGCATCCACGGCCCGGCCGCGGGTTACCTGGGCGCGCTCGATCATCTGCTGCAGGAAGTACAGACGCTGTGCGACCTGTCCGCCGAAACGCGCCGTGCCAGCAGTTGGGCGAGCGAACTGGAGCGCCGCTTCGAGGCGCTGTTCCGCATCGATCCAATGGATCGGGCGGCCCGCGATGCGCAGGCGATGGTGCTCGGTTTCATCCGCACCATCACCAGCGAGCCGGCGGCTGCCGGCGAGGACCCGCTGCTGCACTTCAGCGTGGTGCGCGACCTGCTGGTCGAGCGGCTGTCCGCCGTGCCCGAGCAGCAGCGTTTCCTGATGGGCGGCGTCACCTTCTGCGGCATGGTTCCGCAGCGCGCGATCCCGTTCAAGGTCGTCGCGGTACTCGGCCTCAACGACGGCGACTTCCCCCGTTCGGGCAGCGACGCGGGGCTGGATCTGATGGCGCGCTATCGCCGCCTGGGCGATCGTGACGTGCGCAGCGACGATCGCTACCTGTTCCTGGAAACCCTGATGTCGGCGCGCGAACGCCTGCACCTGAGCTACATCGGCGAAGGGGTGAAGGACGGCAAGCCGCGCAATCCGGCGCCGCCGTTGGCCGAACTGCTGGCCGTGCTGGATGCGGCCGCGGGGCTGCGTCCCGACGACGACGAGGCTGACCGGCCGTGGCTGCTGCGGCATCCGCTGCAGCCGTTCGACAGCCGCTACTTCGACGCCGGCGATGGACGGCTGTTCTCCTACAACACGCTGTTCGCCGGCATGCATGGCCGCGGCGACCAGGCCGATGTCGCGCCGTTCCTCGACCACGGCGGTACCGCGGGAATCGACCCCGGCGCGACGATCGCCCTGCGCGAATTGCATGCTTACTACCGCGACCCCGCCAGGCAACTGCTGGAACACCGCATGCAGGTCAGCCTGGACGCGCTCGCCGACGATCGCCTGCCGCAGGACGAGCCGATCGAGGCAAGGTTCGCCGCGCTCGACACGGTGGCCAGGAAGCTGTTCTTCAACGACGCGCTGCCGGGGTGGCCGCACGCCGCGTGGCCACCGGCCACCGCGCCGGACTGGCTGCGCCTGGGTGGCGTGATGCCGCCGGGCCGGGCCGGCCATCAGGCCTGGCAACAGGAAAGCGCCGTGGTCGGCCTGTTGCTGCAGGAAGCCGCGAAGCTGCCCGGCTTCGAACACGCGGCGCCGGTCGGTGGCAGTTGCGGCATCGATGTGCTGATCGGCAGCTACCGCGTGACCGGCCAGGTCACCCACGTCCATCGCAGCAGCATCGACGACGGCGAATGCTGGCAACTGCTGCGCGTGTTCGGCGGCAACGGCGACCGGCTGAAGAAGGAAGCGGAGCTGGGTTTCCGCGAGCGCGTGCCGATGTTCCTCGACTGGGCGCTGCTGCGCCTGCACAGCGCCCGCGCGGGCGGAACGCTGCCCGCGCTGCGGCTGCGTCCGCTGCTGGACGGTGACGAGCGCCCCTGGCAGGACGGCATCAACGACTGGGACGCACGCTTCATGGCGGCCGATGGCGCCGGGCGCGCGGCGCGGCTCGGCGAACTCGAACGGCGCCTGCAACAGTTGCTGGGCTGGTGGATCGAGGCGCAGTCGGCGCCGCGCTGGTACTTCCCGAAATCGGCGTGGGCGGCGATCAGCGAACGCATCTATCCGAAGAAGCGCACCAGCCGTTCGGGTGACGTCGAGGCCGCCGACGAGCCGGCGCGGATCGACATCGGTTCGAGCTGGATCGCCGGTCATGGCGGCTTGGGCGAACGCGATTACGCACCCGGCTACAGCCATCTGCTGGCCGGTGAGGTGGACTTCGCCGAGGGCAGCGCGGAGCTGGCCGCGCTGGCGGAATTTGCGCTGACGCTTTATCGCTGCATCAGCTTCGACGCCAGCGCCGAGGTGTCGGCATGAGCACGGCAGCGGTCATCGACTGGCGCAGCCTCGACCTCGCCGACGGCGGGCGCAGCCTGATCGAGGCCAGCGCCGGCACGGGCAAGACCTGGACCATCGCGGTGCTGTATCTGCGATTGCTGCTGGAGCGGCAGCTGTCGCCGCGGCAGATCGTGGTGACCACGTTCACCGACGCGGCCGCGCAGGAGCTGCGCGAACGCCTGCGCGGCAAGTTGCAGTGGGCGGTGCTGCGTGCCAGCGAGGACCTCGCCGAAACCGACGACGCCGGCAGCGACGAGCAATGGCTGCGCGCGCGCTGGCAGGGCGATGCCGAGCTGCGCGTGCGCGATCTGCAGCGCCTGCGCCTGGCCCTGGCGGAGATGGACGTGGCGCCGGTCAGCACGCTGCACAGCCTGTGCCGGCGCATCCTGGCCGATCATCCGTTCGCCTGCGGCGTGGCCTTCGTGATGGGCGACATGGTTCCTGGCGAAGCGCTGCTCGACGAAGTGGCCGCCGACCTGTGGCGGCGTCTGCAGCAGGCCGATGGCGACGACCCGCTGGTGATGCTGGCCGCGCAGGCGGGCGACGAGCTGAGCCTGGCAAGACTCACCCGGCGGCTGAAGGTCTGCCTGGCGCCCGGCGTCAGCGTGAAGATGGCATCGGCGGCCGAAGTCGACGCCGCGCTGGACCCGGCGTGGGCAGCGCGGCTGCGCGCCGTCGTCGCCGACGGCACGCATTTCCGCAAGGGCTCGCTGTTGCCGGGATACTGGAGCGAGCTGGCCGACTTCCTCGACGACCGCGCGCGCATGCCTGGCGCCAAGGCGTGCGCGGGGCTGAAGGAAGCCACCGCCCTGACCGGCGTGCTCAAGGGCAGCAAGGACAACGGCAAGCTGATCGCGCTGGCGCGGTTCGCCGAGCGCTGCGCCGAAATCATCGAAAGCCTGCGCGCCGGCTTCTGGCACGAGCTGGCCGCGCTGGCCCGCGCGGAAATGCGCTCGCGCCTCGCCGCGCGCCACCAGCTGACGTTCGACAGCCTGATCCAGTCGGTCGGCGACGCGCTGGCCGGCGAAGCGGAGCGCGCCGGCGATCGTCCGCTGGCCGATGCCCTGTTCAAGGCGTGGCCGGTGGCCCTGGTCGACGAATTCCAGGACACCGACGGCCAGCAGTACGGCATCCTCGATGCGATCTACCGCGGGCGCGACGGCGGCACCCGCGGCCGGCTGGTGATGATCGGCGATCCGAAACAGGCGATCTACCGCTTCCGTGGCGGCGACATCCACGCCTACCAGCGCGCTGCCTCGGCGGTCGACGCGACGGGCCGGCTGACGCTGGACACCAACCATCGTTCCAGCGCGGCCCTGGTCAGGGCCTTCAACCAGTTCTACGCGGTGGGCGGCACGGCGCTGGATGCCGCGGGCGAGAGTCGCATCGCCTACGAAAGGGTGAAGGGGACCGAACGGCGCGCCGGCCAGCCGTACACGATCGATGGCGAACCCTGCACCGCGCCGCTGGTGATCCACTACCGCAGCGATCCGCCGTCGTCGCAGCCGGCGCGTCGGACCGAGGCACTCGAGGTCTGCGCGAACCAGATCGCCGCCATGCTGCAGTCGGGCGCGCATCGCATCGGCGGCGAACCGGTGCAGCCGTCGGACCTGGCCGTGCTGCTGCCCACCGGCAACGACATCATCAGCCTGCGCGATGCGCTGCGCGAACGCGGCGTGCCCTGCGTGACTTCCTCGCGCAGCAGCGTGTTCGACACCGAGGTGGCCCGCGAGCTGCAGATCGTGCTGTACGCGATCGCGCATCCCGCCGAACTGGGCGCGTTGCGGGCGGCGGTGGCCACGCGGCTGTGGGGCGCCAGCTTCAGCGAGCTGCAGCGCTGGGGCGACGACGTGGCGCAATGGCAACCGGTGGCGGACACCTTCCGCAACTGGAGCCAGCAGCGGGCCGAACGGGGCATCCTGCACGTGGTCGGCCAGCTGATCGACCGCCTGGCCGCGCGTTACCTGCAGACCATGGCCGGCGAGCGGGTGCTGACCGACCTGCGCCACCTCGGCGAGTTGCTGCAGGCGCAGAGCGAGCAGCTCACCGGCATCGAGGAACTGCTGGCGTGGCTGAAGCAGTGCCGCGAGGATGGCGCGGCCAGCGACAACGACGCCGCCGACGCGGCGCAGCTGCGCATCGAATCGGACAGCGCCCGGGTGCGCCTGATGACGCTGCACGCGAGCAAGGGCCTGGAGTTTCCCATCGTGTTCCTGCCGCTGATGTGGAATCACGGCGAACGTCCGGGCGACGGCATGTACGTGGTCAACGATCCGCGCAGCGGGCAACGCCTGGCCGAGTTCTCCGCCGCGGCCAGGGCGCGCGAGGCGCAGGACCTGCAGGACGAACGTTTCCGCGTGCTGTACGTGGCGCTGACCCGCGCCATCCACGCCTGCCACCTGTTCGCCTTGCCGCCGCAGCGGCCGGCCAGCGCCAGCAGCAAGACGCCGGCCAGCGGCACGAAACGCAGCGCGCTGGACGTGATGCTGGAACGCATCGATCCCGCGCTGGGTTCGCCCGAACTGCGCGACGCCACGCCGGACATCCGCTGGATCGACGGCTGGCATCCGCTGGCGCGACACGACTTCAGCGGCGCCGCCGCGCCCGCCATCGAGCGCCACGCGCGCCCGCTGCCGCCGCCGCGCTCCGGCCCGCTGGAGGCGAAGCACAGCTTCACCACGCTGACCCAGGGCGAACATCGCGACGCGGTGAATCCCGGCGCCGCCGCCGGCGACGAGGATGCAGCGGGCAACGTCGAGCTGGCCGATGCCGACGCCGTGGCGGCGGTCGAGCAGCCTTCCCCGATGGCGGCGGCGGAAGCCCATCCCGGCCTGCTCGCCCTGGCCGCGGTGCGCGGCACCGATTTCGGCAACGCGGTGCATGCGGTGTTCGAGCATCGCGAGGTGGGTGCGCCGATGGCGGCGCAACGCGAGCTGATCGCCCAGTGCCTGCGCGACGCCGGCGTGCGGCGCAAGGACATCGAGCAGTCCGCCCTGGTCGACCTGCTGGTCAGCCGCATCCAGGATGCGCTGGACGCACCGCTGGGCATCGCGGCGTATCCCGCGTTGTGCCTGGCCGATCTTGCCGCGGCCGACCTGCGCGCCGAGATGGGCTTCCACTTCGCGCTGGATCGCGTGTCGATGCCACGCCTGCGCGCCGCCTGCGCCGCCCATGGCGAAGCCGAGCTGGTGCCGGCCAGCCAGCGCGTGCTGAGCGGCCTGATGAACGGCAAGATCGACCTGATCTTCCATCACCACGGGCGTTATCACGTGCTCGACTACAAGGGCAACTACCTGGGCGACACCCTGGCCGACTACGCGGGCGAGGCCTTGCGCGCCCAGATGGACGCCAGCCACTACCGCTTCCAGGCGCTGCTCTACACCGTCGCGGTGGATCGCTACCTGCGCCAGCGACTCGGCGCGGACTACCGTCGTGAGGAGCAGCTGGGCGAATGCGTCTACCTGTTCATCCGCGCGGCGGGGCTGGCGCCCGACGCGGGCATCTGGCGGCATGGCTTTTCTTCCGAGCTGCTCGACGCGGTCGGCGAGGTGCTTGCCTCCGGCTCGGCCACCGCGGAGGTCGGATGAACACGCCCGCACGCAGTTACCACTTCCGTCGCCTCGCCGGCGACGTCGCGCCGCCCGACGCGTGGCGCATGCTCGACGCCACGGTGGCGCGCTGGGTGCTGGCGCACGGCGGCTCGCCGTTGCTGGCGCGGATCGCCGGCTGGGCCAGTCACGCGGAAGGGCATGGCGACAGTGCGCTGCTGCTGAACGGCGAGGCGGCGGCGCGCCACGGCATGCGGGCCTGCTCGGACGAGGACATCGCCGCGTTGCGCGCCGAGCCGATGGTGGCGCTGGCCGGCGACGGCGACGCTGGCGGCACGCCCTTCGTGCTCGATCCGCCGCACTTCTATCTGCGCCGCAACTACCTGCATGAAACCGCCGTCGCCAGGCATGTGCGCCAGCGCCGCGCGTCGTCGCTACCAGCCAGCGAGGTCGACCTCGCGGCGATCGACGCGCTGTTCCATGGCGACTCCGACGAGCGGGTGCAGCCGCAGCGCCAGGCCGTCGCCCAGGTGCCGGGCAAGCGCCTGTTCGTGCTGACCGGCGGCCCCGGCACCGGCAAGACCACCACCGTGCTGCGCATGCTGATGATGCTGATCAGGGAACGCACCGCGCGGATGCAGGCGGCGCCCACGATCCGCATCGGCGCGCCCACCGGCAAGGCCGCGCAACGCCTGTCCGAGTCCCTGCGCGACGGCGTCGCACGGATGCGCGCCCAGGCGAATGCCGCACACGATTTCGACTGGCAGGCACAACTCGACGGCGCGCTGGGCGCCGAGGCCAGCACCCTGCATCGGTTGCTGGGCAGTCGTGGCCGGCATGGCGGTTTCGTCCACCACGCCGACAACCCGGTGCCCGCCGACATCGTGATCGTGGACGAGGCCTCGATGGTCGACCTGGCCATGCTGCGCAACCTGCTCGACGCGTTGCGCGAGGACGCCGCGCTGATCCTGGTCGGTGACGCCGACCAGCTCACCTCGGTCGGCACCGGTTCGGTGCTGCTCGACCTGGTCGGCGCGATGGAAGCCGAACATGCGCCGGACCTGGTGCGCCTGAGTCACAGCTTCCGCGCCGACCAGTCACTGGTGCCGATCAACGAGGCGATCCGCCGCGGCGACGCGGACGCGTTCGCTGCCGCGTGGCGCGCCGCCGGCGACAAGGCGCTCCGTCGCCCGCTGGCCGACGCGCAGGATCTGGCCCGGGCGCTGGCGCGCTGGAGCACGGCGCTGGCCGCGACGCTGCAGGAGGCGGGCGCGCTCGACGTGGTGGCAAAAGCCGACCAGCGCGGCGTGCTGGCGGCGCTGGATGCGTTGCGCCAGCGCCAGTTGCTGTGCGCATTGCGCGAGGGCGAGTTCGGCGCCGCGACGGCGAACGCGATCATCGAGCGCAGGCTGAAAGGTCGCCTGGGCGTGGCGCCGGATGACGAGTGGTATCCCGGCCGCGCGGTGATGATCACCCGCAACGACTACGCCGCCGGCCTGTTCAACGGTGACGTGGGCCTGTGCCTGCGCGACGAAAACGGCAACCTGGCGATCTGGTTCGAAGTGACCGTGCAGGGCGCCGCCGCGATCGATGGCGAGACGCCGGCTGCGGGCGCGGCCCATCACGTCGATCGCCGCGCCGTCAGTTTTGCGCCTGCGGGCCTGCCCGAACACCAGGGCGCGTTCGCGGTGACCATCCACAAGAGCCAGGGTTCCGAATACGACCACGTCGCCGTGCTGCTGCCGCCGGACCCGCAGCACCGCATCCTGTCGCGGCAGCTGTTGTACACCGGCATGTCGCGGGCCCGGCAGGGCGTCGAGTTGTGGGCTGCCGACGCGTCCTGCGACACCGCGCTGGCCACGCCGGTGCGTCGTGCCAGCGGACTGGCCGCGCGCATCGCCTGACGCGCGCGGCCGAGTCCGCGGTCAGAACACCCCGAGCAACCAGAGCACCAGCACGATCACCACGAGCAGGCCCAGCCCGCCCACCGGACGGTAACCCCAGGAACGGCTGTAGCCCCAGGTCGGCAGCGCGCCGATCAGCAGCAACACGAGGACGATGACAATCAGCAGTGACAGGGACATGTGATGCTCCTTGGTGTGCGCCCCCCCGATGGGGGCCGCGGCCACCGCGGTGATGCGGTGCAGGCAGACCATCGCAGGCGCGTGGTGGATGTACCGTCAAGCGGCGCGGCCCGGGTGATCACGGGGCAGTCACGGCAGCGTGCGCGGGCACGACGACGCCCCTCCAGCATCGCCATTGCGAACGACACGCGGCTGCCGCAACGCAGCAAGCCTGTCGCGCCTCGTCCGTAGTAGCTTGCGTGGCAACGGGGCTGCAATCATCGACCCCGGGGGGACGGACGTGGCGACAGGTGGGGCGGGCCCGGTCAGCGGGACATGTGCCTGTCATGCACGGACGACAATAATGAAACGCCGCCTTCGCTGGCGGCTCGCGCATTTCCTGGGGAAATCATGTCGAATCCGAATCCGCGTGCTGACGCCCTGGCGTCACCTCGCAACTGGTTGTCCTGGTCGATCCGCTGCCTGCTGCTGGGGCTGGCGCCCATGGCCGTGCAGGCGCAACAGGCGGGCGACGCGCCCGCGTCGGCGGACAGTGCGCCGTCGGTGGCCAACGCGATCAATCTCAACCGGGTCACCGTGACCGCGCAGAAGCGCGAGCAGCAGGTGGTCGACGTGCCGATCTCGATCTCGGCGTACTCCGACGACTTCATGCGGCGCTTCGGCATCAGCGACGTGGAGACGCTCAGCCGCTACGTGCCCGGCGTGCAGGTGCAGGTGCAGAGCCCGAACAACCCCGGCATCGCGGTGCGCGGCATCACCACCGACGATGGCGCGGCGACGGCGGCCAGCCGCGTGTCGATCTTCCAGGATGGCGTGGACATCAGCCGTTCGCGCGGCTCGATGGTGTCGCTGTTCGACATGGACCGCGTCGAGGTGCTGCGCGGGCCGCAGGGCACGCTGTTCGGCCGCGGCGCCGAGAGCGGGGCGATCTCGCTGATCCAGAACAAGGCGCAGGCCGGCAACTCGGGCGGCTTCCAGAGCGAGTTCGGCAACTTCTCCAGCCGCAAGCTCACCGGCTGGATCAACACGCCGATCTCCGACAACGTCTTCGCCCGGGTGGCGGTGCACAACGCCTACCACGACGGCTACGTCGAGAACCTCAGCGGCGGCCGGCTCAGCGGCGAGGACACCAAGGCGATCCGCGCCAGCCTGCATTTCAATGTGGGCAGCGGCAGCGGCATCGACCTGATCGCGAACTACCAGCGCGACACCCCGCCGGGCACCGACTTCCACAGTGGCATCGTGCCGAACCGCTACGGCTCGACCGACGTCTACGGCGCGGCCGATCTCGATCACGGCGACCAGCTGGGGCTGCGCCGCAAGGTCTACGGGCTCACCGCGATCGGCGACTTCGCGCTGAGCGACAGCTGGCGGCTGTCCAGCACCACCGGCCTGCGCAAGTTCAATTCGCTGGAGAAGTTCGACGCCGACGGTTCGCAGGTCAACATGCTGAACTTCGCCGAGCATTCGAAGAGCCACCAGCTGAGCCAGGAGCTGCGCCTGAACTACGACGCCGGCGGCAGCTTCACCGGCTTCTTCGGCGCCAACTATTTCTACGAGAACGGCAGCGAGGCGGTGCCGTTCAGCACCGACGAACGCAGCCTGCTGCTGCAGCTGCTGGCGCTGGCGCCGACGCTCGACGGGCTGTCCGACTCCACCCGCCAGCTGATCGCCCTGCTGGGCCCGGCGCCGCCGCTGCTCGACGCCAACTACCAGCCGAACCAGCCCTATAGCGCGATCCCGCTGCTCGGCGTGCCGCTGAACACCAACGAGCAGGAGGCGTATACCAACTACGGCCGCACGCGCTCGTACGAGGCGTTCGCCGACGGCACCTGGCGCATCAATGACCGCTTCGACATCACCGGCGGCCTGCGGGTGAGCCGCGAGGAGCAGGCCGGCGCCTACCAGGTCACCAACGCCTCGCCCGCGTCTGGCATCGGCACCACGCTGGCGCTGTTCGGCGCGGGCTTCAACGGCGTCACCGGACCGAACAACCTGTTTGTGCCGACCAACGGCCGGCTGCACAACGAACACGACAGCACCTCGGTGGTCGGCCGCCTGATCGGCAGCTTCCACATCAATGAGGACACCAACAGCTACCTCAGCGTGTCGCGCGGGCGGCGGCCCAACGTGCTGGCCTTCAACGTCAACGAGGCGGGCACCGGCTACGACAAGGTGGTGCTGCCGGCCGAGACCATCCTGAGCTACGAAGTGGGCCTGAAGGGCGAAGGCGACGGTGGCCGTTTTGCCTACGACCTTTCCGCGTTCTATTACGACTACAACAACTTCCAGAGCACCGCGTTCCAGGGCGGCCGGCTGCTGACGCTCAACGCCGGCCGCGCCAGCGTGCCGGGCTTCGAGGCCTCGTTGCAGCAGGCATTCAGCGATCGCTTCAGCGGCTTCTTCAACTACAGCTACCTGCACGCGCGTTTCGCCGACAAGGACAACCAGGGTCGCCAGCAGGGCTACGCCGGCAACCACCTGCGGCTGGCGCCGGACCACACCGTGGCGATCGGCCTGCAGTGGAACCAGCCGCTGGCGGAAGGTCGCAACCTGTACGTGCGGCCCAGCTACACGTGGCGCTCGAAGATCTATTTCGAGGACAACAACAATCCCGCCTATGTGCAGCCCGCGTATGGGCTGCTGAACCTGCGCGCGGGCGTCACCTTCGACAAGGGACGCTGGGATCTTTCGGTGTGGGGCGCCAACCTGCTCGGCAAGAAGTACCTGATGGACGCCGGCAACGTGGGTGAGAACTTCAACCTGGCCACCTACATCCCCGGCGCGCCGCGGACCTTCGGCATCGGCATCAGCGGCAAGTTCTAGCCGATGCGCAAGCGTCGCATCGTGCTGGCGGTGGTGCTCGCGCTGGGCGCCGTCGCGGCGTTCGGGCCTCGCGCAAGGAAGCGCGAGCTGACGGTGACGCTGCCGCCGGTACCCGATGCACCGCAGCGGCTGCAGGCCTGGGTGGACGCCCACGAGGCCGCCCAGCCCGGCATCCGCCCGGACAACCAGGCGCGCATCGTCTGGGCCGATCCGCAGCATCCGGCGCGCACCGCCTGCGCCATCGTCTACCTGCACGGCTTCGGCGCCAGCCAGGGCGAGGGTGCGCCGGTGCATCGCGAACTGGCCCGCGATTTCGGCTGCAACCTCTACCTCAGCCGGCTGCCCGGCCACGGCCTGGCCGCGGCGGACGCGATGCGCGGGCTGGATGCGCAGCAACTGGTCGACGGCGCGGCGCGGGCGCTGGCGATCGGTCACGCACTGGGTGACCGGGTCATCGTGATCGGCACCTCGATGGGCGGTGCGCTGGCGATGCAGCTGGCCGCGCAACAGCCGCAGGCGGTGGACGCGCTGGTGCTGTGGTCGCCACTGGTGCGCGAACGCGACGACCGGCTGGCGCCGATGTTCTGGCCATGGGGCGGCACCTTTCTGCGTTATGCCTACAACCACGGCGACGAGGTGGTGCCGCAGACGGGTGATTCGGCGTATTGGTCGAAGGCGATCCACATGGACGGCTATCGCAGCGTGGCGGTGCTCAGCCGCAGCGTGCTGAACCCGCGCATGTTCGCGAAGATCCATGCGCCGGCATTCGTGGGCTACTACTACCGCGACGAGAAGAACCAGGACCCCACGGTGTCGGTGCCGGCGATCCTGGGCATGTTCGACCAGCTGGGCACCGCGGCGAAGTATCGACGCAAGCAGGACTTCCCCGATGCCGACGCGCACGTGATCGCCTCGTCGGTGTATTCGAAATCGGTCGAGTCGGTGCACCGGCGCAGCCGCGAGTTCCTGCACGACGTGGTCGGGCTGCCCTATGCGGGCGGCGGGCACTGAGCGGAGCCGCCATGCATCGCCTATGCTTCGCCATCGCCGTTTTCTGTGGAGTGTTCATGCCCGTCGTCGCCACCGCCACCGAGAAGCCGCTGGCCGCAAAAGTGCTGGTGATCGGCCACCGCGGCGCCAGCGCCCTGCGTCCCGAACACACGCTGGCCTCGTATGAAAAGGCCATCGCCGACGGCGCCGACTACGTCGAACCGGACCTGGTGATGACCAAGGACGGCGTGATGGTGGCGCGCCACGAGAACGAGATCGGCAGCACCACCGACGTGGCCAGCCATCCGGAATTCGCCGCCCGCAAGACCCGCAAGACCATCGACGGCGTGGCGGTCGACGGCTGGTTCAGCGAGGACTTCACCCTGGCCGAGCTGAAGACGCTGCGGGCGCGCGAGCGACTGCCCAGGCTGCGCAGCACGCAGTACGACGGCCAGTTCCCGATCGCCACGCTGGACGAGATCATCGCGTTCGTGGCGGCCGAATCGGCGGCACGCGGGCGCGTGATCGGAATCATCCCGGAGATCAAGCACGGCACTTACTTCCGCGGCATCGGCCTGCCGATGGAAGACAAGTTGCTGGCCACGCTGGCCGCACACGCCTATACGCGCACGGCGCCGGTGGAGATCCAGTCATTCGAGATCGGCAATCTGCAGTACCTACACGGCAAGCTGGCCGACGGCACGCACGGCAACATCCGGCTGCTGCAATTGCTGGGCGATGCCGACGAGCAGCCGTACGACGTGACCGCCGCGGGCGGCAAACTCGACTACGGGCAGATGATGACGCCGGCCGGGCTGCGCGCCATCGCCACCTATGCGAACGCGATCGGCCCCGGCATCCGCGCGATCATCCCGCTGAAGTTCGACCACCTGCTGGGCGAGCCCACCGCGCTGGTGCACGACGCGCACGTCGCCGGCCTCGAGGTGCATCCGTACACGTTCCGCCCCGAGAACTATTTCCTGCCGCTCGACCGGTGGCAGGGCATCGACCCGCGCAACTTCAACGAGGCTGGTTCGATCGCCGAGATCCGCACCTATCTCGCCACCGGCATCGATGCGTTCTTCACCGACGACCCGGCGATCGGGCGCAAGGCGCTGGACGGGATGGACAGCCGCAAGTGAGAGGACTGAGGGGCGAGAGAACAGCTCTCGCCCCTCGTTCCCGCCCGGATCTTCAGCGGGCGGCGATCTGGAACTGCTGCTTCGTCACCGGCTTGCCGTCGAGCGAGATCTCGACCTGGTACTTGCCGGCCGGCCACAGGTCGGGGTTCTGCACCTTGAACGTGGTGATCGCCGGGCCATCGGTGGCGATCGACTGGCTGATGTTGCTGACCAGCTGGCCCTGGCCTTCCAGGTAGCTCCACTTCGCGTTGAGCGTGGCCCCGCCCGTACTGCCTTCGGTGGCGACGCTGGCGTAGATCGCCTTGTCGTTGCTGGCAAAACTGTCGCCGGGGCGGGTGACCTGGTGGTCGGCGTTCACCGCGCTGCCCAGGGTGAGCTTGGCCACGCTGAACGGCGTGGGCGGCGGCAAGGTGGAGGCGGCGACCGCGATGCTGGCGGCGGTGGCTGGCGCCAGTGCGCTGGATGCCGCCGGTGAAACGGGCGCTTGCGCCACCGGTGCCGTGGAAGCCGGCGCCGGCGTGGGGGCGGGCGCAGGGGGCTCGTTCTTGCCGCAGGCGCTCAGCAGCAGGGCGCCGGCGAAGGCGACGCTGCAAAGCGCGCCGGAACGCGGGAAGGATGTCATGCAGGTTTTCATGGGAACTCCGCTGTCGATCACGTGGCGGCAACCCGTCGCGGGTGTGGCCAGTGCAGCGAGGCTAGCTCGACGGATCTGAAGCGCCGATTACCGGGAGTCGCCGCGGCCGCTGAACTTTCACGCGGCGGCCACGCCCGCGCGGGCCGCTACTGGCGCACCGTGCGCGGATTGCCCGGCGTGGCCGGCGTGCTGCTGCGGAACGGGTTGATGTCCAGCCCGCCGCGGCGGGTGTAGCGCGCGTACACGCTGAGCTGCCGGGGCGCGCAGCGCTGCGTGAGGTCGACGAAGATGCGCTCCACGCACTGTTCGTGAAACTCGTTGTGGGTGCGGAACGAGACCAGGTAGCGCAGCAGGCCCGCATGGTCGATCGGCGCGCCGCGATAGGCGATCTGCACGCTGCCCCAGTCGGGCTGGCCGGTGACTGGGCAGTTCGAGCGCAGCAGGTGGGAGACCAGGGTTTCGGCCACCGGCGTGGCCGTGGCGTCGGCCTGCAGGAAGTCCGCGTCCGGCGGTCCGTAGCTGTCGATGGCGATGTCCTGGTCATCGAGCGATTGGCCGTCCAGAACGCTCACCGGCAGGCTGGCGCCGCCGGCGGCATGCAGCTGCACGTTCACCACGGCTCCCGCCGCGGCGGACAAGTCGTGCAGCAAGGTGTCGGTGAGGCTGGCCGCATCGGCGATGCGTTCCTGGGCGAAGCCGTTGAGATACAGCTTGAACGACTTCGACTCGATGATGTTGGGCGAGGCCGCCGGCACGTGGAACTCGGCCAGCGCCACCTGCGGCTTGCCGCGCAGGTCGAGCCACGACAACTCATAGGCGTTCCAGATGTCCACGCCGTGGAACGGCAGCACTTCGCCCAAGCCGATTTCGGCGCGCTTGTCGGCGCGGGGGATCGGAAACAGCAAGCCGGGATCGTAACGGTCGGCGTAGACGGTGTCCTTGCCGAGCGGGGAATGTTCGGGAGTGCTCATGCGGTGGAGTTTAACTGCTCGCGCTCCGCCTTCTGCGTTCAGGCACTTCGACGTCAAAAACACCCCACCCCGGCCCTCCCCTGCGGAGCAGGGGAGGGAGTTCACGAGTACGCGGCAGGCTCTACACGTTGACCATGTGCATCATCGAGTCGACGTAGCGGTTGCCGGCGACGGCATCGGGCGGGAAGATCGCGTCGATGGCGGCGAGTTCGGCGGCGGTGAGCCGCACGTCGAGCGCGCCCAGGTTTTCGTCCAGCCGCGAGCGCTTGCGGGTGCCGGGAATCGCCAGCACCTCGTCACCCTGCGCCAGCACCCAGGCCAGCGCCAGCTGCGCCGGCGAGCAACCCTTGTCGGCGGCGAGCGACTTCACCTGCTCGACCAGTTGCAGGTTGCGGGCGAAGTTGTCGCCGACGAAGCGCGGGCTGCCGCGGCGGTAGTCGTCGGCGTCGAAATCGTCGGGCGAGCGGATCGCGCCGGTGAGGAAGCCGCGGCCCAGCGGCGAGTAGGCGACCAGGCTGACACCGAGCCGGCGGCAGGCGTCGAGCATGCCGTTGTCCTGCGGATCGCGCGTCCACAGCGAGAATTCGCTTTGCAGCGCCGCGATCGGATGCACCTTGCAGGCGCGTTCCAGCGTGGCGCCGGACGCTTCGCTGAGGCCCAGGTAACGCACCTTGCCGGCGGCGACCAGTTCGGCCATCGCGCCCACGGTTTCCTCGATCGGCACGTTCGGGTCGACGCGGTGCTGGTAATACAGGTCGATGGTGTCGATGCCCAGGCGCTTGAGGCTGGCGTCGCAGGCGGCGTGCACGTAATCGGGTCGGCCGTTGACGCCGCGTGCCTGCGGGTTGTCCGGACCGCGCACGATGCCGAACTTGGTGGCGATGAAGGCCTGCTCGCGGCGGCCCTTGATCGCCTTGCCGACCAGTTCCTCGTTGGTGTGCGGGCCATACATGTCGGCGGTGTCGAGCAGGTTCAGGCCGCGATCCAGCGCGTGGTGGATGGTGGCGATCGATTCGGCGTCGTCGTGGGCGCCGTAGAACGCGCTCATGCCCATGCAGCCGAGGCCGAGGGTGGAGACTTGCGGGCCGTGGCGGCCGAGCGTGCGGGTCTGCATGGTGTCGCTCCGTGGGGTGAAGGTGGATGCATGGTGCGCCCGGACGCCCATCGGATAAATGCTCAATAATGATCATCACCATTCAATCAACGGCAACAATGGCCATGGACCGACTCGAAGCGATGCGGTTGTATACGCGGATCGTCGAACTGGGCAGTTTCACCGCCGCGGCGGACGACCTGAACCTACCGCGAGCCACCGTCACCCATGCGATCAAGCGGCTGGAGGCCCGGCTCGGCGCGCAACTGCTGTTGCGCACCACCCGGCGCGTGCGCAGTACCCGCGATGGCGAGACCTATTACGGGCATTGCGTGCGGCTGCTGGCCGACATGGACGAGGTCGAGACGGACTTCCGCGAGGCCCGGGTGCAACCGAAGGGCCGCCTGCGCGTCGACCTGCCGGCGACGCTGGCGCGGCTGCTGGTGATTCCCAGGCTGCGCGATTTCTTCGCGCGCTACCCGCTGATCCAGCTCGACATCGGCACTGGCGACCGCTTCGTCGACCTGGTCCGCGAGGGCGTCGATTGCGTGCTGCGCATCGGCGAGCTGGGCGATTCGGGCATGGTCGGCCGCCGCGTGGGTGTATTGCAGCAGGTCACCGTGGCCAGCGCCGCCTACGTGCGCCGGCATGGTCAGCCCGAGTCGCTGGCCGCGCTGCACGATGGTCACCTGGCGGTGAACTGGGTGTCGCCGACCACCCATCGCGCCGAGCCACTGGAATTCATGGTGGGCCGCAAGCGGCGCGAAATGACCTTGCCCGGTTGCGTCAGCGTCAGCGGCGTGGATGCCTACCTCGGGTGTTGCGAGGCCGGCCTGGGCATCGCGCAGATGCCGCGTTATCGCATCGGCGATGAATTGAAGAGCGGCCGACTACGCGAAATCCTGCCGGCACATCCGCCGCCGCCGTTGCCGATGACCATCCTGTATCCGCAGCAGCGGCAGATGCCCGCGCGCCTGCGCGTGTTCGTCGACTGGCTGGTGGAGTTGACGGCGGAGCAGCGCTGAAGCCTGATGCTCCTCCCCCTGCGCGCAGGGGGAGGTTGGGAGGGGGTTGCCCGGGCTGGCGAGGGGCTGAAGATCAAGAGCGAACCCCACAGCTGAAGCACTCCCTGCGGTAGCCCGAACCTCTCCTGCGTTGCCCCAAAGGAATTTCCTGCGGTCGCAGGGAAGCCGGCCATCAGGAAGCGCGGGGCGGGCCGGGACGTGGCGCGCTGGTGCCCAGCGTGTCGCTGGTCAGCGGGGCGCCGGCGGTGATCAGGGCGCCGCGCTGCTCGGCCAGCGGCAGGCGCAGCATGCAGTCCTCGAAGCGGGCCAGTTTCTGGAACGCGGGCTGGGCCTGCACCTGCGCCACCAGGGCGGCCATCAGCGGCCAGCGTTCGGCATCGATCGCGTAGCGCACGAACGAGGCGGTGCGGAAAAAGCTGGCGAGGCTGATGTCGGCGATCGACAGTGCGCCGAACACGAAGCCGTCGTCGGGCAGTTGCTGCTCCAGATAATCGAGCGCGGCGGGAATCTCCACTTCGAGCGCGTGCTGCACCACGACCTCGTTCGGGGCTTCGCCGAAGATGTGGCGCTTGATCGCCAGCTGGTGGAACAGCCGCCAGATCAGGCCGTCGGCCAGCCGCGTGTCGGCGTACTCCTCCAGCCAGCGGGCGCGCGCGCGATCGGCGATATCGCGGGGATACAGCGAGGGCGTGGGGTGCTGGTCCTCCAGGTACTGGCAGATCACGCTGGAGTCGCTGAGCACCAGGTCGCCATCCACCAGTACCGGGATGCGGCGCAGCGGGCTTAGCCGGCTGAATTCGTCGTTGCCGACGAACGGTGCGATCGGATCGACTTCGTATTCCAGCCCCTTCAGTTCGAGGCAGGCCAGCACCTTGCGCACGTAAGGGGAAATGTAGTTGCCGATGATTCTGAGGCGCTGCGTCACGGGGCATCTCCTCCGGAACGGATGCCGCAGCGTGCGATGGCCGCCGCCCGCGCGTCAAGCTGGCCGGCCCGCGGCGCCGTGGTCGGTCGTCACAAGCGACCGATGTCCGTGCGGCAGCGTATTTTTGCGGCATGGGCCCACAGTCGGGACCAATGGCAGGGGTGCCATTGGTCATGCGCAGGCTAGCATCAGGTGTTCGAGTACATCTGGGCCAGGGTCGGCAGTCGCAGCAATCCGCTTTCGCAAGGGGAACGCAACATGAGTTTGATGATCGGCAGTTCGCGCGTGCTGGGTGCGCTGGTATTGGGAGCGTTGTCCACCGGTGTCGCCGCGCAGGGGCGAACCCTGAGCGCGAACGACTATGCACAGGCAGAGCGTTTCATGGGTTACAACACCGCACCGCTGGTCGACCACGCGGTGCAGAAGGTCGACTGGCTCGATGCCGGTCATTTCTGGTACGTCGACCACGATGCCACCGGCGACCACTTCGTCCGGATGGACGTGGCCAGCGGCAAGACCGCGCCGCTGTTCGACCAGGCCAAGCTGGCGGCGGCGCTGGGCAAGGTCGGCGGCAAGAGCGTCGACGCCGGCAAGCTGCCGGTGCGCAGCTACAAGCTGATGGCCGACGGCCGCATCGATGTCGGCGTGCGGGGCAAGCATTACGCGTGTGACCTCGCCGCCGTCGAGGCCAGCTGCGCCGATCTTTCGAAGCTGGTGAAGACCGGCGACGAACCGGGTGCGCTGTCACCCGATGGCAAGAGCGAGGCGTTCATCCGCGACTGGAACCTGTGGCTGCGCGACGTCGCCAGCGGCAAGGAAACCCAGCTCACCACCGACGGCGTCGAAGACTTCGGCTATGCCACCGACAACGCCGGCTGGAAGCACACCGACAACGCGATCGTCGAGTGGTCGCCCGATTCGAAGCAGATCGCCACCTTCCAGCAGGACCAGCGCAAGACCGGCGAGATGTACCTGGTCAGCACCCGGGTTGGCCATCCGAAGCTGGAGAAGTGGAAGTACCCGCTGGTCGGCGACAAGGACGTGACGATGATCGAGCGCGTCATCATCGATGTCGCCGCGAAGAAGGTCACCCGCCTGCAGATGCCGCCGGACCAGCACCGCTCCAGCCTGTGCGACGACGTCAGCTGCGGCCCCGAAGGTGGCTGGGACGACGTGAAGTGGGCGGCCGACGGCAAGACCCTGGCCTTCGTCTCCACCTCGCGCGACCACAAGCACGAATGGTTCCGCATCGCCGACACCGCCACCGGCAAGGTGCGCACCGTGTTCGAGGAGAAGGTGCCGACGTATTACGAGAGCGGCAACGGCGCGGTGAACTGGCGCTACCTGCCCGAGACCCACGAGGCGATCTGGTTCAGCGAGCGCAACAACTGGGGCAACCTGTATCTCTACGACCTCAACACCGGCAAGCTCAAGCACGCGATCACCAAGGGCGACGGCAACGTCACCGAGGTGCTGAAGCTCGATGCGAAGACGCGCACCGTGTGGTTCCGCGGCGTCGGCCGCACGGCGGGCGTGAATCCCTACTACCAGCAGTTCTTCAAGGTCAGCCTGGACGGCGGCAAGCCGGTGCTGCTGACGCCGGAGGCAGCCGACCACACGGTCACGCTGTCGCCGGACGGCAAGGCCTTCGTCGACGCGTACTCCACCCCCACCACGCCGCCGGTCACCGTGCTGCGCAGCGCCGACGACGGCCGCAAGCTGGCCGACGTGGCCACCGCCGACATCACCCGGCTGAAGGCCACCGGCTGGGTGCCGCCGATTCCGTTCACGGTGAAGGGCCGCGACGGCAAGACCGACCTGTACGGCATGATGTTCAAGCCGACCCACTTCGATGCCTCGAAGAAATATCCGATCATCGACTACATCTACCCGGGTCCGCAGACCGGTTCGGTGCGCGGGCGCAGCTTCTCCTCCGCCCGCGCCGACCACCAGTCGATGGCCGAGCTGGGCTTCATCGTGGTGGCGATCGACGGCATGGGCACGCCGTGGCGTTCGAAGGCATTCCACGACGCCTACTTCGAGCGTGTCGAGGACAACACCTTGCCCGACCAGGTGGCCGGGCTGAAGGAGCTGGGCAAGAAATATCCGTGGATCGATCTCGACCGCGTCGGCGTGTGGGGCCACTCTGGCGGCGGCAACGCCACCGCAGGCGCGATGTTCCACCACCCGGACGTCTTCAAGGTCGGCTGGGCCGAGAGCGGCAACCACGACAACCGCAACTACGAGGACGACTGGGCCGAGAAGTGGCAGGGCCTGCTGGTCACCGACAAGGACGGCAAGACCAACTATGACGCCCAGGCCAACCAGAGTTTCGCCAAGGAGCTCAAGGGCCACCTGATGCTGGTGCACGGCACGATGGACGACAACGTGCCGCCGTCGAACACCTTGCTGGTGGTCGATGCACTGATCAAGGCGAACCGCAACTTTGATTTGCTGATGATCCCCAACGCCCACCACGGTTACGGCGAAGCCACTCCGTATGCCACCCGTCGCCGCTGGGATTACTTCGTGCAGTACCTGGCCGGCAATACGCCGCCGGTGGAGTATCAGCTGAAGGCGTGGCCCTGGCGTTGAATCCGCCGGATTGATCGGAACAACGCAGAAGGCCGGGTGCAGACCCGGCCTTTTTCATGTCGCAGAATCTGAGACTTCTTGACGTTAGATACGACAAAGGCCGGTTGCCCGGCCTTGTCTGATTTGGTGCATCTTTCAGCTTTAGGCTGATCAGCTTGTTAGCGGAAAGAGCGCATTTCCTGATCTGCTAGTGTGGCCGAGAGTACGAGTGCCACAGGGAAGCGTCAAGGGGGACGACATGGCAAAGATCGACTATCGGCTGGCGCTGGATTTGGGCGCCAATTCATTGGGCTGGTGCGTCTATCGGCTCACTGGGCATGGCGAACCAGACAAGATCGTTCGCATGGGCTCGCGCATCTTCTCGGACGGGCGCGATCCCAAGACACTTGCTTCGCGTGCAGCCGACCGCCGATCGGCCAGGCAGGCGCGCCGGCGCCGTGATCGCGTACTCAAGCGGCGACACAAGCTGATGCAGGCTTTGGAGAAATACGGCCTGATGCCTGCCGATGCGGCAGCACGCAAGTCATTGCAGGCGCTCGATCCGTTCGAACTACGCGCCCGCGGGCTGGATCAGCCGCTGAAACTGCACGAGCTGGGTCGCGCCCTGTATCACCTGGCGCGCAAGCGCGGCTTTCGCAGCAGCAAGAAGGATGCGCGCGACGATGAATCGGCCAAGGAATCGGGCAAGGTCAAGCAGGCCATCGCTGCCTTGCGTGAGCGTGTTGTGGCAGCGGGCTGCCGCACCGTGGGTGAGTACCTCGCCAGACAGCACGCCGAACGCGAACCCGTGCGCGCCAGACGCAGCAGCGATGGCGGTTACGTGCTCTACCTGCAACGCGCGATGGTGGAGGATGAGTTCGCTGCCTTGTGGCAAGCGCAGCAGCCTCACCATCCGGACACGCTGACTGACGAGGCTCGCGAGGAGCTGCGCGACATTCTCTTGTTCCAGCGGCGGTTGAAGCCGGTCGAAGCAGGTCACTGCCCATTTGAACCCACCCAGTACCGCGCCCGTCTGTGCGCGCCCATGCAGCAGCGCTTCCGCATGTTGCAGGAACTCAACCATCTGCGCGTGCGCGATGGTATCGACGAGCGCGTGCTCACGCTGGACGAGCGCAACGCCATGCTCGCCGAGCTGGAGGTCGACGCTGGACCCAAGCCGGTGAGTTGGTCACGCCTCGCCAAGGCCGCCGGTCTGCGCAAAGCGGATTTCAACCTGGGGCGCGACGAGAAGCGGAGCGGTTTGAAAGCAGACGCGGTCGGCACGCGCTTTGCCGCCGATACGGCGCTGGGTGAAACCTGGGCGCGGCTTGCGCCCGACCAGCAATACGCCCTGGCCGTGCTGGTGGCGCTGGCTGACCAGGTCGCTACGCTGGAAGCGGCGCTGCTGGCCCTGCCTGCCCTTTCGCCTGGCAGCGAGGAGATCCTGAAAGGCATCTTTGCCAGGGAGGAACGTGAAGCCGTAGCAGCTTCGCTGCAATCGTTGCCGCTGCATTTGAGTGAGTCGCAGGCACGCTACATCGCTGGCTTCAACCTGCCGGACGACTACGGCAGCCTCAGCTTGAGAGCGCTTGCGCGCATCGTGCCCGAACTGGAGCGGGAGGTGGTGACCTACGACGCGGCCGTGCGCCGCGCCGGTTACCTGAGTCATTCACAATTCCACACCGGCGAAATATTCGATCGCTTGCCGTACTACGGGCAGGTGCTGGCGGGTTACACGGCGCCGACACCCAGCGCAAAGAACCCGGATGAACGCCATTACGGCAAGATTCCCAATCCCACCGTGCACATCGGCCTGAACCAGGTGCGCTTGCTGGTGAATGCACTCGTCAAGCGCTACGGATCGCCGCGTCAGATCGTCATTGAGCTGACCCGCGAGTTTGGTGCATCCGGCGAGAAGCGTCGCGAGATCATGGCCAAGCAGAAGGAGAACCAGGATCGCAACGACGGCTACGCGGAGGCTTTGTCGAAGCTTGGCGTGCGCAACAGCCGCGAGAACCGGCTGAAGCTGCAACTGTGGGACGAGCTGGGCAAGGACGACGCCATGGATCGCTACTGCGTCTATAGCGGCAAGCGCCTGAGCAAGGCCGTGCTGTTCAGCGACGAGGTCGAGATCGATCACATCCTGCCATTCTCGCAAACCCTGCACGATGGCGTCGGCAACAAGATCCTGTGCACACGGCAAAGCAATCGCGACAAGGGCAACCGCACGCCGTTCGACGCCTGGGGCCACACGGAGCGCTGGGCCGAGATCGAGGCGCGCGCCGAGCGCTTGCCGGCACACAAGCGCAAGCTGTTTCGCGAAGGGGCGATGGAGGTATTCCTCGGCGATCAGGATTTCCTCGCCCGCCACCTCACCGATACCGCCTACCTCGGTCGGGCAGCCAAGCAATACCTCACCCATGTCTGCCACAAGGACGATGTGTGGGTTTCCAGCGGCAAGCTCACCGGCATGATTCGGGGCAAGTATGGATTGAGCAAATTGCTTTCCGAAGATGGCAGCAAGAACCGCGATGACCATCGTCATCATGCATTGGATGCCGCAGTGATCGGATTGTGCAGCCGCAGCCTCATCCAGCGCATGGCCACGGCAGCGGCGAGCGCCGAAGAACATGGCGAGAACCGCCTGCTGGAACGGCTTGACTTGCCCTGGCCCGGCTATCGTGAAGAGCTGGGCGCCTGTCTCGCGACTATCGTGGTGTCGCACAAGCCCGATCACGGCAAACAGGCAGCCCTGCACAACGACACGAATTACGGTTTGCGGGGTGCACCGGACAAGCGCGGCAACCCGCTGGTAGGGCGACGCCGTCCGCTGGACAGCATCAAGAGCGCAGGCGATGCCGAATCCATCGCCAGTGAAGCCCTGCGTGAGGACATTCGCCAGTTGCTGGCACCGTTGGGTGCGGGGAAGGAGATCAAGGCTGCGCTCGACGCCTATGCCGCACGCACCGGTGTGCGCAGGGTCATTTGCGAGGAGCGCCTGTCGGTCATCCCCATCAGGGATCGCCGCAACGGTCAGCCCTATCGCTACGTCAAGGGTGACGGCAACTACTGCTACGAAATCTTCCGCAAACCCGATGGGCGTTGGGATGGCGAGGTCATCAGCTCGTTCGAGGCCAACCAGCGGGCGTTCACGGAGTCACCTTCACATGCACAGAACGGCATGCCACTGGTGATGCGGTTGCACAAGGATGATGTGCTGGCCATTGAGCGTAACGGCGAGTATGAGCTCATGCGCATCGCGAAGTTTTCGGAGGGCATGATCGCCATGGCCGCGTTGCGAGAGGCGAATGTGGACGCGCGTACCCGCGACAAGAGCTGCGACCTGAAATATTTCTTCAAGTCACCGTCGGCCTTGCGGCCCTTGCGCGCCCGTGCCGTCGGCGTCGATGTTCTCGGTTACGTCAACGATCCCGGCTTCAAGGACTGACATGATTGGCCGCATCGTCGAGATTGCCGGCGACGGGCGCTACCTGTCGCTGGATCGCGGCTTCCTCGTGGTCAGCCACAAGGGCGAGGAAGTGGGGCGCACGGCCATCGACGATGTGGCCGCATTGATCGGCAACGCGCACGGTCTGGTCTACAGCAACAATCTGCTGGTTGCACTGGCCGAGCGCGGCGCGCCTTTCGTGCTGTGCGGCGCCAATCACCGCCCCGCCGGCCTGTTGTGGCCGGTGGAAGGTCATCACCGCCAAGCCGCACGCATGGATGCGCAATTGCGCGCCGGCTTGCCCTTGCGCAAGCGCCTGTGGAAAGAGGTGGTACAGGCCAAGATCGGCATGCAGGCGGCAGTGATCGGTCTGTTCGGCGGCCCGGAGCCGCCGTTACGCCGGCTGGCGGGCAAGGTGCGCAGTGGCGATCCATCCAACATCGAAGGACAGGCGGCGCGGCTGTATTGGGGCCTCTTGATGGGCAAGGCGTTTCGTCGCGACCGAGACGCGCCCGGTACAAACTCAATGCTCAACTATGGCTACACCGTGCTGCGTGCGTTGGTGGCCCGGCAGGTGATGGCAGCCGGCCTGCACCCCGGTATCCCGCTGCACCATGCCAACGAAGGCAATGCGATGCGCCTGGTCGATGATTTGATGGAGCCTTTCCGGCCGTTGGTGGACGCCTGCGTGCGGCGCTTGGTGGAAGCAGGCCATGCGGAGCTTGGTTCTTTCGAGCGTCGTGAGTTGGCCGTACTTGGCACGCGCAGCTTGCACACCAGGCATGGCATTAGCCCGGTGGGCCTGGTCGCGCAGCGCTTCGTCGCCAGCGTCGCTCAAGCTTACGAGTCGCAAGCTGCTTCGCTCGAATGGCCGCCGGGCGACAAGGCCGTCTTGGCCTCATTGTGGGATGAGTCGCATGACACGCGCGAAAACGAGGACGCCCCCTGAGCGACGGCTCGCGCCGCCACTCTGCGCGTACCGACTGATGTGGATGCTGGTGATGTTCGACCTGCCCGTGGATACCGACGAGAACCGCAAGGCGGCCAACGACTTTCGCCACGACTTGCTCGATTTTGGTTTCGAGCGCTGTCAGTATTCGGTCTACCTGCGCTTTTGCGAGGGCCGTGAGCAAGCCGACACCTGGACGCGTCGTGTGCAGGCCGTACTGCCACCCGGAGGCAAGGTCTACTGTCTGTACTTCACCGACAAGCAGTACGAGGGCATCGTCCGCTTCGAACGCCGCCAGCGTCGCAAGAAGGTGAAAAATCCGGACCAATACCAGTTGTTTTGAACCGCCATGGCGCGAATTACGCTAGCTCAACATCCCGCAAGCCGTTTCGAATCATTGGCTTGCAAGGATGCGGAGCGTAACAGATCAGGAAATGCGCTCTGGCCGGAACACCGGCGGCACCTGGCTCACCGATGCCGACGAGCGTAACAGATCAGGAAATGCGCTCTGGCCGGAACCTTGGGCCTGACCTGGTCGAATGTGTCTGCGAGCGTAACAGATCAGGAAATGCGCTCTGGCCGGAACACGTCCGGACGCATCGGCGCACTGTTTTCGAGCGTAACAGATCAGGAAATGCGCTCTGGCCGGAACTGGAGCCCCGCGCTGGTCGCGCAGTGCTCCGAGCGTAACAGATCAGGAAATGCGCTCTGGCCGGAACGGAGATCTCCTCATGGCCATGACCATCCCCGAGCGTAACAGATCAGGAAATGCGCTCTGGCCGGAACCTCCGGTGCGTCAGCTACCGCGGGCGGTGGGAGCGTAACAGATCAGGAAATGCGCTCTGGCCGGAACACAAAGGCGCTGCAATGAGCATCGACACTGGAGCGTAACAGATCAGGAAATGCGCTCTGGCCGGAACGGCCGACGTGCCCAGCCAGCGGGTGGTGCAGAGCGTAACAGATCAGGAAATGCGCTCTGGCCGGAACTGTTGCTTGGCGCTACTCGCATTCTGCTGCGAGCGTAACAGATCAGGAAATGCGCTCTGGCCGGAACGAAGGAAGCGCATCAAGCGTTGGACGTGTTGAGCGTAACAGATCAGGAAATGCGCTCTGGCCGGAACACCAGATGATCGCTCGCGAAGCGGCGAAGAGAGCGTAACAGATCAGGAAATGCGCTCTGGCCGGAACAGCATGGTCACCACATGGTTCTGCACGATGGAGCGTAACAGATCAGGAAATGCGCTCTGGCCGGAACTTCAGCCGGTGACGTTCAAGCGCACGGAACGAGCGTAACAGATCAGGAAATGCGCTCTGGCCGGAACTGCTCAGCCCCATCGAAGTCACCCTGACCGGAGCGTAACAGATCAGGAAATGCGCTCTGGCCGGAACAGGCCGCGCAGATAGAACTGGCGGGCCAGCGAGCGTAACAGATCAGGAAATGCGCTCTGGCCGGAACTAGTTGATGTAGCTAGCGCCAAGTTCGTCGGAGCGTAACAGATCAGGAAATGCGCTCTGGCCGGAACAGATGCAAACCCGCATCGGCCCGTGCTGCAGAGCGTAACAGATCAGGAAATGCGCTCTGGCCGGAACTCATAGACCAGTGTGGTGGTGCCGTCGCTCGAGCGTAACAGATCAGGAAATGCGCTCTGGCCGGAACCGACGCGGCAGACGGTCGGCGCAACTGTGGGAGCGTAACAGATCAGGAAATGCGCTCTGGCCGGAACAGACAACGCAACATGGAGCGCAGCTTGTAGGAGCGTAACAGATCAGGAAATGCGCTCTGGCCGGAACTGCCCGCCATTGAAGGGCGACTTGTTGCAGGAGCGTAACAGATCAGGAAATGCGCTCTGGCCGGAACCGGCTACACCAGCGGTGGCGGCTGCGGCGTGAGCGTAACAGATCAGGAAATGCGCTCTGGCCGGAACATTCGGGGCCGACTGGGGCTTCGCGATCGAGAGCGTAACAGATCAGGAAATGCGCTCTGGCCGGAACCGTCTGATCGAACTGCCTCGCCTGCTCTGCGAGCGTAACAGATCAGGAAATGCGCTCTGGCCGGAACTTTCATGGCGGCGATGCGGCGATCAGCCCGGAGCGTAACAGATCAGGAAATGCGCTCTGGCCGGAACCGGGCCCGCCGAGTGCATCGAGTGCGGCGGAGCGTAACAGATCAGGAAATGCGCTCTGGCCGGAACTATGGCTTCTTGTTGTCCGAGGTGCGGGCCGAGCGTAACAGATCAGGAAATGCGCTCTGGCCGGAACTAGTCGCGTGCGAACACGTGGGGCTCCAGCGAGCGTAACAGATCAGGAAATGCGCTCTGGCCGGAACGATCGGTGGGTGTGCCGCCGTCGATGATGCGAGCGTAACAGATCAGGAAATGCGCTCTGGCCGGAACTCGATGCGGTTGGCCCAGCGCGGCGTGTCCGAGCGTAACAGATCAGGAAATGCGCTCTGGCCGGAACCGGCTTCAGGACGCCCACGGTGTCCCAGAAGAGCGTAACAGATCAGGAAATGCGCTCTGGCCGGAACTTGCAATCCTGCGGCGTCAATTCCTTCATTGAGCGTAACAGATCAGGAAATGCGCTCTGGCCGGAACAGCGCAGCCAGTTGCGTATTGGACTGCAATGAGCGTAACAGATCAGGAAATGCGCTCTGGCCGGAACCGCAGGCCATCATCTGCGCGTGGTTCTTGCGAGCGTAACAGATCAGGAAATGCGCTCTGGCCGGAACTACATGGCGTGGAAGGGCTTGCTGCCCGTGGAGCGTAACAGATCAGGAAATGCGCTCTGACCGGAACGCACCGAGGATGAGCTGGTGCAGGCCGTGCGAGCGTAACAGATCAGGAAATGCGCTCTGGCGGAACCGGGCTGACGGAAAGCCGGGGGAGCGGTTCTCACTGCGGGCTCCGGGTTGGCTCGACGCCGTGACGACACGGCGTCGAGCCAACCCGGAGGATTGCCCTGATCCTCAGCGCAGGCTGGTTTTCTGCGCCAGCCCCTTGGCCAGGGCTTCGTCCAGCAACTGGCTCATCGACTGATCGGCCGCCTGCTGCGCCTGCTGTTGCTGGCGGTCGATTGCCTCTTGTTGCTTCTCGAAGCCGGCCTGTTGGGCTTCGAGCGCCTGTTGCTGGGCGGCCAGGCGTGCTTCCAGTTCGGCGTGGCGTTGGTCGAGCCGCGCCTGCGCCGCGTCCATTTCGTCCTGCCGTGCATCGAGTTTGCGCTGCTGCGCCTGTGAATCCGCTCCGTTCGCAGCGACCGAGGCGATCTGCGCCGCCATCTTCGCCTGTTGCCGCGCCAGCCCGGCCTGTTCCCGTGCGAAGGCGGCATCCTGCGCAGCAAGCCCGGCCTGCCGGCCGGCGATCGCGCCCTGCTGGCCGGCGAGCTCGCCCTGTTGCCGGGCCAGCGCGGTCACCGGTGCGTAGATGCGGCTGGCACGTTCCAGCATGGCCTTGTCGCGGATCACGTAGGCCTCGCTGCCGCGGCGAAACCACAGTATCGACTTGTTGGTGGCGCGGAGCTTCTTCACTGTATCGAGATCGGCGTTCGAGCCATTGATGGTGATCATCGAGTCGCCATTGAACAGGGCGAAGCCATTGTTCGCGTGATCCGTGGTGTCGATGCTGACGTGCCGCGCGGAGAAGCCGCTGTCGCTAGGCGGTGCCGGCGGCGCGGGCGGCGGCGGTGGCGGCGGCGGTGGGCTCATCGCCGGCAGTGCCGGCGGGGCCGGTGGCGGTGGTGGCGGCGTGACGGACGGGGCGGACGAATGCATCGGCGCCATGGGGGCGAGCGGCGCCAACGGTGCCGACGGTGCCACTGCGGCTGTGCTGGTCACCGCCGCCTTGGCGTTGTCGTGCTGGTTGCTGGCGGCGGTGACGCGGTAGGGCAGCACGCCGATCAGGGCGATCGCGGCGACGAGCAGCCAGCCGCGTGTGCGGGACGTTGGCTGGTTTGCGGTTTGCTGAAGCATGGTCAGTCGCCTCTTCAGGTTGTGGAAGGTGGGGGATGCGCCGGCCAGGCCGGCATGGACGGGTTGCGCCACGCCGAGGCGCAACAGCAGGCGGCCGTAGTCCTGTGGCGTGGCCTGGTCGTGCTGCACGACCTGCGCGTCGCAGGCCGACTCGCGGTTCAGTGCGTATTCGCGCATCGCCCAGCGCACCAGCGGGTGGAAGCAGAACAGCCACTGCGCGAGCGCCGGAATCCAGCCCAGCCAGAGGTCGCCGCGGCGCAGGTGGACAAGTTCGTGGGCCAGCGCCATCGAGGACTCGTCGGCATTCAACGCGTCGCGCGCCGGCAGCAGCACGGTGGGCTGCCACAAACCGATGACCTGGGGCGAAACGATCGCGTCGGATACGCGAAGCTGCGGGCAGCGGCGCAGGCCGAACTGACGGGCCTTGCGCAGGCACAGCGCCTGCATCGCCCGGTCGCCGATCGCTTGCGAGTCGTGCAGAACCTGTCGCGTGGCGCGCCATTCGCGCAGGCTGCGCGAGGCCAGCCACAGCAGTGCAGCCAGCCACAGCGCGATCACGGCGGCACGCCAGGAAAGCACGGGTGTGGTGGCCACGGTGGTGGGCGAGGTATGCAGCACGGTCTCATGTCCGGCCAGCACCGTGGCGTTGTAGGAGACCGGATGAGCAAGCTGCACCGTCGCTTCCACCGCCGGCGCCGGCAACCACGGAAGTTCCACCGGTGCATGCCACAGCAGGCCCAGCAGCAGCTGGGCGCCAACCAGCCACCACAAGGTGCAGCGCATCGCCGACGACAAGCGCGGCAGCAATCGTCCAAGCAGGTAGACCAGGCCGATCAGGCCGACCGCCTGGATGGACGTCCAGAGCATGCGGGTGAGCAGGGTCTCGGCCAGCGCGTTCAGTGCGTCCATCTCACGACTCCTTGCGGCGTGATTGCAGCTGGGACACCAGCGCTTCCAGCTCGGCCAGTTCGTCGTCGCTGACCTCGGCGCGCTCGGACATCCACGCCACGAACGGCGAGACCGAACCGCTCAGGGTCTTTTCGACGAAGCTGCCCACCGCGCTGCGCATCGCCTCGCCGGCGCCGGTGACCGTGCTGTAGCGGAACATGCCGCGCAGTTGCCTGCGCTTGAGAAAACCCTTGCCGCGCAGCCGCTCCATCATCGTCAGCACGGTGGAGCGGGCCAGCCCGCGCGGCTCGCCGAAGCTGGCGGCGACTTCGCCGACCGAGGCCGCGCCGCTTTCATCGATGTGCTGCAGCAGCGCCAGTTCCTGGTCGCCGATGGAGGGTTTGCGCATGACGGGTTCCGCTTGACTACAGTTGTAGGCAAGCTACGCCATGACTACAGACGTAGTCAAGTGCCGTTCGATCGGGGTCCGGTTGACGCTTCGATTCCACCCCCTGCGCGGGCTGCGCCCAGCGTGGCGGGAAGGCGGCGCTGGCAAGCGCCGTCATTTCCGTATCCCCGATCCCGTCTCCCAATCTCCGCTCAGAACGCCATGTCGAACGCCACCTCGCCCTGCACGCCGACCTGATACGCCGACACCCGGCGCTCGAAGAAGTTGGCCAGTTCCTGCACGTCCTGCAGGTCCATGAAGTCGAACGGGTTCTTCGCGCTGTACTTCTTCGGCAGGTCGAGCTGGGCGAAGCGCTGGTCGGCGCAGTATTCGAGGTATTGCCGCATGTGCTGCACCGACATGCCGGCCACGCCGCCGGACAACACGTCTTCGGCGAAGCGGGTTTCGCAGGCGATGGCTTCCTCCATCATCTCTTCGACCTGGGTACGCATGTCTGCGTCGAACAGTTCAGGCTCCTGCTCGCGCACGGTGCGCACCACCTCGAAGGCGAACGCCATGTGGCAGCTCTCGTCGCGGAACACCCAGTTGGTGCCGGCCGCCAGGCCGTGCAGCAGGCCGCGCGAGCGCAGGTAATAGACGTAGGCGAACGCAGCGTAGAAGAACAGCCCTTCGATACAGGCGGCGAAGCAGATCAGGTTGAGCAGGAACTGGCGCCGGTGCGCGCGCGTCTCCAGCCTCTGCAGGCCCTGGATCGAGTCGATCCACTTGAAGCAGAACGCGCCCTTCTGCCGGATCGACGGAATCGTCTCGATCGCCGCGAATGCGGCGTTGCGCTCGGCCGGGTCAGGGATGTAGGTGTCGAGCAGGGTGAGGTAGAACTGCACGTGCAGCGCTTCCTCGTACAACTGGCGCGAGAGGTACATGCGCGCTTCCGGCGCGTTGATGTGCTGGTACAGGTTCAGCACCAGATTGTTCGACACGATGGTGTCGCCGGTGGCGAAGAAGGCCACCAGGCGCTGGATCAGATGACGGTCGGCGGGCGACATCTTCGTGTCGAGGTCGCGCGTGTCCATCGAGAAATCCACTTCCTCGACGGTCCAGGTGTTTCTGATCGCGTTGCGGTACATCTCGTAGAAGCCGGGATAGCGCATCGGGCGCAGGGTGAGCTCGAAGCCTGGGGCGAGGATGTGAGCGTTGCGGGCGGGTTGGGCAGACATCTTGGTTCCTTGGATTCATAGCTTGCGCGCATAGTCGTCGTGCACGAAGCGGCTGACATAGGTGGAAAGCCCCAGGCCGGCTTGCGCCAGCTTTTGCATGTTCGCGATGTGTTCGCGACCGGTGGCTTTGTCGGTGTATTCGTAGGTGTCGCCGTTGACGAAGCGGATGCAGATGAAGCCGTCACCGCACTCGTAGGCGGTGACGCCGGAGTTGCCGTCGAGGTTCCGGTAGCGTTTCATCGCGACACCTCTCGCGTCATTGGCAGGCTTCGCAATACTCCGGGTTCTCCAGTGAACAAAACACCGCGGCCGTGGCCTGGGCCTGGTCGGGAAGCGCAGAGACGGTGGTCTTGGCGATCTTCGTCGCCGGTCGCGAGCGCAGGTAGTAGGTGGTCTTGATGCCGGCCTTCCACGCGTACATGTACATCGAGCTCAACTGGCCGATGTTCGGGTTTTCCATGAACAGGTTCAGCGACTGGCTCTGGTCGATGTACGCGCCGCGCGAAGCGGCCAGTTCGATCAGCGCCCTCTGCGGCAGTTCCCATACGGTGCGGTAGATCTGGCGCAGGCGCTCGGGGATCGCGGCGATGCCCTGGATCGAGCCTTCCGCCAGCTTGATCGCGTCGCGGATGTCGGATGTCCACAACCCCAGCGCCTTCAGCTCGTCGGCCAGATAACGGTTCACCTGCAGGAAATCGCCGGACAGCGTCTCGCGCTTGAACAGGTTGCTCACCTGCGGTTCGATGCATTCGTAGCAGCCGGCGATGGACGCGATCGTCGCGGTGGGGGCGATCGCGATCAGCAGCGAGTTGCGCAGGCCATGTTGTTTGATCTGTTCGCGCAGCGCATCCCAGCGCGCGTCGTCGTGTGGTGTGGCCTGCGGCCAGTGGTCGAACTGCAGCTCGCCGCTGGCCGCACGGCTTTCGGCGAAACCGGGATGAGCGCCTTCGGCTTCGGCCAGTTCGCACGATTGCGACAGCGCGTTGAAGTAGATCTCCTCAGCGATGCGGGTGGACAACGCCAGCGCCTCGGCGGAGTCGAATGGCAGCCGCAGCTTGAAGAACACGTCCTGCAAACCCATGACGCCGAGGCCCACCGGCCGCCACTTCATGTTCGCGGTGCGCGCGGTGGCGATCGGGTAGTAGTTGAGGTCGATCACCCGATTCAACTGGCGCACCGCGGTGCGCACGGTGGCGGCGAGCTGGTCGTAATCAAACACGCCCCCGGTGACGTGCCGCGCCAGGTTCACCGAGCCGAGATTGCACACGGCCGTCTCGTTGACCGAGCTGACTTCGAGGATCTCGGTGCACAGATTGGACAGATGGATCACGTTCCCGGATTTGGCCGTCTGATTGGACGTGGCGTTGCAGCGGTCCTTGAACGTCATCCAGCCGTTGCCGGTCTGCGCCAGCGTACGCATCATGCGGGCATAGAGCTCGCGTGCCTTCACCGCTTTCACCGCGAGGCCGTCGGCTTCGGCCTTGCGGTACGCGGCGTCGAACACCTCGCCCCAGCTGTCGACGAAGTGCGGCACCACTTTCGGATCGAACAGCGACCAGTCGCCGTCGCTCTCGACCCGGCGCATGAATTCGTCGGGGATCCAGTTGGCGATGTTGAGGTTGTGCGCGCGGCGTGCATCGTCGCCGGTGTTGTCGCGCAGTTCCAGGAAGTCCTCGATGTCGGCGTGCCACGACTCCAGGTAGACGCAGGCCGCGCCCTTGCGCTTGCCGCCCTGGTTCACCGCGGCGACCGATGCGTCCAGCGTCTTCAGCCATGGCAGCAGGCCATTCGAGTGGCCGTTGGTGCCGCGGATCAGCGAGCCGCGCGAGCGCACCCGCGAATAGGCCAGGCCAATGCCGCCGGCGAACTTGCTGAGCTTGGCCACGTCGGCGTATTTGTCGTAGATCGACTCCAGCGAATCGACCGGCGAGTCGAGCAGGTAGCACGAGCTGAGCTGCTCGTGCGCGGTGCCGGCGTTGAACAGGGTGGGCGAGCTGGCGATGTATTCCAGTGACGACAGCAGGCGGTACAGCTCCAGCGTCTCGCCGATCTCGTTGCCGCCCAGCGCGCAGGCGATGCGCATGAAGAAATGCTGCGGTGTCTCGATCACCAGGCGCTGCCGCGGGTGGCGCAGCAGGTAGCGGTCGTACACCGTGCGCAGGCCGAAGTATTCGAAACGGCGGGTGGCCAACGGGTCGATCGCGTCGTTCAACTTGCGCGCGTTGGCGGCCACGAAGTCGCGCAAACGATCGTTGAGGATGCCCAGCTCGGCGCCACGCGCGATCGACTGCGAGTAGCTCTGGATTTCCTGGCCGCTGACCTCCTTGTCGATGTACGCGCCGAGCAGGCGCGCGGCGAGCTGGCCGTACTCGGGCTCCTCCGCGGTCAAGGCGGCTGCGGTGCGGATCGACAGCTGATCGAGCTCCTGCGTGGTGGCGCCGTCGTACAGGCCGCCGATGGTCTTCAGCGCGACCCGTAGCGGATCGACGCCGTGCAAACCTTCGGCGCTGCGCGTCACCGCGCGCACGATCTTGTTGACGTCGACGGCTTCCTGGCCGCCGTTGCGCTTGGTCACGTGCATGGAGGCCGCGCTATGCGGCGGGGTCAGCGCGAAGGCGGCTTCATCGGCGGACGGGCTGGGGGATTCGGCGCGCGCGACGGCGCGCTCGCGTTCGGCGGTATCGAGGGCTTGCATGGCGGTTGGCTCCGGCGAAGGACATCAAACGCCTGCTCCCGCGCGCAGGGCCTGATAGCGACGGATTCCGGAGGCGACGCGCAAGCGGACGCCATGCGGCGACCGCCTCACGACGCACTTCCCCGCGGAAGCCGTCACTACGCAACGGGACACGTTCGTCCCGCTGTGTCGGCAGGTCTTCGGACTTGCGGACGAGGATCAGAGCGATCCGCCTAGTTGCTCCCGCTTCCCAGCCGCTGAGGGCCAGTGCATGTGGGGGCGTTCGTTTCCGCTTTACCGCTGCGGGGCAGTTCCGGAGTTACACCGGATTCCCTTTTAAGCCCGACCGATGTCGCATCTGGTCGGGCACCGACGGACACAACATATCGGGTGGCCCGGACAGGGTCAACCCAACAAGTTGTGCATAAGTCGGGGCGAAAGCCGCTTGCGGCGAGCGCTGGCGCGGGCTGCCAAAAAATTACAGCGCGTCGTGATCCAGCTCGCCGGTGCGGATGCGGATCACCTGTTCCAGCGTGCTGACGAAGATCTTGCCGTCACCGATCTTGCCGGTGCGGGCGGAGTTCTGGATCGCCTCCAGCACCCGGTCCAGCTGATCATCGGCCACCGCCACTTCCAGCTTGATCTTGGGCAGGAAGTCCACCACGTATTCGGCACCGCGATAGAGCTCGGTGTGCCCCTTCTGGCGGCCGAAACCCTTCACCTCGGTCACCGTGATGCCCTGCAGACCCACCTCCGCCAACGCCTCGCGGACATCGTCCAGCTTGAACGGCTTGATGATCGCCACGACCAGCTTCATGGATTTGGTTCCTTGCCAGGGCATCGATTGCGTCGGAGGGCCATTTTGCCTGCCTGCCGGAACATTGTCGCCTGATCGCGACGGGTGTAGGACAATCCTTACAATTATTGATGGAGCGTACCGATGGCGACGCCGATTTGCATTCACCTAATATTCAATCCGACGAGTGCGAGGCGCTATCCATGATGGATAGGCAGGATATCGACCAGATTGCCCTGCGACTTGTGTCGTTGGTACCGCCAGGGTTGGCACAGGCGCATCAGGATTTGCGAACCAACTTCCAAGATGTTCTGGCGCAGGGATTGCGCCGCCTCGACCTGGTCACCCGCGAAGAATTCGAAGTCCAGTCCCAGGTACTGGCGCGTACGCGCGCCAAGGTCGACGAATTGGAGCGACACGTGGCCCAGTTGGAGGCCGCAGTGGCTGCCCGCGCGGGTTCGTAAAACCGCCTCCCGGGAGCCGCCTCCGATCCGTCACCCTCACCCCGAGAACGATCGGAGGCGGTTATTTATTCAGCGTTGCTGATGGAGCCGTTCCATGTCCATGCCCCTCAGCGCCACGCCCTCCATGTTTCCCCTCCCGTTGCTCCATCGACCCGCGGCCGCATGAGTCTTGCCGTTACCCTCAGCCGTGCGCAGGAAGGGATCGCCGCGCCGCAAGTGATGGTCGAGGTGCATCTTTCCGGTGGTCTGCCGTGTACCAACATCGTCGGCCTGCCCGAGGCTGCGGTGCGCGAGGCCCGCGATCGCGTGCGCGTGGCGATCCAGAACACCGCGTTCGAATACCCCGGTCGCCGCGTCACCGTGAATCTGGCGCCGGCGGAACTGCCCAAGGACGGCGGCCGGTTCGACCTGCCGATCGCGCTGGGCATTCTTGCCGCCAGCGGCCAGGTGCCGCGCGAGAAACTCGACGACTGTGAATTCCTCGGCGAACTGGCTCTGAGCGGCACGCTGCGCAGCGTATCCGGCGTACTGCCGGCCCTGCTGCGCGCGCGGGCGCGCGGGCGCCGGGTGGTGGTGCCGCGGGAGAACGCCGCCGAAGCGGCGCTGGTGGCCGATGTCGACGTGCGCGTGGCCGATACGCTGGCCGAGGTCTGCGGCTGGTTGCGCGGCGCCCACGAGCTGTCGATGCCGGTCGGCATTCCCAGCAACGGCGGCGCGGAAGACGGCCCCGACCTTGCCGACGTGCGTGGACAATTGCAGGCGCGTCGCGCGCTGGAAATCACCGCCGTGGGTGGCCACCACCTGCTGCTGATCGGCCCGCCCGGCACCGGCAAGACCATGCTGGCCGAACGCCTGCCCGGCATCCTGCCGCCGCTGAGCGAGTCCGAAGCGCTGGAGACCTGCGCCGTGCTGTCGGTGGCCGGCCAGACGACCGACCTGGCGCACTGGCGACGGCGCCCGTTCCGTTCCCCCCATCACACGGCGTCCGCGGTGGCCCTGGTCGGCGGCGGTTCGTATCCGCGACCGGGCGAGGTGTCGCTGGCGCACAACGGCGTGCTGTTCCTCGACGAACTGCCGGAATTCAGCCGGCACGTGCTGGAAGTGCTGCGCGAGCCGATGGAATCTGGCCACATCATGATCTCGCGGGCGGCGCGGCAGTCGACTTTTCCGGCCCAGTTCCAGTTGGTGGCGGCGATGAATCCGTGCCCCTGCGGTTACGCCGGCGACCCCCGCTGCCAGTGCACGCCCGATCAGATCCAGCGCTATCGCGGACGCATTTCCGGCCCGTTGCTGGATCGCATCGACCTGTGCGTGGAAGTGCCGCCCGTGCCCCTGGCCGACCTGGGTGCGCCGCGCAGCGACCGCGACGAGGACTCCGCCACGGTGCGCGCGCGCGTGCTCAACGCGCGACGGCAATCGCTGATGCGGGCGGGTCGGCCCAATGCGGAAATCAGCACCCGTGAGCTGGAGCGCGATTGCGCGTTGGGCGCACCCGAGCGGCGCTGGTTCGAGGCCGCGCTGGAGCGGCTGGGCCTGTCCGCGCGCGCCTATCACCGCGTGCTGCGGGTGGCCCGCACGATCGCCGACCTGGACGGCGGCGCCGCCCTGCTCGAACGCGAGCACCTGGCCGAGGCGCTGCAGTACCGCCGCTTCTGAGCGATGGCGAAAACCTGCGTGACTGGACGTCCAGGAGCGCGCATGTTTCGATAGCGCCCGGATCTTCCCAGGGAATGCGATGACTATCGAGCTCAGCCTGATGCTCGCCGGCATGCTGGTGATCGGCTTCCTGGCGCAGTGGCTGGCATGGCGGGTGAAACTGCCGGCAATCGTGTTCCTGCTGCTGGCCGGAATCATCCTGGGGCCGGTCAGCGGCGTGCTGCAGCCGGACAAGCTGCTGGGCGAACTGCTGTTCCCGATGGTCTCGCTGTCGGTCGCGCTGATCCTGTTCGAAGGCAGCCTGACCTTGCGCTTCCACGAATTGCCGGGCATCGGCAAGGCGGTGCGCGGGCTGGTCAGTTACGGCGCGGTGGCGTCGCTGCTGCTGCTGGCGCTGGCCGCCCATCTCGTCGCCGGACTGGCCTGGCCGATCGCCCTGCTGTTCGGCGCGCTGGCCTGCGTGACCGGGCCGACGGTGATCGCGCCGATGCTGCGCACCCTGCGCCCGAATGCCCGCATCGCCAACACGCTGCGCTGGGAAGGCATCGTGATCGACCCGCTGGGCGCACTGTTCGCGGTGCTGATCTACGAGGCCATCGTGTCGCGCCAGGAAGGGCACACCATCGGCATCTTCGTTGCCACGATCGGCTGTGGCGTGGGTATCGGTGCGCTGTCGGCGTGGACGATGGCGTTCTTCCTGCGTCGCCAGATGATTCCCGAATACCTGCAGAACTACGCGGTGCTGGCCGCCGTGCTGCTGGCCTTCAGCGTCTCCAACACGCTGACCCACGAGTCGGGCCTGCTGGCGGTGACGATCATGGGCATCGCGCTGGGCAACCTGCGCGGCGTGCACATCGACGACATCCTGGATTTCAAGGAAAGCCTGACCACGGTGCTGGTGTCGCTGCTGTTCGTCCTGCTCGCCGCCCGGCTGCAATGGCCGTTGCCCGACGGCATGCTGGGCGCCGGCATCACCCTGTTCGTGATCGCGCAACTGCTGGTGCGGCCGGTGACCGTGGCGATCGCCAGCTTCGGCAGCAGCCTGAGCTGGCGCGAGCGCGCGCTGATCGGCTGGGTGGCGCCGCGCGGCATCGTGGCCGCATCGGTGTCGGCGCTGTTCGCGCTGCGCCTCGACGCCCTGGGCGTGGCCGGTGCCGAGGCGCTGGTGCCGCTGGTGTTCACCCTGATCATCGGCACCGTGATCCTGCAGAGCGCCACCGCCCGTCCGCTGGCGATCTGGCTGAAGGTCGCCGAGCCGGAGCCGCGCGGTCTGTTGATCTTCGGTTCCGACGTCGTGGCGCGCGCGATCGGCAAGGCGCTGGACGAGGCAGGCTTCCGCGTGGTGCTGGCCGACGACGACTGGGATGGCATCCGCCTCGCGCGGATGGAGGGACGCAGCACCTTCTTCGGCAACCCCGCCTCGCCGCATGCCGAGCGTCATCTGGACCTCACCGGCATCGGCCGGTTGCTGGCGGTATCGACCCATCGCGAGCGCAACTCGCTGGCCTGCGTGCACTACCGGCAGGAATTCGGGCGCGAAAAAGTCTACCGCCTGCGCAACCTCACGCCCCAGGAAAACACCGATCGCGCCGCGCTTGCCGGCAGCCTGCTGGCGCCGCCGCTCTTCGACGAGACGATGACCCACGGGCGCTTCGCCGAAATGCTGGAACAGGGCTGGCGGATCAAGTCGACCCGGCTCAGCGCCACCTTCGACTGGCCGCACTTCATCGAGCAATACGGCTCGAACACGGTGCTGATGTTCGGCGTCGAGGAAAAGGGCGCCCTGCGGGTGGCCTCGGCCAAGCGCGAACTGGAGCCGAAGCCCGGCTGGACCGTGATCGCGCTGGTGCCGCCGGCGACGCTGTAAGCACGATGTGTGAAGTGCCGTCTGGCAGGTGCGCGGCTTGCTTGCCAGCTGCAGCCTGACCATCCGCTATGCTTTCCAGGTATCTCACGACCGGCAATACCCATGCATTCCCGTTTACCCGAGCCCGGTGCCGATGAACGCGCCCACTCCGATCATTTGTTGCAACTGCTGCGCGAGCAGATCGCCTCGCACGGGCCGATGCCGTTCGCGCAATACATGGAGCGCTGCCTGTACGCGCCGGGGCTGGGCTATTACAGCGCCGGTCGCACCAAGTTCGGCGAGGCCGGCGATTTCGTCACCGCGCCGGAACTGGGCGAGCTGTTCGCCGGCTGCGTGGTGAACGCGGTGCAGCCGGTGCTGGCGATGCTGGGCGAGCAGGCGGATTTCCTCGAACTCGGTGGCGGCAGCGGCGCGTTTGCCGAGTCCGCGCTGAAGGCACTCGCCGCCGCCGGCAGCTTGCCGCGGAATTACCTGATCCTGGAGCCGAGCGCCGATCTGCGCGAGCGCCAGCGCGAACGCCTGCTGGCGAATCTTCCGGCCGAACTCAATGCGCGCGTGCAATGGCTGGATCGGCCGCCGGAGCAGGACTGGCGCGGCGTGCTGTTCGCCAACGAGGTGATCGATGCCCTGCCGGCCACGCGTTTCAGCATGCGCGATGGCGAAGTGTTCGAAGAACATGTGGTGCTGGACGGCGAAGGTCGCCTGAAGCGCACCGATCGACCGGCCGATGCGCTGGTGTCCGGCGCCGTGCGCCACGTCGAGCGCGACCTGGGCGCCGAATTCGCCGACGGCTATCGCTCGGAAATCCTGCCGCAGCTGCCGTACTGGGTGCAGGCGGTGGCCGGGTCGCTGGTGGCCGGACTGATGCTCTTCGTCGACTATGGCTATGTGCGCCGCGAGTTCTACCTGCCCGAGCGCGACGACGGCACCCTGATGGCGCACTACCGCCACCATGCGCACAACGACCCGCTGTACCTGCCGGGCCTCAACGACCTCACCGCCTCGGTCGATTTCACCGCGCTGGCCGAGGCCGGCAACAGCGCCGGTTTCGGGGTGGCGGCGTATCTGCCCCAGGCGCAGTTCCTGATCGGCGCGGGCCTGCAGCAGGTGTTCGAGGACGCCCACGAAAAGGCGCCCGACGAACACGCCCGCTACCGGCTGTCCCAGCAGGTGAAGCGCCTGATGTTGCCCGACCAGATGGGCGAGCGCTTCCAGGCGATGCTGCTGGCGCGGGGGCTGGAAGCGTTGCCGCTGCCGGCCGAGTTGCTGGCCGCCGACCAGGGTGGCCGGCTTTGATCGAAGCGGTCCGCGTTCAGACGTCTGGACGGCTGCGCTGGCACAAAGCCTGGGTCGTGCTCGGCGGGTTGATCATGGCCTGGACGCTGTGGATGGCGCTGACGCCCGATCCGGGCATCACGCTGGTCTTCCCGTACGGCGACAAGCTGCTGCACGCGATCACCTTCATCTGCCTGATGGGCTGGTGGGGCAATGTCTATCGCGACCGGCGTCCGCGCGCGTGGGCGGCGCTGGGTTGCCTGGCCTTCGGCATCCTCATCGAGTTCGCCCAGTGGCTGGACCCGCCCCGCGATGCCGATGCCTTCGACGTGCTGGCCGACGGCATCGGCGTGGTCATCGCGCTGGGCTTGCTGCGCACGCCGCTCGCCAGGGTGCTGGCGAGCGTGGAAGCGTTCTCAGCGCATCGTCGCCGGCGCTGACCCTGCCGAACTGGCGGTTGCCGGAGCCGAACTGGCGGGTGCGGGCGCCGAGCCGGGGGACGCGGGAAGCGCGCTGGCGGGCACGGGCAGCGGCTCCACCGGCGTCGAATCCGCCGGGCGCCGCCCCAGCTGGCCGCGCTTGAACAGGTCGCTGGCCACCTGGTAATAGGCCACTGCGTCGGCGATCTGCTGCGGGTCCTGCGGCTCGATCGGCGTGGCGTCGCCGGTGGCGTAGTCCGGCTTCATCTGCTCCAGCTTGCGCTGCGGCTCCAGCACGGTGAGCACGTCGTCGTGCAGGTAGCCGAGCTTTTCGTAGGTGGCCGGGAAGGCCCGCTCGCGACCGGCTTCCAGCTGGAACAGGTCGTAGCCGAAGAAGCGCGTGCGATAGCTGAAGTTGAGCAGGCCCAGCACGGTCGGCGCGATGTCGACCTGGCCCATCAGCCGGTCCACCCGCTGCGGCGGAATGTGTTTCGGCGAGTAGATCCACAGCGGGATGTGGTAGCGGTTGATCGGCACGCTGGTCTTGCCCGCGCTGGAGGCGCAGTGGTCGGCGGTGATCACGAAGATGGTGTCGTCGAAGTAGGACTTCTCGCGGGCGCGGCGGATGAAGTCGCCGATCGACCAGTCGGTATACGCCACGGCGCCTTCGCGCGTGCCGTTGGCCTGTTTCACCCGGCCTGCCGGGAAGGTGAACGGGCGATGGTTCGAGGTGGTCATGATGTGCAGGAAGAACGGCTTGCCCGCGGCGTGGATCTGGTCCATCTGGCCCAGCGCCAGCGTGTACAGGTCCTCGTCGGCCACGCCCCACACGTTCTCGCCGTGGATCGTGGCGCCCTTCGGAATGTCGCGCCGGTCCACCGTGCGGTAGCCGTTGCTGCCGAAGAACTGGTTCATGTTGTCGAACTCGCCGTAACCACCGTAGACGAAGTCGGACTGGTAGCCGCGGTCGTTGAAGATGTCCGCCAGCGAGAACAGATTCTCGTTGTCATGCGCCTTCAGCAACGAGTCGCCGGGCGTCGGCGGCACCGACAGCGACAGCGCTTCCAGCCCGCGCACGGTGCGCGTGCCATTGGCGTACAGCTTGTCGAAGAACAGGCTGTGGTCGACCAGCGAGTCGAGGTAGGGGGTGATCTTCTGCGGGTTGCCGAAGGTGCCCAGGTAATCGCCGGACAGGCTCTCCACGCTGATCAGCACCACGTTGAGGCGCTTCTCCGGGCCGTTGCGGCGGATCGCCCGGGTGAGGTCGTGCAGGTCGCTGCTGACATAGCTGGAGTCCGGCGTCTTCAGCATCTCGCGCACGCGGCGGAAGGCGTCGTCGTCGGGCAGGGTGCGGTAGAACTTCGCGTAGTCGAGGTGGCTGCTGCGGAAGGCGTTGAAGAACTGGTAGATGCCGTTGCCGGCCAGCTCGTTGACGTAGTTGTTGCCGGTGCGGTCCTTCATGCCGCCGTTCACCGCAGCCACCGAGATCACCGTCAGCACCAGCCACAGCAGCACGACCTTGCCTCGTTGCCAGAAGCGGCTGCCATCGTCGCGCACGCGCAGGGCGCGGTGGCCGACCGCCAGCACCAGCAGCGCCAGTACCGCCAGCAGGCTCACCCACAGGCCGATCGGGTACGACTCGCGGATATTGCCGATCACCTCGGTGGTGTAGACCAGATAGTCCACCGCGATGAAATTGAAGCGCACGCTGAACTCGTTCCAGAACACCAGCTCCGAAGCGGCCACGAACAGCAGGCCGTAGATCAGCAGCAGCGCGAACACGTACAACACCCACTGGCCGGCGCGCGACGTGTAAGTGAACGCCGCCAGTGGCAGCACGAACAGGAATGGCAGCAGCGCCGGCCAGGTTTCCTTCAGCCCGGCGTGATAGTGCAGGTGCAGCGCGACCAGGCAGAGCGTGCACGCCAGGGCCATTGCCATGGCATAGGCCAGCCAGCGCAACAGCGGCGCCACCCGCCCCGACCGGGTCGGCACGATCCACAGGAACAGCACCAGCGGCCACGCCACGTAGATGAAGGTGACCACGTCGTAGAACAGTCCCACGCCAAACGCATAGGCGAGATTGAACGCGGTGTGCGGTACCTCGGCACCCGACATCACCAGCAGCACCACGCGGGTGGCGAAGGTGATCACCAGGTAGCTGATCGCCAGCCACCATAGCGGGCGGAAGCGCTGGGGAACGGGAGAGGGGCGGGTAAAGGCACGCGGCACGGGCAACTCCGAAACAGGCAAGGGGACGCCACCGCCCGTTGCGGGCGGCAAAATCATCGCGCCTTTATACCGCGGATCGGTTCCCCGAAGGGCTCGCCTTCAGCTCGGCGATCGCCTGGACGCGCGCGTTTTCCATCGCCTGTCCGATCGCCGGGCCGGCCATGCCTTGCGCCACGAACGAGGCGGATTCGACCGCGGCGGCGACCGCCCGCGCCTCGCGCAGGTAATCGGCCTGCGGGTAGGCGTCGTCGCCGTGGCCCAGGCGGCCGCGCTTGTCGGCGGTGCAGGCGGCGAGAAAAAGGTCCAGGCGCGCTGGTCGGCGCAAGGCATCCGTCGCGGTCAGCAGCTTCAGCACGGTGGCCGGCTTCAGCTCGAACGCACGATGCACGTTCAGGTGCTCGCGGCAGACCAGCTCGGCCAGCGCGGCGTGTTCGGTGGGCACCTTCAGTCGCGCGGCCAGCGCGCGCAACGGCGCCACGCCGCGATGCTCGTGGCCGACGTGGCGTGGCAGCTCGGCGGCCGGGCTCAGCGCCTTGCCCAGGTCGTGGGTCAGCGCGCAGAAACCCACCACGTCGTTGCCGGGCGCCAGCGTCGCCGCGGCATCCAGCACCATCTCCACATGCACGCCGGTGTCGATCTCCGGATGGAACTCGGCGCGCTGCGGCACGCCATACAGCGAGTCCACTTCGGGGAACAGCACCGCCAGCGCACCGCATTCACGCAGCACCCGCAGGAACGCCGACGGCCGCGCCTCGCCCAGCGCCTTGCGCGTCTCCGCCCACACGCGCTCGGGCACCAGGTGATCGACCTCGCCGTCGCGCACCATCTGCTGCATCAGGGCCATCGTTTCCGCGGCCACGCTGAAGCCCAGCGGCGCGAAACGCGCGGCAAATCGCGCCACCCGCAACACCCGCACCGGGTCCTCGACGAAGGCTTCGGACACGTGGCGCAGCACGCCCGCCTCGATGTCGGCCACGCCGCCGAACGGATCAGTCAATGTGCCGTGTTCGTCCTCGGCGATCGCATTGATGGTCAGGTCGCGCCGCGCCAGGTCCTGCTCCAGCGTGATCGTGGCATCGGCCTGGAACACGAAGCCGTGATAGCCGCGCCCGCTCTTGCGCTCGGTCCGCGCCAGCGCATATTCCTCGCCCGTCTGCGGATGCAGGAACACCGGGAAATCCTTGCCTACCGGCTTGTAACCCAGCGCCAGCAAGGCCTCCGGCGTCGCACCCACCACCACGCGGTCATGGTCGACCACGGGGCGCTTCAGCAGTTTGTCGCGGACCGCGCCGCCGACCAGGTAGATGTGCATGGGGGGATGATGCCACGGGCTCTTGTGGCGTCGGTGAACCGCCGGGGTCGTGAAACCACCCGCGGAGGACAGAATCGAAGGCATGCAGCGGTAACCTGGCCGGATCATTGCTTCCAGATGCGGCCCCCCTCGCTTAAGCTGGCTGCATGGGGTAATCCGGGAAACGCAAGATGGTGGCAATGCAGGTTCATCCGCTGCTGCTCGGCCGCACCGCCGGCCTGCCGGCGGCGGCGCGCCAGCGCTACGACGAGGCCACGGTGGCGATGGCGCGTCGCGAGCTGGACGCCGCTGGCGCGGCGCTGGCCGACGTGCGGGCGATGGCGCCGGATTTTGTCGAGGCGCAGCGCCTGCAGGGGCTGGTGGCGCATATCCGTGGCGACCATGCCGGGGCGGTGGCGATCCTGCGGCGGGCGCTGGTCACGGAGCCGGACAACGCGCTGCTGCACATGAACCTGGGCATGTCGCTGTACAGCGGGGGCGAATTCGCCACCGCGTTTTCATCCTTGCGCCGTGCCTGCGAACTGGCTCCCGATTTTCCGCCGGCATGGTTCAGCCTGGGCCGTGCATTCCAGCAGCAGGGACGTACGGCCGGTGCGATCACGGCGCTGCATCGGGCGGTGGACCTCGCCCCCGACGATCCGGTGATGCGCAGCCTGCTGGCCGAGGCCCAGGCCAGCCTGGGTGCGGTGGCCGCCGCGTGCACGAATTATCGCGAGGCCTTGCGGCATGAACCGGATCACGCCGAGGCGTGGCTCGGCCTGGCCAGGTTGCAGGTCGAGCCGTTTTCGAAGGATGACCTGACCCGCCTGAAACAGGCGATGCAACGTCCCGGCACGTCGCCACAAGCGCGCGTGATGCTGGGCTTCGCGCTGGCCCGTTGCCTGGAGGACCAGGGCGACTACCATGCCGCATTTCGCACGCTGCGCAAGGCCAATGGACAGAAGCGCAAGCTGGTGAGCTGGAACGCGGCGTCGGTGTCCGCCCGGATCGCGCGCATCCGCGCGGCCTTCGCCCAGCCGCCGGGCGAGGTCGAGGATTCGCGGCTGGGCGAGCAGGTCGTCTTCATCGCAGGGTTGCCGCGCTCGGGCGGCGGCCTGCTGCGGCGCGTGCTTGCCGGTCATGCCCAGGTGGACGCCAGCGAGCGGCCGCAGCATCTACGCGCCGTGATCGAGGAAGAATCGAGGCGCCGGCAGCGGGAATTCCCCCAGTGGACCATCGAGGCCACGCCGGCGGACTGGGCGCGGCTTGGCCGCGACTATCTGGCGCGGGCCGTGCGCGCGCAGGACGACAAGCGCTGCTTCATCGACCAGAGCGACCAGGACTGGCACCTGATGGGCGCGGCGATGGCCATGTTGCCCGGCGCGCGACTGGTGGATTGCCGTCGCGATCCGCTGGAGAACTGCCTGAGCTGTTATCGCCAGTTGTTTACCTCCTACAACGAGTTCAGCTACGACCTCGACGAACTGGCGAGTTTCTGGCGCGACTACGACGGTCTCTGCGCGCACTGGCAGCAGCTGCATCGCGGGCGCGTGTTCGTGCATGAGCACGAATCGCTGCTGGCCGATCCGCCGCTGCAACTGCATCGCCTGCTGAACTTCCTCGGGCTCGATGAGGACCCGGCCTGCCTGGACGTCCATGCCAACCGGCGCCAGGGCGCGGCCGGCAACACCGCGCGGCTGCGCGAGCCGTTGCGCTGGCAGGAGCCGCGGGCGCCACGCTACCGCGGCAAGCTGGATCGGTTGCGGGTGTTGCTGGGCCTGCTGTGAATCGGTGAGCAGCGAATTCCTTCGAGCCTGTGAAGAAAACCACTTCCTGCGACTTGCTTCCATCGCGCGTCCGGTACATGCCCGAACGCGCTCACGCGAATCAGCCACTTGGGTGACCGATTCGCGGTCGACCATGCCTGGCCGACCTGAGAGGTTGAAAACCTCTCAGCGCCGCAGCGATCGCGCCGCGGCCAGCCGGCGTTGCCGCGCCGGTTCGCCCAGCAGCACCGGCAGCCACGGCGCCAGCGGCTGGGGCGTGATGCCGAGGGCGGCGTAGCCATCTACCTTGCCCACCGAATCGGTGCGCAGCGAACGGAAGTTGTCCAGTGAAAACGGCTTGCCCGGCAACAGCTCGGCGAACTGTGCCTGCAACTGGCCCAGGCTGTCGGGCAGGGCGACGATCGGCGTGCGCAGGCCCGCGGCATCGCGGATGCGGCGCACGATCTCGCCCAGGCTGAGCACATCGGGGCCGTACAACTCGAAGCTGCGCTGCCGGCCCAGGCGCTCGTGGTTCACGCAGCGGGCGATCGCCTCCGCCACGTCACCGACCCAGGTCGGCGCCAGGCGCGACTGCGCGCGCGCCAGCGGCAGCGCCGGCATGTTCCGCAGCAGCGCGGCGAAGCGGCTGACCAGGCCGTCGCCGCGGCCGAAGATCACGCTGGGCTGGTAGATCGTCCAGTCCAGCGCCGAAGCCCTGACCAGGGCTTCGGCTTCGCCACGCGTCTTCAGGTATTGCGACAGGCCCTGGCCGGCCTTCAGCGAACTCATCTGGTGCAGGCGTCCGACGCCGCTGTCGTGGCAGGCGGCGATCAGCCGCCGGGTCAGTTCGACGTGGGTGCGCTGAAAGCTGTGTCGACCACCCTGGTTGAGAATGCCGACCAGGTTGATGGCCGCATCGGCGCCTGCCAGTTGGCGGCGCAGCACGGCGTCATCGTAGATGTCGGCGTTGCGCACGCTCACGCCCGGCAGCACGGCGAGTGCGCGATGCCGCTCGCGATCGCGGCTGAGCAGCACGATGCGATGGCCGTCGGCGGCCAGTCGCGGGACCAGCCGCTGGCCGAGGAAGCCGGTGCCGCCGAGGATGACGAGTTGCTGTGCGGCCATGGGCGGCGTTCCTTGCTGAAACAGGTGCGGAGATCGGTCAGCGAGAAACGCTGGCGGCGTTGGCCGGCGCCGTCGTCGGCGCGGTGGTCGGCGCCGGGCAGCTTACTTCGCGGCGTGGCGTGCCATTGCCGGGCAGGCTGTAGGGCTGGCCGATCGCCTCCATGCGGGTGGCCAGCGGCACCACCGTATGGCCGTCCAGACGCCAGTCGTAGATCACGCTGAAGGCCATCACGCGGGCCACGTATTCGCGGGTTTCCTTGTAGGGAATGCTGGCCACGAACAGGTCGGTGGGCAGGGTGCCGCGGGCGGCCAGCCACTGGTCGACCTTGTTCGGGCCGGCGTTGTAGGCGGCGCTGGCCAGCCATGGCGAGCCGTTGAAGCGCGCCGCCATCTGCGCCAGGTAGCGGGTGCCCAGCGCGATGTTGGTGGCCGGGTCGTACAGGCTGTCGCCGCCGGCCCAGTCCAGTCCGTTGCGCCTGGCCACCAGCGCCGCGGTCTCCGGCAGCAACTGCATCAGGCCGCGCGCATCGGCGCCGGAATGCGCGTCGCTCATCCACGCGCTTTCCGCGCGCAGGATGCCGTAGGCCCAGGCCGGTTCGATGCCGGCCTGCTCGGCCTGCGGCACCAGGCCGTCCTGGCTGGCCAGCGGGAAGCGCAGGTCATACAGGCGCAGGGCATCGCCGCTGCTCAGGGTGAACACGGCGCGGTCGTACCAGCCGCGGCGGTTGGCCATGTCGGCGGCGATCCTTTGCGTGGCGACGTCGCTGCCCTGCAGGGCGCGTGTCCATTCGCGCCGGGCCAGCTTCGGCAGGTCCACCGCGTACAGCTCGAACGCGCGCACCAGCCCCGGCATCGCCAGCAGCTGCTGTTCGCGCTGCGGGTCGCCGGCCAGGGTCAGCGGGCAGATCGCGTACGGCTGGTCGAGCCGGTCCGCCGACATGAAGCCGAAGAAGGTCGGCTGGTCGGCCTGGTCGGCGAACTGCCGCCGGGCTTCGTCGGCACGGCCCAGCGCGGCCAGCGCGCGGCCGCGGAAGTATTGCCATTCGCCGTCCTGCTGCTGGCTGGCGGGCATCGCCTCGATGCCCGCCAGCGCCGCGCTCCAGTCCTGCCGGGCCAGTGCCACGCGCACGCGCCACTCGCGGGTGCTGTCGGTCTGCGCGGCGGCGGGCAGCGCGATCAGCCGGGCCAGGGCGTCATCGTCGAAGTCGGTGGCGCGGAACAGCGCCAGTGTCTGCAGGATGCGGTTGCGCTGGGCCTCGCTCAGCGTGAAGCGCGATTGCAGCTGCTGCCACGCGGCGTCGGCGCTGTCGCTCTGGCGTCGGGCCAGCCGGGTCAGCGCCAGCGTGACGGCGTGGCGCTGGCGCGTACCGTCGGGCCAGTTCGTCGCATCGGCGACCGCGGCAGCCGGATCACGCAGCGCGGTGGCCAGTTGCTGCGCGGCGGGCTGTTCGCCGGCAGGCAGCCAGCTGGCCAGGCTGGTGATGGTGCCGGCCTGGCCGGCGTCGGCCGCGCGATCGATCCGTGTCCACAGCCGTGCGTCGGTGAGCAGGCCCTGGTCGTGCGCGGCGTCAAGCACCGGATCGCAGGCGCCGGGCAGGTTGGCACGGGTCCACAGCTCGGCCAGGTCGCGCTGGAAGTCCAGCTTGCCGCCGCTAGCGAGTTTCGCCTGCAGCGCGTCGCAGCTCAGCGTGTCGCCGAGGCCGGGCTGGTACAGCGCAAGAAAGCCGCTCCAGTCCTGCCGGCGTGCCAGTTCCAGCAGGAACGCGCGGCGCAGGTCGGCCGCGGGGATCCAGTCCGGATACTGCGCGAGATAGGCTTCCACGCTGGCGCGGTCGACCTGCTGGATGTCGTGTTGCAGCGCCGCCGCAGCCAGGTAGGGATACAAGGGGTAGTCGTGCAGGTTGCCGGCAAACTGGCGCCAGCCGTCGCCGCCCTGCTGGGCGACGGCGTACGCCTGCTTGAAGGCGACGCGTTGCGCGGCATCGGGCGTGGCGGCCAGTGCGGTCGAGCCGGTGAGCAGCCAGGCGCCGGCCAGCGCCAGCCAGGCCAGCGGCACGCGCCGCGACGAAGCGAAAGAAAACATGACAACTCCTGCGGTGGATCGCGGCCAGTGTAGTGGATGGCCCGTTTCGACTTGTCGGCGTTCGGTGAGTGCGTGGTGGGCCCTGTTAAGCTGTCGCGCTTCATCCACGCCTTTACCGGGATCGGCATGTCGCCAGCTGCTTCGCCTGTTTTCCGTCGCGTCTGGCCGGCGTGGCTCGCGCTGGTGGTGATGGCACTGGCCGCCGCGTGGTGGTGGTGGGCGATCGGTCGACCGGTGGCCTTGCCGGATGCGCCGTCGGCGCGCATCGCCTGCGTGTCGTATGCGCCGTTTCGTCGTGCCGGCGAGACGCCACTGGACCCGACGGCGCACATCAGCGCCGAGCGCATCGATGCCGACCTTGCCGCGCTGTCGCAGCGCTTCGATTGCGTGCGCACGTATTCGCAAGGGCAGGGCCTGAGCGAGGTGCCGGCGATCGCCGAACGCCATGGCATGAAGGTGCTGATGGGCATCTGGCTGGGCGGCGACGCGAAGGCGAACGCCGAGCAGGTGCGACTGGGCATCGCTACCGCAAACAGGTATCCACAGGTGCTGCGCGGGGTGATCGTGGGCAACGAGGTGCTGTTGCGTGGCGATCTGCCGGCCAGCCAGTTGGCCGTCTATCTGAAACAGGTGCGCGAGGCGGTCACGGTGCCGGTGACCTACGCCGACGTGTGGGAGTTCTGGCTGCGCCATCCCGAGCTGGCCGGCTCGGTCGACTACCTGACCATCCACATCCTGCCGTACTGGGAAGACCAGCCGGTGTCACCCGAGCGGGCGGTGCAGCACGTGGCCGACGTCTATGCGAAGGTGCAGCAGGCGTTTCCCGGCCGCGCCGTGATGATCGGCGAGACCGGCTGGCCCAGCGCCGGCCGCCCGCGCCAGGCGGCCAGTGCCAGCGTGGTCAACGAGGCCCGCTACCTGCGCGAATTCCTGCGCTACGCGGCCACCGTGCACATGCCGTACAACGTGATCGAAGCGTTCGACCAGCCGTGGAAACGCGCCCAGGAAGGCACCGTGGGCGGCTACTGGGGCATCTTCGATGCGCAGGCGCGGCCGAAGTTCGCGATGCAGGGGCCGGTGGTGGAAGAGCCGCACTGGTGGGCGGGCTGGCTGGCCGGCGTGGCCGGCGCCGGCGTGTTCCTGCTGGTCGGTGCGTGGCGGCGTCGCTGGCGCGGAGCGCGTGGCTGGCTGGCCCTGACGCTGGCCGGCGCGGCCAGCGGCGGCGCGCTGGCCTGGCAGTTCCGGCAGATGTGGTACGCCTGTCGCGACGCGTGGGAATGGACGGTGTCGCTGGGCGCCTGCGTGCTGGCGCTGCTTACCGCGCTGCGCCTGGCGCGCTGGATCGCCGCGCGCCTGTGCGGGATGACGCCGCCGCTGCCGCGGTCGTGGTGGCGACTGGGCTGGTTGTTCGCGCTGGCCTTCTACGGCCTGTTGCTGGTGGTCGACGGGCGCTACCGGGATTTTCCGCTGGGCCTGTTCCTGTTGCCCTGCGCCGGCTACGCGCTGTCCGGCTGGCTGTCCGATCGTCGCGCGCCGCTGATGCCGTTGCTGGAGGAGCGCTTCCTGGCTTGCCTGCTGCCGCTGCTGGCGGCGACGGTGCTGTGGCAGGAATCCGGTCTCACGCATGTGGCGTGGCTATGGCTGGGTGTGAACCTGCTGCTGGTCCTGCCGGTGTGGTCGGCGTGGCGGCAGGCCGTCCGCCTGCAGCCCGATCAGGCGTAGGCAGCCGATCAGCGCAGCCAGTGCGCCGCTCTCGAAGCAGTACAGCTGCAGCGCCACGATGCCCAGGGCGGCGGCCAGCCAGGCCAGCCACGGGCGCTTCCACACCAACGCCAGCGCGGTCGCGACCAGCGCCGCGATGCCATACACGTTGTGCAGGAAACCGAGTACCAGCCGTTGCCGCCACGGGCACCACCACGGCGCGTGGCCGGCGCCGCACTGCTGCGCCATCGAGCCGGGCTCGACCACGCCGTAGCGCAACCACGCGCCGAGCAGCGCCACCAGCAGCAGGGCCAGCCATGGCCAGGCCAGTCGCCATCGGTTCGACGTCATCGACTGCGCTTCGCCGAGGCCTTGCCGCCGACGTGCGCCGGCAGGCGGATCTCCGCCGCCAGCGGCAGGTGATCGGAGAACGCCTGCGGCAAGGCCCAGGTTTTCTCCAGCGTGATCGCCGGCGAGGTGAGGATGTGATCCAGCGCCCGCCGCGGCTTCCAGCTGGGGAAGGTGGGCGTGGGCTGGGCTGGTGGCTGCAGCGTGGACCTGGCGAAAAGATGCTTCATCTCGGCGCTGCCGGGCTCGGCGTTGAGATCGCCCATCAGCACCGCATGGGGGAAATCCTGCAGCAGCTCGGCGATGAAGCCGAGCTGGCGCGCGCGCGCCTGCGCGCTCAGCGACAGGTGGGCGATCATCACCGCCAGCGCGTTGTCGCCTTCACCGAACTGGGCCAGCAGGGCGCCGCGGCCCGGGATGCGGCTGGGCAGCGGGTAGTCCGTCACCGAATGCGGTTCGAGCCGGCTGATCAGCCCGTTCGCCGAATGCGCCAGCCGCGCCATCGCCCGGTTGGGCTGGTGGCTCCAGAACGGCAAGCCGGAGGTTTCGGCGAGGTAGCGGGTCTGGTTGAGGAAACCCGAACGCAGGCTGCCGGCATCGGCTTCCTGCAGGCCGACCACGTCGAACTGCGCCAGCACTTCGGCGAGCCGGTCGAGGTTGTCCATCTTGCTGCGCCCGGGCAGCACCGCACTGAGGCTGCGGGTTACGTACTGGCGATAGCGCTGCACGCTGGCGCCGGCCAGGATGTTGCAGCTCAGCAGGCGCAGGTGGCGCTCGGCAGGGGCGGTGGAAACGGAGGCGCGAGTCATGGCGGGCCACTACGCGAAAAGGGGAAGCCGGCGCATGGGTTCATGCGCCGAGATGACGACAAGCATGATCCATCCGTTGTGAATGCCACGCCAGCCGCCGGGGAACCCGGCGATTACTTGCCGGCCAGCTCGCGCTTCACCAGCCACTGCGTGACGGCGACCATCTCGTCATAGGAGTGCACCGCGGCGACGCGGTACTTGCCGTTGATCACGATGGTCGGCGTGCCATCGACCTGCCACTTCTGGATCAGGGCGAGGTCGCTCTTCATCTGGTCGGTGGTCTGGGTCGATGTGGCCGCCTGCATGAACGCGGCGCGATCGACACCCGCGCGGGCGTAGAAGTCGGCCAGTTCGTTCATCGAGTTGATCGGATAGTGCTGTTCGAACTTCGCCTGGAACAGGGCCAGGTGCGTGCGGTCCAGCACGCCCAGCTGCCTGGCCGCGTAGAACGCCCGGGCAAACGGCACCCATTCGGCACTGAACGGCGCCGGCAGCAGCTTGAACTCCACGCCCTTGGGGAACTGTTTGGCCAGCGCATCGGCCACCGGCGCGAAGTGGGCGCAATGGATGCAGCCATACGAGAACACCTCGACCACTTCCACCTTGCCCTCGCTGCTGTAGCGCTGGTGCGGGGCGGGCAGGGTGACGTACTCGGCGCCGTCGGTGTACGGGTCCACCGCACCGGATTTCGCGGTGCAGGCGGTGGCCAGCAGCAGGCCGGCAAGCAGGATCAGGACGCGGGAACAGGCGAATCGCTGGAACATGGGTTTCTTCGCTCGAATGCGGTGGGGATGCCGGCTGACCAGCTTAACCGAAGCGCCTACTTGCCGGCCGCTTCCTTCGACACCAGCCACAGGGTCAGCTCGATCGACTGCGCATAGCCGCCCGCGTCACCGGCGGTGAAGCGGTACTTGCCGTTGACGATCATGGTCGGCGTGCTTTCCACGCCGTAGGCCTTCATCAGGTCGTCGGCGCGCTTCATCTGGGTGTTGACGCTGAACGAGTTGGCGACGGCGACGAATTCCTTCGGGTCGACGCCGTACTTGGCGTAGAACTTCGCCGCGTCCTCGATCGTGGGCCACGCCTCGTGCGGCTTCAGTCCGCTGGAGGTGGCGTTGTAGGTCGACAGTTCCTTGCTCTTCCACACCGCGTCGTACATCGCGTCGTGGCTCTTGTCGACCACGCCCAGCGCCTGCGCGGTGTAGAACGCGCGCTGGTACATCGGCCAGTTTTCGTCAGGACGGAACGAGGCGGCCAGGTAGTTCATCACCGCGTCCGACGGCAGGCTCTTGGCGATGCGGTCGACGGTGGAATGGAAGGCGTTGCAGGCGGGGCAGCCGTAGGAGAACACCTCGGTCACCTCGATCTTGCCGGGGTGGCTGGTCGGCTGCGCCGGATCGATGCGGAAGTAGTTCTTGCCCTCGACCCACTTGCCGGTGTCCACGAACGGCGCGGCGGCCACCGCCGGTGTTGCTGCCTCGGCAGGAGCCTGGGCCGGCGCGACGGTCGCACTGCTGGCGGGCGCCGCGGCGGTGCTGGCGGCAGCGGCCGTGGCGGGGCTGCTCACGGCGCTGGCCGGCGCCGTGCTGGTGACGGCCGGAGCGCTGGCCTCGGCGGCGGGACTGCCGTTGTTGCTGTCATGGCTGCAGGCGGCAAGCGCGAGCAGGGCGGCACACAGGAACGGCAGACGCTTCAACATGGCAGACCTCGAAAGTGGGGCGCGAAAACCAGCGCGCCGACGTTTGAAGGTCGGCGCGGGTTCGATCAGGGAGTGGCGGCCGGCTGGCTGTCGGCGCTGTGCAGGCCTTCGATGTAGCTGGCCAGGGCGGCGATGTCGTCGGGGGTCAGCTGCTTGGCGATCGCCGGCATGATCTGCGCGTGCGCGTCGTCACCCCAGGTGGTGCCGTCGTGCCAGGACTTCAGCGTCGCCTCGATGTACTGCGCGTGCTGGCTGGTCAGCTGCGGATACATCGCACCCGGATTGCCGCGGCCGTCGATGCTGTGGCAGGCCATGCAGGCCGGGATGCCACGGGTCGAATCGCCCTGGCGGAACAGCGTCTGGCCATGCTCGACCAGGGCCTGGTCGGCCACGCCCGGCAGCGCCGTCTTGCTGGCGAAGTAGGCGCCCACGTCGTGCATGTCCTGGGTCGACAGCGGCGCGGCCATGCCCATCATGATCGGGTTCTGGCGCTTGCCCGCCTTGAAGTCGGTCAGCTGACGCACGATGTACTGCTCGCTCTGGCCGGCCAGCTTCGGGTACTGCGCGTCGGCGGAATTGCCGTCCATGCCGTGGCAGGCGCCGCAGACGGCGGCCTTGGCCTGGCCCGCGGTGGCGTCGCCCGGCTTGGCCGGGGCTTCAGCAGCGGCGACGGCCGGTGCGGCAGGCGCTGCAGCGGCGGTGCTGGCGGCAGCGGGGGACGCGGTCTCCGGCTTGGCATCTTGGGCCATCGCGGCGCTGGCGGACAGCGCGAACACGAGGGCCATGGCGGACCCGAGAACAGCGGGCCGAAAACCAGCGGACCGAAAACTCATACACTTGACTCCCGAGAGACTTGCAAACACTGCCAGCGATTGCGGCCATGCGGTCCGCAACAGGCAGAAACCGAAGAATTATCCCTGCGCCACCCCAGCTTGGTCAAACCATCCCCATGTCGAATCCCCTCCAGGGCGCGCAATTCGTGCTCGCCGCCCATCGCATCAGCCAGCTTCCCGTCGACCAGGGCGCGGAAGTCGCCTTCGCCGGCCGTTCCAACGCGGGCAAGTCCAGTGCGCTGAACGCACTGACCAACCACAAGGGACTGGCACGCACCTCGAAGACGCCGGGGCGCACCCAGCAGATGGTGGCCTTCAGCCTGCCGCCGCACCGGGATGTGCAGGAGCGACCGACCCCCGACCTGCGCCTGATCGACCTGCCCGGCTACGGCTACGCCAAGGTGCCGCTGGACATGCGCGAGCACTGGAAGCAGGAGATCGACGCCTACCTGCACCAGCGCCGCAGCCTGCGCGGGCTGGTGCTGATCGTGGACATCCGCCATCCGCTGAAGGAATTCGACCGGCTGATGCTGCAGTTCTGCTTCGACACCCAGCTGCCGTGCCACGTGCTGCTGACCAAGGCGGACAAGATCTCGCGGGGCCAGGCGGCGCAGGCATTGGCCGCGTTGCGCAAGCAGTTCGCCGCCGAAAACCTGTCCGCCACCGCCCAGGTGTTTTCCTCGTCCGCCGGCACCGGGGTGGAGGAGGCGCGGCAGGCGGTGATGGACTTGCTGGCGCAGCCGCGCGAAGGCGCGCATCAGGACCGCGAGCGCTGAGATCTCAGAGCCTGTGAAGAAAGCCACTTCCTGTCGCTTTCTTCTATCGCACGTCCGGTACATGCCCGGACGTGCTCACGTGAATCAGTCACTTGCGTGACCGATCCACGTCCGGCCATCGGGCAACTGCTCCTGCGTTGCCTCAATTCGGGCATCCATGCCCTCGCCATGGCCGGGCTTCGAGGTTGAAAAATCACAACCTCTCACGGCTGAGCTCCGGTTTCAGCCCTGCACGGCGTCCATGAACACCGCGCACAGCGCTTCCATGCCGGCGCGGTCGTCCTCGTCGAAGCGGTCGGTGACCGGGCTGTCGACATCCCACACGCCGAGCAGCGAACCGTCGGCCCTGACCAGCGGCACCACGATTTCCGATTGCGAGGCGGCGTCGCAGGCGATGTGCCCGGCGAACGCGTTGACGTCGCGCACCAGTTGGGTTTCGCGGGTCTGCGCGGCGGTGCCGCAGACACCCCGGCCCAGTGCGATGCGGATGCACGCGGGCTTGCCCTGGAACGGACCCACCACGAGTTCATGGCCGTCGTACAGGTAGAAGCCGGCCCAGTTCACCTGCGCCAGGCTGTGATAGACCAGTGCGCCGAAATTGGCCGCGTTGGCGATCAGGTCGCGCTCGCCGGCCAGGATGCCGCGCGCCTGCTGCACCAGGTCGGCGTAGTGCTCGCGCTTGCTGGCGTAGGTCTGGGCTTTCAGGTCGAACATGCGATGCGTCCCGCGGCAAAGTCCGTATTATGCGCCGAGCCATCATCACGGGGGATGCCAGATGAGTCTGACCGAGCAGCGCGAAGGGATCGAGGCGGGGCGGCTGGACATGTTCGTGGATGGCGCGTTCGCGTTCATCCTCACCTTGCTGCTGATCGGCGGCGAGTCGATTCCCGACAGCACCGGCAAGTTGCTGCACGCGCTGGGCGGCATCCCCGCGTTCGCCGTGTGCTTCTTTCAGATCGCGTTTTTCTGGCATGGCCATGTGCGCTGGCGCAAGCGCTGCCATGGCGCCGGCGCCAGCGGGCGCTGGCTGTCGCTGCTGCTGGTGTTCTTCGCGATGATCTTCGTCTACCCGCTGCACATGGTGTTTTCCGGGGTGTTCTCCTCGATCAGCGGCGGCTACCTGCCCGGTGATTTCAAGGTGAGCGGGCCGGCCGACATGCGCACGCTGTTCGTCTGCTACGGGCTGGCCTATGCCTGCATGGCGGGCACGTTGACGCTGCTGTTTCTGGATGCGGCCAAGGTCGCGGCGCGGCACGGCCTGGACAACCTGGACGCGCGCCGCGAGATGCGGATCTGGAGCGTGCCGGCGGTGATCGGTCTGGCATCGGCGCTGGTCGCCCTGCTGATGCCGTTGTCGGTGCCCGGATGGATGTGGTCGATCCCCGGCATGATGTATTCGCTGCTGTTCCTGATCGGGCCTGTGACGAGTCACTTCGACCGACGTCACGCGCCGGCATGATGTCGGCCGTGTTCATCGCCGGCACCGATACCGGCATCGGCAAGACGCACTCGGCCTGCACGCTGCTGCACGCCTTGCGTGCGGCCGGTCACGACGCCTGCGGCATGAAACCGGTTGCCAGTGGTTGTGTGGAAACGCCGCAAGGCCTGCGCAACGACGATGCGCTGGCGCTGCTGGCGGCGGGCGCTGACGTCGAGCTGCCGTATGCGCTGGTCAACCCGGTGGCGCTGCGCGATCCGTTGTCGCCGCATCTTGCCGCGGCCCACGATGGTGTGGAGATCACGCTGGCGCCGTTGCGCGCGGCGTTCGAACAACTGGCCGCGCGGCACGCGAAGGTGGTGGTGGAGGGCGTGGGTGGCTGGCTGGTGCCGCTGGCGCCTGGCCTGTTTGCCTCGGACATCGCCAAACAATGGCGACTGCCGGTAATCCTGGTGGTGGGCCTCCGGCTGGGTTGCCTCAACCATGCCCTGCTCAGCGCCCGGGCGATCGTGGCCGACGGCTGCCACCTGCTGGGCTGGATCGGTAACCGGGTGGACCCATCGATGGACGCGCCGGAAGAAAACCTGGACACGCTGCGCGCGTTGCTGCCCGCGCCGTGCCTGGGCGTGCTGCCGCATGGCGTGGCACCGGCGCAGGCCGCCGGCTGTCTGGACGCGGCCGTGGCAGCCTTGGACTGAGCTTCACATTCGATGTGTTCGGATGGCGCACGTTTCCCACGCCGGAGTGACCATGGCCCGCAACCATTACTACCTTTCGATCGCCGACATCGTCCACGCACGCGGCGACGATCCGCGTTTCTCGTGGGATGGCGCCGGCCCGGACGGTTTCGCCAGCACCCTGCAGCAGGCCTTGCGCAGCGACGAGCTTTTCCAGCGCTGGCGCGCGGCGCAGCCCGATCCGGACGCGGTCGACGACAGTCTCGGCGCCACCGACCCGACCGCGCAGGTGGACGCACGAGTGGTCGACCTGCACACCGAGGTGGACCTGATCACCGACCTGCCGATGAGCGTGGTGCGCCATCGGCTGTACCTGATGATCGGCGGCGCCTGGCAGTTGCGCGACCTGCGCGCCGCCTGAGTCGCAGGATTCTGCGCCGCTTCACGGCGTCACCGTTTGGAAACTGGCCGCCGTCTCGCCAGGAGCGTGGGTGGTAGAAACCAGGTGAGCGAGGCAACGTGGTTTTTGAGTCAGGTTTTTCGATCGTTTGAGGCGAATAGCCGCAGCTATTCAACGAAAAGGAGCGGAAAAGCTGGCCAAAACCACGCAGCCGCAGCCGCTTGTGTTTCTACCGCCCACGCTCCTACAGTCGGCGGTCAGACTTCCGTGCCCGATGCCGGGCGCACCACTCCTGGGGAACCCGATGCTTCGACTGCGCACGATTGTGATCGCCACCACGATGGCCCTGGCCGCCTGCTCGCAGCAGCCGGAAGGCGCCGCCAACCCACCCGCGCCGGCCGCTTCCGCCGCCAGCACCAGCAGCGCCGCGCCGGCGGCCACCGACATGACCAGCAACCCGTTCTACAGCGCCAGCACGCTGCCGTTCCAGGCGCCGCCATTCGACAAGATCCACGATGCCGACTACCAGCCCGCGATCGAAGAGGGCATGAAGCAGCACATGGCCGAGATCGAGAAGATCGCGAACAACCCCGAAGCGCCCACCTTCGAGAACACCTACGTGGCGATGGAGAAGTCCGGCGCCATGCTCAACCGGGTGATGACCGCCTTCAACGCCGTCACCGGTGCCAACACCGACGACGCGCTGCAGAAAGTGCAGGAAGACGAAGCGCCGAAGCTGGCCGCGCACGAGGATGCGATCTATCTCGACAGCAAGCTGTTCCAGCGCGTGCAGACGGTCTACGACCAGCGCGACACGCTCAAGCTCGACCCCGAATCGGCGCGCCTGGTCGAGGTGGTCTACCGGAACTTCGTGCACGCCGGCGCCAAGCTGTCCGACGCCGACAAGGCGAAGCTGAAGGACCTCAACAAGGAAGAGTCCACGCTGAGCACCGCGTTCACCAACAAGCTGCTGGCCGCAACGAAGGACGCCGCGCCGGTGATCGCCGACAAGGCGAAGCTGGCCGGCCTGTCCGATGCCGAACTGGCCGCCGCCAGCCAGGCCGGCAAGGACCGCAAGCAGGACGGCAAGTACGTGCTGTCGCTGCAGAACACCACCCAGCAGCCGGAGCTGCAGGACCTCACCGACCGCGCCACCCGCCAGGCGCTGTTCGAGGCTTCCTGGAACCGTGCCGAGCAGGGTGACGCGAACGACACCCGCAAGACCATCGAGCGGCTGGCGCAGATCCGCGCCGAGCAGGCGAAGCTGCTCGGCTTCCCGAGTTATGCCGCGTGGAAGCTCGACGACCAGATGGCCAAGACGCCGGAAACCGCGCTGAAATTCATGCAGGACCTGGTGCCCGCCGTCACCGGCCGCGCCAAGGTGGAGGCGGCCGACATTCAGGCGGTGATCGACCAGCAGCACGGCGGCTTCAAGCTGCAGCCGTGGGACTGGAACTTCTACGCCGAGCAGGTGCGCAAGGCGAAGTACGACCTCGACGAAAACCAGATCAAGCCGTACTTCGAACTGGACAACGTGTTGCAGAACGGCGTGTTCTACGCGGCCAACCAGCTGTACGGGCTGACCTTCAAGGAGCGCAAGGACATCCCGGTGTACCAGCCGGACGTGCGCGTGTTCGAGGTGTTCGACAAGGACGGCAGCTCGATGGCGCTGTTCTACTGCGACTACTTCAAGCGCGACAACAAGAACGGCGGCGCCTGGATGGACAACCTGGTCACCCAGTCGAAACTGCTGGGCACCAAGCCGGTGATCTACAACGTCGGCAACTTCAGCAAGCCGGCCGCGGGCCAGCCGGCGCTGCTGTCGTTCGATGACGTGATCACCATGTTCCACGAGTTCGGCCACGCGCTGCACGGCATCTTCGCCGACGAGCAGTACCCGACCCTGTCCGGCACCAACACCGCGCGCGACTTCGTCGAGTTCCCCTCGCAGTTCAACGAGCACTGGGCCACCGATCCGAAGGTGTTCGCCCACTACGCGAAGAACTACAAGACCGGCGAGCCGATGCCCAAGGCACTGGTCGACAAGATGACGAAGGCCGGCAAGTTCAACTCCGGCTACAACATGACCGAGCTGGTCTCGGCCGCGCTGCTGGACATGAACTGGCACATGCTGGGCGCCGACGCGCCGCTGCAGGACGCCGACAAGTTCGAAGCCGCCGCGCTGAAGAAGGACGGCATCGACCTCGGCTACGTGCCGCCGCGCTACCGCTCCAGCTACTTCCAGCACATCTGGGGCAACGGCTACGCCGCCGGCTACTACGCCTACCTGTGGACCGAGATGCTGGCCGACGACGCCTTCGTGGGCTTCAAGGAACACGGCGGCCTGACCCGCGAGAACGGCGACCGCTTCCGCGCGATGGTGCTGTCGCGGGGCAACACCGAGGAGCTGGCGAAGATGTACAAGGACTGGCGCGGCCAGGACCCGCAGATCGAGCCGATGCTGGAAAACCGCGGCTTGAAGGACGTGCCGAAGAAGTAAGCCGTTGCAGCATCCGTGTTGGAAGCTCAGGCCCGCCGCAAGCGGGCCTGATCTTTTTCGGGAACTGCGAGATGAAACCGCACCGCCAGCGGGTGCCGCCGGCCTTCACGTGGAATAATCGAACCTCCCCGACCGGAGCCGCACGCGCTTGGACAACCACCACTACCTGCAGACCGCGCTGGTGTTCCTGCTGGCCACGGTGATCGCGGTGCCGCTGACCAAGCGCTTCCGGCTGGGTTCGGTGCTGGGCTACCTGCTGGCCGGCGTGGTGATCGGTCCGCAGTTGCTGGGGCTGGTCGGCGATACCGCCGGGGTCAGCACGATTTCCGAGTTCGGCATCGTGCTGATGCTGTTCGTGATCGGCCTGGAATTGTCGCCGCAACGGCTGTGGGTGATGCGCCGCTCGGTGTTCGGCACCGGCCTGTTGCAGGTGCTCGCCAGCAGCGTGGTGATCGCGGCGGTGGTGTACTTCCTGGAAGGCCTGCCCGGCAAGACGGCGGTGGTCGTGGGCGGCAGCCTGGCGCTGTCGTCCACCGCATTCGGCCTGCAGATCCTCGCCGAGCGCAAGGAGGCCGGCTCGGCCTATGGGCGCCAGGCGTTCGCGATCCTGCTGTTCCAGGACCTGGCGGCGATCCCGCTGATCGCGATGGTGCCGTTGCTGGCCACGGCCTCCGCCCGGCATGGCGTGGACCTGACCGGCGCCATGCGCACGATCGGCGTGATCGTGGCGGTGGTGGTCGGTGGTCGCTACCTGTTGCGGCCGGTGTTCCGCTTCGTGGCCAAGGCCGATGCGGTGGAGGTCTCCACCGCCACCGCGCTGCTGGTGGTGATGGGCACCGCCTGGCTGATGGAGCTGGCCGGCGTGTCCGCCACGCTGGGCGCCTTCCTGGCCGGCGTGCTGCTGGCCGATTCCGAATACCGGCACGACCTGGAATCGCATCTCGAACCGTTCAAGGGGCTGTTGCTGGGGCTGTTCTTCATCAGCGTCGGCATGTCGATGGATCTTTCGCTGCTGCTGCATCAGCCGCTGCACGTGCTGGCGGTGGTACTGGTCCTGATGCTGCTGAAGGGGGCGCTGCTGTGGCCGCTGGGGCGGCTGGTCGGCGGGCTGGATCGCGCCGAGGCGCTGCGGCTGGCAGTGCTGCTGGCCTGCGGCGGCGAGTTTGCATTCGTGGTGCTGAAGCTGGCGCAGGAGCAGCAACTGCTCAACGGCCCGCAGCACAACCTGCTGGTGCTGGCGATCTCGCTGTCGATGGCGTTGACGCCGCTGCTGGTCGCCGTGTCGTCGCGGCTGCTCGGCGGCAAGGCGAAGAAGCCCACGCGCGCCTACGACACCATCGACACGCACGTGCCGCGGGTGATCATCGCCGGCTATGGCCGCATGGGCCAGATCGTGGCGCGCGTGCTGCGCGCGCAGAGCATTCCGTTCGTGGCGCTGGACCACTCGGTGGAGCAGATGGACCTGATCCAGCGTTTCGGCAACGTCACCGACATTTTCTACGGCGATCCGGCCCGGCCGGAGCTGCTGCGCGCCGCGCAGGCGGACAAGGCCGAGGTATTCGTGCTGGCCAGCGACGACCCCGAGTCGAGCCTGCGCGTGGCGCGGGTGGTGCGCCGGCAATACCCGCACCTGAAGATCATCGCGCGGGCGCGCAACCGCCAGCATGTGTGGCGGCTGATGGACCTGGGCGTCGACGATCCGGTGCGCGAGACGCTGTATTCCAGCCTGAAGATGACCAAGCAGGCCCTCGTCGCGCTGGGCCTCACGCCGGAACAGGCGGTCGACCGGGTGGAACGTTTCCGGCGCCAGGATGCGGAGCTGATCAAGGCGCAATACCTGGTCTACGACGACGAAACCAAGCTGGTGCAGACCACGCGCGAGGCGCTGGCGGACCTGGAGCGCCTGTTCGAGGCGGATGCCTCGCCCGAGGCCGAGCGTGCGCGCGAGCGCGATGCCGGCACCCCGCTGACCGGGGAAGAGTGAGGCGCTGATCGGGCGATGGCTGCGCCGCGGCGCGCGGCCGCGCCTCAGTCGGCCGGCTGGGCGGGCTGGCGCAGGGTCTGCCGCACACTGGGGATCGCGCTGCTGCGCGCGGCCAGTTCGTGGGCGATGTCCACATAACCGAGTTGCCGCGCCACGTCCGCCGCGCTGCGTCCGAACGCATCGGCCGCGTTGCGGTCGGCGCCGCGGGACAGCAGCACGCGGGCGGGCGGCAACAAGGCGTGCATGGCGCAGGCGTGCAGCGCGGTGACGCCGCGCTGGTCGGCGTGGCCGACCTGGGCGCCCGCGTCCAGCAACAGCGGCACCAGCGCCCCGATGTGGGTGGCGTCGCAGCTGCTGCCCGGCCGCAGCTGGGCGCCGAGCAAAAGCAGCAGCGGCGTCTTGCCTTCGTGGTCGGCGTGGTTGATGTCGGCGCCGCGCTTGAGCAGCGCGTCGAACAGGCGTCGCGCGCGCAGGCTGTCGTTGTGCTCGAAGCCGAACTGCGCCGCCGCGTGCAGCGCGCTGCGCCCGGCGTTGTCGACCGCCTTGATGTCGGCGCCCGCATCGAGCAGCTGTTCGGCGATTTCCGGATAACCCATCGCCGCCGCTGCCATCAGCGCGGTGGCGTCGTTCGGCAGGCGCTGGTCGACGGCGACCTCGCGCTGCAGAAGCAGGGCCACCAGCGATTCGCGCCGCGCGGCGACCGCGGCGGCCAGCGGGGTCACGCCGCTGCGGGCGGCGCGGGTCGCGTCGGCGTTGGCGTCCAGCAGGCAGGCGGCGATCTCGCGGTGACCGGCGCCGCAGGCGTGCAGCAGGGCGCTGGCGCCCTGTTCGTCGAGAGTGTCCACGGCGAAACCCAGTTCCAGCAGTCGCTGCACGCTGGCCAGCGCGCCGGCGCGCGCGGCGGCGGGAAGGTCGCTGGCGCGCAGCGCGCGATCCGGCCGCGACCAGTCGCGCCAGTCCAGCCAGCGCTCCACCGCGGGATGTTCCAGCGCCAGGCCCAGCGGCGTTTCGCCGTTGGCGTCGGTGGCTTCCGGGTCGGCGCCGTGGGCGATCAGTGCGCGCACCAGCGGCAGCGCCTGGGCGCCGTGTTCCAGCGCGGCGAACAGCGGCGTGCGGCCGTCGCGGTCGCGTGTGTTGGGATCGCAGCCCCGCTGCAGCAGCGCCTGAAGCAGTTCCACCTGGTCGTTCACCGCGGCCAGTTGCAGCGGGCTGCGCGCCCGGGCGTCAGGGCCGAACGGATCGGCGCCTGCCTCGAGCATCTTCAACGGCAGCGCGGCCGACTGGACCGCACCGTTCGTGTTCAGCAGCGCCTGCGCCAGCAGGCCGGCGCCGGCGGGCGTGGCGCCGGCTTGCAGCAGGTCGTCGAGCGCTTCGGTGGCATCGGGCAACTGCTGCAGCAGCGCATCGAACAGGCGCTGGCCCGGTGGCGGCAGGTGCGGCGTGTCGCCGGTGTCGGCGTCGTCGATCTGCGGTGCGTCCAGCCGCGCTTCGGCGGCCAGGCCGTGTTCGAGCAGCCAGCGGCGGGCGGCGCCCAAGCCGGGCGAGGCCAGTTCCAGATACATCCGGGCCAGCTCGGCCTGCGGCCATTCGTGTACGCGGGCAACGAAGCCCGAGACGATCGCCCAGTGGCCGAAGCGCAGGGCATCGAGCAGGTGTCCGGGGGTGTCGGCGCCTTCGGCCAGCACGTCCTGGCTGAGGCTGGTCGGCAGCGGCGTATCCGGATCAAGCACGGCGACCAGGTCCCAGCGTCCCGCGGCGGCGGCATGGTCGAGTGCGCCGCGACCGTCGCTGGCCGGCGCCTTCGGGTCGGCGCCCAGGGCAAGCAGGGCGCTGATCGTGCCGGCGTCGGCATGCGGCGACTGGCAGGCGAGGGTCAGTGCGTCGCGACCGTGGCTGTCGCGCAGGCCCGCGTCGGCCTTCGCCTCGGCCAGCAATTGCACGATGCCGCCGGCGCCGGCGCGGGCCGCTTCCATCAGCGCGCTGCTGCCGCGGTGGTCGACCAGGTTCACGTCGGCACCGGCGGCGCAAAGCGCGCGGGCGATCTGTTCGTGGCCTTCGGCGGCGGCGCCGAGCAGGGCGTGCCGGTGACGTGCATCGCAGGCATTCACCGGGGCGCGGTGCTTGAGCAGCAGCTTCACGCCTTCGACGTCGTCGTCGGCGATGCCGCTGGCGGCGACCAGGGCCGGCTCGCCGTCGGGCACGACGGGCTTGGCGCCGTGCTCCAGCAGGAACTTCGCCAGCGGCCAATTCGCCGCGCGGCAGGCGGTGGCCAGCGGGCTGATGCCGGCCTGGTTCAGCGCGTTGATCGGTGCGGCGGCATCCAGCAGCATCGCGGCCACGCCGGCGTCGGCGCTGAGTACCGCGCCGTGCAGCGCGGTGTTGCCTTCGGCATCGGTGACCAGCGGGCTGGCGCCGTTGGCCAGCAGGGTCAGCACCGCCTCGGCGCGGCCGTGCCAGCTGTCGCGGGTGGCGGCCAGCAGCGGGGTGATGCCGCCGCTGGCGCGATTGACGTCGGCGCCCCGGGCGATCAGCGCGCGCAGCAGGCGGGTGTCGGGCAGCAAGGCGGCCAGCATCAGCACCGGCCGCTGGTCGCGATCGTCCGCCGCGGGCGCGGTGTCCGGATCGGCGCCCACCTCGACCAGCGCCAGCGCGCGCTCGATGTCGCCATCACGGGTGGCGGCGAGCAGCGCGGCGGCCTGTTCCGGCGTGCCGGCGGTGCGCTCGACCTCGGTGAGGATCGGGCGATGCGCCGGGGGCGGCGCCAGGTCGGAGCGCCGGCGCGCATGCCGGCTTTCGCACAACAGCGCCCGCAGCGTGCGGTTGGCGATCACCAGGCAGCCGGCCGGCAGCAGCACGATGCCGTACAGGGCCAGCGCCGCGATGCGCGGCTCGGAGGGCACCACGCCGTACAGGCCGGTCAGCGTGATCGCGCCGAAGGACAGCACCAGCAGCGAGAACGCGACCGGCAGGAAGTGGCTGAAGAAGTGCTCCTCGCGCGACAGGTGGCGGCCGAATGCGACGCTGCGCAGGGTGGCGGTGAAGATCCACGAGCCGTCACGCTGGCTCGGATAGGCGTCATCCCACAGAAACACCAGCCCGAACGCGGGCCACAGCCGCCACAGCGCGACCAGCGCCAGCACCAGGGCGGCAGCCAGCAGCAGGGCGCCGCTGAGGCTGGGCGCGTGGGTCAGCTGCATCATCGGCCAGGCCACCAGCACGAACACCGCCACGGTGTAACCGGTGAACATCACCAGGTGCGCGGCGCCACGGCGCAGCACGGTGCGCATGAACTTCGGTTCCGGATCGAAGCCGATCGCATGGCAGACCGCCGCCAGGGTCAGCGCGTTGGCGACCAGCAGCGGAATCAGGGTCAGCGGATGGTTGACCAGGCCGGCCACGAAGACCGCCAGCAAACCGGGAACGAACCAGGCCAGGGCTTGCAGAAAGGGAGGGCGGCGACGTGATTTGGGCTGGGTCATGGAGGGAGTATAGAAATCGTTGGATGGGCAGACGGTAACCAAGTGTTAATGCCGATGGAAATCCGCCGATGTAGATCCGCCGGCGCGAACAGGCCGGCGGAATCCGCGCGCAGGTCGGCGCGTCACTCGTCCCGGTCATCCTGCGGGGAGTGGGTATACGGCAGGTGGTTGGCCGCGGCCAGCGTTTCGTTGGGCGGCACCTGCAGGTGCCAGCCCTGCTCGCGCAGGTGGGCGAGGACCTGCGCGGTGTCTTCCACCGGCAGCTTGCGCTGTTCGTCCAGCTGCACTTCCATCACGAAACGCAGCTCGCCCAGCAGCAGCAACAGCGACTCGGGCAGCCTGGCGAACGCGTCGCGTTCGGCCAGCCACAGGTAGCTGCCAGCCTTGCGCAGGCTGGCGTAGACGAAACATGGCATCGCGAAACCCATCGGAAAGTGCCGGGCCGGCCCCGGCATCGCATCGAGGGTAGCAGGTGCGCAAGCCGGGCGTGCCCGGCTGCGGCCCGCGGTTCAACCGCGCTTCAACAACAACTCGAGCATGCGCCGGAAGCGTGCCCCGTACGGCGGGTTGAGCAGGCCGGTGCCGTTCAGGCGGGCCTGCCGGAACACCGGCTTCAGGTGCGAAAACGTGCGGAAGCCCGCTTCGCCGTGATAGCCGCCCATGCCCGAGGCGCCGACGCCGCCGAACGGCAGCTTGTGCTGGGCAATGTGGTACAGCGTGTCGTTGACGCTGACGCCGCCGGCGTGGGTGCGCGCCAGCACGCGGTCGACCAGCGCCTGGTCGTGCTCGAACAGGTACAGGGCCAGCGGATGCGGCCGCGCGCGGACGTGGGCGATCGCGTCATCCAGGTGGTCGTACGGCACCAGCGGCAGCAGCGGGCCGAAGATTTCCTCGCGCATCACCGCCATGTCGTCGCTGACGCCGGTGAGCAGCTGCGGCGGCAGCAGCCGGCTGGCGGCGTCCTCGCCGGCCTCGCCGAGCCGGTGCAATTGCGCGCCGGCGGCCAGCGCGTCATCGCGCAGGCCGGTGAGGCGCTGGTACTGCCGGTCGGAAACGATGCTGGCGTACTGCCCGTTCTGGCCGAGCGCGGGGTACATCCGCGCCAGTACCTTGCCGGCGGCCTCGATGAACGCCGGTATCCGGGCGCGCGGCAGCAGCACGTAGTCGGGCGCGATGCAGGTCTGCCCCGCATTGACCAGCTTGCCGAACACGATGCGCTCCACCGCGTGGTCGAAGCGCGCCCCGGGGCCGATGATCGCCGGTGACTTGCCGCCCAGCTCCAGCGTCACCGGGGTGAGGTTGGCGGCCGCCGCGCGCATCACGTGGTGGCCCACCGCGGTGGAGCCGGTGAACAGCAGGTGGTCGAACGGCAGCGCGGAAAACGCCTGCGCCACCGCCGCGTCGCCGTTCACCACCAGCACTTCGTCGGCGGCGAAATAGCGGGCCACCTGCTCGGCGAACAGCGCCGAGAAACGCGGGGTGAACTCGCTCATCTTCAGCATCGCGCGGTTGCCGGCCACCAGCGCGTCGACCAGCGGACCGACGGCCAGGTACAGCGGATAGTTCCACGGCACGATGATGCCGACCACGCCCAGCGGCTGCGGGCGCAGTTCGGTGCGCGCGGGCAGGAACAGCCAGTCGGCCAGCCGTCGCCGCGGCTTCATCCAGCGCCGGCCATGGCCGAGCGCGTGGCGGATCGCCGACAGGCTGGGGAAGATCTCCAGCAGGTCGGTTTCCTCGACCGGGCGCTGGCCGAAGTCGGCGTGGATCGCGGCGGCGAAAGCCTTGCGCTGCTCGCGCAGCATCGCCTCCAGCTTGCGCAGGCGCTGCGCGCGCAGCGCCCACCCCGGCATCGGTTCGCGCGCCTGCGCCTCGCGCAGGCGTTGCAGGTCGGCGGTCAGCGGCTGGCTTTCGGTCATGGGCTTCTCAGAGTCTGTGAAGAAAGCCACTTCCTGTCGCTTTCTTCTATCGCACGTCCGGTACATGCCCGGACGTGCTCGCGCGAATCAGTCACTGGCGTGACCGATCCGCGTCCAGCCATCCCTGGCCGGACTTCGAGCTTGAAAAATCACCACCTCTCAGAATTTCACGCGCAGTTCGACGCCGACCGCGCGTGGTGGGGTGATGCTGGCGAACGGCGTGCCGAACACGCTGGTGGAGATATTGTTCACTCCGGTCACGTAGCGCTTGTTGAACACGTTGTTGGCGTACAGCGCGACGCCCCACTGGTCGTCGGCCGCATGCCAGTCCAGCCGCGCGTCGGTGCGTTGCTGGGCGACGCCGGTGTCGAAGTTCGGGCTGATCTGGCAGGTGCCCTGCAGTTGCGAGTCGCGGTTGCAGCGCGACTTGCCGCGGTAGGCATGCGACAGGTCGAACTCCAGCGCGCCGCCCGCCACGCCCTGCCAGGTGTACGACAGCGAGCTGGCAAACGAAAACAGCGGTTCGCCGGTGGGCTGGCCGGACAGGTCGGCGCCCGACGGCGCCACCGCCTGGCGGTAGGTGGCGTCGATGTAGGCTCCGGTGAAGCTGAGCTTGAACGCATCCACCGGTTGCCATTGCGCCTCGAACTCCAGGCCGTGGGCTTCCTGGTCGGTACTGCTGACCAGGTAGCGCGGCACGCCGGAGCCGGCGCTGTTGGGATCGAGCGTGAGCGACTGCTTGTTGTCGTAGCGGTAGTAGTAGACCGAGCCGTTCAGCAGCAGGTGCTGCTCGGGGAATAGGGTCTTCAGGCCGGCCTCGTAGTTGAGCACCTTCTCCGGGTCGAAGCGCGAGCCGATCTGCACGCTGTTGTAGCCGCCGGCCTTGTAGCCCTTGGTCACCGAGGCGTAGCCCATCACGTCGGGGGTGAACTTGTAGTCCAGCACCACGCGGGGGCTGAAGTCGTTCCAGCTGTTCTTGTCCTTCACCAGCACGTTGACCGGAGCGCCGCCGGCGGCATTGAAGATCAGGTTCTGCTGGAACACGCTGGGGTCGATGCCGACCAGGTTGAGCAGGGGCATCAGCGCGTCGATGGTGGCGTCCAGCTCGTCGGCGCGGCGCGGCGGGTTGAACCACGAGAACTCCTTCTCGTCGCGGGTGAAGCGGGCGCCGGTGGTGAGGCTGAGCTGGTCGGTGAGGTGCCAGATCACGTCGCCGTAAGCGGCGTAGGCCTTGAAGCGGCCCACATTGTCGATCTGCTCGCGCCACGGATCGCCCAGCAGGTGGTACTGGCCGTAGCCGACCAGCGGCAGCAGCGAATCGTAGAAGGCGAACGTGTCGGTGGCCGCCGCGCCGCCCACGTTCATCGCCAGCGAATCGACGCTGTCGGTGAACACGTTGGTCTGGCTGGTCTGCCGCGCGTGTTCGTCGTAGTAGCTGACGCCGCCGACCCAGTCGGCGATGCCGGTGGTGCCGGCGAACTTGAACTCCTGGTACCAGCTGTTGTTGCTCTCGATGTTGGCGGTGTCGAGGTAGGTGGCACGGTTGTTGGTGCCGTCGTAGTCGCCGCGGTTGTAGGTGTTGAAGTGCCGCCACGCGGTGGTCGAGGTGAGGCTGCCCCAGCTGAAGGAGTGGTCGACGGTGAGCGTGGCGCCGTCGAAGTGGCGCTTCTCGCCCGCGTTCACCGTGTCGTTGTACAGCGGCGCATGGCGCGGATCGAGGTAGCTCGACGGATCGGCCGGGAACGGCGGGACCTGGTCGTTGAACGGAGGGTCCCGCGTCACGTAGTCCGATTTCGCGATCAGCCCGATCGCCGGCTGCGGCGGCTGCTTGAGTTGTTCGTGGTCCCACGCCAGCAGCACGCGGGTATCGGGCGTGGCGTTCCAGCGCCACACCAGGCGGCTGCCCCAGTCGTGGTCCTTGCCGTAGCTTTCGCCGGTGGCGGCGTCCTTGATCCAGCCGTCGCTGCGGTTGTCCAGCACGCTCATGCGCACGGCCATGTCGCGGTTCACCGGCACGTTGACCAGGGCGTCGGCGTACTTGCGGCCGTCGTTGCCGAAGCGCACGCGGGCCTTGCCCTCGAAGCGGTCGCTGGGTTCGTTGGTGACAATCGAGATCGCGCCGGCGGCGGCATTGCGGCCGAACAGCGTGCCCTGCGGCCCCTTCAGCACTTCGATCCGCGCGATGTCGTTGAACGCCAGCAGGGCGCCGCCGGAGCGGGCCGCATAGACGCCATCGACGTAGACGCCCACGGCCGACTCGGTGCCGATGCCGAAGTTGCTGGTCTCGATGCCGCGCATCTGGTAGCTCGGCTGGGTCGGCTGGTCGGCGCCGACCACCAGGCCGGGCACGAAGATGTCCATCCGGCTGAGGTCGGTCGCCGCCAGCGTGTCGATCTGCTTCGCGGTGACGATCTGCAGCGGGATCGGCACTTCCTGCATTTCCTGCGAGCGGCTTTGCGCGGTGACGGTGATCTTGCCCAGCTGGGTGACGTCCTTGACCGGGTCGCTCGCCGGCGCATTGCTGCCGGCGGCATCCTGCGGCGGCGCCTCGGCGCCGAAGGCCAGCGACGGGCTGCACAGCAACAGCAGCGTGCTGCCGCCGAACAGCAGTTTGCGCAGGCTGATCGAAAGTGGGCGTTGGCGCATGTTCATTCGGTGCTCTCCCCTTGCATCGGATCGCGCGGCCATGGACAGCCGCGCACAGTTGTCTTGTGGAATCAGTGGATCGCCACGCAGCTCCCCGGCTGCGCCGCAATCCATGCCTTGATCAGCGCCACGCCCTCGCGGTGCACGGTGCTGCGGCCGAGCTCCGGCATCATCACGCCCGGTTCGGTCGACGACAGCCGGTAGGGCAGGATCGACTCGTCCGGCTGGCCCGGCACGATGTCGAAGAAGTGGTCGCCGGTGCCCTGGCCGGCCGCGGTCGGCGGCTTGCAGATGCCCAGGTGACGGTCTTCCGGCGTGGTGTAGTCGAGCGTGAGGCCGGTGGTGTTGGCGGCGCCGTTGGCGTTGTGGCAATGGCCGCAGTTGATGTCGAGGTAGGCGCGGGCGCGGGCGTCCAGCGGCGCGTGCGGATCTTCCCAGTTCGCGTCGCGGGGGACGTCGGCCGCGGCGGGCAGGCCGCCGAGGTAGCCCAGCTTCACCAGGTGTTCCAGCTGGTTGGCGCTGCCCTCGGCGTAGTGATAGTCCTTGTTGAGGTGGCGCGCCTTCGGCCCGATCGGATGGATCTTGCGGCTGACCCAGTCCTGCGCATGGCAGCTGGCGCACTGGCTTTCGTCGGGCACCACGTAGTTGAAGTCCTCGCGGGCAGGTATGCCGGCGGCCGGCTGGTCGGCGACCAGGGTCATCGGCAGCACCGCGCCGGTGCGCGCCAGGGTGGCTTCGGTCTGCGCCTCGTTCCACACATAGGGAATCGCCGCCCAGCCGTCCTTGCGATGGACCAGGATGCGCGTTTCGACCAGGTGCACGTGCGCCATGTCCAGGCCCTGCCCGGCGAAGTCGCGCGAGTAGTCGTCATTGCGCAGGACTTCGCCCACCTTGCCGTCGGCGGCGCGCGGGTAATAGAAGGTCTTGCTGATCACCGTGCCGACCGGGAAGTCCAGGGTGTCGGTCGGGTTGTATTTTGCCGACGTGCCCGCGGGCATCCAGATCGTGCGCAGCTTGTGCGCGTAGTCGGTGAACAGCGGCGTGTTGAGGTCGTACGGCACCACGCCGGCGTTGAGCTGCAGCTTGCCGTCGTGGACCTCGACCACGTGCCAGTCACCGAGCTTCTGCGGGCGGCCCTCGGCATGGAAGGCCACCGGCGCCATGCCCTGCTGGCATCCCGCCAGCAGCAGCCATCCCAGCAGTGGAAGTGCGTAACGCCAGTGTCGCCCTGCCGTCATGCCTTCGGCTCCGGGTTCAGCACCACCGGCGACAGCTTCGGCAGCGTGCACTGGTAGGGCTTCATGTCGTTGCTGGGGCTCTTGTAGTCGTGCGGGCCGTCGGCGTTCAGCACGCCGCTGACGTCCTGGATACAGATGCGGTCGGCGGCCGGTGGCACGCCGTCGACCAGGCTCTTCGCGTCGACGTAGCCGTCCCACAGCACGTCGGGGAAGTGGCCGGTGAGGCCGTACATGGCCGTCTTCAGCGTCTTCAGCTTGATCCCGTCCGGCGAATCGCCGCCGCCCTTGAGCCGGTTGCCGTAGATGAAGATGCCTTTCGGATACGGGTTGTAGTTCGGCGAGACGCCGCGGGTGTTGTAGTAGTTGGTCGAGAAGTAGCTGGCGATGATCAGGTTCGCGGTCTGGTTGTCGGAGATGTCGTTGTCGAAGATCTCCACCTTGTCGTTCGAGTTCACCACCACGCCCGAGCCGGCCGGCACGCTGGCCACCGCGGCGCCCTTGGCGGCGAAGTTGCCCGTGTTGTTGGAGTAGATCTTGTTCTTGAACACCCGCGTGCTGTGGCCTTCCTGCGACAGGTTCGGCATGTTGAACACCAGGATGCCGCCGGTGTTGTTGGTGGCGGTGTTGCCGTAGACGTCGGCGTTCACCGAGTTCTCGATCTCCACGCCGGCCACGTTGTACTCGGCGCGGTTGTTGCGCACGATGATGTCGTGCGACTGGCCCACGTAGATGCCCGCGTCGGAAGCGCCGATCACCACCGAGTTCTCGATCAGCACGTTCTGCGTCTTCACCGGATACAGGCCGTAGGCGCCGTTGGTGGTCTTCGGGCCGCCGGTCCACTCGATGCGCACGCCGCGAATGGTGATGTTCTTGCCCTGGTTGATCTTCAGCGCGTCGCCCTTGGTGTCTTCCAGCGCCAGGTTCTCGATGGTGAAGTCACTGGCGTTGACCAGCAGGCCTTCCGGCCCGACCACCTGGCCCTTGAACGACAGCACGGTCTTGTCCATGCCGGCGCCCTTGATGGTGACGCCGTCGGTGCGCAGGCTGAGACCGCGCCGCAGCGAGTAGTGGCCGGCGGGAATCTCGATCACGCTGCCGGGCTTGGCGTCCAGCAACTGTTCCTGCAACCTGGCTTCGAAGCTGGCGTCGGTGCCGGTCTGTGACGCCGGCTCGGACTTGCCGCAGCCAGCCAGGGCCGCGGCGATCGCCACCGTGATGAACAAAGTGCGCATGTTGCTGACTCCCCGTTAGGCATCGAATGCCGACAATGACCCCACTCTCCCTCAATCCACGCCAAAGGGGGAGGGCAGAACGGCCAGGGTACGGGGGGCAAACCGGTCAGCGTGGCGGGGCGATGGGGGGTGAGGAGTGGGTAGAGGGGAAAGCTGGAGCGCGGTGCGCCAGGCTCTTCTCTCATTTCCCACCTCTCTCTCTTCCCTGCACTCACTCCTGTTTCATCAAACCGCGTTGCGGCGGGCGTCCTGTGGCGGCATGCCGGTCCAGCGCTTGAAGGCGCGGCGGAATTCGCGCGGGTCGTTGAAGCCGACCTCGCTGCCGATCTGGGCCACGCTCAGGGTGCCGGCCTGCAACAGCTGCAGCGCCCGCTCAGCCCGCACACGGTCGTGGATCTCGCGGAAGATGCGGCCACTCTCGGCGAGCTTGCGCCGCAGCGAGCGCTCGCTGAGGTTGAGCGTGCGCGCCACGTCGTTGAGCTTGGGCTGCTGCGCCAGTTGGCTGCGCAGCAGGCGTTCCACCGCGGCGACGATTTCCTGGTGCGGCTCGCCGCCGTCCGGCGTGCGCTGCTGCGCGCACAGGGCCAGCGCCTGCTGCGCGGTCAGCGGGTTGTAGCCGGGCAGCGTCCGCGCCAGCCATTGGGTGTCGATCAGTAACTGGTTGCGCGGCGCGCCGAAACGCACCTCGCAGCCGAACAGCGCTTCGTACTTGGCGGCATAGGCGGGCCTGGGATAGGCGAAGTCCGCCCGCACCGGGCACAGCTCGGCGCCGACCAGTTCGCGGGCGATCATCAGGCAGCTGGCGAACAGTTCCTCGCAGAAGAACGGCATCAGTTCGGTATCGCCGAAGCGTGGCCAGGCCAGCAGCGCGACCTCGCGCTCGCTGACCGGCTCGACGGCGACCTCCAGCAGGCAGCCGCAGATCTTGTGATGGGCGATGCCGGCGAACATCGCCTCGCCCAGCGTGCGCGAGGTCATCATCGCCAGGCCAAGCAGGCCGAAGCCGCCGATGGTGCCTTCGCGCCCGATGCGCAGGCCGGCATCGGGAACATCCAGGGCCTGCAGCGCGCGACGCACGAAGGTATTGGCCTGGCGATAGGACACGCGCAAGGCGGGGTCGGCGATCTGTTCCCGGCTCAGCGCCAGGCCGGCAAACCAGGATCGGCTGTCCACCCCGGCGGCATCGGCCAGCTGCACCAGGTAGAGCAGCTTGTTGGGCGGAAATTCCGCGGCGGTATAGCGCGGATCGTCGCTAGCGATGGCGGGGCTGGCGACGGGTGATGGGCCGATCATGCCGGCGGGACGTGCCATGTTGCGAGTGCTCCAGGAAAGCCTGCCGGCACCGGGCCGGCGACGAAAGGGTCTCTATAACATGGCCCGGCGCCCCGCCGTTTGCGCGCCGCACAACATCGGTGTTGCTGACGATTCGCAGGTCATCGAAGCGACGGCATGGCACCACGCGATCAAGGCGAGGCGGTATCGCATCGCTCCCCGGTCCGCACCCGCCAGGCCTCAGTGCCAGCGGTCACCGTCGCGATCCCGGTCGCGGTCGCGATCGTGGTGGCGGTCGTTGTCATGGCGGCGATCATGGTCGCGGTGATGTCCGATGTAGCCGTGATCGCGTGGCGGTACCACGATGCAGCCATTGAGCGACAAGCTGCCCACCAGCACGCTGGCGGCGATGAGGGTGGTGGTCATGAATCGACGCATGGCGGCTTCCTCGTGGCGGTGGACGCAAGAAGTAGCACGCCGGTGAGCGCGCCGCCGTCCACGGGAGCCGTCGGTGACGGCTCCCGTTCATCCGCTGGGCGCTTGTCGTTCAGCTGGATGAAGCCCCGCTGAGGATGCGCCGGATCTCCGGGCGGATTCCGGCGCGGGACTTACTCGCCGATCGTCAGCAGCGAGGCATTGCCGCCGGCCGCGGTGGTGTTGACGGTGAGCGTGCGCTCGCCGGCGAAACGCAGCAGGTAGTGCGGGCCGCCGGCCTTGGGGCCGGTGCCGGACAGGCACTCGCCGCCGAACGGCTGCACGCCGACCACCGCGCCGATCTGGTTGCGGTTGACGTAGCAGTTGCCGACGCGGGCGTGGCTGGCGATGTAGTCGACGGTGTCGTTGATGCGGCTGTGGATGCCCAGGGTGAGGCCGTAGCCGGTGGCGTTGATCTGGTCGACGATCTGCTTCAGCTCGCTGCCCTTCCAGCGGATCACGTGCAGCACCGGGCCGAACACTTCGCGGGTCAGCGTGGCGAGCGAGGGGATTTCGTAGGCCCGCGGCGCGAAGAAGGTGCCGTTGGCGGTGAGCGCGGGGTCCAGCGCGACCTCGCCGATCTTCTTCGCTTCCTTGTCCATGCGCGCGGCGTGGTCGACCAGGATCTGCTTCGCGTCCTCGTCGATCACCGGGCCGACGTCGGTGGACAGCAGGCCCGGATCGCCGACCTTCAGCTCGGCCATCGCGCCGGTGAGCATGGCGGTGACCTTGTCGGCGATGTCTTCCTGCACGAACAGCACGCGCGCGGCCGAGCAGCGCTGGCCGGCGGACTGGAACGCCGAGGCGATCACGTCCTTGACGATCTGCTCGGGCAGGGCGGAGGAGTCGGCGATCATCGCGTTCTGCCCGCCGGTCTCGGCGATCAGCGCGGCGATCGGTGCATTGCGCGCGGCCAAGCTCCGGTTGATCGCCCACGCGGTGTCGGTGGAGCCGGTGAAGGCGACACCGGCCACGCGCGGGTCCCTGGTGAGCGCGGCGCCCACGGTAGCGCCGTCGCCCGGCAGGTACTGCAGCACGTCGACCGGCACGCCGGCTTCGTGCAGCAGCTTCACCGCGGCATGGCCGATCAGCGAGGTCTGCTCGGCGGGCTTGGCGATCACGCTGTTGCCGGCGGCCAGCGCGGCGCTGACCTGGCCCAGGAAGATCGCCAGCGGGAAGTTCCACGGGCTGATGCAGACGAACACGCCGCGACCGTTGAGGAACAATTGATTGCTCTCGCCGGTGGGGCCGGGCAGCGGTTCGGGCTGGCCGAACAGGCGGCGCGCCATGGCCGCGTAGTAGCGCAGGAAGTCGGCCGCCTCGCGGATCTCGGCGATCGCGTCGGGCAGGCTCTTGCCGGCCTCGCGCACGCACAGCGCGATGAACTCGCCGCGGCGCGCTTCGAGCTGGTCGGCGGCGTGTTCGAGGATCGCGGCGCGGCTGGCCGCGGGCAGGCGATCCCAGCCGAACTGGGCGGCGACCGCGTTGCCCAGCGCCTTGTCGACGGTGGCGCTGTCGGCGCCGGTATAGCTGCCCACCACCTGGCGGCGATCGGCCGGGTTGGTCACCTGCACGGTCGGGCCGTTCGCGCTCGCGCCCGGCACCAGCGGCGTCGCGGTCCACGGGCCGGTGTGTGCGTTGACCGCGTCGGCCATCGCCTTCAGTTCGTTGTCGTTGGAGAAGTTGACGCCCATGGAATTCTTCCGGGTGATCGAATTGGAATGCTGCGCAGGCGCGGTGTTGTCGCCGTAGAGATTCACCGGCAGCGGGATGCGCGGATGCGGAATGGAACTGAAGCCGCGCACCGTCTCGCAGGGATCGGCGACCAGCTCGCGCACCGGCACGCTTTCATCGACGACGCGATTGACGAAGCTGGTGTTGGCGCCGTTCTCCAGCAGGCGACGCACCAGGTACGGCAGCAGGTCTTCGTGCGTGCCCACCGGCGCATACACGCGGCAGGGCACGTTCAGATTCTGCGGGCCGATCACCTCGGCGTACAGGTCGGTGCCCATGCCGTGCAGGCGCTGGAACTCGAACGGACGGCCGTGCGCCAGGTGATGGACGGCGGCGATCGAGTGCGCGTTGTGGGTGGCGAACTGCGGATAGATCAGCTCGCTGCCGGCATCGAACAGCTTGCGGGCGCAGGCCAGGTAGGAGACGTCGGTGTTCGGCTTGCGCGTGTACACCGGATAGCCGGCCAGGCCGTTTTCCTGGGCGCGCTTGATCTCCGCATCCCAGTAGGCGCCCTTGACCAGGCGCACGTACCAGCGGCGGTTGGCGGCGCGCGCGGTCTCGACCAGCCAGTCGATCACGAACGGCGTGCGCTTGGCGTACGCCTGCACCACGATGCCCAGGCCGTTCCAGCCTTCCAGCGAGGGATGGGCGAAGACGTCGCCGATGATGTCCAGCGACAGCTCCAGCCGCTCCGCTTCCTCGGCGTCGACCGACAGCGCGATGCCATGCTTCATCGCCAGCTGCGACAGTTCCAGCAGCTTTTCGGTGAGCTGGCGGCGCGCCAGCTCGCGCTTGGCCACTTCATAGCGCGGATGCAGCGCGGACAGCTTCACCGAGATCGACGGCGCGTCGGTGTGGTTGGCGAACGGGCCGCGCGCGCCGATCGCGGCGATCGCGCGGCGGTAGTCTTCCTGGTAGCGCTCGGCGGTGGCGCTGGTCAGCGCGGACTCGCCCAGCATGTCGTAGGAATAGCGGTAGACCGCGTATTCCTTCTTCGCGCAGCGGTCGAGCGCCTCGTCGATGCTGCGACCCATCACGAACTGGTGGCCCATGATGCGCATGGCCTGGCGCACGGCAAGGCGGATCGCCGGTTCGCCCGCACGACCGACCAGCCGCTTCAGCGCGCCGGTGAAGTCGTGGCGGGTGTCCTCGGCGAGGTTGACCAGGTGGCCGGTCAGCATCAGGCCCCAGGTCGAGGCGTTGACGAACAGCGATTCGCTCTGGCCCAGGTGCTTCTTCCAGTCCGCGTCGCCCAGCTTGTCGCGGATCAGCTTGTCGGCGGTGGCCTTGTCCGGAATGCGCAGCAGGGCTTCGGCCACGCACATCAGCAGCACGCCTTCCTCGGAGGAAAGATCGTACTGGCGCATGAAGGATTCGACCGCGCTCTGGTCGCTGGCGCGCGACCGCACGCGGGTGACCAGGCCGGCGGCCACGTCGATCACCTGTTCGCGTTCGGCCGGCGGCAGGCTGGCCTGGACCAGCAGGTCGTTGACCGCTTCGGTCTCGTCGCGCAGCCAGGCCGCAGTAATGCGCGCGCGCGCGGGCGTGCAGTCGAGGGGAAGTTCGGGGCTGAGAATGGCTTGGGTCACGGGAAGCTTGCCAGAATCCGCTCGGGGCGGAGGGAAGCGCGGGATTGTACGCCGCAGCTCGCCATTTCGGGCGGCTGCGGCCGCTTTCCGCAGGGCAGGCGAGCATGTCCGCAGGCCCTGCCCCGAGACGTGATCCAGGTCAACAGGGTGCGACATTCTTGCCCGTTGCGCCGCCGCGGCCTATCATTCCCGCGTTCCAGGCACGCCGGATCCCCATGATCGTGCTTCGACCAGCTACCGCCGGCTTGCCCTGCGTGACGATGTGGCTCAAGCCCAATCGCACGCTCAGCCGGCGCGGTCTGCGTCGACTGATCATGGTTCTGGCAGCGCTGGTGCTGATGACGGCTGGACTGGGATCGTGGCAGGGGAATGTGTTCGCTCCGCTGTTTGCCCTGGTTGAATCCGCCGCCGTGGCCTTCGCCCTGAGCGTGGCATGGCGGGCCGGTGACCGTAGTGAGCGCATCACTCTCGACGCCGTGTCGCTGGAGGTGCAATCGCTGCCAGGCCGGCGCCGCATGCGTTTCCAGTCGTACTGGGTACGCGTGTTGCTGGAGCCCGCCAACGGGCGCCAGCGGCTGCTGCTGTCATCGCATGGGCGCGAGCTGGAGATCGGCGCATTCCTGGCGGATCAGGAACGCGTCGAGCTGTCGAAGAAACTCATGGTGTTGCTGGCCGATCTCAACGGACAGCTACGCAGGTAGGTTCAACAAAGGTGCAAGACATGACATCTGGCGGCATCAGGCGATCATTCACGGCAGCGGCGGCTCTCGCCCTTGCCTCGTTCGGCAGCGTGGCCCTGGCCGCTCCCGGTCCGTGGCAACTGAACATGGAGCGTGGTTCGAGCACCTGGTCGCAGGTGCCGTACCATCTCAACAACATCTCGCTGGCCGTGTGCACCGTGATCGGCGTGCTGGTGTTCGGCGCGATGTTCGTGGCGATGTTCCGCTTCCGCAAATCGCGCGGTGCGGTCGCCGAGAAGTGGTCACACAACACCATGGTGGAAGTGATCTGGACCACCATCCCGGTGCTGATCCTGATCACTCTGGCGTGGCTGGCCACCGGTGGCCTCACCAGCTGGGCCGACACCACCGGCTCGCAGATGACCGTCAAGGTCACCGGCTACCAGTGGAAATGGCGCTACGACTACGTCGACTACATGGGCAAGTCGATCGACAAGGTCGGCTTCATGTCCAAGCTGGATACGCAGAGCGACCAGACCCGCCAGCTCGGTTCGGGCATGGACCCGTTCGCGGTCAAGGTCGGTGACGAAAGCACCTATCTGCTCAATGTCGACAAGCCGCTGGTCGTGCCGGTCGACACCAAGATCCGCTTCGTGATCACCAGCGGCGACGTGATCCACTCCTGGTGGGTGCCGGCGACCGGCTGGAAGATCGACGCCATCCCCGGAATCATCAATGCCGCGTGGGCGAACTTCACCACGCCGGGCACCTATCGCGGCCAGTGCGCCGAGCTGTGCGGCCAGGATCACGGCTTCATGCCGATCGTGGTGGTGGTGAAGTCCAAGGCGGATTTCGCCAAGTGGCTGGCCGAGCAGGAGACGCAGTCCGCCGCGCCCGCCGCCACGCCGCAAACCGCGCAGGTCGCCATCCCGGCCGGTGGCAAGCAGGGCTGACCCGCGGGTCAGCCTTGTCGGCACGACTTCATTTTCGCAGTTGCATTCCACTTTCAGGTTAGAGGTACGTCATGTCCCACGCAGCCACCCATGATCACCATGATGATCACCACGGCGCGCCGAAGAATTTCTTCCAGCGCTGGGTCATGTCCACCAACCACAAGGACATCGGCACGCTGTACCTGGTCTTCGCGCTGACGATGTTCTTCATCGGCGGCAGCTTCGCGATGGGTATCCGTGCCGAGCTGTTCAAGCCCGGCATGCAGCTGATGCAGCCGTACTTCTTCAATGAGCTCACCACCATGCATGCGCTGGTGATGATCTTCGGCGCGATCATGCCGGCCTTCGTCGGCCTCGGTAACTGGATGATCCCGCTGATGGTCGGCGCGCCGGACATGGCGTTGCCGCGCATGAACAACCTGTCGTTCTGGATCCTGCCGTTCGCCTTCATCCTGATGCTGTCCACCCTGTTCATGCCCGGTGGTGGCCCGGCCGGTGGCTGGACCATGTATCCGCCGCTGGCGCTGCAGAGCGACTCGCTGGCCTACGTGGTGTTCGCGGTCCACCTGATGGGCATCAGCTCGATCATGGGCGCGATCAACATCATCGCCACCATCCTCAACATGCGCGCGCCGGGCATGGATCTGCTGAAGATGCCGGTGTTCGTGTGGAGCTGGCTGATCACCGCGTTCCTGCTGATCGCCGTGATGCCGGTGCTGGCCGGTGCGGTGACCATGCTGCTCACCGACAAGTATTTCGGCACCAACTTCTTCAACCCGGGCGGCGGCGGCGACCCCGTCCTGTACCAGCACATCTTCTGGTTCTTCGGCCATCCCGAGGTCTACATCATGATCCTGCCCGCGTTCGGGATCATCTCGGAAGTGGTGCCGACCTTCGCGCGCAAGCCGATCTTCGGCTACAAGGCGATGGTGTTCGCGATCGCCTGCATCGCCTTCCTGTCGTTCATCGTGTGGGCGCACCACATGTTCGCGGTCGGCCTGCCGCTGGGCGCTGAAATCTTCTTCATGTACGCCACCATGCTGATCTCGGTGCCGACCGGCGTGAAGGTGTTCAACTGGGTCGCCACCATGTGGGGCGGTTCGATGACGTTCGAGACGCCGATGCTGTTCTCGCTGGCGTTCATCATCCTGTTCACCATCGGCGGCTTCTCCGGCCTGATGCTGGCGCTGGTCCCGGCCGACTTCCAGTATCACGACACCTACTTCGTGGTGGCGCATTTCCACTACGTGCTGGTGACCGGTGCGCTGTTCGCGATCATCTCGGCGGCCTACTACTGGATGCCGAAGTGGACCGGCAACATGTACAGCGAGTTCTGGGGCAAGGTGCACTTCTGGAACAGCGTGATCTGGGTCAACGTGCTGTTCTTCCCGCAGCACTTCCTGGGCCTGGCCGGCATGCCGCGCCGCATCCCCGACTACAACGTGGCGTTCGCCAACTTCAACATGATCAGCTCGATCGGTGGCTTCCTGTTCGGCGCCACCCAGCTGATCTTCATCGGCGTGCTGATCCATTGCGCGTTCTTCTCCAAGAAGAAGGCCACCGACCGCGTGTGGGAAGGTGCCAAGGGCCTGGAGTGGACCGTGCCGTCGCCGGCGCCGCATCACACCTTCGAAGTGCCGCCGGTGATCAACGACGACGAGCTGGCGCACGGTCACGTGAACGACTGACGGTTTTCGCGACATCCTGGCCAGCGCCGGGATATCGCACAGGAACAGGCAGCAGATGAAGCAGGAAACGATGAAGTCTCCGGTCACCGATGGCGACGACAGTCGCCGCCGGGGCGTACGACGCACCGTGACGGTGCTGGTGGCGATCGTGGCGTTCTTCTTCCTGATTTCGTTCGTGCAGATCGTGTTGATGAAGTAATCGGTCGCGATTGCCACAAAGTTTTCACCGGTTCGCCGCGGCGGCGGCCGGCACGCAGTTCCCCGGGCGACATGACGGGGCAGAGCCATCAAGAGAAATCCACGGGGTTACACCATGGGTCAGCAGCACGACGCTTATTTCGTACCGGCCAAGAGCCAGTGGCCGATTGTGGCCGCGGTGGTCATGTTCCTCACCGTGTTCGGTGCCGCGCACTGGCTGAATGCAGCGCCCGGTGAGGCTGGCTTCGGCAAGACCGTGCTGACCGTCGGCGTGATCGGCGTGCTGGCCATGTTCTTCGGCTGGTTCCGCTCGGTGATCCGCGAATCACTGGCCGGCAGCTACAACCACCAGGTCGACACCTCGTTCCGCATGGGCATGATGTGGTTCATCTTCTCCGAGGTGATGTTCTTCGGCGCGTTCTTCGGCGCGCTGTTCTACATCCGCATGTTTTCGGTGCCGTGGCTCGGCGGCAACGGCCATGGCGTGCTGACCCACCAGTTCCTGTGGAGCGATTACGCTGCCGCCTGGGGCGCCAACGGCGGCAACGGCCCGGAACAGATCGGTGGTTCCTTCCACACCGTGCCGGCCTGGGGCCTGCCGCTGCTGAACACGCTGATCCTGCTGACCTCCAGCGTCACCGTGACGATCGCGCACCACGCGCTGCGCGCGGGTCACCGCGGCAAGATCCTGCTGTTCCTGGGCCTCACCGTCCTGCTCGGCGCAACCTTCCTGTACTTCCAGGCCCACGAGTACATGGAGGCCTACCGCGAGCTCAACCTGACCCTGCACAGCGGCGTCTATGGTTCGACCTTCTTCATGCTGACCGGCTTCCACGGTCTGCACGTGACGCTGGGCACGATCATGCTGGCGGTGATCTGGTTCCGCGTGCTGGCGGGTCATTTCAACAAGGAGCACCACTTCGGTTTCGAAGCCGTGGCCTGGTACTGGCACTTCGTCGACGTGGTCTGGCTCGGCCTGTTCATGTTCGTGTATATCTTGTAGTTGGGCGAGGTCCTTCTCGCGGAGCGACCGACAACAAAAAACCCGCCATCGGCGGGTTTTTTGTTGTCGCTGGATTGGCCCCGGCGGGCGAGGCGGCGGCACAACCGCTACAATTACTGGCCGACGTCGTGGGGATGGATCCAGCCCATCTTCCAGCCGATGATCACCATCGCGATCAGGAGCAGGGACAGGCCGATGCGGCGGGTCAGGGCCCACACCGTGCGCCGGTCGTCATCCTGATCCTTCATCATGAAGAACAGCGCCTGGCCGAGGCTGAAGATCACCACCAGCAGCACCACGACCAGCGCAAATTTATAGACGGTTTCCACGTGATTGATCCGATCCAGTTCGACATGGCCAGTATAGCGGTCGCTGGCAGGCGCCCGGCGTGAGCGGTTTTCGCCGTCCGTCGTGGTGGGCGCTGCTGCTGACCGTGGCCGGAGCCTTGCTGTTCGTGCGTCTGGGCTTCTGGCAGCTGCATCGTGCCGACTTCAAGGAAGCTCTTCTGCGACGGTATGCCGCGGCGGCCACGGCGCCCGTGCAGGACTTCCCGCCGGCGTCGGGATCGTCGACACCGGCGCCGGACCGCTTCGCCCGGGTGCGGGTCCGCGGCCGTTACCTGGCCGACCGCATCTACCTGCTGGACAACCCCAAGCACGACGGGCTTGGCGGGGTGGAGGTTTTCGTCCCGCTGGCGCTGCATGGCGACTCGCACCTGCTGCTGGTCGACCTGGGCTTCCTGCCCGGCAACGGCAATGGCAAGACGCCCCAGTTGCCGCCGCTTCCGGCCGGCGAGGTGACCTTGCAGGGCCTGTACGTGCCGCCGCCGCCGACCGGTTTCGAGATGGGCGGCAATGCGCTTGCGCAGCAGGCCGGCTGGCCGAAGAGCACGATCTTCCTCGACACCAGCGAAGTCGCGCGCGATCTTGGCCAGCCGCTGTATCCGCACCTGCTGGCGCTGGATGCCGACCCCGCGTCGATCTACGTGCGCGTGCACACGCTCGATTTCTCCTCGATGCCGCCGGCGCGGCATCGGGCCTATGCCTTCCAGTGGTTCACCTTTGCGCTTGCCGCGGTGGTGATCCTGCTGGTCGTGCATCGCAAGCGCAAACCGCGCAAATCCGATTCCACCAAGGTTGATGACGTCCGATGAAAGCTGCCGATCCCGCCGCCGTGCGCAAAAGCCGAATCTTCCTGGTGCTGGTCGCGCTGGTTTTCGCCGCACCGATGATCGCCGCCGCCCTGCTCGGCTGGGCGGGCTGGATGCCCGGCACCAAGGGCAACGGCGAGGCGATCCTGCCGCAGCGCAATTTCGTGACCGAGCAGTTGCGCGTGCAACTCGCTGACGGCAAGACCTATGCGTGGCGCGACAGCTCGCCGCGCTTCACCCTGGTTGCGCTGGCCGGTCCGGACTGTGCGGCGCAATGCTTCGAGACGCTGACCGGCATCGCCAAGGCGCGGGTCATGCTCAATCGCAATCAGTCGCGCCTGCGCCTGCTCTACATCGGCGCGCCACCGGCGGATGCGAACCAGCGCACCGCGATGCAGGCGTACTGGACCTTCGGCAGCGATGTCGAAGGCAAGCTGGCCACGTATGTGCCGTCCACGCCGGACAGCATCAGTGCGGTGCTGGTCGAGTCCAACGGCACCGCGCTGTCGTTGTATCCGGCAGGTTTCGATGAGCCCGGCCTGCTGCGCGACATGCTGAAGGTGATCAAGTGATGTCCCAGCGTACGGTGAAGGCATTGCGCTGGCTGGCCCTGTTCGCCACCGTGTTCGCGTTCGGGCTGGTGATGTTCGGTGCGTTCGTGCGGCTGTCCAACGCCGGCCTGTCCTGCCCGGACTGGCCGACCTGCTACGGACAGGTGACCTGGCCGCAGCATGCGCAGGCGGTGGCCCACGCCGACGCAAGCTTCCCCGATCGTCCGTACGAGGCGCACAAGGCCTGGCGCGAGCAGGTGCACCGCTTCCTCGCCGGTACCCTGGGCGTGATGGTGCTGTTGCTGGCCCTGTTGGCGAGCTGGCGCCGTCGCGCGGCGCTGCTGGCGGTCATCGCCGGCGCGCTGTTCGCGGCGCTCGGGGTGGGCCTGTACATGCGCGGCGAACACCTGTGGTCATCGATGCTGGCCGCCTGCGCGATCGCGCTGCCGCTGATCGCCGCGGCCCGGCTGCCGCGTCCGGCCGCATGGAGGATCTGCGTGCTGGCGCTGGCGGTGATCATCTTCCAGGCCATGCTCGGCATGTGGACGGTGACCCTGCTGCTGAAGCCGGTGGTGGTGATGGGCCACCTGCTCGGCGGCATGGCCACGTTCGCCTTGCTGGCTTGGGCCGCGTTGCGCTTCGCCGGCGTGGCCGCGGCGGACGACCGGCATGCCGGCCTGCGCCGCTGGGTGGCGCTCGGCGTGGTGCTGCTGTTCTGCCAGATCGCGCTGGGCGGCTGGACCTCGGCGAACTACGCCGCGCTGGCCTGCGGCTACGGTCCCGGCTCGTTCCCGCAATGCCTCGGCCAGTGGGCGCCGCCGACCGACTTCCACGAAGGCTTCGTGCTGTGGCGTGGCATCGGCGTGAACTACGAGGGCGGCGTGCTGGACATGGCCGCGCGCAGCGCGATCCAGATCGCCCACCGGATCGGCGCGCTGGTGGTGTTCTGCTACCTCGGCGTGCTGGCGGTCGGCGCGGCGCGGCGCGGCCTGCGCCTGGCCGGCCTGGCGATCGCGCTGGCGCTGGCGATCCAGGTCATGCTGGGCATCAGCAACGTCTACCTGGGCCTGCCGCTGACGGTGGCGACCGCACACAATGGTGGCGCAGCCCTGCTGCTGTTCACCCTGCTGGCCACGCTGGCACGTACGCAGCGGCGGCATGACGAATCGATGTTCCTGTCGTTGGGGCGACACTGAAGATGAGCGTTTTTCGCGAGTACCTGCAACTGACCAAGCCGCGCATCGTCGCCCTGCTGGTGTTCTGCGCGGTGATCGGCATGTTCCTCGCCGTGCCGGGCATGCCGCCGTGGCGGGCGCTGGTGTTCGGCACGCTGGGCATCTGGCTGGCGTCCTCGTCGGCCGCCGCGTTCAACCAGCTGATCGACCAGCGCATCGACAAGCTGATGGTGCGCACCGCACACCGGCCATTGGCCACCGGTCACCTCAACGTGCGCCAGGTGTTCGTCTTCGCGCTGTTGCTGGGCATCGCCTCAATGGTGGTGCTGGTGCTGCTGGTCAACACGCTGACCGCGGTGCTGACCTTTGCCGGACTGATCGGCTATGCGGTGATCTACACCGCCTTCCTGAAGCGGGCCTCGCCGCAGAACATCGTGATCGGCGGCCTCGCCGGCGCGATTCCGCCGGTGCTGGGCTGGACCGCGGTCACCGGCGCGCTGCACCCGTACGCGCTGCAGCTGTGCCTGATCATCTTCGTGTGGACCCCGCCGCATTTCTGGGCGCTGGCGATCTTCCGTCGCGACGACTATTCGCGCGCCCAGGTACCGATGCTGCCGGTGACCCACGGCGTGGTGTTCACCCGCTGGCACATCCTGTTCTACACCGTGTTGCTGGTGCTGGTGACCCTGTTGCCTGCGCTGACGGGGATGAGCGGGCTGGTCTACCTCGGTGGTGCCGTGGTGCTGGGCGGCGCCTTCCTGTATTACGCGGTGCGCCTGCTGCACCCGCCCGACGAGCTGTACTCGATGAAGGTGTTCAACTACTCGATCATCTACCTGATGGCGCTGTTCGCGTTCCTGCTGGCCGACCACTGGCTGGTGGCGCCGATCGTGCGGCAGGCGGTGACCGTGCTCCAGGTGAGCTGAGCGGCTCACACCCGTTCGCCCGACGGCGCCGATTTTTTCGATTGACACTCGCGCGGCGCCGCACCAAAATGCGCGCGCCCTCCGGCGCGCTCGCGCCGGCCGGCTTCCTGTCCTGACTAACCAAGGCATATGGACGTTTACCCTAGTCGCAACGTCGACATCCGCTCGCTTCGGGTGCCGGCGCCGCATAACAACAAGTTGAACGCCTGCGGCGACCGCCTGCGGTCGGCTGGTGCTTTCCGCTAGGGAAAGTCCGGCCCACTCCTGAGGACGCCCCCGGCGTCGTCATGAGGAGATGGGCTGATGAAGCTCCTTCACGATTTTTTCCGCCTGCACCTTGCAGGCCGGCGCGCGTCAGCCGTTCGCGGCGGTGCCGCCATGCCCGAGTTCAGCGTGACCGTGCCCGCGCCCCTGGCAGCGCAGGTCACCGAGGACACGGCTTGTGCAACGCCCGACAGCCGCGGCACCGCTCGCCGCGAGCCGGCGTCCTTCCTGAAATCCTCGCGTCATCACCGCCGCGGTGCCGCGCGCTGATGAAGGCCGTAATTCGCCATCCGGGGTGGCCTCCGCCATCACCAGGGCCGGCGTAGCCGCCGCCAACGGGCGCCGTGCGCCGCCCGCCGCAAGAGCTCCCGAGTCCCTGCCAACCCGGTTGACGTGACGCTGGCCCGACGCGGCTGGCGCTTCGCCGCATCGGCATTCCGCCCCACGGAAACGAAGCATGAGCAAGATCCTTCCCACGCCTGCCCATCGCCCGGGCGGCAAGACCGCCGTCGTGGCCGCGCACGCGTTTCGCGAAAGCAGCGCCTTGCTGGCCGAGCTGGAAACCTCGACCGGCGGGCTCGACGCGAGCCGGATCGAGGCGCGCCTGCACCGCGACGGGGCGAACGAGGTGTCGCACGAAAAGCCGCCGCACTGGACGCTGCAGCTGCTGCGCGCTTTCAGGAACCCGTTCATCGTGGTGCTGCTGGTGCTGGCCGGCGTGCAGCTGTTCACCGACGGCGGCGACCTCACCGGGCCGCTGATCATTGCGGTGATGGTCGGCATCAGCGTGCTGCTGAGCTTCACCCAGGAATACCGTTCGACCCGCGCTGCCGAAAGCCTGAAGGCGATGGTGCGCAACACCGCCACGGTGACGCGGCGCGCTTCCGACGGCCACAGCGAGCAGATCGAGGTGCCGGTGGTCGAGCTGGTGGCCGGCGACATCGTCCACCTGGGTGCGGGCGACATGGTGCCCGCTGACCTGCGCCTGCTCGGTGCGAAAGACCTGTTCATCAGCCAGGCGATCCTCACCGGCGAATCGCTGCCGGTGGAGAAGTCCGCTCCCACGCCTGCCCGCGTCGATTCCGACGACGGCGGCAATCCGCTGGACCTGGCCAGCGTCTGCTACATGGGCACCAACGTGGTCAGCGGCACCGCCACCGCCGTGGTGGTGGCCACCGGCATGCAGACCTACCTGGGTTCGCTGGCGCACAGCATGTCGGGCCAGCGCGTGCAGACCAGCTTCGATCGCGGGGTGAGCTCGGTCAGCTGGCTGCTGATCCGCTTCATGCTGGTGATGGTGCCGGTGGTGATCGCGATCAACTGGATCGACAAGGGCAGCTTCCTGCAGGCCTTCCTGTTCGGCCTATCCGTCGCGGTGGGTCTGACTCCGGAGATGCTGCCGCTGATCGTCACGGCGAACCTGTCCAAGGGTGCGCTGGCGATGTCGCGGCGCAAGGTGGTGGTCAAGCGGCTCAACGCGATCCAGAACTTCGGCGCGATGGACGTGCTGTGCACCGACAAGACGGGCACACTGACCCTGGACCGGATCGTGCTGGAGCGCCATCTCGACCTCGACGGCGAGGAGTCGGACGAGGCACTGGAATATGGCTACCTCAACAGTCGTTTCCAGACCGGCCTGAAGAACCTGATGGACAAGGCCGTGCTGGAGCATCGCGACCTGGAGTCGGCGGCCCGGCGCTATCGAGTGATCGACGAAATCCCGTTCGACTTCCAGCGCCGGCGCATGTCGGTGGTGGTCGCCGACGGCGACGGCGAGCACGTGCTGATCTGCAAGGGCGCGGTGGAGGAAATGCTGTCGATCTGCGCGTTCGCGAAAACCGGCGACGTCACCGAGCCGCTGACCGACGAGCGCCGCCGCGAAATCAAGGCGATGACCCACCGCCTCAACGAGGACGGCCTGCGCGTGCTGGTGGTCGCGGTGCGGCGCGAATCCGCGCACGCGCGACCCTACGGCGTGGCCGACGAAAGCGGCCTGGTCGCGGTCGGCTGCCTGGCCTTCCTCGACCCGCCGAAGGATTCGGCCGCCACCGCGATCCGCGCACTCAACCAGCACGGTGTCGAGGTCAAGGTGATCACCGGCGACAACGAGGCGGTAACACGCAAGATCTGCCGCGAGGTCGGACTCGACGTCACCCATTCGGTCGAGGGCCGCGAGATTGAGGCGCTGGATGACCCCGCACTGGACACCCTGGTGGCGCGCGTCACCGTGTTCGCCAAGATGTCGCCGCTGCAGAAGGCGCGCGTGGTGCGCTCGCTGCAGCGGCTCGGTCACACCGTGGGCTTCCTTGGCGACGGCATCAACGACGCACCGGCGCTGCACGACGCCGACGTCGGCATCTCGGTGGACACCGCCACCGACATCGCCAAGGAGTCCGCCGACATCATCCTGCTGGAAAAGAACCTGATGGTGCTGGAGGAGGGCGTGCTGGAAGGCCGCGTCACCTTCGGCAACATCATGAAGTACATCAAGATGACCGCCAGCTCGAACTTCGGCAACGTGTTCAGCGTGCTGGTGGCCAGCGCCTTCCTGCCGTTTCTGCCGATGCTGCCGCTGCAGATCCTGGTGCAGAACCTGCTGTACGACATCTCGCAGCTGTCGATCCCGTTCGACCGCATGGACGAGGAATACCTGAGCCGGCCGCGCAAGTGGGATGCCGGCGACATCGGCCGTTTCATGGTGTGGATCGGCCCGGTCAGCTCGATTTTCGACATCACCACGTTCTGGCTGATGTGGCACGTCTTCGGCGCCAGCACGACGGCCCACCAGTCGCTGTTCCAGTCCGGCTGGTTCATCGAGGGCCTGCTGTCGCAAACCCTGATCGTGCACATGATCCGCACCCGGCGCATCCCGTTCGTGCAAAGCATCGCCGCCGCGCCGGTGCTGGGCCTGACCATCGCGGTCATCGTGATCGGCATGCTGATCCCGTTCAGCGCGCTGGGCGCGAAGATCGGCATGGTGCCGCTGCCACCGATGTACTTCGCCTGGCTGGCGCTGACCCTGGTCAGCTACTGCGTGCTGACCCAGCTGATGAAGCTGATCTACATCCGACGGTATGGCCGCTGGCTCTGACTTCGCTTTGCGCTCTGGCGATCCGGCAAGCGTGCATCCAGCGCGAGGTGTTCTTGTTGCATTCAGAGCAAGAGCTTTCGTCCTCCTGCGAAGGGCGAAAGCTCTGCTTCCAACAACGGGCCGGCCAACAACGAAAGCCCCGATCGCGCCCGCGCGATACCATTACCCCTCTGACAGCACAACCGAGTCCGCCAGCCATGACGCCAACCCGCCTGGAAATCACCCGCCCCGACGACTGGCACCTCCACCTCCGCGACGGCGAAGCGCTGGCCTCGGTGATCGGCCACACCGCCGAACGTTTCGCTCGCGCCATCGTGATGCCGAACCTCAAGCCGCCGGTGACCACGGTGGCTCAGGCCGATGACTACCGCCGCCGCATCCTGGCTAGTCTGCCGAAAGGCTCAAGCTTCCAGCCGCTGATGACGCTGTACCTCACCGAGAACACCCCGGTCGAGGAGATCGCGCGGGCCAGGGCTAGCGACAGCGTGTTTGCGGTGAAGTATTACCCGGCCGGCGCCACCACCAATTCCGATTCCGGTGTGCGCGAGCTGTCGCGGGTTTACCGCGTGATCGAAGCGATGCAGGAACACGATCTGCCGCTGCTGCTGCATGGTGAGGTCACCGATCCGGATATCGACATCTTCGATCGCGAGCGGGTGTTCATCGAGCGTCACCTGTTGCCGCTGCGCGAGCGCTTCCCCGCGCTGCGCATGGTGCTGGAACACATCACCACCCGCGATGCAGCCGAGTTCGTCAGCAACGCGCCGAGCAACGTGGCGGCCACGATCACCGCGCATCACCTGTTGCTCAATCGCAATGCGTTGTTCGAAGGCGGCATCCGCCCACACAATTACTGTGCGCCGATCCTCAAGCGCGAGACGCATCGCGCGGCCCTGCTGCAGGCGGCCACCAGCGGCGATCCGCACTTTTTCCTGGGCACGGACAGCGCGCCGCATCCGCGCGAGGCGAAGGAAACGGGTTGCGGCTGCGCCGGCTTGTACACGGCGCATGCGGCGCTGGAGCTGTATGCCGAGGCGTTCGAGCAGGCGGGCCGGCTGGAGCAGCTCGAAGCGTTCGCCAGTTTCCACGGCCCGGATTTCTATCGCCTGCCGCGCAATACGGATCGGGTCGTGCTCGAACGCACGCCATGGACCGTGCCAGACGAATACCCGCTGGCCGGTTCCACCTGCAAACCGATGCGGGCGGGCGAATCAGTCGCCTGGTCAGTGGTGGAAACGACGCCACGCTGAGTGGATCCTTCCGCCAGCACCGAACCTTACGCGTACTGCGCGATCCCGTTGCCGAACGACCAGTTCTCCTTCGCCACCTCGACCAGGTTGATGAACACGTCTTCCGGGCGCAGGCCCGGGTCGGCGGAAAATTTCTCCGCGATGCTTCGGTACAGCGCCTGCTTCTGCTCCACCGTGCGTCCCTGGTTGCAGGTGATCTGCACGATCACCAGGTCGTCGCTGCGGGCGATGCCGAGGTAGTTCGGGTCGTAGTCGAATTCGTCCGCGTCGTGCTGGTTGACCAGGATGAAGCGGTCGTCTTCCGGCACGTTGAAGGTCTCGCGCATGGCCTGGTAGATGCCATTGCGCAGGGCGGCTAGCTGTGCGGGCGACTTGCCACGACGCAGGGCGATACGGACGAGGGGCATGGGTTCCTCCGTGGAGACGGGCATGGCACGGTCAGGCTGAACGCAGCGAACCTCAGCCTGTGATGTCGTCGGTGATTCAGTAGGCGAACTCGCCGAACACCGGGTCGACGCTGCCGTTCCATGCGCCGTGGAACAGTTCGAGCTTGCGCTCGGCCGGGGTCTGGTTGGCCTGCACGATTTCGATCAGCGGTTCGAGGAAGATGCTTTCGTCGGCACCGTTCTTGTTCAAGCGGGCGCGGCGCTTGAGTCCGTGGGCGGCGATCTTCAGCGCTTCCTCGGCCAGGTCGCGCACCGTGCCGCCGCGGAATGGCAGCTTCAGCGCGTGCTTCGGCACGCCGTCGCGCAGGGCGTGGCGCTCTGCCGGGGAAAAGTCCCTGACCAGGTCCCAGGCGGCGTCCAGCGCTTCCTGGTCGTACAGCAGGCCGACCCAAAACGCGGGCAAGGCGCACAGGCGATTCCACGGACCGCCGTCGGCGCCGCGCATTTCCAGGTACTGCTTCAGGCGCACTTCCGGGAAGGCCGTGGTGAGGTGGTCGGCGAAGTCCTTCATGGTGGCGTGGGTGCCGGGCAGGGCGGCCAGTTCGCCGGCCATGAATTGCTTGAAATCCTGGCCGGCGAGGTCGAGGTACTGGCCGTTCTGCAGGCTGAAGTACATCGGCACGTCGAGGATGTAGTCGACGTAGCGTTCGTAACCGAAACCATCGGCGAAGACGAAATCGAGCATGCCGGTGCGATCCTTGTCGGTATCGGTCCAGATGTGCGAGCGATACGACAGATAGCCGTTTGGACGTCCTTCGGTGAACGGCGAGTCGGCGAACAGCGCGGTGGCGATCGGCTGCAGCGCGAGGCTGGTGCGGAATTTCCTGATCATGTCCGCTTCGGACGAGAAGTCCAGGTTCACCTGCACCGTGCAGGTGCGCGTCATCATGTCCAGGCCCAGCGAGCCGACCTTGGGCATGTATTCGCGCATGATCTTGTAGCGGCCCTTGGGCATCCACGGCATCTCGTCGCGGCGCCACTTGGGCTGGAAGCCCATGCCGAGGAAGCCGAGGCCTAGTTCGTCGGCGACCGAGCGCACGTCCTTCAGATGCGAGTTCACCTCGCAGCAGGTCTGGTGGATCGTCTCCAGCATCGCGCCGGACAGTTCCAGCTGGCCGGCCGGCTCCAGCGTGATCGAGGCGCCGTTGCGCGACAAGGCGACCGGGTTCTCGCCCTCGCGCGCCACGTCCCAGCCGTAACGGGTGGCCAGCGTCTCCAGCAGGACCTTGATGCCGCGATCGCCCTCGAAGGTGGGCGGGCGCAGGTCGTCGGTGCGGAAGCCGAATTTCTCGTGCTCGGTGCCGATGCGCCAGGCTTCGCGCGGCTTCTCGCCCGCCGCAAGGTAATCCGCAAGCTGCTGGCGACCCGCAATCGGGATGCTCTTCACGGCACTGGGTATGGACACGGGCAAGGCCTCGCTGGGGGAGCCGACACTATGGGGGCGACGCATGTCGACGAAAAGGGGTCTCGTGGCATACGGGCCGGACAGCGCATTGGAACATCACGCGGGCGGGTACGCCCTGCGCTGGATCAGCTGCCGCTGGCGCGGCCTCGTCAATGGGCGGAGTCGGGGAACCAGGCGCGAAGTCGCCGTTTCAGCGCCAGCGCCGGGGCTTCCACCGCATGCCACGAGCACCATGCCATCATCAGGGTGACGACGGCGGCCACGGCTGCCGTGGCCGGGTATGAAGGCGTCGCCGGCCACAGGTGCACGCTGAGCTGCTGCACGAAGTAGGCGTACAGATAGGCACCGTAGGACAGGTCGCCGAAGCGGGCTGCGGAGTGCAGGCCCGGCGTGGCTTGGTGTCCGAACCACAGGGTGAACGGCACCAACACGGCCCATTGTGCCAGTCGTGCATGGTGCAGCACGGCGGCGGCCAGCAGGCAGGCTGCCAGGGCCACGGCCACCGGCAGGCGCCATCGGCTGATCTCGACGACGAACTGGCGCGCGCAGACGCCGCCGAAGAAGAACGCCGTGTAGAAGTAGCAGAGGTTGTCGAAGCTGTTGTCACGCGAGTGCCCGGGCAGCGTCTTGGCGCACATCACCGCGACCACGAGCAGCGCGAGCAGGCTGAAGATCCTGCGGCGCAGGCCGATGGCGCCGAGCACGGCGACATAGGCATAGCATTTCGCCTCCAGGGGTATCGTCCACCAGCTGCCATTGACCGCCGACAGGATCGCGTTGGCCGGCGCCGTGGCGAATACCCCTGGCAGCGTGTAGTAGGCGCGCAACTGGGCATTGAAGGTGATGAAGCGGCGGGTCTCGCGACCGAAATAGTCGTGCAGCGGCAAGGTGGTGAGCGCGGCTGCGGCGACCACGATGACCAGCGTGGCGACGATCAGCGCAGGCCAGATGCGCAGGAACCGGCGCATGGCGAAACGCATGATGTGCGGGTCGTGGTACCAGCTCTCGGTGACCAGGTAGCCGCTCATGGTGAAGAACATCGCGACCGCGATCGAGCCGAGCGTCATGCCCTCGGCCAGGGTGGCCTCATGCAGGCCAAGCAGCACGAACTGGTGCGAGGCCAGCACCATCAGCGAGGCGACCAGCCGCAGCCCGTCGAAATTGTTGGCATGTTCGCCGGAGGGCGAAAAACGAGGAAGGTTGATCACGAAGATCCTTTTCGCCGCCATGTCGATGACTCCGCGCATCGCCCGAAGTCATCGCCACGAACAAACAGGGCCGGCATGGCCGGCCCTGTTCTTCAGCGCTTCATGGAATTGAAGAACTCGTCGTTGGACTTGGTGTTCTTCATCTTGTCGAGCATGAATTCCATCGCGCTCAACTCATCCATCGGGTGTAGCAGTTTGCGCAGGATCCAGATCTTGGCCAGCATGTCCGGCTCGATCAGCAGGTCCTCGCGGCGGGTGCCGGAGCGGTTGATGTCGATCGCCGGGTAGACGCGCTTCTCGGAGATGCGGCGGGACAGGTGCACTTCCATATTGCCGGTGCCCTTGAACTCCTCGTAGATCACCTCGTCCATCTTGCTGCCGGTTTCGGTCAGCGCGGTGGCGATGATGGTCAGGCTGCCGCCTTCCTCGACGTTGCGGGCGGCGCCGAAGAAGCGCTTCGGGCGCTGCAGCGCGTTCGCGTCCACACCGCCGGTGAGCACCTTGCCGGAGCTGGGGATCACGGTGTTGTAGGCACGCGCCAGGCGGGTGATCGAGTCGAGCAGGATGATCACGTCCTTCTTGTGCTCGACCAGGCGCTTGGCCCGCTCGATCACCATTTCGGCGACCTGCACGTGGCGCACGGCCGGCTCGTCGAAGGTGGAGCTGATGACCTCGGCGCGCACGGTGCGGGCGATCTCGGTGACTTCCTCCGGACGCTCGTCGATCAGCAGCATGATCAGGTGCGATTCGGGGTGGTTGTACTGGATCGCCTGGGCGATGTTCTGCAGCATCATCGTCTTGCCGGATTTCGGCTGGGAGACGATCAGGCCGCGCTGGCCCTTGCCGATCGGTGCGATCAGGTCGAGGATGCGGCCGGTGATGTCCTCGCTCGATCCGTTGCCGCGCTCCAGCTTGAACGCCTTGCGCGGGAACAGCGGGGTGAGGTTCTCGAACAGCATCTTGTTCTTCGACGCCTCCGGCGGATCGCCGTTGATGTCGTCGACGCGCAGCATGGCGAAGTAGCGTTCGCCTTCCTTCGGGTGGCGCACGCGCCCGGTGATGTAGTCGCCGGTGCGCAGGTTGAAGCGGCGGATCTGGCTGGGCGACACGTAGATGTCGTCGGGGCCGGCCAGGTACGACTCGTCGGCCGAGCGCAGGAAGCCGAAGCCGTCCTGCAGGATTTCCAGCACGCCTTCGGCCCAGATGCCGCCGCCGGAGCGGGCATGCGCCTTGAGCACGTTGAAGATCACGTCCTGCTTGCGGGCGCGGGCGACGCCTTCGTGCACGCCCAGCGACTCGGCGAACTCCAGCAGCTGCGGCGCGCGCATGCGCTTGAGTTCGGTGAGGTTGATCAGGCGGCTGTCGCTGCCCGGATCGGCATTGTCGTCATCCACCGGCAGGCCGTTCGGGTTCGGGCGCGGATGGTTCTGCGGGCGGCCCTGTTGCTGGTTGCTGCGCTCGCCGCGGTCACCGCGTTCGTTGCGCCGGCGGCGGCCACGACCTTCGCGGGCGCCATTGTTCTGGCCACCATTCGGATTCGGGTTGGCGCCGGGCGCCGGCGCCGGGTTCGGTCCGCCCTGGTTCGCGGCCTGGTTCGGGTTCGACGATGGCGCATTCTGCTGGCCGTTCTGCTGGCCGGCGTTGTCGCGCGGTTCCTGCGCTGCGCGCGGCGCGGCAGGCTCGGTCGTGGTCATCGGCAGGCTCGCCTGGGCAGGTGCGGGTGAGGGTGCTGGTGCAGGTGATGGAACAGGCGCCGGAGCAGGCGCTGGCGCTGCGGCCTTTTCGCCGCCGGCAGCCTTCTCGGCGTTCGCCGCGGCAATCGCCGCTGCGCTGCGTCGGGGCGCGCGGGCGCGCGGCTCGGGCTTGCCCTCGACCACGGGCCTGGTGTCGACACTTTTGGCGTCGTTCGGAATTTTGTTATCGGTATCGGACACGGGCAATCCTCGCGGGGCGCCGTTGAATTACAGGAGGGAGGGTGTGCGTCGCGCGGAGGGCGCAAGGGGACAGGACTGTCCCGACGGACGCGAGGAATCTAGCACCCGTCGTGGTTCGGCGTAAAGCCTCGCGAGCCTGCCGGGCTGTGCCGGACAGGCTGCGGATGACGGATCTGCAACGGGTGGCTCAGATGGCCTTGTCGATCATCTGGGTCAGCTGACCCTTGCTGACGGCGCCGATCTGGGTCGCCTCGACCTTGCCGTTCTTGAACACCATCAGGGTCGGGATGCCGCGTACGCCGTAGGTGCGCGGCGTCTGCTGGTTCTGGTCGATGTTGACCTTGACGATGCGCAGCTTGCCTTCGTACTGGCTGGCCAGCTCGTCCAGCATCGGCGCGATGGCCTTGCACGGGCCGCACCATTCCGCCCAGAAGTCCAGCAGCACGGGGGTTTCGGACTTGAGCACCTGCTCTTCGAAGGCGTCGTCGTTCACATGGGTAATCAGGTCGCTCACCGGGGATCTCCGTGGCAGGGGGCCAGAACTGGCAGGCCGAAAACAATGGGGTGGTCGGGGCGGAAAAACAAGGAGTGACGACGGGCGGGGCCGTCATCGGCTACACTCAGGCGCCCACGAAGCGCGGGTTGAGCCGGAAACAGGTCTTGCCGGGGCGGCAGATCTTCATTCCAGCGCAACTCCGGGCACGATTCAAGGGTGGCCTTCCAGGCCGCCTGTCAGACCGCCGGCAAAGACGGCGTCGCAGGGATCTGGATGGCAGAGGTCCAGCGAGCAAGGCAATGCAGATTTGGCCAGGTTTTCCGATCGTTCGAGGCGAACAGCCGCAGCTGTTCAACGAAAGGGAGAGGGAAAGTTGACCAAATCTGCGTAGCCGCAGCCGCTGGCACTCTGCCCAGCAGACTCCTCCGCGTCGCCAGCTTGTTGACCCTGACGATTGAACGCTTCGCTGCGCATCGCGCACCCCGTCCTGCACCGTTTCGCGCCGAGGTTCGGCCGCCGAAACGGGTGCAGCGCATCACGCCGCCGTCAGGCCAAGGTCCCGAATTCCCCATATGTCCCAAACCGTACTCACCGAAACCTTCTTCACCAACTTCGATCTTCATCCGCTGCTGCAGCAAGGCCTGGACGACAGCGGCTTCACCCGCTGCACGCCGATCCAGGAAATGACCCTGCCGCTGGCGCTGGCCGGTCGCGACGTCGCCGGCCAGGCGCAGACCGGCACCGGCAAGACCTGCGCCTTCCTGGTCGCACTGATGAACCGCCTGCTGACCACGCCCGCCGTGGCCGACCGCAAGGACAGCGACCCGCGTGCGCTGATCATCGCGCCCACCCGCGAACTGGCGATCCAGATCGACAAGGATGCGCGCAACATCGGCCAGCACACCGGCCTGAAGACCGCACTGATCTACGGCGGCGTCGACTACGACAAGCAGCGCCAGCAGCTGAAGGACGGTTGCGACATCATCATCGCCACCCCGGGCCGCATGCTCGACTACCACAAGCAGGGCGTGTTCAACCTCAACAGCGTCGAGGTGATGGTGATCGACGAAGCGGACCGCATGTTCGACCTCGGCTTCATCAAGGACGTGCGCTTCATCTTCCGCAAGCTGCCGCCGCGCGAGCAGCGCCAGGTGCTGCTGTTCTCCGCCACCTTGAGCCATCGCGTGCTGGAGCTGGCCTACGAGCACATGCACGAGGCCGAGAAGCTGGTGGTGGAAAGCGACAACGTCACCGCCGACAAGGTGCGCCAGGTCGTCTACTTCCCGGCCAAGGAAGAAAAGATGCCGCTGCTGCTGAACCTGATCGACAGGCACCAGCCCGCCCGCAGCATCATTTTCGTCAACACCAAGGCGGCCGCCGAACGGATCACCGAGCGGGTGAAGCGCCACGGCTGCCGCGTCGGCGCGATCTCCGGCGACGTGCCGCAGCTGAAGCGGCAGAAGCTGCTGCAGCGTTTCCAGGAAGGCCAGCTGGACATCCTGGTCGCCACCGACGTGGCCGCCCGCGGCCTGCACATCCCGGCGGTCAGCCACGTGTTCAACTACGACCTGCCGCACGACGCCGAGGATTACGTGCACCGCATCGGCCGCACCGCCCGGCTCGGTGCCGAGGGTGATGCGATCAGCTTCGCCTGCGACCTGTACGCGATGTCGCTGCCGGATATCGAGACGTATATCGGGCAGAGCATCCCCGTCGCTTCGATGGACCCCGACCTGCTGGTGATGCCGAAGCCGCGCGCGGTCGATGCCGAGTTTGCCGCGAATGCCGCTGCCGACAGCGCCGAGTTCGGCGACGTGGTGCCGCCGCGTCCGGGCGAGAAGCCCCGTCGCGGCAGTGATTCCAGCCGTGGCGGCGAGCGTGGCCGCGGTCCCCGCAGCGGCGGCGCGTCGCGGCCGCCGCGCGAGCGCAAGCCCGCCACCGAGACGGCCGTCGCCAGCGAGCAGCCGGTGGCCGTGGCCGTGCACAGGACCGAGGCGGTCGCCGGTGCCGACGGCAGCGTCACCGCCGAAGGCGCGCGCAAGCCGCGCCGTCGTCGTGGCGGCCGCAATCGTCGCCGTGAAGGTGCGCCGGCCGACGGCGTGGCCACGAACGGCCAGACCGGCGCCGTCGCCGAGGGCAATCGCGCCCCGCGTGGCGAGCGTCGCCCGCCGCGCGAGCGCAACGTCACCCAGCCCACCGAGAGTCCCGCGCACAGCCGGCCCTCGCGCCAGGTGGCGGTGACCTCGGGCAAGGCCGTCGAGCAGGCCCATCCGCAGAAGCCGGGCCTGTTCCGCCGCCTGACGAAATTGTTCACCGGCCGCTGAAGCCCGACCGGGACGGGCCGACGGCCCGCTCCCGATCCGCCGCGTTCTGAATCAACCGCGGCGGATCGGCGTGGCAAGACGTCATCTTGATGCCGGCATCCCTTATCCTTGCGGTTGATACGAAGCAACGCAGGCTCGGGGACGCTCGGTGATCCAATTCGACCAGGTCAGCAAACGCTACGAGGGTGGCCACGAGGCGCTCTCGCAGTTGTCGTTCGAGGTGCCCACGGGCGAGATGGCCTTCGTCACCGGACATTCCGGTGCCGGCAAGAGCACCTTGCTGAAACTGCTGGGGCTGATCGAACGGCCATCGCACGGCACGATCAGCGTGGACGGCAAGAGCCTGGCGAAGATCCGCCACAGCGGCATACCGAAGTGGCGCCGGCACCTGGGCATGGTGTTCCAGGATCATCGCCTGCTGCTCGATCGCAGCGTGTTCGCCAACGTCGAGCTGCCGCTGGTGATCGGCGGCATCGCCCGGCCCGAGCGTGCGCGACGGGTGCGCGCGGCGCTGGAGAAGGTTGGCCTGCTCGCCTACGAACGGCAGCTGCCGGCCACGCTGTCCACCGGCGAGCAGCAGCGCGTCGGCATCGCCCGCGCCATCGTGGCGCGACCCAGCCTGCTGATCGCCGACGAACCCACCGGCAACCTCGATCCGCAACTGGCGGTGGAAATCATGGGCCTGTTCGACGAATTCCAGCAGGTCGGCACCACCGTGCTGATCGCCAGCCACGACCTGCCGCTGATCAAGCGCATGAAGAAGCGGGTGATCGTGCTGGACCATGGCCGGCTGGTCGCGGATCTGGCAGCGCAGGAGGTGTTGTGAGCGAGTCTTCCGAATCCGTGCGGGTGGCGGCGGATGCGCCGCAGCGCAACGGCCACAGCCGCGGCAGCCGTTTCGGCAGCTGGCAGGAACACCATCGCTGGAGTGCCGGCTCCAGCCTGCGCCGACTGGCATCGCGTCCGCTCGGCAGCCTGCTGACGATCGCCGTGATGGGACTGGCGCTGGCCTTGCCGCTGGCGTTCTACCTGCTGCTGGGCAACGTGCAGCAGCTCGGCCAGGCGCTGGGCCAGAGCCAGTCGATCAGCGTGTTCCTGCAGCCGGGGCAGAGTGCCTCGCAGGCACAGCTGCTGGCGAAACAGATCGGCGACCGGCCCGAGCTGGCCGCGGTCAGCGTGAAAACGCCGCAGCAGGGCATGGACGAACTGGCGAAGATGCAGGGTTTCTCCGGCGCGCTGCAGACGCTGGACGACAACCCGCTGCCCTACGTGCTGCAACTGCAGCCGCGCGACGGCACCACGGCGCAGGCGCTGGAACAACTGGTGGTCGATGTGCGCGGCATGCGCGGCGTCGAACTGGTGCAGGACAGCGGAACCTGGCGCCAGCGCCTGGACGCGCTGCTCGGCGTGGGCAATCGCGTGGTGCTGGTGCTGGCCTCGCTGCTGGCCCTGGCCGCCCTGCTGGTGGTGGGCAACACGGTGCGGGTGGACATCGCCAGTCGCAGCGAGGAGATCGGCGTGCTGCTGCTGGTCGGCGCCAGCGGTGCCTTCATCCGGCGGCCGTATCTGTATGCGGGAATCTGGTACGGCCTGTTCAGCGGCGTGCTGGCCGTCTGCGTGGCGGTGCTGATCGAATGGACGCTGGCCGCACCGGTGGCCCAATTGAGCCACGCTTATGACGGCAAGCTGCAGGTCGGCGGCCTGCCGGCGTGGTTGCTGCTGGCGGTGCCGCTGGTTGCCGCGGCGCTGGGCTGGCTTGGCGCGCGCCTGGTCAGTGCCTGGCAATTGCGCAAGGCGGGCTAGGAGCGGTGACGTGAATCGCAGCGCCGGGGGCGGCATTCGGTGCACTATGCGCTTTCAGGCTTGTGCAGGGGATGCGCTTGCAGGTTCTCTGGCCGGGGATGGCCACGGGTCAAGTGGATGAGCCAAGCAATGAGTACGAAGATCAGCAGCCGTCTGCTCACCGACGCACCGCGGGTGCTGGTGGTCGACGGTTCGCGCGTGGTGCGGCAGTTGATCACCCGGGTGCTGCAGGCCGAGCTGCCCGGGGTCGAGGTGGTTGGTTGCGGCAGCGGCGCCGAGGCACAGCAGGTGCTGGGCGAGGGCGTGTTCGATTTCATCACCATCGCGCTGCGGCTGCCCGACATGGACGGACTGGAACTGGCGCGTTTCGTGCGCGAGTCGGCGCCGCAGACCTATGTGCCGATCGTGGTGGTTTCCGGTGACGTCGAGGGACGCCTGCACAGCCGCTCGCTGGGCGAGCACGTCACCGACTATTTCGACAAGTCGCTGGGCTTCCAGGCGCTGGCGGAATTCATCCGCGGCTACGTGAGTCCGGACGCCAGCGCCGAGGGCGTGGTGCTGTACGTCGAGGACAGCCGCGTGGTGGCACTGGCCACCCGTCGCATGCTGGAGAAGGTCGGTCTTACCGTGCGTCACGTGGTCAGCGTGGAAGATGCGCTGGCACTGATGGAAACCTCGCGCGCGCAGGGCGAGGTGGGCGCCGACGTGGTGCTCACCGACGTCAGCCTGAAGGGCGAACTGACCGGCGGCGACCTGCTCGAGCACATCCGCAACGAGTTCGGCTACGGCAAGGGCCGGCTGCCGGTGCTGGTGATGACCGGCGACGAGAACCCGGCCAACCAGGCCGCGCTGATCAAGTCCGGCGCCAACGACCTGGTCGAGAAACCGGTCGAGGAAAAATTGCTGATCACCAAGGTGCTGTTCCAGTTGCGCGTGGCCAGGCACCTGCGCGAGCACACGGCCGAGGCATGAGCGAGGCGGCGAAGGTCCGGCTGGAACCCTCGTGGCTCGCGCGCGTCGGCGACTACCTGCAGCGTCCGGACATGCAGGCGCTGGCGGCCTTCCTGCGCGACGAGATTCATCACGGCAAGCGCATCTATCCGCCCGGGCCGGAGATGTTTTCGGCGTTCGCGCATACGCCGTTCGAGGCGGTGCGGGTGGTGATCCTGGGCCAGGACCCGTACCATGGCCCCGGCCAGGCGCACGGCCTGTGTTTCTCGGTGCGCCCCGGCGTGCGGGTGCCGCCGTCGCTGGACAACATCTTCAAGGAAATCCAGCGCGACCTCGGCATCGCGCGCCCCGATCATGGCTGCCTGACGCCCTGGGCCGACCGCGGCGTGCTGCTGCTCAACAGCGTGCTGACGGTGGAAGAGGGCCGCGCCGGCGCGCACCAGGGCAAAGGCTGGGAAGGTTTCACCGACGCGGCGATCGATGCGCTCAACCGCGAGCGCGAAGGGATCGTGTTCCTGCTGTGGGGCAGCTACGCGCAGCGCAAGGGCCAGCTGATCGACCAGGCTCGCCACTGCGTGCTGAAGTCGGTGCACCCCTCGCCGCTGTCAGCCCATCGGGGCTTCCTTGGTTGCGGCCACTTCTCCGCGGCCAACCGCTATCTGGAAAGCCGCGGTCAGTCGCCGATCGACTGGTCGCTGCCGCCACGGGCTTCGCTTCCCGTCGCTTGAGATGAAGACAGCCAGTGTTGGCGACCCACCAGCACGGCTCGCACATGGGCTTTCGCGCGACCAACGGCATCGGCCAGCGGATGGCCGCGGGCCACGCCCGCCGCGATGCCCGCCGAGAGCATGCAGCCGGTGCCGTGCAGACGGCGGGTGTCTATCCACGGCGCGGCGAAGCGCTGCGTGCCTTCGGCGGTGATCAGCAGGTCGACCGCTTCCGCCAGCGCGGCATGGCCGCCTTTCATCAGCACCGATCGCGATCCGAGCGTGAGCAGGGCGCGGCCTTGTGCCTCCATGTCCGGCTCGCCTTGAGCACACGTCGTGCCGAGCAATGCGGCCGCTTCGGCCAGGTTCGGCGCAAGGCAATCGGCCAGCGGCAGCAGGCGCGAGCGCAGCAGGTGCAGCGCGCCCTCGTCCAGCAGTCGGGTGCCCGAGGTGGCGATGAGCACCGGGTCGATGACCACGAAGGGCGGGCGGCGGCGCTCCAGCTGTCCGGCCACGGCCGCGACGATATCGGCGTTGGCCAGCATGCCCAGCTTCACGGCGCGGATGTCGATCTCGTCGAACACGGCGTCCAGTTGCGCCTGAACCATCGCGGCGGACATCGTCTGTACGGCGCGGATGCCCCTGGTGTTCTGCGCGGTGACCGCAGTCACGGCGGTAGCACCGTCGACGCCGAAGGCGGCGAAGGTCTTCAGATCGGCCTGGATGCCGGCGCCGCCGCAGGAGTCGGAGCCGGCGATGGAGAGCACGCCGGCTGCCGGCGTCACGCCTCTGCGCGTCACGATGGCAGGCCGGCGAGCGTCACCAGCGCCAGCTGACGGTAGCGACGGGATTGCAGCTGTCGGGCGGCACGCCATGCGCGCAAACCGCTCTGGCAGCACAGCACGACACGGCAATCGGTGGGCGAGTGTTCGGCGACGAACGCGGTGATGCGTTCGGGGGTGCAGCGCAAGGCGTTTGCCAGCGGGGAGGTCGGCGCTTCGTCAAGGCTGCGCAGATCGATCACGACGTCGCAGGGCGTGACCTCGTCGACGTCGATGAAGCGCAGCACCTCGCCTTCGGGTTCGCCGGCATGGTGGAAAGCGAAGCCGCCGAACGCCAGCCGGCTGGCGTCGAAACTCGTCAGTCGGCCCAGCGGCGAGGGCTCGATGCGCAGCAGCCACTGCAGCACGAACTGCGCCTGCAGGCTGCCGAGCAGTCCGACCACGCTGCCCAGCACGCCGGCGCTGCTGCAACTGGCGGCGCGTGCGGGCATCTCGGGAAACACCGCGCGGTAACTGGGCGCGCCGGCGCAGAAGCCGCCGACGTAGCCGGCCAGGCCGACCGCCGACGCGCTGATCAGGGGCGTGTGCTGTTGCAGGCAGGCGTCGCTCAGGACGTAGGTGGCGGCGAGACTGTCCGCGGCATCGACGACGATGTCGGCCGCGGCGACCAGCGCCGTCGCGTTGCCTGGCGTCAGCCGCTGCGCCAGCGCTTCCACCGCGATGTCCGGGTTCAGGCGCAGCAGCGCAGCGCGCGCCGCTTCCACCTTGCGTGCGCCGATGTCGGCCATCGTGTACAGCGGTTGCCGGTGCAGGTTGCTCTCTTCGACGCGGTCGGGGTCAACGACGATCAGCCGGCCGATGCCGGCGGCGGCCAGGTAGTGCAACACGGGACAGCCGAGGCCGCCGGCGCCGACCACCAGCACGCGGGCCGCGGCGAGTCGGGCCTGGCCGCTCGGGCCGACTTCGGGCAGGACGATCTGGCGCGCGTAGCGGTCGGTCATGCGCGCGCGCCGGTAGAAGCGATCCATTCCGCGACGCGGATGGCCGGCTCGGGATGCCGGGTCACGTCGCTGACCACGGCGACGCTGTCCGCGCCGGCGTCGAAACAACCGGCGGCGCGCTCCAGCGTGATGCCGCCGATCGCCACCAGCGGCCGCCTGCCGACCCGCCGTTTCCACTCACCGATGCGCGGCAAACCCTGCGGCGCCCACGGCATCGCCTTGAGCGTGGTGGGATAGATCGGGCCCAGCGCGACGTAGTCGGGGGCGAACGCCAGCGCCTGTTCCAGCTCGGCGTGGTCGTGCGTGCTGATGCCGAGGCGCACGCCACGCGCGCGGATCGCCCGCAGGTCCGCCGCGAGCAGATCCTGCTGTCCCAGGTGGATGAAGTCGGCGCCTTCGTCCAGTGCGATCTGCCAGTGATCGTTGACCACCAGTTGCACCTGCCGCGCGCGGCAGGCCGCCAGCGCCGCGCGCACTTCATGACGAACCTGCACCGGCGGCCGTTCCTTGATGCGCAACTGCAGCAGCCGGACGCCGAGCGGGGTGAGTCGGCCGACCCAGTCGGCGCTGTCCACGATCGGGTAGAACGCGGGGAACGCGTTCATGCCAGCCACGCCATGCCTGCCACCGGCGTCGAGGGCACGGCGAGATCGCGCGGCTCCATCGGTTGCGCCTCGAAGCCGGCGCGGCCCGCCTCGATCGCCCGTGCGAACGCCCCGGCCATCGCCACCGGATCGCCGGCCATGGCCACCGCGGTGTTCAGCAGCACGCCGTCGATGCCCAGCTCCATCGCCTGCACCGCGTGCGACGGGCGGCCGATGCCGGCGTCCACGATCAGCGGCACGTCGGGGAAGTGCGCGCGCAGCGCACGCAGGCCGAACGCATTGTTGAGCCCGCGGCCGCTGCCGATCGGCGCGCCCCACGGCATCAGCACGCGGCAGCCGGCCTGCAGCAGGCGCTCGGCCACCACCAGGTCCTCGGTGGTGTAAGGAAACACCTCGAAGCCGTCGGCGGCCAGTTCGGCCGCGGCCTCGACCAGGCCGAACACGTCGGGCTGCAGCGTGTCGGCATCGCCGATCACCTCCAGCTTGATCCAGCCGGTGTGGAAGATCTCGCGCGCCATCCTGGCGGTGGTCACCGCTTCCTTCGCCGAGTGGCAGCCGGCGGTGTTCGGCAGCACGCGCACGCCGAGGTCGCGGATCAGCGACCAGAAGTCCTGGCCGCTGCGCTGCGTGCCGGCTTCGCGCCGCAGCGACACGGTGACCACCTCGGTGCCCGAGGCGCGCACCGCCTCGGCGAGGATCGCCGGCGAGGGGTAACGCGCGCTGCCCAGCAACAGGCGTGAGCCCAGTTCGATGCCGTAGAGATTCATGGCTCAGCCGCCCTGCATCGGTGCGAGGATTTCCAGCGCGTCGCCTTCGGCCAGCGCGGTCGTGTGGCGCTGACTGGCCGCCACGAAGCGGCCGTTCACGGCCGTGGCGACGATGGCCTGGTGGTAATCGAGTTCGTCCAGCGCCTGCGCCAGGGTGGTGGCGCGCACTGCGTTGGCGATGCCGTTCACGGTGATGTGCATGAAGCGGTTTCCGGGAGGGTGGGAAGGATCATCTGCGCGGCCTGCCGGGCGAGCGCCGGCGCCAGCAGGAAGCCGTGGCGGTAAAGCCCGTTGAGGTACACGGTGCGGCCGCGCCTGAGCACGCGGGGCAGGTTGTCGGCGAAGGCCGGGCGCACGCCCACGCCCAGTTCCAGGATCTCGGCCTCGCCGAACGCCGGGTGCAGCGCGTACGCGGCGTTGAGCAGGTCCATCGCCGAACGCACGGTGACCGGGCCGCGGCTGCTGCTTTCCAGCAGCGTGCCGCCGAGCATGAAGACGCCGTCGCCGCGCGGCACCACGTACAACCCAAAGCGCGGATGCAGCAGGCGCACCGGGCGCGAGAGCCGGAGGTTGGGCGAGCGCACGACGATCATTTCGCCGCGTACGCCGCGCAGGCCCTCCAGCGTGTCGCGCGCGGCAAGGCCGCGGCAGTCGAGTACCTGGTCCGCCGCGATGCGTTCGGCGTCCGCGTCGTAGCGGATCGTCACGCCCATCGCGGCCAGTTGCGCGGCCAGCGCGGGCAGCGCGCGGCGTGGATCGAGGTGGGCTTCCTCGGGGAAGAACAAGGCCTGGCGGAAACGCCCGGCCAGTTCCGGTTCCAGCGCGCCGATGCGCTCGGCATCGATCGGTTCGAAGCGCTCGGTACGCCGGCCGAACAGGGCCAGTTCGCCGGCGTCGCGGCTGGCCGCGACGACCAGCGTGCCGTGCTGCACGGTCCCGTCGAAATGGCGCTGCCACCACGCGATGGCGGGCGCGCCCAGCACGGCCACCTGCGGCTCGGCGGTGGCCTGCTCGCACCACGGCGCCAGCATGCCGCCGGCGACCCACGCGCAGGCCTGCGCGTGGTCTGGCGCGCGCTCGATGATCTCCACCCGGGCGCCGCGCTCGGCGAGTTCCATCGCCGCGACCAGGCCGGCGACGCCCGTGCCGAGGATGCCGATGTGCATGGCGGCTACTCCCCGGTCGGCACGTAGAGCGTGGCGCCGTGTTCGATGAACTCGCGCGACTTGCCGTCCAGGCCGGCCTGCAGCGCGGCCTCCTCCATCTCGCGCACTTCGCGGCGCAGGTCCTGGGTGATCTGCATCGAGCAGAACTTCGGTCCGCACATCGAGCAGAAATGCGCGACCTTGTGCGCCTCCTTCGGCAGGGTGGCGTCGTGGTAGGCGCGCGCCGTGTCGGGGTCGAGCGACAGGTTGAACTGGTCCTCCCAGCGGAATTCGAAACGCGCGCGCGACAGCGCGTCGTCGCGGCGCTGTGCCGCCGGATGGCCCTTGGCGAGGTCGGCGGCGTGCGCGGCGATCTTGTAGGTGATGACGCCGGTCTTGACGTCGTCGCGATTTGGCAGGCCGAGGTGTTCCTTCGGCGTGACGTAGCAGAGCATTGCGGTGCCGAACCAGCCGATCATCGCCGCGCCGATGCCCGAGGTGATGTGGTCGTAACCCGGCGCGATGTCGGTGGTCAGCGGGCCGAGCGTGTAGAACGGTGCCTCGGCGCACTGCTCCAGCTGCTTGTCCATGTTGAGCCGGATCTTGTGCATCGGCACGTGGCCGGGCCCTTCGATCATCACCTGGCAGCCGTGTTCCCACGCGATCCGGGTCAGCTCGCCCAGGGTTTCCAGCTCGGCGAACTGGGCCGCGTCGTTGGCGTCGGCGATCGAGCCGGGGCGCAGGCCGTCGCCCAGCGAGAAGGCGACGTCGTAGCGGCGCATGATCTGGCAGATCTCGGCGAAGTGTTCGTACAGGAAACTCTCGCGGTGATGGCTCAGGCACCAGCGCGCCATGATCGAGCCGCCGCGCGAGACGATGCCGGTGACCCGCTGCGCCGTCAGCGGCACGTGCTGCAGGCGCACGCCGGCATGGATGGTGAAGTAGTCCACGCCCTGCTCGGCCTGCTCGATCAGCGTGTCGCGGAAGACCTCCCAGTTCAGCCGGGCCGGATCGCCGCCGACTTTCTCCAGCGCCTGGTAGATCGGCACGGTGCCGATCGGCACCGGCGAGTTGCGGATGATCCACGAGCGGATGTTGTGGATGTTGCGGCCGGTGGAGAGGTCCATGATCGTGTCCGCGCCCCAACGGATCGCCCATACCAGTTTCTCCACTTCCTCGGCGACGCCGGAGGACACCGCCGAGTTGCCGATGTTCGCGTTGACCTTCACCAGGAAGTTGCGCCCGATCACCATCGGCTCCAGCTCGCCATGGTTGATGTTGGCCGGCAGGATCGCGCGCCCCCGCGCGATTTCGCTGCGCACGAACTCGGGCGTGACCAAGGCGGGCAGGGCCGCGCCGAACGCCTCGCCATCGGCCAGCCGGGCGACGTCGTCCTCGTGCATCCGGGTGCGCGCCAGATTCTCGCGCTGGGCCGCGTAGACCATTTCCTCGGTGATGATGCCGGCGCGGGCGAACTCCAGCTGGGTCACCGGCTGGCCCGGCCCGCCCATGCGCAAGGTGCGCTGCGCGGGACACGGCGCCACCAGCCGTTCCGCGCCGACCCCGCCGTTGTCTTCCGGGCGGGCGGCGCGGCCCTCGATGGTCGCGAAGCCGCGCGCCCCGATCCACGCGTCGCGCAGTGGCGGCAGGCCGGCGGCGAGATCGATCCGCGCGTCGTCGTCGGTGTACGGCCCGGACGGATCGTAGACCTGCAGCGTCGGCGTCAGCGGATCCTTCAGCGTGATCTCGCGTATCGGCACGCGCAGCGACGGATGCCCGGGCGGCGTCACGTAGACCTTGCGCGAGCCGCGGATTGGCCCGGTGGTGACGGTCGAGGGTGCGGTGGCAGCGGCGGGATGGTTCATGGATCTCCTCCTTGGATGGAGATCCGGGGCGTGACGCTGCAACGGCGCACGGGCGCGCCGACAGGGGCCGCCCATGGTGATTCCCGTTCCTACGCCGGCATGACCCGGATCAGGTTCAAGGGTCAGCTCGCGCTATCTCAGCCCCTTGCGGGGCACCCCTCGGAATGCGCCGGAGGATGGCGGCGGGGTCGAAGGCTGTCAAGCCGGATCGCACGACCTTCGGCACTCGCGGCGGCGGAGAAGCCGCGTTCTGATGCGAACGCGGGAAGTGCATCGGGCCGATCATGACGCGTCGTGAACGTAACCCCGGCCAAGCTGGGGGCGAAGGGAAGAAGAGGCTGGACAGGGTTGGTAAATATCTGTACCATTCGGTTCATTAAAAGCCCGGAACCAAACGCCGGACTTAGCACTCCAACCACCCGAGTGCTAAACTTTGATGTCATTGAAGGAGGTTCCATCCATGTCTCAAGCCTTGGTGACCGCCAACTTCCCGCTGCCGAGTGTCGTCGGCAGCCTGGATGCGTATATCTCTGCGGTCCATCGGATTCCCGTGCTGAGCTCGGAAGAAGAGCAGGCGCTGTCGCGCGACTACCTCGAAGAGGCCAACCTGGGCGCCGCGAAGAAGCTGGTGATGTCGCACCTGCGTTTCGTGGTCCACGTGGCACGTGGCTACAGTGGCTACGGCCTGCAGCTGGCCGACCTGATCCAGGAAGGCAACATCGGCCTGATGAAGGCGGTCAAGCGTTTCGACCCCGACCAGGGCGTGCGCCTGGTCAGCTTCGCGGTGCACTGGATTCGTGCCGAGATGCACGAGTTCATCCTGAAGAACTGGCGCATCGTGAAGGTCGCCACCACCAAGGCGCAGCGCAAGCTGTTCTTCAACCTGCGCAAGAGCAAGAAGCGTCTGGGCTGGATGAACGCGGCGGAAGTCAGCACGGTGGCGAAGGATCTGGGCGTGCCCGAGGCCACGGTGCGCGAGATGGAGTCGCGCCTGTCCGGCCGCGACATCGGTTTCGAGGCTCCGGCCGACGCCGATGACGACGCCAAGCCGGCGCCGGCGGCGTTCCTGATCGACGACGGCGCCGACCCGTACGAGAACGTGGCCGACGAAGACTACGCCGACAACCAGATGCAGACGCTGACCGATGCGCTGAGCCATCTGGACAAGCGTTCGCGCGACATCATCCAGCGCCGCTGGCTGGATGGCGACAACAAGGCCACGCTGCAGGATCTGGCCGACGAGTACGGCGTCTCCGCCGAGCGCATCCGCCAGGTCGAGGCGAACGCGATGAAGAAGATGCGCGGCTTGTTCGCCACGGCTTGATCCGATTCCCGTAGCGACGCCCGCCTAGGGAGGGGACGGACAGCAAGACGGCCCCGCGAGGGGCCGTTTTCGTGTGGGCGACTGCAGACGGCGCGCCTAGCGCCGTACCGCCGCGGGCTGGCGCAGCGCCATGCCCTTGAGCACGTTCAGTGCCTGGGACAGAGCGTAGTCGCTGGTGGCCAGTTTCCCGTCGGCGGCGCTGCCGTCGTCGTTGATGTCGGTGCCGGCCTGGGCCTTCTCGTTGGCCAGATGGTTGGGCAGGTCGGCCTCCGAGCTGATCAGCACCGGGCCGCTGTCGGCCTTGTTGACGGTGAGGTCGGCCAGCGCGATGTCGGGCTTGATCCCTTCGGCCTGGATCGAGGTGCCGTTCGGCGTGTAGTAACGCGCGGTGGTGATCTTCACGGCGTGGTCGGCGTCCAGCGGCAGCACGGTCTGCACCACGCCCTTGCCGAACGTGCGCTGGCCCATGATCAGGGCGCGATGGTTGTCCTTCAGCGCGCCGGAGACGATTTCGGCGGCCGATGCGGTGCCGTTGTTGGTCAGCACGATCAGCGGGGCGCCATCGAGCTGGTCGCCGGGGTGCGCCTTGAAGCTCATGTTGGCGTCCTGCAGGCGGCCGCGGGTGGTGACGATGACGCCGGCGTCGAGGAAGTCGTCGCTGACGCCGACCGCGGCAGTGAGCAGGCCACCCGGGTTGTTGCGCAGGTCGAGCACCGCGCCCCTGGGCGCGCCGTTCTTCCTGATCAGTTCGGCCAGCTTGTGCTCGAGATCGCTGGTGGTGTCTTCCTGGAACTGGCTGATCCGCACATAGGCGTAGCCGGGTTCCAGTTCGCGCACCTTGATGCTGCTCACCGAGATGTTCTCGCGCACCAGCTGCAGGTCGACCAGCTTGTCGCTGTTCGGATGCACGACAGTCAGCTCGATCTTGCTGCCCGGCTTGCCGCGCAGCTGGCGGAACATGTCGTCCACGTTCTGCGCATCGATCAGCGTGCCGTTGATCTTGACGATGTTGTCGCCGGGCTTGATCCCCGCGCGCGCGGCCGGCGTGTCGTCGATCGGCGAGACGATGCGCAGGCCGCCGTCGACCTGCAGCACCTCGATGCCCAGGCCGCTGTATTCGCCGGTGGTGTCCTCGTTGAGCTGGGTCAGGCCGTCCTTGTCCAGGTATTCGCTGTGCGGATCGAGCCCGGCCAGCATGCCGGTGATCGCGGCCTTCATCAGGGTCTTGTCGTCGACCTTCTCGACGTACGCCTGGCGCACCACCTCATAGACGCGACTGAAGTTGCGGATGTCATCGAGGTCCACCGCGCTCGGCGCACTGGTGGCCGTGCTGCTGGTGGCGGGCAGGTCGACCGGAGCGGCGACGCTGGCGCTGCCGGCGGGCGTGTCCTTGGCGTGGCTGGCCGGCAGCGCCAACGCAAGCGGAGTGGCCAGCAGCAGGGCGAGCGGGATACGGGAGGTTGGACGCATGAAGGGTGACTCCGCACAACGGACAGGCAACGCGCTCGCACGCGGTGAAAAGGGGCGCAACCACTGGGACAACCAAACCCCGGCGGAATTCAGCGCAGGCGTGCCTAGCCTGCGTCGGGGTCGCGCCGGCGTCAACGGCGCTGGCTCAGCCAGCTGCGCGGGTCGACCGGCTTGCCGTTCTTGCGCAACTCGAAATACACGCCGGTGTTGATGCCGGTGGGCGGGCTGGCGGTGCCGATCACCTGGCCGGCCTCGACCTGGTCGCCGACGTCGCGCAGCAGGCTTTCGTTGTTGCCGTACATGCTCATCCAGCCATTGCCGTGGTTGACGATCAGCAACATGCCGTAGCCGCGCAGGAAGCCCGCGTAGATCACCTTGCCGCGCGCCACCGCATGGATGTCGCTGCCGCCGCCGGCCTTGATCAGCACGCCGTTGCCGTAGCTGTTGACCACGCCGCTGGCCGGCCATGGCAGGTTGCCGCGGATGTTGGCAGCGGCGCCGCCCACCTCGATCGGCGGTGGCGGCTTGCGCCCGGGGTGCTTGCGCACCGCTTCCGCGCGTTCGGCGGCGGCGCGCCGGGCGGCCTCGTCGATCGCCTTCTGCAACTTGTCGAGCAGGTTGTTCAGCGATTGCGCGTTCTGCTTCAGGGCGGTCAGCTTCTGCGCCTGGTCCTTGTACTGGGCGTCGGCGGCGGCGGCCAGCTTCTGCTGGGCGGCGCGCTGCTGGCCGAGCTCGGCGGCCTGCTGTTCGCGCTTCGCCTTGACCGCCTGCAACGCCTGCTGCTCGGCGGTGATCGAGCTTTCCAGCTGTTGCAGGGTGGCCAGGTCGCCCATCAGCTTCTGCACCCGCTGCACGCGGTCCTGCTGGAAATACTTCGAGTACACCAGCGCCCGCGCGATGCGCGCCACGTCCTCGTCGCCCAGCAGCAGGCGCAGGTCCGAGCCATGGCCCAGCGCATAGGTGGCGCGCAGCAGATCGGCGATCGCGGCCCGCTGGCTGTGCAGGTTCTGGTTCAGCACGCCGCGTTGCTGCTGCAGCTGTTCGAGCTGGGCCTGCTTGGCGGCCAGTTCGGCATCCGTCTGGCGCACCATCCGCGCCGCCTTGGCCAGCGCATTGGCCTGCCTGGCCAGTTCCGCATTGACGCTGTCACGGCGGGCGGCGGTGTCGGCCTGCTGCTGCGCCAGCGCCTTCATCTTCTGCTGCAGTTCGGCCAGCTTCTTCTTCGCTGCGGCCTGTTCGGTGCTGCTGCCCTGGGTCGGGTGGGCGATCGCCGCGGAGTGGAGCACACCCCAAGCCAGCAGGGCGCCAAGCAGGCGGGGGGCGAATGAACGGGCGACGCGAGGGCGTATGGGCATGGCCCGATTATCGCCGAGCTGGCGGCCCATGGGCGAACCGGCGACAAGTCGCTGGAGATCGCCGCCCCGCATGGCGTAAATTCGGATGATGTGCCTGATCGCTTTCGCCTGGAAAAGCCACCCGCGCTGGCGCCTGCTGCTGGCCGGCAACCGCGACGAATTCCATGCGCGCCCGAGCCTCGCGCTGGCGCACTGGGACGACCTGCCGATCATCGGTGGCCGCGACCGCGAGGCCGGCGGCACCTGGTTGGGGGTGAACGAAGACGGACGCTGCGGCGTGGTGACCAATGTCCGTGATCCGGCGGACCCGCAGCGGGGTGCTTCGCGGGGGCTGCTGATCACCGACTATCTTGCCGGCAAGGTCGATGCGCCACGCCACGCGCAGCATCTGCTGACTGCCGGCGCGCAGTACCGGCCGTTCAACCTGCTGACGTTCGACCCGCATGCCGCGTTCTACCTGGGCAATCGTCCCGAGCCACGCATGCAGCCGGTGACGCCGGGCGTGCACGGCCTGTCCAACGCCGACTTCAACACGCCGTGGCCGAAGACACGCGCACTGATGCGGCGAGTGCAGGCGTGGATCGACAACGGCGACGAAGCGGATTTCGGTGACCTGTTCGAGGCGCTGGCCGACGAGCGGCAGGCACCGGACGAGCAATTGCCGGATACCGGGGTGGGGCTGGAACGCGAACGCTGGCTGTCGTCGGCCTTCATCCGCGGCGAACACTACGGCACCCGCGCCAGCACGCTGGTGGCGATCGGTCATGACGGGAAGGGCGTGATCGTCGAGCGGCGGTTCGGCCCGCTGGGAAGCTTCGAGGGCGAGACGACGCTGCACTTCGCCAGCCCGTCGCCGGGCTGAACCCAGGCCAGAAGCCCCGCGCCTACGTGCGCCATCGGCATCCTCGACTGCCGGCATGGCCGCGGGCCGGCTAGCCTGCCTGCAACGTCCACGGAGCGGAGCAAAGCATGCGTGCAGGGAAGCTGTTGATGATCGCGTTGCTGGTGCTGGCTGCAAGCGCGGCGCAGGCCACTGACTGCCCCGGCTGGTCGCCGACGCAGGCTCGCGAGGAGATGCGTGCGCTGCACGATCGCCTGGATGGCTGGAATCATGCCTATCGGGTCAGCGGCCAGTCGCCGGTCGATGACGCCGTCTACGACCAGTCGCAGCAGCGGCTGGCGCAGTGGACGCGCTGCTTTCCTTCGCAGGCGCCAAAGGCGCTGGCGCAGCTTGCCGACGCCGGCGGCGCGGCGCGCTCGCCGGTGGCGCAGACCGGCCTGGCCAAGTTGCCCGACGCGGCGGCCCTGGCGAGGTGGATGCAGCAGCGCGGCGGGCACGACCTGTGGGTGCAGCCGAAGGCCGACGGCGTGGCGGTGACCCTGCTTTACCTGGACGGCCATCTGCGCCAGGCGACCAGCCGCGGCGATGGCCTGCACGGCTCGGACTGGCTGGAAAAGGCGCAGCGCATCGCGGCGATCCCGAAGACGCTGCCACATGCACCGAAACGCGTGGTGTTGCAGGGTGAACTGTACTGGCGCCTTCCCGGTCACGTGCAGGCCGGGGACGGCGGGGCGAATGCGCGCTCGGCGGTCGCCGGCGCGCTGGCGCGCGACACGCTGGATGCCGACACCGCCGCACGGATCGGCCTGTTCGTGTGGGACTGGCCCAGCGGTCCGGCCGACATGCCGGCGCGACTGGCCGGGCTGCAGGCGATGGGGCTGGCCGACAGTGTGACCTATACGCATGCCGTCACCTCACTGGACGAGGTGCAGCGCTGGCGCGAACAGTGGTATCGCCACGCGATGCCGTTCGCTGCCGACGGCACGGTGGTACGCCAGGGCCATCGCCCGCCGGCCTCGAGCTGGCAGCCCTCGCCGCCGACGTGGGCGGTGGCCTGGAAATACCCGGCGGCGTCGGCGCTGGCCCAGGTGCACGCGGTGGACTTCACGATCGGCCGCAGCGGTCGCATCACCCCGGTGCTCGAACTCGAGCCGGTGCAACTGGACGATCATCGGGTGCAGCGGGTCAGCGTGGGCTCGCTCAAACGCTGGCAGGAACTCGACATCCGTCCCGGTGACCAGGTCGAGGTGGTGCTGGCCGGCCTGACCATTCCGCGCCTGCAGTCGGTGGTCTGGCGCGCGCGCCAGCGTGTGCCGGTGACGCCACCCGATCCGGCCCGGCATGGTCCGCTCAGTTGCTGGCAGGCCGGTCCGGGTTGCCAACAGCAGTTCCGTGCGCGGCTGGTCTGGCTGGGCGGTCGCCAGGGCCTGCAACTGGACGGTGTGGGCGAGGACACCTGGCAGGCATTGATCGACGCCGGCCTGATCCACGACTTGCTGGACTGGATGCGGCTCACCCCCGCGCAGCTGGCGACCGTGCCAGGGATCGGCGCCGATCGCGCGGCGGTGCTGGCCAGCGCCTTTGCCGCCGCCCGCGATCGTCCGTTCCCGCACTGGCTGCGTGCGCTCGGCCTGCCCGCGGGCATCGCCAGCGGCCTGTCCGACTGGCAGGCGATGAGCGCCCGCGCGGCCGGTGACTGGCAGGCACTGGACGGCATCGGTGCCGGGCGGGCGAACCAGCTGGTGGCGTTCTTCGATTGCGCGGACGTGCGGGCGCAGGCCGTCCGGCTGCACGCGGCGGGCGTGCAGGGCTTCTGAGCGTCAGCTCTTCAGTTCGCCGTCGAGGTAGTACCAGCGGCCGTCCATGCGCACGAAGCGGCTCGTCTCGTGCTGGCGTTGCGCGCGACCGCCGCCCAGGCGGTAGCGGGCCACGAACTCGACCACGGCATGTTCGTCATCGATCTGCTTGGCCTGCCGCACCTCCAGCCCCAGCCAGCTGGGCGGCGGTTGCTGCGCCGCCAGTCGCAGCGTGTCCGGCCGGGTGTCGGGGTGCCAGCTGGCCAGCAGGTAGTCCTCGCGCTTGAGCACGTAGGCGCTGTAGCGCGAGCGCATCAACTGCTCGGCGCTGGTGGCGGCGCCGCCGTCATGCAGCGATCCGCAACAGGCGGCGTAGCCGGCCGGGTTGCCGCAGGGACATGGGGTCAACGTATCGATGGACTTCATGCCGCCTTTGTACCCGGTTCGGCGGATTCGTGCAGGCGGGCCTCAACGCCTGTGAAGAAAACCACTTCCTGTGGTTTTCTTCTATCGCGAGTCCGGCGCATGTCCGGACTCGCTCACATGAAACAGTCACTTGCGTGACTGCTTCATGCCCGGCCCTCGTGGCCGGACTGAGAGGTTGAAAAACTCACGACCTCTCAGCCGCGGCGATGCCACACCCGACAGCGGTTGTTCGCCGGCATCGCGATGTCGGCAACCAGCTGCAGGCCGGCCTGGTTCGCCAATGCATCGACCGCTTCCGCATCGCGGATCGCCATGTGTTCGCCGCGTTCCTTCAACCAGACGTCGAACGCGGCATTGCTCTGGCTGCTGTAGCGGCCGTCGTGGTTGAACGGGCCGTAGATGACCACCACGGCATCGCTGGCGAGGATCGTGGGCAGTCGCGCAAACAGCTGCTGCACTTCGTCCCAGTGCATGATGTGCAATGTGTTGGCGCTGAACACCGCGTCGAACGGTCCGGCCGGCCAGTCACCGCCGACGTCGAATTCCAGCGGTGCCGGCGTGTTCGGCAGTCGTGCATCGTCCAGCCAGGCGCGGATGCCGGGCAGGTTTTCGCGGCGGTCGGAGCTTTGCCAGGTCAGCTGCGGCAATGCCGCGGCAAAGTGCACGGCGTGCTCACCGGTGCCGCTGCCGATCTCCAGCACGTGGCGACGATCGGCGAACTGCTCGCGCAGCACCTCGAGGATCGGTTCGCGATTGCGTTGGCAGGCCGGCGAGCGGGGTTTTTCCACGCCGCGATCGATTCAGGCCGGATGGCCGCGCAGCACCCGCGCCGGCAGCATCAGCAGCGCGTGGAGGAAGGCGAACACCGCACCGACGGTGATGCCGACCAGCCGGAACGGCAGAAGAATCAGCCACACGATCGGATAGAGCACCAGCGCGAGCAACGCCAGCGGCCAGCAGAACACCAGCAGCAACAGCCAGAGCAGGAAACCAGCCATCGGTCGTTCCTCGCGGTTGGGGATGTCGGAGATTCTAGCGCAGCCAAAACGGCGGCCACAGGTGACTCTCGGCACCCCGCCGTCAGCCGGCCACGGCCTCGACCCGGACGACCAGGGCCACGGTGGCGTCATGCAGGGTGATCTCGACCGCGCCAGCCGCATCGGGGCGCCAGGCGTCGCCGGCCTGCAGGCGCCCGTCCGCGGTATCGATCGCGCCGCGGGCACAGAACACCAGGGCGGTGCCGGCGGCCATCGTGCGCGTGCCGGCTTCCGTCCATGCCTGCACCTCGCCACGCACCCGGGCACGACGCAGCATCAGGTTGAAGTCGCGGGTAGGTCCGCCGGCCAAGGCCACGGTGACCTTCGCTTCGCCGGGAAAGGCGAACGGGGCGAACGGCGTGGTCAGCGCATGGATGCGGCCATCGTCCAGCGTCATCGTGAAGCCGGCGCCGTCGAGCAGGGCGATCTGCCGGTCGATGCCCGGGAAAAGCGAGAACGGCGCCGCGCTGTCGACCTCGGCGATGCTGACCCGCCAGTCGAAATCGTCGCCGTGGGCCAGCGTCGGATGGACGGCTATTTCGCGGGTGCGGCCGAGGCCGTTCTTCCACGGCTGCGACGGGCAATCGGCGAGGCGGATGATCATGCGGTTCTCTCGATGACGCGCTCGAACGGCGGCAGCGCGCGCAGCATGCCGGCGCCGTAGCGCTTGGTGACCACGCGGCGGTCCAGCAGCACGATGCGACCGTGGTCGGTCTCGTTGCGGATCAGGCGGCCACAATATTGCGTGAGCAGTCGCGTGGCTTCGGGGATGCTGACCTCGATGAACGGATTGCGCCCGCGCGACTCCAGCCACTCGGCGTAGGTGGCGCCGACCGGATCGGTGGGCACCGCGAACGGCAGCTGGGTGATCACCACCGTCTCGCAGAACTTGCCCGGAAGATCGAGGCCCTCGCCGAACGAGGCCAGCCCGAACAGCGTGCTGCCCTTGCCGGCCTCGATGTCGGCGCAGTGCTCGGCGACCAGTTGCGACTTGCCCAGCGAGCCTTGCGCACGCACCTTGCGCACCTGGGCGATCGGCAGTTTCTGCAGCACGCGGTCGAGTTTCTGGCGCGAGGTGAACAGCACCAGGTTGCCGGCATCCCAGTCGAGGTTGTCGGCCAGCCACTCGCTGATTTCCTCGGCGTGCGCCTCGCGTGCGTCGGGCAGGGTGCGCATCGCCGGGACTTCCAGCCGGGCCTGTGTGGCAAGGTCGAACGGCGAGGGCAGGCTCAGCGTCACCGCGTCATTGGGCAGGCCGACGGCGTCGGCGAAGCCGCGGAAATTGCCGCCCGCGCTCAACGTGGCCGAGGTCATCACCACGCCGCTGGCGTTGTCCCACAGCACGTTGCGCAGCAGGCCCGCGGCGGACACCGCCGAGGCGTGGCAGACCAGCTGCTGGTCTGCGCCAAGCGTGACCCAGCGCGCCATGGGCGGGGTGTTGTCGGAGTCCTCACTGGACCACGCACGCCAGCACGCGGCCTGCTTGCCGATGCGCTCCAGCGCCAGGCCCAGCTCGCGCGACAAGGCTTCCTGGGTCGGCCCGCCGTCGGTCATCTCGACCACGGCGCGACGCACCGCAGCCAGCCAGCGTTGCACTTCGCCGGTGAGCAGGTCGAGCATGCGGGCGTGTTCCACCCACGGCTCGGGCAACTGCCCCAGCGAGCCCCGGTACATCGGTTCGTTCTCGGCCGGATCGGGTAGCCAGGCCAGGCGGATTTCCTTCTCCAGTTCCTCCAGCGTGTTGCTGAGTTCCTGCAGTTTCTCGTCGCCCTGGTCGAGGCCGAGCTTGCCCAGGCGCTCCTTGTCGGTCAGCGAATAGGCTGCGTGCACCTGCCGGCCGAGCCGGCTCAGCTGGCGCACGGTGGCGGTCATGTAGACCTCGGCGGCGCCGCGGTCGATCGCCTTGCCCGGCACGTGGTGGCCTTCGTCGAAGATGTACAGCGTTTCGTCCGGCCGCGGCAGGATCACGCCACCCCAGCCCTGCACGCCCTCGGCGCCGCCTTCGCCCGGCATGGTCAGGTCGGCCAGCACCAGGTCCTGGTTGGCCACGATGATCTCGGCGTCGTCGACCGCGCGGCGCGCGGCGAAGAACGGGCAGTTCATGAACTGCCCGCACTTGCGTCCGGTGCAGCCGCCGGCGCTGGTGGTGATCATCGGCCGCAGCAGGTCGCTGACCGGCTCGGGCGCGCTGTCCATGTCGCCGTTCCACTCGTTGTGGTCGAACGCCACGCGCAGCTTCGCCAGCGACTGCTTGTCGCGTGCCTGTGGCGGTTTCGCCCACAGCATCAGGTCCGATTCGAAGCCGGCCAGGCCCATCTGCGCGTCGTGGATGCTGTTGGCGGCCATCAGCAGGTTGCGCGGGCACAGGTAGCGACCACGGCCCTTGGCCAGCGCCACCTTGGCCTCGATGCCGTTGAGCTGCAGGTACAGCGGGATGTCCCGTTGCACCAGCTGTTCCTGCAGCGCCACCGTGGCGGTGGCGATCAGCAGCTTCTTCTTCTGCGCCCGCGCCACCTCGACGCCGGCGATCAGGTAGGCCATCGACTTGCCGGTGCCGGTGGGCGCCTCGATCACCGCCACGCCGCCGGTCTGGCCGAAGGCCTTGGCCACTTCGGCGATCATCTTTCCCTGCGAGGCGCGTGCGCGGAAGCCGGGCAAGCCGTCCTTCAGGCGCGCGTAGGCGGCGCGGATGGCGTCTTTGGTGGTGTCGGCAAGCATGGACGAATCGGCAACCTGTGGCGCGGTCGCGGCTGGGCGTCGGCAGGATCGACGGCCGGCGCGGATGACCGGTACAAAGGCACAGTCTATCGGTATTGCGTGTTCCGCCCCATGCAGGCAGGCTCGGTCCTGTCTGGCAAGGTCTTGCCGCGTCGGTGCGAAGCGGTATCCTGACCAACCGGCGTTGGCAGGCCCGGGACTGGGGGAGTCTTCAACGATGAAGCAGGCGGGCGCGGTCGGCTCGGCATCGTACGAGGGAGCGCAGCAGCTGAGCTGGCTGGCTCGGCTGATCATCGCGCATACCCCGGAGGAAGTGGCCACCGGCGTGGCCGGCCTGGTCAGGGCGCATCCGGATTGCCTGGCGGCCGAAGTCCTGTGGGGCAGCGGTGCCCTGGAGTACGTGCAGCAGCACAGCCCGGGGCTGGTGGCGGAAGCCGACGCGTCCTGGCTCGATGCCGCGCGCGCCACCTCGCAGCCGCTGTGGCATGCCGACGGTCGCCGCGCCGCCATGCGGCTGTGCGAGCAGCCCGAACCCGTGCTGCTGGCGGTGCGCACGGCGCACCCGGCGTCCAGCCTGTTCGAGGCGTTGCAGGAGCCGCTGACGCTCGCCGGGCAACTGCTGCAGCGGGCGCTGGAATGGGTGGAACTGCGCGATTCCCACGAACAGCTGGAGCGCTCGGAGAACCTGCAGCGCGCGCTGTTCGCGATCTCCGACCTGGCCGGCTCCGAACGCGACATGCCGGACATGCTGCGTGGCATCCATGCCATCGTCAGCGCGCTGATGTACGCGGAGAACATGTTCATCGTGACGCGCAACGCGGGCGAAAACACGGTGCGCTTCCTCTATTACGTGGATGTCGTCGACCCTTCCGTGCCCGGCGACGGTCAGGACATGCCGTTGAGTGCGATCGAGCACACGCTGACCTGGTACGTGATGCGCGACGGCAATGCGCGGATGGGCGACGCGGAGGAGCTGCGCAACCAGGCGCCGGGCCCGGTGGCCGTGATCGGACCGGACAGCCACGACTGGCTCGGCGTGCCGATGCTGCGCGACGGTCATGTCGGCGGCGCGCTGGTGGTGCAGAGTTACCAGCAAAACATCGGTTTCAGCGAGGAAGATCTCGCCCTGCTGCAGTTCGTCGGCAGCCACATCCTGACCGCGCTGGAGCGCAAGCAGGGCAAGGACGAACTCGAACGCCAGGTGCAGCAACGCACCGTGCAACTGGCCGAGGCCAATCGCGGCCTGCAGATGGAAGTGATCGAACGGCAGCGCGCCGAGCATCTGCAGGCGGCGCTGTTCCGGATCGCCGAGATGGCCACCGCCGACATCGATCAGGACGCCTTCTACCGACGCGTGCACGGCGTGGTGGGCGAGCTGCTGAACGCGGAGAACTTCTTCATCGCACTGCTTTCCGACGATCGCCAGAAGCTGACCTTTCCCTACTCGGTGGACGCCGTGCTGGCGCCGCCGGCCGAGCGCCCGCTGGGCCGCGGCCTCAGCGAGTACGTGCTGCGCCAGGGCACCGAGTTGCGGCTGGACAATGCGCAGATCGAGGAGCTCGAACGACAGGGCGAGATCGCGCCCGGCCGCATGGGCTCGCCGGCGATGTGCTGGCTGGGCGTGCCGCTGGTCGTCGGTGACGAGGTGATCGGCCTGGTCACCGTGCAGAGCTACCGGCCCGACGTGGTGTACGGGCCGGCCGACCAGGAACTGCTGAGTTTTGCCGCATCGCAGATCGCCAACAGCCTGAGCCGGCGGCGCTCGGCCGAGACGTTGCGGCGCGCCTATGGCGAACTGGAGCAGCGGGTGGAGGAACGCACGCTGGCGCTGCGCAAGGAAATCATCGAGCGCGAGCGCATGCAGGACCAGCTGCGCCACCAGGTCATGCACGATTCGCTGACCGGCCTGCCCAATCGCAGTTACCTGCGCGACCGCATCGATCGCGTGCTCGCCACGATGCGGCACAACCCGGACCAGCGCTGTGCGCTGCTGTACCTGGACGTCGACCGCTTCAAGATCATCAACGACAGCCTCGGCCACCTTGCCGGCGACGAAGTGCTGAAGGAAGTGGCGAACCGCCTCGCCGCCTGCGTGCGCCATCCCGACCTGGTGGCGCGGCTGGCCGGTGACGAATTCGCGATCCTGCTGGAACAGGAGGAGCTGCCGCCGGCGGCCACCACGGTGGCGCAGCGCGTGCTGGATGCGCTGGGCCCGCCGATGCTGGTGGCCGGCAAGGAGCTGCAGGTGACCGCCAGCGTCGGCATCGCGATGGGCGACGACCACTACGCCACCGCCGACGAGATGCTGCGTGATGCGGACATCGCGCTGTATCGCGCCAAGGAACTTGGCCGCAAGCGCTTCGCGATGTTCGACGAGACCCTGGCCAAGAACGTGGTCGACGTGCTGGCGATGGAAGGCGAGTTGCGCCAGGCCCTGCAGCACGACCAGTTCGAGCCGTACTTCCAGCCGATCTGCGCGCTGGACGGCAGTGACCGCGTGCTCGGTTACGAGGCGCTGATCCGCTGGAACCATCCCCGGCGCGGCGTGCTGGTTCCCGGCGACTTCCTGAAGATCGCCGAGGACAGCGGCCTGGTCGAGGCGATCGACTGGCGCATGTTCGAACTGAGCTGCCGGGAACTGCTGCGCCATGGCGACGGCGAGGCGTTCATGACCATCAACGTCTCGGCCCTGCACCTGCGCCACGCCGATTTCGATCGCCGCCTGGTGCAGCTGCTGGAAACCACCGGGCTGCCGCCGTCGCGGCTGGTGGTGGAAGTCACCGAGGGCGCCCTGCTGGACAATCCCGAACACGTGCGGGCCACGCTGGACCGCCTGCGGCTGATCGGCGTCGGCGCCGCGCTGGACGACTTCGGCACCGGCTATTCGTCGCTGAGCTACCTGCATTCGCTGCCGCTGCGCATCCTGAAGATCGACCGCGCCTTCGTGCACGAGCTGGACAAGGGCGCGAACACCTCGGGCACCACGGTGGTCGCCGCGATCCTGGCGCTGGCGCGGGCGCTGAACATCCAGGTGATCGCCGAGGGCATCGAGACGCCGATCCAGCGCGGCGCGCTGATCGCGATGGGTTGCGAGATGGGCCAGGGCTACCTGCTCGGTCGCCCCGCGCCGATCGCCCGGCCATCGGCGGCCGTCGGTGGCGCGGCCTGAGTCCGCGGCCTACTCGCCCGCAGCAATCTGCCGCAAGGCCTGCTCGAACGCCTCCGGCGGCTGGCCACCGAAAATCAGGTGCTGGCCGTTGACGATGGTGGCCGGCACCGAATGGATGCCGCGCGAGGTGAAGAACCGTTCCTGCTCGCGGACGTCGTCGGCGTATTCGTCGCCGGCCAGGATCTGCCGTGCGCGTTCACCGTCCAGTCCCGCCTCGATGGCCAGGCGCTGCAAGGTGTCGTGCGCGCTGACGTCCTCGCCATCGGTGAAGTACGCGCGCAGCAGGATCTGCTTCAGCGCCAGCTGGCGACCTTCCAGTCCGGCCCAGTGCAGCAGCCGGTGCGCATCGAAGGTGTTGTAGACGCGGCTGCGCCGATCCATGTTGAAGGTGAAGCCCAGCGCCGCGCCACGCTCGCGGATCGCCGCGCGGTTGGCGTCGATCTGCTCGGCGCTGCTGCCGTACTTGCGCACCAGGTGCTCGGTGGAGTCCTCGCCTGCGGCCGCCATCTGCGGATTCAGCTCGAACGGCTGGAAGTGGATCTCGGCGCTGATCTCGCCGTCGAGCCTGGCCAGCGCCTGCTGCAGCGAAGCCAGTCCCACCGCGCACCAAGGGCAGGAAACGTCGGAGACGAAGTCGATGCGGAGGGCGGCGGGGGTGGTCATGGCAGGCCTTCGAACAGGGATCGGATTCTCCAGAATTGGGGCGCCGCGCAACTGTTCAATGGTGACGAGGGCCGGTGTTCACCGGGTCATGCTCAAGGCCACCGCCTCGGCGATCCTGATCCCGTCGATAGCGGCGGAGAGGATGCCGCCGGCGTAACCGGCGCCTTCGCCGGCAGGATACAGGCCGCGGGTGTTGAGGCTTTGCAGGTTGTCGTCGCGCTTGATGCGCACGGGCGAGGAGGTGCGCGTCTCCACGCCGGTGAGGATCGCGTCGGGCATCGCGTAGCCGCGGACCTGCCGTTCGAATGCGGGCAGCGCTTCGCGGATCGCGGCGAGGGCGTAGTCGGGCAGGGCGCTGTCCAGGCTGCCAAGCATCACGCCGGGCTTGTACGACGGCTGCACCTCGCCGAACTCGCGCGAGGCGCGGCCGGCGAGGAAATCGCCGACCAGCTGCGCCGGCGCGCTGTAGTTTTCGCCACCCAGCGCATAGGCGTGGCTTTCCAGCGCGCGTTGCAGCGCGATGCCGGCCAGCGGGCCGCCGGCGGGATCGAACGCGGCAAAGTCCGACGGCTCGATGCCGACCACCACCGCCGCGTTCGCGTTGCGCTCGTTGCGCGAATACTGGCTCATGCCGTTGGTGACCACGCGGCCCGGTTCGCTGGTGGCCGCCACCACGGTGCCGCCGGGGCACATGCAGAAGCTGTACACCGAGCGGCCGTTGCCCGCGTGGCTGCCCTTGCAGTGATGCACCAGCTTGTAGTCCGCTGCTCCAAGAATGGGATGGCCGGCTTGCGGGCCGAAGCGGGCACGATCGATCACCGATTGCGGATGTTCGATGCGGAAGCCGATCGAGAACGGCTTCGCTTCGAGATAGACGCCGCGGGCGTGCAGCATCTCGAAGGTGTCGCGTGCGCTGTGGCCCAGCGCCAGCACCACGTGGTCGGAGCGGATCTGCTCGCCGCTGGCCAGGGTGACGCCGCGCACGCGGCGTTCGCCGTCCGCGTCGGTGTCGATCAGCAGGTCGTCCACGCGCTGGCTGAAGCGGATCTCGCCGCCCAGCGACTCGATCGTCTCGCGCATGTTCTCCACCATCGACACCAGCCGGAAGGTGCCGATGTGCGGCTTGCTGACGTAGAGGATTTCCTCCGGCGCGCCGGCCTTGACGAACTCGGTCAGCACCTTGCGGCCATGGTGCTGCGGATCGCGGATCTGGCTGTACAGCTTGCCGTCGGAAAACGTGCCGGCGCCGCCCTCGCCGAACTGCACGTTGGACTCCGGATGCAGCTCGCGCTTGCGCCACAGGTCCCAGGTGTCCCTGGTGCGCTCGCGCACGGCCTTGCCCCGGTCGAGGATGATCGGGCGAAAACCCATCTGGGCCAGGACCAGTCCCACGAACAGCCCGCAGGGGCCGAAGCCGATCACCAGGGGACGATGGGGCAGTTGCGCGGGCGCCTTCGCCACGAAGTGGTAGTCGGTGTCCGGCGTCGGTTGCACGTGCGGATCGTCGGCGTAGCGCTGCAGCAGCTCGGCTTCGCGCGGCGTGTCGATATCCACCGCATAGATCAGCGCGATCGCGCCGCGCTTGCGCGCGTCATGGCCGCGCCGCGCCACGGCGTAGCTGCGGATGTCGGCCGCCGCGAGGTGCAGGCGCTTGCGGATCGCCGCCGCCAGTTCGGCCTCGTCGTGATCGAGGGGCAGCTTGAGGTCGCTCAGTCGCAGCATGGTCCAGCATTCCGTGAAGGCATCAGTTGCATGCGACGATTTTCGCAGATATCGCGCCGCCGCGAAGATCGCGGCGGCGCGCGGCGATCAGGCCTGGCCGATGAAGTCGGTCTTGCCGATGTCGGTGCCGGCCTCGCGCAGGATGTTGTACGCGGTGGTGCAGTGGAAGAACAGGTTGGGGATGGTGAAGCCGAACAGGTAGGCCTGGCCCGCGAAGGTCATCTCGCCGGTGCGCATCTTCATCACGACGGTGCGGTTCTCGCTGCCGTCGATCTGTTCCGGCGTGAAGCTCTTGATGTATTCGATCGCGCGTTCGATGCGACCGTACGCCTGTTCCAGCGTGGTCTCGTTGTCCTCGAACGATTGGGGTTCGACGCCGGCCAGACGGGCGGCGCCACGGGCGGCCATGTCGCAGGCGATCTGGATCTGCTTGATCAGCGGCAGCATGTCGGGGATCAGTCGCGTCTGCAGCAGCACCTCGTCGCTGACGTTCTTCGATTTCGCGTGTTCGGCACCTTTCTTCAGCACATGCGTGAGGTTGGTCAGCGCGCGGGTGAAAACGGGGACGGAGGCTTGGTACATGGACAGCGTCATGGGTGACTCTCCTGCGGTTCGTGAAGTGATTCGGGCAAGGGGTTGATGGCCAGCGCGGGCAGATCGCCGGTGAGCACGACGGGCGCGGCCTCGTCGGGTTGCGGTGCGACGACGGCGGGCAGATTTCGGGTGACCCGCGCCGCGACCACCAGGCCGACCAGCATCAGCACGGCCGAGAGCACGAACGCGGCGCCTGGCAGATGGACGGGCGAACCCGGCGCGATCGACAGCGCGAAAATCTGTGCAAACAGATACGGCCCGAAGATGCCGGCGAAACTGCCCAGGCTGCCGATCGCGCCTTGCAGCCGGCCCTGCTCGGACGGATCGACCTGCTGCGTCATGATCGACTGGATCGGCGGCATCGCCAGCCCCCATAGCGCCAGCAGCGGTATGCCGAACAGGAACGCCCAGCCCACGTTGGCCACGCCCATCACCAGGAACGCACCGACGCCGAACAGCATGCCGGCCAGCAGCACGCGGCGCTCGCCGAAGCGCGGCGCCAGCTTGCCGGTGAGCACCGCCTGCACGAAACCGTCGCAGCCGCCGACCAGCATCAGCACGTAGCCGACCGCCTGCGGGCCCCAGTGGTAGCGGTAATCCGCGTACAGCACGAACACCGTCTGCAGCACGTAATGAGCGAGATAGACCATGAACAGCACCACTGCCAGGCCGAGTACCTGCGGCTGGCGGCGCAGCAGTTTCAGCGAGCCGAACGGATGCGCGCTGTGCAATTCGAGTCGGGCCGTGCGGCGTTCCTTCGGCAGTGATTCGGGCAGGACGAAACAGCCGTACAGGAAGTTGCACAGCGCCAGTCCCGCCGCCACCCAGAACGGCAGGCGCAGCGCGATGCTGCCCAGGAAACCGCCCAGGCCCGGGCCGATGATGAAGCCCAGGCCGAATGCGCTGCCGAGGATGCCGAACGCGGCCGCGCGCTTTTCCTTCGGCACGATGTCGGCGATGTAGGCATTGGCCGTGCTGAAGCTGGCTGCGGTCATGCCCAGCAGGATGCGCGCCGCGAACAGCATCCACAGCGTGGGCGCCAACGCCAGCACCACGAAATCCACGGCCAGGCCGAGGTTGGAGATCAGGATCACCGGCCGCCGGCCGTAGCGGTCGGACAACGCGCCCTGTACCGGCGAGAACACGAACTGCACGATCGCGAACACCGTGCTGAAGATGCCCACCCACCACGCCGCCCGGGCGATGCCGCCGCCGGCCAGCTGCTCGATCAGGTGAGGCAGTACCGGGATGATGATGCCGAACGCCAGCATGTCCAGCAGCACGGTGACGTAGATGAAGGCCAGCGCGGCGCGATGGCGCGGAGCGACAGGCATCGGCGACTGGTCCATGGGCGTGGCGAGGCGGAGGGACTGCGACGATAGCCGAAGCGGGGCACCGCGGCATGTGCATCCGGTCAGGTATCGCCGCGGCATCGGCGCGATACCATGGAGCATTCTCCTGCCAGGACTGCCCTCATGGTTCGACGTCTGCTTCCCGTCTGTCTGCTGCTGGCGCTTGCCGGCTGCTCTTCCCACCAGGACGCGCCGGCGCAGGCGCCGGTGTCGAAGGAGGAGCTGGCCCCCGCACCTGCCGCCACGGCGTCGGATGCCGTCGAGTCCGCCGCGGCCGTGCGCAAGCATCTGGCCGACTACGCCACGGTCAAGCTCACTGCCGACCTGTCGAAGTTCGATGCGCAACAGCAGCAGATGATCGCCTTGCTGGTCGAGGCCGCGGACAGCATGAACGCGCTGTACTGGAAGCAGGGCTGGGGCGACAAGGACGCGCTGCTGGCGAAGATCAGCGACCCGTCGGTGCGCGAGTTCGCCGAGATTAACTACGGCCCGTGGGACCGGCTGGACAACGACAAGCCTTTCGTCGACGGCATCGGTCCGCGCCCCGCCGGCGCGCAGTTCTACCCGGCCGACATGACGAAGGAGCAGTTCGAGCAGTCGCCGCTGAAGGACAAGACCGGGCTGTACACCCTGCTGCGCCGCGACGACAAGGGCCAGCTGATCAGCGTGCCCTACCACGAGGCGTACAAGGCCGAACTGGAAAAGACCGCCGGCCTGCTGCGCGAAGCCGCGAAACTGGCGAAGGATGCGGGTTTCCGCAAGTACCTCACGATGCGCGCCGACGCGCTGCTCAGCGACGACTACCAGGCCAGCGACTTCGCCTGGATGGACATGAAGAGCAACCCGGTCGACATCGTGATCGGTCCGATCGAGACCTACGAGGACAAGCTGTTCGGCTACAAGGCCAGCTACGAATCCTACGTGCTGGTCAAGGATCAGGCCTGGAGCGCGAAACTCGCGCGCTTCGCCAAGTACCTGCCCGAACTGCAGCGCGGCCTGCCGGTGGCCGACAAGTACAAGGCCGAGAAACCCGGCTCCGACGCCGACCTCAACGCCTACTTCGCGATCTACTACGGCGGCGACGCCAACGTCGGCGCCAAGACCATCGCGATCAACCTGCCCAACGACGAGCAGGTGCAGCTGAAGAAGGGCACGCGCCGCCTGCAGCTGGAAAACGTGATGCAGGCGAAGTTCGACAAGATCATGCTGCCGATCGGCAAGGAACTGATCGCCGACGACCAGCAGAAGAACCTCACCTTCGACGCGTTCTTCCAGAACACCATGTTCCATGAAGTGGCGCACGGCCTCGGCATCAAGGAAACACTTGACGGCAAGGGCACTGTACGCAAGGCGCTGAAGGACCAGGCCTCCAGCTTCGAGGAAGGCAAGGCCGACATCCTCGGCCTGTACATGGTCAGCAAGCTGGCCGACAAGGGCGAGCTGGACAAGTCGAAGCTGATGGACAACTACGTCACCTTCCTCGCCGGCATCCTGCGCTCGGTGCGCTTCGGCGCCAGCGACGCGCACGCCAAGGCGAACATGGTGCGCTTCAACTTCTTCAAGCAGCAGGGTGCCTTCACCCGCGACGAAGCCAGCGGCCGCTACCGCGTCGACTTCGACAAGATGACCGCGGCGATGAACGCGCTGTCGGCCAAGCTGCTGACCATCCAGGGCGACGGCGATTACGAAGCCGCGAAACAGCTCACCGAGCAGATGGGCAACGTCGACGCCGGGCTCGCCGGCGACCTGAAGCGACTCGACCAGGCGCACATCCCGGTCGACATCCGTTTCGAGCAGGGGCTGGACGTGCTGGGCCTCAAGCAGCCCCGATGCATGAGTACGTGAGGACGTAGGGCGGGCAGTGCCCGCCCTACGCGGCGGCGATCCAGTCGGCAACCGCCTGCGGGTGTTCCAGGTGCAGGTGATGGCCACCGTCCATGTGCGTCACGGTGATGTTCGCCACGCAGGCGGCGCGCGCCTGCATCATCGTGTCGGGCAGGTACGAGGTGGCCGGCTGCGCCAGCAGCAGGGCGGTGGGTGCGGTGATGCCGCGCAGCAGGGCATGCACCTGCGATTCGGCCAGTCGGCTGGCGCTCGATCGGGTCAATCGTGAATCGCTGCGCCAGCGCCAGCCGCCGCCGGTTTCGAGCAGCCCCCGTTCGACGATGGGACGGGCCAGTTCGGTGGCCAGGCCGCTGACCATGCTGCGTGCGTCGACCGCCTGTTCGACGCTGTGGAACACCCGCAGGGGCTTGTCGCTGCGCGGCGCCAGTGCATCGCGAAAGCGCTGCAGGGTGTGCGAGCCATCGTCGCCGAGCGGGCCCAGTCCCTCGATCAGCAACAGCCGCTCGATCCGCTGTGGCCGCGCGCTGGCCACCAGCGCGGCGACGCCGGCGCCCAGCGAATGCCCGAGCAGGGTGTAGCGCGCAAGCTGCAGCGCATCCGCGGCAGCCAGCACGTCGCGCACGTAGTCGAGGAAGTGGTAATGGCTGCCGGCGGGCAGGTGATCGGAATGGCCGTGGCCAGGCAGCTCCAGCGCGATCACATGATGATGTTCCGCCAGCAGGGGCGCCAGCCGCGCAAAGCTGCCGGCGTTGTCGAGCCAGCCATGCAGGGCCAGCAAGGGCGGCAGCGCGGCGTCGCCCCAGCGCTGCGCGCGCAGCGAGCACGGCGGCAGGTCGATCGTGACGAACTCACTCATGGCCGGCGCGGACGGCTGTTGCCCGCTGCCCCGCCTGGATGCGCTGTTGCCGGTGTGCGGCGGCATCGTAGTCGGCGGCGAACTCGGGCCAGCCCTGGGTGTGCCGCAGCACCAGCGCGGCAAGGCTGTCGACCTGGTCCGGACTGTCGTTGAGCGCGGGGATGTAGCGCAGCGCTTCGCCGCCGGCGCCGATGAAGAAGTCGCGGTTCTGCATGGCGATCTCTTCCAGCGTCTCCAGGCAGTCCACCGCGAAGCCCGGGCAGGCCACGTCGAGCTTGCGCACACCCTCGGCGGCGAGCCGGCGCACGGTGGCGTCGGTGTACGGATGCAGCCAGCGTTCGCGACCGACCCGCGACTGGAAGCTCACCACCAGCTGTTGCTGGTCCAGCTGCAGGCGCTCGCGCAACAGCCGCGCGGTGGCGTGGCACTGGCAGAAATACGGGTCGCCTTCGTGCAGGTAGCGCTCGGGAATGCCGTGGAACGACAGCAGCAGCTTCTCGCCGCGGCCGTTCGCGGCCCACCAGCGTTCGATGCTCCGCGCCAGCGCCTCGATGTGCGCCGGATCGTCGTGGTAGTCGTTGACGATGCGCAGTTCCGGCGGCCAGCGCAGCTGCTTGATGGTGTCGGCGACCGCGTCGAGCACCGAGCCGGTGGAGGTGCCCGAATACTGCGGGTACAGCGGCAGCACCAGCAGCCGGCGCACGCCTTCGCGCTGCAGCTGTTCGATCGCCTGGCGCACCGAAGGCTCGCCGTAGCGCATCGCCAGCGCCACCTTCACCGGCGCCTGTGGCCGTTGCCGGGCGATTTCCGTTTGCAGCGCCGTGGCCAGCGCCTCGCTGCCGAAACGCAGCGGCGAGCCGCGGGTGTCCCAGATTCTGGCGTAGGCATGCGCCGAACGTTTGGGCCGCACGCGCAGGATCACACCGTGCAGGATCAGCCACCACAGCCAGCGCGGATACTCGATCACCCGCGGATCGGCGAGGAACTCCGCCAGGTAGGGGCGCACCGCGCGGGCTGTCGGCGCGGTCGGCGTGCCCAGGTTGACCAGCAGGACGCCAGCCTGAACAGGCTGAACATCCGGGTCATGGGAATAGCCGGCAAGGCCGGTATAGTTGTTGCGAAATGGCATGGTGGTGATCGTGACGACGTCGATCAGTGAGTCTGCCACAAGCCCGCCACCCCCACTTGGCGTCGGGGCCGGGTTCGACACGTATCCCCCGATTCCAGCCGAAACCGACCCCGAACCGAAGCGGAGCTGCCCATGTTGAACAAATCAATGCGACGACTGCTGCTGATCGGCTTGGCCCTGTTGCTGCCGGCGATGGCCGCGCACGCCGAGGACCCGCCGCTGGTGCGCGCCAGCAATGCCGTGCGCGTGATGAACGACATCATGCAGGCGCCGGACAAGGCGATTCCGCAGGACCTGTTGCGCAATGCGCGGGCCATCGCGGTGATCCCGGACATGATCAAGGCCGGTTTCATCTTCGGCGGCCGCCGTGGCGAAGGGCTGATCTCGGTGAAGAGCCCGGACGGCACCTGGTCCAATCCCAGCTTCATCACCATGACCGGCGGCAGCGTGGGCTTCCAGGCCGGCGTGTCCTCCACCGACGTGATCCTGGTGTTCCGCACCCAGCGCGGAGTGGATTCGATCGTCAACGGCAAGTTCACCCTCGGCGCGGACGCGTCGGCCGCGGCCGGCCCGGTGGGTCGCACCGCCAGCGCCTCCACCGATGCCCAGCTGAAGGCCGAGATCTATTCGTACTCGCGCAGCCGGGGCCTGTTCGCCGGTGTCGCACTCGACGGTTCGGCGTTGCGCATCGACTATGATGCGAACGCTGCCGTGTATGGCGCCGGCGTGACCCCGCGGCGCATCTTCGAGGGCGGCGTCAGCAACGTGCCCACGCCCGTGGTGGACTTCCGCGACCGCCTCGAAGAGTACACTTCGCGCTGATGCGGAATGCCGGCCCGTGCGGGCTGGCGTTTCCGGTTCGATCCGTTTTCGAGGTAATACATGAGCATCTGGCACCTGATCATCCTGCTGGTCGTGGTCGTAGTGATCTTTGGCACCGGCAAGCTGCGCAACATCGGCTCCGATCTCGGTGGTGCCATGCGCGACTTCAAGAAGGGCCTGAACGGCGACGAGGAAGAAGCCAAGCGCAAGGAAGACGCCGAGCGCCTGCGCGCCGATCCGCCCGCGTCGTCCGCTGGCCAGACCACGCAGAGTCAGCGCGACTCCAGCGATCCGAAGTAAGCCGGCGGGTTGCGGGCGATGATCGAGATCAGCTTCGGCAAGCTGGTGCTGCTGGCGCTCATCGCGCTGATCGTGCTCGGCCCGGAAAAGCTGCCGGGCGCGGCGCGCACCGCCGGTGCGCTGCTGCGCCGCATGCGCAGTGGCTGGGACAACGTGCGCGCCGAAGTGGAGCGCGAATTGCAGATCGAGGAAATCAGGCGCACCGCGCGCGAGGCGGCCGCCCGCGCCGAGGCGGCGCAGGCCGAGCTGGATGCGGCCGTGCAGAAGGTCCGCGAGGTGGGCAACGAGATTCCGCCGCCTGCCGCGACGGCGGTCGAGGCGGGCGAGGAGCCCCCGGTCATGCTGCCGCTGGCGGAGGCGCCGTCAGCGCCCGCCGCCGCCGCCGATGATGCCGGGTCCGACGACCGTACCGGCGACCTGTTCGCCTCGGTGAAGTCTCCCCCGGAGCCGCCGCATGGCCACGCCTGAGCCCGACATCGACCTGCAGCAAGGCCTGTTCTCGCACCTGCTGGAGCTGCGCACGCGCCTGCTCAAGGCCTGCGCCACGGTGCTGCTGGTGCTGCTGGCGCTGGTGCCGTTCGCCAACCGCCTGTACACCGAACTGGCCGCGCCGCTGGTGGCGCGCCTGCCGCAGGGCGCGCACCTGATCGCCACCGAGGTGGCCAGCCCGTTCGTGACGCCGCTGAAGCTGGCGTTCTATGCGTCGCTGTTCATCAGCATGCCGATGATCTTGTACCAGCTGTGGGCCTTCGTCAGCCCCGGTCTGTACAAGCACGAGAAACGCCTGGCCCGCCCGCTGCTGGCCGCGGCGCTGGTGCTGTTCTACGTCGGCTGCGCGTTCGCCTATTTCCTGGTGCTGCCGGCGGCGTTCCGGTTCCTCACCGCGGTGACTCCGCAGGGCGTGGAGATGATGACCGACATCACCCACTACCTCGACTTCGTGATGCTGATGTTCTTCGCCTTCGGACTGTGCTTCGAAGTGCCGGTGGCCGTGGTGGTGCTGGCCGCGGTGGGCATCGTGGACGTGGACAAGCTGCGCAGCGGTCGTCGCTACGCGATCGTGGGCGCGTTCGCGATCGCCGCCTTCATCACCCCGCCGGACATCACCTCGATGATCATGCTGGCGGTGCCGATGTGCCTGCTCTACGAACTGGGTGTGCTGGCGGTGCGCTGGCTGGTCAAGCCGGTGAAGCCGACGCCTGCCGGCAGCTGATCGCGCGCCAACGGCGTCAGTACAAATCGATCGGATCGACATCCAGCGACCAGCGCAGCTTGCGCGCCAGCGGAAGCCTGGCCAGCGCCAGCTGCCACGAGCGCAGCATGCCGTGCAGGCTGCGCCGGCTGGCGGCTTCCAGCAGCAGCTGGGCGCGATGACGGCCGGCGCGCAGCGGCATCGGCGCGGGCATCGGGCCGGCGATCTGCAGTAAATCGTCCTGCGGCAAGGCCGCACGTGCGGCGGCGAGGAAGCCGTCCACGTCCTCGCGCCGCACCGACTCGGCACGCAGCAGCACCTGGTGGCTGTATGGCGGCAACTGGATCAGCCGGCGTTCGGCCAGCAGTTCGCGCGCCGCCGCCGCATAGCCTTGCGCCAGCAGGCTGCGCAACAGCGGGTGTGCCGGCTGGTGGGTCTGCAACACCACACGGCCGGGCTTGCTGGCGCGGCCGGCGCGGCCGGCTACCTGAACCACCAACTGGGCCAGCCGTTCGCCCGCGCGGAAGTCGATGCTGTGCAGGCCTTCGTCGACACCGACGATGGCGACCAGGGTGAGGTTGGGCAGGTCGTGGCCCTTGGCCAGCATCTGGGTGCCGACCAGGATTGCCGGCTGGTCGTCGGCCAGCGTTTCCAGCAATTGCTCGAAGGCGTCCCGGCGCCGGGTGGTCTCGCGATCGACGCGCAGCACCGGCACCTGCGGAAACAGCGTGACCAGCGCCTCCTCCAGCCGCTCGGTGCCCTGGCCCTGCGGCTTGAGATCGCCGGCGCCGCAGGTGGGACAGGCGGCGGGCAGGCGCTGGCGATAATCGCAGTGGTGGCAGATCAACTGGCGCCGACCCGCGTGCAGGGTCAGCGGCCGCTCGCAGCGGGGACAGTCGGCGTGCCAGCCGCAGGCGTGGCACAACAACACCGGCGCGTAGCCGCGGCGGTTGCGGAACACCAGCGCCTGTTCGCCGCGCGCCACCGTGTCCGCCACCGCGGCCAGCAGGGCGGGCGACATGCCGTGCTCCAGCCGCTGCGCCCGCATGTCGATGATCTGCACCTGGGGCGGCCGTATCGCGCCGGGGCGTGCACGCAGGTGCAGGGTGCGGTAGCGGCCGGCCTCGGCGTTGGCCAGCGATTCCAGCGACGGCGTGCCCGAGCCCAGCAGCACCGGCACGCCCAGCGCCCGGGCGCGCACCACGGCCAGGTCGCGGGCGTGGTAGCGGAAGCCGTCCTGCTGCTTGTAGGAGCCGTCGTGTTCCTCGTCGACGATGATCAGCCCGGCCTGCGGCAGCGGGGTGAAGATCGCCGAGCGGGTGCCCAGGATCACCCGCGCCGTGCCGGCGCGTGCACGCAGCCAGGCGCGGGCGCGATCGCCCTCGGACAGGTTCGAATGCAGCACCTCGATCAGCACGCCGAGCCGCTGGCGCAGGCGCCGCACGGTCTGCGGCGCCAGGCCGATTTCCGGCACCAGCAGCAGGGCCTGCTTGCCCTGTGCCAGCACCTGTTCGATCAGCGCCAGGTAGACCTCGGTCTTGCCGCTGCCGGTGACGCCGTCGAGCAGGAAGGGCTGGAAGCCGCCGAGGCTGGCGCCCACCGTGGCCACCGCCTGCTGCTGCTCCTCGTTGAGTTGCGGTGCCGGCGATGGTGGCGGCCGGTGATCCGCTGGCGGGCGTTCGCTGCGTTCGAGCAGGCTGGCCGCGGCCAGCCGCCGGGCCGCTTCGCGCCAGCCGGGCAGGCGTTCGGTCAGTTCCTGCGCGCTCAACGCTCCCGTGGCGAGCAGGGCCAGCAAGGCCTTGCTGCCGCCGCGCCGGTTGCCGGTATCGTGCGCGCTGCGCCCGCTTGCGGTGGTCGACCAGTACTCGTCGCCGATCGGCGGCAACGGCTTCGCTTCGCGCAAAGCCAGCGGCAAGGCGTTCGCGTATGCCTCGCCCGGCGCGCCGAGCCAGTAGTCGGCGGCCCAGGCCAGGGTCTGCATCAGTTCGGCGTCGAGCAGGGGCTCGTCGTCCAGCAGACGGGTCACCTGCTTCAGCCGGCCGCCCTCGACCGCGGCGGCGGCCTCGATCGCCACCACCACGCCGACGCTCTTGCCACGGCCGAACGGCACCAACACCCGACTGCCCACGCCAGCCTCTCCCGTGGCCGGTGGCAGGTAATCGAACAGGGTAGGCAGGGGCACCGGCAGGGCGATGCGCAGGACGGCGGGCATGGGCGACCTCATGGGCGGGCCAGTGTAACCGCCGGCCCCGTCCGGCTCGCCACGCCATGTGCGGCCGCTCGCCCGGAGTTGCGTGAACTTGCTCCCCGTCTATCGAGGAGTCGGGGGTAAGTGGCTATCCCGGGGAGGGTTTTACGCTTATCCACAGCGGCTGTGGATAAGTCTGTGGATGCAACGGGGAGGGCAGGCCGCAAAGGGCGTGGTGGCGCCCTTCATGACGGCTTGACGACGTTTTGGTCACGTAGAAAAATTGTTTTCGATCAAGTACATGCAAAATGCGTTCGGGCATGGTTCACACAATTGACAAACCCGTGAGCAGTGCCTTGACAGTCAGTTGATGCTGTGCAAAACCGCTGGCGGAGCCATCGAAAAACCGGCTCAGTGAGCCATGCCCAGCAGCGCGGCGATCGTCAGCGCGAAGATCAGCAACCAGAAGTAGAACCAGCCGATGAACCAGAATTTCACCACGGTCATCGGCCAGCCCTGGTGGTAGATCCGTTTCTGCATGATCAGCAGACAGGTCGGGATCCACAGGATCAGCAGGGTCTGCACCCAGCCCAGCACCTCGCCGGTCCAGGCCGCATGTGGACGCAGCCAGCTCGACAGCATGCCGACGAGGGTGATCAGCAGCAGGCTCATGAACATGAAGGCGTGGCTGTGCAGGGCCACGATCAGGTGTTCCATGTACAGCCGTCGGCGGAATATGTAGAACAGCTTGAGCAGGCCGGCGAACACCGGGATCAGCACGAACATGGTCATCGGTAGCGCGCCGAAGACGCCATTGATCATGCGTTGCTTGGCTTCGGCGCGGGTGGCGGGATCACCGTCCTTGTACGCCCGTACGTTGTCGCGGAAGCGCTGGCCCAGCGTGGTCAGGCGGGCGTTAACTACGTCCGGCAGCCAGCTGACGTGGATCGGTTCGGAGGCTTCCCTGGCCCTGGCGGACCGGACTTTCGCCGGCTTGGCGCTGTCGGCGCTCCGTGCCGGTGCCGGCTCCGGCGATGCGGCGACGGAGCTGGCCGGCATCGGCGCGGCGCCCAGCGCAATCAGGCGTTGGTTGGCCTTCTGGCGAAGTTCCTGGTCGGCGGCCTGGATGCGTTCCAGTGCCTTGGGCGGCAGCACGCCGGTTTCCCGCGCGCTCTGCAGGCCGTCAAGTTCCTCCTTCAGTGCCTTGCGCACGTCAGCCGGAGTGGCGGCGCCTTCGATCTCCGAACTGTCCACCTTCACCAGCGGCAGTCCGGTTGCGGGGAGCTTGTCGGCAAACTGGTCGATCGCCAGGTGAAACACGAAGAACGACAACAGGCACAGCACGAACATCAGCCGGAACGGCGCGATGTAGCGCACCCGCCGGCCGCCGAAATATTCCAGCGTGAGGAACCCCGGCTTCAGCAGCAGTGGCGGCAGCGTGTGCACGATGCGACCGTCGATGTGCAGCACCGTCTCCACGGTCTCCTCGAACATGTGGTGCATCGGCTTGAGCACGCTGTGGATCGACTGCCCGCACTCGTGGCAGAACTCGCCCTGCATCGGGGCGCCGCAGTTGGCGCAATGCATTCCTTCGTAGCTGGTGAGCTGCTTCATGGCAGTCCGTAGTCCGTCGCAGCGGGGAATAGTCGCACAGGTTGCCCGGGCGGCGGCCGTGACGAATGGCTCAGGTAGAATGACCGGCTCTGGAGTCTGCTGTGTCGATGAAACCCTTCCGTCCCGAACGTGCCCGTCTGCAGCACGAGGTGCGCGCCACGGTGCGTCTTGCGCTGCCGTTGATCGCTGCCCAGCTGGCGGCGATCGGCAGCAACGTGATCGACACGGTGCTGGCCGGCCACGTCAATGAACACGTGCTGGGCGCGGTGGCGGTGGGCGCGAACATCTGGTCGCTGGCGATCGTCAGCGGCATCGGCATGATGATGGCGGTGCCGCCGTCGGTGGCCCAGCTCGATGGCGCCGGGCGCCGGCCGGAGGTTGGCGCGGTGTTCCACCAGGCGCTGTGGATGGCGCTGGGCATGGGCGTGCTGCTGTGGTTCGCGGTGCGCCACGCGGAACCGCTGATCGATTTCATCGGGGTGACGCCGAGCCTGCGCCACGACGTGCAGCGTTTCCTGCTGGCGATCAGCTGGGGCGCGCCGGCGCTGACCTGTTACTTCGCGCTGCGCGGCCTGTCCGAAGGACTGTCGCTGACCCGGCCGTCGATGTATTTCAGCCTCGGCGGGCTGGTCCTGCTGATTCCGCTGGGCTACGTGCTGATGTTCGGCAAGCTGGGCATCCCGCCGCAGGGTGCGCACGGCTGCGGCGTGGCCACCGCGATCGTGTTGTGGCTGGAGATGCTGGCGTTCGGCATCTATGTGGTCTTCCGCCGCAACTACCGCGGGCTGGGACTGTTCGAGCGTTTCGAATGGCCGGACCTGCGCCGGATCGGCCAACTGCTGCACATCGGCCTGCCGATGACGGTGACCCTGCTGGCCGAGGCCGGGCTGTTCGTGGCCACCGCGCTGATCATCGCCACACTGGGCGAGTCGGTGATCGCCAGCCACCAGATCGCGATCAACATCGCCTCGTTCTTCTTCATGATCCCGCTGGGGCTGGCGATGGCGATCACCGTGCGGGTGGGCAACGCGGTGGGGCGCGGCGACGAGCAGGGCGTGCGTTACGCGGGCTTCTGCGGGATCGGCCTGACCCTGTTGACCCAGCTGGTTTCGGCCGGCTTCATGCTGGGCCTGCCCCATTTCATCGCCACGCTGTACACGCACGATCCGAAGGTGATCATGCTGGCCGCGCAACTGATCATGCTGGCCGGCGTGTTCCAGTTTTCCGATGGCATCCAGGTGGCCGCCAATGGCGCGCTGCGAGGCCTCAAGGACACCCGCGTGCCGATGGCGATCACCCTGTTCGCGTACTGGGTGGTCGGCATGCCGGTGGGCTGGTGGCTGGCGTTCCATCACGGCATGGGCGCGCGGGGCATGTGGATCGGCCTGATCGCCGGCCTGTCGGTGGCTGCAGTGATGCTGTTCACCCGCTTCTGGCGCAGCGCCTGGAAACAGCGCTGGCGCCGCCACCTGTCGATCACGGCAGCGGCCTGACCCCCGACCCGCTACGCTGGCCCATCAAACACGGACTACCCATCGCATGACCTCACCGCCACCGCTCCGCCGCAACGGCTTCTGGGCCTTTCTCTGCGCCGTGGGGCGTTTCATCAACGGCTGTCGGCTGATCATCATCAACGTGGTGTTCTTCGGCCTGCTGTTCGTCCTGCTGCTGGTGCTCGGCGCCGACGTGGATCGCACGGTGCAGTCCGACAGCGTGCTGGTGATCAAGCCGCGGGGGCAGCTGGTCGAGCAGTCCAGCATCGATCCGCTGCAGCGCGCGCTGGACGGCTTGTCCGGCGAAGAGCCCAGGCAGGTGCAACTGCGCGACCTGACCGGCGCGATCGATGCCGCGGCGAAGGATCCGCGGATCAGCCGCATCCTGCTGCTGCCCGATGAACTGCAGGGCGGCGGCTTTGCCGCGTTGCGCGAAGTCGGCGCGGCGCTGGACCGGTTCCGGGCGGCGGGCAAGCCGGTGATCGCCTGGGGCGTGAACCTGGACCAGGGCCAGTATTACCTGGCGGCCCACGCCGACCGGCTGCTGGTCGATCCGCAGGGCGGCGTGATGCTCACCGGCCTGGCCAATTACCGGCTGTTCTACAAGGACCTGCTGGACAAGCTCGGCGTGGACGTCCACCTGTTCCGGGTCGGCGAGTTCAAGAGCGCGGCCGAGCCGTACATCCTCGACCACGCCTCGACCGAGGCGAAGCAGGCCGACAGCTACTGGATGGGTGGCCTGTGGACGGGCTACCTGGCCGAGGTGGCGCAGCTGCGCAAGCTGGACCCCGCCACGTTGCGCGACGACGTCGACAACCTGCCCGAGCATATCGCCAGCACCCAGGGCAACCTCGCCGAGCTGGCGCTGAACCAGCACCTGGTCGATGGGCTGGCCACGCGGGCCGACCTGATCGCGATGATGCGCAAGGAAGGCGTACCGGCCGACCGCAAGGGCCACGACTTCCGCCAGATCGCGCTGGACCGTTATGCCTCCGCGGTGTCGAGCGATGGCGATCTGCCCGCCGCGGGCGTGGCGATCGTGGTGGCCGAGGGCGAGATTGCCGGCGGCAAGCGCGGTCCCGGTTCGATCGGTGGCGAATCGACGGCGGCGCTGATCCGCAGCGCCCGCGAGGATCGCAAGACCAGGGCGCTGGTGCTGCGGGTCAATTCGCCCGGCGGCGAGGTGTATGCCGCCGAGCAGATCCGCCGCGAGGTCGAGCTGACCCGCACGGCCGGCATTCCCGTGGTGGTCTCGATGGGCGACGTGGCGGCCAGCGGCGGCTACTGGATCTCGATGAATGCGAACCGCATCTTCGCCGAGCCCAACACGATCACCGGATCGATCGGCATCTTCGGCCTGTATTACACGGTACCAGGCACGCTGGCCAGGCTTGGCGTGCAGAGCGATGGCGTCAGCACCGGACCGATGGCCGGCGCGTTCGACATCACCCGTCCGCTCGATCCGAAGGTCGGCACGGTGATCCAGGCGATCATCGACAAGGGCTATCGCGATTTCGTGGGCAGCGTGGCCAGGGCCCGGGGCAAGAGCTACCAGGCGATCGACGCCATCGCGCAGGGGCGGGTGTGGACCGGCGAGCAGGCGCTGCAGCGTGGCCTGGTCGACCAGCTCGGCGGGCTGGACGCGGCGGTGGCCGAGGCGGGTCGTCTGGCCCGGCTGGGCAAGGACTATCCGGTGCGCTACGTGGAACCGCCGCAAGGCGGCTTCGAGCGCTTCCTGATGGGCCTCAGCCAGAGCGCCAGCGTGCATGTGCTGCAATCGTTCGGCGTGCGCCTGCCGGACTGGGTCGCCCAGCTGCCGGCGAAAGCCCCCGAACTGCAGTTGCTGCGCAATGCGAAGGCGGGCACGCCGAACATCTACGCTGACTGCCTGTGCCGTCCGCGTTGAGCTGAGGCCGCCAGCGGCTACTGGCCCGCGGCCTCGATCTGCTTGTCCTGCTCGGCGGATTTTTTCTCCAGCGCCTTGCTGACGTCCTTCGCGCGCTGCTCGTCGGCGCGCATCGCGTCGAACGGCGTGCTGACCGCGGCCGGTTTCGCCTGCGGTTCGGGCGGCTTGCGCGAGCATGCGCCCAGCGCGGCAAGGCAGAGCAGGAGCGGCAGCAGCTTCATGGCGATGTCCGTGCATGATGGATGCGGCGAGTGTCCCGCCAGTGGCGGGCGCCAGGCAAGGAACGCGTTGGCAGCCTGCGTATGAGGCTTTAAGCTGACCGGATGAACAGCCGCCTCGATGCCTGGCAACTGCAAGGCCACAACGCCCTGATCACCGGCGCCAGCAAGGGCATCGGCCACGCTACGGCGCGCGAGCTGGCCGGGCTGGGCGCCAACCTGCTGCTGGTGGCGCGCGATGCGGATCACCTGGAGCAGGTCAGGGTCGAGCTGGCCGACGATTTCCCCGCCAGCGAGGTGATGGCGTTCGCCGCCGACGTCAGCGAAGCGGAGGATCGGCTGGCCGTGTTCGACTGGATCGCCGACCTGGGCACGCCGCTGTCGCTGCTGGTCAACAACGCCGGCGGCAACCAGCCTGGCGCCACGCTCGACTATCGCGTGGACGACTGGCGCCGGATCTTCGAGCAGAACCTTTTCAGCGCGTTCGAGATGTGCCGGCTGGCGCATCCGCAGCTGGTGCAGCACGCGCATGCGGCGATCGTCAACGTGGGCTCGGTGTCCGGAATGACCCACGTGCGCACCGGTTCGCCCTACGGGATGAGCAAGGCCGCACTGCACCAGCTCACTCGCAACCTGGCCGCCGAATGGGCGGTGGACGGCATCCGGGTCAACGCCGTGGCGCCGTGGTACATCCGCACCCAGCGCTCCGAACCGGCGCTGGCCGATGCCGACTACCTCGACGAGGTGCTCGATCGCACGCCGCTGGACCGGATCGGCGAACCGGAGGAAGTCGCGGCGGCGATCGCCTTCCTGTGCCTGCCCGCAGCCAGCTACATCACCGGCCAGGTGCTGGCGGTGGATGGCGGCTTCCTGAACTACGGCTTCTGAGCCTTGCGCGCGCCGGCGCGCCGCGGCGTCAGAACTCGGCCACGTGATCCTCGGCGGCAAAGCCGATGGTGACCGCGCCCTCGCCCACGTTGACCATGCCGGTGATGCTCATCGGCGCTTCCATCAGCTCGACGCCGCATTCCTCGCAGGCCTGGCGCAGCTCGAGATAGCCGGGCAGGTGCTCCAGCACGGCAAGGTCGCCGCCGTAGCTGGCGCACACCATGGGCACGATCAGGCCGGCGCGGACCCGTTTGGTCACGTAGCCGAACAGCGCTTCGGCGCCCTGCTCGAAGCCGCGCACCTTGCCGACCGGGCCGGTTTCGCCCTGGAAACAGCGCAGGATCGGCTTGATGTCGAGTGCCGAGCCCAGCATGGCACTGACCAGGCCCACGCTGCGGTCGTTCTTCTTCTTGGCGCGGGCGCGCAGGTAGTAAAGGTCGCGCGGCAGCATGTAGCCATAGGTGTGATTGGCGACATGGGTGAGTCGCTCGCGGATCGCCGCAGGCGGTTCGTCGGCGGCGATCAGACGGGTCGCCTCGTAGATCGCCGGCGCGGCGCCGGCGAAGATGTTGCGGGTGTCGACCACGCGCATCATGAACGGGCCGGGGACGCCGGCCTGGTCGCGCACCTGACGATAGTTCTTGAGGATGCCGAAGCTGGCCTTGTTGACGTGCTCGTTGATCGGGCTGCGGGTGGCGGTGATGGTCAGGCAGAACACGCAGTCCTGTTCCAGCACCAGTTTTTCCAGGAACAGCTTCTGGACCTCTTCCACCGGGCACGGTTCGGTCTCGGCCGAATGGCTGCGGTTGCCCAGCCGGCGGTTGATGAAGCGCTGGATCTCCTCCGGCCGGCGGTCATCCATGAAGACTTCGCGGTCGATCCGGACCGTGATCGGCATCACCGCGATGTCGTGCTTCTGAAGGAACTCCTGCGAAAGATCGCAGGCCGCATCGATTGCCAGACCCATCCGCATCAGGTAGTCCCCCGCAACATTGATGGCAGGCAAAACATAACATGAGGGCCGTGATTGTGGCGTCTGTCGCGACTTTGAACGAACGCCGCGATGATCCGGCTGGTCGGGGGCCGACGGCCCCCCTAAAATGAAGCCACTGAACTGGCATCTCGCCGGCGTGGCGTCGCCGGTAACGTGATTCGGGCAATACCCAGATGAAAAGCAAACAGGAAATCGTCTCCAACTGGCTGCCGCGCTATACCGGCACTGCGCTGGAGCAATTCGGCGAACACATCCTGCTGACCAATTTCGGCAATTACGTGGAGCTGTTCGCCCAGTGGCATGGCGTGGAGGTGCAGGGCCGCGACCGGCCGATGCCGAACGCCACCGCCGACGGCATCACCCTGATCAACTTCGGCATGGGCAGCCCCAACGCGGCGACCGTGATGGACCTGCTCGGTGCCATCGAACCGCAGGCCGCGCTGTTCCTGGGCAAGTGCGGCGGGGTCAAGAAGAAGAACCAGCTGGGCGACCTGGTGCTGCCGATCGCAGCGATCCGTGGCGAGGGCACCAGCAACGACTACCTGCCGCCGGAGGTGCCGGCGTTGCCGGCGTTCCAGTTGCAGCGTGCCGTGTCCACCATGATCCGCGACCTTGGCCACGATTACTGGACCGGCACGGTCTACACCACCAACCGGCGCGTGTGGGAACACGACGACACGTTCAAGGATTACCTGCGGCGCACCCGTTGCATGGCGGTGGACATGGAGACGGCGACGATCTTCGCCGCCGGCTTCGCCAACCGGATTCCGTGCGGCGCGCTGCTGCTGGTATCGGACCAACCGATGGTGCCCGAGGGCGTCAAGACCGAGGCCAGCGATCGCAGCATCACCGCGAAGTATGTCGAGGCCCATATCAAGATCGGCATCGAGGCACTCAAGCTGGTGCGTCGCAACGGTCGCAGCGTGAAGCACCTGCGCTTCGAGGAAGAGATCGAGTCGGAATGAGCCTGCAATGAAGAGCCCCGCCATGGCGGGGCTCTTCATGTAGCGAGTCGACCGGGTCGAATGCCCGATCAGGCTTCCGGCGCGCCCGGGAATTTCAGGCTGAGGCCTTCGCCCTGCACGGTGGACACCCAGTCGATCACGATGCCCCGGGCACGCTGTGCGCTGGCCGGATCAAAATGCACTTCCAGGCCGTTGGCCACCGCCACGATGTCGTGCTCGCTGGCCGGCGCCAGCTGGAAACCGGCGCTGTGGTCGGGGCCGATCTCCAGGTGCAGCGCCACGCCCTGGGCGTTCGCGGTGCCCTGGCGAATCGCCTCGGCGGCGGCGTCGGTGATGGTGATTTCCGGCGGCGTGCGGTCCGGCGCGGACACGCCGAACAGCTGGTGCAGTTCGCCGCTGCCGTACATCTGGCGAATGATGTCGGCGCCGCCGACCAGCTCGCCTTCCACGTACAGCTGCGGAATCGTCGGCCAGTCGCCAAAGGCCTTGATGCCTTCGCGGATCTCCGGGTCGTCCAGCACGTTGACCGTGTGATATTCCGGCAACAGCTCGTTGAGCGTATTGGTGGCGGCAGCAGAGAAGCCGCACATCGGCTGGCGGCGGTTGCCCTTCATGAACAGCACCACGCGGTGCTCCCTGAGCAGGGTTTCGATGCGTTCGCGGGTGCCGGGATCGAGCGACATGGCGTGATTTCCTGAAGATCGGGGGAGACCGTCCATGATACCGCGCCTGCGGGGCCGGCTGACTTGACCCGGATCAGCTTGAAAAATGACTCACGGTCATTTATAAATGACCGATGGTCAACAAAGCTCCCGCCAAGATCGGTCCGGGTCGTCGCGCCGTCAGCGCCGACCTGAAGGATCGCCGCCGCAGCGAAATCCTTGCCGCCGCGCTGCGGCTGCTGTCGGAGCGGCCGTATGCGGCGATCACGATGAGCGACGTAGCGGCGGCGGCCGGCGTGGCCAAGGGCACCAGCTACTTGTACTTCCCCACCCGGGAGGCGCTGTTCCTGCAACTGCTGGCCGAGCATTACCTCGGCTGGTTCGATGCCTTCGATGCGCAGTTGCAGGCGTCCGCCGCCAGCGACCTCGACGGCTGGATCGACGGGCTGCTGCAGGATTTCGCCCGGCGTCCGCTGCTGTTGCAGCTGATGGGCGTGCTGCATGCCGTCCTGGAACACAACGTGCCGGTGGCCGAGGTGCTGGCGTTCAAGCGGCAACTGGCGCAGCGGGTGACCGCCAGCGGTGCCGCGCTGGAGCAGGTGCTGCAGCTGTCGCCCGGTGCGGGCAGCCGCCTGCTGCTGTGGCTGCAGGCGATCGTCCCCGGCCTGGCGCAGATGGCGGCGCCGCCGGCGCCGTTGCGGGCCGCGCTGCTGGCTGCGCCGGATCTGTCCGGCTTCGTGATCGACTTTTCCGCCGAACTGCGGCGACTTCTGCTGGCCCTGATTGCCGGCTTGCGTACCTGCCCGGAGACCTTGCATGACCCCCGAACCTGATCACCGCACCGCCCTGGTGACCGGCGCCTCCAGCGGGCTGGGCGTGGCCTTTGCCCGCGAGCTGGCACGGCGTGGCTGGAACCTCGTGCTGGTGGCGCGCAGCGAGGCACCGATGCAGCAACTGGCCGATGAATTGCGCGCCGACGGTGCGATGGTGCAGGTGCATCCGGCTGACCTTGCCGACGCGGGCGCGCGCGAAGCGCTGGTGGCGAACCTGGCCAGGGCCGGCGTGCAGATCGATGCGCTGGTCAACAACGCCGGCTTCGGCGTGTTCGGCGACTTTGCCGACACCGACTGGGCGCGCCTGGAAAGCATGCTGATGGTGGACGTGATGGCGCTCACCCATCTGACCCGCCTGTTCCTGCCGGGCATGCGCCAGCGCGGCTACGGCCGCGTGCTGCAGGTGGCATCGACCGGCGCGTTCCAGCCTACGCCCGGCTACGCCGCCTACGCGGCGGCGAAGAGCTACGTGCTGGCGTTTTCCCATGCGCTGGACGAGGAGCTGCGGGACAGCGGCGTGCATTGCACCGTGGTTTCCCCCGGGGTCACGGCTACCCGTTTCCTCGAAGTGTCCGGCCAGCGCGCCACCTGGTACCAGCGGCTGACCCGGATGGAGGCGCCGGCGGTGGCCAGGCGCGGCATCGACGCCATGCTGGCCGGGCGCGCCGGGGTGATCACGGGCTGGGTCAATGCCTTGATGGCCCATTCGATCCGGCTGACGCCGCGCGTGCTGTCGGCGCGGGTCGCGGGCCGGCTGATGCGCAACTGAGCCGGTGCGGCGGTGATCAGCGCTGCGTGCGCATGGCGTCCGCCGCCACCGGGGCGATCGCGGCCAGCCAGCGCCGATACTGGTCGGCGGCAGGATGCAATCCGTCTGCGGCGACCAGCTGTGGATGCGCCCGCGAGATGCCGGTGATGTCGACGAAACCGGCGCCCGCGCGCGCACTCTCGTGGCGGGCGATCGCGTTGTAGACGTCCAGTTCCGCCGCGATCACCGAGCGGTCGCGGCCCTGTTCGCCGGCGAAGCGGGTGACGCCCCAGTCGGGAATCGATACCACCACCACGCGGGCGGCGCGGCCACCCGCCAGTGCCGTGGCGCGGGCCAGCAGCGCGGCGAACTGCGTGCGGTATTCGTCGGCCGGCCGGCCGCGATACTGGTTGTTCACGCCGATCTGCAGGCTGACCAGCGCGTAGGGCGGGTGCAGCGCGGCCTGGTCCATGCCCTGCGCCAGCTCGTCGGTGGTCCAGCCGGTGACCGCGATGATCTGCGGCTCGTCGATCGGCAAGCCATCCGCCCGCAACTGCCGCGCCAGCAGGGCCGGCCAGCGTTCGTCGGCCGCCACGGCCTCGCCGATCGTGTACGAATCGCCGAGCGCGAGATAACCCGTCGGCACGACGTTCAGGCCACCGCGGCGGCGGGTGACTGCTCGCGCGCCATCCCCGCCAGCACCCGTTCGATGCGCACGAACACTTCATGCAGCTGCGCCGGCGGCGGCAGCAGGGTCAGCCGGAAGTGGCGGCTGCGCGGCACGTTGAAGCTGCTGCCGGGCACCACCAGCACCGACTCCTCTTCCAGCAGGCGCAGCGCAAACGCTTCGTCGTCGAAGCCGGGAATGCGGTCGGCGCGCACCTGGGGGAAGGCGTAGAGCGCGCCATCGGGTGCGACCAGTTCCAGGTATTCGCTGGCGGCCACGCCGTCGAGCACGGCCCGCCGCGCCTCATGCAGGCGGCCGCCCGGCGCGGTCAGCGTGCCGATCGTGGGCGCGTCCTGCAGGGCGGGCAGCACCGCCCACTGCGCGGTGACGTTGGCGCACAGGCGCAACGCAGCCAGCAGCTGCAGTGCGTCGCGATAGGCGGCGCTGTGGGTCGGGTCGCCGGAAAGACTCATCCAGCCGACCCGGTAGCCGCAGGCACGATGGACCTTCGACAGGCCGCCGAAGCTGAGGCAGGGCAGCTCGCCGGCCACTTCGGCCAGCGGCTGGAACCGGGCGCCGTCGTAGAGGATCTCGTCGTAGATCTCGTCGGCCAGCAGCAGCAGCCGATGGCGCGCCGCGATCGTCACCAGCCGTTCCAGCATCGCGCGCGGGTAGGTGACGCCGGTGGGATTGTTCGGGTTGATCAGCACCAGGGCGCGGGTGCGCGGGCCGATCAGCGCCTCGATCTCGTCCGGATCGGGCAGGTGGCCGTTGCGCGCCAGGCAGCGGTAATAGCGTGGCTGGCCACCGTTGAGGATGGTGGCGGCGCTCCACAGCGGATAGTCCGGGCTGGGCAGCAGCACTTCGTCGCCGTCCTGCAGCAGCGCGCGCAGGGACAGGTCGATCAGCTCGCTGACGCCGTTGCCGATGAAGATGCGCTCGGCGTCCACACCGCGGGCGCCGCGGGCGCGCTGCTGCGCGGCAATCGCCTCGCGGGCCAGCTCCAGTCCCTGCTCGTGGCCGTAGGCCTCGCTGTCGTGCAGGTGGCTGGCGATCGCTTCGCGCAGGTGCGCCGGCGCCTCGAAACCATAGCGGCCGGGGTTGCCGATGTTGAGCTTGATGATGTCCCGCCCGGCCGCTTCCAGCTCGCGCGCGCGCCGGGTCAGCGCCCCGCGGATTTCATAGCGCACGTCCGCCAGGTGCGCACTGGGTGTGATCGAGACCAACGCCGGTATCCTTGTCGCAGGTTGATGACGGGCGGCGGTCGTGCCGCCGGCAGCCCGATGCTAGCAGCGTGATGCAGTGCAGCGCGAGGGCTGCACGGCCGTTTTGCGGTTCATCGTCGGGCAATCTTCGGGCAGGGCATAATCACCGAACCGTGCCGACTGATCTCCCCCATGAGTGACCCCGAAACGATCGAACGCCTGCGCAGCATCGGCTGGCGTGGTGACCGGCTGCCCGATGGCGGCCTGCGGCTGGCGCGGGTGGTTGCCCAGCACCGGGCCGGCTACGAATTGCACGACGGCCAGACGCTGTTCGGCGCGCAGCCGGACGGGCGCTACCTCAAGCGCGGCATCGATGCGGGCGAGCGGCCGGTGGTTGGCGATTTCGTCGAAGTGAGCGACGGCAAGCCGCCGCACATCGTCAACGTGCTGCCGCGGCGCACGGTGCTGTCGCGCGCCGCCGCGGGCGAGCGCTACGAGCGCCAGCTGATCGCCACCAATATCGACTACGTGCTGGTGCTGACCGGCCTGGACGGCGATTTCAATCCGGCGCGGATCGAGCGCTACCTGTCGCTGACCGAGGACTCCGGCGCGCAGCCGGTGGTCCTGCTCAGCAAGCTGGACACCCGCGACGATGCGGACGCGCAGATCGCGGCCTTGCGCGCACGGCTGCCCGCCGATGTGCCGATCCATCCCTTGAACGGCAAGGACCCGGCCAGCGTGGCCTTGCTGGCCCGCTATCTCGGGCCCGGCGACAGCGCGGTGCTGGTCGGTTCGTCCGGCGCCGGCAAGTCGACCCTGACCAACACCTTGCTCGGCACCGCCACGATGGCTACCGCCGAGGTGCGCAGCCACGACAGCCGCGGCCGCCACACCACCACCCATCGCGCCCTGCTGCAGCTGCCCAGCGGCGGCTGCATGATCGACACGCCGGGCATGCGCGAACTGAAGCTCACCGGCGAGGAAAACCTCGACCTGTTCGCCGACATCGAGGCGCTGGCCGAAGCCTGCCGGTTCGCCGATTGCGGCCACGGCAGCGAGCCGGGCTGCGCGGTGCAGGTGGCGCTGGACAATGGCGAGCTGGCGCCCGGCCGCTGGCGCAACTACCTCAAGCTGCACGACGAGCGCGAGGAGCAGGCGGCCACGCTGGAAGCACGTCTGCGCAAGCAGCGCGGCGGCCGTCCGATCGAACGGCCGCACGGCCATCGCGGGCAGCGCGAGCGCGACTGAAGCCGGGCGGCTCCCACGCTGGCGGGCGAAGCGTCTAGTATCGCGGCAACGCCATGGGTGCGCCGGCATGCGCTGGCGGAGTCGCCGCCTGCCACCCACCGCCGCGCGCCCGGATGGTGCGCCGACGCCGCCACCTGCGCTGGACTGCCACCATGAACGCCCCGGATCACCACGTCGCGCCCGAGCTGCAGCGCTACGCCGCCCTCGACCAGCGCCTGCTGGCGGCAGTGCGCGGCATCCACATCCTGCCCACGGTGGCGTGGCCGGCGTCGCTGGAAAACCGCATGATCGACGCCTACAGCCGGGGCCAGTTCAGCCTGCCGGAAGTGACGTACGCGCGGCCGGAACTGAGTGCCGTGCGGGCCGAGCTGGCGGCGATCGAGGCCGCCGCCGGCGGCGGCGATCCGCTCGACATCGATCCGCTGGGCGACTACCTGCGGCGCACCGCCGAGTCCTGGCGCATCGCCGCCGAAATGCTGGAGTCGGTCGGCAGCGCGGGCGTCACCGCGCCGTCGATCGCCCTGTATGGACGTCCGGACGACATGATCCCCGGCAGCCAGCGCAGCAACCTGGACGCCGCCCATTACTTCGTCGCCCTGTCCGACGAGCTGGGCGCGGACCTGCTCGCCGACGACAGCATCGTGAACATGCCGGCCGACGCGCTGCGCGCCGACCTGTCCGCCACCCTCGACGACTTCTTCGGCGCCGGCACGATCAGCGTGGAAGTGGACCCCGAACTGACCGCCAAGGCCGCCGCCGGCGCCACCCGCATCCGCCTGCGCGGTGGCGACTGCTTCAGCGACTACGATCGCCACCAGTTGCTGGCGCACGAGGCCTTCGTGCATTCGCTGACCGCCCTGAACGGCCGCCGGCAGCCGTTGCTGGCGTCGCTGGCGCGCACCTCGCCGCGGGTCACTGCCACCCAGGAAGGCCTGGCGGTGTTCGCCGAGCTGATGTCCGGCGCCATCGACATCACCCGGCTCAAGCGCATCAGCCTGCGCATCCTGGCCATCGACATGGCGCTGAACGGCGCGGATTTCGTCGAGGTGTACAAATATTTCAGCCTGTGCGGGCAGAGCACGGCGGACAGCTTCCACTCGGCCCAGCGGGTGTTCCGCGGCGTGCCGCCGGGCGGCGGCGCGGTGTTCGCCAAGGACAACGTCTACCTGTCCGGGCTGCTCACCGTGCACACCTTCTTTCGCTGGGCGCTGCGACAGCGGCGGATGGATCTGCTGCGCCACCTGTTCGCCGGCAAGCTGACCCTGCACGACGTGATCGCACTGCAGCCGCATTTCGAATCCGGCGCGATCCTGCCGCCGCGCTGGCTGCCGCCTTGGATGCAGCACGTGCATGGACTGGCCGGCAAGCTGGCCTTCTCGGTCTTCATCAACGGCATCCAGTTGAGCCAGGTGCAGGGCGAGGACTGGCTGGCCGGCGTCTGAATCCGCGCCGTGGTCGAAACCGGGGGAGGCCGCGCCGGTGTTAACATCACGGCACGTCGACTGCACTGCCGGCCGACGCTCCTTCAAGGACAACAACGCATCCCATGAGCCTCCCCGAAGAACTGCGCCTCGCCGCGCTCGAATATCACCGCCTGCCCCGGCCGGGCAAGATCAAGGTCACCCCGACCACCTCGCTGCTGACCCAACGCGACCTGTCGCTGGCGTATTCGCCCGGTGTGGCCGCGGCCTGCGACGCGATCGTCGAGGACCCGACCACCGCCGCCGAATACACCGCGCGCTCGAACCTGGTGGCGGTGATCAGCAACGGCACCGCGGTGCTCGGCCTGGGCAACATCGGCCCGCTGGCCAGCAAGCCGGTGATGGAAGGCAAGGGCGTGCTGTTCCAGAAGTTCGCCGGCATCGACGTGTTCGACATCGAGATCGACGAGAACGACCCGGACAAGCTGGTCGACATCATCGCCAGCCTGGAGCCGACCTTCGGCGGCATCAACCTGGAAGACATCAAGGCGCCGGAGTGCTTCATCGTCGAGCGCAAGCTGCGCGAGCGGATGAAGATCCCGGTGTTCCACGACGACCAGCACGGCACCTCGATCATCGTCGGCGCGGCGCTGATCAATGCGCTGGTGGTGGTCGGCAAGAAGATCGAGGACATCCGCGTGGCCACCACCGGCGCCGGCGCGGCGGGCATTTCCTGCCTGGACATGCTGGTGGCGCTGGGCGTGAAGCCGCAGAACATCCTGGCGTTCGATCGCGACGGCGTGATCCACACCGGGCGCACCAACCTCGACCCCGACAAGCAGCGCTACGCGCGTGACACGAAAGCACGCACGCTGGCCGAGATCGTCGATGGCGCGGACGTGTTCCTGGGCCTGTCCGCCGGCGGCATCCTGAAGCCGGAGATGGTCGCCACGATGGCCGAGCGGCCGATCATCTTCGCGCTGGCCAATCCGAACCCGGAGATCACCCCGGAGGACGCCAAGGCGGTGCGCCCGGACTGCATCATGGCCACCGGCCGGTCGGATTATCCGAACCAGGTCAACAACGCGCTGTGCTTCCCCTACCTGTTCCGCGGCGCGCTGGACGTGGGCGCCACGGTGATCAACGAGCCGATGAAGATCGCCTGCGTCAAGGCGATCGCGGCGCTGGCGCGGCGCGAGTCGTCCGACGTCAGTGCGCGCGCCTACGGCGGCAAGCCGCCCAGCTTCGGCGCGAATTACCTGATCCCGCAGCCGTTCGACCCGCGCCTGCTGCTGCAGCTGCCGCCGGCAGTGGCGCAGGCGGCGATGGATTCGGGCGTGGCCACGCGGCCGATGGCCGATTTTGCCGAATACACCGATCGCCTCACCAGCTTCGTGTTCCGCACCGGCCTGCTGATGAAGCCGGTGTTCGAGCGGGCCAAGTCCGCGCCCGCGCGGCTGGTCTACGCCGAGGGCGAGGAAGAGACCGTGCTGCGCGCGGTGCAGGTGGTGGTCGACGAAGGCTTGGGCAAGCCGATCCTGATCGGTCGCCCCGAGGTGATCGACAAGCGCATCAAGCGCGCCGGCCTGCGCATCAAGCCCGGCGTCGACATCGAGATCTGCAACATCAACTCCGACCCGCGCTTCGACGACTACTGGCAGCACTACCACCGGCTGATGGAGCGCCGCGGGGTCACGCCGTCGATGGCCAAGGCGGTGATCCGCTCGCGGCCCACCGCGATCGCGGCGCTGATGGTCGAGCGTGGCGAGGCGGACGCGATGATCTGCGGCCTGGTCGGCCAGTACCAGAGCAAGCTGCGCTATATCCGCGACATCATCGGCCTGGACGAGGGCGTGGTGGAACCGTCGGCGATGGCCGCGGTGTCCACCGACAAGGGCACCTTCTTCTACCTCGACACCCACGTGCAGGACGATCCCTGCCCCGAGCAGATCGCCGAGGCCACGCTGCAGGCATCGATCCGGCTGAAGCTGTTCGGCATCCAGCCCAAGATCGCGCTGCTCTCCGGCGGCAACTTCGGCAGCCGCGACACCTGCGGTTCGAAGAAGATGCGCAAGGCGCTGGAGCTGATCCGCGCCCGCGCGCCGCGGCTGGAAGTGGAAGGCGAAATGCAGGCCGACGTGGCGCTGGTGCCGGCGTTGCGCGAAAAGCTGTTCCCGCATTCACGACTCGAGGGCAAGGCGAACGTGTTCGTGTTCCCGAACCTGGACGCGGCCAACATCGCCTACAACATGACCCGCATGCTGTCGGACGGCGTGGTGATCGGCCCGATCCTGATGGGCGTGGCCAAGCCGGCGCACATCCTGATGCCGCAGTCGACCGTGCGCCGCGTGGTCAACATGAGCGCGGTGGCGTGCGTCGAGGCGCAGATCCGCGCGGCAAATCGTTCGCAGGGCTGAAGTTTTGCGGCGCCTGCCATGCGCCGGCGCATGGCAGGCGGATTGGCTAGCCTCAGGCCCAGCGGCTAGACTTGGACGTTGATTCCCGCCGCACTCCCCGGCGGCGGGCATTCCCCCTCAAGCATGAGCGCTGCAACGGCGCTGCGGAGAATCTTCATGGATCAGCTCGACGATATCCTCAACCAGGACATCGACCCCACCGAAACCCGCGAGTGGATCGATTCGCTCGACGCGGTGATCCATCACGACGGTACCGAGCGCGCGCACTTCCTGCTGGAGAAGATGGTCGACACCACCCGCCGTTCGGGTGGCCATCTGCCGTTCAATCCCACCACCGAATACGTCAACACGATCCCGCCCAGCCAGGAGGCGAAGAGCCCCGGCGACGCCGCGATGGAATGGCGCATCCGCTCGCTGATCCGCTGGAACGCGATGGCGATGGTGGTGCGCGCCAACCGCAAGCCCGGCGAACTGGGCGGCCACATCGCCAGCTTCGCCTCCAGCGCCACGCTGTATGACGTGGGCTTCAACCATTTCTGGCGCGCGCCCAGCGCCGATCATCCGGGCGATCTGGTATTCCACCAGGGCCATTCCAGCCCGGGCGTCTACGCGCGTTCGTTCCTCGAAGGCCGCCTGGCCGAGGACCAGCTCGACCTGTTCCGCATGGAAGTGGTCGGCAAGGGCCGTGCGCTGTCGTCGTATCCGCATCCGTGGCTGATGCCGGATTACTGGCAGGTGCCGACGGTGTCGATGGGCCTGGGTCCGATCCAGGCGATCTACCAGGCACAGTTCTTCAAGTACCTGGAGAACCGCGGCCTGGTGCCGAAGAGCGACCGCAAGATCTGGTGCTTCCTGGGCGACGGCGAGTGCGACGAGCCGGAGTCGCTCGGCGCGATCTCGCTGGCCGGGCGCGAAGGCCTGGACAACCTGATCTTCGTGATCAACTGCAACCTGCAGCGCCTGGACGGCCCGGTGCGCGGCAACGGCAAGATCATCCAGGAACTGGAAGGCGTGTTCCGCGGCGGTGGCTGGAACGCGATCAAGCTGGCCTGGGGCAGCTACTGGGACCCGCTCCTGGCGCGCGACGACAAGGGCGTGCTGCGCAAGCTGATGATGGAAACCGTCGACGGCGAGTACCAGGCCTGCAAGGCGTTCGGCGGCGCGTACACGCGCGAGCATTTCTTCGGCAAGTATCCGGAGACGCGCGAGATGGTCGCCAACCTCAGCGACGACGACATCTGGCGGCTGAACCGTGGCGGCCATGATCCGCACAAGGTCTATGCGGCCTACCACGCGGCGTCGAACACCAAGGGCATGCCGACGGTGATCCTGGCCAAGACGGTCAAGGGCTACGGCATGGGCCTGGGTTCGGGTGAGTCGCAGAACCCCACCCACCAGCAGAAGAAGCTGGACGACGAATCGGTGCGCCACTTCCGCGACCGTTTCCAGATCCCGATCGCCGACGACAAGCTGCACGACGAAGTGCCGTACTACCACCCGGGCATGGATTCGCCGGAAGTGCAGTACATGCTGGAGCGCCGCCGGGCGCTGGGCGGCTTCCTGCCGCAGCGCCGGCGCAAGGCCGAGGCCAAGCTGAAGGCGCCGGAGCTGGCCGCGTTCGAGCAGATCACCAAGGGCACCGGCGAGCGTGAAATCTCCACCACGATGGCGCTGGTGCGCGGCATCAACCTGTTGCTGCGCGACAAGCAGCTGGGCGAGCGGATCGTGCCGATCGTCGCCGACGAGGCGCGCACCTTCGGCATGGAAGGCATGTTCCGCCAGATCGGCATCTACGCGCCGTTCGGCCAGAAGTACAAGCCGCAGGACTCCGACCAGCTCCTGTATTACCGCGAAGACCAGAAGGGTCAGGTGCTGCAGCAGGGCATCAGCGAGGCCGGCGGCATGGCCTCGTGGATGGCGGCGGCGACCAGCTACTCGGTCAGCAACCAGGCGATGCTGCCGTTCTTCATCTACTACTCGATGTTCGGCTTCCAGCGCATCGGCGACCTGTGCTGGGCCGCCGGCGACATGCGCGCGCGCGGCTTCCTGGTCGGCGGCACCGCCGGCCGCACCACGCTGAACGGCGAAGGCCTGCAACACGAGGACGGCCATTCGCACCTGCTGGCCGGCGCGATCCCGAACGTGAAGGCGTATGACCCCACGTTCTCCTACGAGGTCGCGGTGATCCTGCAGGACGGCGTGCGCAGCATGCTGCAGGAGCAGGAAGACCACTACTACTACATCACCGTGATGAACGAGAACTACAGCCATCCGGACCTGCCCAAGGGCAGCGAGGAAGGCATCATCAAGGGCATGTACCTGTTCCAGGATGGCGGCAAGCCGAAGAAGGGCGAGCCGCGCGTGCAGCTGCTGGGCTCGGGCACGATCCTGCGCGAGGTGATCGCGGCGGCCGAGCTGCTGGAGAAGGATTTCGGCGTGAAGTCCGACATCTGGTCCTGCCCCAGCTTCGTCGAATTGCGTCGTGACGGCTTCGACGCCGAGCGCTGGAATCGCCTGCATCCGGAAGCGGAGCAGCGCGTGCCGTACGTCACCAGCCTGCTCGACGGGCGTTCCGGCCCGGCGATCGCCGCCACCGACTACGTGCGCGAGTTCGCCGACCAGATCCGCGCCTTCATGCCCGACGGCATGCGCTACACCGTGCTCGGCACCGACGGTTATGGCCGCTCGGACACCCGCGCGCACCTGCGTGACTTCTTCGAGGTCGACCGTTACTGGATCGCCCACGCGGCGCTGGCCGCGCTGGCGAAGGACGGCAAGGTCAACGCCAAGGACGTCAGCCGGGCGATCAAGGAATACAAGCTCGACCCGGAGCGGCCCAATCCGCTGGGTCAGTAAGCACCGCGCTCACGAAAGCCCCGCTTCGGCGGGGTTTTTTTCGCCCGAACGGTTTTCTTCACCTGCGCTGCACCCGGCGCGACACTCGGCCGCTATATCCTGCATGGCATGGGGAAGCCGGTGATGGGCGGCGACGATGTCGGCGATACCGCGGCGATACCGGGTATGGTCCGACAGTCACTCGACACATGAGGGGTGAGCCATGCAAACCATACGTCCGTACGTTTACCTGCTTGGCGGCGCCGTTGCACTGGTGCTGGCCGGTTGCCGCAAGGAGGCTGTCCAGCCAACGCCGCTGCCGGCACCGGAGCCGCAGGCCGCCATGCCTGCGCAGCAGAATCTGTCGGCCGACGCGCTGTTCGCGTTCGGCAAGGCGTCGCTGCGGTCCGCCGACAATGCCGAGCTCGACGCACTGGCCGACAAGATGAAGGCGGCATCGCAGATCGACTCGGTGCAGGTGCTGGGCTACACCGACCGGATCGGCAGCGAGCAGGCCAACCAGAAACTTTCCGAGCAACGCGCCGAGACGGTGAGTGACTATCTGGTGGCGCATGGCGTGCCGGCCGGGGCGATCCGGGCCGAAGGCCGGGGCGAGGCTGACCCGCTGGTGGCCTGCCCGGATCAGAAGGGTCAGAAGCTGATCGCCTGCCTGGCGCCGAACCGCCGCGTCGTGATCAATACCATCGTAAGTGATGCGGGCGCCGCCATGCCGGTGGTCATCCCGCCGGGCAGTCACGGCGTGACCCAAACGGTGTGGATCGGTCCGCACACGGTGCCCTGCGACGGCGACAGTGCGGGCTACTGCTATCGCGTGCGCGAAAGCGAGAACGGGCCGTGGAAGCTGTGGCACGGTCGCATCCAGGGCTTCGACTACGTCGAGGGAAACGACTATGAGCTGGTGGTCAAGGCATACCGCTCGGATGTGAAACTGGAGAACGAGTCCAGGGACCCGGCTTCCCGCTACGTGTTCTCCAACGACAATGGCCCGTTCGTGGTCTGGGTGCTCGACCATGTGGTGAGCGAGCAGCCGCACGCCGGTCGCTGAGTCGTCGTATTGCAGTGCACAGCCTGGCGATCAACGGAGCTGTTTCGCCGGTGCAAACGGAAAGGGCCGGACGAGTGATCGTCCGGCCCTTCTGCCTGATGCGTGATGTCTACTCGTCGTCGTCGCGGAATGCACGGCGCAGCAGCAGGAAGGCACCGATCGTACCGGCGACGATGGCCACGGTGGCCGCCGGGTGGCGGTTCACCTTCCGGCGCAGGCGGCGATACTGGTAGTTCGCCTCGTCGGCGAAATCCTCGGCGGCGCGGCTCAACTGGCGGCGGTAATCGCCACGCTTGTCGAAACGTTCGCGGATCGTGCGGCGGCCCCGTTCCAGCAGGTTCTGCGCACCATTGCTGGCGTCATCGGCGTAGTGGCGGGCCCGCTCGCCGGCACGCTCGGCGGTGTCCTGGAGCTGGCGTCCGATATCGTGTTTGCGCATGGTCGTCTCCTCGGCGTCTGAGCTCTCAGGCTGGCAGCGCCACCGTGAGCGAGGCGTAAACAGGGTCGCGCAACCCGCGGCCAGCATTCAGCCAAGCCGGTACTCGCCACCTTTTTCCAGCGCGCGCGCGTAGGCCGGGCGAGCGTGGATGCGCTGCAGGAAGGCGGCCAGATTCGGGTGGCTTGCGTCGAGTCCGCCACGGGCAGCGAAGGCTTCCAGCGGAAAGCTCAGCTGGATGTCCGCCGCGCCGAAGGCGTCATCGACGAACCACGTCCTGCCGGCCAGTTCATTTTCCAGATAGTCCAGGTGCAGGCGCAGCTGCGGATCGACGAACGTGCGCATCACCTTGCGCGCGATGCTCCGGGCGACGGGCTTGACGAAGAACGGCGCCGGCGCGGCCTCCACTTTCCGGAACACCAGCTTCAGCAGCAACGGCGGCATCGCCGAGCCTTCGGCGTAGTGCAGCCAGTAATTGCAGCGCAGCCGCGCCGGCGTGCCGTGGGCGGGAATCAGCACGCCGGCGCCGTAGCGGTCGGCCAGGTACTCGATGATCGCGCCGGACTCGGCCAGGGTCAGTTCGCCATCGGTGATTACCGGCGATTTGCCCAGCGGATGCACGGCGCGCAGTTCGGGCGGCGCCAGCATGGTCTTCGGGTCGCGCTGGTAGCGCCTGATCTCGTAGGGCAGGCCCAGTTCTTCCAGCAGCCACAGGATGCGCTGCGAGCGCGAATTGTTGAGGTGGTGGACGGTGATCATGACGGGCTCCGCAGTATGAGGTGACACGACGACATGCATGGCCGCGGAACGGCATACGCAGATCGGCGCTCAGTAGATCTCGCCCACGCAGCAACGCAGGCTGCCGCCGGCCTTCTCGATCTCGTCCAGTTCCACCGCGCCGACGGCGAAGCCATAGTCGGCCAGCGTCGCCACCTGCGCGTCGGTCAGGGACGCCGCGGCGCAGGCGCTCATCCACACCCGTTCGTCGGACAGGGTGATCGCATTGCCGGCGAAGGCCTGCTTCTGTGCCGGACTGATCCAGATCGCACGACTGCCGTAAGCGCCGGCGATCGCCTGCGCAGCGGCGGGATCGCGGAAACCGTCGGCGGCGATGATCGCGGCTCGGCTGGCCAGCAGGGTCAGCACCACGTTGGTGTGATATTCGCCCTCGGCCAGTTCGAAGCAGAACATCAGGCGCAGCTCGAATGCCTTCAGCATCGCCTGTGCGCCGGCCATGTCGCAGCGCTCGCTGAGGCCGCAGTAGCCGACGCCGCGGGCGCGGTCGATGATCAGCGAACCGGTCAGCTCGGCGACCAGGTCGTCGCAGCCGGACAGGTCGATCTCGTCGTAGCCCAGCACGTCGCCGAAGAACGCGCGGATGTCCGCGCGCCCGGCCTCGCGCTGGCGCACCGGATGACGCATGCGACCGATCACCAGCCGCCCCGGCGCGGTGCCGAACACGTTGTTGGGAAATACCGCATCGGGCGTGGCGGGATCGCCGGGAAAGGTGATCACCGGCACGTCCGCACGCAGGGCCTGCGCCAGCGCGCCGTGCTGGGCCAGCGCCTTGAGCGGATCGACCGCCAGGCTCATGTCCATGTAGCGGTTGTCGCGCGCCGATTCCGCGGCCAGCGCGAACCCGGCCGGCGCCACCAGATAGGCGGCGCGTGCCGTCGCGGCGGCGCCAGGCAGTGGCGCCAGCGCGGCAAACGCCTCGAGGAAGTCGGTGGGCGACGTGGTGATCACGGTGCGGTTCCAGACGCGAAGAGACGTCAGAGAATATCCGCTGCCGGTTCTTCCCGCGCGGCGGCTTCCACGTGCAGCTGCTGGCGCCGGCGCAGGCTCGGGAACATGCCCATCCACAGGACGACCACCACCAGCGTGCCGACGCCGCCGAGCACGGTGGCGTTCACCGCGCCCAGCCATGCCGCCAGCATGCCGGACTCGAACTCGCCGAGCTGGTTCGAGGTGTTGATGAAGATCGCATTCACCGCGCTGACCCGGCCGCGCATGTCGTCCGGTGTATCCAGCTGCACCAGGGCGCCGCGGATCACCATGCTGACCATGTCGAACGCCCCCAGCGCGAACAGCGCCAGCAGCGACAGCCACAGCGCGGTCGATACGGCGAACACCAGCGTCGCCACGCCGAAGCCGGCCACCGAGGCGAACATGATCATGCCGACCCGCCGCTGCATGTCATGCCGCGCCAGCCACACCGACATCAGCAGCGCCCCCACCGCCGGGGCCGCCCGCAACAGGCCCAGGCCCCACGGGCCGGTGTGCAGGATGTCCCTGGCGAAGATCGGCAGCAGGGCGGTGGCGCCGCCGAGCAGCACGGCGAACAGGTCCAGCGAGATCACGCCCAGCACGTCGGGGCGGCGACGGATGAAATGCACACCGGCAAACAGGGTCTTCAGCGTGGCCGGTTCGCGTTTCGGCGGCGCCTGTTCATAGCGCAATCGCGCCATCAGTACGATCGACACCAGGTACAGCGCAGCGCAGGTCGTGTACACCACGCCGGGCCCGGCCACGTACAGGAAGCCGCCGACCGCCGGGCCCATGATCATCGCCGCCTGGCCGGCCGAACCGTTCACTGCCATCGCGCGGGGCAGCACCGTGGCCGGCACCAGCGCCGGCAGCATCGATTGCAGTGCGGGAAATTCGAAAGCCTTGGCGATGCCGATCACGAACACCAGCAGCAGGATGCCTGCCTCGTGGATGCCGTGGGCCAGGCTCATGCCGGCCAGCGCGGCAATGGCGATCCACTCCACCACCTGGCCGAGCAGCACGATGCGGCGCCGCTCGAACTGGTCGGCGACATGGCCGGCCGGCAAGGCCAGCAACACCGATGGCACGAACTGCACCAAGCCGATCAGGCCGAGGTCGAAGGCGCGGCCGGTGATCGCGTAGATCTGCCAGCCTACCGCCACCGACAGCATCTGGAAGCCGAAGCCCGAGGCGATCCGGGCGAACCAGAACGCGACGAAGGCGGGATGTCGAAGCAGCGAATCCGTGGCCGTGGAACGAGGCGGAAGCATGGGGTGTCCTTGCGGGGGCGCCATTATCCCGCGGGCGTGCCCGGCCACAAGCGTTGGCGGTTCAGCTGGCAGACGGCTGATTTGACGCGGCCTTGCCATATTCCCGCCTAGCGTCCTGTCCAAATACCGAGCCGAAGGACACTCCCATGGGCCGCCAGGCAAAACATGTCTACACCGACCATGCCAGCATCCACCAGCTGGAATCGCTGGTGGATGAGTTGCCCGCGAACGGCCACGTGGTGCTGCTGCTGAAGGACGGCAGCAGCTGCGACGGCGTCGTCAGCACGCGGCCGAACGTGCAGGTGTTCCGTGATGCCGAGGAGCGCGAAGGCATCAATGCCACCGTGCAGCTCGAACGGCCGGACGTGCCGGAGTGGACGCGTCGGATCTGGCTCGACCAGATCGTGCGGGTCGAGCACCTCGACTCGATCATGGCCAGCGAGAACTGAAGCTCAGGCAAGGTCGTCGGCCACGCTGGCCGGGACGGCCCGCGGTGACGCCGCGCGCGCCGGCGCATCCAGGCCGAACAGGGGCCGCAGCCAGCGGCTCCGGCGGATCACGAACTCGTGCAGCAGCGCGCAACCGCCCACCGTGGCCAGCACGATCAGGGTGGGTTCAATCACCGGTCCCAGCCCCAGCGGCATCAGCTGCCAGGCGAACAGCAACAGCAGGCTCTGGTGCAGCACGTACCACGGATACACCGCCTCGCGCGCATACGGCAGCCAGCGGAACGGGCGGTTGAGATACGCATGACCCCAGCCCAGCACCGCCACGATCGCGCTCCACAGGTACAGGTAATGCAGCGCCCGCACCGCCAGCACCAGGGGCAGGGCGGCGTCGTCCGGCAGGGTCTCGATGCCCAGCAGGTAGAACGCGAAGCAGCCCAGCGCCAGCGGCAGCGAGGCCCGGCGCAGCCGCGCCAGTTCGGCCCAGATGCCGGTATCGGTGCCCAGCAGGTAGCCGTAGAGGAACACCGTGGCGTAGATCGCATGGGCGTACCAGTCGCCCCACAGCGCGCCGGTCACCGGGTAGCGGTTGGCCAGCAGGCAACCCCACAACAGCAGGGGCAGGGCAGGCAACAGCAGCAGGCGCACGCCGCGCAACTTCAGGCAGGCGTTGCGCAGGCGCTGGCCCGGACGCGACTCCAGCAACGGCAGCAGGGCCAGCAGCAGCATCGTGTACACCCACAGGTAGGGCAGGTACCACAGGTGGTTCCAGGTGAAGCCGTACTGCCAGCCGGTGAACGCGCCCGCGGGCCACGGGCCGCCGCTCCAGTAGCGCAGCAGGAAGTGGCCGAAGCCGGGCTCGACCAGATGGTTCGACAGTCCCTGCACATACGGCTGGATCGGCACCACCACCAGCACGCCGAACACCAGCGGCAACAGCAGGCGCAGGCTGCGCTTGCCGGCTAGCCGGCCGATGCTGCCGCGCCGGCGCATGAAGTTCACCGCCAGCCCGGAGACCAGGAACAGCAGCTCCATCCGCCAGCGGTTGAGGAACAGCATCGGGTACTGCAGCCATTCGGCGGTGTGGCTGCTCTTGAGGTGGAAGTCCCAGCCGTCCCCGGCCACGTACAACATCGCGGCGTGGTACAGGATCAGCAGGCCGAAGGCGAGGACGCGCAGTGCATCGATATCGTGGCGGCGGTTCATGGCGGCATTCCCGTGTGAAAGTGGCCTCAGCCTGTCCCGCCGCGCGCCGCCTGTCCCGCCCGAAGTGACCGCCTGACGGGCCCTGGGGACGAATGGCGGCCGGCAGGGACGAGTAGTGGGGACGAGTTGGGTAAACTCCGGTCGATGGGCACGACTTCCGGCTTCGACATCTACCAGCGCTGGCGGCGACCGTTCGAGGTCGGGGTCTGGCTGGTGTTCTTCGCGATCAACGGCGTCTTCAACAGCATCAACTCGGGCATCGACCACGCCGGCGCGGCGGCGTGGGAACCCTGGCTGTGGGAGTGGAGCAGCGTGCTGCTGCTGCTGGCGCTGTTGCCGGGGGTGATCGCGCTGGAGCGGCGCTGGCCGATCCGCTTCGATACCTGGCGCCGCAACCTGCCGTTGCATCTGCTGTTCAGCGTGCCGTTCAGCCTGATCCACGTGGGCGGGATGCACGTGCTGCGGAAGCTGGGCTACGCCCTCGCCGGTGCGCATTACGACGCGTTCGGCGCCTCATGGTGGATGAATGCCGGCTACGAATACCTCAAGGACGTGCGCACCTATTTCGTGATCGTCGGCACGCTGGTGCTGTACCGGCTGTGGCTGCTGCGCCAGCAGGGCGAAGCGCGACTGCTGGCGGCGCCGGATGATGGCGCGCCGGTGGAGCCGGTCGAGCGCCCCGAACGTTTCCTGGTGCGCAAGCTGGGCAAGGAATTCCTGCTCAACGCCAGCGAGATCGAATGGCTGCAGGCCTCGGGCAACTACGTGAACCTGCACGTACGCGGCCGCGACTACCCGCTGCGGGCCACCATGGCGGGGATCGAGGAGCGGCTGGACCCGGCCCGCTTCGTGCGGGTGCATCGCGGCTACTTCGTCAACCTCGACTATCTTGTCGAGATCGAGCCGCTGGAAACCGGCGACGCGCGCCTGCAGATGCGCGACGGCACGAAGATTTCCTGCAGCCGGCGTTACCGCGCCGCACTGCGCGAACGTTTCGGACAGCCCGATTGACCCCCCGGACTGCGTGCGCCGGTTGCGCGGCAATGGCGGATCGTTACAAGCTAGCCGTCTGTTCCCGCCAGGTATGCCGCTGATGAATGTCGCCTTCCCCTGTCGCGCCGTGATGGCGTGCGGTTTCGCCGTGCTGCTGGCCGCCTGTTCGCAGGGCGGGGCTCCGGCGCCGGACGCCGCGCAGCAGCAGGCGCAAGCCGCGAATGCGGACGCCGTGCGCAACCTCGACGCGTATCGCCAGCTGCTGCGCATCCACAACGACGAGATGGCGGTGACGATGGGCAAGGAGATCGTCAGGCGCTTCCCGGACAGCGACGCCGCGAAGGAAGTGCAGCGGACCCTGCCGGCGATCGAGAAGCGCTACACCGAAGCCAGCGAAAAGAGCCGGCTCGAACGCCTGTGGCTGTACCAGGTGGCGCCGATGGCCGGTGGCACGCAATCCACCGCGACCATCGAAAACAGCCAGCCCGCCAGCGGTGACCGCGTGCGACTGGTGCTGCGCCGGCACACCAGCTGGGGCCAGAGCGTGTTCCTGTATGGCAGCAAGCCCGGTTTCGTCTGCCGCGGCAACTGCAGCATCGCCACCCACGTCGACGGACGCACGGTGTCGGTAAAGGCATTTGCGCCGTCCACCGGCGAGCCGGCGCTGATGATCCGCGACGACAAGGCGTTCATCGCCATGCTCGGCAAGGCGAAGAAGATCAGCATGGACGTCACCCTGGTCGATGGCGAGAAGAAAGAGACCCTGGTCTATGAAGTGGCCGGCTTCGATCCGGCAAAGTGGACCGCGCTGGGCAAGAGCAAGCCCGCCGGGAAATAGCCGGCGGTGTCATCCGCGACACCGCTGCTGCGTTCCTGGCAGTAGGCATTCCCCACATGAGGATGGCGTCATGGACAAGTCATGGCTGATCCCCGCCGGCGCGCTGGCGCTGGCCGCGTTGACTGCTGGATGCTCCAGCGTGCCGTACGCGCAGCGCGTGCAGCAGCGGCAGGCGGCGTACGCTGCGGCTGCCGGCGCGCCGGTGCGCAGCTTCAACTACTTCAGCCTGTACTCGTGGGAGCCGCTGAGCGATACCGAGCTGGCGGTGTATACCCGGCCGAACCAGGCGTACCTGCTCGACCTCGGTGGCTGCCAGGACCTGATGTTCGCGAACGCGATCGGACTCACCTCGAACATCAACCAGGTGACGGTGGGCTTCGACAAGGTGCTCACCGGCCGCCACAACTTTCCCTGCACCATCACCGGCATCCGTCCGGTCGACGTGAAGAGCCTGAAGATCGCCCAGGAAAAGCAGCGCAGGATCGAGGCGGCCGCGCGCCGCGCCGCGCCGCCAGCAGCGAAAAATTAGCGAGGTTGCCGGAGACCTGCCGTCAGCGCACCACGGTGACCGGCACGTGGGCACGTGCCAGCACGTTGCCGGAGACCGAGCCCAGCAGCCATCGCGCCAGTGCGCCGCGTTCGGTGTGTCCGATCACGATGTGATCGATGCCGTGCTGTTCGACCTGGCTGAGCAGCACGTCGCCGGGGCTGCCATAGACCAGCTCCACGTCGACCATGTCGCTCGCATCGGGAACCACGGCGGCCAGTTCCTGCAGCAGCTCCTGCGCCCGTCGGGTGCCGGAGTCGGCCATCATCAGCGCCGACACGTCGGTGCCGCCTTCGGTCACCTGCAGCACCGACACCACGCGAACCCGGCCACCGGAGCAGCGCGCCAGATCGATCGCGAACTGGAACGCGCGTTGTGACACTTCCGAACCGTCGTAACCCACCAGCGAGTGCTTGACCATCATTTCCCTTCGCGACTGCGCGGCCATCAGGCCGTTGCCTTGGAGTCTAGGAGCGTGGGGAGTGGAAACCAAGCGACGGATGCCGCCTGCTGTGCCTGGCCGTCCACGCCCGCCGCCGAAAGCTGAACGGCTGGTCATTCGTCTGCACGTCTCTGTCACGCCGCCCTGCACAGGATTCATTCCACCCGCATCCACGACCGCCGTGCTGTCCAGGTTGGCCGCGGGAAGCGCATCAACTGTTGTTCCGCACACTCGAAGGAGAGACATCATGATCAAGCGTACTTTTGGAATGGCTGCCCTGGTAATGGCCTGCGCGGGTGCGATGACCGTGCTGCCGACGAGCTCCGCGCAGGCTGCTGAGGCGAGTGTGAAATGCGATCTGGTCTACAACCTGTCGGGCTGGTCGCTGATCTACAAGCACGCCGAAGGCACCGGCATGGTCACCTGCAGCAACGGCCAGAGCGCCAAGGTGAAGATCGCCGTGGTCGGCGGCGGCCTGACCGCCGGCAAGTACCACATCGACAACGGCAAGGGCGAGATCACCAAGGTGCACGGCATCGCCGATGTCTTCGGCGACTATGCACAGGCCGGCGCCGAAGCGGGCGTGGTCAAGAGCTCGACGGCGCAGGTGCTGACCAAGGGCACCACGTCGCTGGCCCTGGCCGGCACCGGCGAGGGCGTGAACCTGGGCATTTCGGTGGGCAAGTTCACCATCAGCCAGCTCTGATCAGGGCAGCTCTGATCACGGCCACGGCCTGATCCGGAAGGGCGCCATGGGCGCCCTTCCTTTTTCCGTGCGCGTAAACTGCAGCGATTGCGCACACCCGATCGGAGGCCCTGTCATGCGTCGTCTTGCTGCCCTGTTTGCGTTGACCCTGATGCTCGCCATGAGCGGAGCGGCTTTCGCCGCCACGCCCCAGGTGGGCGAGGCTGCACCGGCGTTCCGTTTGCAGGATCAGAACGGCCACTGGCTCGCGCCGGATGATTTTCGCGGTGGCTGGCTGGTCATGTACTTCTACCCGAAGGACTTCACCCCCGGCTGCACCACCGAGGTCTGCATGTTCCGCGACGACATCGCCAAGCTGCGCCAGGCCGGCGCCAAGGTCGTCGGCGTGAGCCTGGACGATGTGAAATCGCATGCGGCCTTCGCCGAGAAGTACCACGTGCCCTTCCCGCTGCTGGCCGACGAGGATCGCCAGGTCGCCACGCGTTACGGCGTGCTCACCTCGCGCATGGGTCTGCACTATGCGAAGCGGACCACCTTCCTGATCGATCCGCAGGGGCGCATCGCCAGGGTCTATGTCGATGTCGATCCGGAGAAGAACTCGGCCCAGGTGCTGGCCGACCTGGCCAGCCTGAAGGCGACGCGCTGATGGCGCTGGCACCGAACCCCGCCAGCGCGGCGAACCGGCGTTTCGCGCCCTGGGCGATCGGCCCCTGGGTCCTGCTGTTGCTGGCCGCGATCGGCTTCGTGCAATACCTGCGGCATGCCGAGTACCTCTATCTCGGCGTGGCCGTCGCGGTCATCGTGGTCTGCGCCGGCTGCATCCTGCGCCAGGCCTGGTCGCGGTCGGCGATGCAGGTGCTGGCGCTGCTGCTGGCGGCGTGGTCGCTGGTGACCGCGGTGCTGATGCTGCAGCAATCGGGTGACTTCGAGATCGCCCGCCAGCACGCCCGGGCGCAACCGCAGCTCGGCGAGATGGCGCTGTGGATGATCGCGCGGGCGCAACGCACTTGGCAGGTCGGCATCGCGCTGAAGCTGGCGGCCATTCCCGCGCTGCTGTGGCTGGCCTGGCAACTGGGGCGGCCGGCCGTGCGCGCGCAATTCCGCTCGCGTCGGCCCTGACGGTCGGTGATACTGCAGCCGGGCACTTGCGCGGATTCGCTTCGGGGGAAGGGATGAAGAACTGGCTGGCGGGATTGTGCTGTCTGTTGCTTTGCGGCGTGGCATTCGCGTCGGGCCCGGGCGGCGTACGCAAGCGGGTCCAGGCGAGCATGCTGCTCACCGGGACGATCGTGGTGGCGCCTGACGGCAGCGTGCGCAGTTACGCCATCGATCGCGCCGACCAGGTCGAGCCCGCGGCGATGAGCCTGGTCAACCGCAGTATTCCTGCATGGAAGTTCGAACCCGTGCTGCTCGCCGGCAAGCCGGTGGCGGCCAAGGCAACGATGAGCCTGCGGGTGGTTGCCAAACCGATCGGCGATGGCAACTACTCACTGGCCATCAGCGGCACGCATTTCGGCCAGGAAGCACCCGGTCAACATGTCACCTACCAGAATCGCGTGCCGCCCACCTATCCGCCGCAGGCCATCAAGGGGCGCGTGACCGGTACGGTTTACCTGGTCCTGCGAGTGGGGCGGCAGGGGCAGGTCGAGGATGCCGAGGCCGAACAGGTCAATCTGGCCGTGATCGCCAGCGACCGGGACATGGTGCAATGGCGCAATGTGCTTGCGAAGTCCGCGCTGGCGGCCGCCAGGAAGTGGACTTTCCATACGCCGACCTCGGGCGAATATGTCAATGCGCCGTACTGGATTGCACGCGTGCCGGTTGCCTACCATCTGAAAACTCTCGACGAGCCCGAAGTCGATACCTACGGGAAATGGCAGGCGTACGTCCCCGGGCCGAAGGAGCTGGTGCCGTGGATCGATAGCCAGCGCCTGCTGTCCGGCAGCGCCGATGCACTGCCGGGCGACGGCATCTATCAGCTTGATCGGAATGGACTGCAGCTGCTCACGCCACTGAGCGGCGCCTGACTCCGTCGGGCAGATTTCCGACGAATCGTGCCGGTCAGTTGCCTGGCACGGTTTGCGGCACCGGTATTCCAAGGGCTCACAGGGGAACACGGATGAAGCGATTTCTGATCGGGCTGTCCTGCGCTTTGCTGTCGGTCGCCGCGCTGGCTACCGGCCCGACCGCACTGCGCAAGCGGATGCAGGCGAGCATGCTGCTCACCGGAACGATCGTGGTGGCACCGGACGGCAGCGTCCGCAGCCATATCATCGATCAGGTGGAGAAAGTGCCGCCGGATGTCATCAGCCTGGTCGAGGGAAACGTGCGGCAGTGGAAGTTCGAACCCGTTCTGGTGAACGGCGCGCCGGTGGCGGCCGAGGCGAAGATGAGCTTTCGCGTCGTTGCCAGGCCGGTGGGTGACGACAAATTCTCCATCGGCATCAATGGCGCCCAGTTTGGCCAGGGCAATCCGGGTGAGTCGATCAGCTTCAGGAACAGGGTCAATCCGATCTATCCGACTGTGGCGGCCCAGGCTCGCGTGTCAGGAACGGTCTATCTGCTCCTGCGCGTAGGGCGGCAGGGGCAAGTTCTGGACGTCGTTGCCGAGCAGGTCAACATGGGCGTGCTGGACAGCGAGTTTCAGCTGCAAAGATGGCGACCAGTCCTTGCGAAGGCCGCCACCAGCGCCGCCAAACGATGGACCTTCAACCTGCCGACATCCGGGGCGGCGGTCGATGACGATGAATGGTTTGCCAGGGTGCCGGTCAACTTCGGTAGCGGCCCACCCACCGCTGATGACTATGGCAAATGGGAGACCTACATACCGGGGCCGCGGCAACCGATCTCCTGGTTTGACAAGGAGCAGCGGATCTCGTCCAGCGCGGATGCCGCCCCGGATGGCGCCATCACCCAGGCCGATCGGGGGCTGCATCTGCTGACTCCGCTGGACGGCGCCTGAGGGTAGTGAGGGATGAGTGAAGCGAGCCGTGAGCGTCACGCTTCACTTCCGCGCGCCATGTTCAGCGAGGGTTGCTGCGCGGGCAGCTATCGCTTGACGCACTGTTCTCCGGAAATCCGCCGATGCCTACGCGTGCGTTTCGAATCTTCGCCGTTCTGTTGCTGCTGTCGGGAGCGTGTTCGCTGCACGCGCAGGACCTGGCGGCGACCTGCCATGCCAGCAGCAGTTACGACGTCACCCTGAAGCCGGACAGCCTGTTGTTCGACCGGCCCGCGCCGGCGCCGTTCCATGTCGAGTTGCAGCAGGGCGCCCTGCGCACCGATGGCGTCAGCGTGAGCTTGAACGCGGAGAACCAGGACCGGCTGACGCTGTTCGAACGCGAGCTGCGCGAGCTGGCGCCGCGCGTGCGCACGGTGGCCCGCAACGGGGTCGACATCGCGGCACAGGCCCTGCGCAGCGAGTCCGACGGCATGGGCCTGGGCGCCGATACCCGGGCCGAGTTCCAGCGTCGGCTGGACGCCCACGCGGCGGAGCTGAAACGGCGCATCTCGGTCAGCCAGAGCACGCGCGACTGGCAGGGCGATGCCGCCAACCAGGCGATGAACCAGATCGCCGGCGACCTGTTGCCGCTGCTGGCGGCCGACCTGGGTCAGCAGGCGATCAACGCGGCGCTGTCCGGTGACCTGCAGGCCGCCGCCACGCTGCGTGATCGCGCGGCCGACCTGGCTACCGACCTCCAGCCACGATTGCAGGCGCGGTTGCAGGTATTGCGTCCGCAGGTCGAGGCGCTGTGTCCGGCGATCCGCCGGCTTGCCTCGTTGCAGCAGGGCGTGCGCGGCAGCAATGGCCAGCCGCTGAACCTGCTGCAGGTCGGGCAATGACACCCGCGCACCGGGCGCGTGTTTGCATGGTCCGCGTGCCAGCGGGCATAGTCGGAAGCCCCGCCACTGCCTGATGGAAGGATCATGCCGGCCAGCGCCAGCGATGTCCTCGAATTCTGGTTCGCCGAGGCGAACGCCGCGCACTGGTTTGCCGCCAGCGCCGACTTCGACGGGTGGATACGCGAGCAATTCGGCGGCGCCGTGCAGGATGCCGCGAACGGACGGCTGGACGGCTGGGCGGCCACGCCGTCCGGCTGGCTCGCGCTGCTGATCCTGCTCGATCAGTTTCCCCGCAACCTGTATCGCCATGACCCGCGCGCCTGGGCGACCGATCCGGCGGCGCAGCGCGTCGCGTTGTCGGGGCTGTCCCGTGGTGATGACCGCCAACTTCCCGCCATCCGGCGCGTGTTCGCCTACCTGCCGCTGGAACACGCGGAAGATCCCGCATTGCAGCGGCGTTCGGTCGAATTGTTCGAGGCGCTGAGGACCGACGCACCGCCCGGCGAGGTCTCCCGCTTCGATGATTTTCTGGACTATGCTCGACGCCATCGCGACGTGATCGAGCGCTTCGGCCGCTTTCCCCATCGCAACGCCGTGCTTGGCCGGGCCGATACACCGGAGGAAGCGATCTACCTGGCGCAGCCCGGCGCCGGATTCTGAAACCCGGGTTCCTCGGAGGCATGACCATGCGCACACTCATCCTTTCCCTGCTGCTCGCGTTCAGCGCGGCTGCGCAAGCCGGACAAACCCTGCGCATCGGCCAGCACGTATTGACGGTCGGTGACACCGCTACCCGCGCGATAACCCTGCTCGGCACGCCCGGCTACAAGGAGCCGGTGGAGAACAAGTTCGGCGCCCGGGTGGGCGAGCGCTGGCAATACGCCCGCGACGATGGCCATGTGGTCGTGCTAACCATCGTCGACGGCAAGGTCGGCGATATCGACGATCGCCGCGAATAGGTACCCGGAAATCCATTCAACCGACCAGGGAGCAGGTCATGCGTATTCGTCTAGTCATTGCGTTGTTCGCCTTCAGTGCCGCGGTGCAGGCATCCAGCACCTTGCGCGTCGGCAACCAGGTGCTGGTTGCCGGCGACAGCCGCGAGCGGGTGGTGGATTTGCTGGGCAAGCCCAGTTCGAAGTCGCATGCGCACAAGTCGCGCAGTCACGGCAGTCGTCGCGGCGGCGTGCGAGTGGTGGACCGCAACGAAGGTGGCGAGCAATGGCGCTACCGGCGCGACGGGCATGCCACCGTGGTGACCCTTGTTGACGGCAAGGTCACCGACATTCAGGACGACCGGCTCTGACATCGTCGGGCACGGCGTTCGGGAAATATCGATCATCACTTCGCCACGTGCGTGTCACGCAGTTTTTTCGGCGGTTTGCTAGGCTGGCGAGGTTTTCCGCCTGAGCCGAAGCGATGCACGATTTCCTCGACAACCTGCTGGGCCAGGCGCTGTCCGCCAGCGTGATCCATGCCGGACTGAACCTGCTGTTCGCCTTGCTGATCCTGCTGGTCGGCACCTGGGTGGCGGCGCGCATGGCCAACTTCAGCCGCCGCGCGCTGCAGCGGGCGAATGTGGACGACACCCTCAGCGGCTTCCTGCGCAACGTGATCTACGGCGTGCTGGTGGCGATGCTGATCGTGATGGCGCTGACCCGCGCCGGCGTGCCGTCGGCACCGCTGGTCGCGGCGCTGGGCGCGGGCGGACTGGCGATCGGGCTGGCCTTGCAGGGTTCGCTGAGCAACCTGGCCTGGGGCGTCTTGCTGGTGATCTTCCGGCCGTTCCGGGTCGGCGATTTCGTCACCGCCGGCGGGCTCGACGGCACGGTGCAGAGCATCAACCTGATGCACACCCTGCTGCTGTTGCCGGACGGGCGCGAGGCGGTGGTGCCGAACGGCAAGGTCGGCGGCGATGCCATCGTCAACCATAACCGGCGCGGCACGCGGCGGCTCGAGTTGAAGCTGGGCATTGGCTACAAGGACGATATCGGCGCGGCGATGGCCGAGATCCGTCGCCTGTTCGCAGCCGACGCGCGCATCCTCAAGGACCCCGCGCCCGGCGTGTGGACGGTCGGCCTGGGCGAGAACGTGGTCGACCTGGTGATCCGCGCCTGGACCAGCTCGGCCGACTCGTGGGACGTGCAGACCGACCTGCTGCGCGCGATCCGCGAGCATTTCGAGGCGGCCGGCATCAGCCTTCCCGCACCGCGCCGCGAACTGGTCATCACCCACGGTGACGTGTCGGACGCGGCGCCGCGCCAGCCATGACGCGGCCTCACCGATGCGTGGCGCGGGCAGCTATTCCAGCGTGATGCCCCGCCGGTTGTCGGTGGACACCTTGTCGATCAGCTCGTTGTAGGGATCGACGCCGGCCAGCGCGGGCTTGCCGTCGACCACCACGGTGATCGTGCTGTCGCCGTCCTTCAGCAGGCGCTTCTCCAGGTACAGCGGCTTGCCGTCCCGGCCGCCGCCGGGCGAGGCCGCGAACACGCCGATCTCGATCGGGATGTCCGGCTTCGCCGCGGTTTCCTTGCCGGTGCCGTCCAGGTAGACCTTGCCGGCGTGCAGCTTCAGGGTCACTTCGTACTTCCCGTTGGCCAGTTTCTTCGCCCGGGCATCGGTGAGCCGGTTGTCGAACAGGGTGATCTTCCAGAAGAAGTCGTCCAGCAGCGACTTCCACTGCGGCCCGGCCACCTGGTCCAGCGCGTCCATGAACTCCTGCGAGGTGGTGTAGGGCGGCTGCTGGAAGCCCTTGTCGAGCAGGAACTGCTTCAGCATGCCGTTGAGCTTCGCTTCGCCCAGGTAGTCCTGCAGCGCGTAGAAGATCAGCGAACCCTTGCGGTAGTGGATGTACGGCTGGTTCTCCACCTTCGCCAGCGGCTCCTCGGCCAGCTTCTCGGTGGCGCGGCCGACCAGGTAGGCATCCAGTTCGTACTTCAGGAACTTGTGCATCTGGTCGGCGCCGTACTTGTGCTTCATCACCATCAGCGACGAGTACTGCGCCAGCGACTCGCTGAGCATGGTGGAGCCCTGCATGTTCGCGCCGATCACCCGGTGCGCCCACCATTGATGGGCCACTTCGTGGGCAGTGACGTCGTAGACGTAGTCGATCTTCGACTTGTCGCGCAGGTCGGCGATGAAGCCGATCGATTCGGAGAACGGGATGGTGTTGGCGAACGACTGGGCGAACGCGGCGTAGCCGGGGAACTCCAGGATGCGCAGCTGCTTGAACTGGTACGGCGTGTAGTTGGCGTCGTAGTAGTCCAGCGAGTCCTTCGCGCTCTCGATCATCCGGTCCACGTTCCAGGCATGTGCCGGGTTGTAGTAGACCGAGATGTCCACGCCCTTCCACCGCACGTGCTTCACCGAGTAGCGCGCCGACAGGTAGGCGAAGAAGTTCAGCATCGGCCGCTGCATGGTGTAATGGAAGTAGTGCCGGCCATTGGCCGTCCATTCCTTCTGCAGCGTGCCCGGCGCCAGCGCGATCTGGTCGGCGGCGGTGGAGACGGTGGTGTCGAAGTCGATCCAGTCCGCGTCGTTGTTGATGTAGTTGTTGGCGCGGGCCTTCTCGTCACCCAGCTTCGGCATCCGCGGCACCTCGGCGGACAGGCCGTACTTGCGTCGGTCGTTGCGATCGGAGAGCTGGTACTGGGTCTGGTAGCCGAACTGCGGCAGCATGCCGCTGTTGAAGAAGCTGCCGTTGTGCACCAGGAAGGTGGCGCCGGTGTCGTTGGTGAAGCCCTTCGGCGCGTATGCCAGGCTGAAGTCGAAATCCATCGACGCGCCCGGCGCCAGCGGCGTCTTCAGCCGGTACACGGTGAAGCCCAGGTCCTTGTCCTCGCTGACCGTGTCGTGCGGGGCGAACTGCAGCGACTTCACGGTGAACTCGTCGGTGAAGTTCACGTACAGCTCGCTGATCGGCGCGGTGAATTTGTTGACCAGGGTGTAGTGGGCGCGGATGTCCAGCCTGCGCTGGTAGGGGTGGATGTCCACATCGGCCTTCACCGCGGTGATGCGGGGCTGCGGAGCATCCTTGTACTTCGCGTACTTCTTCTCGTAGTCCGCGCGCTGCACCGTCTTCGCGGTGCTGTTGCGGTAGGTGTTGAGCACGTTGGTGTTGTAGTAGATCCACGCGCCGCTGCCGATGAAGCCGAGCGACGCGATGACCAGCACTAGCAGCGCCGGGGCATGCAGTCGTGCCCGTGCCTCGCGCAGGCGGTCGCGCCACGCGTCGTCGGTGCCACGCGCCCAGAACAGCGCGGCCACTACCAGCATGACCACCGCCAGGCAGGCCCAGTAGCCGTCGAACCACAGTGCGCCGGTGAGGAAGTGGCCGAAGCCGTTCATGTCCGAATACGGCACGGTGGGACCGCTGCCGTAGTTGTACAGGTTGTGGTCCCAGTGCAGCAGGCCGAAGCCGATCGAGCTGGCCGCCACCCACAGGATGGTCAGCAGGTAGCCCAGGAACTTGTTGTTGGACATCACCTGCAGGAACAGCGCCAGCACCGCGATCAGCACGAACGGGATCGCGTTCAGCGCCAGCATGCCCAGGTACAGGCCCGGCTCCAGGTGCGTGTAGCCGTGTGCCAGCTGCCAGCCGATGCCGACCACCGCGCCGATCAGCAGCATCAGCACGATGATGGTCAGCAGCGCGCCGAACTTCGCCAGCAGCGGTACCCAGTCCGGCACCGGGAAGGCGTCGGTGACTTCGGCGGAGTGCTGACCACGCTCGCGCCAGACCAGTTCGCCGGCATAGAAGATCACGATGATGATCAGGGGCAGGCTGAAGCTGCCATTGATCGCGGTGAGCACCTGATGCGTCACTGGCCATACCGGCGTGCCATAGATCAGCCCCGACGAAACCAGCGACACCAGCATCAGCACCAGCGACAGCGCCAGCAGCACCAGCAGGGCCACGCCGCGCACCACGCCAAGCGTGTCGAACAGGAACTGGGCGCGCAGCTGCTGCAGGTGGATACGCCAGCCGTGGCCAATGCTCACCCGGGGCAGGGTCAGCGCGGCGCCGCTGGCTGGCGGGCGCAGCATCGGCGGTTCGGCGCGCTTCTTGCGGCGCGGCAGCTGCAGTCCCTCGCGGTTCGGGCGGAACAGCCAGTAGGCCGCCACGAACAGCACGACCGCCACGCCGATCCACAGCAGGCGGTTGAACAGCAGCACCCCGTCCAGCGCGGGCAGTAGGTGGTTGCTCTGCTCCGACGACCAGTAGCGGGTGACGATGCCCAGCGTGCGGCCGCCGAACGGGTCCAGCATCGCGGCGATGGTGTGGCTGTCGATGTCCCGGCTGAGGTAGCCGGTGACGCCCGACAGCACGAAATACGCGATCACCCCGATATACGTGGCCAGCAGCGAACGGGTGGTGGTCGCCAGCAGGAACAGCAGGGCGGCGATGAACAGCATGTTCGGGATCACCATCACGCCCAGCGACCAGGCGTAGCCGTACCAGCTGGCCGGGCCCAGACGCGCCGCGTCGATCCACGGCATCGCTGCGCCCAGTGCCAGCCCCAGCGCGCACACCAGCATGATCGCCAGCGCCGCCAGGTAGCCCGCGGCGAAGCGGCCGCCCAGGTAGGCGCCGCGGCTCATCGGCGTGCTGAAGATCAGTTCCGAGGTGCGATGGTCGAAGTCACGCAGGGCCGCACCGGCCACGAAGATGGTGACCAGCAAAATGCTGAACAGGGTGAGCGCGCCCAGCAGGCGCACGATCACCAGCGGCGCGTTGCGCAGCACATTGCCGCTGGCACCGCCGATGATCACCATGTCGGTACTGGAAAAAGCGAACGCCAGCGCGCCGAACGCGGCGGCGACGATCCAGAACAGCGGCGCCTTCAACTGCTGGCGCAACTCGAAGCGGAGTATTTCGAAGAACATGGGTGATCCTGGCTGCTGCAGGAGCGCCGTGTGCGCGATGTCTTCCATCGGAAGAACGGACATCGCGCGCGGGTGCGCCCCTGCGGATTCGGGGCGCCTTCAGGCGGCCTTGGCGGTGGCCTGCGCCCGCAGGCGGCCGAAATAGACGTCCTCCAGGTCCGGTGCGACCGCTTCGAAGCCTTCCTCCGGCTTCGCGTCGGCCAGCACGTGCAGCAGGGTGCGGCCGCCGGCGAGGCGGGTGGACAGGATGTTCATGCGGGCGCGATAGCCGTCCAGTTCGGCCTTGTCGATGCTGCGCCGCCAGACCCGGCCCTCCAGCGAACGGATCGCCTCGCCCGGTTCGCCGGTCAGCAGCACCTGGCCCTGGCCGATGATCGCCATGCGCGAGCACAGGTCGGTGACGTCCTCCACGATGTGGGTGGACAGGATCACCACCATCCGCTCGCCCAGCTCGGCCAGCAGGTTGAGGAAGCGGTTGCGTTCCTCCGGGTCCAGTCCGGCGGTGGGTTCGTCGACGATGATCAGGCGGGGCTCGCCGATCAGCGCCTGGGCGATGCCGAAGCGCTGGCGCATGCCGCCGGAGTAGGTGCCCAGCTTGCGCTTGCGCACGTCCCACAGGTTGACCTGGCGCAGCAGCGCCTCGACCAGCTCGCGCCGCTCGCCCTTCGCGGTGACGCCCTTGAGCACGGCGAAGTGGTCCAGCATCGCCTCGGCCGAGACCTTGGGATACACGCCGAACTCCTGCGGCAGATAGCCCAGCAGGCGCCGCGTGGCCTGCTTGTCGGCCAGCAGGTCCATCTCGTCCAGCCTGATCGTGCCCTCGTCCGGGTCCTGCAGCGTGGCGATCGTGCGCATCAGCGACGACTTGCCGGCGCCATTGGGGCCAAGCAGGCCGAACATGCCGCCGGGAATGTCGAGCGACACCCCGCGCAGCGCCCGGACGCCGTTGGCATAGGTCTTGGACAGGTCACGTATCGTCAGCATGGGTTCCTTCCGGTGCCGCGTTGTGCGGCGTGGACATGGGCTCAGGTTAGGCTACGCAACCGCACGGCGCGTCCGCTCAAGGTCATGGATACGCGGGCGCATGGTGGGGTGCGAAGGCCCGAAGTTACACGATTCGGCATACGCAAGGCATGACCCTTCGCTATGATTGACGTCTTGTATGCAGCCGCCATCCCCGAGCGGCGCGCCATCGCCAGCAGGAGTCAACATGGCCGACCTCAAAGAAGCCCGCGTTCCCGACATCGGCCATGCCGACGTCCCCGTCATCGAAGTGCTGGTGAAGGTCGGCGACCGGGTCGAGAAGGAACAAAGCCTGATCACGCTGGAGTCGGACAAGGCCACGATGGAAGTTCCCTCGCCGTTTGCCGGCGTGGTGAAGGAGATGAAGCTCAAGGTGGGCGACGAGGTTTCCGAGGGCGCGGTGATTGCCTTGATTGAAGCCGACGGCGCAGCCGTCTCGCCGTCCCCCTCTCCCGTATCGGGAGACGACCGCAAGGATGCGGGAGGTAGAGCAATGCAGGGAGCGATTGCCGAGGGCAGGGGTGAGGGAGCCCAGGCCCCTTCAAATTCCCCAGCGCCCGCTCCGGCTCCCGCCCCCGCTCAGCCGACCCCCGCGCCGGTAGCCGGCCAGGGCGTGCAGCCGGGCATCGCGCCCGAGGGCGACGTGGCGCCGCAGGTGCGTCCGCCGGTCGATGCGCGCGTGGTGATGCCTGGCGACGCGCCGTATGCCAGCCCGGCGATCCGTGCGTTCGCGCGCGAGCTGGGCGTGGACATCCAGCAGGTCAAGGGCAGCGGCCGTGGCGGGCGCATCCAGCGCGACGATGTCAGCGCCTACGTCAAGCACGCGCTGGCCTCCGGCGCGCGTCCGTCGACGGGCGCCTCGGCTTCGGTCGGCGGCCTCAGCCTGCTGCCGTGGCCCAAGGTCGACTTCGCCAAGTTCGGCGAGATCGAGGAGAAGCCGCTCACGCGCATCCAGAAGATCTCCGGCGCGAACCTGGCGCGCAACTGGGCGATGATCCCGCACGTCACCCAGCACGAGGACGCCGACATCACCGAGATGGAGGCGTTCCGCAAGCAGCTCGGCGCCGAGAACAAGGACCTGAAGATCAGCCCGCTGGTGTTCCAGATCAAGGCGGTGGTGGCGGCGCTGAAGGCGTTCCCGCAGTTCAACGCCTCGCTGGACGAGTCGGGCGAGAAGCTGATCCTCAAGAAGTATTTCCACATCGGCATCGCGGTGGACACGCCCGACGGCCTGGTGGTGCCGGTGATCCGCGACTGCGACAAGAAGGGCCTGCTCGACCTGGCCCGCGAACTGGGCGAGATCTCGAAGAAGGCGCGCGACAAGAAGCTTGGCCCGGCCGAGATGTCCGGCGGCTGCTTCTCGATCAGCTCGCTCGGCGGCATCGGCGGCACCTATTTCACGCCGATCGTCAACGCGCCGGAGGTGGCCATCCTGGGCGTCTCCAAGTCGGCGGTGAAGCCGGTGTGGAACGGCAAGGAATTCGCGCCGCGCACGATGCTGCCGCTGTCGCTCTCGTACGACCACCGGGTGATCGACGGCGCGCTCGCCGCGCGCTTCGCATCGTTCCTGGCCAACCAGCTCGGCGACATCCGCCGGCTGCTGCTCTGACCGGAGGCGATGACCATGGCGAACACGATCGAGATCAAGGTTCCCGACATCGGCGGCCACGACAACGTGCCGGTGATCGAGGTGCTGGTGAAGGCCGGCGACACGGTGGCGAAGGAACAGAGCCTGATCACGCTGGAGTCGGACAAGGCGACCATGGAGATTCCTTCCAGCGCCGCTGGTGTGATCAAGGAAGTGAAGTTGAAGGTGGGGGATGAGGTTTCCGAAGGGGCGGTGATTGCCGTATTGGAAACCGACGGCGCAGCCGTCTCGCCGTCCCCCTCTCCCGCTCCGGGAGAGGGCAGGGGTGAGGGTGCGGGATCGCCGGGCAGCTCCAACGAAGAAGCGACCAGGAGCAGCCAGCCCCCCGCAAGCCCCGTCCCCTCACCTCAATCCTCTCCCCGGGGGGGAGAGGAGGCGAAGGTGCCGCAAGCGGCAGCTTTATCTGGAAAGAAGCCGGACATCGAATGCAAGCTGGTCGTGCTCGGCTCCGGTCCCGGCGGCTACTCGGCCGCGTTCCGCGCTGCCGACCTCGGCGTCGACACCGTGCTGGTCGAACGCTACGACAGCCTGGGCGGCGTCTGCCTCAACGTGGGCTGCATCCCCTCCAAGGCATTGCTGCATGCCGCGGCGGTGATCGATGAAGCCGCGGCGATGTCCGCGCACGGCGTCAGCTTCGGCGCGCCAAAGATCGACCTCGACAAGCTGCGCAGCTTCAAGACCAGGGTGGTCGGCCAGCTCACCGGCGGCCTCGCCGGCATGGCCAAGGCGCGCAAGGTCCGCACCGTGACGGGCACCGGCATGTTTGTCTCGCCGAACGAAATGGAAGTCCAGACGGCCGAAGGCACGAAGCTGATCCGCTTCGAGAACGCGATCATCGCGGCCGGTTCGCAGTCGGTGAAGCTGCCGGCGTTCCCATGGGACGACGAGCGCGTGGTGGACTCCACCGGCGCGCTGGAACTGAAAGACGTGCCGAAGAACCTGCTGGTCGTCGGCGGCGGCATCATCGGCCTGGAGATGGCCACCGTGTATTCGGCGCTGGGCAGCGCGGTGACCGTGGTCGAATTCATGGACCAGCTGATCCCGGGCGCGGACGCCGACCTGATCAAGCCGCTGGCCAAACGCCTGGGCGGCAAGCTCAAGGGCGTGCACCTGAAGACCAAGGTGGTCAGCGCCAAGGCCACGAAGAAAGGCATCGAGGTCGGCTACGAAGGCGACAGCATTCCCGAGACCACGCTGTTCGACCGCGTGCTGGTCGCGGTGGGCCGCTCGCCGAACGGCGGCAAGATCGGCGCGGACAAGGCCGGCGTCGCGGTGACCGAGCGCGGCTTCATCAACGTCGACACGCAGATGCGCACCAACGTGCCGCACATCTACGCCATCGGCGACCTGGTCGGCCAGCCGATGCTGGCGCACAAGGCCACCCACGAAGCGCACGTCGCAGCGCAAGTGGTAGCGGGTCAGAAAAGTCATTTCGACGCGCGGGTGATCCCGTCGGTCGCCTATACCGATCCGGAAATCGCCTGGGTCGGCGTGACCGAGCGCGAGGCGAAGGAGAAGGGACTGAAAGTCGGCGTGGGCAAGTTCCCGTGGGCGGCCTCGGGCCGCGCCATCGGCATCGACCGTACCGAGGGTTTCACCAAGCTGATCTTCGACGAGGAAACCCATCGCATCGTGGGCGCCGGGATCGTCGGCGTACACGCGGGCGACCTGATTTCCGAGCTGGCACTGGCGATCGAGATGGGCAGTGAAGCGGCCGACATCGCGCTCACCATCCACCCGCATCCGACCCTGGGTGAATCGGTGGGCATGGCCGCGGAAGTCTACGAAGGCACCATCACCGACCTGTACCTGCCGAAGAAGAAATGAGGTTGCTCATGTCAAGGATGACGCTGTCTTGCCTCATGGTTGCGGCCTTGCTGTTGCCCGCCACTGGGCGTGCCGATGATGATGCAGACCTGTTGAAGGCTTGTCCGGGCCTGGCTGGCTGGGCGGCCATGCATCCGCACGTCGACGAAGCGAATGCGCGGGAGGATGCCGGTCGTCGCGTCACCGATCCGGCACTGCGTCGGGAGCTGGCAGCGCGGGGCGAGGCCGACCAGCGTGCGCGTGATACGGCGCTGGCGGCCGGCATGCGTGACCCGGTGGCGAACAAGGCGATGCTTGTGGTGGATGCGGACAACCTCACATGGTTGAAAGCTGTCGTGGCAAGACAAGGTTTTCCGACGCCGGAGGCCGTGGGTGCGCAAGGTGTCGCCAACGCCTGGTTGCTGGTGCAGCATGCCGACCGCGATCCGGCCTTCCAGGCGGCGGTGCTGAAAACGCTGGAGTCGCGCCTGGCGGTGAGCGGTGTGCGCAAGGCCGACGTGGCCATGCTCACGGACCGCGTGTTGCTTGCGCAGGGAAAGCCCCAGCGTTACGGCTCGCAGTTCAAGCCGTCACAGGACGGCAGTCCGGTATCCGAGCCCACCGAGGACATGGCGCATGTCGATCAACGCCGCGCCAGCATGGACCTGATGCCACTGGCCGACTATCAATGCATGCTGCACTTCTCCTACGCACCCGCGCAGGCGACGGACGCTCGTGCGCAGCAGGCGCGGGATGTCGGCACGGATCGGCAGCGCTGATTGGCACGGGGCGCGGTGGGAATGGATGCAGAAGAGCCCGGGCATGCCCGGGCTCTTTATCTTTCACGACCGCGGATCGCTTACTTGGCCGACGGCTGCGGATGCTCAGCCCGGAACTGCTTCCACTGGGCGCGGCGGGCCTGTGCCTGGGCCTTGAGCGTGGCTGCCTGCGCCTGTTGCGCCGGGGTCAGCACCGCGTAGATCTGCGCCCGCAGGTTGGCCATCTGCTGCACCCGCTGCTGGGTGGCCTGGCCTTCGGCCTGGGCCAGCCGGGAAGCGGCGGCCTGGTAGCCGACCTGGTTCGGCGTCATCGATTCGAAGGCGCTGCGCTGTTGCCGCAAGGCATCGCGCGAGGACTTGTTCTGCTCGCGGCTGCTGCGGATGATCTGCTTGACGCTGGCCTTCTGCGCGTCGCTGAGATTCAGCTTGCCCAGCATCATCATCTGGCCGTGGCCGCGATGATGGTGGCGCCCATGGCCGAAGTCGCCATGTCCTGCGCCGCCAGCGGGCGCGGCCAGTGCGACGGAGCTGCCGATGGCCAGTGCCGAGGCCAGGGCCAGGCCGAGGAGGGTGTTCTTGCGCATGACGTGTACCTCTGTGGTGGGGAGTTTGTACGCCATCATTTGACGACACCGCTGCGTATATGTTCTTTGCGGACAGGTAAAGATCGGTAAAGAACGTGGTGTCCGGCCCGGGCCACCGTATTGAATGAGCCATGCAGACTCCGAACCCCTCCCGCATCCTGATTGTCGACGACGACCGCGCGCTGTGCCGGCTGCTGGCCGAATACCTGCAGCGCGAGGGCTTCGTGGTGGACGTCGCGCACGACGGCGACGCCGCGCTGGCCCGCCTGCGCAATACCGCCGAGCGGCCCGACCTGTTGATCCTCGACGTGATGATGCCCGGCCGCGACGGCCTGGAAACCCTGCGCGAGCTGCGCATGCAGCACCGCCTGCCGGTGATCATGCTGTCCGCGCGGGGAGAGCCGGTGGACCGGGTGATCGGGCTGGAGCTGGGCGCCGACGATTACCTGGCCAAGCCCTGCCTGCCGCGCGAGCTGCTGGCGCGCGTGCGCGCGCAACTGCGCCGCAACGCGCCGCCGGTGTCCGGCACGGTGCAGGTGGGCAACCTGCAGCTGTTTCCGGGCGAGCGCCGGGCCCAGGTCGGCGAGCAGGACCTGGTGCTTACCGGCGCCGAATTCCTGTTGCTGCTGGGGCTGGCGCAGCGCGCCGGTGAACTGGTCGACAAGGCCAGCCTGACCCGCCAGGCGCTGGGCCGCGAGATCGAGCGCTTCGACCGCAGCATCGATGTCCACGTCAGCCGCCTGCGGCACAAGCTGGCCGATGCATCGCCGGATGCGCCAAGGATCGATGCGGTGCGCGGCTCCGGCTACGTGCTGGTGGCGGCCGCGCCATGAAGCCGATGCGCACCTCGCTGTACTGGCGATTGCTGGTCTGGTTCTGCGTGGCCAACCTGCTGGTGCTGGCGCTGGGCGGCCTGTTAGCCCGCCGCTTCATCGAGTTCACCACCAGCATCGAAATCAACTGGGCGGCGCTCGCGCAGGACGCCGACCAAGCCTACGAAAGCGGTGGTCGCGATGCACTCGCTGCGTGGGTGGCGCAGCAGCGTCAGCAGGGCGTGGAGGCCACCCTGTTCGAGCACGGCGAAATGCTCTACCCGATCCGCCTGGGCGCATCGGTGCGTTCACTGCTGCCCGCGTTGTTGTCGTCCGATCGCAGCGTGGTGATGCAGCCGCGGCCTAGTTTCTACGTCGCCGTCCAGCAGGTCGTCGGCGACGACGGCCACGCCCGCCAGCTGCTGGCGATGAGCCGCTCGCACGTGCGCCTGCGGCCGCAGACCCGCGAGAAGATCTATCTGGCCATGCAGCTGGCTCTGTCGCTGCTGTTCATCGGCCTGGTCGGCTGGTGGGTGGCGCGCAGCGTGGCGCGTCCGGTCGAGGCCTTGCGCCGGGCGACCCGACGCATGGCCGAAGGCGAACTGTCGGCGCGGGTCGGCCGCCAGGGTGGGCTGGCACACGACGAACTGGCCCAGTTGGCCGGCGACTTCGACGTGATGGCCGGACGGATCGAGGCACTGGTCGCGCACGACCGCGGCGTGCTGCAGGATCTGTCGCACGAGCTGCGCTCGCCGCTGGCGCGATTGCAGCTGATCCTCGACCTGGCCCGCCGCGGCGGCGACAGCGAGGAGGGCCCCGCCTACTTCGCCCAGGCCGAACAGGAGATCGCCCGGCTCGACCGGATGCTGGGCGAGATGCTGGCGCTGTCGCGGATGGAAGGCGGCTTGCCCGGCATGGAACGCGAGCCGCTGGAGCTCGCCGAGGTGGTGCATGAGGGCGTGGAGCAGTCGCGTCTGGAAGCGGATGCGCAGCAGGTCGAACTGCAGCTGTCCCGCGCCGACTCCGCGCAAGTTTCCGGCAACGCCATGCTGCTGGAGCGCGCGCTGGCCAACCTGCTCGCCAACGCGATCAAGTTCAGCCCGGCAGGTGGCCGGGTCGAGGTGACCCTGCGTGTTGACTCGTCGTTTGCCGAGATCAGCGTGCGCGATCACGGGCCGGGTGTGCCGGCGGACGAACTGGCGCTGCTGTTTCGGCCGTTCTTCCGTGGCAGCAATGCGGCGCGGGCGGAGGGGCATGGCCTTGGATTGGCGATCGTGCAGCGGGTGGTGCAGGTGCATGGGGGCACGATCGAGGTGGGCAACGCCGAGGGTGGTGGGTTGGAGGTGAGGTTGCGGTTGCCGCTGGCGTGAAGGGGTTTGTCTTGGTCGGCTGATGCGGGCAAGGTGTTTTCGCTGACGGAGGCTCCGGCATCCATGCCGATGCCCCCTGCGCGGCTTGTCGACCCTGCCTCGCCGCTGCAGAGGGACCCCGGGTAGAGCGGCGGGCCATCGTGGCCCGCACTCGGTACGCAACCGCTGCGCGGTCGCGAACGCCGAAGGGCGAAAACCGAAGCGAAGAGCGAAGAGCCGAGGCACAAAGCCTGCTGTCGGCAGGGCTTGCGGCGGACGTGAGCGTGCAACAGCACAAGTCGATCGTCTGATGCTTGCAGCGCAGCTCCCGGCCTTTCTCCCTCCCCTGCTTGCAGGGGAGGGCTGGGGTGGGGTTCGCTCCTGATCTTCTCTTTGACTCCTCGCCCCTTGCCGACACTTCATATGCAAGGTCACCCCCGGCCGTCCGACCCGCTCAAGTCACTCTGCAAGCCACTGCCAAACCGAACGATCTGCCCGCTTGACGGGCTCACTTCGAAAGCTAAACATCGAATGCATGTACCCGATACGGGTCCATTAAGCTTCAGGCCATATAGGTAGACGATGAGCCAGCAAAGACACTGCCCGTACTGCGAGAAACCATTCTCCATCGGGTATCTTGAGTTATGCACGTTGCCTCTGTGGCCAAATTTCATGAGATGGCGTGGCAGGTGTATCCACTGTGATTGTGCCTTGCAAGCATCAGCCCTTTGGGAAATTTTGACCGGGATCGTGTCAACTGCTGCTCTAGTTGCTGCTTTCGTACTTTTCGTACCTGTACATCCGAGGCCATCAAACTCGCTGGTCTGGGCATATGCAGTTTTAGCTTTGCCGGCTCTTTATTTTCTTAATGGATTAATTAGATATATGACGATTTCGTATCCGAAACTTTCGTAGCATCGGCTAATCGTTCAAGGCGGATGGCTTCGCCGCCGCTTAACCCCATGGTCATTCTTCATATGGGTGTTCACGCGAATTTGAAAGCGTCGCCAGTACTGGTCTTTATCGTGTTGGCGGTCATGGTGTTGCTGACTACGTCCTGTAGTGGCCACTACACCAGAACACCCGCTCCTCAAAGTGTGGAGCGTGACGCTGCTTACATGTACAGCGCATTCCTCGATAGCTGGAGCGAAGGCGGCAAATATACGGTCAACGTGTACAAGGCCGCGCAGCTGAGTACGCAGGATCCAGGCGACTTTACGGAATGTGCGCAGAAACTCGGTGAGCCCGCCACACAATGGGGTGAGTCTTACTCGTTTAGGAATCTTCGCAGCGTCATTGGCGAGCTTCCATACGTCCGCTTCATCCGTTCAACCGACCTGCGCGCGTTGGGCCGCGAGCGGTCTGCTGCCGAAGCTGCAACCAAGACGGCAATTATCCAGGCCGGGTTTGCCCATAGCGTCGTCACACTTTCGGCCATCACATTCAACAAGCAGCACACGCTGGCCATGTTCCGCTTCTCGTCTGTCTGCGGAAGCCTTTGTGGCTACGGGCATGTTGTCGCCTTCAAGCGCACCCCCAACGGCTGGGTGCTCCAAAAGAAAAGCGCTGCATGCGGGGCTTGGATGTCGTGAGTAGTCCGGCGCCTGACAGTTCGCTGCAACCGAGCGCCAAGCCGTTATGCGATTCGTCGGCAGCTGAGCTCATGCATTAGGAGTCGGAACAGAATGTTGGCTCTCGAAAGTCCTTTCTGGTCTGAGCTTCGGCATGCGTACGGAGCCGCGACAGATATCCCTGCATTGCTGAGCCAGCTCACTGGTTACCCGAGCGAGGCATCCGGCCAGGACGAGCCATGGTTCACGTTGTGGAGTTCTCTCTGCCATCAAGGCGATGTTTACTCCGCGTCCTTCGCAGCCGTCCCTCACATTGTGCAGGCGCTGGCTGCAAACGCTTCCCGTGCCTCTGTCAGCTACTTCCTGTTGCCGGCAAGCATCGAGGTGGCGCGTGCATCAATCAACGCGGTCGTCCCCCCATCGTTGTCCGTCGCCTACTTTGCAGCGCTCGCTCAAGTTCCAGCGCTTTCAGCGGCGGCCGCGCGGACGGACTGGGACGAATCGTTGTGCACTTCAGCTCTCGCGGCGACCGCCGCTGCCACTGGCAACCATCAAACTGCCCGACTATTGTTGGAGACGGAGCAGAGCGATATTCCGGAAGTCATCAGTTGGCTTCAGTCGCGCTGACTCTCACTCGTTCAAGGCGGACGACTTCGCCGTCTAATTCCGGCGTTAACTATAGGGGGAGTGAATGGGTCAGCTGAAACGTTGCCCGTATTGCGGAATGCCAATTACAGTTCGCTACCCGGATTTCTGTACTCTGCCCACCTTCCAGCCTGGTCGATGGTCGGGGAGGTGCTCTCATTGCAATTGCCAATTGGAAGCATCAAACAATTGGGAGGCTCTGACCGGCATCGCATCATTGGTTGTTTTTGGCGTTGTTTTGAGTTTGGTCATGCCAAATTATCCGGACGCCCCAAAGATGCTTGCATGGATATGTGCGATTCCTGCCGTAGGCTTTCTCTATTTTCTCAACGGCTTGATTCGCTATCTAATGTTTTCCCGTGCCAAGCTGTCGTGACATATGGCTAATATCTCGTTCGAGGCGGGGGCTTCGCCCCCGTCGCTGCACCGATCAAGCGCACCGCCTCAGGGTTAGAACGCACCTGTCTGGACAGCCCAGTCCGGCCAGAAGGAATCATCAAGCAAAGCCCGGGTCAGCGTGAACTTTCGAGTGTTCCCGCCGGATCGAAAATGGACGTCCAAAGCCAGAACAAGTCACTCGAAAGTGCCGGTAAACCTCAGCGTCGACGTTGCACAGGCCCCGATGGACTGGCCCAGTCCCGGCGGTGCGGTCGGTGGCCGCATCGCTGGATCCGGCGGGGGCGGGTTTACCTCCCGCATTGACTAAGTGAACCTGACCTCGTTCTTCGTTTTCACCTGCGACTCGGGCAAGCCTTTGACGAATTTGTCGAGCGCGGCGGCCAGTTCCGGCGAAGGATTCGTCAAGACCCTGGTGTCCGATCCAGCGCCTTGCGCGGCCAATTCCTTGTCGATCATGGCGCGCAATTCGGGTGTGATCGCACCTTGCGCATCGATGGTCGTGGTGGTGATGTTCAGCGGTGCGTCGGTCAACACCGTGCTGTTGAACCAGCTCGGCGAGTCTTCTTCGATCTTGACCACGTCGAGATCCCGGTTGAAACGCTTGATCCACTCGCCGCCAACGCCCAGTGCGACGGCGTAAGCCCGGTAGGTTCCGAGTAGCTCCGGTTGGTTCCTTATGCGCTCGCTCAGGCCGAGCTTGCGGTTCTCGGTCACGCTCAGATACCAGCGAAAGTTGCGCAAATGCCGCAGCAAGCGGGCGGTACGCGGAGTCGGCACTTCGATCCAGTGCCAGAACGCGAAGTTCATGGCCACGAGGGCGAGCAACACGATAACCGCCGGATAACCATGCAGCAGCACGAAGCCGCTGCAGAAAAGGATGGCCATGCCCCCGAAGATGACAGTGTTGGGTGCCATTCCACCGATGGTGCGCATCTCGCGATTGCGCCAGGCCTCGCCGATCTTCATGCCGACCACGCCGAGCCCGACGCCCAGGACGAGCAAGATGAAAAGCTGAACTCGCGTGTCAGCATTGCTGCCGGCGAGCAGCCACACCGCCAACAAACTGAGCGCCATGCCCGGCAGCATGATCTTGCGATTGAGCTGGACCATGGATGTGCCGCAGATCGCCGTCAGCGAGGATTGCAGTGCTTTGGTGGCGGCGTGCGCACGCCATTGCTGGCTGGGATGCAGTCGCAGCGTGTCGCCGTTCTGGAACAATGCGGCGCGAAAGCGACGTTCGTCTGGTGTCAAGGCAGCGATCGTTTTGTCGTCGCCGATTTTGCTCACGACATGCACGCCATCGACCTGGTCCATGCGCAGGCCACCTTTCGCCGCGATGCCGAGCAGTCCGGCACTGAAGCAGGTGCGGTCATAACCGCTGATGTACACATAGCGCGCCATCGCGGCCGAACAATTGTCTGGCGGCCTGTACTCGGCAACCGGCGGGCCCTTGCGCGGGTCGCGCCCGAAGCCATACCAGGCAAGGAGGTAATACAGCAACGCAAGTCCCGCCATCAACAGTCCATGGCGCAGGCCACCGACCACCTTGATCCAGCCGATGCGCTCGGCGACGCCCGGCGCCGCGACGATGCCCTTGGGAAATTCCAGCGTCACAGCCATGACCGCGTTCGGCTTGAAAGGTGCGTCCATCGCGTACGTGACGCCGTCGTCCCGCACGCTCGTCGTCATCGCTTGTTTTTCGATGCCGTTGAATCGGCTGGCCTGAGCCATGGCCACGAGGCCGGATTTGCCAGGACTGGCAGGCAAGGTGATGTCCACGCTGGCGTTGGCGAAGTCATATGCGTACGGCGTGCCGGCGATATCCCAGGCGCTTCTGTCGACCGTCCAACCCAGGCCGTCGTGATCGGCCCTGAACGCGATTCGATCGTGCACGCGATAGTGCAGGGAATAGGTATGCTCGCCGGCCGCCACCGGTGCTTGCTCATCGCCGAGAAACAGGCGCGTGCCGCCTTTGATCGCCTCGGTATGCCAAGGCACCGGGTTGCCGTCGATCTGCACGTCGAGAATTTCCCTTTGCGCGAGGGATGTGCCTCCGTACAAGTCGCGACACTTGGCCGGCAGGTCGCGATGCGTGCCGTAGTGGATCAGGTCTCTGTCCACTCGCATCGTCAGCGTTTCGGTAACGTCGAGATCGGAATTGGCGGCGATTCGGATGTCGGTGTGGTAATCGAGCAACTGTTCGCCGTAGTCATAGCCATCGGCCCGCGCCGATCTGCTGGTCGACACCAGCGCTGCCAGCAGCAGGATCGCGCAGATGGCGATGCGGTTCATGTCAGCTTGCCGTCCGGTCGAGTCGAACTTGCGGATTGGCGCGGGCATCGTCTTCGGCCGCGAAGAATTCAGCCGGATCGAAGCCGAGCCGACCGGCAATCAGCAGCGCGGGGAAGCGTTCCAGCGCCGTGTTGTACTGCCGCACCGAGCCGTTGTAGAAGCGCCGCGCGTACTGCAACATGTTCTCTGTTTCGACCAATTGGGTCGAGAGCTGGCGAAAGTTTTCGCCGGCCTTGAGGTCGGGATAGGCTTCGCCAACCGCGATCAGCTGACCCAGGTCCTTGCCCAGTGCCATTTCCGGTTCGCTGCGCCTGGCGGGCGAGGCGCGAAGTTGACAGGCGCGACGTTCCGCACCGACGCGTTCGAACAGGGCGCTCTCGTGGCTGGCGTAACCCTTCACGACTTCTACCAGCATCGGCACCAGATCGTGACGGCGCGCAAGTTGCACATCGACATCGCTCCAGGCCACGCGCACTTGATTGCGCATTCGCACCAGGGCGTTGAACAGCCAGACGACGGCGACGATCAGCAGCAGCGCGATGACCACGAAGCGGGTATTCAATGGCAGGTTCCCCGAATTGGCGAATGCAAGCGACAGCAGCATGCAGGCTGCGAGTCTACCGTGTCCCCGCGACGATTCGCCAAGCAACAGCGGGGCGCCTCAGGGTCAGAGCGCACTTGTCTGGCTAGCTCGCTTCGGCCAGAAGGAATCATTCAAGGGTGCGCTCTCATCCTGCGGGTTCGAACCTGCGAAGACCAACGCGAATCGGCTCAATGCAGTCGCAGGCTCAGCATCTTTCCGGCGAGCCACAGCGCGGCCAGGGAGAAGCCGATGAACAGTGCCAGCTTGCCGTAGCCAGACAGTTTCAGTTGCCTCACCAGTTCCTCTGTCGGCTGGGACGAGAGAATGAACGGCCGGTGGCCGGGCGGGCACGAGATGATTCCGGTTTCCGGGGTGACCGTCGGTTGGACGGCGTTCGCCGCTGCCTGGATATGCGCCGCGTCGCGCGCACGGTTCCACTCGCTCATGTCGATGACGCCGTCGCCGTTCGCATCGAACCGTGTCAGCAGTGACGCCTGGTTGTTCTTCCATTCGGCGAGGATCGCCGCGGTGTCGACTTCCACGGCCGAAGGCAGGCTTTGTGCCGAATGATTGGTGTGCAGGCCGGCGACGTAAAGCGGTTCACCTTCAGTCATGCGCGTTTCGGTGTGGCGGTACTGGCCGCCAGGCATGTCCATCTCGGGTGGACAGTCGATCCGGTAGTCCGTGCCTTGCCAGCGATCGCGCTTGACGGCGTGCACTTTTGCGCCGGCCGGGTCGATCATCATCTGGCCGGTGCCGTCGTCGAGCAACAAGGGCGTGCGGCTGGTTCTTCTCGCGATGACGACCCACTGCCAGTTGTCGCGCTTCTCGACGGTATGACACCACCAGGTGCACGAACGCCCGGTCATGGGGGCGATCAGCGGATGGCCCGGCACCGCCATTTGCCGACCGGCAAGCGCGACATAACCCTGGGCGACGGAGCGACATCGTGATATCGCCAGGCCTTCGATCAGTCGACGTGCCGACAGCGAGCGGTACCAGCCGATGAAGCCGTAGCCAGCGGGGGCGACGAATACGGCAAGGCCAGTGAGGAACAGCGGAATTTTCGTCACCATCGACGGAAGGTCTCTTGTCTGCGCATCGAAGAAACAACCGGGTCGGGTCGATGCAAGCCGGTCAGCCGAGCAGCACTCGCAGCTCGGGCACCGTGCGTTTGGCTTCGCGGAAATGCAGCAGTTTTCCCGGTTTGAACTTGAACAGGGATGCGATGAAGCGATCCGGGAATTGATCGATGCGCACGTTGAGGCTGTTGACGCAGTCGTTGTAGAACTCGCGGCGGTCGGCGATGGCGTCTTCGAGCCGGCTGATGCGCGCCTGGAGATTCAGGAACGTCCGGTTGGCTTTCAGGTCGGGGTACTTCTCGGCCACCGCGAAGAGGTCACCAAGACCGTTGCGCAGCTGCTGCTCGGCGGGCCCGAGCTCATCGATGCTGGCGTGCTCGCGTGCATCGGAGACGGCGGCGCGCGCCTGCGTCACCTTCAGCAGGGTCTGTTGTTCGTAGAGCATGTACTGCTTGCACGTTTCCACCAGGTTCGGCAGCTCGTCATGCCGTTGCATCAGCAGCACGTCGATGTTCGCCCAGGCCTTGGCGACATTGTTCTTGAGCTGCACCAGGTTGTTGTAGATCACGACCACGTAGACCGCGACCACGATGAAAGCCAGCAGAAACAGGTGTCCCTTGATGCTCATCGGATATCCGTGAATTTTCCCCGCAACGATCATACTCGACGCGAATGCCCGGCCGGACTCGCCGGAAGGACACCAGGCTGATGTTTGCAGCACCGGCATGCCCAGGGAATTGAAGCATCCACGCGTAGCTTGCGCGATGTACTGCGTGCTGCGGCCCAGGCTCTCTCTTGCTCTGAAATCGACATGAGGTCGCCAGCGACTATGCTTATCCATCCCCAAGCAGCGAGGTTCCCATGTCGATCAAGGTCTGTGTCGCCGGTGCCACCGGTTGGGCGGGTTCGGAATTGTCGCGTGGCATTGCCGCGGCGGATGACCTCGACATGGTTGCCGCGGTGGCACGGCGACATGCCGGTGAAACGCTCGGCGCGGTGCTTGTCGAGGCAGGCCTGCAGGCACCGATTTTCGCCAGCGTGGACGCGGCGCTGGCGCAGCCGTGCGACGTGTTCGTCGAGTACACGCGGCCGTCCAGCGCGAAGGCGAACATTCTCGCGGCGCTGGAGCATGGCGCGCACGTGGTGGTCGGCACCTCGGGTCTGACGGACGAGGACTATGCGCAGATCGATGCGCTGGCACGGCAGCGGCAGCGTGGCGTATTGGCCTGCGGCAATTTCGCCTTGACCGCGGTGCTGCTGATCAAGTTTGCCGAGATGGCGGCGAAGCTGATCCCGCAGTGGGAGCTGATCGACTACGCCAGCGCGACCAAGCCCGACGCGCCCAGCGGCACGGTGCGCGAGCTGGCCGGGCGGCTGGGCAAGGTGCGCCAGCCGCTGCTGGCGGTGCCGCTGGAGCAGACCGCAGGTGTTCGCGAGACGCGTGGCGGCACGCTGGCGGGCAGCCAGGTGCATGCGGTGCGGTTGCCGGGTTTCGTGCTGGGGGCGGAGGCGATCTTCGGCATGCCGGACCAGACCTTGACGATCCGCCACAACGCGGGAAGCAGCGCGAAGCCGTATGTCGATGGCGCGCTATTGGCGATACGCAAGGTGCCCGGCCTGGTCGGCCTGCATCGCGGGCTGGATGCAGTGATCGAGTGGTGAGGCGGGTGCGGACTGGCGCCGCACCCGAAGCGGGAGTGCGCTCCTGCGCTCAGTGGCTGCGCTGCTGCCAGAAGCCCAGCAGCCACGAGCCGCCGACGCAGCCGGCCAGGGCCAGGAGCCAGCGGGTGGCCGGCGGCCTGGGCAGCAGCTCGGCGAAGGGGGGCAGCCACGCCTGGCCGTAGATCGCTACCACCGCGACCGCGGCGATGACCAGGGTGGAAGCCAGCACCAGGGTGAGCCGGGATTCGAACGAGGTGCCGGCCGGGGTGGCCTTGGGTGCGGCGCCGACCCGCCTGGCCAGCTGCTGAGCGAAGTCCGCCGGCAGCGATTCGGCCGGCGGCTGGCGCAGGCTGCGCGCGATCAGCCGGTAGCGCCGGCTGCGTGCATCGTCGCCGGCGGGATCGAGCTGCAGCCGTTCGCGCCGCATGGCGCTTTCCTGCGCCTGCCATTCGCGCTCGAGCGCGGCATCGTCGAACGTGGGGATGTGGGCTTCGTCGTGCGGAATCATGCGGCAACTCCTGTCCGTGTTTCGAGCGCGTCGCGCAGGCGCAGGCGCGAGCGGAACAGATGGCTCTTGATCGTGCCCGCGGCCATGCCGGTGATGCGGGCGATCTCGGGTATGGACGTCTCTTCGAGGTAATACAGGGTCAGCAAGGTGCGTTGCAAGGGCGGCAGCGCCTCGATCGCCTCATGCAGGTGGCGGGCGGTTTCCTCGTCGGCGCAGGCGGCCTCCAGGTCGAAACCGTCGCCGATGCTGTCCACCAGCGACTCGCCGTCGTCACCGCCCGGCTCGATCAGGGCGATGCGCTTGTGCTGCAGGTGGCGCAGCGCGATGGTGAAGGCGATGCGACCGATCCACGATTTCAGCGCGCTCTCGTGGCGGTATTGATGCAGGCACTGGTGCACGCGCAGGAAGGTGTCCTGGCACAGCTCGCGGGCGTCCTCCGGATGCCGCACCATGCGCTGGATGATGTGCCAGCACAGTCCCTGGTACTCGCGCACGAGGCGTTCGAACGCGCCCGGCCGGTTGGCCAGCACGGCGTCGACCAGGGCACGATCGGCTTGGCGGATGTCATCCATGGAGTCATGGATACGCGCATCGCCGGATCGGTTGCAAGCGGGCGGCTGCAACCGATCCGGCGCGGCCCGTATCTGTGGGTTCAACGGGCCCATCTTCGTGGCCTTTGCCCAGGGAGTTTTCCATGAATTTCGAGATCCTGATTCCGATCGTGCTGTTCATCTGCATCGCCTACACCATCAAGGTGGTGGTCGATGCCCGGGTCCGCGGCCGCATGATCGGCGCCGGCGGTTCCGAGGAGCTGGTCAAGTCGATCCTGCTCGACGAGGAGCAGCGCCGCCGCCATTCGTCGCTGCGCTGGGGCATCGTGCTGATTTTCGTCGGGCTCGCCTTCGGCCTGATCCAGTGGTTCGGCTGGCAGGAAGTCACCCCCGGCATGGTCGCCGTGCTCGCTGGCGCCACCGGCCTGGGCAACCTGGTTTCCTTCGCGGTCTCGCGCAAGCTCGCCTGAAGCTGGTTCAATGGCGGGCATGCGCCGCCCCGTCGGCATGCCCGCAGTGAGTCGGCAACGTGAACGAGCAATTGTTGTTCAACCTGGTCGACCTGGCCGGCACGTTCGCCTTCGCGATCAGCGGCGCCACCGCCGCGCGGCGCTGCAACCTCGATCTGTTCGGCATCCTGGCGATCGCCTACATCACCGCCTGCGGCGGCGGCATCGCCCGCGACCTGTGCATCGGCGCGGTGCCGCCGGCGGGCCTGTCGGACTGGCGCTACCTGCTGACCGCGGTGATCGCCGCCCTGCTCACCATCGTGGCGTATCCGTGGGTGGAGCGACTGACCTATCCGGTGCGGCTGTTCGATGCGATGGGGCTGGGCCTGTTCGCGGTGTACGGCGCGCACAAGGCGCTGGTGTTCGGCCACAACGCCGAGGTGGCGATCCTGCTTGGCATGATCACCGCCGTGGGCGGCGGCATGGCGCGCGACGTGCTGCTGGCGCGGGTCTCGATCGTGCTGCAGCAGGAGATCTATGCGCTGGCCGCACTGGCCGGCGCCGCGCTGGCGGTGCTCGGCGAATATCTGCACTGGCCCGCGGTATGGGCCACCTGGCTGCCGATCCTGTCCTGCTTCGGCCTGCGCTTTGCATCACTGCACTGGCACTGGAACCTGCCGCGCTTCGGGCGCCCGCGGGACGAGTGAGCGCGGCGCGGGCCGCCTGCCGCCGGCGACCCGCTCGGCCGATGTCCGCGCGTTACTGCTCGACCAGTTCGACGCGCCGGTTGCGTGCCTTGCCGTCGTCGTCGCGATTGCTGGCCACCGGCGCGTAGGAGGCCAGCCCCTTCGCCGCGAGCCGGCCCGGCGCGATGCCGTAATCCGCGATGAGCGCCTTCGTCACCGCCTCGGCGCGCTGTTGCGACAGGGCGAGGTTGTGCGCCAGTGCGCCGCTGTTGTCGGTGTGGCCGACGATGCAGACCTTCAGCGACGGCTGCGTCTTCAGCAGTTTCGCCATCTCTGCCAGCGTGCCGCCGGATGACTTGTCCAGCACCGCGCTGTCGCTGGCGAAGTGGATGCCGTACAGCGCGATGTGTCCGCTTTGCGCCAGGCCCTGGCTCATCGCCTTCGCGTCGACCGTCACCTGGCCGGTGGCCATGGCTTTGGCCTCGACGATCTGCAGCAGGACGCCCACGGGTTGCTGCTCGTTCTGGCTGACCAGCAGCGAAAGATCGACGTTGCCGCCGGGTCGCTGCAGTCGGGCGGTCAGCGATTGCACGTTGCCGTCGGCGGATTCCAGGGTGGAGACCATCAGGTTGCGGTCGCCGTGCATCTGGTCGAGCAGGGGCTCGATCAGTGTGCTGCTGAAATCGAAGCCGCCGCAACCCTCGTCACCGCTGCAATGAAAGCGCAACTGGAAACCGGCGGCCTTCAGCGCCTGGGCGAAATTGCGGTAGACCTCCAGCGCACTCTTGCCGGCCGGCACCGCATAGGCGATGCGGGTGAGCTTGCCTTCCGCCGGTTCGCTGCGGGCGAAGCGGCTCGGCTGGTCGGCGTCGTAGCGGCCCAGTGGCAGGGTCGCGCTGCCGTAATCCTTCTGCGCGTAGCCCACGATGACCGAGTCGGCGAAGCGCGACACCACCGGATGGTCGTGGCTGCCGGATACGTCGTGCGGGGGCAGTTCGGCGGCGAGTGTCGATGCCGCCAACAAGGGGAGTACGAGGGTGAGCACGAGGACGAGCGGGCGGGGCGGGAGCTTGCGCATGTATGGACGTCTCCAGCGACATTCGAAGAGCGGGCACCTTAGCAAATCATCCCCGGACGCCATCGCGATCACGTGCTGCATGGCCTTGCCCGTTCAGCTACAGCGTTTGAATCGCGGCGCATTTTCGCCGTTTGTGTGACGCGTTTCGCAAAAAAAGTCCTGCATGCCGCTGCCTTCACAAATCTGCAGCAGGCCTTCGGTAAGTTTCTGCGACAGGAGTGGCCATCTGCGAAAGCATGACGTTGGCGCTCCTGCATGGTGCGTGGTCGAGATGACTGACCAGGGGGCGCATCACCTTCCATCGAAGTCTGTCTGGGCCGGCCGTGTCGGCGGTCCCACCATCACTAGAGAAAGGGGTAGCCCATGAAAGCTCGTTTCATTCGCAACACAGGGATCCGTGTCCGCCAGCGTGGCCAGGGCATGACCGAGTACATCATCATCACCGCCCTCATCGCGATCGCCGCCATTGCGGCCGTGACGTATTTCGGCGGCACTGCCCGCGCCCAGATCGGCGGCATGGCCAAGGAGCTCTCCGGCCAGAGCGCAACGCAGGACATCAACCGGGCGAAGAACCAGGGCAACAAGGCCCATTCCGAGGGCACCAAGGACAAGACCCTCAACAGCTACAACAACGCCACCGCCAAGTAAGCACCGCCAAGAACTGACGAACCGGATGCGGCATTGCCGCGTTCGCGGGGGCGTCCGTGCGCGCCGGCAGCGATGCCGGCCTGCACGGGTGTCCGGTTCCCGACATGGGGGTGTGCAATGGCCTGGTCGAGCGACGATGGAACAAGTGGCGACGGTGCGAAGCGGCGGCCGTCGCGTGCCGGTGCGCGTGGCCGCCAGCGCGGCCAGGCGCTGGTGCTGGCGGTCGTGGCGTTCCTGGTGCTGTGCATCGGCGTGATCGTGGTGTTCAACACCGGGCAGGCGGTGTCGAAGAAGGTGGAGCTGGTCAACGCCGCCGACGCCGCGGCCTACAGCGCCGCCGTGCAGCAGGCGCGCGCGTACAACCTGATCGCCTACATGAACCGTGCCGAGGTCGCCAACGAGGTGGCCGTGGCGCAGATGACCAGCTGGTATTCGTGGACGAATTTCACCCTGCGCGGCACCGACAATTTTAAGGATGCGGTGCAGGCGATCGCGATCATCTTCGACGTCAGCATCGTCGGCGCCGAGGTGGGCGCGGCGCTGCAGGAAGTGGTCACCGCGCTGAATGAAGTGAAGACGGTGGTGAAGACCTTGCGCGACGGCATGCAGGTGGCGTTCTCGGCGGGCGTGACCGCCATCGCGGCGATCAACAAGGCGTACTCCGTCGCCTCGCGCGGCATCGCCACGGTGGAATCGCAGGAGGCGCTGAAGCTGGTGCCCGAGGTGGTCAAGCGCAATACCGACGGCAAGGCGAAGATCGGCGCCCGTGGCTATGCGCTGCTGGAACAGGGCGCGCTCGACGCGCGCTCCTATGTCACCCACTACACGATCCCCACCTCCGGCCGGCGCGATGCCGGGGCCGACCGCTTCGCCAACGTGGTGATGGAGGCGCGCGACGGTTTCTCGCGCGAGCGCAAGGGCGGCATCGGGCCGATCCACAAGCGTGGCGGCACCGACTTGGTCGGCTACACCCAGTGGGTGGGCGTGGACACGCTCAACGTCAAGGTCGGCTGGCTGGGCGTGAACGAGCCGCTGGCCTGGGGTGGCGGTGCCGCGGTGAACAGCATGTCGCGCTCGTTCCGCTCGGTGGCCAGCCCGGGCTTCAACAACGGCCGCGGCTGGGATTCGCCGTACGAGATCGACCGCGGCCACTACAAGCGCTACGCCGAAGGCATCGACAACGGCAAGGCGGGCAAGAAGGTGCTTTCCTCGCCGGCCATCGGCGGCAGCAGCAAGGCCTGGCTCAGGAACTACACGCCCGCCAGCAGCCCCGGCCTGCAACCTTACGACGACATCGCCGACAACAAGGCCACCGTGCCCTACGACAACGATCGCAGCGCGAAGCAGAACGGCGTGGAGGCGATGGACGTGGGCCCGGTGTTCACCGTGCTGGTCGAGCAGCCGATGAAGACGGTGCGCACCAGCGACAACGTGCCGGGCATCGGCGGGCCGCCGGATTTCGAGGCGCCCGACCAGACCGTCGCCAACGACATGACCGCCCTGTCCTCGGCCCAGGTGTACTTCAGCCGTCCGCGCGGGTTCGGCCTGTTCGACAACGTGATCAGCCCGTCGAGCCGCGAGATGGGCAGCCTGTTCAGTCCCTACTGGCAGGCGCGGCTGATCGACACGCCATGCAACACCCGTCAGGAGGTCGCCATCGCCTATGGCGCCGTGGCTCCCTGCGTGCCGGGCAAATCCTGACGGCCAGCGGCACACCTTCCCCCTCACACCCAGTGGAAACAGCAAACCATGATCGAAGCAAGAACAACACGGAGCGACATCGCGCAGGGATCGTGCAGCAGCAACACCCCGGGTCACCGAGGCCCTCTGCGGCAACTGTCGGTGGCGTTGTGCACCGTCCTGCTGGCGACCGTGCCGCTGGTCGGCTGCTCGGCCGGCGACGGTGGCGACAGTGGCGGTGATGCGCAGGACGGCGCGGTCAACCTGGCGCAGAAGACGCCGCCGATCCACCTCAACCAGACCAGCGTGCTGCTGCACGATGGCGTGCCCGCGGCGGAACACACCTATCGCGAGGCGCTCGCCCGCTGCAGCGCCGGGGCGGTGCCGGTGAAGCCGTTGGCCGACGACGTGGTGGCCAAGCTGGGCCACACCTATCTGGAAACCTGGTACGACGGCGAGCGGATGGCGGTCAAGGCGGATCGTTGGGACTTCAGGAGTGCCGGGGCGTCTGCCGCGGGCTGCGTGTTCGAACCGGTGCACGACGCGCGGCTGACCATCGTCGAGCCAGGCTCGACCACGGTCGCGGATCTGGTCAAGGGTACCGCCACCCGCGAGCATTCGGACGGCGTGGTGCGCGAAGCCGTTGCCGGTGACGACGAGGACGGCGCGGCACAGGATGACGTGGCGCAGGACGACGCGAAGCTGCGGGCCCAGGTCATGGGCGAGCTGCAGAAGCAGGGCCAGGGCGACCTGGTCGGCCAGTCCGCGGGCGAGGCGAAGGTGGCCGGCCAGCCGTGCGTGCGCCTGAGCAGCTCCCAGGGTGAAACCTGCGTGTGGAGTGGCGGCAGCAAGTGGGGCTTCGTCACCGATACCGCGGCCGACGCCGACCGCATGGACGCGCCGGTCGACAACATCACCTTGTCGAACAAGCCGGCCGACGGCAATGGCTACCAGCTGACCACCGACAGCATGAGCGTCGGCACGCCGATCGACGACAAGGTGTTCGTGCTGCCCGGCAAGCTTGCCGTGACCCAGGCCCGCTAGCACCAGGCCATGGAGACGACGATGACGCGCCCTGTTCCAACGCAGCCATTGCGCACGGCCACGATGTCGTCGTCGATCGGCGGCCGGCACCAGCGCGGGCAGAGCCTGGTGGAGATGGCGGTGGCCTGCATCGTGCTGGTGCCGCTGGCGGCGGGCGTGATGTTGCTGGGCCAGTACATCCATATCAAGCAGCAGACCCAGGCCGCCGCCCGCCAGGCGGCCTGGGCCGCCACCGTCGATCCGGCCCTGGCCGACGCCGGCCTGCCGCGCAAGGCCACCGTGCAGACCGCACTGCGCGCGCGCCAGTTCGCCGATGCCAAGGCGCCGATCAAGTCCTCCGCGCGCACGCCGGCGGCGTTCGGCGATCCCATGTTGACCAGCTTCGCCAACCAGGCGCTGCTGAAGACTTCCGACGTGTCGTTGAGCGTCTACCAGCAGGAAACCGCGCCGACCTTCCTCGATGGCGCACTGGGCACCGTGGCCAAGGCGACCAGGACGCTGGGCAACCTGCCGCCCAATCCGAAGGGTTTCGTCACCGCCGAAGTGCATGCGCGACCGCAGAAGCTGAAGGGCGCCGACGGCCGGGCGCTGGCCTTCCTCGATCCGCTCGATACCGCGCAGCTGGATTTTTCCGCGCGGACCGTGCTGCTGGCAGACACCTGGGCGGCCACCGGCGGCGGCGAACGCAGGAACGGCGAAGCCGCGTCGGGCGCCATGTACAACCGCACGGTGCGCGAGGTGATCCGGCCGCTGGTGCCGACCAGTGCGCTGGGCGACAAGGTCGATGACGTGCTCAGCGACGTGATCAACGTGCTGGGCAAGATCCCCATCGTCAACGACCTGTTCACCCCCGGCTTCGACAAGTTCCAGCTGGGCCGGATGGCGCCCGACGCCGTGCCCGCCGACAAGCTGACGAGGTACCGCGATGTGCATTAGGCGCGGCCTGCTGCTGGCCGTCGCCCTGTTGCCGGGCACCGCCGCCGCGGCGTGGCCGCAGCCCGACCTGCCGGCCGGCACGGATGCGGCCGACGTTTCCCGGCACATCGTCTTCAACGGGCTGGACATGCATGCCCGGGTGTTCACCTCGTCGCAGAGCCAGGCCGAGGTGGTGGCCTTCTATCGCAAGCTGTGGAACGGCCGGGTGGTGGTGAACCCGATGGGCGCGGCGCAGGTGGTCGGCCACATGGAGGGCGACTACTACGTCACCGTGCAGGTCAGCGCATCGGGCAGCGGCAGCAAGGGCAACATCGGCATCGTCGACGTGGCCACCGCGCCGAAACACTTCGAGCGCGGCAAGGGCCTGCCGCGGCCGATGGGCTCGACCGTGTTCAACGACATCGCCTATCCGGACGACCCCACGCCCGCCCGCACCGTGGCGATGCGCAACCGCCTTTCGCCGCGGCAGAACGAGGCGTTCTTCCGCGAACGGCTGGGCGCCGATGGCTGGAAACCGGCCGACGCCAACCGCTGCGCCGACGACGGCTGCGTCCTGCGCTACGAGCGCGGCGACAGCAAGATGACGCTGGTGATGAGCCCGCTCGACGGCCAGTCGCAAGTGACGATCAACCTGGTGAATCCGTGAACGGGAGGACGACGGACATGTTCATTCGACGGAACGCGCGCCACCCCGCCATGCCGCTGCGGCGTGGCCGCCAGCGCGGCAGTGCGCTGATCGAATACACCGTGGTGGTGCTGTTGCTGGTGACGGTGCTGCTGGCCAATCCCAACGTCATCCGCCAGCTCGCCGACGCGCTGCGCGATGCCTACACCAGCTTTGTCTACGCACTCTCCATCTCCTGGATATGAATCGAATGGAACGACGCATGCCGGCGGTCAACCGCAACTTCCTCTACCTGGGCGGCGCCATCCTGCTCGGCATCGTGGCCAGCCTGATGGCGGTGCACTACATCAACAAGCAGGTCGCCGCGCGCACGCAGACCAGACCCACCGAGACGCGCCAGGTGGTGGTGCCGGTGCATGACCTGGAGAAGGGCGCCAGCATCAGCCAGGACGACATCGCCGTGCGCGAGGTACCGGCCGAGTTCGTGCCGGCCGATGCACTGACGCCCGACAACTACGAGGACTACCTGGGCCAGGTGCTGCGGGTGCCGCTGGCGCAGGGCGCACCGATCGGCGGCAGCGCGGTGGATCGGGTCACCGACCATTTCTCCAACGTGATCGAACCGGGCAAGGTGGCGTATTCGATCCAGGTGGACGAGTCCAACTCGGTCTCCGGGCTGATCGTGCCGGGCGACCATCTCGACATCCTGCTGCTGCTCGACGGCGAGGGCAGCGAGCAGATCCGCCCGCTGCTCGGCGACGTGCCGGTGCTGGCCACCGGCAAGCGGGCGAAGGGCCTGCGCAGCAGCCATCCGGATGGTGGCGACGACGACACCTACTCGAACATCACGCTCGGGCTCGCGCCGAACGACGCGCAGCGCTTGGGCATGGCGATGAAGGTCGGCGAGTTGCGCGTGATGCTGCGTCCGGCCGGCAACCAGCAGCCGTTCGACCTGAAGACGCTGAGCAAGGCGGAGCTGCTGCGGCTGGGCCGGCCGGTGCATGGCAACGGCATTCAATTCATCATCGGCGGGAACAGTTGAACATGGAAGCAGGCAAACATTCCGGCCGGGCGACGGCGACCTTTCTGGCATGGCTGGCGCTGTGCGCCGCGGCGCTCGCGCTGCCGTTGCGCGAGGCGCGCGCGACCTCCCCGGTGATCGGCGATTCGCTCAGCATGTACGCGGGACAGGCGCTGGTGCAGAGCGCGCCCGGCCCGCTCAAGCGGGTCGCGGTGGGCGACGGCAAGCTGCTGCAGGTCAAGGCGATCGGCAGCCGCGAGCTGGTGCTGATCGCGAACCAGCCCGGCGACACCTCGGTGCAGTTGTGGATGGCCGACGGCAGCCAGCGCAGCGTCAGCGTGCACGTGGTGGTGGGCAACAGCGCGGAAGCGGCCGGGATGGTCGAGCGCCTGCTGGGCGAGGACAGCGCGATCTCGGTCGCCACCGTGGGCGGCAACGTGGTGCTGACCGGCAGCGACCTGTCGCAGGCGGACATGGCGCACATCGCGGCGATCAGGAAGATCTACCCGCAGGTGCTCGACTTCACCAGCGCGAACGCGGTGGAGATGAAGCCCACCGTGATGATGCGCGTGCGCATCATGGAGTTCGACAAGAAGGCGATCAACCAGCTCGGCATCAAGTGGGACAGCATGATCGCCGGCCCCGGCGGCGGCCTGGTGCACGACTGGGTCACCAATCCTTACTACCGGATGACCCCGCAGGGCTTCGCCGGCATCGGCGCCGACGGCGGCCCGGCCAACCTGCCGCTGCGGGTGCCCGGCACGCCGTCGTACTTCGGCATCGCCACCTCGATCGCCTCGCAGATCAACCTGATGATGCAGGACGGCAACGCGTGGGAACTCGCCGCGCCGCAGCTGTCCGCCCGCAGCGGCGGCGTTGCCGATTTCCTGGTCGGCGGCGAGGTGCCGATCCCGATCAGCCAGGGCCTGGGCGAAACCACGGTCGAATACAAGCAGTACGGCATCAAGCTGCACATCGCGCCGGTGGTCAACAGCAAGGGCGACATCTCCACCGACATCGAGACCGAGATCAGCAAGATCGATCCCAGCGTCAACGTGCAGGGCTATCCCGGCTTCATCACCCGCCGTGCCAGCGCGCAGCTCAACGTGCACGAGGGCGACACCATCGTGATCTCGGGCCTGGTCGACGCCAGCGCCTCGAAGACCTTCGACAAGGTGCCCGGGCTGGGCGACATCCCGGTGCTGGGCGCGCTGTTCCGCTCGCGCGACTTCCAGCGCAATCGCACCGACCTGGTGATCTTCGTGACGCCGATCGTGATCACCCCCGACTCGCCGGAGAACCGCGAACTGATCGAGAAGAGCGACCGCCTGCGCGACGACTTCCGCAAGGTCGCCGGCAAGGACATCGTGGATTGAAGGTGAAGCCATGTTCGAAGTGCTGATCGAAACCGCCAACCGCGACCCGCGCCAGGTGCGCTGCCTGCACAACGCCTGCGGCATCGGCCGCGGCGAGGACAACCTGGTGATCCTGCAGGGCTGGAACATCGGCCGCGAGCACGCCATGTTGAGCGTGCGCAAGGGCGGCGTCTTCATCGAGGTGCTCGGTGGCCGCGCCCCGGTGGTGATCAACGGGGCCAGGGTGCAGGGCGAGCACGGCCCGCTGCGCCGCGAGGACATCGTCATCATCGGTTCGTACCGGCTGCGCGTGCTGGTCGATCAGGACGAGGCCGCGCCGGTGAGGGTGCCGCAGCGTGCCGCCAACGCGCCGGTCCATCTCGACCCGGTGGCTTCGCCACCGGCCGTCGAACCGCCGGCTGCGCCAGTGACTGGCCTCCCAGCGACGCTGCAGCCATCGGCCGACATGCTGGCCTGGCGCACCCGTGTGCACCAGTCGCTGGTGCGGCAGATGGACCTGCGCCGGGTCGACGTGCGCGGCATGACGGACGACGACCTGCGCCAGAAGACCTCGTCGCTGATCGAGGAAATCATCGAGCGCGAGTTTGCCGACGAACTGCCGCGCACGATCAACCGCCGCCGGCTCGCCAAGCAGGTGTTGGACGAGGCGATCGGACTGGGGCCGCTGGAGGACCTGCTGGCGGACGAGACGGTCACCGAGGTGATGGTCAACTGCTCGGACGACATCTACATCGAACGTGCGGGCCGGATCGAGAAGTCCGAGGTGATCTTCACCAGCGACAAGGCGGTGCTGGCGGCGATCGAGCGCATCGTGGCACCGCTGGGCCGGCGCATCGACGAGAGCTCGCCGATGGTCGATGCGCGCCTGGCCGACGGCTCGCGCGTCAACGCGGTGATCCCGCCGGTGGCGCTGCGCGGGCCCAGCCTGAGCATCCGCAAGTTCAGCAAGCGCAAGCTCAGCGGCGACGACCTGCTGCAGTACGGCTCGGTCAACCGGCAGATGCTGGAGTTCATGCAGGTGGCGGTGCGCGAGCGCAGGAACATCGTGGTGACCGGCGGCACCGGTTCGGGCAAGACCACGCTGCTGAACATTCTTTCCAACTTCATCCCCGACCACGAGCGCATCGTCACCATCGAGGACGCGGCCGAGCTGCGGCTGAGCCAGCCCAACCTGGTGGCGATGGAGGCCCGTCCGGCCAACCTCGAGGGCAAGGGGCTGATCACCATCCGCGACCTGGTGCGCAACTCGCTGCGCATGCGCCCGGACCGCATCGTGGTGGGCGAGTGCCGCGGCGGCGAGGCGCTGGACATGCTGCAGGCGATGAACACCGGCCACGAGGGTTCGCTGACCACCGCGCATGCCAACTCGCCCCGCGATGCGCTGTCGCGCCTGGAGGTGATGGTGATGATGTCGGGCATGGACCTGCCGATGACCGTGGTGCGCGAGCAGATCGCCTCGGCGATCGACCTGATCATCCACCAGCGCCGCTTCCCCTGCGGCTCGCGCAAGATCACCCACATCTCGGAGATCACCGGCATCGAGAGCGGCACGATCCAGGCGCAGGACCTGTTCACCTTCCGCGCCCGCGACCAGGGCGGCCCCGGCGGCAAGGTCCGCGGCGAGTACGCGGCCACCGGCGCCGTGCCGGAGTTCTACGAGGAGCTGGCCGATCGCGGGGTGCCGGTCGACCTGTCGATCTTCAAGATCAACGAGGACGATCGCGCATGAGCCTGCTTCCCGTCGCGATCGTGGTGTTTCTCGCCGTCGCCGCGATCGGCTACCTGGCGGTGCGCAGTTCGACGGTGTTCTGGGGGCGCTACCAGGAAGCCTTCACCGAGCAGGCGCGTTTCAATCTCGCCGACATGTTCATGTTCATGGACGAGCGGAACCTGTTCCGCCTCAACGCCGTGGCGATGGTGCTGGTGCCCCTGCTGGTGTGGTTCCTCAGTGGCAACCCGCTGCTGGCCATCGTGACCCTGGTGCTGATCCTGGTGCTGCCGAAGAAGATCTACCGGTGGCTGCGCCAGCGACGCATCAACCAGATCCAGCAACAGCTGCCGGACGGGCTGATGATGGTGGCCGGCAGCATGCGCGCGGGGCTGGGTTTCACCCCGGCGCTGGAAAGCCTGGCGCGCGACGTCGAGCCGCCGTTGGCGCAGGAGTTCGCGCTGTTGCTGCGCGAGCAGCGCATGGGCGTGAAGCTGGAAGAGGCGCTGGAACATTTCAACGACCGCGTGCCGATCCAGGACGTGACCCTGTTCGTCTCCGCCGTGGGCATTTCCCGCGAGGTGGGCGGCAACCTGGCCGAGAGCATGGCTTCGCTGGCCGACACCTTGCGGCGGCGGCTGATCATGGAAGGCAAGGTGAATTCGCTGACCGCCCAGGGCCGCCTGCAAGGCATCGTGATGGCGATGATGCCGGTCGGCCTGATCGGCTTCCTCAGCTTCGCCTATCCCGACACGATGCACGAGATGTATCACTCCTACGTGGGCTGGGCGGTGATCGCGGTGGCCGCGGTGATGGAGTACCTGGGCTATCGCATGTGCCGCAAGATCACGAGCATCGACATATGAGCCCGGTCGTCATCCTGCTTGCCGTGGCCATCGGCGGTGGCGTCGGCTTCGCCTTCTGGGGCATCTACGGGCTGATGCGCGAGGTGCCCGTGGCCGATCGCAACTTCCAGGACCCGCTGCCGTTCGGACTGCGCCTGATCTGGCCGCTGGTCAACGCCGCCACCCACGTGCTGGCGCCGAAGCTGGGCGCGGACAAGCTGGAACAGGCGCACCGGCAACTGCAGACCGCGGGCCAGGATTTCGTGCTGAGCCCGGAGCAGCTGTACGGATTGCGCGTGGTGGGCGCCGGCCTCGTGGCGGCGTTCTTCTGGCTGCTGCTGGGCATGCTCGACCGGCACGGCTACCTGCTTTACGGCACGGCGATGCTGTTCGGCGCCGCCGCCGGCTGGTTCTACCCGAGCCTGTGGCTGGGCGAGCGGCGCAGCAAGCGCCGCCGCCTGGTGATCAAGGACCTGCCGGTGTACCTGGACTTCATCACCATGGCGGTGGAGGCGGGACTGAACATCACCGGCGGCATCGAGCAGGCCACCCAGAAGGGCCCGGCCGGTCCGCTGCGGCAGGAGTTCACCCGCCTGCTGCGCGACATCCGTTCGGGTCTGCCCCGCGCCGAGGCGCTGAAGCGGATGTCCGAACGGATGGAGATGTCGCAGATCTCCAGCTTCACCGGCACCCTGATCCAGGCCGACCGGGTCGGCGCCAGCCTGGGCGCCACGCTGCGGGCGCAGGCCGGGCAGCGCCGCGAGGAGCGTTTCCTGCGCGCCGAGAAACTCGCGCTGGAGGCGCCGGTGAAGATGATGCTGCCGCTGGTGCTGTTCTTCTTCCCGCTGATCTTCCTGGTGCTGGGCTACTTCATCTACCTGCGCATGCGCCAGGAGGGCATCTTTTGAAATCGGGCGTGATTCTTCGCGATGGCCAGCCGATCGTGCCGCAGGCGTGGCGCGCCGATCGTCCATGGAGCCGCCTGCGCGGCCTGCTCGGGCGACCGCCACTGCACGGCGGCGCGGCGCAGGCGCTGTGGCTCACGCCCTGCGGCGGCGTGCACACATTCGGCATGGGCTATCCGCTGGACATCGTTTTCCTGGACCGGGACGGGCGCGTGCTGGAATGCTGCGAAAGCCTGCCGCCGTGGCGCACCTGCCTGCGTTCCGACGCCTGGCAGACGGTGGAGCTGGCGCCGGGCGGCATCGCCGCGCTTTCGCCCGCACGCGGCGAGGAGTGGACATGGCAGGCACACTGAAAATCCGCATCGGATGCGTGGTCATGCTGCTGGCGCTGGCTGGCTGCGCCGCGTCGCCCACGCAGCGCCTGGTGAAGACCGTCGCCCGGCAGCAGCGGGCCGAACAGGCGTACCGCGGCGGCCATCCCGAACAGGCGCTGGCCGACTACCAGGCGCTGGTGCAGCAGCTGCCGCAGAACGCGGACTTCTGGTTCCGCCTCGGCAACGTCTACGTGCGGTTGCAGCGTCCCGACGATGCGGTCGACGCCTACCAGCACGTGCTGCGCATCGAGCCCGGCCACGCCAAGGCCTGGCACAACCTGGGCATCGTGCGGCTGCGCCAGGCCGAGGCCGCGTTTGCGCAGGGCGCGCAACATGCGACCGGCATCGACGCCGGCCTGCAGCGGGACAGCGCGGCGATGGCGCATGGCATTGCCGCGCTCGGTGGCGCCGCGCCGGACACGCCGGCGTCCTCCACCTCGGCGCCCCCGCCACCTGCTGCCGGACGGCAGCCATGAACCTGGGCGGGCGGCAACGCGGCCAGGCCGTGGTCGAGACCTGCGTGGTGATCCTGGTGTTCGGCGTGTTCCTGCTGGGCATCCTGCAGGCGATCCTGTTCTACCGGGTCAAGACCACGGTCGACTACGCCGCGCTGGAAGCCGCCCGCAACGGCGCCACCCACAACGCGAAGATGAGCGCGATGCGGGTCGGCCTGGCGCGCGGCCTGATGCCGCTGTACGCGCACAAGGTCGGCAACGGCGAGGCGACCAGGGCGTATGCCGAGGCCTTCGTCGCCGCCAGCAATCCGCTGGTCAGCGAGATCAGGGTGATCAGCCCGACCAAGGCCGCCTTCGCCGACTGGAAGGAGCGGCAGTTCGACGGCGTCGAGGCGATTCCCAACGACAGCCTGGCGTTCCGTCCCTCGTCCGCTGGCGGCCGCAGCGGGCTCACCGTGCAGGACGCGAACGTGTTGAAGATCCGCGTGGTGTACGGCTACAAGATGATCGTGCCGGTGATCGACAAGCTGGTGATCGCGATCTTCCGCGAATCGTTCTACAAGGGCCTGAGCGCCCGGGAAATCGCCATGCTGGAAAGCGGCCGCCTGCCGATCGTGAGCCAGGCGATGGTGCGCATGCAGACGCCGATCCGCGACGCGGGCGTGCTGCCGTGAAGCGATGCCTGATCGTCATGGCGTGGGCCGTGTTTGCGCTGCCGGCGTCTGGCCTTCGGGCGGCCGAGCTGCCCGACGTGAAGATCGACGCGGTGCTGCAAGGCAGCGGCATCCGCACCCTGGCCGGGCACGATGGGGTCGCCGCCGAAACGATCTGGATCAAGGGCGACAAGACGCGGGTGGACTTCGACGCGGGCGCAGGGCGTCGCGGCCGCATCCTGCGCGGTGGCGATCATGCGTGGCTGCTGATGTCCACGTCGCGGCGGGCCTTGCCGGCCGACCACGTGCGGATCGGCGCGATCACCCGGCTCGACGTGGCCAGGCCGTGCTGGGATCTCGGTTTTGCCTGCGCGCCGGTGGAAAGTCGCCGCATCGCCGGTCGCCCGGCGTACGGCTGGCGCTACCGCCACGCCGGCCATGCCGGCCCCGGCGGCAGCGACAGCGGCGTGTTCTGGATCGATGCCGAATACGGCCTGCTGCTGGCCTTCGAGGCCAAGGACAGCGCCGGCCACACCCGTCGCATGGAGGCCACCGCGGTCGGCTTCGCGAAGATTCCCGACGACACCTTCGCCTTGCCCGAAAGCCTGCGCATGGACGTAAAGAAGGCCGATTCGCGGGCGGACCGACTGCGCCGTTACGCGCAGTGAGCGGTCAGGCAAACAGGTCGGACTGGGCCTGGTAGCTGTCGCGGTCGACGAAGCCGGACAGGCCCACGCCGACCAGCCGGTAGCGGCTGTCGGCCGGGCGTTCGACCCGCTCGCGCAGGGCGCAGGCGATGTCGCCCAGTTCGTCGGCGGACAGCGGTCGGGTGGATGGCGTGAGGCTGCGGGTCAGGGTGCGGAAGTCGGAGGTCTTCAGTTTCAGCACCACGGTGCGCGCCACCCGCTCGCGTTCTCGCTGGTAGCCGGCCCAGGCCTTGGCGGCGAGCTGGCGGATGTGCGGTTCGAGATCGTCCAGGGTGAGGTCGTGCTCGAAGGTGTCTTCGGCGGAGATCTGCAAGGTGGGACGATCCGGCTGCACCGGGTGCTCGTCGATGCCCAGCGACAACTCGTGCAGGCGCCGGCCCCAGCGACCGAAACGCTGTTCCAGTTCGGCCAGCGCCAGCGCGCGCAGGTCGGCCACGGTGACGATCTGCAGCGCCGCCAGCTTCGCCTCCATCACCTTGCCCACGCCGGGCAGGCGGCCCACTTTCAGCGGGGCGAGGAAGGCCTCGACCTGGTGCGGACGCACCACGAACAGGCCATCGGGCTTGCGGAAGTCCGAGGCGATCTTGGCCAGGAACTTGTTGGGCGCCACGCCGGCCGAGGCGGTCAATTGCGTCTCCTCGCGGATCGCCGCCCGGATCGCCTCCGCCGTGGCGGTGGCCGAGGGCAGGCCGGTTTTCGTTGCGGTGACGTCGAGATAGGCCTCGTCCAGCGACAGCGGTTCGATCAGGTCGGTGTGCCGCGCGAAGATCTCGCGGATCTGCCGCGACACCGCCTTGTAGCGCACGAAGTCCGGCGGCACGAAGACCAGCTGCGGGCATAGTCGCTCGGCGCTGACCGCCGGCATCGCCGAGCGCACGCCGAACACGCGTGCCTCGTAGCTGGCCGCGCAGACCACCGAACGGGCGCCACGCCAGGCCACCGCCACCGGCTTGCCGCGCAGCGAGGGATCGTCGCGCTGCTCCACCGACGCGTAGAACGCGTCCATGTCGACGTGCAGGATCTTGCGTGGCGAAGACATCGGGGGTTGCGGGCGTCACGGCATGCGGGGTGGGCCATTGTACGCAGCGCCGTCGTTTCAGTGCCGCTGCGCAGCCGCCGGCGGCAGGTCCAGGCGTTGCGCGAGGTGCTGCGCCAGCCGTTCGGCCGCGTGTGCCTGCCCGGCCAGGAACAGGAACGGCTCGATCAGTTCCAGCTCCATGATCAGGAACCGTCCGGCGCTGACCACCCCGTCGACGCGGGCGTAGGCCAGCTCGCCGTGGTTCCGCGTGTCGACGGCGGCCAGCGCTGCGGCGGCCGCGGCAAGGGTGGCCGCGTCGGGCCGGACCGCTTCGACGCTGCCGCCGTATTCGCTCTGCACCCGATAGTCACCGGCGGCCGGACGCTTGATCACCGCGTGGCTGAACTCGCCGCCGAAATACAGCAGCGACCACTCGCCCGCGCTGACGATCTCCGGCACGAACGGCTGCACCAGGAAGTCGATGCCGGAGGGCAGCCGCGCCACGTCGTCGGCGAACGCCGCATCGCCGACCCGGCCGCGCAGCGTATGCCAGGCGCCGCCGCTGATGCTCGGCTTGATCACCACCTGTTGCCCCGGCATCGATGCCAGCACCTGCGGAAGTTCGCCGGCCGCAGCGAGCCGGGTCGGGATGGTCGCCACGGCTTGCGCCGCCAGTTCGAGCAGGTAGCGCTTGTCGCTGTTCCAGCGCAGCACGCGGCTGTCGTTGAAGGTGGCGACGCCGAGCCGGTCGAGCCGGTCCAGCCAGGCGATGAAGTCGGCGTGGTGCTTGTAGTAATCCCAGATGGTGCGGATCAGCACCGCGTCGAACGACGCCCAGTCGACCGCCGGATCGTTCCACACGCAGGACACCGGCGTGACGCCGCGCTGTTCCAGCCGGCGCGCGAGCCCGGCGTCATCGGGCTGGATCGAGGGAAGTTCGGCCGAGGTGGCAAACGCGAGTCGAGTGGCGGTGGCGGACAAGAGGGGACCTCGTGGGGGAGTGCAGGACGGTTCTTCGTGGCCATCGGGTGGGCGCGCCGACGAGTCTCCACGCGCCGGGGCGGCTTTCAGTGCTCATGTTCCCATCTCACCTCGATGGCGTCGCCATCCATCGCGCCCGTCCAGTAAGCGCCCAGCCGTACCCAGCCCGAGCGGATGCGCTTGAGCGAGTCGTCGTAGACCGCCACGTGGTAGACCACCTGGGATCTGGACGTGGTGAAGAACATGCCCAGGGGCATCAACAGGCGGCGCTTCGCGTGCAGGATCCGGTAGCTGTTTGCGTCGGCCCAGGACTGCAGCAGTGCGCGCGCCTTGAGGTAGCGGCGGTAGCCGTAGTAGCTGGCCAGGACAAGCGCGACCAGGCAGAGCGGCAGCAGGCCAAGGTTGTTCATCGTTTGCGGTCTTCCGGAAGGCAGGCGATGGATGGAACCCGCTCGCGTGTGCGTGAACCGTAGCAGACAGCCGATGGGACTGGCTGAAACAGCCCGGACAATGGCAAGGTAGGCAGATGCTGACCGAACCCGCCAATGCCTATGCCCGTCGCCTGAACACTTGGGACGCCGCGATGATCGTCATCGGCGGCGTGATCGGGGCAGGCATCTTCCTCACCCCGGCCACCGTGGCACGCAGCACCTCCTCCGGGGCGGAGGTACTGGTGTTGTGGGTGATCGGCGGCCTGCTGACGCTGGCCGGCGTGCTGTGCTACGCCGAGCTGGGCGCGCGGCGCCCGCAGGCGGGCGGCATCTACGTCTACCTGCGCGAGGCGTTCGGTCTGCTGCCCGGTTTCCTGTTCGGCTGGACCATGGCGCTGATCAACTACCCCGGCAGCGTGGCCGCGGTGGCGACCATGTTTGCCGACTACCTGTGCACGGCGCTGGGCCTGCCCTCGCAGGTGTACGTGAAGCCGGTGGCGGTGGGCGCGATCGTGTTCATCGTCGGCATCAACCTGTTCGGCATCCGCGCCGGCGCGTGGATGCAGAACATCTTCACCGTGCTGAAGCTGGTCGCCGTCACGCTGCTGGTGGTCGCCGGCCTGGTGCTGGCGCATGGCCAGTCGGGGCCGGTGCTGGCGACGGACACGCTCCATCCGGTGTCGTCCTGGGCGTTTGCCGGCGCGCTGCTGCCGGTGCTGTTCACCTATGGCGGCTTCCACTATCTCAATGATCTCGCCGGTGAGGTGCGCAATCCGCAACGCACCCTGCCGCGGGCACTGGGCATGGGCATGGTCGGCGTGGTGGTCTGCTACGTGCTGGTCAATTACGCCTACCTGGCCGGACTGGGCCATGCCGGGCTTGCCGCCAGCACGGCGCCGGCGGCCGACCTGATGCGCGGCCTGTTCGGCGACGCCGGCGCCACCGTGATCGCCGTGGGCATCGCCTGTTCCACCTTCGGCTATTGCAGCATCGCGATCGCCGGTGGTGCGCGAGTGCTGCAGACGATGGGCGCCGACGGCGTGTTCTTCCGTGCCGCCGGACGCGTCGACGCGCGCACCCGCGCGCCGCAGATCGCGCTGGCCCTGCTGGGCGGCTGGGCCGCTGTGCTCACCTATTCGGGCAGCTTCAACCAGTTGCTCAACTACACCACGGTGGGCGAGTGGCTTGGTCACGTGTTCGGCATCGGCACCCTGTTCTGGTATCGCAAGCACTTCATCGACCAGCCGGCGCCGTATCGGGTGCCGTTCTATCCGCTGCTGCCGCTGATCTTCGTGATCACCGTGTTCGGCGTGATCGTGGCCAGCGCGATCCATGCCCCGGGCGACGCCGGCATGAGCCTGCTGATCATCGCGCTGGGCGTGCCGGTGTATTACGGCTGGCAGCACTGGGTCCGCCGGCATCCGGTCGGGTAGCACGGGCACGCGCGATGACATGGCGCGGCTGGCTCGCCCTGTGTTGCCTTTGCAGCCTGCAGCCCTGCCACGCCGCTGCACCGGAGCTGCCCGATCTGGCCCGTGTCGGTGCGCGGGTCAGTCTGGACCAGGTGCGCCGTGTCGGCGCGGTGGAACACGCGGCTGACGGCGTGGCGCAGCAGCGCTACGCGTTCCAGCCGGCGGCGCATCCGTCGATCGTGATGACCCCGGCGGGCGATGCGTGGGACTGGTCGGGCGAGGGCGAGCTGCATGTGCGGGTGCAGAACGCGATGCCGTGGGCGGTGACGCTGGACATCGAGATCGATGGTGCCGGGTCGCAGCGTCTGCAGGCGCGCGTGGGCGTGCCTGCCGGGCCGGCGCAGACGCTGGTGGTTCCGCTGCGCGCCACCTCGCCACGCGAACAGGGCATGCAGGTGGGGCCGCCGATGCCGTTCGGGCTGCGCGGCCGGTCGATCCTGCTGGCGACCACCGTGCAAGGCACGCTGGATCGACACCACGTGCGCGCGATTCGCCTGGGCATCCCGGGGCCGCAAGCGGTGCAGACCCTGCTGTTCGGCAAGCTGTCGACCACGGCGGGCGAGGCCATGCTGCACGAAGCCTATGCCGGTATCGTCGATCGCTACGGACAATCCACGCGCGGCCGCTGGCCGGAGAAGATCGATTCCGATGCCGCGCTGCGCGCGGCGGTCATGGCCGCTCCGGAGGCCGCGAAGCCCGCCGGCGTCGACGCTCATGGCGGACGTCTGGACGGCCAAAAGCTGCGCAAGACCGGCTGGTTCCACGCGCAAAGGCAGGCGGGGCGCTGGCAGCTGGTGACGCCCGAAGGTCATCCGTTCTTTTCGCTGGGCGTCAATGCGGTCAACGTCGGGGACCAGCGCACTCGTGTCGAGGGGCGCGAGTTCATGTTCACCGGGCTGCCGCCGGATCGTGGCGCATGGGCCGCGTTTCATGGGCGCGGCGACAGCCGGCGTCCGGGGCAGGCCGCCAGCAACGGCATCGGCCACGACCACGGACGCTGGTTCGACTTCCACGCGGCCAACCTGTATCGCATCGATGGTGCGGGCTGGTTGTCCGCATGGCGCACGCGCACGCTGGATCGGTTGCAGGCATGGGGCTTCAACACCCTCGGCAACTGGAGCGATCCGGCGTTGGGCCGGGCTCACCGGCTGCCGTATACGCGCTCGATCAACATCGCCGGCGACTACGCGAATGTTTCCAGTGGCTAATTACTGGGGCCGCATGCCCGACCCGTTCGATCCCCGCTTCGTCGCCGCCACCGAGGTGGCGGTGGCGAAGGCCAGCGCCGACGTGTGCGACGATCCCTGGCTGCTCGGCTACTTCGCCGACAACGAGCTGGCCTGGGCCGGCATCGGACCGCAAGGTCGCTGGGGACTGGCGCTGGGCACCCTGGCGGGCGAGGCGGCAAGCCCGGCCAAGCAGGGCTTCATCGCGATGCTGCGCAAGCAGTACGCGACGCCGCAGGCGCTGGCCGCCGCGTGGGGCATTCCACTGGACTCGTGGAAAGCGCTGGACGCCACCGGCTACGTCGCGCCCGTGCCGAGCGAGGCGCATCCGGCGATTGCCCGCGACTACAGCGCGTGGTTGAGTCATTACGCCGACGCCTACTTTCGCATCGTGGCCGCCACGATCCGCCGCCACGATCCGCACCATCTGTTCCTCGGCGGCCGGTTCGCGGTGTACACGCCCGAAGTCGTCGCGGCCTGCGCGCAGTATTGCGACGTGGTCAGCTTCAACGCCTACGCCGACCTGCCGCAGCACCACATCGACATGGTCCGGATGCAGGCGCTGGACAAGCCGGTGCTGATCAGCGAATTCCACTTCGGCTCGAACGATCGCGGCCCGTTTGGCGCAGGCGTGGTGCCGGTAGGGAACGAGGCGCAGCGCGGCGAAGCCTATGCGAAGTACCTCGCGGCCGCCGCGGCGAATCCGCAGGTCGTCGGCGTGCACTGGTTCGAATACACCGACCAGCCGGTGACCGGCCGCCTGCTCGATGGCGAGAACAGCCACATCGGGCTGGTGGGCATCACCGACATTCCGTTTGGCGGCTTTGTGCGGGCCGTGCGCCAGGCCAATGAACAGGCGCAGCCATCAGGCGGGCGTTGACGATGGACGAAAAAAACCCGCAGAGGGGGATCTGCGGGTTTTCGGGGGGTTCCGTCTTGATCGCGTGGAGGAGGGGGGGAGCCTCGCCACGCAGCGGGAAGAGTGTCTCACGACATGGGGCTTAATGTACTACACGGTTTGTTAATGCCGCGTAACTGAGCTGCCGCAACGGCTCGCATGCCATTTTGCCGAACGGGCGATGCATCGCCAGACTATATTTTCACCACAAAAGGTGAAAACATGGCGGCCATGAGCCTGCACCTGACCAGCCGCCAGTCCAACATCCTCGAATTCATCCGGGCCCGCGTGGCGCGGGATGGCCAGGCGCCCACGCTGGAGGAGATCGGCCAGGCGATGGGCCTGCCCCACGTCAGCGCGGTGCTCAAGCACGTGCGCTCGCTGGAGGCCAAGGGGCGGCTGGCGATCGAGCCGAACCGTTCGCGCGGCATCCGCCTGGTGGAGGCGCCCGACGCGCTGGACGCGGACACCCTGGAGCTGCCGCTGGTCGGCCGCATCGCCGCCGGCGAGCCGTTGTTCTCCGAGTCGCGGATCGAGCGCAGCCTGCGGGTATCGCGCTGGCTGTTCCGGCTCACGCCGGATTACCTGGTGCGGGTGGTCGGCGACTCGATGCGCGATGAGGGCATCCTCGACCAAGACCTGGTCGGCGTGCACGCCACGCCGGTGGCGCGGCACGGCCAGGTGGTGGCGGCGCGCGTCGGCGGCGACCGCTTCACGATCAAGCGGCTGTACTGGCAAGGCGAGGTGATCCGGCTGCTGCCGAACAGTCCCGGTTACCAGCCGATCGATCCCGACCCCAGCGAGGACTTCGCCATCGAAGGCCTGTTCGCCGGCCTGCTGAGGGGCGGCTGATGGCGGCCGTGATGCCCTTGTCGAACCTGCTCGATGCGCGCCGGGTCTGGCGCGGCCGGGCCGAACCGCCGCCCGCCGGTGAGCAGCCCACCGGCTGGGCCGCGCTGGATGCGGTGCTGCCCAGCGGCGGCTGGCCGGCGGCGGCGCTGTCGGAAATCCTGCTGCCGCTGGATGGCGTGGGCGAACTGCAACTGGTGCTGCCCACGCTGGCGCGCCTCACCCAGGGCGCGCGGCCGGTGGTGCTGGTGGCGCCGCCGTATCTGCCCTGCGTGGCCGGTTGGCGCCAGCACGGCGTGGACATGCGCCGGATCGAGATCGTCACGGCAGCCGAGACCGACGTGTTGTGGGCGACGGAGCAATGCCTGCGCTCGGGCAGTTGCGCCGCGGTGCTGGCGTGGCCACGGCAGGCCGACGATCGCGCGTTGCGGCGTCTGCAGGTGGCCGCCGACGGCGGCCGCGCGCTGGCGTTCGCGTTCCGCGACCGGCGGCATCTCTCCAATGCCTCGCCGGCGGCGTTGCGGTTGGAGCTGGAAGCGCGGCCGCAGGTGCGGGTATGGGTGCGCAAATGCCGTGGCGGAGCGGTGCCCGCCCAGCCGGTGGCGCTGCCGCGCGCCCTGCATTGATGGCGGGCGCGCATGTTGTGGGCCTGCATAGCGTTGCCGCAGCTGGCACTGGACGGTGTCCTCCGTCGTCGTGCGGACGCGGGCCCGCTCGTGTTGGTGGCCGGCACCGGACATGCGCGCAGCATCGTGGCGGCGAACGCGGCCGCGCGCGAAGCCGGCCTGCGCGTGGGCCAGCGATTGAGCGCGGCGCAGGCGCTGCTGGCGCAATTCGAGGCCTTGCCGTACCAGCCTGAGCGGGTCGATCAGTGGCATCGGTTCCTGGCCGCGGTGGCCTATCGCTACAGCGCCGAGGTGAGTCTGCTGCCGCAGGCGATCGTGCTGGAGGTCAGCCGCAGCCTGAACCTGTTTGGCTCGTGGCCGCGACTGGAAAGCCTGCTGCGCGCCGATCTCGATGCGCTGGGTTTCCGCCACCGGATCAGCGCCGCACCCACGCCGCATGCGGCGCATGTGCTGGCCGGTGTCGCCGATGGCCAGGCGGTGCTCACCGACAGGCAACTGCGCCACGCGCTGCAGCGCATCCCGCTGTCGCAGAGCTACCTGCCCGCGGCGGCGGCCGAGGCCTTGCCGGGCATGGGCATCCGCAGCCTGGGCCAGCTGCTGGCGCTGCCGCGCGACGGCCTGCGCCGGCGTTTCGGTGCGGAGTTGTTGCTCGCGCTGGATCGCCTGACCGGCGCGGTGCCGGCCGGCCTGGAAGCGTATCGGCCACCCGACCGCTTCGACCTGCGCATCGAACTGACGCACGAAGTCGAAGCCATCGGCGCGCTGGTCTTCCCATTGCGCCGCATGACGGCCGACCTGTCCGCCTATCTGGCCGGTCGCGACGGCGGCGTGCAGCGTTTCACGCTGCAGCTGGAACATCGCGAGGGATACACCGAAGTGAAGGTGGGCCTGCTCACACCCGAGCGCGAGGCCGGCATGCTGTTCGAACTGGCACGCGTGCGGCTGGAGCAGGTGCAACTGCCGCAGCCGGTCATCGCCATGCGCCTGCTCGCGCGCGACCTGCCCGCGTTCGTGCCGGCCGGCCGCGACCTGTTCGACGAGCGTCCCGCCAATGCGTTGCCGATCGAACAGTTGCGCGAACGCCTGCGCGCGCGGCTGGGTGATTGCGCCGTGCATCAGTTGGGCAGCACCACCGATCCGCGGCCCGAGCTGGCGCAGAAGGTGACGACTCACGACGACGGCTGGCGGGAACCCTCGCCACGACCGACCTGGCTGTTCGAGCGGCCGATTCCCCTGCGCGGTGCCGCGCCGCACATCCTGGCCGGCCCCGAGCGGCTGGAAACCGGCTGGTGGGATGGCGGCGAGGTGTGCCGCGACTACTACGTGGTGGAGACCGTGCAAGGCCAGCGCGGCTGGGCCTTCTGCGCGCCGGGCGAGCGCGATGGCTGGATGCTGCACGGCTGGTTTGCATGAACGCGTATGCCGAACTGCATTGCCTGTCGAACTTCTCGTTCGGCCGCGGCGCGTCCAGCGCGCGCGAACTGTTCGAGCGCGCGAAGGCCTGTGGTTACGAGGCGCTGGCGATCACCGACGAGTGTTCGCTGGCCGGCATCGTGCGCGCGCTGGAGGCCTCGCGCGCCACCGGCGTGAAACTGATCGTCGGCGCCGAGTTCCAGCTCGACGACGGCCCCAAACTGGTGCTGCTGTGCGAGAACAAGGCCGGCTATACCGCGCTGTGCGGGCTGATCACCCGCGGTCGCCGCGCCTCGGCCAAGGGCACGTATCGCCTGGGTTGCGCCGATCTGGCCGATGGCGTGCCGGGTACCTTCGCGCTGTGGCTGCCCGGACGTGAGCCCGATCCCACGCATGGTCGCTGGATGCGCAACACCTTCGCTGGGCGGGCGTGGCTGGCGGTGGAGCTGCATCACGGGCCCGACGACGCGCAACGCCTGCACGACCTGCAGCAACTCGGGCACGGCCTTGGCCTGCCGCTGGTTGCCGCCGGCGACGTGCACATGCACGTGCGGCGCCGGCTTGCGCTGCAGAACACGCTGACCGCGATCCGTCATCGCGTGCCGCTGGCGGAAGCCGGCGCGCTGATCTTCCGCAACGGCGAACGCCACCTGCGCCGACGCGAGACGCTGGTTGCGATCTATCCTGCCGCACTGATGCACGAAAGCGCCGCCATCGCCGCGCGCTGCATGTTCCGCCTCGACGAACTGACATACCGCTATCCCGCCGAGCTGGTGCCCGAAGGCCACAGCGCGACCAGCTGGTTGCGCCATCTCACTGAAGAAGGCATGCGCTGGCGCTGGCCGAATGGCGTGCCGGAGAAAGTCCGCGCGCAGATCGAGCACGAACTGGGGCTGATCGAGTATCTGAAGTACGAGTCGTATTTCCTCACCGTGCAGGACATCGTGCACTTTGCCCGCGACAAGGGGATTCTCTGCCAGGGCCGCGGCTCGGCGGCGAACTCCGCCGTGTGTTTCGCGCTCGGCGTCACCGAGGTCGATCCGGCGCGGATGAACCTGCTGGTGGAACGCTTCATCAGCAAGGAACGCAACGAGCCGCCCGACATCGACGTGGATTTCGAGCACGAGCGGCGCGAGGAGGTGATTCAGTACATCTACGCCAAGTATGGTCGCGAGCGTGCCGCGCTGGCGGCCACGGTGATCTGCTATCGCGGCCGCAGCGCCGTCCGCGACGTGGCCAAGACGCTGGGTCTGCCGCCGGACCAGGTGGATCAGCTGAGCAGCATTTTCGGCTGGCGCGGTGAGCAATCGCTGGACGAGCGCCTGCGTGAACACGGTTTCGATCCACAGGGCGCGGTGCTGCGCCGGGTGCTGAAACTCACCGCCGAGTTGCGCGACATGCCGCGACACCTGTCGCAGCACGTGGGCGGCTTCGTGATCAGCGACGCACCGCTGGCCGAGCTGGTGCCGGTGGAAAACGCGGCGATGGCCGATCGCACCATCATCCAGTGGGACAAGGACGACCTGGACACGATGCGCCTGCTCAAGGTCGATTGCCTGGCGCTGGGCATGTTGAGTTGCGTGCGCCGTTGCCTGGACCTGCTGCGCGCCCATCGCGGCCAGGATTACAGCCTGGCGACGCTGCCGGCCGAAGACCCGCGAACGTACGAGATGATCCAGCGCGCCGACACCGTCGGCGTGTTCCAGATCGAGAGCCGCGCGCAGATGGCGATGCTGCCGCGGCATCGCCCGGAAAATTTCTACGACCTGGTGATCCAGGTGGCGATCGTGCGGCCCGGCCCGATCCAGGGCGACATGGTGCATCCGTACCTGCGTCGCCGCCGCGGCGAGGAGCCGGTGGACTATCCGTCGGAAGATCTGAAGGACGTATTCGAACGCACCCTGGGCGTGCCGCTGTTCCAGGAGCAGGTGATGAAGCTGGCGATCGTGGCGGCCGGTTATACGGCCGGCGAAGCCGACCAGCTGCGCCGCGCGATGGCGGCGTGGAAGCGCCATGGCGGCATGGAGCACCATCGCGAGCGGATCATCCGCGGCATGCTCGAACGCGGTTATACGGCCGAGTTCGCGGCGCGGCTGTTCGAGCAAATCAAGGGCTTCGGCAGCTACGGTTTTCCCGAAAGTCACGCGGCCAGTTTCGCCGGCATCGTCTACGCCAGCTGCTGGCTGAAATGCCACGAGCCAGCCGCGTTCGCCTGCGCCCTGCTCAATGCGCAGCCGATGGGTTTCTACGGGCCCAGCCAGATCGTGCAGGACGCGCAGCGCCACGGCATCACGGTGCACCCGGTCGACGTGCGCCACAGCGACTGGGACTGCACGCTGGAGGACGACGAGCGCGGTCGGGGCCAGCTGGCGCTGCGGCTCGGGCTGCGGCAAGTGCGTGGTTTTCGCGAAGACGTGGCTGGGCGGATCTCGGCGGCGCGCGCCGCGCGTGCCTTCGTCGACGTGACGGATCTGTGCGCCCGCACCGGCATCGACCGGCGCCAGCAGGAGCTGCTGGCCGAGGCGGGCGCCTTGCGCGGCCTGGCCGGCCATCGCCATCGGGCGAAGTGGGCGGTGGCCGGCGTCGAGCCACAACTGCCGTTGTTCGGCCATGGCAGTCCGGCGGAAGTGGCCGTCGTGCTGCCGGTGCCGTCGACCGCGGAAAACCTGCAGTCCGATTACGCGCGCACCGGCCTCAGCCTCGGCCCGCATCCGCTGCAACTGATCCGTTCGCGCCTGCGCGCGGCGCGTTTCGCCGACTCGCGCAGCCTGCGCGGCCAACGGCACCAGAGCCTGGTGCGCGCCGCGGGCCTGGTCACCCAGCGCCAGCGCCCGCAGACCGCCAGCGGGGTCACCTTCATCACCATCGAAGACGAACATGGCCCCATCAACGTGGTGGTCTGGAGCCATGTCGCCGAGCGGCAGCGGCGCGCGTATCTGGAGGCGCGCCTGCTCGGCGTGGAAGGGCAGTGGGAGTGCGTCGACGGCGTGGCCCACCTGATCGCCCGGCGGCTGACCGACATGAGCGCGTGGCTGGGCGAGCTGGACAGTCGCTCGCGCGATTTCCATTGAATGTCCGCGCGCGTAACCCGTGCGCTGCCGGGCGCCGCGGAATCGGGTAGGCTGGCGTCACCGTCGTGACCGGCATGGGGATGCCGTCACGCGGTTCTCTTTCCAATCCGGGGGATTTATGGGTACTTCTTCGTTGGCTGCATTGGCCGGCATGGGCCTGTTCGCCATGCTGGTGATGATCGTGGTGGGCATCCTGGTGGCGGCACTGGTGCTGAGCGTCGCCTTCCGGCTGGTGGTCGGCGTCATGCCGTCCTACCTGCGTGCGCTGGGCGCGGTGGTGCTGAGCTGGATCGCCGGCGCCGTGGCGATGGTGATCATCGGCATGGTCAGCTCCGGTGGCGGCGGCGGGCTGCTGTCACTGATCGTGCAATTCCTGGTCGGCGCCTTCGTGGTGAACTATCTGCTGCTGTCGCAGAACGGCAGCCAGATCGGCTTCGGCAAGGCCTGCCTGGTGCAGGTGATCTACCTGGTGATCTTCCTGGTGCTGGCGATGATCTTCGCGGCCTTGATGGCGGTGTTCTTCGGCAGCATGCTGGCGCACGGATGATGCATCGAAGGGGCGGGACACCCGCCCCTTCGTCGTGTTTCAGGCCAGGCTGGTGGCCACGCCGAAGCTGATCGCCATGATCGCGGCCACCGCCATGCAGGCGCTGCCCGGGCGGATGCGGCGGGCGTCGATGCGCGGCACCAGCCGCCACAGCAGGACGGTGCCGATCAGCATGTCCAGCACCAGCATCCAGCGCAGCAGGCCGGAACTCAGCAGCGCGCCGTAGGGCGGGTGCAGGTGGCCTTCATAGGCGGCCACGCCGACGACCAGCAGCAGGCCGGTCATCGTCCACAGCAGGCAGGCCAGGTAGATGCGGTTGAACACCACCGCGCAGCGTTCGGTCCAGCGCATCACCGACCAGCCGATCAGGGCGAACACCAGCGCAGCCATGCTGCTGTAGAGCACCCACCACAGCAGGGTGCTGATCACCGTAAGAAGCGTCATGTGATCTGCTTGAACCCCAGTTTGCGAAACAGCTTGGCCATCAGCCAGGCCGGGCCGACCAGCAGATAGGACAGATCGGTGAGGAAGCTGGGCTTGCGGCCTTCATATTTGTGCCCGATGAACTGGCCGATCCAGGCCACCACGAACACGCCGATCGCGAGGTAGCACAGCTGCGCGGTGCCGAGCCGGTAGTACAGGAAATTGTTGAGCAGACCGAACAGGGCGAACACCACCAGCAGGCCAAGCGCCAGCCGGTGCGAGCGCCGCCAGTACCAGTAGAACGCCAGCACCATCACCAGCACCGCCCACGAGCCGGGACGCAACTGGCTGATCGGCACCGGGATCGCCCACAGCAGCGCGATCACCGACCACAGGATCGGCGGCACGCAGAACCAGTGGAACACCTGGTTGGTCGGGTTCTGGTGGTCGCTGCTGTAGCTGTCGAGCCAGTCCTGCATGGTGCGCATGGCGTTCCCCCGTTGAACGTTTCAGTCGAGCCGGATGCCTGCCAGTCGCTGCAGGGCCTCGGCATATTTGGCGGCGGTGCGGGCGATCACGTCGTCCGGAATCACCGGGCCGGGCGCGGTCTTGTTCCAGTCCTGCGTCTCCAGCCAGTCGCGCACGAACTGCTTGTCGTAGCTGGGCGGACTGATGCCCACGCGGTATTCGTCGGCGGGCCAGAAGCGCGAGGAATCCGGCGTCAGCATTTCGTCCATCACGTACAGCTTGCCGCTGGCATCGGTGCCGAACTCGAACTTGGTGTCGGCGATGATGATGCCACGTTCGGCCGCATAGGCGGCTGCCCAGCGATAGATCGCCAGGGTGGCGTCGCGCACCTGGCCGGCCAGTTCGCTGCCGACCGCATCGATCACCGCGTCGAAGCTGACGTTCTCGTCGTGGTCGCCCACCGCGGCCTTGGTCGACGGCGTGAAGATCGGTTCGGGCAGTTGCTGCGCCTGCTGCAGGCCGGCGGGCAGGGCGATGCCGCACAGCGCGCCGGTGGCCCGGTAATCCTTCCAGCCGGAACCGATCAGGTAGCCACGGGCGATGCATTCCACCGGCACCGGCTTCAGCCGTCGCGTCACCACCGCGCGCTTCTCGTACGGCGCGAGATCGGTGCCCGGCGGCAGCACGTCGGCCAGCGGCACGTCGAGCAGGTGGTTCGGCACCAGGTGGGCGGTCTTGCCGAACCAGAAATTGGACATCTGGGTGAGCATTTCGCCCTTGCCCGGGATCGGGTTGGGCAGCACCACGTCGAATGCCGACAGGCGATCGGTGGCCACCATCAGCAGGCGGTCGTCGTCCAGCGCATAGACATCCCGCACCTTGCCGCGGTGGATCAGTTCGAGTCCGGGAAGGTTCGATTGCGGCAGGATGGTGGGCACGGCAGCGGGTTCCACATGGCGGGGAAGCGCCCATTCTAGCCGTTGCGGCACCGTCGCCGGTAACGCGCTGTGGGGTTTCGGGGGCACTGCTAGAATTGGCGTCCTTTGGCCCCATGTGTTGCCGATGCGCATTCCATTGATCGCGGTGCTGGTCCTGCTCGCCGCCCCCACGCTCCATGCCGGCACGCCGGCAGCCCCGGCCCGGCTCGGCCTGTGTGCCGCCTGCCACGGTGCCGACGGCCACGCCAGCATGCCCGGCGTGCCGAACCTGGCCGGGCAGCGGCTGGACTATCTGCGCGACGCGCTGAAGCAGTACCGCGACGGCCGCCGCAGCATCCCGGTGATGCGCGCCGCGATCGGCCCGGTCAGCGACGCCGAGCTCGACGCGCTGGCGCGCTGGTACAGCGCGCAACTTCCCCAACCGCAGGCCCAACCGCAAGGGCAGCCATGAGCTTCACTTATACGCTGTGGTTCGCGTTCTTCGGACTGATCATCGGCCACCTGCCCGGTGCGGTCACCGGCGCGGTGCTCGGTTTTATCTTCGACAACATGCGCTACAGCCAGCGCAAGAACGCCACGCCGGAAGCCGGCGGTTTCGTGGGCCCGCTGTTCACCCTGCTGGGCGCGGTGGCGAAGTCCGACGGCCGCGTGTCGGAGCAGGAGATCGCGATCGCCGAACGGCTGATGACGCGAATGAACCTGGATGCCGAGCTGCGCAAGCAGGCGGTGGTCAGTTTCAACGTGGGCAAACAGCCGGAGTTCGACGTCACCCGCACCATCGCCGAGTTGCGCAACTGGGTCGGCCTGCGTCGCGACCATGCCTTCCCCGTGCTCGACGTGGTGATCGAGACGGTGCTGGCCGAAGGCAATCCGCCGCCGGAGAAGATGTCGATCCTGCGCCAGCTTGCCTTCGCCCTGCGCATCAGCGACATGGAGCTGATGGCGCTGATGGCGATGAAGGGCTACGCATGGAACGCCGGTCCCGGCGGCCCGCGCGGCGGCAACCAGCACTACGGCAGCGGTGGTGGCTACGTGCCGCCGCAGCGCACCCCGCAGGGGCCGGACCCGTACGCGGTGCTGGGCATCGACCGCAACGCCGACGAACGCGCGATCAAGCGCGCCTACCGCAAGCTGATCTCCGAACACCACCCCGACCGCCTCGGCGACCTGCCCGAAGACATGCGCAAGCGCGCCGAATCGCGCGCCAGCGAGATCAATGCGGCGTACGACCGGATCAAAGAGCAGCGCGGGTTCAAGTGATCAGAGCCGGGAATAGGGAATGGTAGAAGCGGCCATGCGGTGGCATTTGTCGCACGAGGCTTCATAATCTTCCCGATTCCCGATTCCCGATTCCCGATTCCCGATTCCCGATTCCCGATTCCCGATTCCCGGCTTATGAGCAAGCAATCCCCCATCATCGCCCCCTCCATCCTCGCCGCCGATTTCGCGCGGCTCGGCGAGGACACCGCCGCAGCGCTGGCCGCCGGTGCCGACTGGGTGCACTTCGACGTGATGGACAACCATTACGTGCCGAATCTCACGATCGGCCCGATGGTTCTTGAGTCGCTGCGCAAGTTCGGCATCACCGCGCCGATCGACGTGCATCTGATGGTCAAGCCGGTGGACCGCATCGTGCCGGACTTCGCCAAGGCCGGCGCCAGCCTGATCAGCTTCCATCCGGAGGCCAGCGAACACATCGACCGCACGCTCGGCCTGATCAGGGAATCCGGTTGCCAGGCCGGCCTGGTGTTCAATCCGGCCACGCCGCTGGATCATCTCGACTACGTGATGGACAAGCTCGACATGATCCTGATCATGTCGGTGAACCCGGGTTTCGGCGGCCAGAAATTCATCCCGGGCACGCTGGACAAGTTGCGCCAGGTGCGCGAGCGGATCGAGGCCAGCGGCCGCGACATCCGGCTCGAAGTGGATGGCGGTGTCACCGCGCAGAACATCGGTGTGATCGCCGCCGCCGGCGCTGACACCTTTGTGGCCGGCTCGGCGATCTTCCATGCCGCGGACTATCGCACCGAGATCGAGGCCATGCACCGGGCGATTGCCGGATCGCGCACATAAAAATCCCGACGCAGTGAACGGCTGCGCCGGGATAAACGTCGTCGGAGACGTGAGAGGAAACACCATGATTGGTGTGCCGGCACGGCCACTATGGGGAGGGACTCACGCCGTGCCGGCACGTTCCACGGCAAGGAACCGCACCAATCACCAGTTCTGACCGGGCTGGTCGGCTTTGGTTCCCGCGATGCGGGGCGAAACCGCCATGCCGTCATTCAGTTTCAGCCGGCGCGCCTGCACCACGTAGCGCAGCGGGCCGCCCGGAACCACCGCATCGAACGGATAGCAGGTGACCAGCCACAGCCCGTCCATGCTGTCGCGGGGCGGAATGCGCGCCTGCCGGCTGTCGATGACGCGGCTGTCCGTCACCACGTAGTCGCTGCTGCCGCGCGGTCCGTCCAGGGCCAGCCGGTCGCCCGGGCGCAGCGAGGGCAGGAAGCGGAACTGGGTGTCGCGATGCGCGCTGATCACGCCGAGTCCCGCGGCGCCCGGGCGCGCGCCGCCGGTACTCCAGCCCGGGCCGAACGCCAGCGCCTGGCCGCTGTCGCCATCCAGCACGATCAGGTCCTGATGCAGGCGCGGTACGCGCAGCCGCGCCAGCGGGGCGATGTCGGCCCACGGCCACGGCCGCTGGGAGAGCCGTCCGTGATCGGAGCGCGTCCAGGCCCGCTCCAGCAGCAGCTGCGCCAGCGCGGCCTTGGCGTGAATCCAGACGCCGTCCAGGCCCAGTCCCGCGGCCAGCATCAGCGCGCCGAACATCAGCGCGCGCCATGCCCGCTGCCGGATCATCGGCATGCCCGTTGCCGCCACCACGCCAGCGCCGCCAGCAGCAGCGCCAGCAGGGCCAGCCAGAGTTCCAGCTCGGCCGCCGTGGCGGTCTGCGCGAAGTGGGTGCCGGCGGGCATCACGTTGGGAATCTGCTGGTGCTTCAGCGCGGCATCGGCGCTGCGCGCCGGGGTCCGGTCCACCGCCACCAGGCTGGTATAGGCGCTGACCAGATGGGCGTCCAGCGCGGTGCGGGTGATCGCCTCGACCAGCTCCGGCGCATCGCCGCCGCGGGCCAGCTGGTCGGACAGGTCGGCGATGCGCGACTGCGCCCACAGCCGATCCAGTCCCGCGGCCGGCCTGGCGGCGGACAGATCCGCGGGCACCGTCCACGCCCGCTCGGCCAGCTGGCCGTGCACCTGCACGCGGTCGACCGGCGCGGCCAGCCTGGCGGTGACCAGCAGCGGCTCGCCCAGGTACAGGTCGGGCAACTGCCGCGGATAGACGTCGCTGCCGGCCGGCCAGTCCACCTCGAGGTCGCGCAGGGCAGGGTGATCCAGCCGGGCCAGCAGGCTGACCATCGCCTTGCCCACGTTGCCGGTGTCGGTGACCAGGGTTTCGCTGCCGCGGCCATGACGCGCGGCGGCCTGCAGGAAGCCCGCGTTCGGCGCATTGCCGATGCCGATCGGGAACAGTCGCGAATCACCCAGCTGCTCGTCGATCAACTGCATCAGGCCGTTCGGATCGTCGACCGCGCCGTCGGTGGCGAACAGCACCTGGCGCACGTAGCCGGCCGGCGCGTGGCCGGCCAGCGCGAAGCGTAGCGCCGGCGCCATCTCGGTGCCGCCGTTGGCCTGCAACTGGTCGACCCAGGCGCGGGCTTTCTGCAACGCCTCGGGCGTGGCGGCCACCGCTTCGCTGGACCAAGGGTTCAGTGTCGAATTGAATTCGGCCACGTTGAAGCGGTCGCCCGGCTGCAGCTGGCTCAGCGCCAGGTCCAGCGCCGCACGCGCCTGGCGGATCGATTCGCCGCCCATCGAGCCGGAGGTGTCGATGATCAGGATCAGCTCGCGCGGCAGGCGCTGCGCCTGTTGCTGCAGCGGCATCAGCATCAGCATCGCGTAATGGGCGCCGTCGATGTCCTGGCGGAAGCTGGCCACGTTGGGCTGGGTTTGCGGCTGCGGCTGCCAACTCAGCATGAAGTCGCGGTCCGGCAGCACGCTGGCGTCGCGCAGGCGGATGTCCCAGCGCTGGTCGTGCCGCGTGCTGATGATCGCGTGACTGGAGCTGTCCACGCTGGCCAGTGGCACGCCGGCATCCAGCTGCACCGCGATGTGCGTGCGCAGCGGCGCCTGCGCGTTGTCGTCGGCAAACACCTGCGGCGTGTCGATGCCGGCGTCGCCGGGCCGGGCGCCGTCGCGCATGTGGTAGCGCGGGGTGAAGGTCAGCGGAAAGCGCAGCGAGAACCTGCCCGCGCTGTAGTCGACGCGCTGCCAGTAGCGCAGCACGATCGTCACCGTTTCGCCCGGCGCCACGTTGGTCACCGCGGTGCGGAACAGGTTGCCGCTGTCGGCCTCGACCAGGGCCGCGCGCTTGCCGCTGTTGCGGGCCTGTTCGAACACCTTCTTCGCCGCCTCCTTGCGCTGGATGTCGGCCACGACGCGGCGTTCGCCGATCTCCAGCGACATCGAATACACCGCCGCGCCGTCGGGCAGCGGCAGCAGGTACTGCGCCTCCAGCCAGTCCTTGCCGCTGTTGCGGAACTGCTGGCGCAGCTGGACTTCGGCAACCAGCCCGCTGACCTTGTACTCGACATCGGTGTCGAGACTGGCAAGCGCCTGCAGCTGGCCGCTGGCATCGCGCCAGCGCAGCTCGCCGCTGCCCGGTTCGGTGGCGTGCGCGGCGAGGCCGAACGAGGGGCCGGCGAACAGCAGGCCGGCGAACAGCAGCAGGTGAAAGAAGAGTCTGGATGATGCGCGCATGGCCGTCCCTTGGTCGTTGGCGGGGTTGTTGGCGGGTGCTACGGCTGCATTGCCGCATCCGGCGCGGCGCGGGCCGCGTCGGGAATGCGGCGGCTTGCGGCGCAATCGGGGCAGAACGATGGCAGGCGCCGTGGACAAAAAAATCCCCTCGCGAGGAGGGGACAAGGAACACCATGGAGGACGGAACAGGGGAGGTCGGAACTAAAGCGGTTGCCAGTCCGCGTCGGGCTCGTCCTGGCCAACGCCCGCTGCGCTTCCCTGCGCAGCGAACGTGCCAGTGCCTTCCACGGCGGGCGGAAGCAGGCGGAACAGGGGGAATCGGTGGAGGGTCATGACAGTCTCCCGAATCAGGGGTGGAGCATCAGATGCCGAGCAGCAGGCCCAGCAGCAGGGCGCCCAGCGCCAGGGTGATGCGCAGCGGTTCGAAGCCGTGCAGTTCGGCATTTGCGTCGCGCGGGTCGGTATCGAGTTTCATGAGCTTTCTCGTCGGGGGGGGGACGACTCCATCAAAACGCCGGTGGCGGCGCGTGCGGCGGCGGCGAGCGGCCGGTTTGCCGTTCGCTTGTGGCAAAACGCGGGCATTCGTCGCCGATGGCTTGCGTCCGGGTGCTTCGCATAGCACGCTGCGCCCACCATTCGAAGGGAACGCATCATGGGCCGCAGCATTGCCATCGTCGAAGACGAACCGTTGATCCGCGCCAATTACGTCGAGGCGCTGAACCGCTTCGGCTACGACGCGCGCGGCTACGGCTCGCGCCAGGAAGCGTCCAGCGCATTCGCGATGAAGCTGCCCGAGCTGGTGATCATCGACATCGGCCTGGGCGACGAGCCGGAAGGCGGCTTCGACCTGTGCCGCGAGCTGCGCGCGAAATCCTCGACGCTGCCGCTGATCTTCCTCACCGCGCGCGATTCGGATTTCGACGTGATCTCCGGCCTGCGCCTGGGCGCCGACGACTACCTCAGCAAGGACACCAGCCTGCACCAGCTGGCCGCGCGCATCGCCGCGCTGTTCCGCCGCATCGAATCGCTGAAGGCGCCGGCTTCCAGCGAGACGGTGATCGAGCACGGCCCGCTGAAGCTGGAATCCGAGCGCATGCGGATCACCTGGAACGACGAGGAGATCCCGCTCACCGTCACCGAGTTCTGGATGGTGCACACGCTGATCCGCTTCCCCGGCCACGTGAAGAATCGCGACCAGCTGATGCGCGAGGCGGAACTCGTCGTGGACGACGCCACCATCACCTCGCACATCAAGCGCATCCGCAAGAAGTTCATCGCGGTGGCGCCGGAGTTCGACGCAATCGAGACCGTGCACGGCGTGGGCTACCGGTGGAAGCCGTGACGCGTGGCGCATGGCTGGTCGTGGCGTTGTGCGGATGGGCCACGCTGGCGCAAGCCGCCACGCCGATGGATGACGTGCTGGCCCGCGGCGCCCGCGACGGCAGCGCTCCCGCATGGGCGATCAGCGTGGCCACACCGGCCGGCTGGACGCGCGACTGCTGCACCTACGCCCGCGCCATCGGCGTCAATGCGGTGCTGTACCAGGGCGAATGGAGCGGCAAGCCGCAGCGGGTGATGGTGCTCAACGTGTGGCCGCGCGAGCTGGGCACGCTGGCCGATGAAGTGCAGGCCGATCGCAAGCGCTACCTGCAGCACGACCCGGCCGGCAAGACCTCCACCTTCGTCGTGCGCCATCCGGCGATGCCGTGCGAGGCTTCGGTGTACGAAGGCAGCGACCACGTCGACGACGTGCTGGTGTTCTGCGACCCCGGCGCCGCCAGCGGCGTGCGGCTGAGCTGGTCGATGGCCTTCGACGATGCCGATCCCGCGCGCCAGGCGCTGCTCGATGACTTCATGCGCGTGGTGGTGGCCAGTCGCTGGATGAAGGACACCGCGGCGCCGGCCACGCATGCACCCTGATCTTCCTCGCCCTGATCGACCGCTCCGATGAGCCTGCGCCGCAAACTGCTGCTGGTCGCGCTGTGCACGCTGGCCCTGCCGATCGCGGGCTGGCTGTACGTGCGACAGATGGAAACGCTGCTGCGCGAAGGCCAGGCGCAGGCCCTGCTGGCTTCGGCCAATGCGGTGGCGCGCAGCCTGGTGGTGACCGGCGCGCTGCCGCCGGTGAGCGCCAGCAACTGGTACGTGGAATCGAGCGCGCAACCGATCACCGTCGACGGCTACGGCGACGACTGGGCGCCGCTGACGCCGTGGAGCCAGTCGCTGGGGTCGCACGGCAAGCTGCTGCTGGCGGGCGACGAGGACTGGCTGTACCTGTATGCCGACGTGCGCGACACCCGTCGCACGCGCGCCGATGCCGATGATGCGAACGCGCTGGCGGCCGACCACCTGATCCTGGCGCTGGGCAATGCGAACGGCCAGCGCCGCTACCTGGTGGCCAGCGCGGCGCCCGGTGCGCTGGCGGCGCGTCCGCTTGATCCGCCGGTCGACGGCCTGCCCGAAATGATCCCCGCGCAATGGCAGGAGGATGGCAGCGGCTACCGCGTCGAACTGCGGTTGCCACGCAGCCTCGCCTTGCGCCGCCTCGGCGTCGGCATCTACGACGCGACGGCCGGCGGCGACCGCATGGCAGCCGACACGCGCCCGCTGCTCGACTACTCGGACAAGTTGTCCGGCGAACTGGCGCAACTGGTGCCCGACCAGGTGCAGGCGCGCGTGCTGGCGCCGCAGGGCTGGCTGCTGGGGCGCAGCGGAAGGTTGAACACCTTGCCGGGCAGCGATGGCCAGCCGGGCTGGTTCGCCGCGCTGGTCTATCGCTCGCTGCTGGCCAATCGGCTGGAGGATGCCAACCTGTGGGCGCAGGACGTGCCGCGACTGGACAGCGGCGAAGTGCGCCGCGCCGCGGGCGGACAGCCCACTACCGTGTGGCGCAGCGGCGAGGAGCGCGGCAGCGTGGTGCTGGCCGCCGCGGTACCGATCGAGCGGGCCGGCAAGGTCGATGGCGTGCTGCTGCTGGAACAGCCCAGCCGCACCGTGCCGCTGCTGGCCAACCGCGCCCTGCTCGGGCTGCTGCTGACCAGCTTCGGCGTACTGCTGGTGGCCGGCGGCATCCTGCTGTGGTTCGCCACGCGGCTGAGCCTGCGGCTGGGCCGGCTGCGCAACGCGGCCGAGCGCGCCCAGTTCAACGACGGACGTCTGGACGGCCTTTTCGATAGTGGCAAGTTCCCGATGACCGACGCGCCGGACGAGATCGGCGACCTGGCCCGCAGCTTCGAGCGGCTGTTCGAGGTGGTCGGCAGTTATACCGACTACCTGCGCACGCTGGCTTCGAAACTCTCGCACGAACTGAACACGCCGCTGGCCATCGTGAAGTCCTCGCTGGACAACCTCGAACACGCCCTGCAGGCGCAGGACCGTCTGCCCGCCGACGCGCAGCCCTACCTGGCGCGCGCCCGCGACGGCGTGGCGCGGCTGGGCGCGCTGGTGCGCGCGATGAGCGAGTCGAGCCGGATGGAGCGTTCGATCACCGCGGCGGAGCCGGAGGATGTCGACCTGCGCGAGGTGGTGCGCGGTTGCGCCGAGGCCTACCGGCCGCTGATCGGAACGCGCCGCCTGGCCTGCGAACTGCCGGCCGGCGCGATCAACCTGCACTGCGCGCCCGAGCTGATCGCCCAGGCGCTGGACAAGCTGCTCGACAACGCGCTGTCGTTCACTCCGCCCGACGGCTGGTTGCGCCTGAGCCTTGCGGCCACGCCCGACGGTGCCGAGATCGAACTGGCCAACCAGGGCCCGCCGCTGCCCGCCGCCATGCAGGGCCGGCTGTTCGACTCGCTGGTCAGCCTGCGCGACAAGGCCACCCCCGGCGACGCGCCGCACCTGGGCCTGGGCCTGTACGTGGTGCGCCTGGTGGCCGAACGCCACGGTGGGGTGGCCAGCGCCCGCAACCTCGACGACGGCAGCGGCGTGGCGTTCTCGCTGCGCCTGCACGGAATGCCGCGGCCGCGGTTGTGAACCGCGCCGTTCGTTCACGCTGTCGCCTGCTCTGCCCTACAATCGGCGATCCTGCCAGCCACGGATTGAGCACGTGATCTCCCCAGACAAAATCAGCCGGGACGAATTCGACGCGCTGGTTGCCCAAGGCCACACGCGCATACCGCTGGTGCGCGAGGTGTTTTCCGACCTCGACACGCCGCTGTCGGTGTACCTGAAACTGGCCGATGGCCCATACACCTTTTTGTTCGAATCGGTCGAGGGTGGCGCCACCTGGGGACGCTATTCGATCATCGGCCTGCCGGCGAAGCGGGTGTATCGCCTGCGCGGCCACGAGCTGGAGGTCGAGGACTCCGGCGAGGTCACCGAACGTCGCCACCTCGACGATCCGCTGGGCGAGATCGAGAAACTGCGCGCGCAGTACGACGTGCCGCGGCTGCCACAGCTGCCCGCGTTCTCGGGCGGCCTGGTCGGCTACTTCGGCTTCGAGACGATCGGTTACATCGAGCCACGGCTCGCCCAGTGGGATCGCGCCGACGAGCTGGGCACGCCCGACGTGCTGCTGATGCTGGCCGAGGAAGTGGCGGTATTCGACAACCTCAAGGGCCGGCTGTACCTGATCGTGCATGCCGATCCGTCGCAGCCGCAGGCGTACGCCGAGGCGCAGCGCCGGCTCGATGCGCTGGTCTACCGGCTGCGCCAGGGTGGCGCGTCGTATCCGCAGCTGACCCAGTCGGTCGCGCTGGACGAGGGCGATTTCAAATCCTCCTTCACGAAGGAGGAATTCGAGGCGATGGTCGAGAAGGCCAAGGAATACATCCGCGCCGGCGACATCTTCCAGGTGGTGCCGTCGCAGCGGCTCAGCGTGGGTTTCAACGCGCGACCGGTCGACGTGTACCGCGCGTTGCGCGCGCTTAACCCGTCACCATACATGTACTTCGTCGACCTGGGCGATACCCAGATCGTGGGTTCCTCGCCGGAAATCCTCGCCCGGCTGAAGGACGGCAAGGTGGTGGTGCGTCCGCTGGCCGGCACGCGCAAGCGCGGCGCCACCGAAGAGGAGGACCAGGCGCTGGAAGCCGAGCTGCTGGCCGATCCCAAGGAACGCGCCGAGCACGTGATGCTGATCGACCTGGGTCGCAACGACATCGGCCGGATCAGCGAGAACGGCACGGTGGAAGTCAGCGAATCGTTCGTGATCGAGCGCTACTCGCACGTGATGCACATCGTCTCGCAGGTGCAGGGCACGGCCAGGCCGAACCTCGGCTACATGGACGTGCTGAAAGCCACGTTCCCCGCCGGCACGCTGAGCGGCGCGCCGAAGATCCGCGCGCTGGAGATCATCCAGGAACTGGAGCCGTACAAGCGCAACATCTACGCCGGCGCGATCGGCTGGATCGGCTGGTGGGGCGACGCCGACACCGCCATCGCGATCCGCACTGCGGTGATCCAGAACGGCCGCCTGCACGTGCAGGCGGGCGCCGGCATAGTCTACGACTCCGACCCCGCGGCGGAATGGGAAGAGACGATGAACAAGGGCCGCGCGCTGTTCCGCGCGGTGGCGCAGGCGGCGAAAGGGTTGTAAACGGACGTCCATATCAGGGGGAGGGGACAATGAAACGGTTGATGATCTCGCTGTTGCTGCTGCTGAGTCCGTGCGTGGCGCTGGCGCAGGCCAATGCGTTGCCGGCGGCGCCCCACCTGCTGGTGATGGGACATGCGCAGGGCCGCTATGTGCCGGACCGGTTTACCGTGAAGATCGATATCAGCGTCGTTGACAAGTCGCCGGCGGCAGCTCGCGCCAAGGTGGAGAACTATGCGAAGCAGGTGTTCTCCGCGCTGGACGAGTACCATGCAATGCCCGCACGCACCCAGGCCAGCACGCTCGCAGTCGGGGCCAAAAGCGAGTACCGGGACGATCGCCAGGTCTTCGTCGGTACGGAGGCCAACCGTGATGTCGAGGCCACCTTCGACAGTTCCGACAAACTGAAGGGGTTCCTCGACGCGATCGAGGCCAACGCCGAGTTGCAGATCCGCCGCGTCGATGTCTCGCGCAGCGACGAGGCCCAGCTCAAGTCCGGTTTGCGCAAACTGGCCATCCAGGATTCCCGGCAGTCTGCCCGGCAGATCGCCGCGTCATACGACTTGAAGATCAAGGGCGTCTACAGCGTTTCCGAAGTGGCACCCAACAGATCCTACGGAATAGGTTCGGGCTTCGCCGAAGGCGCTCCGCCCGCGCCGCCACCGCCGCCGCCACCCGATACGGCGCTTCGAATCGGAACGATCGAGCTTAGCCAGGATATCTATGCTGTTTACCTGACCGCGCCGTGACAAAGGCCTGGGGTGAAGCTCCGTTCACGGGCTAGCGCCAGAACCTCGATGCCCACAGCGCGACCGCGACCAGGGCCAGCACGAGTGCACAGGTTCTTTCCCGGCCGGTCTTCGCCAGCGTCATGATGGCGACCTGGCTGGCCACGATGACGCCCAGCAGGAGCAGCATGAACAGCGCGCCGTTGTCGGAGCCGGCATCGGGCGGCGCGCTGATCGAGGGGTCCACCTGTTGCATCCAGTCGTAGCGACGGACCGGTAGCGTCAGCAGCACCAGCGCTCCCCATGCGAACACCAGCCACGCGACGAGTCTGACCAGACGATGTGCCGTGCCCGCTGATTTCATTCCGGGAGTATGCCGCGGCGCTGGTTCGACTGCAGAGCACTGGCGGGTCCGTGCCGTGGCTTGTTGCGGCACGGGCTGCGGATTCAGCTGCCGCCAGACGGCTGGCCGACGCAATTTCTTGCAGGCTTTCGCCACGACTTGGTACGTTATATCGTTGCGGCCCGATCTTTCCGTGCAGACGCCTCCGCATGAACAATCCGTGGTTCGAGCGCTTGCCGGTGCCGTCGAAGTGACGGCTGCGATGCTCGGGCGGGTGCGTTCCCCGGGGCGACTGCTTGGCGCGGCCATCGCCGCGCTGGCGATCGGCGGTTGCGCGGTGGGGCCGGATTTTCATCGACCGTCCGCGCCGGACATGGCCAGCGTGGCCGCGGAGCCGCTGCCCGCCAGCACGGCCAGCGCGAACGTGGCCGGCGGCCGGGCGCAACATTTCGTCGCCGGCGCGGACATTCCCGCGCAGTGGTGGACGCTGTTCCATTCCACCGCATTGAACGCGCTGGTCGAACAGGCGCTGGCGCACAACGCCGACCTCAAGGCGGCGCAGGCCGCGCTGGATGTGGCGCGCGAAACCACCCTGGCCGGACGCGGCGCCCGCTATCCCAGCGTCAGCGCCGGCATGTCGGCCAGCCGCGAACAGGACCCGCCCGGCGCGCTGGCGCCGGTGCCCAGCAACAACGCGTTTCTGTACAACCTGTTCACCCCGCAGGTCAGCGTGTCGTATGTGCCGGACGTGTTCGGGCTCAACCGGCGCACGCAGGAGTCGCTGCAGGCGCAGCAGCAGGCGGTGCGTTTCCAGATGCTGGCCACGCGCATCACGCTGAGCACCAACGTGGTGGCCGCGGCCGTGCAGCAGGCGTCGTTGCGGGCGCAGGTCGCGGCGACGCGTGAACTGGTCGGGATCAACGCCCACATGGTGCAGATCCTGCAGTACCAGCGAAACAAGGGTTATGCCGGCGGGCTCGAGCTGGCCGCGCAGCAAGCGCAGCTGGCGCAGGTCAAGGCGAGCCTGCCGCCGCTGCTGACCCAGCTGGAGCAGCAGAACCACCTGCTGGCGGTGCTGGCCGGGCAGTTGCCGGAGCAGGCGTCGTCGCCGTCGTTCGATCTCGCCGCCCTGCAGCTGCCGCAGGCGTTGCCGCTGAGCCTGCCTTCGACGCTGGTGGCGCAACGTCCCGACGTGCGCCAGGCCGAAGCGAACATGCATGCGGCCAGCGCCCAGATCGGCGTGGCCATCGCCAACCGGCTGCCGAACATTTCGCTGAGCGCGAACGCGGGCAGCACAGCACTGGCGATCAATCAGCTGTTCAAGTCCGGCACCGGCTTCTGGAGCGTGGGCGCGGACCTGGCTGCGCCGATCTTCCAGGGTGGCAGCCTGCTGCATCAGGAACGGGCGGCGAAGGCTGCCTATGCGCAGGCCGCCGAGGAGTATCGGGGCACGGTACTGACCGCATTCCAGAACGTGGACGACGTGCTGTCCGCGTTGCAGCACGACGCCGAAGGCCTGCAAGCCGCGGCCGGCGCGGAGCAGGCCGCGAAGCTCACCCTGGACCTGTCGCAACGCCAGTACCAGGACGGTTACGCCAGCTATCTGTCGCTGCTTTCCGCGGAGCAGGGCTACCAGCAGGCGCGCATCGCGCTGGTGCAGGCGCAGGCCAGTCGCTACGCCGACACCGCCGCGCTGTTCCAGGCGCTGGGCGGCGGCTGGTGGCATGCGGACGACGCTTCTTCGGATCAGCCAAGGCACAACCCGGGACATCGATGAAAAGCAGATCCTCTTCGGTGGCGCATCGCACGCCGCCCGTTCGCCTGGCCTGCCTGCTTGCGCTGGGCATGCTCGTCGGCGTGGCAGGTTGTTCCTCGAAATCCGCCGCACCGCAGGTTGCGGCGGCCGACACGCCGAAGAACGTGACGATGACCGCGGCACAGCGCCAGCACATCCGCCTGCTCACGCTGGCGCCGGCGAGTTTCCATCGCACGGTCGACACCACCGGCGTGGTGGATTTCGACAACGACCAGGCCACCAGCGTGCTGGCGCCATTCTCCGGCCCGGTGGCGCGGCTGCTGGTCGCGCCGGGCGACAAGGTGCGCCAGGGCCAGCCGCTGGCGCTGGTGGATTCGCCGGACTTTTCCGCGGCGATCGGCAGCTTTCGCAAGGCGCTGATCACGGCGCGGAACGCGCGGCGGCTGGCCGACGCCGACAAGGACCTGCTGCAACACGAAGGCGTGTCGCGGCGCGAAGCCGAGCAGGCGCAGATCGACGCGGCCAGCGCCGAGGCCGATCGCGATGCGGCGCTGCAGGCGCTGGTGGCGCTCGATGTCGATGCCGCCACGATCAAGGCGATCCAGGCCGGCCGCACGGTGACGCGGGTGCAGGGCGTCATCCGCGCGCCGATCGCCGGCACCGTGGTGGAGAAGCTGATCACTCCCGGGCAGCTGCTGCAGGCCGGCAGCACGCCGTGCTTCACCGTGGCCGACCTGTCGAAGGTGTGGGTGATGGCGCAACTGTCGGCGGCGGAACTGGCCGGGATCAGGGTCGGTGATCCCGCGCAGGTCGATGCCGGCACGCCGGGCGAGGAGTGGCCCGGCACGGTGGACAACATCGCCGCGGTGGTGAACCCCGATACCCGGGCGATCGCCGCGCGCATCGTGGTGCGCAATCCCGACCACATGCTGCGCAAGCAGATGTACGTGCGCGTGCGCATCCGGTCGCGCCAGACCGGCGAAGGCCTGCGGGTTCCCGCCTCGGCGTTGCTGCGCGACGACGAGAACCTGCCGTTCGTCTACCTGCTGCAGCACGATGGCAGCTTCGCGCGCCGCCATGTCACCACGGGGACGCGCAGCGGCGACGGCTATCTGATCAGCGAGGGCCTGCGGGCCGGCGACCGCATCGTGGTCGACGGCGGCATCTTCGTGCAGTTCATGCAAAACCAATGAGCGAGCACCTGCCGCCCATGCCGCCGCGTGCGGCGTCGCTGATGAACCGGCTCGTCGGCGCCTCGCTGGCGCAGCGTTTCCTGGTGGCGCTGCTGGTGCTGGTGCTGATCGGTGCGGGCGTGCATGCGCTGCACCGGCTGCCGGTGGATGCGTATCCCGACCTGTCGCCGCCCAGCGTGGAGATCGTCACCCAGTGGCCGGGCCACACCGCCGAGGAAGTGGAACGGCTGATCACGGTGCCGGCCGAGCAGGGCATGACCGGCATTCCGAGAACCGACAACGTCCGCTCGATTTCGCTGTACGGCCTGTCGGTGGTCACGCTCACCTTCGACAACGGCACCGACAATTATTTCGCGCGCCAGCAGGTGTTCAACCGGCTCGGCGATCTCGATCTGCCCGACGGGGTGAAGCCGTCGGTGTCGCCGCTGTCGTCGCCGTCGGGGCTGATCTACCGCTACGTGCTGCAAAGCTCCGACCGCTCGCCGATGGAGCTGAAGACCTTCGAGGACTGGGTGGTCGAGCCGCAGTACCGCGCCGTGGCCGGCGTGGCCGACGACTCCGGTTTCGGCGGAGGCAGCATGCAGTACCAGGTGCTGCTGGACCCGGCGAAGATCGCCGGCGTCGGGCTCACCGCGCAGCAGGTGCAGGCCGCGCTGGCCGCCAACAACGGCAACGCCGGCGGCGGCTTCTACGCGCAGGGCGGCCAGTTCTACTACGTGCGTGGCGTGGGCCGGCTGCAGACGCTGGAGGACATCGGCAACGTGGTGCTGGCCGTGCACGACGGCACTCCGGTGCTGGTGAAGGACGTCGGCCGCGTGGTGATCGGCGTCGCGCCGCGGCTGGGCCAGTTCGGCTTCGAGCAGCAGAACGACGCGGTCGAGGGCGTGATCTCGCTGCGCACCGGCGAGAAGACCCAGGACGTGCTGAAGCGGGTCGAGGCGAAGACGAAGGAACTCAACGAACAGATCCTGCCGAAGGACATCAGGGTCCATCCGTTCTACGACCGCAGCGACCTCGTCGCGGTGACCACCCAGGTGGTCAGGGACAACCTGCTGCGCGGCATGCTGCTGGTCGTGGTGGTGCTGATCTTCTTCCTGTACGACGTGCGCGCCGGGCTGATCGTGGCGGTCACCATCCCGCTGTCCCTGCTGGTCGCCTTCATCGGGCTGGACCTGCAGGGCGCCTCGGCCAACCTGCTGTCGATCGGCGCGATCGACTTCGGCATCCTGGTCGACGCGGCGGTGGTGATGGTGGAGAACATCCATCGCCAGCTCGCCGATCGCGAAGGCACGAAGTTCAACCTGATCGAGGTGATCCGCGACGCGGCGGCCGAAGTCGATCGCCCGCTGTTCTACGCGGTGGCGGTGATCGTGGTCAGCTTCCTGCCGATCTACGTGCTGTCCGGCCCGTCCGGCACGCTGTTCAAGCCGATGGCCGACACCATGGTGTTCGCGCTGGTCGGTTCGCTGGTGGTCACCCTGACCCTGTTGCCGGTGCTGTGCTCCTGGCTGATGCGCAAGGGCGTGCGCGAACGGCGCAACCGCGCGTTCGAGGCGATCAAGGCGGTCTACATCAAGGGGCTGGATTTCTGCCTGGCCCGCGTGTGGCTCACCACGATCGCCTCGGCCCTGCTGCTGGGGCTGTCGCTGTTGCTGATCCCGCGCATCGGTGCGGAGTTCATGCCGCACCTGGACGAGGGCGCGCTGTGGGTGCGCGCGACCATGCCGTACACCATCTCGTTCGACGAGTCGGCGAAGATCACCCCGCAGATCCGCGACATCCTGCGTTCGTTCCCCCAGGTCACCACGGTGGCCTCGGAGCTGGGCCGGCCCGACGACGGCACCGACTCCACCGGCTTCTTCAACGTCGAGTTCTACGTCGGGCTGAAACCGTATTCGCAGTGGACCGGAAAATACCGCAACAAGGCCGAGCTGACCGCGGCGATCAACCGGAAGCTGCAGAGCTTCCCCGGCATCACCTTCAACTACACCCAGCCGGCCGAGGATGCGGTGGACGAGGCCGAGACCGGCCTGAAGAGCGCGCTGGCGGTGAAGGTGTTCGGCCCCGACCTGAACACGCTGCAGGCTAAGGGCAAGGCGATCAAGCACGTGCTGGAACAGGTGCGCGGCATCCGCGACGTGACCCTGGTGCAGGAGCTCGGCCAGCCCAGCCTCAGCATCCGCATCAAGCGCGCGGCGATCGCCCGTTACGGCCTCAACGTGGACGACATCAACGGCCTGATCCAGACCGCCATCGGCGGCGACGTGGCGACCGAGGTGATCCAGGGCGAGAAGCAGTTCGACCTGGTGGTGCGGCTGGACCAGCAGTATCGCGACAACGCCGAGGCGATCGGCAACATCCTGGTGGCCACGCCCGGCGGCCAGCAGCTGCCGCTGAAGGAATTCGCCGATATCGCGGTGACCAACGGCGCCTCCTTCATCTACCGGCAGGACAACTCGCGCTACATCGGCGTGCAGTTCTCGGTGGAAGGCCGCGACCTGGCCGGCGCGGTGGAGGACGCGATCGCCCAGGTCAAAGTGAAAGTAAAACTGCAACAGGGCTACCGGCTGGACTGGGGCGGCGAGTACAAGGAATACACCGCTTCGCGCGCACAACTGAACCTGATCGTGCCGCTCACCGTGGGGCTGATCTTCCTGCTGCTGTTCACCCTGTACAGCAACTTCAAGTTTCCGTTCATCACCGTGCTCGGCGTGGTGCTGTCCGCGCCGGCCGGCGGCATCATCGCGCTGTGGCTGACCGGCACGCCGTTCTCGGTGTCGTCGGGGATCGGCTTCCTCGCGCTGTTCGGCGTCTCGGTGCAGACCGCCGTGGTGTACATCTCCTACGTCAACCAGCTGCGCCGCAACGGTGTCGAGGTGGCCGAGGCGATCCGCGAAGGCGCGATCCTGCGCCTGCGCCCAATCATGATGACGGCGCTGGTGGCGGCGCTGGGCCTGTTGCCGGCAGCGCTGGCCACCGGCGTGGGCACCGACACGCAGCGGCCGTTCGCCCTGGTCATCGTCAGTGGCCTGTTCACCCGCCTGCTGATCAGCGTGTTCCTGATGCCGGCGCTGTACTCGCTGGTGGCGCGGCCGGGCGACCGGCTGGAAGTGTGAGGCCACTTCCGGCAGGCTCGGGTTTTCCCCAAGAATCGCGCGCCCCTGCCCGTGCGGCAGGCGCGCGACACACGACCATGACTCGATCGCTGCTGCGTGCCACCTCGGTTGTCCTGTTCTCGCTGCTGGCCTGCAGCGCCGCCATCGCGCGCGAACCGGTTGCCGGTGGCTGGCGTGATACGCCGCAGGGGCGGATGCAGGCCCAGCGGATGCTGCAAACCCTCAATGCCGACCTGCTCGGCCATGACAGCGCCACGCTGACGCTCGAACGCTGGTGCGCCGCGCATCGGATGGCGTCGCCGGCGCGCGTGGTGGCGCATCGGGTGCGCGGCGTGGACAAGCCGCTGCCGCCCGAGCTGCGCGCGCAACTGATGGCAGCCGAGCAGCGGGTGAAATACCGGCGGGTGCAACTGGCCTGCGGCGACCATGTGCTGTCGGAGGCGGACAACTGGTATCTGCCTGGTCGCCTCACCGCGGCGATGAACCGCCAGCTCGACACCAGCGACGTGCCGTTCGGCAAGGTGGTGCGGCCGCTGCATTTCCGGCGGAAAACACTGAGCGCACGGGTGCTGTGGTCGGTGTCCGCGGCAGCCGGCACGCAGGCGATTCCCCACGCGATCCTGCAGCATCGCGCGCTGTTGTATGACGCAGGCAACCGGCCGTTCAGCGCCCTGATCGAGACTTATACCGACCAGGTGTTGGCGTTTCCGCCGCGGGCTGCCACGCCGGAGGTGACACCGCGCTTCGAGGGCGCGGCGTCCGATCTCCGGCGGATCGCCGAGCCGCCCGCGGAAACGTTCAGTCGGTAAGCGGCGTGCCGCGTTCGACGATCTGCGCCAGGTTGTAGAGGATGCGCAGATCCTGGGTGTCCAGCGCGTCGCCGCCGATGCCGCGGTAGTGGTTGTGGAACGCGCGCACCGCCGCGGCGCGATCCTCCAGCGGGTAGCCGACCAGGCCCAGTGCCATCCACGGATCGAAGCCTGAGGGCGGATCGATCAGTTCGCCCTGCGGCCACAAGCCGAAGCCGGCGGCAGCCAGCTGCGGCCAGGGAAACAGCGGGCCGGGATCGTCCTTGCGCGTGGGCGCGAAATCCTGGTGGCCGATGATCTGCGTGCGCGGGATGTGCAGGCGCGTGGTGAGGTCGGTGAGCAGGCGCAACAGGCTGTCGATCTGCGCCTGGGCGAACGGCGAATGGCCGTCGTTGTCCAGCTCGATGCCGATCGAGGCGGAGTTGATGTCGGTGATCGTGCCCCAGTGGCCGCCACCGCCGTGCCAGGCGCGCAACTGGTCGGACACCAGCTGGTAGATGTGGCCGTCGCTGCCCACCAGGTAATGCGAGCTCACCGGGCCGCCGCTGTTCTTCGTGCGCAGCGTGTCCAGGCTTTCCTGCGCCGAGTGCTGGTTGGTGAAGTGCACCACGATCAGCACCGGCCGGCGGATGTCGTGATTGGGCGAGGGCACCCAGGTCGCCAGCGGGTTGCGCGGCGGCGCGTGGGCGCAGGCGGCGAGCAGGGCGACCAGCGCCAGGACGGCGACGCTGCGCGACAAACGGAGCGGACGGGACATCACGGTTCCTGCAGGTAAGGCTGCGCGATCGCCAGCGCGGTGCGGTACGGCTCCGGCTCGTTGCGGTTGCTGAGCAGGATCACGGTGAGGTGCTGCTTCGGCCAGCGCACGATCACGTTGCGGAAGCCGATGCTCTCGCCCGAATGCCACAGCGTGTCGCCGGTGATGCGCCAGCCGTAGCCGTAGCTGGCCTCGTACGGCTCGCCGGTGACCTTCACGTGGGGGCTGAAGGCGAGCTGGCGCGAAGCGTCGCTGAGCAGGCGGTTGTCGTACAGCGCGGCGTCCCACTTCGCCATGTCCTCGACCGAGGAATAGATGCCGCCGTCGCCGCGGGTGGCGCTGGTGACGCTCTGGTCGGTGCGCGTCCAGCTGCCGTTCTCTTCGCTGTAGCCGTAGGCGCGATGCTCCACTTCGGGACCACCGCTCATGTACATCAGGGTGTGGTCCATGTGCAGCGGACGGAAGATGTGCTGCTGCAGGTACAGCGGCAGGCTGATGCCGGAGGCGCGTTCCACCACCAGGCCCAGCAGCACGTAGCCCGAGTTGCTGTAGCGGTACGCGGTGCCCGGCGCGAAGTAGGTTTTCGGCGTGGCCGACAGCATCCGCAGCACGTCGTTGTCGCTGACCTGGGCGGTGGTGCCGGGCGGGATCAGGTCCTCGTAGTCGACCAGGCCGCCGGTGTGGGTCAGCAGCTGGCGCAGGGTGACGGCGGAGTCCGTCTCCGGCAGCGTGGGCAGCCAGTGGCGCACCGGGTCGTCGAGGCGGAGCCGGCCGCTTTCGGCCAGCAGCAGGATCGCCGCCGCGGTGAACTGCTTGCTCACCGAGGCGAGCCGGTAGTTGGTGGCCGGCGTGGTCTCGTCATGGTCCTCGAGATTGGCCAGTCCGTAGCTGCGGCTGACGATGGGCTTGCCGTCCTTGAGCACCAGCAGCGAGGCGCCGGGCACGTCGCCGGCATAGCGCGCCATCAGCGCATCGGTGGGATCGACCGGCTTGGTGGCGGAGGCGCAGCCGCCGAGCAGGACGGCAACGGCGAGGCTGGCAAGTGGTTTGTACATGGCATGTCGCCTTTGCGCTGCGGGTTTCGGGTCATTGCACCGGCACGTCGTAGAGCGTGTGCGGCGTCGGTTCCGGGTCGAGGGTGTAATGCCACCACTCCATCGGATAGTTGCGGAAGCCCTCGCGCTCCATCGCGTCGCGCAGCAGCAGGCGGTTGGCGTGTTGCTGCGGCGTGACGTCGGGCGTGTCGGTGTGCGCGCGCACGTCGAAGAAATCGAAATCCGTGCCCATGTCCAGCGGCTCGCAGCGGCTGCCGTCGGCGGCGCACTGTTGCATGGTCAGGTCGATGGTGGCGCCGCGGCTGTGGCCCGAGCTTTCCGCGATGTAGCCGTGCAGGAGTTCGGACTTGTCCAGCCGCGGGTAGTGCTGCGGCTTGGTGCGCTGATCGGAAAGATCGTGGGCCCAACGCACGAAATGCGCCACCGCGCGGGCGGGGCGGTAGCAGTCCCAGATCTTCAGGCGCTGGTGGCGTGTGCGCAGGTCACGCTCGACCCGCGCCAGCGCTTCGGCGACCGGACGCAGCAGCAGGCAGGCCGGTGCGCGATAGCCGTCCGCCGGCGTACCCATGAAATTGTCGCTGCCGGCGTACTTGATGTCCTCGGCCATGTCGGGCACCAGCGTGTGGATGTCGACCAGGTTGGCTTCGGCGGCGGTCGTTGCGGGCGACAGGTCGGGTTTGTCCTGGGCGTGGGTGGTGCTGATGCAGAGGCCGAGCAACGCCATCAGCACGATCTTCCTTCCTCCGCTTGCGGGGGAAGGTGCCCGGAGGGCGGATGGGGGCACACTCCCGCAAAAAGCCCCCCATCCGCCTTCGGCACCTTCCCCCGCGAGCGGAGGAAGGGAATGGTGTGGGAAAGCCGTGCTCATGGGCAGTTCCCCGTACGGCGGAAGTCGAGGTCTTCGTAGTCCGAGCTGAAGTCGCCCTGCGGGTCGAGTTTGGCCATGCGCAAGGTGATTGGCGTGTCGCCGGTCGCCGCCTTGAAGTCGAGCCATGCGTCGAGCTCGCCGCCGTCCCAGTGCACCAGGTAGCGCTGGCCCAGACGCATCACGGTGCCGGTCAGCGAAGGTGATTTCGCAGAGGCAAAGCGGACCTTGCCGTCGCGTGGGCACAGCGAGATGTCGCCGAACCAGGGGTCGCGGTATTCGCCGGTCCACGAGGCGAGTTCGACCGTCGTGGCGGCTCGTTGCGCCGAGGTATTCGGTGCGTTCGCGTCGTCGGGACGCTGCGCGGCCTGATGCTCCAGCGCGTCGGCGTACCAGCTCACATCGCGCGGTTCGGCGGGCGCGGTGAAGTGCTTGGTCAGCATCTCGCCGAGTACGGTGCGTGCATCGTCCGCCTCGCCGTTGATCATGAACACGAAACCGCTGTTGCGATCCGGCAGCAGGGCCAGCATCGAGTACATGCCGTTCAGGGTGCCGGTGTGCCAGACCAGCCACTGGCCGTCCACGTCGGTCATGCGCCAGCCGTAGCCGTAGGCCATCACGTGCGAGTTGTCCCAGGCGCGGCGTTGCGCGGAGACCGGAATCAGCATGTGCGGCGCCTGCAGCACCTCGCGTTGCACCGGCGACAGCCACTGCAACTGTGCGTGGGTCGGCACCAGCCAGTTGCGCGCCCAGCTCAGCATGTCGGTGAGGTCGCAGCGGATGCCGCCGGCCGGCGCGGAGGTGATCGCCGGGATCGCGGCGGCTTCCGGGATCGGCACGTTGCGATCGCCGTCGCGGCGATGCGGCGTGGCCACGTCGCCCACCGCGTCGCGGTTCCACGCGCCGACCTGGCAACGGTCCAGGTGCAGCGGCGCGAACACTTCGCGATGCATCAGCGTTTCGTACGACGCGCCGCCCGCGGCGGCGGCCACTTCGCCGGCCACCACGTAGAGCAGGTTGTCGTACTGGTATTGCGAACGGAAGCTGTAGCCGGGCTTGATGAAGGCCAGGCCGTGGATGATGTCGGCGCGGGTGAACGCGTTCGGCTCCGGCCACAGCATCAGGTCGCCGCCGCCCTCGGGCAGGCCGCTGGAGTGGGTGAGCAGGTCGGCCACGCGCATGTTCGCGGTGACCCACGGATCGTGCATGCGGAACTGCGGCAGGTACTTCGTCACCGGATCGTCCCAGCGCAGCTTGCCCTGGTCGACCAGGCGGCCGAGCAGGGCGGTGGTCATCGCCTTGCTGTTGGAGGCGATCTTGAACAGCGTCTGCGGAGTGATCTTCTGGCCGGAGCCGGCGACGGTTTCGCCGGCGGTGCGGGTGTAGACGACCTTGCCGTTCTCGATCACGCCCACGGCGATGCCGGGCAGGTGGTAGCGGGCGATGGTGGCGTCGACGATCTTGTCGTAGGCGGGGTTGGAGGTTTGGGCGATGGCGCTGGAACTGGCGAGCAGGAGCGTAAGCACAAGAGCACCCCACCCCAACCCTCCCCTGCTGCGCAGGGGAGGGAGCAGAGCTTGATCAGTGCTGTGCATGGCGCTCGACCTCGCCCCACACGCGCAACAGGTTGCCGCCCCACAGCTTGGCGATGTCCGCGTCGCTGAAGCCGGCCTTGCGCAGGGCGGCGGTGACGTTGCGGGTTTCGCTGGCGTCTTTCCAACCGGTGATGCCGCCACCGCCGTCGAAGTCGGAGGAAATGCCGACGTGGTCGATGCCGGCCACCTTCACCATGTGGCGGATCTGCTTCACGTAATCGTCCAGCGTGGCCAGCGGGTATTTCTTCTGGATCTCGGCCATGCCCGCTTCCATCTCGGGGCGGTAGTCGTCGCTGTCGCTGTCGTATGCCTTTTCGCCGGCCTGCTTGGCAATGGCGTCCTGCAGTTTCTTTTCCGCGGCCTCGCGGCCCGGATCCTTCTTGAGGAATTCCTTGTAGGCCACGGCGTCGATCACGCCGCCCTTGGCGGCGATCGCCCGCAGCAGGTCGTCGGGCAGGTTGCGCGGATGGTCGAGCACGGCGCGGGCGCCGGAGTGGGTGGCGATGATCGGCGTGGCGGAGGCTTTCAGCGCATCGCGCACGCAGTTGTCCGAGGCGTGCGAGATGTCGATCATCATGCCGAGCTGGTTGGCCCGCTTCACCACGGCGCGGCCGAAGTCGCTCATGCCCTGGTCGCCGGCGCTGTTCATCGCCGGCTCGCCGTGTTCGGTGTCGGGCAGCGAGCTGGTGCACAGGTCGTTGTTGCCGACGTGGACCAGGCCGACCGAGCGCGCGCCGCGATCGAAGGCGGCGTCGAGGCGGCGGATGTCGTGGCCGAGCGAGTAGGCGTTCTCGATCTCGATGGTGGCCGAGAGCAGGCCGGCCTTGCGATTGGCCATCAGCTGTTCGGGCGTGGTGGCCAGGCGGATGCGGTCGGGATACATCATCAGCATGCGGCCGATGCCGTCGTACTTCTGGCTGGCCTGCTGCACTGCCTTGGCGTAGCCCGCGGCGTCGAGCTTGTGCTGCGGCACCCAGATCACGAAGAACGCCGCGTTGAGGCCGCCGCGTTCCATCTTGCCCAGGTCGACCAGCAGGCGGGTGTCCTTGCCGACGTCGAAGCGCGGCTCGCCCATGTAGTTGAACGGGATGTCGATGTGGCTGTCGATGGTGACCGGCGGGTCCTGTGCCGGCTGCGCCGATACGGCGGTGCTGGTGGCCAGTGCAGCGAGCAGGGCAAGGCGGAGGATGGTGTTCATGCGGTCTCCCATTGGCGGGCCGGCTGCTCGCCGGCAATCATTTCCTCGAAGTGCTGGCGGCGCCGCACGATGGCGTAGCGGCCGTTCTGCAGCATCACCTCGGCGGCCAGCGGCCGCGAGTTGTAGGTGGATGCCATCGATGCACCGTACGCGCCGGTGGCCCTGATCAGCAACAGGTCGCCTGCTTCGCAGCGGGGCAACTCGCGGCCGCGGGCGAAGGTGTCGCCGGTTTCGCAGACCGGGCCGACGATGTCATAGGTGGTGACGGGGCGGCCCTCGTCGATGACCGGGACGATGTCGTGCCAGGCGTCATACAGGCTGGGGCGCTGCAGGTCGTTCATCGCCGCGTCCAGCACCAGGAACTGGCGCTGCTCGCCCGGCTTGACCCGGATCACCCGGGTCAGCAGCACGCCGGCTTCGGCCACCAGGTAGCGGCCGGGCTCCAGCAGCAGGCGGCCGTGGTAGCCGGCCAGCGCGGCGCGGATCACGGCCACGTAGTCGGCGGCGGCCACCGGCTGATCCACCCCGGCGCGGTAGCGCACGCCGAGCCCGCCACCGACGTCGATGCTGCGGATCGGGTGGCCGGCCTGTTCGAGCTCGCGCCAGAACGCGGCGACGCGCCGCAGCGCGAGCTGGAACGGTTCGACGCTGAGGATCTGCGAGCCGATGTGCACGTGCAGGCCATCAAGTTGCACGTGGCTCAGCGACTTGCGTTCGGCGAACCAGCGGCGCGCCTCGTCGATGCTGACGCCGAACTTGTTCTCCGACTTGCCGGTGGAAATCTTCGCGTGGGTCTGTGCATCCACGTCGGGGTTGATGCGCACCGCGGCGCGCGCCACCACGTCCTGGGCCCGGGCCACGCGTTGCAGGGTGAGCAGTTCGTCGTGCGATTCCACGTTGAAGCGCTGGATGCCGACGTTCAGCGCGCCGGCGATCTCGTCGGCGTTCTTGCCGACGCCGGAGAACACGATGCGTTCGGCGGGAATGCCCGCATGCAGCGCGCGGCGCAGTTCACCCACCGAGACGATGTCGGCGCCCACGCCGGCATTCGCCATCAGTTGCAGGATGGCCAGGTTCGAATTGGCCTTCACCGCGTAGCAGATCAGTGCGTCCAGCCCGTGCAGGGCGGCGTGCAGTTCATCGATGCGCTGGCGGATCGCGCTGGCCGAGTAGGCGTGCAGCGGCGTGCCCATGCGTTCAGCCAGCCGTGGCAGGTCGACGCCATCGAACAGGCGGGACTCGTCGGCGGTTTCGGAGATCGGCGCCGGTGATGCGGGACGGCTGGTTTGCGGAAGCATGGCAGGTACGCCGTCTTTCGGAAAAGGAGGGTTTCAAAAAAGTGCGGCCCGCCAGCTGGCGGGCCGCGATCGGGGAGGTCGATCAGAAGTTGACGGACATGGTCAGCTGGGTGAACCGCGGCGACTGGAAGCCCAGTGGCTGGCGGAAGGTGCTGCTGGTCTCATTGGAGATGTCGGTCTGCAGGTCCTGGTCCACCGACGTGGTGCGCTTCTGGTTGAGCAGGTTGTAGACGGCCAGCTTCACCCGGAATTCGCCGCCATCGAACGGCTTCACGTAGGTGATGCCGGCGTTGAGGTTGTAGGTCCACGGCAGGCGACCGTACTTGCCGCGCGGCGAGCGTTCGTAGACGCGATCCTCGGACGTCGGCGAGTCGCAGTTGTCCACGCAGATGAAGTAGCTGTGGTAGTTGGTGCCGTCGTACGGGTTGCCCACACCGAAGCCGGTGATCGGTCCGCCGGAGGCCACGTTGAGGTCGGCGCCGAGCTGCCAGTGCGGGGTCAGCGCGTAGGTGCCGCGCAGCTTGAACTGGTGACGGCGGTCGTTCGGCAGGTAGCCATCGCCGCCCAGGTTGACCCACGGATCATCGAAGTTCTCGGTGCGGCCGGTGTCGTCGAAGTTGGTGTCGGAGTTGACCGGACCCTCCGCGTTGCCGCGGTTCCACGACATCGTGTACGAGGCGTTCATCGACCACTTCTCGTCCCACGCACGATCCAGCTGCAATTCGACGGCGGCGTAGGTGCGCTTGGGCTTCACCCAGCCGCGCTGGCCCAGGTAGTTGCCGTCGGCGTCGTACATCGCCCAGCCTTCCTTCGAGGTGTCGACGGTGAGGTAGCCATCGGCGTCGCCGTCGCAGTTGGTGTCGCCCCAGACGGTGACCTTCTGGCCGGGGTTGGCCATCACCCAGCCGATGTAGCCATCCTCGCCGCACTGGGCGGTGGCGCTGATCTCCATGTCGTCGATCGCGTTGTGCAGGCGACGGTAGGTGCCCTTGACGCCCCACGACCACTGCGAGCTGATCAGCTGCTGGAAGCCGAGGATCGCCTCGTCCTGGTAGACCGGGTCCATGTCATGGTCGACTTCCGCGCGCAGATCGCCGACGGTGCCGTCACCCTGCGAATCGTCGACCGCACCGATCTGCGGGCCGAGTTTGGGCACGGCGTATTCCACGCCGTTGAGCGTCTGGATGTCCCAGCCGTCGAACGCGTAATAGGTACGCTCGTCGAGCAGGCCGCCGGCCTGCTTGATGTTGATCACGTTGGCCACCGGCAGGTAGTAGCGGCCGAGGTTGCCGAACAGCTTGGCGCTGCCGTCGCCCTTCATGTCCCAGGAGAAGCCCAGTCGCGGGGCGATCTGCCGATCCATCTTGATGTAGCTGCGGCCCGCCGCATCCTCGTTGTCGAAACTGTCGTTGCGCACGCCGACGTTGAGCACCAGGTTGGGGCTGACCTGCCAGTTGTCCTCGATGTAGTAGGCGGCATTCTTGGTGGTGAACGTGCCGGAGATCTCGTAGCGGCGGGCGCGGATGTAGGAGTCGTAGCCGGCCGGCATCACGCCGCCGTTGGGAATGGTCGAGCCGGCGCTGGCCGCATAGAGGTTGTAGTAGTACGCGCCCGGCCCGGCGTAGTAGCGACTGTAGTCGGAGGTGTCGTTCTCGTGGTCGTAGCCGAAACGCAGCAGGTGGTCACCCAGCGTCCATTCGAAGTCGGCGCGCGCCTGCTTGCGGACGTCGTTGCGATCGTAGACGGTGGAATTGCTGGTGCAACCCAGCGCGACACCCGGGTCGTGGAGCTGCAGGAAGGCGTTGTTGCCCGACACGTAGTTGCAACCGATGTCCAGCTGCGAGCGGGTGAACGCTTCGCGCTCGTTGCGGCCGTACATCAGCTTCATCGACAGGTCGTTGGTGAGGTAGCTGGTCCAGGTCAGCGCCCAGTCCTTGCCGCCGGTATCGCTGAAGACCTTGTTGGTGAGCGGGCCGACGGTGTTGCTGTCGTAGTCGTAGCTGTAGACGTCGCCGGTGTTCTTGTTCTTGTCGGAGAAGGCCATCAGCTGCAGCACGTTGCTGTCGGTGATGTTCCAGTCGATCGTGGTGCCCCAGAAGCCGGTGTTGGCGCTGTTCGAGGTGAGCGTGTTGCCCGCATCGTTGGTGTTGCGCGGGCTGCTGCCGCGGGCTTCGTACATCGCGAAGATGAACAGCTTGTCCTTGATGATCGGGCCGGACGCCCAGACGTTCGTCTTCACCAGCGAGCCCTGGTCGCGGCTGGCGGTGATGTAGCGATGGCCGTCGGCGTCGTACTGGTCGTCGGCCCGCGAATGCCAGTTGCCCGGCTCCAGGGTGACCTCCATGCCGCCTTTCAATTCATTGGTGCCCGAGCGCGCCACGGCGTTGACCACGCCGCCGGTGGTGCGGCCGAACTCCACCGAATAGCCGCCGGTCTTGACCTGGAACTGGTCGTAGAAGGCGAACGGGGCTTCGGAGAAGCCGTTGCGGTTGTAGAAGTCGGTGACGTTGAGGCCGTTGACGTAGAACGCGTTCTCGGCGATCGACGAACCGCCGAAGGAAATGCCGCCGAAGCCTGCATTGCCCTTGACCACGCCCGGCGCCAACAGGGCCACCGAGGTGACGTTCTGGTCGACCGGCAGGCGCACCAGTTCGGCGCGCGAGACATTGGTGGCCGACTCGGTCGAGGTCACGTCGATCACCGGCAGGCCGTTGCCGGTGACCTGGATCGCCGAAAGTTCGGTGGCATTGGGCGAGGCGCCCAGGTCCAGCGTGGTGGCGTTGCCGAGGCTGACGGTGACGGTACGCGGCTGGCCGAGCGGCTGGCCGTTCACGCTGGCGCTGACGGTGTAGTCACCGACGGGAAGGAACGGGAAGCGGTAGTTGCCGCGCTGGTCGGCGGTGATCGTGCGGGTCAGCCCGGTGGCCGGATTCACCGCGGTGATCACCGCGCCGGCCTGGGCATGGCCCACCACCGAACCGTCATTGTTGCCGGCGAAGGCCGCCGGCGCGGCCAGTGACCCCAGGCCGAGGCCCAGCGCCATGCAAAGTACGGTTCTGCGCAAGCTGCGACTGTTGCTCATTTCCCCATCTCCCCATCGACGCCGTCGATGCCATGTTTATTGAAGGCTTTCTGTTATTTGCCGCTGCGTCCCTGCGCCGCCGGCAGAAGCTGCCAGTCGAAGTCGTAATCCAGCTGATCGAAATAGATGTTGCCGCCGCGCCACTCCGCCTCGCCGCGCTGCGAGTCCACGTTGTCCGAGCGGAACTGCTGCTTGGCCGGCTGGAACGGGCGGTCGTAGTCGCTGTTGAAGGCAATGCGGTATTCGTCGAGTCCGCCGAGGTAGAACCATTCCAGCGCCGGGTCGTCCGCAGGCGACGGATGCAGGCGACCGGTGGTGACGTCCATCGGCACCCAGCCGTAGGGCGCGAGGTAGGCGAAGCCCCAGTCGTGGATGTTGCTGTAGCCGCTGCCGTCATTGGAGAACACCATGCCCGACTGCCAGCGCGTGGGTATGCCGTTGAGTCGCAGCAGGGTCATCAGCAGCAGGGTCTGCTGGCCGCAGTCGGCATGGCCGGCGTGCAGGGCGTAGTCGCTGATGTTGGAAATCGTCGAATATTCGCGGGCACCGGCCCAGGGAATCCGGTCGACCGCGGCGAACAGTTTCTGCGCGATGCGGTACGGGTTCTTCTCGTCGCCGACCACCTTGCGCGAGAACGCGCGCATCGCGTCGGTGAACACGATGTGGGGCGAGCGCTCGGCCACGAACGGCGCCAGCTCGGGGGTGATCGTGGCAGGCACCACGCGGGCCGGATCGATCGCGTGGTACTGCGCGTACTGGGTCAGTTCCCAGGTCACCGAGAACACGGTCTTCTGCCCGGCCACCGCCGGCTTCTCCAGATACGCGGTGCGCTGCGGCGCGGACTCGGGCGCGATGCGGTGCTGCGCCGGCACGCTGGCCACGTAGCGGATGTCTTCCTGCTGGCCGGGTATCGCCTGCGGATACGGAATCCACGCGCGCACGGTTTCGCCGGCGGGGACGGCGTCGGCGGCGACGGTCAGCGTCTGCGTCATGCGCAAGCGGCGCGGCAGCACGCTGCTGCGATGTTCGGCCAGCGCCGCCTTGTAGATCGCGCGCTGGTGATCGTTCAGCGCTTCCATCGGGCCGTCGCTGATCGGCGTCTGCACCGCGCGCCGCGCCACCGCCTCGGCGCTGAGCCGGAACAGGTTGCCCGGCGAACGCTTGAAATAAAGTGTCTTGCCGTCGATCAGCTGATGCTCGAACAGGCCGGCCGCGTTCCACTTCGCGAATTCCGCGTCGGTGAGGTCGGGGATCTGCTTGCGCACGCGCGCCTCGACGTCGTCCGCGCTCAGGGTGAAGTCGAGCAGGATGCGGCGCATGCGCTCGCGCTGGAAGGCCAGTTCGTGCTGCGTGTCGGCCGGCACGCCGGGCTGTGCCAGCGCGGCGGTGATCGCCGCTTCGGCGGCCTGGAAATGGCCGGCATCGATCTGGGCGATGATGGGGGCGGTGGTTCCGTTGCTGGCATCCACGCCGGCGAAGGCGACGGAACTGCCAAGCAGCAGGGTGAACAGGCACGCCGTCAGGCGCAGCCCGCGTGTGGGCTGACGTGTTACCGGTGCGACAGGTAGCAACGTATCCATCGACAAACGTCCCCGCGATTGAACCCCTGAAACGGTTGTGTAACACGCTTGCAAATGCTGGTCAATAATTTATGCTTCGATTGAACTCAACAAGAATCAGCTATTCCTTGCTGGCCGCAAACCGCCAGCCTGTGGATGCCCGCAAACGATCCACGAGGGGGTGCACGTGATCCATACGGTCTGGCCTTATCTGGCGCTGATGTTGCTGGTCGCAGGATTGTTTCCGGCGATCGAGCGCCGCTTCGGCTGGAAGATCTTTTCGGTGCTGCCGCCGATCGTGCTGACCTACCTGCTGGTCACCGCGCTGGCGGTGTCGGGGCTGTGGCAGGTCAATGCCGAGATCAAGGCGGCGCAGTCGATGCTGGTGTCGCACATGGTGCCGGCCCTGCTGTTCCTGCTGATGATCAACTGCGACCTGCGCGCGATCTGGCGACTGGGGCCGCGCGTGCTGGGCGTGTTCGCCTGCACCTCGGTCAGCCTGTTCGTGGCCTTCATCGCCAGCTTCCTTATCTATCGCCACTGGTTGCCGGGCAACCAGTGGCAGCCACTGGCCGCGCTGTCCGGCAGCTGGGTCGGCGGCACCGCCAACATGATCGCGGTGAAGCAGGCGATCGCCATGCCCGACGACCTGCTGGCGATGTCGCTGCTGACCGACGCGCTGTGCTACTCGATGTGGGTGGTGGTGCTGTTCTCGGTGGCGCGGCTGGCGCCGGCGTTCAACCGGTGGACCCGGGCCAAGTCCAGCGGCGACATCCCGCTGGCCGAGCCGAAGACCAGCGCGCCGACCACCTACGACAGCGTGCTGCTGTGGCTGGGCATGGCGCTGGCAGTGGCGGCGCTGTCGGGCTGGCTGGCCGGCTGGCTGCCGGTGTCGGGCATGGTCAGCGCCACCACCTGGACCATCCTGCTGGCCACCGGCTGCGGGCTGGTGGTGGCGCATACGCCGCTGGCGCGGTTTCCCGGTGCCGGCACGATCTCCAGCGCGATGCTGATCAGCGTGGTGGCGGTGCTGGCCTCGCAGAGCAATTTCCACGGGATCGCCGCGGCACCGCTGTACCTGCTGTGCGGAGCCACCGTCATCGCGATCCACGCGGTGCTGCTGGTCGGCTTTGCCAAGCTGTTCCGCTTCGATCTCTACCTGTGCGGCATTTCCTCGCTGGCGCATATTGGCGGCGTGGCCGCCACGCCGATCCTGGCGGCCAGCTACTCGGCCGCGCTGGTACCGGTGGGTATTCTGCTGGCCTTGCTCGGTTACATCCTGGGCACGGGCTTCGGCCTGCTGGTGGCGACGATCATGTCGGCACTGGCGCTACCGTGATGCGTATTCGATACAGGACCGGAACGATGCGATTTTCCCTGATTGCCGCCAGCGTGCTTGCCTTCGCCTTCGCCGGCGCACCGCTGCAGGCGCGCGAGGCGAATGACGCGCTGACGATACCGCCGTCGGGCGTGCTGGGCGTGGGCGAGGCGCAGCTGACCCCGCAGTTCTGGATCGGCCTGCAGGCGCAGCCCGACCGGGTGATCATGGATCGCGCCACGATCGAGGCGGAGAACGCGAAGCTGCTGCAGCTCGATCCGTCGATGCACGACCTGCGCAAGCTGCCGGCCGCGCTTTCGCGCGAGCAGGTCAGTGGCTGGATCACGCATGTTTCGGAGCGCCCCACGCGCCAGCGCTACGACGTCGAGGGCAAGCCGGTGCCGTCGGCGACGTTCGATGCGCTGGTGGCGGATCTCGCCCTGGACAAGGTCCCGGCCAGCCAGCCCACGCGTTACGGACTGATCGTGCAGCGCGCCGCGTTCCGCGCGTTTCCGACCGACCTGCGCGTGTTCAGCTCGAACGATGACACCGACATCGACCGCTTCCAGGAAACCGCCGAGTTCCCCGGCGTGCCGGTGGTGATCGTCCATGCCAGTGCCGACGGCCGCTGGCTGTTCGTGCTGAGCCCGCGCTATGCCGCGTGGACGAAGGCGGAGAACGTGGCCGAGGGCAGCGCGGCGCAGGTCTTCGGCTACGTCGACAAGTCGCCGTACCGGGTGATCACCGGAGCCAGCGAACGCACGGTGTTCACCCGCGAACGCCCCGAGCTGTCGCAACTGCAACTGGACATGAGCACGCGCGTGCCGCTGGCCAGCGGCCTGGCACCGGACCAGCCGGTCAACGGGCAGACAGCGTACGCGGCGTACACGCTGGAACTCCCGTGGCGCGATGCCGCCGGCAAGCTGCAGTTCTCGCCCGCGCTGCTGCAGAAGAACACCGACACGGCCGGCGACTACCTGCCGCTGACCCCGGCCAACATCCTCCACCAGGCCTTCAAGTTCCTCGGCGAGCGCTACGGTTGGGGACATGCCTACGACGGCCGCGACTGCAGCGGTTTTGTTTCCGACGTGTATCGCAGCATGGGCGTGCAGATGCCGCGCGATACCAGCAAGCAGTCGATCAGCCCGGCGCTGGAGCATCGGCTGTTCACCGACAAGGACAGCCGCGAGGCGCGCCTCAAGGCCGCGCATGAACTGCAGGTGGGCGACCTGGTCTACATCCCCGGCCACGTGATGATGGTGATCGGCCAGTACAAGGGCCAACCCTGGGTGATCCACGACGTGGGCGGCATGAGCTATCGCAAGGCCGATGGCAGCAAGGCCCGCGTCAAGCTCAACGCGGTATCGGTGACGCCGTTGCTGCCGATGCTCTACAACGACAAGCAGACCTTTGTCGACCGCATGACCAGCATCGTGCGCATCCGTCATTGAGCCCGTCTGCAACAAAAACAAGGACACGGATTCCATGAAGGTTTGCCCATGAAAATCACCGACATCCAGTTCGGCATGCTGCGGGTGCCGCTGAAGACCCCGTTCAAGACGGCCCTGCGTACCGTCTCCACGGTGGAAGACATCGTGGTGATGGTGCACACCGACAGCGGCGAGATCGGCTATGGCGAAGCGCCGGCCACCGCGGTGATCACCGGTGACACCCACGGCTCGATCATCGACGCGATCCGGCACTACATTTCGCCGCGGCTGATCGGCCAGGACATCGCCAACCTCAACCACATCACCCAGCTGATCCAGTCGTCGATGGAGAAGAACACCAGCGCCAAGGCGGCGGTGGAGATCGCGGTGTACGACCTGTGGGGCCAGCTCTACAACGCGCCGCTGTACAAGCTGCTCGGCGGCGGCGATCCGGTGATCACCACCGACATCACCATCAGCGTCGACTACATCGACAAGATGGTGGCCGACTCGATCTCGGCGGTGGAGCGCGGCTTCGAGTCGCTGAAGATCAAGGTCGGCAAGGACATCGGCGTCGACATCGAGCGGGTCAAGGCGATCTACGCCGCGGTCGAGGGCCGCGCGCTGCTGCGGCTGGACGCGAACCAGGGCTGGACCGCCAAGCAGGCGGTGTACGCCTTGCAGACGCTGGAAGACGCCGGCATCAAGCTGGAGCTGATCGAGCAGCCGGTCAAGGCGCGCGACCTGGCCGGCATGCGCTACGTCACCGAACGGGTGCACACGCCGGTGATGGCCGACGAGAGCGTGTTCGGCCCGATGGAGGTGATCGAGCTGATCCGTCTGCGCGCGGCCGACATCATCAACATCAAGCTGATGAAGACCGGCGGCATCTCCAACGCGATCCGCATCGCCGACATCGCCGGCATGCACGGCATCGAATGCATGATCGGCTGCATGCTGGAGACCAGCATCAGCGTGGCGGCTGCCGTGCACGTGGCGGTGGCCAAGGCCGACGTGATCACCAAGATCGACCTCGACGGACCTTCGCTGGGCCAGTTCAACCCGGTGGACGGTGGGGTAATCTTCAACGAATCGGAGATCTCGGTGACGGACGCACCCGGCCTGGGCATCCGCGAGATACGGGGCCTGGAGAGGATCGAAGACTGATGTCGCCGCTGGTCAAAATCCGTTCGGAACGCGACCAGATGTCGGCAGTGGAGCGGCGCATCGCCGACTTCGTGCTGGAGAACGCGCAGCTGCTGCGCGACTACTCCTCGCAGCAACTGGCCAATGCGCTGGGCATCAGCCAGTCCAGCGTGGTCAAGTTCACCCAGAAGCTGGGTTTCAAGGGTTATCCGGATCTCAAGTATTCGGTGGGCGAGGCGATCGCCCGCGCCGACAACGGCGACGCGCCGGAGCTGGCGACGGCCAGCGACGGCGATGCCGGCGGCTCGACCCTGTGGCGGCGCAAGTCCGAGGCCGAGGAGGCGACCCGGCTGATCAACCCGCCGGAAACACTGCAGGCGGTGGCCGAGGCGATCGCCCAGGCTGGCCGCAGCGGCAAGGTGTTCATCATCGGTCTGGGCGAGGACGACATCTACGCGCGCAACTTCGCGCTGCGGCTGTCGCTGCTGGGCATCCTCACCGTGCACAACTTCGACACCGCGCGGATGACCGCCAACATCTCCGTCGCCGGCGCCGGCGACGTGCTGCTGGTGTTCTCCGAGCACGGCAACCATCCGGCGCTGGGCAAGATCGCCCGCTACTTCCGCGAGCGCCGCGGCCAGGTGATCACGGTGACCCGGCACACCGCCAACCCGCTGCGCACGCTGGCCGACCTCGCCCTGGTGGTGTCCGCCCACGACGAGCTGCCGTACATCCAGCCGCTGCTGTACCAGTCGGCGCTGCAGCACCTGCTGGACGGCCTGTTCGTCCAGCTGTGCGAAGGCGGTGACGACCGGCACGCCCAGCTGCTGGCCAACCTAGATCGCATCCAGCTGATGCTGGAGCCTTGAGGGCGGGGATTCGGGATTAGGGATTTGCAAAGGCGGCGCCCGCGCGGCCTCCCACAACATGTTGCGTGACGATGATCTGCCAAGTGGAAAGCCGATGACTGTGAACCGCCGAAACCTTGCCCTGTTGACGTTCGCCGTCACGCTCGCCGGCGCCGCGCATGCCGGCACGGCGAAGACGCCGTGGCATGACGCGCGCCAGATGATCGTGGTGACCACGGCCGGCTGGAACGTGGACCACGGCACGCTGCGCACGTTCGCGCGGGCAGGCGATGGCTGGCGCGAGGTGCGCGCCGCGGTGCCAGTGACCATCGGCAAGAACGGTGCTGGCTGGGGCCTCGGACTGAACGCGCCGCAGGCCGACGCTGGCGGCCCGGTCAAGCGCGAGGGCGACAACCGCAGCCCGGCCGGGGTGTTCCGCATCGGCGACAGCTTCGGTTATGCCGCCAGCGTCGACACCGCGATGCCGTACCTGGCGCTCAACGCCACCGAATACTGCGTCGACGTCAGCGGCGCGAAGCATTACAACCGCATCGTCGACGCCAGCGTGGTTGGCGCCGCGGCGGTGAAGGGTTCCACCGAGCCGATGCGGCGCGACCTGCATGCGCACGGCGACCAGCGCTACCGCATGGGCTTCGTGATCGAGCAGAACCCCGCGAACGTTCCGCAGGCCGGCAGCTGCATCTTCGCCCACCTGTGGAAGTCGCCCAGCGACGCCACCGCCGGCTGCACCGCGATGACGCCCGCGGTGATGCAGTCGCTGCTGGCGTGGCTGAAGCCGGAAGATCATCCGGTGTTCGTGCTGCTGCCGCAGGGCGAGTACGAGCGGCTGCGCACGGCGTGGCAGTTGCCGGCCATCGCCGCCACGGATGCCGCCCGATGAGTGCGACGTCCCGTGTGCTGACCGGACTGGCCGCGGGCGCGGTGATCGGCCTGCTGCTGGCCGGCTGGAACGAAACCGCGGCGTTGCAGGTGGCCAACGTGGTGCAGCCGATCGGCAAGCTGTGGCTGAACGCGCTGCAGATGACCGTGGTGCCGCTGGTGCTGGCGCTGGTGGTGGTGGGCGTCAACACCGCCAGCGACGCGGCGGCGTCCGGGCGTATCGCGCGGCGGGCGATCGTGACCTTCCTGCTGATCCTGACCGGCGGCGCGCTGTTCGCGGCGCTGGCCGCGCCGCTGGTGTTCTCGCTGTTTCCGCACAATCCCGCCCTGGTCGTGGCGCTCGATCACGCCAGCGTGCCGGCCGCCGCGCAGGCGGCGCCGAACTGGATCGATACGCTGGTGGCGATCGTGCCCAGCAACGCGATCATGGCCGCGGCGCAGAGCGCGATGCTGCCGCTGGTGGTGTTCGCCTTGTTCCTGGGTTTTGCGCTGACCCGACTCGCGCCGGAGCGGCGAGCGTTGCTGGTGGAATTTTTTCAGGCGATCAGCGATGCCATGATCGTGATCGTGCGCTGGGTGCTGTGGGTGGCGCCGCTGGGCGTGTTCGCGCTGATCCTTTCCGTATGTGCCCGCTCCGGGCTGGGCATGCTCAGCGCGCTGGGTGTCTACGTGCTGGTGGAGTGCCTGCTGTACCTGTCGGTCACCGTGATGATGCTGCCGGTGGCGCTGTTCTTCGGCGGCGAACGGCTGCGCCGCTTCGTCCCCGCGCTGGTGCCGGCGCAGGTGGTGGCGATCAGCACGCAGTCGTCGCTGGCCTCGCTGCCGGCGATGCTGGAAAGCGCCGACCGCCGGCTTGGTTATCCGAAGCAGGTGGCCGCGCTGGTGCTGCCGATGGCGGTGAGCCTGTTCCGCCTGACCAGCCCGGTGCAGTACGTCACCTCGGCGGTGTTCATCGCCTGGGCCTACGGCGTCGACCTGTCCACCGCGCAGCTGCTGGCCGGTGCGCTGCTGGCGGTGGTGATCAGCCTGGGCTCGGTGGGTTTGCCGGGGCAGGTCACCTTCGTCGCCACCAACCTGCCGGTGGCGCAGGCGATGGGCCTGCCGCTCAGTCCGCTCGGCCTGATGCTGGCGGTCGACACGATTCCCGACGCGCTGGCTACCCTGGGTAACGTCACCGGCGACCTTGCCGCCACCAGCGTGGTCAATCGGCAGTCGCGGGAAGTCAGGAGTGGCGAAGCAGAGCCCTAGAACCCCGCTTTCCCCGTTCCCCATTCCCCCATCTGCAACCCCGAGCTCGAAATGGATCTGATCGAAACCGACGTGATCGTGATCGGTGCCGGCATGGCCGGCGCCTCGATTGCCTACTTCCTTGCGCCGCATGCGCGCGTGCTGGTGCTGGAGCGCGAGTCCTACGCCGGCATGCATTCGACCGGCCGCTCGGCGGCGCTGTTCAGCGAAACCTACGGTTCGGCCCAGGTGCGCGCACTGACCCGCGCCACCCGGCCGTTCCTGGCCTCGCCGCCGGCCGGTTTCGCCGCCGAGCCCATCCTCGGTCCGCGCGGCGCCACCCTGGTCGGCAACGCGGCGCAGGTGGATGACGTGAGCGCGTTGTACGAGGCGATCCGGCCGTTCACGCGCGACATCGAGCTGCATGACGCAGCGCAGTTGCAGGCCACCGTGCCGGTGCTGCGGCCGGAGTTTGCGCAGATCGGCCTGCACGAGCCGGGCGCGGCCGACATCGATGTCAACGAACTGCATCAGGGCTTCCTGCGCGGGCTGCGCGCCCGCGGCGGCCAGTTGCGGGTGGACGTGGCGATCCGGGCGATCGAGCGCGATGCCGGCGGCTGGCGGGTGGAGGCTGGCGAACACGCGTACCGCGCGCCGTTGCTGATCAACGCGGCCGGCGCCTGGGTCGACCAGGTGGCCAGGCTCGCCGGCGTGGCACCGCTGGGCATCGTGCCGAAACGGCGTTCAGCGTTCGTGTTCGATCCGCCCGAAGCGCTGGCCACTGCGCGCTGGCCGTTCATCAACGACTTCAGCGAAACCTTCTATTTCAAGCCCGACGCCGGCCTGTTGCTGGGTTCGTGCGCGAACGCCGATCCGGTCGAGCCGCACGACGTGCAGCCGGAGGAATACGACATCGCGCTGGGCATCCACAACATCGAGCAGGCGACCACGATGACGATCCGCCGGCCCCGCCGCACCTGGGCCGGCCTGCGTTCGTTCGTCGCCGACGGCGACCTGGTCGGCGGGTTCGCAACGGATGCGCCCGGCTTCTTCTGGGTCGCCGCTCAGGGCGGCTACGGCATCCAGACCAGCGCCGCGATGGGCGAAGCCTGCGCCCACCTGGCGCTGGGCCTGCCGCTGCCGGCGCCGCTGGTGGATGCGGGGCTGTCGGCGGCGATGCTGGCGCCGCGCGGCTGAGCCAGGCTCCCCGTCGGCGCGGGCGCGGCAGGCGCACTGTGGTTATCATGACGCACTGCGCCAATGCCACGAAGCGATGCCCCCATGCTGCTGATGATCGACAACTACGACAGCTTCACCTACAACCTCGTGCAGTACCTGGGCGAGCTGGGTCAGCAGGTGAAGGTGGTGCGCAACGATGCGCTGGATGTCGCCGGTATCCGCGCGCTGCGGCCTGCGCACATCATGATTTCGCCCGGACCCGGCACGCCGGATGATTCGGGCGTGTCGCTGGACGTGCTGCGCGAGCTGGCCGGCGAGATCCCGGTGTTCGGCGTGTGCCTTGGTCACCAGGCGATCGGCCAGGTGTTCGGCGGCAAGGTGATCCGGGCCAAGCAGATCATGCACGGCAAGACCTCGCCGGTGATCCATCGCGGCCAGGGCGTGTTCGCCGGCCTGCCCAATCCGTTCGAGGCGACGCGCTACCACTCGCTGGTGGTGGAGAAGTCGTCGCTGCCCGATTGCCTCGAAGTCACCGCCTGGACGGAAAATCCGGACGGCTCGATCGACGAGATCATGGGCCTGCGCCACAAGACGCTGGCGGTCGAGGGCGTGCAGTTCCATCCCGAGTCGATCCTGACCCAGCACGGCCACGACCTGCTGCGCAATTTCCTGGGACAGCCGCTGCGGGCGGCGGCATGAACGACAGCGTGCAGACCATCACGATCACGCCGCAGGAGGCCCTGCAACGGCTGATCGAGCATCGCGAAATCTTCCATGACGAGATGATCGCGCTGATGCGCCAGATCATGAACGGCGAGGTGAGCCCGCTGATGACGGCGGCGATCATCACCGGCCTGCGGGTGAAGAAGGAAACCGTGGGCGAGATCACCGGCGCGGCGCGGGTGATGCGCGAGCTGTCGGCGAAGGTCGAGGCGCCGGCACATCCGCATTTCCTGGATATCGTCGGCACCGGCGGCGACGGTGCGTCGAGCTTCAACATCTCCACCGCCTCGATGTTCGTGGCGGCGGCGGCCGGCGCGCGCATCGCCAAGCATGGCGGTCGCAGCGTGTCGTCGAAGTCCGGTAGCGCGGACGTGCTGGAGGCGCTGGGCGCGTCGATCGAGCTGGCGCCGGCACAGGTCGCCGCGTGCATGGCCGAGACCGACATCGGCTTCATGTTCGCGCCGAACCATCATCCGGCGATGAAGGTGGTGGCGCCGGTGCGCAAGGAAATGGGCGTGCGCACGCTGTTCAACATCCTCGGCCCGCTGACCAACCCGGCCGGCGCCCCGAACATCCTGATGGGCGTGTTCCATCCCGACCTGGTCGGCATCCAGGTGCGCGCGCTGCAGCAGCTCGGCGCGCGGCATGCGCTGGTGGTGTGGGGCCGCGACGGCATGGACGAGATCTCGCTGGGCGCGGCGACCCTGGTCGGCGAACTGCGCGACGGCGTGGTGCGCGAGTATGAGGTGGAGCCGGAGGATTTCGGCCTGGCGATGGCCTCCAGCCGCAACCTGCGGGTGGAGAACGCGGAGGAGTCCAGGTCGATGCTGCTGGGCGCGCTGCAGGGCGAGGCTGGCGTGCCGCACGACATCGTCTGCCTCAACGCGGGCGCGGCGCTGTACGCCGCCGACGTGGTCGCTTCGATCGCCGACGGCATCGAGCTGGCCCGCGCCACGATTGCCAGCGGTGCCGCCCATGCGAAAATGCAGGCCTTCGTGGCGGTCACCCGTCGACTTTCCGGCCTGGTGCCCGTGGGCGTTTGAACTTCGCCGACGTCGCCATCGCTTTCATCGCGCCAGCTGCGCACCATCCAAGTGAGATGCCATGACTGACATCCTCAATCGCATTCTTGTCCGCAAGACCGAGGAAGTGGCCGAACGCCGGGCCCGCGTGCCCGAGGCCGAACTGGTCGCGCGCATCGCCGAGCTGCCGCCCACGCGCGGTTTCGGCGCGGCGATCGAGGCGAAGATCGCCGCGGGCCTGCCGGCGGTGATCGCCGAAGTGAAAAAGGCCAGCCCCAGCAAGGGACTGATCCGGGGCGATTTCGATCCCGCCGCGATCGCGGCCAGCTACGCGGCCGCCGGCGCGGCCTGCCTGTCGGTGCTGACCGACAGCGACTTCTTCCAGGGCAGCGAGGCGTTCCTGCAGCAGGCGCGCGAAGCCTGCGCGCTGCCGGTGCTGCGCAAGGATTTCATCATCGATGCGTACCAGGTGTACGAGGCGCGGGCGATCGGTGCCGACTGCATCCTGCTGATCGTCTCGGCGCTGGATGACGACATGTTGCTGCAGCTGTCGCTGCTGGCGGCCGAGCTGGACATGGACGTGCTGTGCGAAGTGCACGACGAGGAAGAGCTCGAGCGCGCGCTGGCCCTGCCGGTGCCGCTGATCGGCGTCAACAACCGCAACCTGCGCAGTTTCGAGACCTCGCTGGAGACCTCGCTGGCGCTGCAGGAGCTGATCGAATACGACCGCGTGCTGGTGGCCGAGTCCGGCATCCACACCCCGGAAGACGTGGCGCGCCTGCGCGAAGGGGGTATCCAGGCGTTCCTGGTCGGCGAGGCGTTCATGCGCGCCGAGGACCCGGGCAGCGAACTGCGGCGGCTGTTCTCGCTGCCGTGACCGTGATGCCGGAGCCGGAAACCCTGCCCGCCGACGTCGAAGTGGTCGCGCCGCGGGTGGTGCTGTTCGATTTCGACGGCGTGCTGTTCCGCGGCGACGCGTTCCATCTGTTCATCCGCGAGCGTTATCGCCGCTCGTGGTGGCGCTGGCTGCCCGCCGTGCTGGTGGCGCCGTTGCTGCTGCTGATCCTGCCGTTCTCGTGGCGCCTGCCGATGCACGTGCTGGTGCGCATCGCGCTGTTCGGGCTGGACGAGCGGCGTTACCGGCTTGCCGCGGAGACGTTTGCCGCCGATCTCGCACGACGGCCCCGGCAGTTCCACCGCGACGCCCTGCAGGTGTTGCGCCAGCATCAGCTGCAGGGCGACCGGGTGATCGTGGTGACCGGTTGCGAACACGCCCTGGTCAGCGGGATCGTGCAGCAACTGGGGCTGACCGGCCTGGACGTGCTGGCCTCGCAACTGCGCCCCGGCTGGCTGGGCATGCGCGTGCACTGGCACAACGTGGGCAGACGCAAGGTGCAGCTGCTGGCGAAGCAGGGTCTGTCGGCATGGCAGGTCGCCTACGGCGATTCGATGCATGACGTGGCGATGCTGAAGGTCGCCGCCGAGCCGGTGCTGGTCAATGGCACGCCGACCCTGTGCAAGAAGGTCGAGAAGGCGCTGGGCCGTACGGTCGCCCGCGTCGAGTGGTTCTGAGGACGATCCGCAGGTCGCGCAGTTTCCGTCTATCGAAGCAAGGTCTGCACCAGCTGGCCCAGGCTGATCAGCACGATCAGGCTGCCGACGGCCGCCATCACCGCGCGTTCGGGCAGGTGTCGCACCAGCCAGGCGGCGAACGGCGCGGCGATCATGCCACCGGTGAGCAGGCCCAGCACGATCGACCAGTGACCGATGCCCACGTGCAGCACCAGGGTGGCGGACACGCAGATGGTGACCACGAACTCGGCTGCGTTGACCGAGCCGATCGTGCTGCGCACGGCGCCGCCGCGGGCGATCAGCGTGCTGGTGGCCAGCGGTCCCCAGCCACCTCCGCCGATCGCGTCGAGCAGTCCGGCAAGAAAGCCCAGAACGCCGCTGTGCTGCACCTGGTGCCGGGTCAGCCGCTTGCCGAAGGCGCGCAGCAGGATCATCGCGCCGAGGATCAGCAGGTAGGCATTGACCCAGGGGCGGATCGCCTCGCCCGGCACGCTGGCCAGGAAGGTGGCGCCAAGGATGCCGCCGATGGCGCCGGGAATCGCCAGTTGCCAGAACAGCGTCCAGCGCACATTGCCGAACCATGCGTGCGAGGCGCCGGAGACGCCGGTGGTGACCACTTCGGCCGTGTGCACGGTGGCGCTGGCCACCGCCGGAGGCAGGCCCAGCGCCAGCAGGATCGAGTTGGAGACCAGGCCGTAGGCCATGCCCAGCGCGCCGTCGACCAGCTGGGCGAGCAGGCCGACACCGACGAAGATGAAGAACTGTTCGTAATCCAAGCGTGGTCTCGCAGCGGACGGCGGAACGCCATCCTCAACCAGTCGTCGTAAAAAACCGGTTCAGGGGAGGGCTTCCCAGAATGCGCCGACGATCAGCGGGTGCCGCGCACCACGATGGTCTTGCCGGACACGTCGATCATGCGCTGCTCTTCCAGCTGCTTGAGCACGCGGCCGACCATTTCGCGCGAGCAGCCCACGATGCGGCTGACTTCCTGGCGCGAGATGCGGATCTGGGTGCCGTCCGGATGGGTCATCGAATCCGGCTCCTGGCACAGGTCGAGCAGGGTGCGCGAGATGCGGTTGGTGACGTCCATGAAGGCCATCCGGCTGACCTGGCGCGAGGTGCGCAGCAGACGGTTGGTGAGCTGGGCGCCAATCGCGAACAGGATCTTCGGGCATTCCTCGCGCAGCGGGCCTTCCATCAGCTGGAACAGGCGCTCGTAGCTGATCTCGGCCATCTCGCAGGCCGTGCGCGTGCGCACCATCGACTCGCGCTGGGCCTGTTCGACGAACAGCCCCATTTCGCCGATGAACTGGCCGCGGCTGATATAGGCGAGGATGAGTTCGCGACCCTGTTCGTCCTCGGTGCACACCGCCAGCGAGCCGTCCACCACGTAGTACAAGGTGTTGGCCGGGTCACCCGGGCGGATGATCGCGGTCTTGCCCGGGTAGCGGCGGCGATGGCACAGCCCCAGGAAACGTTCCATCGCGGCGGGGTCGGGAGCAAAGCCCAAGGGGGCCTGCGAGCGTTCGAAAGCTTGTTGGAGCTGGTACTTGAGCTGAGCCACGGGCATCCCCTACAGGTAATTCTTGTCACGCCGGGCATCATGGCCACATGTTGTACACGTCCGTCCGGACATCATGACAGGCTTGGTCATTATGACAAAGCCGCGGATTCCACGCAGGTTCAAATTCCTCCGCTTTTGCCGCATACTTCGCGGTCTTTCGACAGCAGCCAGCCCGTTGCCGTCGTTCACAAGGGTCGTGCAGGCACCTGCCTGTACTCCAAACCAATGCCGCGGGGACCCTTGTCGCTAACCCGCCTCTGATGTTGGCCGATATCCGGTCATGGAGCGCCGCCCGTGGTCAAACCACTTCCTCGTCTGCGTCTGCAGGGTTTCAACAACCTGACCAAGGCGTTGAGTTTCAACATCTACGACATCTGCTACGCGGTGTCGGAAGACCAGCGTCGCCGCTACATCGAGTACATCGATGAGCAGTACGACGCCGACCGGCTGACCCAGATCCTCACCGACGTGGCCGAGATCATCGGCGCGAACATCCTCAACGTGGCCCGCCAGGACTACGACCCGCAGGGTGCCTCGGTGACGATCCTGATCTCCGAGGAGCCGGTGGTCGAGAAGCTCGGTCGCGACACCATCTCCGGTGCCGTGGTCGCGCACATGGACAAGAGCCACATCACCGTCCACACCTATCCGGAGACGCATCCGCACAACGGCATCGCCACCTTCCGCGCCGACATCGACGTGGCCACCTGCGGCGTGATCTCGCCGCTGAAGGCGTTGAATTACCTGATCGACAGCTTCGAGTCGGACATCGTGATCGCCGACTACCGCGTGCGCGGCTTCACCCGCGACGTGAAGGGCAAGAAGCACTTCATCGACCACAAGATCAATTCGGTGCAGGACTACCTGGCGCGGCACATCCGCCAGAAGTACGAGATGTTCGACGTCAACGTGTACCAGGAAAACATGTTCCACACGAAGATGCACATCAAGGACTTCGACCTGGACACCTACCTGTTCGAGGCCCACGCCGACGACCTGTCGTTCAAGGAACGCCAGCGCATCGAGTCGCTGCTGCGACGCGAGATCGAGGAACTGTTCCACGGCCGCAACCTGATGTGACAAAAACCCGCCGAAAGGCGGGTTTTTTTTCAGCTACGCACCCGCCGAAAGGGCGGCTTTTTTTCAGCTACGCACCCGCCGAAAGGCGGGTTTCTAATGGATATGGCGCCCGCCGAGCGCGCGGTGCGCTTCTACAGCCGATACGCCACCGTCTTCATCACCATCGAGCTGGCGTGCATCAGCTGCGGCAGCGGAAACGGCAGGTCGATGCCGCCGCGTTGCTGCGCGGCCTGCGCGTGGCGGATCTCGTCGGCCTGCATCCGGGTCAACACGGCGCGCGATCGCTCGTCCTGGGGTGGCAGCTGTTGCAGATGATCGGCCAGGTGGGCCTCGACCTGGCGTTCGGTTTCCACCACGAAGCCCAGGCTCAGCGCGTCGCCGGCCAGCGCGGCGGCGGCGCCGATCGCGTAGCTGCCCGCATACCACAGCGGATTGAGCAGGCTGGGGCGGCTGTCCAGTTGCTGCAGGCGTTCGGCGCACCAGGCCAGGTGGTCGGTTTCCTCGGCGGCGGCATGCAGCAGGTGCTCGCGGTTGTTCGCATCGCGGGCGAGCGCGGCCTGGCCCAGGTAAAGCGCTTGCGCGCAGACCTCGCCGGTGTGGTTGATCCGCATCAGGCCGGCGGCGTGGCGGCGTTCGGCCTCATCGAGTTCGCTTTCGGCAAGATCGGCGGACGGTGAGGGGCGCTGCGCCAGCGGCGCGCCGCCGACCGCTTCCAGTGCACGTTCGCAGCCGGCCAGCAGGCGGTCGAGGCGGCTCAGGGTGCGTACGCTCATGCGTTGTTCTCCAGCTAGAGGATCGGCCAGCAGGCCAATGGGGGTTGCCTTGGCCAGGGCAAGCCGTGCGTCACGCCAGCGGCTAGGTGCCAGCGACCCCAACGGCCATGCGGGTTGCGACCGGGAAGCCTGGGGGTCTTTTCAAGCGGCCCGGTGGTCATGCTATCATTGCCAGCTCACAGCCCGCCGGTCGGTGGGCTTGCGCCGTGGATGAAGGCTCCGCTATCATCTCGCGCCTTTGATCCACCGATTACGCGTACCGCCTCACGGCGGCAGACAGGTATTCTGAAATGAAAACGTTTAGCGCCAATGCAGACAACGTCAAGCGCGACTGGTTCGTGGTGGACGCCACGAACAAGACGCTCGGTCGCCTGTCGACCGAAATCGCCCACCGTCTGCGCGGCAAGCACAAGCCGGAATACACCCCGCATTGCGACACCGGCGATTATATCGTGGTGATCAATGCGCAGAAGGTGCACGTTACCGGTGCCAAGCTGGACGACAAGATGTACCACCGCTTCACCGGCTACGTCGGCAACCTGAAGACCACCAGTCTGAAGGACCTGCTGGCGACCTACCCGGAGCGCGTGATCGAGATCGCCGTCAAGGGCATGCTGCCGAAGAACCCGCTGGGTCGCGAGATGTATCGCAAGCTCAAGGTCTACGGTGGTGCCGAGCATCCGCATACCGCACAGCAGCCGCAGGCGCTGGAAATCTAAGGAAATATCATGAGCATCCAGCAGAATTACGGCACCGGCCGCCGCAAGACCTCCGCCGCTCGCGTGTTCCTGCGCAAGGGCAAGGGCGAAATCATCGTCAACGGCAAGACGCTCGAAGCCTTCTTCGGCCGCGAGACCTCCTGCATGATCGTGCGCCAGCCGCTTGAGCTGACCGACAACACCGACAAGTTCGACATCAAGGTGACGGTCGCCGGTGGCGGCATCACCGGTCAGGCCGGCGCGATCCGCCTGGGCATCGCCCGCGCACTGGTCGAGTACGACGAAAGCCTGAAGTCGCCGCTGCGCAAGGCCGGTTTCGTGACCCGTGACGCCCGCGAAGTCGAGCGCAAGAAGGTCGGTCTGCACAAGGCACGTCGCGCTACCCAGTTCTCCAAGCGCTAAGCTCAGTTCTACAGCCCCGTCGCCAAGCGGTAAGGCACCTGACTCTGACTCAGGCATCGGTGGTTCGAATCCATCCGGGGCTGCCAATACAAATGCCGTCGCCCGCCGCAAGGCGTGGCAAGTCGGCCGAGAAGCCCGCCATCCGGCGGGCTTTTTCGTTGGCGGAGGCGCGCGCGGGCGCAGGATCTTTCGTTGCCGCTCGTGCTTCCGTACCCTTCGGTTTTGCACTGCAGCAGCGTAAAATTTCGGCCTTTGACTCGTGAGCACTTTGATGACGACGGCAAGCGACAACGATCCCGGCCGCCCGGCGGTCCGCACCGAGGGCAGTACCGACGCGTTGCCGCTGGCGCCGACCATGGGCATGAGCCTGGATGCAGCCCGGATGCCGCGCCGCTCCACCCTGGTCGATCGTCGGGTGTTGCGTATCACTGCGGTGTCGATCGTGCTGGGCGTGCTGGCTGCGCTGATTGCGCGGTTGCTGACGGCTCTTATCGGCGTCGTGACCAATCTGGCCTTCTACGGCCGCTGGTCCACCGCGTTCTCCTCGCCTGCCGAAGCCGTGCCCCGACTGGGCTGGTGGGTGGTGCTGGTGCCGGTGGTCGGCGGCCTGATCGTGGGCGTGATGGCGCGCTGGGGTTCGCGCGCGATTCGCGGCCACGGCATCCCCGAGGCGATGGAGCAGGTACTGCTCAATGAGTCGAAGATTCCGCCGCGGATCACCTTCCTGAAGCCGATCTCCTCGGCGATCGCGATCGGCACCGGCGGCCCGTTCGGCGCCGAGGGTCCGATCATCGCCACCGGCGGCGCGCTGGGTTCGTTCATCGGCCAGGTGCTGAAGGTGACCGGCAGCGAGCGCAAGGTGCTGCTGGCGGCGGGTGCGGCAGCGGGCATGGCCGCGGTGTTCTCGGCGCCGATCGCGGCGGTGGTGCTGGCGGTGGAGCTGCTGTTGTTCGAGCTGCGCCCGCGCTCGCTGATCCCGGTGGCGCTGGCCTGCGTGGCTTCGACCGGCACGCGTTACCTGTTGCAGGGTTCGACCGCGGTGTTTGCGATGGGTGCGGTGGCATCGCCGGGAGCGATGGCCTTGCTCGTCTACGTGCTGCTCGGCGCACTGATCGGCGTGGTCAGCGTGTGGACCACCCGCATCGTCTACGGCATCGAAGACCTGTTCGAGAAGCTGCCCATCCACTGGATGTGGTGGCCGGCGATCGGCGGACTGGTGGTCGGTGCAGTCGGCTACTTCGCGCCGCTGACCCTGGGCGTGGGCTATACCAACATCGAGGACATCCTCAATGGCAAGCTGACGCTGACCGCGCTGGCCTTCCTGTGCGTGATGAAATTCATCTCCTGGTCGATCGCGCTGGGCAGCGGCACCTCGGGCGGCACGCTGGCACCGCTGTTCACCATCGGCGGTGCGCTGGGTGCGCTGGTCGGCCTCGGCATCGCCGCCGTGGCGCCGCAATTCGGCGTGGATCCCCGCATTGCTGCACTGGTCGGCATGGCGGCGATCTTCGCCGGCGCCTCACGCGCGCTGCTCACCGCGGTGGTGTTCGCGTTCGAGACCACCGGCCAGCCCGCGGGGCTGCTGCCGTTGCTGGGCGGTTGCACCGCGGCCTACCTGATCTCGGCCCTGATGATGCGCAACACCATCATGACCGAGAAGATCGTGCGGCGTGGCGTGCGCGTGCCATCCGAATACGTGGCCGATTACCTCGACCAGGTCGGGGTGGGCGAGGCCTGCACGCGCGACGTGGTGACCCTGGACAACACGCAGACGCTGGCTGAAGTGCGTCGCTGGCTGGCCGAGGACGTCGAGCAGACCCAGCACCAGGGTTACCCGGTGCTGGACGAACACCGCCGCGTGCTTGGCGTGCTGACCCGGCGCAGCCTGCTCGACCCGCAATGGCACTACACGCTGAGCCTGGGTGAACTGCTGACCCGGCCGCCGATCGCGGTCAGCGAGACACATTCACTGCGCGAGGCGGCGGACCACATGGTGGCCGAGAGCGTGGGCCGGCTGGTCGTGGTGAGCAAGGACGATCCGCACAAGCTGGTGGGCATCATCACCCGCGGTGACATCCTGGCGGCCCATGCGCGACGCCTGCGCGAAGCGCGGCACTCGGCTCGCCACCTGCGTTTCCGCGACGGCCTGAAGCCGCGGCCGGCGCAGTAAGGTGCTGAAACAAGAAACGGCCCGCAAGGGCCGTTTTTTTTCGGAAGCGGACGACGTGGCGAATCACATCTCCCGGTCGCCGATCAGCACCACGTCGGCGGGACGCTGCGCGAACAGGCCCACGGTGACGATGCCGGGCAACTGATTCAGTTCGCTTTCGAGCGCGGCCGGGTCGACGATCTGCCAGCCGTGCACGTCGATGATCCAGTTGCCGTTGTCGGTGACCACGCCGTCGCGCCACACCGGGTTGCCGCCGCGCTTGACGATCTCGCGGCCGATCAGGCTGCGCGCCATCGGGATCACCTCGATCGGCACCGGGAACTTGCCGAGCAGGTCGACCCGCTTGCTGGAATCGATGATGCAGACGAACTTCTCGCTGGCCGCCGCCACGATCTTCTCGCGGGTCAGCGCCGCGCCGCCGCCCTTGATCAGCCGCTTGTACGGATCGCATTCGTCGGCGCCGTCGATGTAGATGGTCAACGTACCGGCGGCGTTGAGGTCGAGTACCGGGATGCCGAGGCGCTTCAGTTGCGCGGTCGACTGCTCCGAGCTCGACACCGCACCCTGGATGCGATCCTTCAGGTCGGCCAGCGCATCGATGAAGAACGCCACGGTGGAACCGGTGCCGACCCCCACGATGGCGCCGTCCTCGACGTAGCGGATGGCGGCTTCGCCGGCCAGCTTTTTCTCGTTTGCGTTGCTCATGGATGGTTTCCGGTGAAAGGGGATCGGGTGACGTTCATTCCAGCGCCAGGATGTATTTCCAGTGCGCCGCATCGACCGGCATCACCGACAGCCGGTTGCCCTTGCGCAGCAGCGGCATCTCGGCCAGTGAGGGATCGTTCTTCATTTCGTCCAGGCTGATCGTGCGCTTGAGCTTCTTCACGAACTTCACGTCGACCAGCATCCAGCGCGGATTGTCGCGCGAGCTGCCGGGGTCGAAATACTTGCTCTTCGGATCGAACTGGCTGGGATCGGGGTACGCGTCGGTGGCCACCTCGGCGACGCCGACGATGCCGGGCACGGCGCAGTTGGAGTGGTAGAAGAACACCTTGTCGCCGGGACGCATGCCGTCGCGCATGAAGTTGCGCGCCTGGTAGTTGCGCACGCCGTCCCAGGCTTCGCGCTTCTTGCGCTTGAGGTCGTCGATCGAGAACGCGTCCGGTTCGGACTTCATCAGCCAGTGGTTCACGCGGGAGTCTCCGGTTCTGAATCAGGCGTGGTGCAGTCGATCAGCTCGCGCTCGGTGGCGATGAAGTCGAGCGGGACATCCCAGTCCTCTTCCTCGACTTCGGGCAATTCCTGGAACGCATAGGCGATGCCGACCAGCAGCGGCTCGGTGGGGCGCACCTGTTCGTTGAGGAAGGCGAAGCTGCGGTCGTAATAGCCGCCGCCGTGGCCGAGCCGGTTGCCGCGGCGGTCGAAACCGAGCAGCGGCACCAGCACCAGGTCGATCTGGAACGGCTCCAGCAATTCGGGCGGATCGACCGGCTCGGGAATGCCGTAACGATTGGGCTGCACCCCGTCGCCCGCCTTCCACGGTGCGAAGCGCAGTTGCCGGCCCGCGCCGATCACCGGCAGCAGGAATTGCTGGCCACGCGTGGCCAGCGGCGGGATCACCAGGTTCAGCGGCAGTTCGCCGTGGCTGGCCCAGTAGCCCGCCACGCGGGCGTCGGTGAAATACTCGGGCAGTTGCTCCAGGCTGCGGCGCAGGCCCTGGGCGGCGGCGATGCGTTCGGCCGGCGGCAAGGCGCGGCGGCGTTCGGCCAGTTGCTGACGCAGATCGCGGCGTTGGGCGTTGACGTCCACGTGGCGCGCGGCTCCGGCGTGATCGTCCCGTTCGTGGCTCGACGAACGGGACGGGGGAAAGAAGTGGCGCAGACCGCGATGCCGCTGCCCACCGAACGACCTTGATCCAAGATGGATCAGGTGGGAGGGTTACATGGTCTAAAGGCTTTCCGCACGCGGCGGACATGCACAACAACCGATGTGAAACCGACCCGGGGCCGTATGTAGGAACAAGGCAAATGTAAGAGTGTGCTGGCGCACATCGCAGAAAACGCCGGGTGTCATTTTAGGCGCTTGATCCGCAATGTGCCACTGGCGCGATGGATGTCGCAGGCTGCGGTTCAGCGCCTAGGCGCTTCGTGCTCGAACGCGTCGTCGAGCTTGCGCTGCAAGATGGCAAGGCCGTCGCTCAGGCGCTGTTCCTGGCTTTCGTGCTGCTTGCGCAGGCCGAGGAATTCGTGCGCGACGCTGATCGCGGCCAGCACGGCCAGTCGTTCGAAGCTGGGTGCCTTGGCGTTCGCACGCAGCTCGCGCATCTTGCGATCGAGAAAGCCGGCGGCTTCGAGCAGGCCTTCGCGTTCTTCCGGCGCGCAGGCGATCAGGAATTCTCGGTCGATCAGTCGCAGTGCGACCGGTTCACTGGCGGGTGTGCTCATCAGCTGTTGCTCTCCAGCGACTTCAGGCGCTGGATCATCGCCTCCACGCGGCTGCGGGCCTGTTCGTTGCGTGCCATCAGGCCGGCGCGCTCGCCGGACAGCTGTTCCTGGCTCTGCCGCAGGCTGCGGTTTTCCTCGTTCAGCCGACGCACCGTTTCCAGCAAATGGTCAAGCTGGCGGGCCAGCGCGGCCAACTGCTGGTGAACCGGATCGGACGGGGCGGGATCGGGCGTGCTCATGGCCGAAACTATAGCAGGACGTTGCGGGAAATCTGCGAGCCGGTCGACGGGTGCGGAGGGCGCCGCCCGGTGCATTAAACTGGCCGTCATTCTTGCGAAGGAGCACCGCCATGGCGGCTACCGGGCCGATCGGCCACGACGATATCGATGCGCTGGTCATGCGTCTGCGCCTGGGCACCGAAGCCAGCGAACTGCACGGGTCGCTGTGCGGCTACCTGGCCGGCGGCGCCCGTCCGCAGGGCGGCGACGTGCTTGCCGCGCTGCAGCTGGATGGCGAGGCGACCGACCCCACGGCCGAGGATCTTGCGCTGCTGCAGCGGCTGACCCGCCAGTGCGTGCGCGAGCTGGCCGACAGCGAACTGGGCTTCGAGCCGCTGCTGCCTGATGACGATCGCCCGCTGGCCGAACGCGCCGAGGCGGTGGTGGACTGGTGTCGCGGCTTCCTCGGCGGCTTCGGCCTGGCCGGTACCGCGGCGCACGCGTCATTGTCGGAGGAGGCGCAGGAGATCCTGCGCGACTTCGGCACCATCGCCGCCTCGTCGTTCGACTTCAACAACGAGGACGAAGACGAGGACGCGCTGATCGAGGTGCAGGAGTTCGTGCGGGTCGGTGCGCTGCTGCTGCATGCCGAGTGCAACCGGCACGATCCGGCGTCCAGCGGCAGCGTGCATTGATACCGGTCGAACACGGCTCGACCCCCGCGGCGATCGACCCCGAGGAATTCGCCCGTCGCCGTCGCCAGCTGATGAAGATGGCTGGCGAGGATGCGGTGCTGCTGGTCGCCGCCGCGCCCGAGCGCATGCGCAACGCGGACGCCGCCTGGCCGTACCGGCAGGACTCGGACTTCCACTACCTGGCCGGCTTCCCGGAAAGCGACGCCGTGCTGGCGCTGTTGCCCGGACGCCAGCACGGCGAAGTGGTGCTGTTCTGTCGCGAGCGTGATGCCGAGCGCGAGCGCTGGCACGGCCACGCGATCGGCACCGAACAGGCGGTGGCCGGCTACGGCATGGACGATGCGTTCCCGATCGACGACATCGACGACATCCTGCCCGGCATGATCGAAGGCCGCGCCCGCGTGTATTGCCACTTCGGCCGCGAGCCCCAGTTCGATGCGCAACTGCTGGGCTGGATGCGCCGCCTGCGCCAGTTGCGCGGCGGCGGCGTGGTGCCCAAGGAATTCGTGGCGCTGGGCCACCTGTTGCACGACCTGCGGCTGTACAAGTCGAAGGCCGAGCTGCGGCTGATGCGCGCGGCGGCCGGGATCGCGGTGGAAGCGCACATGGCGGCGCTGGGCGCGGCCACGCCGGGACGCCACGAGTACGAGGTGGAGGCCGAGCTGCTGCGGGTCATGCGCAGCCGGGGCGCGGTGCCGGCGTTCGTGCCGATCGTCGCCGGCGGCGCCAACGCCTGCGTGATGCACTATCAGAACAACCGGGCGCGACTGCGCGACGGCGACTTGCTGCTGATCGATGCGGGCGCCGAATGGGATTGCTACGCCTCCGACATCAGCAGGACATTTCCCGTCAACGGCCGTTACAGCCGCGAGCAGCGGGCGCTGTATGAAGTGGTGCTGGCCGCGCAGCTGGCGGCGATCGACGAGGTCCGTCCCGGCCGTCCGTTCAACGCGGCGCATCTCGCGGCGGTGCGTGTGCTGAGCGAGGGCCTGTGCGAACTCGGCCTGCTCAAGGGCAGCGCCGATGCGGCGGTGGCCGATGGCAGCTATCAGCGGTTCTTCCCGGCCAAGACCGGCCACTGGCTGGGGCTGGACGTGCATGACGTGGGCGACTACCGCATCGACGGCGAGTCGCGCCTGCTCGAGCCGGGCATGGTGTTGACCGTCGAGCCGGGCCTGTACGTGCCGCCGGACGACCGCTCGATGGCCGAGCGCTGGCGCGGGATCGGCATCCGCATCGAGGACGACGTGGCGGTCACCCGCGACGGCAACGAGGTGCTTACCGCGGCGATGCCCCGCCAGGCCGAGGAGATCGAGGCGCTGCTGGCCGCGCGCTAGCTCAACTCGTCCGGCAGTTCGGCGTCGCTGCGCAGACGATTCGCTTCGTCCGTGGCGTGCACCTCGTACCACATGGCGTTGAGGATGGCGAAGGCGCAAGCCAGGCCCAGACCGAGGATCCACGAGAAATACCACATCGGTTCGTACTCCTCTTAATAACCGCCGTGCGCCTTGCGCACCTGCTCCAGCGTCACCCGTCCGCGCATCACCCGATAGACCCAGCCGGTATAGATGATGACGATCGGCAACAGCACCGCGGTGACCAGCAGCATCAGTTGCAGGGTGCCGCGACTGGACGAGGCATCCCATACGGTCAGGCCGGAGCGCGGGTCCAGGCTGGAGGGCAGCAGGAACGGAAACAGCGCGAAGCCGGCCGAGGCGATCGTGCTGCCCACCATCAGGCTGCTGGCGATGAAGCCGGCCACGCTGCGCCGGCCGATCAGTGCCTGCACGCCCACGGCCGAGGCCAGCGCCAGCAACGGCGCCACCCAGAACCACGGATACTGCATGTAGCCCGCAAACCAGCTGCCACCCACCGCGACCTGCTTGAACAGCGGATTGGCCGGGCCGTCGGTCACCACCGGTCCGGCGATGGCAAAACCGGGAACACCCCAGGCCAGCCACACCCCGGCCAGCACGTACAGCACGGCGAACAGCAGGGTGGTCCAGCGTCCGACCGTCACCGCCCGCGCCGCGATCGCGTGGTCAGCCTTCATCGCGGCGAAACAGCTGCCATGCGCCAGCAGCATCGCCAGCGAGACCAGGCCGCACAGCAGCGCGAACGGATGCAGCAGGTCGAAGAAGCCGCCCTGCCAGCTCATCCGCAGATCGCCGTCGAAACGGAACGGCAGGCCCAGGAACAGATTGCCGAACGCCACGCCCGCCACCAGCATCACCACCACGCCGGAAGCGCTGAGCACCCAGTCCCACGATGATGCCCAGCGCGGGTCGTGGATCTTGCCGCGGAAATTGAAGCCGACCGGGCGCAGGATCAGTGCCAGCAGCACCAGCGCGATGGCAAAGTACATGCCCGAGAACGACACCGCGTACAGCATCGGCCAGGCCGCGAAGGTGGCGCCGCCGGCCAGGATGAACCACACCTGGTTGCCTTCCCAAGTCGGCTCGATGCCTTCCAGGAGCACCTGTCGTTCCTCGTTGTTGCGGCCGAGTATTTTCAGCAGGCCGGCCACACCGAAATCGAAGCCGTCCATGATCGCGAAGCCGATCAGCAGCGTGCCCAGGATCGCCCACCAGAGCACGCGCAGCGTGGCGTAATCAAACATGGCGATCTCCCTGTGGCCAGATGCGCAAACCATCCGGCCCCTTGCGCACGAACTTCAGCATCAGGAACACGTCGATCACCGCCAGCGCGGTATAGAACAGCACGAAGCCGCCCAGCGACGTCATCACCTGGCCCGCGCTCACCGACGACACGCCAAGCGCGGTGGGCAACACGCCCTCGATGGCCCACGGCTGGCGTCCGTACTCGGCGACGATCCAGCCCAGCTCGATCGCGATCCATGGCAGCGGCAGACTCCACAAGGCCAGGTGCAGATACCAGCGCTGCGTATCGAGCTGGCGCGTGCTGGCCTTCCAGAACGAGAAGGCGAACAGCGCGATGAAATAGAAGCCGCAACCGACCATGATGCGGAACGCCCAGAACAGCACCGGCACGTTGGGGATGGTGCTGTCGGCGGCCTTCTGGATGTCCGCCGGCGTGGCCTGGCGCGGGTCGTCCACGTACTTCTTCAGCAGCAAGGCATAGCCCAGATCCTTGTCGTGCGTGGCCAGCGTGGCCCTGGCTTTTGCGTTGTCCCGGTCCTGGCGCAGCACCAGCATCGCGTCGTAGGCCTGGATGCCGGTGCCGATCCGACCCTTGGCGGTCTCCACCAGTTCGGCGATGCCGGGCATCGTCTCGTCGATCGAACGGGTACCGATCAGGCCCATGACCCAGGGAATCTTCACGGCATAGTCCGTGCTGCGTCGTTGCACGTCCGGAAGGCCAAACACGGTGAACGAGGCCGGCGCCGGTTCGGTGTGCCACATCGCCTCGATCGCGGCCATCTTCATTTTCTGGTTCAGCGACACCGTGTAACCCGAGGCATCGCCCAGCACGACCACCGACAGCGCTGCGGCCAGGCCGAAGCTTGCCGCCACCGTCATCGAGCGTTTGGCGAAGTCCACGTTGCGGCCGCGCAGCAGGTACCACGCGCTGATCGACAGCACGAACATCGCGCCCAGCACGTAGCCGGCGCTCACCGTGTGCACGAATTTCTCCTGCGCCACCGGGTTGAAGAACACCTCGGAGAACGAGGTCACTTCCATCCGCATCGTGGTCGGGTTGAACGCCGAGCCGACCGGGTGCTGCATCCAGGCATTGGCGACCAGGATCCACAACGCCGACAGGCTGGTGCCCAGCGCGAGGAACCAGGTCACCAGCAGGTGCTTGATCCGCGAGATGCGATCCCAGCCCATGAAGAACACGCCGATCAGGGTGGCCTCCAGGAAGAACGCCATCAGTCCCTCGATCGCCAGAGGCGCGCCGAAGATGTCGCCCACGTAATGCGAGTAATACGCCCAGTTCATGCCGAACTGGAATTCCATGGTCACTCCGGTGGCCACGCCCATCGCGAAATTGATGCCGAACAGCACGCCCCAGAAGCGCACCATCTGCCTCCACACCTCGCGCCCGGTCATCACGTAGACGCTCTCCATGATGGCCAGCATCCACACCAGCCCCAGGGTCAGCGGCACGAACAGGAAGTGGTACATCGCGGTCAGCGCGAACTGCAGGCGCGACAGCGTGACGACATCGGCGTCGATGATCATGGGCGGGTTTCCGCAGCGGCGTGGGACGCAGGGGCGAGCCGCTGCGCGATCGCCTCCGCGCTGGTGTCGGGCTTCGGCTGCGGTGCAAACACCACCCACCAGATCAGCGTCAGCGCCACGATCTTCAGCGCGATGATCGCGAACAGTTCAAGGCTCAACCGCCGCAATGGCCGCGGCGACGTGCCGAAGGTCTCGGCGGAAGTGCTGGAAACCGGGGAGCTGGACATGCGACGAATCCGGGCCTTGCCTGGCCGTCAGCATACGCCGCGGGGATGTCTCGGCCATGTGGACGAATGTCGCAGCGGCGACTTACAGCATGCCGAACGCATCCCGGGTGAGGTTTTCCGGCGCGTCGTCGGTGCACGCCACGTCGTCCTCGATGCGGATGCCGCCGTACTGGCGGAAGTGGTCGACCTTCGCCCAGTCGATGTCGGCCGCGACCGGCTTGTCGCGCAGTTCAGCCAGCAGCATGTCGATGAAATACAGGCCGGGTTCGATCGTCACCACCATGCCCGGCTCCAGCACGCGGGTCATGCGCAGGTACGGATGGCCGTCCGGACGGGCGATGCTGCCGCCGCGTTCGCCTTGCTGGAAGCCGGCCACGTCGTGCACCTGCAGGCCGATCGGATGGCCCAGGCCGTGCGGAAAGAACGCGCCGGTCACGCCGGATTCGACCGCGCTTTCCGCGCTCATGCGCAGGAAGCCATGCTCGCGCAGCACGCCGGCCAGCACGTGGTGGGCGTGGATGTGCAGCTCGGGGTAGCTCTGTCCGGCGCGCACTTTCGCCACGAAGCCGCGCTGCGCGGCGTCGACGCTGTCGATCAGCGCCTGGAATTCGCCCGCCTGCGGCGAGGCGTAGGTGCGGGTGATGTCGCTGGCGTAACCCGCCGCGCTGGCGCCGGCGTCGATCAGGAACGAGCGCGACGCCGCCGGCGGCGTGCGGTCGAAGTGCGTGTAGTGCAGCACCGCGCCGTGTTCGTTCAGGGCCACGATGCTGGCGTAGGGCAACTCGGCATCGATCTGTTTCGCGGCGGCGAGATAGGCCATGTGGATGCCGAACTCGCTTTCGCCGGTGCGGAACGCCGCTGCGGCGGCGCGATGGGCGCGCGTGCCGATGCGGCTGGCTTCGCGCATCAGGGCCAGTTCGTACGGCGTCTTGTGGCTGCGGTGCCAGTGCAGGTAGTCGAGCACGGCCGGTGGGTTGTTCGCCTCCACGCCATCGGTGACGGGGCAGGCGGCGGCGATCACCGCGCGCTTGCCGGCGGGCAATTGCGCGATCGCTTCGGCGGCGCTGCGCACGATCACGATGTCGAAGTGCTCCACCCAGTAGCCGTGCGGTGCCGCAGGCACCACGTGCCAGTAGTCGCGCGGTTGCACGAAGACCAGCTTCGGCTTGCTGCCCGGCGTGTACGCGACCCAGCTGCCCGGCGCGTCGGTCAGCGGCAGCCAGTGCTTGAAGTGCGGATTGACCACGAACGGGTAGTCCTGGTCGTCGAGGAACTTGCCCGGCGGCGTGCCGGCGGCGACCAGCAGGTGGTCGTAGCCGCCCAGCGCAAGCGCGCGGTCGGCGCGTTCGCGCACGGTGGCGAGGTGCTGCGGATACAGCGGGGCGAACAGGTCGGACATGGAGACTCCTGCGACGACGAATCGTGGCGCTGCCGCCGCGAGGATGCGGCGGGAGCGAGCGTTTCGCGGTGGACCGGGGATGGGCGGGGCAGGCGTCATGATGACGCCGCCGCGCCGCAACTTCCAGTCAGGGTCAGGCCTGCGCCAGCCAGCTCTCGAGGCGTGCGGCGTCGGCGTCGCTGATCGCCACGATGCGATAACCGGCCCAGATCTGCCCGGAACTGGCGGCCGCTTCGTGCCACTGTTCCTGGATGCCGACCTCGATCGGTTGCGACTGGGTCAGCATCCGGCCCGAGCCGGGCAGGGTCATGCTGACCTGGTACAAGGCCTCGCTGCGCGGCGCCTGGGCGCTGATCAGCAGCATGCCGGTGCTGGAAAGATTGCCGAGGTGGCCGATCGGCAGGCCGCTAATCACGTCGGTGACGATCGCATTGACGGAGGCCCGCTTGCGCTCGGCGCGGCGCTGGTTGCCGGTGCTCATGGGCGGGCGCTCCCGGACGGCGGACGTCGTGGCTGCAGGCTGCCGGTGAGGCTGCGCCATGCGCGGTCGAGCAGGCTGTCCGGCTGGGCCGGCACTTCGCAGACGCGGCCGCTGGCGACTTCATGGGCAAGCTGGGTCAGGCTCATTTCCTCGCCGCGCTGGCCGCGCCGGCTGACCAGCAGGCAGCGGCCGGACATCGGCGAGTACCACGCCAGCTTGCGTCGGGAGATTTGCCCGCTGGCCGGGTCGATGAACTCGAACCAGCTGCCGAACGGCAGTTCCTTCAGATGCTGTTCGATGCGCCGCACCCGCGGATCGACCGCGTCGTCCTGCTGCTGCGACGTCGCCACGGCGGCCGGCGCATGCGGCGGCGCCGGTTCGCTGCGGGCCGCCGGCGCGGTCGCGCTCTTGCGCGGGGACGGCGGGGCGGCGGCCGGGCCTGCCATCGTTTCGTGGCTGGACTGTTGCTCGCCCAGCCGCTGGTGCTGCTTCAGGCGCAGCGCCAGGTCGGTGGCGCTGGGCAGCTCGGTGGAAGGGTCCGGCGTGCCGGCGCCCAGCAGCCGCTGGGCCACCTGCACCGCCTCTTCGGCGTGCATGCCGATCTGCTGCAGGCCCGATTCCACTTCCGTCTGCAGGTGCAGGCGGTCGTCGACCGGCAGGCGGCCGAGCAGCTGGTCGGTGATCTTCAGTTGCTCGCGGAACGCCTCGCTCTGTTCGCCGTGGCGCAGCAGGGTCAGCGCCAGCACGTCCGACCAGGCGCGGTCGAGCAGGGCGCGCAGCAGGCCACGCGGTGGCGATTGCGCGAACCGCTCGGCCATCAGTTCGCCGGCGCGGCGACGTGCCTGGTCGAGTCGCTCGCGACCCTGGGCCGCTTCCACGTGGCGCCGCTCGGCGGCCTGCGCCTTGCGCGTGAGCAGGGCCAGATGATGTTCGATATCGGCCAGCAAGGTGGTGTACAGGCCGGCGCTGGGCGGCTCCTGGTTGGCGCGGCTGACCAGTTGCTCCAGCTTGCTCGCCAGCGGCCGGTTGCTTTCGTCGTCGCTGCCGTCCAGCCAGTCGTTGGCGGCGGCGGTGACGGTGTCCAGCAGCCGGCGTGCCGGGTGCTCGCGTTTCTCGAAGAAGCCGTGGTCGGCCACGGCCATGCGCAGCACCGGCAACTGCAGGTCGGTCAGCAGGTGGCTGGCGTTGCCGCCCTGCTGCAGCTGATGGCCGAGCTGTTCGAACAGGCGCGCGACCAGCTCCACCGTGTCGCCCTGTTCGTCGCTGAGCTGGGTGCGTGGCGCGCCGGCGGGCCTGCCGAAGTTGAGCTGGGCCACCAGTTCCTCGCGCAGGCGGGCGGCGGTGCGCAGTTCGCGGCTGGCCTGGTCGGTGACCTGGGCCAGGTGCTGCTGCAAGGCGCCCAGTGCCGACTGCAGTTCGTCCTCGCTGGCCGCGCGCCCGCCGGAGCCGCCGCTGAGACCGTCCTGGACGGCGCGTTGCTGCGCCAGCAGATCGCGCAGGGATTCCAGTACCTCGATCGGCGCTCCCGGTGCGCCGCCCGATGCATGGGCGGGCGTGGCGCTTGCGCCGGGGCTTGCCGGTGTCGTCGCGGCCTCGCCGGCGGCGTCGCCGCCTGCGCCGGTGGTGCGGGATCGCTTGCCGATGTTCCGCGGGATCGGGATGCTGCGCAGCTGCGGCAGGATGCCGTCGGCCTTGAGCTGGGCGTTGATGTTCTCGTACAGCGGGGCCAGCGGCTGGATCACCCATTGATCGAAGTGCTGCAGCAACAGCAGCTGGTGCTTGAGCGGCAGCTCGAACTCGCCGCTGGCGGCGTGGCAGGCCCTGGCCATGGCGTGAGGACCAAGGGGCAGCGCGGGACCTTCCAGCGGCGGTGCGCCAATCAGCACGGCCAGCCGGTAACCCAGCTCGTACAGGGCGTTGCTGTGGCGGACCTCGCCGCGGGCACCCAGTTGATCGAGCGTCATCGCCACTTCCTGCTCGCCCGGGTCGACCAGCTCGAGCACCTGCCACGACTTCTCGTTGCCGGCCGGCTCGGCCGATGCGGGGTTGCGCTCGTCGATCCGATCGAGCGCGGCGCCGAGCTGCTCCATGAAGCGCTGGGCAAACGCGGCGCGATCCTGCAGCACGCGTTGCCGACTGGCGAAGCAATCCTGCTGGACGCCGGCATTGTGGGCGCGCTCGGCCAGCGCAAAAAGCTGTTTCTCGAATTCGCCCAGGCAGCGCCGCAGGGGTTCCTGCAGTCCTTCCACGCACAGCGTGTAACTGGTTTCGAACAGGCGCTGCGCACGCGCAGGCCAGCGCGCGCTAGTCCTACCGCCCTGATGCGACGCAAACGAGTGACGTCGATCGTGTCCGACATCCATGCAAGTGCCTGTGAATTCCCCCCGGAGCGGCCAGTTTATGCTGGTTCCCGCGGCTATGTCATGCGGAGGCTGGAATCCGGGGGAGGATGATCGACGGGTGCGTGGCGAAAGCGGGGACGCGGCGGTCGCCCCAAGCCGCCGGGGCGGGGCTATATTGGGCGGCCGGAAAGGTTCGCGACGACGTTGCGTTGATCCTCAGTTCGGGCAGGTTGGCGAATTGGCGGGCGATCGCTGCGCCGCGGTGTGTGGCACGGTGGCCGGACAGGGCAGGGAAAACAGGCATTGCAAACAACATCGACAAGATCCTGGCGCCGCCAGCCACGGCAATGGACGACGCCGTGCGCGACGCTTCTGCTGGTACTGGCGGTATCCGGTTGCGTGCGACCGACCCGTTCCGTGGTGGTCAGCCCTTCGGCCCCGCGCGCGTCGGGTGTTGCCCGCACGGTGGGCACCGATGCGTCGTTTGCGACGATCGTCGACGAGCTGCAGCATGGTCATTACGCGGAAGGCGAACAGGCGCTGCGCCAGCATCTGGCGAGGCATCCGGGCGATCGTGCGGCGCAGGCCATGCTGCGCCAGCTCACCGGCGATCCGCAGCAGTTGCTCGGCCGTTCGTCGCAGGCCCATGTGGTGCAGGAGGGTGAGTCCTACAGCTTGCTGGCGGCTCGCCATCTCGGTGATGCCAGCCGGTTCCTGATCCTGGCGCGCTACAACGGTTCGACCAACCCCTCGCGATTGCAGGTGGGCCAGACGGTGCAGTTGCCGATGTCCGGGGCCGCTGTCCCGGCGGATGCGGAGCCGTTGGTGGCTGACACCGGCGAAGCCGGTCGTGGCGGCACGGGCGAGCCGTCGGCACCGGCGCAGGCGGATGCGGGACGCCCCGTGGCGGCAGTCGCGGAATCATCGGCGCAGAAGGCGCGACGGTTGCAGAAGGAAAGCGTGGCCCTGCTCGGCCAGGGGCAACGGCAGCAGGCGCTGGCACGCCTCGACGAAGCGCTGACCATCGATCCGCGGCTGCCGCCGGGCGGGGCCGCGGCAGCGTCCCTGCGCAAGGATCTGCTGGCCGGATGCCACCAGCGGGCCATCGTGCTGTATCGCAACCAGCAGCTGGACCCGGCCATCGCGTTGTGGGACCACGTGCTGGCCATCGATCCGGGCTATGAGCCGGCCACCATCTACCGCGCCCGCGCGCTCGAGTTGAAGCAGCGGCTCAAGCAGTTCTGATCGTCGGGCACGGGCAGTTGGCGGGATGCCGCCGGATCGCGTCGTCGATCAGGATGGGTGGTGTGTGTCGTCGTCGCCGTCTGCTGCCTGGCCGTCCGCCACCGGCAGGATCAGCGTGGGTCGGGTGACGTCTTCCACGGTGGCGGCAGCCGTTTCTCCGGGATGTCGCCGCCGGCCCTGCAGCGCACCGTTCATCAGGTTGAATGCGGCGAACAGCCGGCCCAGTTCGTCGCGGCGAACCAGCCGGATGCGGTAACGGAAGTCGCCCCGCGCCACCCGCAGCATCGCGTTTCCGAGCAGGTCCAGCAGGGTCAGCAATTGCCGGGACAGCCAGTACGTGGCGCCGATCACCGCGACCAGCGTCACCACCAGCACGGCGATGATGACCCACAGGGTGGTCTTGCGGGCTGCCCGCAGCGGCGCGTCGCTAATGCCCAGATGCAGTTCGCCCACCGTGGCCGTCTGGTAATGGATCGGCACGTCGAACAGCAGCATCTCGTCGCGGCCGGGGGCGCCGGTATCGCTGCCGCGATAGCTGTCGATATCGTCCGATCGCGACAGCGGCTTCTTCCCGGTCAGCGCCGGCAGCCGGGTGCCGACCTCATCCGCCTGCGTGCTGGCGATGATTTCGCCGTAACGATCGGCGATGGCCAGATAGTGGATCTGCTGGTTGCGGGCGATGCTCTCGACCAGCGCGCGGGTGGCGGCGCGATCGCCGAGCAGCAGGTTTTCCGCCGATTCGTTGGCGACCATGCGCCCCAGCGAGCTGCCGAAATCCAGCGCCAGGCCGGTGACGGCGGCGTTCTGCTTGGCGTGGATCGCCGCCAGTCCCAGCAGCAGGGTGAGGCTGAGCGTGGCGCCGAGGACGCCGACCCAGCGCAGGCGCAGCGAGGTGATGTGGCTGGTCAGCGGCCGTTCGTGCAGGCGCTCGTACTCGCGTCGGGCCAGCCGCAGGTCGGCGACGACCTCGCTTCCCCGCTGATAGCGCTCCGTCGCCGCGGGCGCCAGCAAGGTGTGCACGATGCCGACCAGGATCGACGGCGCGGACGGGTCGCGTGGCTGGATCGACGGGGTGGGCAAGCGCTGGCGCGCATGGATCAGCTGCCGGATGTCGCCGGTCTCCGGCCATGGCAGCTTGCCGGTGAGCAGCCAGTACAACACCACACCCAGCGAGAACAGGTCACTGCGTGCGTCGGTCGGTTCGCCGCGCAGGTGCTCCGGCGCCATGTAGGCCGGCGTGCCGGCGATCTGGGTACGCGTGGCGCCGGGCCTGTCTTGCCCGCCGCGTCGTTCGGCGATGCCGAAATCGTTGACCTTGGCGTGTTGCCAGCCCTCGGCCAGCATGATGTTCTCGGGCTTGATGTCGTGGTGCACGACCCCCTGGGCGTGGGCGTAGTCGAGTGCGGCGGCGATCTGTCCGGCCAGCTCCATGATCGCCGGCAGTGAAGGAAAGCCCTCGCGACTGACGCGGCTGGCCAGCGTCTCGCCGGAGAGCCGCTCCATCGCGATGTACGGACTGCCGTCGTCGGTCTCTCCCACGTCGAAGATGGTGACGATGTGGGGATGGGTGAGGTGGCCGGCGGCTCGCGCCTCGACCAGGAAGCGGTCGCGATAGACGGGGTCGGCGGCAACCTCCCGGTGCAGGCACTTGATCGCCACCGCGCGCTGGATGTCCGGGTCGAAGCCGGCGTAGACGACGGCCATCGCGCCCTCGCCGAGGACGCCGTCGATGCGGTAGCGACCAACCTTCGACGGGATCTCGCGCGCGGTCACGGCAGCGGGTTCAGATCAGCCACCAGGCCAGCGCGACCACGGCGATGAGCACCAGCGCCCCGGCCGCGATCCGGCGCCCGTTTGCTGTGCGGCGTTCATCGTGTTCGCGGGTCAGGAACACGAACTCCGCGTGACCCAGCCGGATGTGGTCGCTGTGCTTCAGCATCGTCATGTGGATGCGCTTGTCGTTCACGAACGTGCCATTGGTGGACAGCGTGTTCATGATGATGTGGCGGCCCTGCTTGTTGGTGATCCAGGCATGCGAGGCGGACACGCTCGGGTCATCGACGACGATGTGGTTGTCGTTGCCCCGGCCGATGGTCTGCCTGCCCTCGTTCAAGGTGAAGCGCCGGCCTGCCAGCCCGGGACTGATTCCCTCGAGCACCGGCTGGTGCACGCTGGCCAGGCCATCCAGGGTCGCCTCGGCCTCGCTGGTGTACTGGCGCAGCATCTCGGTCGCAAAGAACCGCGTTCCCTGCGGTCCCGCGGAGTGTTTGTCGGCCGGGTCCGCTGGCGTTTGATTGTGGCCGTTCATGAAGATCCTGGGGACCGATTTCGTGGTCACTATAACCAACCGCCCGACCAAGCGAACACCTCCCGGCGAGGCGTGCCTGCGCAGGTTCACCCCATCATTCAGCAACCGCGTGAGGGTGGTGTCGACGGCTTGCCGAACCCATGCCGCCGGGCGATCGCTTCAATCGAGAAAGCTGGCAATGACATCGTTGAGGAAGCGCTGGCCCAGTGCGGTGGCGTGCAGGCGACCCGGATCGTCGCGCAGCCAGCCGCGCTGGCGGGCGGCGGCCAGGCCGGCAGCGATGCGTTCGGCCGGCAGGCCGGTGCGCTCGGCAAAGGCCGCCATTGGCACGCCATCGATCAGTCGCAGCGCGTTGAGCATGTATTCGAACGGCAGCTCGCTGGCCTCCACCCGGTTGTCGCCACCGATGCGTGCGGGGCCGGCGGCAGCATCCATGTAGGCGCGCGGGCCGCGGGTCTTCCAGCGGCGGTGAATGTCGCCGCTGGCGGCGTCGCTGAGCTTGCCGTGGGCCCCGGCGCCGATGCCGAGGTAGTCACCGAACTGCCAGTAGTTGAGGTTGTGCACGCAGCGCCGGCCGGGCCTGGCATAGGCGGAGATTTCGTACTGGCCGTAGCCGGCGGCGGCCAGACGCGCCTCGCAGGCTTCCTGCATCGCCCACGCATCGTCGTCATCGGGCAGCGGAGGCGGGTTCGCGGCGAACACGGTGTTCGGCTCCAGCGTGAGCTGGTAGTGCGAGACGTGGGTGGGCTGCAGCGCGACGGCGCGTTCCACGTCGGCCAGAGCGCCGTCGAGGTCCTGCTGCGGCAGCGCGTACATCAGGTCGAGGTTGATGTTGTCGTAGCCGGCGTTCTGTGCCGACTTCACCGCGGCCTCGGCCTCGTTCGCCGAGTGGATGCGGCCGAGCCGGCGCAGCTTGTCGTCGTCGAAGCTCTGCACGCCGAACGAGATGCGGTTGACCCCGGCGGCCAGGTAGCCGTCGAAGCGGCCATGCTCGACCGTGCCGGGATTGGTTTCCAGGGTGATCTCCGCGTCATCGGCCAGCGGCAAGCGCTCGCGCACGCCGTCGAGCAGGCGGGCGATCAGCTCCGGCGAAAACAGGCTGGGCGTGCCGCCGCCGAAGAACACGCTGATGACGGGGCGACCTTCCAGCGCCATGGCGAAGTCTGCGCGGTCCGCGTCGAGGTCGGCCAGCAGATGGTCGATGTAGCCGGCGTACGGCGGCGGCTCGCTGCGCAGGCCGTGTGAGTTGAAGTCGCAGTACGGACACTTCTTCACGCACCACGGCATGTGCACGTACAGCGACAGCGGTGGCGCGATCAGGCTCATGCGTGGTGGCGTTCGCGCAGCCGCTCGTGCAGCTTCACCAGGGCCTGGCCGCGATGGCTGAGCCGGTTCTTCAGCGCGTCGTCCATTTCGGCCACGCTTTGCTGGTAGCCCTCGGGCAGGAACACCGGGTTGTAGCCGAAGCCGCCCGTGCCGCGCCCCTCGGTGAGGATGCGGCCGTGCCAGCGTGCTTCGGCGATCAGCGGGGCGGGGTCGTCGGCGTGCTGCAGCAGCACCAGCACGCAGATGAAGAACGCGCCGCGCTGTTCGGTCGGCACGCCGTCGAGTTCGCGCAGCAGCTTCGCATTGTTCGCCGCGGCATCGCCGTGGCCGCCGCTGTAGCGCGCCGAGTACAGCCCGGGTGCGCCGTGCAGGTGATCGACGCACAGGCCGGAATCGTCGGCCAGCGCAGGCAGGCCGCTGGCCTGGGCGGCGTGGCGTGCCTTGAGCAGGGCGTTCTCGACGAAGGTCAGTCCGGTCTCGTCGGCGTCGCTGATGCCCAGGCTGGTCTGCGGGACCACGTCGAGGCCGCTGTCGGCCAGCAGCGCACTGAATTCCTTCAGCTTGCCGGGGTTGCTGCTGGCCAGCACGATGCGTTGCATGGTGATGTGGTTTCCTTGAGTCCGGTTGATTGTCGCGCTGCGCGCGACGGCTTCAATGGGATAAAAGCGCCGCACGTTGCGCGGCAACCAGTTCGCCGATGCCTTTCTCGGCCAGGGCCAGCATCGCGTCCATCTCTTCGCGGCGGAAGGCATGGCCTTCAGCGGTGCCCTGCACTTCGATGAAACCGCCGCCGTCGTTCATCACCACGTTCATGTCGGTGTCGCAGTCTGAGTCCTCGGCGTAGTCGAGGTCGAGCACGGGCTGGCCCTTGTAGATGCCCACCGACACGGCGGCGATCGCGCCGATCACCGGATTGCGCTTGAGGTTCTCGCGCTTCATCAGCAGGTTCACCGCGTCGACCAGGGCCACGTAGGCACCGGTGATCGCCGCGGTGCGGGTGCCGCCGTCGGCCTGCAGCACGTCGCAGTCCAGCGTGATCACCCGTTCGCCTAGCGCCTGCCGGTTGATGCAGGCGCGCAGGCTGCGGCCGATCAGCCGCTGGATTTCCATGGTGCGGCCGCCCTGGCCGCCGCGCGCGGCTTCGCGCTGCATGCGGGTGTTGGTGGCGCGCGGCAGCATGCCGTATTCGGCGGTGATCCAGCCCTCGCCCTTGCCGCGCAGCCAGGCCGGCGCGCGATCCTCGATGCTGGCGGTGCACAGCACGCGGGTGTCACCAAAGCTCACCAGCACCGAGCCTTCGGCATGGCGGGTGTAGTGGCGTTCGATGCTGACGGCGCGCAGCTGGTCGCTGGCGCGGCCGCTGGGGCGGGAGACGGAATTCATGGGGCGGGTCCTGGGGTCAGCCTGGCCGGATTGGGCAAGCAGGATCGGAGAGTTTACCATTGCGTCCTTTCCCCACGCCCGGAAGGCGCCGATGATCCGCAGCATGACGGCCTATGCCAGCGCCGAAACCACCGGCCCCGCCGGTACGCTCGGCTGCGAGCTGCGCACGGTCAACCACCGCTACCTGGAGCTGAGTCCGCGCCTGCCGGACGACCTGCGCGCGTTCGAATCGCAGTTGCGCGAGCGGGTCGCGAGCAAGCTGTCGCGCGGCAAGCTGGACCTGACCGTGCGGCGTACCGGTGACGGGCGCAGCGAATCGCTGCAGGTGAACAGTGCGCTGCTGGCGCGCCTGTCGGAGTTGAACCTGGACATGGCCGCGCTGTTCCCCGGCCTGCAGGTGCAGTTCACCGAACTGCTGCGCTTCCCCGGCGTGATGCAGCAGGCCGAAACCGATCCCGAGGCGCAGCAGGCCGCACTGTTCGACGTGCTGGACCGCGCGCTGGATGCGCTCACCGCCACCCGCGAGCGCGAGGGCGCCAAGCTGGGCGAGATCCTGCGCGAGAAGCTGGACGGCATCGAGCGCGTGGTGGCCGACGTGCGCGGCTGGATGCCGGAGATCCGCGCCGCGTTGCGCACCCGCCTGGAAACGCGGCTGGCCGACCTGAAGCAACCGGTCGAGCCGGGCCGGCTGGAACAGGAACTGGTGCTGCAGATCACCCGCACCGACGTCGACGAGGAACTGGACCGGCTCAGCACGCATATCGCCGAGACGCGCCGCGTGCTTGGGCTGAAGGAGCCGGTCGGCCGCCGGCTGGACTTCCTGATGCAGGAATTCAACCGCGAGGCGAACACGCTGGGTTCCAAGTCGGTCGACGCGCGCAGCACCAACGCGGCGGTCGAGCTGAAGGTGCTGATCGAGCAGATGCGCGAACAGGTGCAGAACATCGAATGAACATGGGCTTGCTGATCTCGATTCCGCGCAGGCCGTGGCCCCTCACCCTCCGCAAGGGATTCCCTTCGGTCACAACCCTCTCCCCGGAGGGGAGAGGGGGCGAACGTGCTGCGCATCGTCATGAATATTGAGGCGGCGGGCACGCTGTTCGTGGTCGCCGCGCCCTCCGGCGCGGGCAAGTCCACCCTGGTGAACGCGCTGCTCGAGCGCGAGCACGCGATCTCGCTGTCGGTGTCGCACACCACGCGGCCGCCGCGTCCCGGTGAAATGTACGGACGGCATTACTACTTCGTCGAACGCGAGGAGTTCGAGCGCGAGATCGCCGAAGGCATTTTTTTGGAACACGCCGAGGTGCATGGCAACCTCTACGGCACCTCGCGCACCACGGTGCAGGAACTGCTGGCGCAGGGTCGCGACGTGCTGTTGGAGATCGACTGGCAGGGCGCCGAGCAGATTCGCCGCAGCAAGCCCGATTGCGTCAGCGTGTTCATCCTGCCGCCGTCGCGGGCCGAGCTGGAACGGCGCCTGCGCGGCCGCGGTTCGGATGCGCCGGAGGTGATCGAGCGCCGCCTGCGCAACTCGCGCGGCGAGATCGCCCACGCCCATGAATTCGACTACGTCCTGGTCAACGACGTGTTCGACGATGCGCTGGCCGACCTGCAGGCGATCGTGCGGGCGGTGCGCCTGCGCAGCGCACTGCAGTGGCAGCGCCACGAAGCCCTGATCGCCGAACTGCTCGCCCCCGGCGGCTGAAACGCCGGCCGTCGCATGGTCTTCGAACCGCGCATCGGCTACCTTGTCCGCTTTCTCCACGTCGTTTGCCGCCCATGACCGACCCCGTTCGCGCCACACCCGACGACGCCACCCTGGTGCGGATCCGTGGCCTGACCACGGTGCTCAACGGCAAGACCATTTTCGATGCGCTGGACATGGACATCCCCCGCGGCAGGATCACCGCGATCATGGGCCCCAGCGGCACCGGCAAGACCACCCTGCTCAAGCACATCACCGGGCAGATGCGCGCCGACGCGGGCACGATCCACGTCAACGGCGCGAACCTGGCCCAGCTGTCGCGCGAGCAGCTGTACAAGCTGCGCGAGGGGATCGGCTACCTGTTCCAGAATTCGGCGCTGCTGACCGACTTCGACGTGTTCGAGAACGTGGCGTTCCCGCTGCGCCAGCACACGAAGCTGCCGGAGGAGCTGATTCGCAACCTGGTGCTGCTGAAGCTGCAGGCCGTCGGCCTGCGCGGCGCGGCGCGACTGAGCCCGGACGAGCTGTCGGGCGGCATGGCGCGGCGCGTGGCGCTGGCGCGGGCGATCGTGTTCGATCCGATGCTGATCCTGTATGACGAGCCGTTCGTGGGGCTGGACCCGGTGGCGCTGAACCAGGTGCTGAAACTGATCCGCACGTTGAACGAGACGCTGGGCATCACCAGCGTGCTGGTGGCGCACGAGCTGGAAGCGGTCAAGCGGGTGGCCGACCACGTGTACCTGATCGCCAACGGCAAGGTGGTGGCGCAGGGCGATCCGAAGACGATCGCCGATGACGGCTCGGCGTGGACGCGCCAGTTCTTCGGCGGCGAGGCGGACGGCCCGGTGCCGTTCCAGTATCCGGCTGGTGATTACGCGCAGGCGCTGGGTCTGGCGGGAGTGGCGAAATGACCGCGCGCGGGCCACAAGCCAACAATGTCGTGCTCCGCTCGCTGGCGCAGATCGGGGCCAGCGGGCTGTTCCTGCTGACCCTGCTGGCGGCGGTTCCGCGCAGCTTCCGCCACGTGCGCGAGACTATCCGCCAGCTGTGGTTCGTCGGCGCGATGAGCCTGACCATCATCATGGTCTGCGGCCTGTTCGTGGGCATGGTGCTGATGCTGCAGCTGTACCACGTGCTGTCGATCTTCGGCGGCACCTCGGCCAGCGGCATGGTGGTGGCGTTGTCGGTGTACCGCGAGCTGGGGCCGGTGGTCACCGCGCTGCTGTTCGCCGGCCGCGCCGGTACCGCGATCACCGCCGAGATCGGCCTGATGCGCGCCACCGACCAGATCTCGGCGATGGAGATGATGGCGGTCGACCCGATCGCCTACGTCGCCACGCCGCGCTTCCTGGCCGGGCTGATCGCGATGCCGCTGCTGTGCTGCGTGTTCTGCGCGATGGCGGTGTTCGGCGGCCACCTGGTCGGCGTCACCTGGCTGGGCATCGACAACGGCACGTTCTGGTCGAACATGACTGCGGTGGTCGACGTGCGCACCGACATCGTCAACGGCGTGCTGTTCAAGAGCCTGGCCTTCGGCGCGGTGGTGTCGCTGATCGCGGTGTTCCAGGGCTTCACCACCGCGCCTACCAGCGAAGGCGTGGCGTATGCCACCACGCGCACCGTGGTCGCCTCGTCGATCGCCATCCTGGCGCTCGATTTCGTGCTCACCGCTTTCCTGATGTAACTGCCATGACCCATCGTTTTCCGAGGATTCTGCCGTGAGCCAACCCAGAAGTTCGTACGCCGTCGGCACCGGCCTGTTCATCGTGCTCGGCTTCGCCGCGCTGGCCTACCTGGCGACCCAGACCAGTTCGGTGGCGAACGTCCACCAGGGCGACAGCTACACCATCCAGGCACAGTTCACCAACATCGGCCAGCTGAAGGAGCGCGCGCCGGTGAAGATCGCCGGGGTGCGGGTGGGCCAGGTGCAGTCGATCACGCTGAAGCCCGATCACGACGTGGCCGACGTGACGCTGTCGATCGACAGGAACTACAACCACATTCCGCAGGATTCGGTGGCCACCATCTTCACCAGCGGCCTGCTCGGCGACCAGTACGTGGGCATCGAGTACGGCAGCGCGAAGCAGGCGGTGGCCGGCGGCGGCACGCTGGCGCGGACCAAGTCCACCCAGCCGCTGGAAGAGATGCTGGGCAAGTTCTTCGGCGCCGGCGGCGTGGTCGACAACGTGGGCGGCAGCTATGCGGTGAAGGCGAGCTTCACCAACGTCGGCACGCTCTCGGCCGGCGCGCCGGTGAAGATGGCCGGCGTGGTGATCGGCAGCGTGCAGTCGGTGCACGCCGATCCGGTCAAGCTCAACGCCGAAGTGGTGTTGTCGATCGACAAGCGCTACGACGCGATCCCCGACGATTCGGCCGCCGCGGTGTTCACCAGCGGTTTGATCGGCACCCAGTATGTTGCGATCCAGCCGGGCGGTTCACCCGATGCGCTCAAGGACGGTGACGAGATGATCCTGACCCAGTCCGCGATGCAGCTGGAGGACCTGATCGGCAAGTTCCTGGTGAACGGTTCGTCCAGTGACAAGAAAGACGCCGGCAACGGCAGCAAATAGCCCGCCATCCCTGTCGGCTCGACGAGCCGGTACCGCTTGAGGAGTTACCCATGTTGCGCAGACTGGCTCTTGCCACCGCGATCGCCTTCGGCACCGTCGTCGCCGCCCCCGCGTTTGCCCAGACGCCCGCACCCGCTGCCGCCGATGCCACGCAGCCGACGCCGGCCCAGGTCGTGCAGACGATCGCCGACCAGCTGGCCTCGGCGATCGAGGGGCATCGCGACGAGCTGAAGAAGAACCAGGAGAAGCTCATCAGCGTCATCGATGAGGTGTTCCTGCCGCATTTCGACCTGGACTACGCCTCGATCCTGGTGCTGGGCCAGCACGCCCGCGAAGCGACGCCCGCCCAGCGCGAGCGTTTCGCCAAGGCGTTCTACAACTCGATCACCCACCGCTACGCCGAAGGCCTGCTCAACTACACCCGCGGCCGGGTCAAGGTGCTGCCGTTCAAGGGCGACCTCAACGACAAGCGCACCGTGGTGCGTACCCAGGTGGTGCTGGACGACGGCAAGCTGGTGTCGATCGACTACGCGTTCCGCAAGGGCCGCAATGGCGACTGGAAGGCCTACGACGTGATCATCGAGGGCATTTCCTATGTCACCAACTACCGCAACCAGGTGGATGCGGAAATCCGCAAGGTCGGCATCGAGCAGCTGATCACCAACCTCGAGACCCAGGGCGAGAAGGCGCTGGAGACGATGGCCAAGGACAACAAGGACAAGCCGTGACGAAGGCCGTCGCTGCTTCCGGCTTCCGCCTGGGCGTGGCCTCGCCGGCGACCCTGGCGGTGGCCGGCGAGCTCGGTTTCGACACGGCGAAGGATGCCCTGCAGGCGATGCAGTCCGCACTGGTGGCCGACGTTCGCATCAGCCGGCTCGACCTGGCCGGGGTGACCCGCAGCGACAGCGCCGGGCTGGCCTGCGTGCTTGCCGTGGTGGCCGACGTCCGTGGCCGTGGCCGATCGCTGGAGGTCACCCACATGCCTGCGGGGATGCGGGCGCTGGCCCAGGTCTGCGAAGTCGACCGGATGATGGGCTGACCCGACGGAGCAGCAAAATGAAAAGGGGCCTCGCGGCCCCTTTTTTTTGTGGTCATCCGGTCGCTCCCTCCGGGATCGCTCGGCGATGCCGGCTCGGTCAGCGCTGGCCCGATTGGCCCGGATGGCTGTTTTCCCACTGATGCTGCTGGTCGAGCAATTCCTCGGGATCGAAGTTCTGCTCGTCCAGGCCCTGCATCTGCTGGATGATCTCCACCGGCGGGTTGCCGTCGTAGATCTTGTACAGGCGCTGCTGCCGGTAGGCGTCGCGGATGAACACGTACGGGTCATAGGCGGACTGCAGGAAGCCCTCCGCGTCGATCGCGCGCGAGCGGATCGTCACCAGGTACATCATCTGCGGCATGTACTGCAGGCCGTTGTAGTGATGGTTGTTGGCGAACAGGGTCAGCGGGTCGAAGAAATAGCTGTCCACCGGGCGCTGCCAGATGTCGCGCACGGTGCTGGGACCGAGCAGGGGCAGCATCAGGTAGTCGCCTTCCGGGGCGCCCCAGCGTGCCAGGGTGACGCCGAAATCGTTGTCTTCCAGCGGCAGGCCCAGCTGGCTGGCCGGATCGAAGAAGCCGCCGATGCCCAGGGTCAGGTTGACCAGGAACCGGCCCGTGCTCTGCAGCGCCTGCTTCGGCCGCGCCTGCAACAGGTCGTTGGCGACCGTGATCGGCATCCGGATGTTGGTGAAGAAGTCGCTGAACGAGCGGCGCACCGGCGGGTTCGTCACCTTGCGGTAACCCAGCGCGACGGGACGGATCACCGCCTTGTCCACGGCGTCGTTGAATTTGTAGGCGCCGCGGTTGAACTTCTCCAGCGGATCGTCGGTGCGCGGCTTGGCAATCGTGCAGCCAGCCAGCAACGCGATCGCCAGCACGGGCAACCAGCGGCCAAGCAGGGAAGAGCGAAGCGAAGAAGGCATCAGTGCAGGGTTCGCGTCGGGGGACAGTTAAGTGTACTGTCTGGTTTTGTATCTTGCACGGTTTTCGGCAGGTTTTTGCCCAGCGCGTCCATCCGTGGCCAGCCGGCCATGATACGCGCCGTGCGCATTGCCAGCAAAGCATCCGCTCAACTACACTGTCAGACCATATAAGTCTCTATTCCCTAAGGAATTCGCATGGCCCGTATTACCGTGGAGGACTGCCTTGAGGTGGTCGACAACCGTTTTGAACTGGTATTGATGGCGACCAAGCGCGCGCGCCAGCTGGAAAAGGGCGCCGAACCGGCCGTCAATCCGGATCACGACAAGCCCACCGTACTGGCCCTGCGCGAGATCGCCGCGCGCCGCATCGATCAGGCCACGATCGACCAGATCGACAAGGCCGAGCGCGAGCGCGCCGAGCGTGAGGCGCTGGAATGGGCGGCGGCCGAAGTGGACGACGATCTCTCCAAGGGTGGCGACGACTGATGGATGGCGGTTGCTGTAGCACGTGCTCGCGCGACATCGGCATGGCCGGTGTCATCCAGCGCGCACGTCCGGCAGCCGCACGCTTCACCCGACTCGAGGCAGGCGCCTGAACAGGCGCCGGCAACGATGACTGCGGCCACCCACCCCGCCACGGTCGACCTGTCCGCGCTACCACCGTATGCGCTGGCCCTGAAGGAACGCATCAACTACCTGCCCGAAGCGCAGGTGACGCGGGTATTGCGCGCGTTCCAGATCGGCGCGCAGGCGCACGCCGGCCAGGAGCGCAAGAGCGGCGAGCCGTACATCACCCATCCGGTGGCGGTGGCGGGCATCCTGGCCGAACTGGGGCTGGATGCCGAGACGATCATCGCGGCCATCCTGCACGACACCCTGGAAGACACCGAGCTCAGCCGCGAGGACATCGCCGCCGAGTTCGGCGAGGTCGTGGCCGAACTGGTCGACGGCGTCACCAAGCTGGACAAGATGCGCTTCGGCACCCGCCAGGAGGCCGATGCGGAAAGCTTCCGCAAGATGCTGCTGGCGATGGCGCGCGACATTCGCGTGATCCTGATCAAGCTGTCCGACCGGCTGCACAACATGCGCACGCTGGGCGCCAAGGACGGCTCCTCGCGCCGGCGCATCGCCCGCGAAACGCTGGAGATCTTCGCGCCGATCGCGCAGCGCCTGGGCATGAACAAGTTCAAGGCCGAGTTGCAGGACCTGGGCTTCCACGCCCTGTATCCGGACCGCTATCGCGTGATCAGCGAGCGCATCCGCGCGGCGATCGGCAACCGACGCGAGGCGATGGGCAAGATCGAGGCGGCGCTGACCGCGCGCCTGCAGGCCGACCACCTGCCGGCCCTGGTGGTGGGGCGGATCAAGTCGCCGTGGAGCATCTATTCGAAGATGCGTGGCGAGCACAAGAGCTTCGCCCAGCTGATGGACGTCTACGGTTTCCGCGTGGTGGTCGACAGCGCGATGAGCTGCTACATGGCGCTCGGCATGGTGCACGCGCTGTACAAGCCGGTCGACAAGCGCTTCAAGGACTTCATCGCGATTCCCAAGGCGAACGGCTACCAGTCGCTGCACACCGTGCTGCTCGGGCCGTTCGGCGCGCCCATCGAGGTGCAGATCCGCACCGCCGAGATGGATTCGGTCGCCGAGAGTGGCGTGGCGGCGCACTGGGCCTACAAGACCGAAAGCGGCCCGGCCAACAGCGCGCAGGCGCGTGCGCGGGAGTGGCTGTCCTCGCTGGTCGACAGTTCGGCCAACACGGTGTCGTCGTCGGAGTTCATCGAGAACGTCAAGATCGACCTGTTCCCCGACGAGGTCTACCTGTTCACACCGCGGGGCGACATCCTGTCGCTGCCGCGCAATGCCACCGCTCTGGATTTCGCCTACGCCGTGCACACCGACGTGGGCGACCACGCGGTGGCCGCGCGGGTCGACAAGCGGCTGCTGCCGCTGCGCACCCGACTGGAATCCGGGCAACTGGTGGAGATCATCACCGCGCCGTCGGCGGTGCCCAACCCGGCATGGCTGGAAGTGGTGGTGACCGGCAAGGCGCGTGCCGCCATCCGCCAGTACCTGAAGCACCTGCAGCACGAGGACGCGGTGGATTTCGGCCATCGCATGCTCGATCGCGCGCTGGATGCCCTGGGCAGCAGCCTCGATGGCGTCCCGGCGGCGGTACTCGACCGCTTCCTGGAGACCTCCAAGCTCAAGCGGCTGGAAGAGTTGCTGTCCGACATCGCGCTGGGCAACCGCATGCCCGACGTGGTGGCCAGCCAGTTGCTCGCCTCGCGCGGCAAGAAGGCCGGCAAGCCGCAGCTGCCGGTGCACACGCACGAGAAGATCCGCATCACCGGCGCCGAGCGCGGCGTGCTCAGCTTCGCCAACTGCTGCCACCCGCTGCCGGGCGACGACATCATCGGCTACCTGTCCTCGGGCAAGGGCATCGTGGTGCATCGCGAGGAATGCCCGAACGTGTTCGAGCTGAGCAAGTCGCCCGAACGCCGCGTGGCGATCGAATGGGACCGCGACGTGCAGGGCGACTATCGGGCCGAGCTGCGGATCGAGGTGATCAATCGTCCCGGCGTGCTGGCCACCGTGGCCGCCGCGATCGCCGCCGCCGATTCGAACATCGAGAACGTGGAGTACGTCGAACGCGACTCCGCGGCAGCCACCCTGCTGTTCGCGATGGAAGTGAAAAGCCGCAAGCACCTGGCCGACGTGATCCGTCGCGTGCGCCGCACCGGGGTGGTCAGCGGGGCGTATCGGTATCCGCTGTAAGCCGGGAACGGAGAATCGGCAATGGTTCGCCGTTTCGATGCTCCGGGGGTTTGCATGACCACGACGACGCGATAACTTTCCCGATTCCCGATTCCCGATTCCCGATTCCCTGAGGAAACCCCATGTCCCGCAGCATCATCACCACCGAACAGGCGCCGGCCGCGATCGGTCCGTATTCGCAGGCGGTACGAGCCGGCAACACCGTTTACTTCTCCGGCCAGATTCCGCTGGACCCGGCCACCGGCGCGCTGGTCGATGGCGATGTCACCGCGCAGACACGGCGCGTGTTCGACAACCTCACGGCGGTGGCCACGGCCGCCGGCGGCTCGCTGGCGCAGATCGTGCGGGTGGGCATCTACGTCACCGACCTGGCGAATTTCGCCGCGGTGAACGCGGTGATGGCGGAGTACTTCCAGCAGCCGTATCCGGCGCGCTCCACAATCGAGGTATCCGCGCTGCCGAAGGCGGCCCAGGTCGAGGTGGACGCGGTGATGGTGCTGTCCTGAGCGACATCGGCTGATCCAGCGCGAGGCCGGCGCCGACAGCGTGCGTCGCCGTCCGGCTTACGATGGATGAGGATGCTCGGGTAGGCTTGTCGTTCATGGCCACACGTCCCGCCCGCCCCGCAGTCCCCATCGACACCGATCCCGGCCTCACGCCGGTCGGCAAGCTGCCTGGAGTGGGGCCGGCGCTGGTCGCGTCGCTGGCCCGGCTGGGGCTGGAACGGGTGCAGGACCTGTGGTTCCACCTGCCTTTGCGCTACGAAGACAAGACCCGGGTCACCCCGATCGCCGACCTGCGTCCGGGCGACCGGGCCCAGGTCGAAGGCGTGGTCGAGGCGGTCGAGCGGGGCTTTCGCTATCGACCCCAGCTGAAAGTGGCGATCGGCGACGACAGCCGGCAGACCCTGCTGCTGCGCTTCTTCCATTTCAATCGCGCCCAGGCCGAGCAGTTGCTGCCGGGCGCGCGGCTGCTTTGCTATGGCGAGGTTCGCCATGGCGCGCAGGGCCTGGAAATGGTGCATCCGACTTACCAGCGCCTGACCGGCGAGGCCGTGGCGGCCGTCGACGACCTGCTCAGCCCGGTCTATCCGACCACCGAGGGGCTGGGGCCGAAGCGGCTGGCCGGGGTGATCGGCAAGGCACTGGCGCTGCTGCCGCCCGCGGCCCAACTGGAGCTGATTCCGTCGGCGCTGTGCGCCGAACATGGCCTTACGTCGCTGCGTGACGCACTGCTGTACGTGCATCGCCCGCCGCCGGACGCGCGTCTGGACCAGTTGGTGCTGGGCCGGCATCCGGCGCAGCAGCGACTGGCGTTCGAGGAGTTGCTGACCCAGCACCTGAGCCTGCGCCGCATGCGCGAGGCGGTGCGCCGCCGCCGTGCGCCGAAGCTCGGTGGTGACGGCGGGCTGCGCCGGCAGTTGCTGGCCAGCCTGTCGTTCCGGCTGACGGCGGCGCAGCAGCGGGTCACCGACGAAGTGGCTGGCGACCTCGCACGCAACCATCCGATGCTGCGACTGGTGCAGGGCGACGTTGGCAGCGGCAAGACCGTGGTGGCGGCGCTGGCTGCGCTGGCGGCGGTCGAAGCCGGTCATCAGGTGGCGTTGATGGCGCCGACCGAACTGCTGGCCGAACAGCACCTGCACAATTTCCGGCACTGGCTGCAGCCGCTTGGCATCGAGCTGGAGTGGCTGGCTGGCAAGGTCACCGGCAAGGCGCGCCAGCAGGCGCTGGCCCGGGTCGCCGGCGGCGCAGCGGTGGTGATCGGCACGCACGCCCTGATGCAGGAGGGCGTGGCGTTTGAACGGCTCGGTCTGGTGATCGTCGACGAACAGCACCGCTTCGGCGTGCAACAGCGACTGGCCCTGCGCGACAAGGGCAGGGACGGGCAACTGGTGCCGCACCAGCTGGTGCTGACCGCGACGCCGATCCCGCGCACGCTGGCGATGAGTGCGTATGCCGACCTCGATGTCTCGTCGATCGACGAACTGCCGCCCGGGCGCACGCCGGTGCAGACCATCGCGATCTCCAACGCACGGCGGATCGAGGTGATCGAGCGCATCCACGCCGCTTGCGGTGAGGGGCGCCAGGTGTACTGGGTGTGCACCCTGATCGAGGAATCCGAGCAGCTGCGTGCGCAGGCGGCCGAAGTGGCGCACGCGGAACTTTCCGCGGCGCTGGCCGGCTTCAAGGTCGGCCTGATCCACGGCCGCATGAAGCCGAAGGAAAAGCAGGCGGTGATGGATGCGTTCAAGGCCGGCGAGCTCGCCGTGCTGGTGGCCACCACGGTGATCGAGGTCGGCGTGGACGTGCCGAACGCCAGCCTGATGGTGATCGAGAACAGCGAGCGGCTGGGCCTGGCCCAGTTGCACCAGTTGCGCGGCCGGGTCGGCCGCGGCGCGGTGGCCTCCAACTGCGTGCTGCTGTACCAGCCGCCGCTGGGCCAGCTGGCACGCGAGCGCCTGCAGGTGATGCGGGAAACCAGCGACGGGTTCCGCATCGCCGAGAAGGACCTGGAGCTGCGCGGGCCCGGCGAAGTGCTGGGTACCCGCCAGACGGGGCAGCTCAGTTTCCGCATCGCCGACCTCACCCGCGACGCACACCTGTTGCCGGCCGTGCAGCAGGTCGGCGAACGGATGCTGGCAGAGCATCCGCGGCAGACCGGCCAGTTGATCGAGCGCTGGATCGGCGGCGCCGCCCGTTACGCGCATGCGTGAAGGGTGGAGCGGGAACGGGGAACGGGGATGGACCGGGATAGTCGCCGCTCTGGCCCTTGTTCCCTGTTCCCCGTTCCCTGTTCCCTTTAAGCTACTCAGCTGATCTCACCCGACCCGTCCACATGACCAAGCCGCAACTCCTGATCGACACCGATCCCGGTGTCGACGACGCCCTCGCCATCCTGATGGCTTACGCCCATGCCGATGTGGCCGGCCTCAGCATCGCCGCGGGCAACGTGGGCCTGGGCCACACCGTGCGCAATGCGCGCACCCTGGTCGACCTGGTGGGCATGACGACGCCGGTCTTCGCCGGCTGCGCCATGCCGCTGGTGCGCGCACCGGAAGAAGACGCCGCCTTCGTGCATGGCCAGGACGGTTTCGGCGATGTGGGTTTCGCCGAACCCGCCGCCGCGGTGTCGGCCGAGTCGGCGGCGCTGGCGCTGTTGCGCCTGACCCGCGAGCGCCCCGGCGAGTTGACCCTGGTGGCGTTGGGTCCGCTGACCAACCTGGCGCTGGCGCTGCGGCTGGACCCGAGCCTGCCCGAACGAGTGGCGCGACTGGTGGTGATGGGTGGCGCGGTCACCGGCCACGGCAACACCGGCAAGGTGCCGGCGGAATTCAACATCGGCTTCGACCCCGAGGCGGCCCACGTGGTGTTCGAGGCGTTCCCGGCATTCGACCTGGTCGACTGGGAAGCCACCCTGCGGCACGCATTCGACGATGCCGAGTTCGACCGCTGGCTGGCCGCCGGTGACCATCGCGCGGATTTCTTCGGGCGGATCGTGGCCACGGCGCGTCGCTACAACGCCCGGCACGAACGCACCGGACTGGTCGCCGCGGACGCCCTGGCGATGGCCGTCGCGCTGGACCCCTCGATCGTCACCCGCTGTGAAAGGCGGGCGGTGGCGGTGGAGCTGGATGGTCGCCTGACCCGCGGTGCCACCGTGGTCGACTGGACGGCGCGGCTGGGCCGACCGGCCCAGGCGAACATCGTGCTGGAGGTGGACCAGGCCCGCTTTGCGGCGATGGTGAAGCGCGCGCTGGGCGTTCCGGCCTGATCCGCGGGTGGGGGCGACTTGCGCAGCCAGGCGCATCCTCGTTACAATGCCGCTCTTTTCACCACCGCTTTAGAGCCAGCCATGAAGCCTGATATCCATCCGAATTACGTCCCGGTGGTGTTCCAGGACCTGTCGTCCGACTTCTCGTTCCTGACCAAGTCGACCATGTCCAGCAAGGAAACCATCAAGTGGGAAGACGGCAACGAGTACCCGCTGATCAAGGTGGATATCTCCAGCCATTCGCACCCGTTCTACACCGGCAAGCAGAAGACGCTTGACGTGGGCGGCCGCGTCGACAAGTTCCGTCGCCGTTACGCGGGCTCCGTCAAGGAGTAATCGCCGGTTGCTGCGGGCCGGTCGCTGCAGGCGCCTGGCGCCGGTCAGCAGACCCGATCGCCAACGCGGTTCGAAGACACGGGGCAGGCGCAGGCCTGCCCCGTGTCTTTTCGTGTCCGGCATTCGACCATTCGCCATCGAATGCGCGCGTGGCCTTGTGCGATAATGGCGGGTGAGCTGACGCCAAGGCGTTCGTTGCTTCGGCTGTTTTCCCCGGCCGCCGAAGCCAGGCATTCCGCACAGGACGGCATCGCCCATGGCGATGCCGTCCTGTGATGACCCACATGCAAGGAGATTTCCGTGTCCGATCCCAAGATCGTCAAGTTGGTGGATGAGTCGACCAGTCGCAGCAGCGAGCTGCCCCTGGTCAGCGGCACGCTGGGACCAGCGTGCATCGACATCGCCACCCTGTACAAGGACACCGGCCACTTCACCTACGACCCAGGTTTCGGCAGCACCGCCAGCACCAAGAGTGCGATCACCTACATCGACGGTGACAAGGGCGTGCTGCTGTATCGCGGTTACCCGATCGAGCAGCTGGCGGAGAAGTCCAGCTTCCTCGAGGTGGCCTACCTGCTGCTGAACGGCGAGCTGCCCAAGGCGGACGAGTTCGCTGCGTTCGAGCACGATGTCTCGCATCACACCATGCTGCACGAGTCGCTGAAGAACTTCTTCCAGGGCTTCCACCACGACGCGCACCCGATGGCGATGCTGGCCGCGGCCGTCGCCTCGTTGTCGGCGTTCTACCACGACGACCTCAACGTCGATGATCCGGCCGACCGCAAGCTGGCCGCGATCCGCCTGATCGCCAAGATGCCGACGATCGCCGCGGCCTGCTACCGCTATTCGATCGGCTGGCCGTCGCGCTATCCGCGCAACAACCTCGAGTACGTCGACCGTTTCCTGCACATGATGTTCGAGGTGCCGAGCGAGCCGTTGCAGATGAATCCGGTCGCGGCCAAGGCGCTGGACCTGCTGTTCATCCTGCACGCCGACCACGAGCAGAACGCGTCGACCTCGACGGTGCGCCTGGTCGGTTCCACCGGCGCCAATCCGTATGCGTCGATCGCCGCCGGCATCACCGCGCTGTGGGGCCCGGCCCACGGTGGTGCGAACGAGGCCGTGCTCAAGCAGCTCGAGGAAATCGGCAGCCCGGACAACGTCGAGTCGGCGATCCTGCGCGCCAAGGACAAGAACGACAGCTTCCGCCTGATGGGCTTCGGCCATCGCGTGTACAAGAACTTCGACCCGCGCGCGAAGATCATCCGCGAGATGTGCCACAAGGTGCTGGCCGAACTGGGCGTGAAGGATCCGCTGCTGGACGTGGCGATGAAGCTGGAAGAGGCGGCGCTGAAGGACGAATACTTCATCGAGCGCAAGCTGTATCCGAACGTCGATTTCTACTCGGGCATCATCTACAAGGCGCTGGGCATTCCCACCGAGATGTTCACCGTGATGTTCGCCATCGCCCGCACCGCCGGCTGGATCGCGCACTGGATCGAGCAGCATGAAACGCCGGGATCGCGGATCGGTCGCCCGCGCCAGGTCTATACCGGTGCCGACGTGCGCGACTTCGTGCCGACAACGAAGCGCTGAGTATCTGCGGTTGAAGGAAAGCCCCGGCCATGGTCGGGGCTTTTTTCATGCGGGACAGATCGCTTCAGCGCAGGGCGGCGCTCAACTGCTGCTCGAAATCGTCGGCGGGATCTTCCGCCAGCAGCAGTTCCACCTGGGTCAATGACGCGCGCCGCATCGGCCGGTCGTCGGCACGATCCAGTGGCGCCTGGCGCAGCGCGTCGCGCGGCAGCACGGTGAGGTCGAACGGCAGTTCGTCGGCGGCGAACAGCAACACCTGATATTCCGGCTGATCCTCGTCGCGGCCGTAGCGTAGCCGGCGCACCTGGGTATCGAACGGCACGCCGTGTTCGCGCAGGTAGAGCATCACGGCCTCCGGATCGTCGCTGTAGACGTGCAGGCACACGGCCGAGTGGGCGTCCGCCGTGCCTTCCAGCACCGCGCCGACCAGGCGGGGTTCGAAGGCGGCCAGGAAACGCATCGCGTCGAGCGCCGCCTCCCGGCGTTGCCGCAGCAGTTGCGGCTGGCTGTCGCCGAGGAACAGGCGCTGGTGTTCGCGCAAGGCCTGCTCGATTTCCTGGTTGCGGGGCAGCGCCTGGGTGTCGAGGATGCCCAGGCGTTCCGCCGCCTTCAGCTTGGCGTGGTGGAAATCGCGGATGCCGTGCTCGCTCATCAGCCGCGCCGCTTCCTGGGCGATGCGGACACGGTTGCGTTGCAGGCGGTCATGCGTGTGGATGCGGTGGTGCTCGCCTCGTGACATGGACAGGGCGCTCCTCATCATGCGGAAACCGGCAGCTTCCGTCAGTCGGGCCGCTGCCGGCGAGGGTTCAGAAGATGTCGTAGGCGTGTTGCTGGTCCTGCTCCTTTTGCTGGGCGGCCTGGCTGCGCAACCGGTCGACGTCTTCCACCTTGAACATCTCGCTCATGGCATCGGGATCGCCCGCGCCGGAGGGCAGTCCGCTGTAACGGTTGATCATTACCGTACTGATTCCCGGCGGCATCGGCAACGTGCTGGACGGCTGGTCCTTGAGCGCGCTGCCCATGTAGGACATCCAGATCGGCAGCGCCGCCTTGGCGCCGAACTCGCCCCGGCCGAGCGAGCTGTAGTCGTCGAAGCCCACCCACACGGCGGTCGACAGCTCGCCGTTGAAGCCGACGAACCAGGCGTCGCGGTGGTCGTTGGTGGAGCCGGTCTTGCCGGCCAGGTCGTCGCGCCCCAGCGCGCGGGCGGCCGAACCGGTGCCGCGCAGGATCACGTCCTTCATCAGCGACACCATCAGATAGTCGTTGCGCACCTCGATCACGTGCGGCGCCAGCACCGGGGCGTGCGCACCGGCGCCGTGCGCATCGGCCGGAAGCACGGCTTCGCCCACGCCGTCGACGCTGCTCGACTCGGCCGGCTCGCCGGCCTGGTTGGCCAGGTTGTTGGCCGGCGTCGGATTCATGTCGGCTGGCGGCGGGCCGGGCGGATTGGTGTCCAGCAGGCGCTCCTGGCAGTTACGACAGGCGCGCGCGGGGTTGGCCACGTAGACCGGCGTGCCGTTGCGGTCGTCGATCTCGTGGATGAAATACGGCGTGACCAGGTAGCCGCCATTGGCGAACACGGCGTAGCCGCGGGCCATGCTCATCGGCGACACCGAGGCGGTGCCCAGCGCCATCGACAGGTTGGCCGGGATGGCGTCCTGCGAGAAACCGAAGCGGGTTGCGTACTCGCGCATGAAGCGCACGCCGATGGCGTCGAGCAGGCGCACCGAGACCAGGTTCTTCGACTGCACCAGCGCCTCGCGCAGGCGCATCGGACCGGCGAACTTGCCATCGTCGTTGGATGGCGTCCAGATGCCGTTCGGTCGCGATGGGTCGGGCAGGGCCAGCGGTGCGTCATTGATGATCGAGGAGGGCGTAAAGCCCCGCTCGAACGCTCCCGAGTACAGGTACGGCTTGAAGCTGGAACCGGGCTGGCGGGCGGCCATGACCGCCCGGTTGAACTTGCTGCGGACGAAGCTGAAACCGCCGACCAGGGCCTGGATCGAGCCGTCCTCCGGATTCACCGAGGTCAGCGCGGCTTGCGCGGCGGGGATCTGCGCCAGCTGCCATTCGCCCTTGTCGTCGCGGGCCAGGCGGATGATGTCGCCGCGCTTGAGCACGGCATCGACCCGCGTCGGCGTGGCTCCGACCCGGTCGTCACTGATGTGCGGGCGAGCCCAGCTGAGGGCGGCCAGGTCGAGAATCGCGCTTTCGTGGCTGGACAGGTAGACCGTCGCCTGTCCGGCGTCGCTGGCGGTGACGATGCCCGGCTGCATGCCCGAGATGCTGCCGTAGCCGCCCAGCAGGTTGTCGAAATCGGCGTCGCCCGCATTCGCCGGCAGGTCCTGGTGGGCTTCCGGGCCGCGCCAGCCGTGGCGGCGGTCATAGGCGATCAGCCCTTCGCGCACCGAATCCACCGCGGCCTGCTGACGGCCGCTCTGCACCGTGGTCTTCACCACGTAGCCTTCGGTCAATGCGTCGTTGCCGAAACGGTCGAGCACCTGTCGGCGCACCATCTCGGCCAGGTAGGGGGCGTCCACCTCGATCGGCTGCTCATGCGGGTAGGCGTGGTTCGGCTCGGCGATCGCCTGCTCGTAGACGGCCTTGGTGATGTAGTCGTGGCGCAGCATTTCGCCCAGCACCCAGTTGCGCCGCGCAATCGCCCGCTTCTGCCCGTTGATCGGATTGACCACCGAGGGCAGCTGGAAGGTCGAGGCGATCAGCGCGCACTCGGCCACGCTGAGCTGGTCCAGGGTCTTGCCGTAGTAATACTCCGCTGCCGCGGCCACGCCGTAGGAACGGTGGCCGAGGAACATCTTGTTGAGGTACAGCTCGAGGATCTGGTCCTTGCTCAGCTCGTGCTCGATGCGCAGCGCGATGAAGATTTCGGTGAGCTTGCGCGAATACAGCTTTTCGGGGCTGAGGAAGAAGTTGCGCGCCACCTGCTGGGTGATCGTCGAGCCACCCGGGCCCTTGTCGCCGCCGGTCACCACCACATGCCAGCCGGCACGCGCGATGCCGTGCCAGTCCACGCCCGGGTGGTGGTAGAAGTCGGCGTCCTCGGCCGAAAGCACCGCATGCTTGAGCCGGTCGGGCACCTTGTCGATGTCCACCGGGATGCGCCGCGTCTCGCCGAAGCTGGCGATCAGCTTGCCGTCGGCACTGACCACCCGCAGCGGTACCTGCATGGGGTAGTTCTTCAGCTCGGCCACCGAGGGCAGCCGGGGGGAGATCAGCCAATACGCCACACCCACCGCGATAACTGTCAGGAGCAAACCGGAAAAGGCCAGGAGCAGAGCCCAGCGCAACAAGCGTTTGAAAATTTGCATGGTGTGGAGATAGCGAGACCTGAGTCAAAACATGGCAGAGTATAGATGTAGCAGTATTCCCCGCATGAGGCGTGGTTTGCCAAAGCTCGAACCGGCCCGCCGAAGCAAGGGTCGAGCCAAGAAGGGGTTTCGCCTAAATGTGGCCCGGATCACGCCAATCACTTGAGAAAGTTTCCGTAGACCGTTGCCATTGCATTAATTTTTCGATTTAATGCCACTGCGCACCCCGCCAGGTTTCTGGCTACGGGCGTCAGCGGCAAGGGGGAAACACCGTGGGGCTCTTTACACCGAAGAAGCCGGCGCTGATTGGTGTCGACATCAGTTCGACTGCCGTCAAGCTGCTGCAGCTAAGTCAGGCGGGTGGCCGTTATCGCGTGGAGCACTACGCGGTCGAGCCACTGCCGCCGAACGCCGTGGTCGAGAAGAACATCGTCGAGATCGAGGCGGTGGGTGATGCGATTCGTCGCGCGTTGGCACGCTCGGGCTCCAAGCTCAAGCACGCCGCTGCGGCGGTGGCCGGCTCCGCCGTGATCACCCGCATCATCCCGATGACCAGCGAGTTGTCCGACGACGATCTGGAAGGCCAGATCCAGGTCGAGGCGAACCAGTACATCCCGTATCCGATCGACGAAGTCAGTCTCGACTACGAGGTGCTCGGCCCGGTCCGCGACAACCCCGACATGAACAACGTGCTGCTGGCGGCCTCGCGCACCGAGAACGTCGACATGCGGGTGGCCGCGCTGGACCTGGGCGGACTCACCGCCGCGGTGATCGACGTGGAGGCGTTCGCGATGGAGAACGCCTTCGCCATGATCGCCGACCAGCTCAATGTCAGCCGTGAGGCGCTGGTGGCCGTGGTCGACATCGGCGCCACCATGACCACCCTGTCGGTACTGCGCAACCAGCGCACGATCTACTCGCGCGAGCAGGTCTTCGGCGGCAAGCAGCTGACCGACGAGATCATGCGGCGCTTCGGCCTTTCCTACGAGGAAGCCGGCCGCGCCAAGCGCAAGGGCGGCCTGCCCGAGTCCTACGAGACCGAGGCGCTGGAGCCGTTCAAGGAATCGCTGATCCAGCAGATCAGCCGCCTGCTGCAGTTCTTCTTTGCCGGCAGTGAATACAGCAAGGTCGACCAGGTCGTGCTGGCCGGTGGCTGCGCCTCGATCGAAGGCCTTGGTCCGATGCTCGAAGAGCAGCTCGGCGTGCCCTGCGTCGTCGCCAATCCGCTGGCCCGCATGTCGCTGTCGCCTCGGGTCCAGGCGCAGTCGCTGGCGCAGGACGCCCCCGCGTTGATGATTGCGGTGGGCCTCGCCTTGAGGAGCTTCGACTGATGGCACACGTCAATCTACTTCCGTGGCGCGCCGAGCGACGCAAGCAACGCGAGCGCGAGTTCTACATGCAGCTGGTTGCCGCCTTCGTGGTCGGCATTGGCGCGTTGCTGGTGTGGATGTTCTGGATGGACCAGCGCATCGACAACCAGAATGACCGCAACGCCTACCTGCAGACCGAGATCAAGCAGCTCGACGTGCGCATCGCCAAGATCAAGGAGCTGGAGAAGGTGCGCGAGCACCTGCTGGCCCGCAAGCAGATCATCGAGCAGTTGCAGGCCGACCGCTCGCAGATGGTGCATCTGTTCGACGAACTGGTGAAGACGATCCCGACCAGCGCCCGACTGACCGGACTCAAGCAGAGTGGCCAGTCGATGTCGCTCGACGGCGTGGCGCAGTCCAACGCCAGCGTGGCCGAATACATGCGCAACATCGAAGTCTCGCCGTGGATGGGCCATGCCGACCTGCGCCAGACGCAGAACACGCATGATGCCTCCCGCATGCCCTACTCGTTTGGCCTGAACGTGCAACTGAGCAAGCCGAAAACCGACGAAGTCGACCCCACCAAGACGCCGTTGCCGCCCGCGGGCAGCAGCTCCAGCGCCGCGCCGGCCGTACCGGCACCGCTGGGTGCGGCGGCCAAGGCAGTGACCACGCCCGCGGCCCCGGTGACGCCGGAAGCCAAGCCGGTCAGTGCGCCGGCTGCGAAGGGAGGTGTCTGATCATGAGTTTCCTCAGTGATATCCAGAACCTCGATCGCAACAACGTCGGTGGCTGGCCGCAGTCGGTAAAGATCTTCTTCACCACGTTCCTGTTCGGCCTGGTATTGCTGGCCGGCTGGTACTTCGTCATCAGCGACCAGCAGGACAGCCTGAATTCGCTGGTCGGCAAGGAAGGTTCGCTCAAGCAGGAATTCGCCACCAAGCAGGCCAAGTCGGTCAACCTTGAGGCGCTGCAACAGCAGCTCGACGAGATGCAGGACATGCTGCGCCAGTTGCTGCGCCAGCTGCCCAGCAAGACCGAGATGCCGGAGCTGCTGACCGACATTTCGCAGACCGCGCAGTCGGCCGGCCTGGAGACCGACCTGTTCCAGCCCGGTCCGGAGACGCCGAAGGACTTCTACGCAGAGCGACCGATCGCCCTGAAGTTCAGCGGCACCTACCACCAGTTCGGCACCTTCATCAGCGGCGTGGCTTCGTTGCCGCGGGTGGTGATCCTCACCCTGCACGACGTGTCGCTGACACCGAAGGCGGCGGGCGACAAGGGCGCGAACGGGCAACTGGTCCTGCAGGGCACCGTCAAGACCTATCGCTACCTCGATGACGATGAGAGCGCGGCATCAGCCAAACCCGCGGGCAGGAACAGGGCGGGGGGCCGGAAATGAACAAGCAGACATTCATCAAGCCGGCACACGCCGCACGCTTCGCGCTGATGCTGGGCGCCGTGCTGGTCCTCGGCGGCTGCACCCGCGGCATGTCCGACCTGCGCAGCTGGGTTGCGCAGGAAAAGGCCAAGAAGGGCGCGCCGATCCAGCCGTTGCCGGTGATCAAGACCTTCGAAACATTCAAGTACGACGACCAGGATCGCCGTGACCCGTTCAGCCCGAGCACGGCCGAGCTGGACAACAACAGCACCGCCAACACCGGTCCCAGGCCGGACGCCAACCGCGCCAAGCAACCGCTTGAGCTGTTCGCGCTGGACAGCCTGAAGATGGTCGGCACGGTCGGTGCCGGCGGCAGCATGGAAGTGCTGGTCAAGGACCCGGGCGGGGTGATCCACCGCGTCCATGTCAACGAGTACATGGGTCAGAACTACGGGCATATCACGGCGATCAGCGAAGACCATATTGATCTGGTCGAGCTGGTATCCAACGGTAATGGTGGCTGGATGGAACGTCCTGCCAGCATCGCGCTCGACGCGAAATAGGTAGACAGGGGCTGATGCAATGAGCAACCAAATCCAATCCGTGCGGGGCCGTGTCATGCGCCATGCAAGCCGTTACATGCTGATGGGCCTGCTGATCGCTGGCGCCACCTGGACCAGCGCTGCGATGGCAGCCACCACCACGCTGAAGAACATCAGCTACGACGCACTGCCCGGTGGCAGCGTGGAGTTGCACATGGACTTCGGCAATGGCCCGGTGCCGGATCCGAAGATCTTCACGACCGGCAACCCGCCGCGCATCGCGGTGGACTTCGCCGACACCGACAACGCGGCGCCGCGCCATCTGGACATCGGCAAGGGCTCGACCTCGGGCGTGTCCGCCGTGTCCGCTGGCGGTCGCACCCGCGTCGTGGTGGAACTGATGCGTGAGTCGAGCTACCGCTCGCGGATCGACGGCAGCAGCCTGATCCTGACCGTGAACAACGGCAGCGCCGACCAGGCGGTGACCACCGCCGCCACGATCGACCCGACCAAGGCCCTGCCTTCCTCGTCGAACGGTCCGGCCATCTCCAACATCGACTTCCGTCGTGGCCCCAACGGCGAAGGTCGCGTGCTGATCAACTTCAGCGGCAGCGGCGCCAATGCCGAAATGACCCGCAGCGGCGACAAGGTGCTGGTCACCATCGATCACGCCAACCTGCCGGCCAACCTGGCCCAGCGCCTCGACACGCTCGACTTCGCCACGCCGGTGCAGTCGATCGTCACCCGTACCGGCAACGGTGGCGGTGCGCGCATGGAGATCGCGGTCAAGGGCAACGTGGAAACGTCCGCCTACCAGACCGCCGACCAGTACGTGGTCGAAGTGGCGCCGAAGAAGGCCGACGCCAAGCAGGCCCAGCTGGGCAAGCTCGACCAGGAGCCGAGCTACAACGGCAAGCGCGTCACCTTCAACTTCCAGGACATCCCGGTGCGCTCGGCTCTGCAGCTGATCGCGGACATCTCCGGGCTCAACCTGGTCGCTTCGGACAGCGTCGGCGGCAGCGTCACCCTGCGTCTGGTCAACGTGCCGTGGGATCAGGCGCTGGACGTGATCCTGCGTGCCAAGAGCCTCGACAAGCGTCGTAACGGCAACGTGGTCTGGGTTGCCCCGCAGGCCGAGCTGGCCAAGTACGAACAGGATCTGGCCGATGCGAAGCTGAAGGCGCAGGACACCGCCGAGCTGGTGACCGACTACGTGCCGATCAGCTATGGCAAGGCTTCGGACATCGCCACCTTGCTCACCACCGGCAGCAAGCAGGGCCAGGGCGGTGGCGGCAGCAGCAGCGGCAGCAACACCCAGCGTGGCTTCCTCTCGCCCCGCGGCAGCGTCTCCTTCGACGTGCGTACCAACACCCTGCTGCTCAACGACACGCCGGAGAAGATCCGCCAGTTGCGCGAGCTGATCGCGGTGCTGGACAAGCCGGTGCAGCAGGTGCTGATCGAATCGCGCATCGTGGTTGCCACCGACGACTTCACCCGTGAACTGGGCGCGAAGTTCGGCATCAGCGGCAAGCAGACCAACCCCAGCGGCCAGGTGCTGCAGCTCGGCAGCGGCGTGCCCAGCGCGATCGGCGACAACAGTGCTCCGGGCACGGTCGGTTCCGGCGGCCTCAACGTGAACCTGCCCACCACCCTGAAGGGCGGCAGCTTCGGCCTGGCCATCCTCGGCGCGAACTACGCGCTGGACCTGGAACTCTCCGCCGCCCAGACCGAAGGTCGTGGCGAGGTGATCTCCAGCCCCCGCGTGATCACCGCCAACCAGCAGGAAGCGGTCATCCGCCAGGGTCAGGAAATCGGCTACGTGACCTTCCAGAACAGCGCCGGCGGCGGCGCCGGCAGTGGCACCGCCACGGTCCAGTTCAAGGACGCCGTGCTGGAGCTGAAGGTCACCCCGACGATCACCGCCGACAACCGCGTCTACCTGATGATCAACGTCAAGAAGGATGCGCTGGCCGGTTACGTCGACGCCCCGGGAAGCGGCAAGATCCCGACCATCGACACGCGTGAAGTGAACACCTCGGCCCTGGTCGACAACGGCCAGACCGTCGTCCTCGGTGGCATCTACGAGGTCAACAAGTCCAACACCATCACCAAGGTGCCCGGTCTGGGCGACATCCCCGGCATCGGTGCCCTGTTCCGCAGCACGTCGCGGGTCAACACCAAGGCCGAGCTGCTGATCTTCGTGACGCCGCGGATTCTCAGCGACACCTTGCAGTAAGTTCTGGCAGCACCACGAAAAGAGGCGGCTTCGGCCGCCTCTTTTTTATGCGTGACGGCTGGCATGTGCCCGGCTATGGAATTTCCGGCATGGTTGATGGTCTGTAGCACGCCGAGCGAACTTGCGGTCAGGTCGCCCCATCGATCAGGCCGCCTTCGCCTCAAACCACGGAACGCCTCATGGATACACCCGAAACCGGGCCTTCGAGCCACCTGCAATCTTCCTTTGCGCAGCTGCGCGACGATCTGCAGCAATGCATCATCGGCCAGCCGCATCTGGTGCAATGCCTGCTGGTGGCGCTGTTGGCGGACGGCCACCTGCTGGTCGAGGGCGCGCCCGGGCTGGCCAAGACCACCGCGGTCAAGGCGCTCGCGGCGCGGATCGAGGCAGACTTCCACCGCGTGCAGTTCACCCCCGACCTGTTGCCGGCAGACCTCACCGGCACCGATGTCTTCCGTCCGCAATCGGGCAGCTTCGAATTCGAGCGCGGCCCGCTGTTCCACAACATCGTCCTCGCCGACGAGATCAACCGGGCGCCGGCCAAGGTGCAATCGGCCCTGCTCGAGGCGATGGCCGAGCAGCAGATCACCGTCGGTCGTCGCACCTGGCAGCTGCCCGAGTTGTTCATGGTGATGGCGACGCAGAATCCCATCGAGCAGGAAGGCACGTTCACCTTGCCCGAGGCCCAGCTCGATCGCTTCCTGATGCATGTGACGATCGGTTATCCCGATGCCGCCGCCGAGCTGGCGATCCTCAAGCTCGCCCGTGAACAGGCGAGTCGTCGGGCCCATCCGGTGGCCGCTGCTCCCGCGCTGTTGAGCCAGGCCGACGTGTTCGCCGCACGCGATGCGGCGATGGCGGTGCACATGGCGCCGGCGCTGGAGGAATACCTGACCCAGCTGGTGCTGGCCACCCGCGATGCCGGGCACTACGGGCCGGAATTGAAGCGCTGGATCGCCTGGGGCGGCAGCCCGCGGGCCACCATCGCGCTGGATCGCTGTTCGCGGGCCCAGGCATGGTTGTCGGGGCGCGATTACGTGCTGCCCGAGGATGTGCACGCGATTGCCCATGAAGTGCTGCGCCATCGCGTGCTGCTCAGCTACGAGGCCGAGGCCGAAGGCGTGCGGCCCGACCAGGTGATCGGTCGCCTGCTGGATCTCGTGCCGCTGCCGTGAACGCCGTCGTCTCCCGAGCCGCCGACGGCGATGGACTCAGCCGGGTATCGCTGTCCGAACTGATCGCCTTGCGCGCCAGGGTCGGCAAGGTGCGGCTGGCGCCCTTGCTGAGCCGTGCCGCCCGCAGCGGCCAGCAGTCCAGCCGTCTATACGGCCGCGGCATGGACTATGCGGAATCGCGGGTCTACCAGGCTGGCGACGACGTGCGTCGGCTCGACTGGCGGCTGACCGCGCGCAGCGGCAAGCTGCATACCAAGCTGTTCCAGGAGGACCGCGAAGGCTGCCTGCTGATCCTGCTCGACACGCACGCCAGCATGCGTTTCGGCACCCGCGTGCGCTTCAAGTCGGTGCAGGCCGCGCGCGCCGCGGCGGCGGCGGCCTGGTACGCGGTGCGCGCCGGCGAACGCGTCGGCGTGATGGCGTTCGGACACGCCGACCAGTTGGTGCGGCCACAGGCTGGCCCGCGCGGTGCGCTGGCGGTGTGCGGCGCCATGGTCGAATGGGATGCGCACGCTGTACCGGATCGGCTCGAACCGCTTTCCGATGCGCTGGCGCGTGCCGGCCGCGTCCTGCACGGGGCCAGCCGCGTGCTGCTGATCAGCGACGGCTTCAGTTGCGACGATGCGGCACGCAAGCGGCTGCTCGATCTGGGCCGCCATGCGCAGGTCAGCGTGCTGGTGGTAGCCGACGTGCTGGAACTGGCGCCGGCGACGCCGGGTCGTTACCCGCTGGAGCATGCCGGCGAACGCTGCGAGGTGATGCTGCAGTCCGAGCGACAGCGTGGCGATTTCCAGCGTGCGCTGGGGGCCGGGCAGGCGCGACTGGGTGAACTGGCCCGTTCACTGGGGCTGCGCTGCAGCAGCATCGACACCACGGCGGATGCCTTCGATGCGGTGAGCGGCTTGCTCGGCACGCGGAGGGGCGCCCGATGATCGCGCCCGGCGGCCCGCAACTGCGCGACATCCATCTGCCCGCCGAGCCGGCGTGGTGGCCGCCGGCGCCGGGCTGGTGGGCGCTCGCGGTCATCGCGCTGCTGCTCATCGGGGTGGCGGTCGCGTTCGCCCGCAAGTATCGGGATGTGCTGCGTCGGCGGCGCGAGGTGATGAGCGAACTGGAGCGGATGGCCGCGCAATACGATCGGGATGCCGACGCGGCGCGACTGGTCAGCGGACTGCATCAGCTGCTGCGCCGGGTCGCGCGTCGCCACGATGCGCGCTCCACCCGGCAGCGTGGCGAGGACTGGCAACGCACGCTCGCGCGGGTGCCGCTGGATGCGGCGACGATGGCGCAGCTGGCGGAGCTGGAGCAACACCTCTATCGACCGCCGACGGCATTCGACCACGTCGCGGCGATTGCCGCCGTGCGCCGCTGGCTGCAGCAGGCGCTGCAGCCGCGACGCTGGAAACCGCTGTCCGCGGAGCAGGCCGATGGCTGAGTTCGCCTGGCCCTGGGTGATCGTGTTGTTGCCGCTGCCGTGGCTGCTGCGGCGCTGGCTGCATCCCGTCGCGCCCGGCCAGGCATTGCATCTGCCGCAACCTGGCGTGCGGCTGGCCAGCGTGGCCGGCAAGCGTGCGAGTGGACTGACGCCGTGGTTGCTGGCGCTGGCCTGGCTGTGCCTGCTGGCGGCCGCGGCGCGACCGCAATGGGTGGGTCCGCCGCAGGCCCAGCAGCGCAGCGGGCGAGCGCTGATGCTGGCGGTGGACCTGTCCGGCAGCATGCGCACCGGCGACATGCAGCTGGCCGGACAGCAGGTCAATCGCTTCGCGGCGGTCGAGGCGATCGCCGGCGACTTCATCGCCCGCCGCAACGGCGACGAAATGGGCCTGATCCTGTTCGGCAGCCAGGCCTTCCTGGTCACGCCGCTGACCTACGACCTTTCCGCCGTGCGCGCTCAGCTGCAGGGCGCGGCGGTGGGGCTCGCCGGCACCGAAACGGCCATCGGCGACGCCATCGCGGTGGCGGTCAAGCGCCTGTCGGCCTTGCCCGAGCAGGCCCGCGTGCTGGTGCTGCTCACCGACGGCGTCAACAACGCGGGCAGCATTGCGCCCCGCGATGCGGCCCGCGCCGCGAAGGCGGCCGGCGTGCGGATCTACACGATCGGCATCGGCGCCACGCGGCTGCGCATCCCCGGCTTCTTCGGCAGCCAGCTGGTCAATCCTTCGGCCGACCTCGACGCCGACATGCTCACCGACATCGCCACGCAGACCGGCGGCCGCTTCTTCCGCGCCACCGACAGCAGCGAACTGGCCGCAGCATACCGGGCGATCGATGCGCTGGAGCCGATGCCGCAGCATGGCCCGGCGCTGCGCCCGCGTCATGAGTTGTTCCGCTGGCCGTTGCTGGCGGCCATCGTGCTGCTGTTGCTGGTGGTGCTGGCGCAGCGCTTCTCGCGCGTGCCGGAGCGGACGGCATGAACGAGTTGCTGCAGCAGTTCCATTTCCTCCGGCCGGACTGGCTGCTCGGCCTGCTGGCGTTGCCGCTGATCGGCTGGTTCGGCACGCGCCGCGATGGCGGACAGGTTGCGTTGTCGCACCTGGTCGATGCAGCCCTGCTGCCGCATCTTTTGCGCGGGCGTGCCCGCCACGCGCATCTGCCGGTGTGGCTGTTCGCGCTGGCCTGGACGCTGGCTGCGCTGGCCCTGGCCGGACCGACCTGGAGCCGCATCGAACAACCCCTGTATGCCAGCCGCCCGGCGCAGGTGGTGGCGATCTCGTTGTCGCAGCACATGCTGGCCCGTGACGTCGCGCCCAGCCGGCTGGATCGCGCGCGCTACAAGGCGCGCGACCTGCTGCGCGCAAACCGGGACGGTCTGAACGCGCTGGTCGGTTACGCGGGCGAAGCCTTCGTGGTGGCGCCGTTGACCGCCGATGCACACAGCCTGGATGACCTGCTCGACGCGATGGCGCCCGACACCATGCCGGTGGATGGCGACAACGCCGCCGCCGCGATCGAACGGAGCGTGACGCTGATCCACGATGGCAAGGCCGGCGGTGGTTCGCTGGTGCTGATCACCGACCAGGCCGATGCGGTGGCGCAGGCGGCGGCGCGCAAGGCAAACGCCGCGGGTGTGCACGTCTCGGTGCTCGGCGTGGGCACGCCCGCCGGCGGTCCGGTGCCCTCGCCGGATGGCGGCTTCCTGCGCGACGCGGGCGGCAACATGGTGCTGTCGCGCCGCGATGATGCCTCGCTCGGCGCACTGGCCGCCGCCGGCGGTGGACGCTACGTGGTGATGAGCGCCGACCAGGCCGACATCGACGCCCTGCACGGCGAGTTGCGCCACACCCGCGCGACCCTGGCCGAAGGCCAGGTCGGCGATGAGTGGCAGGATCGCGGTCCGTGGTTGCTGCTGCCGCTGTTGCTGATCGCCGCGATGGCGTTCCGTCGTGGCTGGTTGCTGGTCGTGCCGCTGCTGGTGTTGCCGTTGTTGCCCGGCACCGCTTCGGCCACCAGCTGGAAGGACCTGTGGCAGCGCCCCGACCAGCAGGCGGCGCAGGCCCTGCGCCAGGGCGACGCGAAGCGCGCCCTGCAGCTGGCCCGCGATCCGGCCTGGCGCGGCGCCGCCGCCTATCGTGCCGGCGACTACCAGGCGGCGGCGCAATCCCTGCACGAGGTTCCCGGCAGCGACGGTGCCTACAACCTGGGCAATGCGCTGGCGAAGCAGGGCGAATACAAGCAGGCGATCGCCGCCTATGACGAAGCCCTGAAACGCGATCCGGCCAACGCCGACGCCAAGGCGAACCGGCAGGCGGTCGAGGACTGGCTGCGCCAGCAACAGCAGCAGTCGCCGCAGGACCAGAAGGAACACGAAGGCCACGACGGCAAGAAGAACCAGTCGTCGGCGGGCGAGCAGGGCAAGGCTGGCCAGCAGGGTTCGCAGGGCCAGCAGAAAGACGGCGAGGGCCAGGATCAGCCGTCCGGACAAGCCGGCAAGGGCGACCAGCCGCAGGACGAGAGCGGCAAGCGCGACTCGTCGCAGGACCCGTCCGGCAAGGAAGGCGAGAACCAGACCAAGCCACAGACCGCGCAGGAACAGGCCGAACAGAAGGCGCAGGCCGAACGTGCGCAGCAGGCGTTGAAACAGCAGATGGACGAGGCGCTGGCCCGGCAGGCCGGGGACAAGAACAAGGACGGCCACCAGCTCGGCGCGCTGGCCAAGGATGATCCGCAGGCGAAGCTGCCGGCGGATCTGCGCCACGCGCTGCAGCGCGTGCCGGACGATCCCGGCGCGCTGTTGCGGCGCAAGTTTCAGCTCGAGTACCAGCAGCGCCACGGTGGCGCCACGAACGAGGATGGAGAGCCGTGACCCTGCGAAAGTTCATCGGCGGATGCCTGCTGGCGCTGGCCTTGCTGCCGGCGCTGGCACTGGCCGGCGACGTCTCCGCCACGCTGGATCGAAACGATGTCCAGCTGGGCGAGACGGTGACGCTCAACGTGCGGGTCAACGGCCAGGGCATGGGTGTCGCCGCGCCCGACCTGGGCGCGTTGAACCGGGATTTCCAGATCCTCGGCAGCTCGCAGAACAGCAGTTACAGCATGGTCAACGGCAAGGCCAGCGCCGAGCTGACCTTCGGCATCGCGCTGCGCCCGCGGCACACCGGCGTGCTGCAGATTCCCGCGCTGAGCGTGGCCGGCAGCCAGACCACGCCGCTGCAACTCACGGTGACGGCGCCCGATCCGAATGCGGCCAGCGCCTCGTCGAAAGACGTGTTCATGGAATCGCAGATCAACCCGGCGCAGGGCTATGTCGGCCAGCAGTTCACCTACGTCACGCGGCTGTATTACGCCGCCCGCATCGGTGGTGACGCGCCGCAGCCGCCGCAGGTCGCCGGCGTGGAAATCGCGCCGCTGGGCAAGGGCCTCAACTACGACACCGAGCGCGGCGGCCGCAGCTATCACGTGCTCGAACAGCGCTACGCGGTGACGCCGCAACATGCCGGCAAGGTGGAAATTCCGCCGGTCGATTTCGAAGGCCAGGCGGCCGATCCGAGCGACCCGGACAGTTTCTTCGGCGCCACCGTGCCGGTCAGCGCCAGCGCCCCGGCGCAGACCCTCGACGTGAAGGCGGCGCCAGCGGACTTCGGCGGCAGCGCATGGCTGCCCGCGCGCGAACTGAGCCTGAGCCTGGATGGCTGGCCCACCGCGCAGGACGCCGCGCCGCGGGTCGGCCAGCCGTTCAACCTCACGATGAATCTGCAGGCCACCGGACTGTCGCAGGAAGCCCTGCCGGCGCTGAGCCTGCCGCCGCTGGATGGCGCCACCGTCTACCCGGACAAGCCGGTGAGCGGCAATCGCCAGGACGGCGAATGGGTCACCGGCCGGCGCCAGCAGTCGTTCGCGATCGTGCCCGAACGCGCCGGTCCGCTGACCATTCCCGCCACCACGCTGAAGTGGTGGAACGTGGTCAGCGACAAGATGGAAGTGGCGCGGATACCCGCCCATACGATCGACGTGCTGCCCGCCGTGGGCGCGCCAGCCACGCCACCGGCAGCAGCGGCATCCACGGCGGCGGTGACGGGCGATCACACTGTGGCCACCGGCTCGACGGACGCGGCGGCGAGCACGCCGTGGCGCTGGGTCGCGCTGGCCAGTTTCGGCCTGTGGGTGCTCAGCCTGGCGGTCTGGTGGTGGCGTCGCCGCCGTTCCGGTGAGGCGGCGACGCCGGTCGCGCCCGCGCGGTCGTCCGCCCGAAATGCCCAGCTGGCGTTCCTGGCCGCCGCACGCGGCAGCGACCCGGCGGCGCAGGCGCGCGGTCTGCTGGCGTGGGCGCGGGCGGAACGTCCCGCGATCCAGCATCTGGGCGATCTGTCGGCGGCGCTGGATGATCCGCGTCAGCATGCGGCGATCGCCGCGCTGCAGCGGCGACATTACGCCGGCGCCGCCGTGCCGGAGCCCGACGCGAACCTGGCCGAGGCATTCAGACGCGGCTTCGCGTGGCGTGCGGCGGGTGCGGCAGGCAAGGATTCCGGGCTGGCGCCGTTGTATCCGTTCAAGCTGGACTGAGCGTTCCGGCACCGCGCGGCGAGGGCGGTTCCCTAGGTGGCAAGCGCCTGTGCGAACACCGCGCGCATCGCCTCGCTGAAGCAGCACAACGTGACGTCGATGCCGCCGTCGTCGGCCAGCTCCTCGCGCAGCGTGCGCACCGCCACCGTGGCGGCGAGTTCGGGCGGGTAGCCGTAGACGCCGCAGCTGATCGCGGGAAAGGCGATCGTCCGCAGTTCCCGTTCGCGCAGCAGGCGCAGTGCGTTGCGATAGCACTGGCCCAGCAAGCGCGCTTCGTCGTGGTGGCCGCCATGCCAGACCGGTCCCACCGTGTGGATCACGTGACGCGCAGGCAAATCGAAGCCCGGCGTGATGCGTGCCTCGCCGGTGGGGCAGCGCACGCCGGGAGCGGACTGGGGAAGCACGCGGCAAACAGCCAGCAGGCCGGGACCGGCGGCGCGATGGATCGCGCCGTCGACACCGCCGCCACCGAGCAGGCCGGGGTTGGCCGCGTTGACGATGGCGTCGACGTCGAGGCGGGTGATGTCGGCGTGGAGGGTGCTGATCGGCATGACTTCGCGCAATGGGCGGCTTGCCCTATGCTTCAGGCAGGCATTCTGGCGCGCTGGGGTAGCAACGCATCATGGCGAAAACGGAAGACATTTCCTTTGGTTACCTGCTCAGCGACGTAACCTTGCTGTTCCGCAAGCACTTCGATCGTCGCGCGGTGAAATTCGGTTTGACCCGCGCCCAGTGGCGTGCCACCAAGATGTTGTACCACCGCGAGGGCCTGCGGCAAAACGAGCTGGCCGAGTTTCTGGAAATGGAACCGATTGCGGTGGGCCGCGTGATCGATCGCCTGCAAGCCGCCGGCTTCGTCGAGCGCCGGCCCGACCCGAAGGATCGCCGCGCATGGCGCCTGTACGTCACCGACCAGGCCAAGGTGATCGTGGGCGACATGGAGGTGATCGCGCGGGAGCTGCGCCGGGACGCCACCCGCGGCATCGACCACGACGAGTTGAAGAAGGCGCTGGCGGTGATCGGCCAGATCAAGGAAAACCTGCAGGCACTGGAACAAGGCCCCGGCGCCGACGATTGATCATCCCGCGGCTGACCAGTGCCATCAGTCGCGGTCATGACTTGCGTCATGCGGGGCATAGTGGGCGGTGTCCCGCCCCCGCGGGGTCAACCGCAGGCGCGCTGCCGCGTTGAACCGTGGCTGCGCCAGCATCGGCCAGTGACCCGCTTCGCCACCGAGCGATCCGCCGTCGTCGCATCAGGCAAGAAGATCGAGAATCCACCGCGCATGTCCTGGAAAAAAATCGTCCTCGTGCTGGCCGCCCTGCTGGTGGTCGCTGTCGCCGTCCACTTCGGGCGCGGCGGTGGAGGCGGAGCCGACCCGGTTCGCGCGCCCGCGGCGGTGCCGGTGGAAGTGGCGACGGTCACGCAGGGTGACATCGAGTTGTCGTTGAAGCTGGTCGGTCGCGTCGAGCCGTGGTCGACGGTGACCTTGCGCGCACGGGTGTCGGGCCAGTTGCAGTCGCTGTCGTTCACGCCCGGCGCGCTGGTGCGCAAGGGCAGCGTGCTGGCGCAGATCGACCCGGCCCTGCTGAAGGCGCAGCTGGACCAGGCGCGTGGCAACGTGTCGCGTGACCAGGCGCTGTTGCAAAAGGCCGAGGCCGACCAGCGGCGCTATGCCGACATGCTGGGCAAGGGCTTCGTCTCCAGGGCCGACTACGACCTGTACCAGGCCAACCTCGCCGTGGCCAAGGCCAACCTGCAGACCGATCGCGCCGCGCAGGAACTGGCGCAGACCCAGCTCGACTATGCGCGGATCGTGGCGCCGTTCGACGGCATCGCGGGCGCGCCGCTGGTCTATCCCGGCGCGCAGATCAGCGCCGACAGCACCGACATCGTGCTGCTCAACCAGGTCGAGCCGGTGCGCGTGGCGTTCAACATTCCCCAGGACGGCCTGCCGGCCGTGCGCGCCGCGCGGCAGAACGCTGCGCTCGAGGTGCAGGTGGCGATCTCGGGCGATCAGGCCGCGCCGCTGACCGGCGCGCTGGACTTCATCGACAACGCGGTCGACACCAGCACCGGCACCATCGTGCTGAAGGCGCGCTTCGACAACGCCGAGCACCGGCTCACCCCGGGCCAGTTCGTGCAGGTGATGCTGCCGACCACGCGGCTGACCAACGTGGTCAGCGTGCCGGTGCATGCGCTGCAGAGTTCGACCAACGGCAGCTTCGTGTTCGTGCTCGGCGCCGACGGCAAGGTGCAGCAGCGCACCGTCACCACCGGGCCGACCAGCGCGGGGCGCACGGTGATCGACAAGGGCCTGAAGGCCGGCGAGAAGGTGGTGACCGAAGGCCAGATGCTGCTGGTCGACGGCAGCGCTGCCACCGCCAAGCGGGGCTGAAGCCATGAATATCCCGGAGCTCTGCATCCGCCGCCCGGTGATGACCACGCTGCTGATGACGGCGCTGCTGGTGTTCGGCCTGGTCGCCTATCCGCAATTGCCGGTGAACGAGCTGCCGAACGTCGACTTCCCCACCATCAGCATCAGCGCCAGCCTGCCCGGGGCGTCGCCGGAGACGATGGCCTCGGCGGTGGCCACGCCGCTGGAAGGCAAGCTGTCGACGATCGCCGGGATCAGTTCGATGAGCTCGACCAGCGCGCTGGGTTCCACCTCGATCACGCTGACCTTCGAGCTCGATCGCAACATCGACGCGGCGGCGCAGGACGTGCAGTCGGCGATTTCCTCCGCGTTGCGCCAGTTGCCGAAGGAGATGACCACGCCGCCGACCTTCCGCAAGGTCAATCCGGCCGACTCGGCGATCCTGTACCTGGCGATGAGTTCCTCGACGATGCCGCTGACCCAGGTCGACGAATACGCCGAGACCGAACTGGCGCAGCAGCTGTCGATGATCGATGGCGTGGCCCAGGTCAGCGTGTACGGCTCGCAGAAGTACGCGGTGCGGATCAGCGTGGACCCGGACCGGCTCGCCGCCGCCGGCATCGGCATCGACCAGGTGCAGAACGCGATCGCCGACGCCAACGTCAACCAGTCCACCGGCTCGCTGTACGGATCGCGCCAGCAGCTGCCGATCCGCAGCGACGGCCAGCTGCAGCGCGCCGCCGCGTACAACGACGTGGTGGTCGCGTATCGCAACGGCGCGCCGGTGCACGTGGGCGACATCGGCGTGGCGCGCGACAGCGTGCAGGACGACCAGAAGTCCAGCTCGTACAACGGCACCCGCGCGATCGTGCTGGCGATCCAGCGTCAGCCCGGCGCGAACACGGTGGCCACGGTGGACCGGATCAAGGCCGTGCTGCCAAGCTTCCGCGCCAGCCTGCCGCCGTCGGTGAAACTGGAAACGCTGTATGACCGCTCGCAGTCGATCCGCGCCTCGGTCGACGACGTGCAGTTCACCCTGCTGCTGGCCGGCGCGCTGGTGGTGTTCGTGATCTACCTGTTCCTGGGCAGCCTGTCGGCCACGCTGATCCCCGCGGTGGCCCTGCCGATCTCGGTGCTGGGCACGTTCGGCGTGATGTACGCGCTGGGCTACAGCCTCGACAATCTCTCGCTGCTGGCGTTGACCCTGGCGGTCGGTTTCGTGGTCGACGACGCGATCGTGATGCTGGAGAACATCGTTCGTCACATGGAAGCCGGCGTGCCGCCCTACGAGGCCGCGCTGCAGGGTGCCGGCGAGATCGGCTTCACCATCTTCTCGATGACGCTGTCGCTGATCGCGGTGTTCATCCCGGTGATGTTCATGGGCGGCATCGTGGGCCGGCTGTTCCACGAATTCGCGATCGTGATCAGCGTGGCGATCCTGATTTCCGGCATCGTGGCGATCACGCTGACGCCGATGCTGTGCAGCCGCTTCGTCAAGGCGCACGGCCACGGCGATGCCGACAGGAGCAGGAAGAACTGGCTGGTCGGCGGCTTCGATCGCGGTTTCAACGCGGTGCAACGCGGCTATGGCGACAGCCTGCGCTGGTGCATGGACCGGCCGCGGCTGGTGCTGGCCGCGTTCGGCCTCAGCCTGCTGGCCACCGCCCTGCTGTTCTACGTGGCGCCGAAGGATTTCATCCCGGCCGGCGACAACGGCACCCTGCACGTCAACACCGAGGGGCCGGAGGATGTGTCCTTCGACGGCATGCTGGCGCGACAGCAGAAGCTGGTCGACATCGTGGCGGCGGACCCGAACATCGCCGGCTACATGTCCAGCATCGGCGCCGGCGGCTCGCGCAGCACGGTCAACAACGGCTCGATCCTGCTGCTGCTGAAGCCGGCGAACCAGCGCAAGCTGGACGTGGACGGGATCACCGCCGAGTTGCGCCGGAAGCTGGCGGCGGTCACCGGCATCCGCGCCTATATCCAGAACACGCCGGCGATCCGCATCGGCGGGCGCCAGTCCAAGGCGCAGTACCAGTACACCTTGCAGTCGATCGACATGCCGGCGCTGTACGACTGGAGCGGTCGGGTCACCCGCGCGTTCGCCGCCTTGCCGGGCTTCGAGGACGTCACCAACGACCTGGACCTCAACAGCCCCTCGATCGTGGTCAAGGTCGACCGCGCCAAGCTGGCGCCGCTCGGTCTCACCATGGCCCAGGTGCAGACCGCGCTGGGCATCGGCTTCGGCGAAAACCAGGTTTCCACCATCTATGGCTCGTCGACCCAGCACTGGGTGATCCTGCAGGTCGAGCGCAAGCTGCAGGACGATCCCTCGGTGCTGTCGCAGCTGTACGTCACCTCGGGCAGCGGCGCGCTGGTGCCGCTCAGCGCGGTGGCCAGCTTCAGCCGCGAACCGCAGGCGCTCACCGTGAATCACCAGGGCCAGCTGCCGGCGGTGACGGTGTCGTTCAACCTTGCCCAGGGCGTCAGTCTCAGCGACGCGGTGGCCAGCATCGACGGCGCGATGCAGACGATGGGCCTGCCGGCGACCATCAGCGGCAGCGTGCAGGGCACCGCGCAGGCGTTCCAGCAATCCCTGCAGGGCATGGGCATGCTGTTGCTGCTGGCGGTGTTCGTGATCTACCTGGTGCTGGGCATCCTGTACGAAAGCTTCATCCACCCGCTGACCATCCTGTCCGGCCTGCCGGCGGCGGCGGTCGGCGCGCTGCTGACCCTGGTGATCTTCCACGCCTCGCTGGACCTGTTCGCCTTCGTCGGCATCGTGATGCTGATCGGCATCGTCAAGAAGAACGCGATCATGCTGATCGACTTCGCGCTGGAGCGGCAGCGCGAGGAAGGCATGCCGCCGGCGCAGGCGATCTTCGAGGCCTGCCGCGTGCGTTTCCGCCCGATCATGATGACCAGCATGGCGGCGATGGCCGGCACCCTGCCGATCGCGCTGAGCATCGGCGCCGGCGCCGAAGTGCGTCGCTCGCTGGGCCTGGCCGTGGTCGGCGGCCTGATCTTCTCGCAGGTGCTCACGCTGTATCTGACGCCGGTGATCTACATCTACATGGATCACCTGCAGCAGCGCTTCGGGCGCAAGCCGCACGTCGATGCCGCCGCCTTGCCGAACGGATCGCGCTGACGCGATGAATATGGCCCGCACGCCCGCTCGTCCGTGAAGGGCGCGCGGCGGCATCTACACGACAACGTCGCCCGGGTTGCGCTAGGGTCACCGCGACCTTCAACGGGAGTCATGCCATGTCACGCAACAGCATCCTCGTATCCGCCGCCTTCGTTGCCCTGCTGAACGCCGGTTGTGCCGTTCGCGCCAGCGAGCCGGGCCAGCTGGACGCCGCGGGGCTGCAGGTACAGGCTGCCAAGCCGTGGGACAAGGCCAGCCTGATGCACACGACCGTGGTTCTGGGCAGCTACCGCGGCGTGCCGGTGGTGGCCGAGCATCCCTGTTCGGACGTCTGTCCGCAGTACACGGTGCGGATCATCCACTACCAGCTGCCGGCGGATGCATCGTGCGCCAGCGTGGGCGGCGTGGAGAAACAGGTGCTGGTGCCGATCGCGATCGCGGTGCGGCCGAAGACGTTCTGCGTGCCCGAACCGCTGGTGGCTTCGGGAGCGTATTACGCGAAGTAGGCGACGCTCCTGCTCCCTCCCCCTGCAACGCAGGGGGAGGGTTGGAGAGGGGGTTCGCTTTTGATGTTTGATTCTGCGGGAAGAGCAACCCCACCCCAGCCCTCCCCTGCGTTGCAGGGGAGGGAGCAAGGCAGAGCTACTCGCCGGCGCCGTCTTTGGCGAATGCACCGGGCGCGGAACCGAAGTCGCCGTCCGCCTGGGCGGCCATGTACGAGAACGCAGCGTATACCGCCACGTTCTGGGCCAGTTCCTTCGGATCGATCTTGTCCAGAGTGTCGGCGGCGGTGTGGTGCCAGTCGAAATATTTGGTGCCGTCCTGGGTCAGCGACAGTGCGGCCATGCCCTTGCCGTGCATCTGCGACAGGTCCGAACCGCCGCCGCCGGGGCGCTTGGCGTCGTAGGCCACGCTGATCGGCGCCAGCACCTTGGCGATCTGTTCGATGGCGCCGCGCGCTTCGGGCTTGACGCTGGCGCTCATCCGCCAGACCTTGCCCGCGCCGAAGTCCGATTCGGTGCCGAGCTGGAATTTCGCCACTTCGTCCGCGTGCTTCTCGGCATAGGCGCGGCCGCCCCACAGGCCCATTTCCTCGTTGGCGAAGGCGATCACCCGGATGGTGCGATCAGGGCGCTGCGGCAGGTCGTGGATCAGCTTGCCGGCAGCCATCGCGATGGCCACGCCGGCGGCGTCGTCGATCGCGCCGGTACCCGGGTCCCACGAATCCAGATGGCCGCCGATCGCGACCACCTGGTCGGGATGCTTGGCGCCGGTGACCTCGCCGATCACGTTGGCGCCGGTGTATTCACCCTCGATGCCGCAGTCGAGGTCGAGCCTGACCGTCACCGGCTTGCCGTAGGCGAGCACGCGTGCGAGCTGGTCGGCGTCGGGGTTGGATATCGCGGCGGCGGGGATCGCCTTGGCCGGATCGCGGAAGCCGGTCACGCCGGTGTTCGGCGTGCGGCTGTGCGGGTCGGTGCCGGCGGTGCGCAGCAGGTAGCCGACGGCGCCCTTGGCCTGCGCCACCACCGGACCCTGGGTGCGGATCGGCGAACCGACGCCGTAGTCGTGGCCGTCCCGGTAGCGCTGCATGCGGTAGTCGACGAACACGATCCTGCCCTTGATCGTGGCCGGGTCGGCGGCCTTGAGCGCGTCGAGGCTGTCGAACTTCACCACCTGCGCGGTGAGCCCGCCCTTGGGCGTGCCCGGCGAATAGCCCAGCGCGGTCAGCACCATCGGCTGCGGGAACGGCGACACGATCGCGCCGTGTTCGCTGCGGCGCACCCACTTCGGGTAGGTGACCGCCTCGGTGTAGACCTTGTCGAAGCCCAGCGCCTTGAACTTGGCCACCGCCCAGTCCACGCCGCGCTGGTCGGCCTCGCTGCCGGCCAGGCGCGGGCCGACTTCGGTGGTCAGCGACGTGACGATGCGGTAGCCGGTGTCGTCGTGCATCGCCTTGTCGCGCAACTGTTCGGCCGTCTTTACGGCCGTGGCGGGAATCGTGGTGTTGGCGGCGCTGGCGATGCCGCTGGCCAGCAGCAGGCTGGCGGCGAGCAGGGTGAGGGGAAGACGGCGCATCGGGAGACTCCGCGGAGGAAACCCCGATTATGGCGCTCAGGTCAGGCGGCGCTTAGGCCAGAAGTCATGGGTGGGGAACGGGGAACAGGAACGGAGCAGCGCCGTAGGGCGGACATTGTCCGCCGCCCTTGCTTGGCCACGTCGGCAGGAGCCGGCGTGCAGTGCCCGCCCTACGAAGCTGGCCGTCCCCCGCTCTTCAACCCGGCCGGTTCTTCAACAGATCGCGGATCTCGGTCAGCAGCGCCACGTCGGCGGGTGGGGCGGCCGGCGCTTCTTCCTGCTTGCGGCTGAGCCGGTTGATCGCCTTGATCACCATGAAGATCGCGAACGCGATGATGATGAACTGGATCAGCGTGTTGATGAAGGCGCCATACTGGATCGCCACCTCGGCCACCTTGTGCGCCGGGTCGCTGGCGTCGGCCGGCTTGAGCACCCACTTGAGCTGGCTGAAGTCGATGCCACCGGTGAGCCAGCCGATCGGCGGCATGATGATCTGGTCGACCAGGGAGCTGACGATCTTGCCGAACGCGCCGCCGATGACCACGCCGACCGCCAGGTCGATGACGTTGCCGCGCATGGCAAAGGCCTTGAACTCGCTGAGCATGCTCATTGTCTGGTACTCCCTTGATTTGGCCGATTGGCCGGTCGAATGTAGCGCAACCTGCCGGGTTCAGGGGTTGCCGCCGATCACGCGATGCGCCCGTCGAGTGCTGCCACGCCGACCAGTTCGGCGTGAAAGCGGTCGCCCCGCTGCAGGGCGGCGACACCCGCGGGTGTGCCGGTGAAGATCAGGTCGCCTGGCTTCAGTTCGAACAGGGTGGACAGCGCCGCGATGATCTGCGGCACGCCGTGCACCATCTCGCCCAGCCGGGTCTGCTGGCGCAGCTCGCCGTTGACGGTAAGCCGCAGCACGCTGTCGTCGTCCAGTGCCGCCTCGTGCGCCGGGCGCAATGCGGACACCGGTGCGGAATGATCGAAGGCCTTGGCCACGTCCCACGGATGGCCCTTCGCCTTGGCCTGCGCCTGCAGGTCGCGGCGGGTCAGGTCCAGACCCACGCCATAGCCGAAGATCAGCGAGCCCGCCTGTTCCGGGGCGATGTCGCGGCCACCGGCGGCCAGCGCCACCACCATTTCCACTTCGTGGTGCAGCTCCGTCGTCATCGAGGGATACGGCACATCCGCACCGTCGCTGACCACCGCGTCGGCCGGCTTGCAGAAGAACATCGGGGCGGACTTGTCCACCACCGCGCCCATCTCGCGGGCGTGCTCGGCGTAGTTGCGGCCGATGCAGAACACGCGGCGGATCGGAAAGCGCTGGTCGCTGCCGATGATCGGCAGGCTGGGGACGGCGGGAGCGGCGATGGCGTAGGTCATGCGGCAAGCGTAGCAAAGGCGGCCCTGCCGGCGCAGGCTGCGGAGCAGGCGCGGGCGTCGGGCTGTCGATCCGCCACGGTCCCGTTCGTCGACAGACAGTGGGGCGGATGACAGCTGTCACGTCCGATGATTGATGCCGGCTCATGGCGACGCCCCGGCGTGTCGTTCAAGCTTTGTCTCATCGGAAACATGGCCTGGAACGCGGGAGTGGATGTGGACAACACCGAGCTGCTGAAGGAACTGCGCATCGAGCGCCATCAACGCGAGGAACACGGCGGTGGCGGCGTCCGCTGGCCGTGGATCGTGGCCGCCGGGCTGGCCCTGGTCGTGCTGCTCGGCGGTGCCGGCTGGTTCTGGCTGGGCCATCGCGCCGTGCCGGTGCAGACCGCGACGGCGGTGGCGGCCAGTGCGGACAGCGGCGCCGGCGCCGTGCTGCAGGCCACCGGTTACGTCACCGCCCGTCGCCAGGCCACCGTGTCCGCCCAGATCACCGGCACGCTGACCGCGGTGCTGATCGAGGAAGGCGACCACGTGAAGCAGGGCCAGGTGCTGGCGCGTCTGGACGACAGCGGCTACCGGGCCAACCTCGCCGCGGCCCGGGCCCAGGCCGACGCGGCGCATGCGCAGGTCGCCCAGTACCAGGCGCAACTGGCCCAGGGCGTGGCTGATGCGCGGCGGCTGCAGTCGCTGGTCGGTCGCGGGCTGGTCTCGAAGCAGAGTGCCGAGCAGGCGCAGACCCAGGTGGACAGCCTGCGTGCCCAGCTCGGCGCGCAGCGCCAGCAGGCCAAGTCCGCCGATGCGCAGGCCGCCGTGGCCCAGGTCAATTTCGACTACTGCGTGGTGCGCGCGCCGTTCAGCGGCGTGGTCACCACCAAGGACGCGCAGGTGGGCGAGATCATCTCGCCGCTGTCCGCCGGTGGCGGCTTCACCCGCACCGGCGTCGGCACCATCGTCGACATGAGTTCGCTGGAAGTGGACGTGGACGTCAACGAGGCCTATATCGGCCGGGTCAAGCCGGGCATGTCGGCCGAAGCCGTGCTGGATGCCTACCCGGACTGGAAGATTCCCGCCCGCGTGGTCGCCATCGTGCCCACCGCCGATCGTGGCAAGGCCACCATCAAGGTGCGCGTGGCGCTGGAACAGAAGGATGCACGCGTGGTTCCCGACATGGGCGTGCGGGTGTCCTTCCTGGAAGAGCGGCCGGATGCTGCCGCGCAGGTCCCGCAAGGCGTGCTGGTGCCGGCCACGGCGATCGTGCAGCGCAACGGCCGCAGCGTGGTGTTCGTGGTCGACGGCGGCGCAGTGCGCCAGCGCACCGTCAGTCCCGCGGCGCAGGCCCAGGGCGAGTTGCGCCTGCTGCCGGCCGCGGTGAAGCCGGGCGACAGCGTGGTGCTGGCCCCGCCCGCCGACCTGCACGACGGTTCGGCCGTCCAGACGAAAGCGGCCACGCCATGAGTCATGAACAGATGTCCTCTTGCGGCGGCCTCCGTCGCGACCGTCACGAAGCCTTCGGAGAAACAGCATGGGCACCCTGATCGATATCCAGAACCTGGCCAAGACCTATGAGCGCGGCAAGCAGAAGGTCGAGGTGTTGCACCACGTCAACCTGGCGATCGCCGAGGGCGACTTCCTGGCCCTGATGGGCCCGTCCGGTTCCGGCAAGACCACCTTGCTCAACCTGATCGGCGGGCTCGATACGCCAAGCGCGGGCAGCATCAGCGTGGGCGGCCAGCGCATCGATCAGCTCGGTGGCGGCGCGCTGGCGAAGTGGCGTGCGTCGAACGTGGGCTTCATCTTCCAGTTCTACAACCTGATGCCGATGCTGTCGGCGCAGCGCAATGTCGAACTGCCGCTGCTGCTGACCAAGCTGTCGGCGTCGCAGCGCCGGAAGAACGCGGCGATCGCGTTGCAACTGGTCGGCCTCGCCGATCGCGCCAGCCACAAGCCGAGCGAACTCTCCGGCGGCCAGCAGCAGCGCGTGGCGATCGCCCGCGCGATCGTCTCCGATCCCGAGCTGCTGGTCTGCGACGAGCCCACCGGCGACCTCGACCGCCAGTCCGCCGAAGACGTGCTCGGCCTGCTGCAGCAGCTCAACCGCGAGCATGGCAAGACCATCGTGATGGTCACCCATGATCCGAAGGCGGCCGAATACGCCAGCCATACGCTGCATCTGGACAAGGGCACGTTGGTCGAGCAGGGAGCGCTGGTGTGATGGGCTTGCGGCGAAGAGCGACCCCACCCCGGCCCTCCCCTGCGATGCAGGGGAGGGAGCGCAGCGGCTTTGCCCCTCCCCCTGCTTGCAGGGGGAGGTTGGGAGGGGGTAAGGCTTTTGACCTTGCGATCAAGAGCGACCCCACCCCAACCCTCCCCTGTAAACAGGGGAGGGGGCTTTACGCGCACTTCTCCGGCTTCCGCGTCGCCGTGCCGACGTGGCAGCACCGTGATCCGCAGAGGATTCCGTCATGAAATATCTCCACCTGATCTGGGCCGCGCTGTTCCGGCGCAAGACCCGCACCTTCCTCACCCTGGTCTCGATCATCGCCGCGTTCCTGCTGTTCGGCATGCTCGACGCGGTGCGCACCTCGTTCGACCAGGCGGGCAAGAGCGCCAATGGCGCCGAACGCCTGCAGACCGGCTCGAAGCTGTCCTTCATCCAGACCCTGCCGTCGTCGCTGGAGCTGCCGATCGGCAAGGTGCCCGGGGTCAAGGCGGTGGCCTATGCGAACTGGTTCGGCGGTGCCTACCAGGACCCGCACAACCAGATCTTCAGCTTCGCGGTGAGCCCGAACTACATCGACCTGTTCCCCGAGGTCGAGGTGCCGGCGGCGCAGCGCAAGGCGTTCGACGAGACCCGCACCGGCGTGCTGGTCGGCGAGGACCTCGCGGCGAAGTACCACTGGAAGGTCGGCGACAAGCTGCCGCTGCAGTCCACCATCTTCCCGACCCATGACGGCAGCAAGAACTGGTCGTTCGACATCGTGGGCATCCTGCATCCGAAGGACAAGAACGCCGGCGGCATGTTCAAGCAGCTGATCCTGCTGCATTGGAAATACTTCGACGACAGCACGCCCTACAACCGGGGCGCGGTGGGCTGGTACGTCAGCCGCGTCAGCGACGTGAACCAGGCCGATCGCGTGGCCAAGGCGATCGACGCGATCTCGGCCAACTCCGACCACGAGACCCGCACGCAGACCGAACAGGCCGCCGCGGCGAACTGGATCAAGCAGATGGCCGACATCGGCCTGATCGTCAGCTCGATCATGGGCGCGGTGTTCTTCACCCTGATGCTGCTGTCGGGCAACACCATGATGATGGCCGTGCGCGAACGGACGTCCGAACTGGCGGTGCTGAAGACGATCGGCTTCTCCAGCACCAGCGTGCTCGGCATGGTGCTGGCCGAATCCGTGCTGCTGTTGCTGATCGGCGGGGTGATCGGGCTGGGCATCGCCACCGCGCTGATTCCTGTGGTGGCGGCCGGCAGCGGGCTCGGCCTGCCGCCGGTCGGTGCGGGCAACTGGGTGCTCGGCATCGTGCTGATGGCCGCCATCGGCCTGGTGGTGGGAGTGATACCCGCGGTGCGCGCGATGCGCCTGAACATTGTCGATGCACTGGCCGGCCGCTGAGGAGATCACCATGAACAAGTTCGGAAATTTCATGATCGGCCTGGGCCTGGTCGTTGCGCTGGTGGTCACGCTGGGCATATGGGTGCGCCTGCCATGGCCGGCGGTGCTGGGGCTTGCCGTGCTGTTCGCACTGTGGATGGCGCTGACCCGACAGGGCCGCCAGGCATCCTCGGTCACGGCAGTCGGCGTCAGCACCTTGCGCCAGCGGCTGGGTTCCTCCTCGGTGATCGTGATCGGCATTGCCGGCGTGGTCGGCGTGCTGGTGGCCTTGCTGGCGATGGGCGAGGGCTACAGCGAAACGCTGCGCAAGACCGGCAGCACCGACACCGCCATCGTGATGCGCGGTGCCTCCGCGTCGGAAGTGATGTCGGTGCTGGAGCGCGACAACGTGGTGGTGATTCCGCAGGTCGCCGGCATCGCCCGCGACGCCCAGGACAAGCCGATCGCCTCGCCGGAGATCGTGGTCGCCGCGAACCTGCAGCTGAAGGGCGGCACCGAAGACGACGTCGGCAGCGTGCAACTGCGCGGCATCGGCGACGAGGCATGGACGGTGCGGCCGAACGTCAAGGTCGTCGCCGGGCGCAAGTTCAAGCCCGGCATGCATGAGCTGATGGTGGGGCAGGGCGCCCAGCGCGAATTCGCCGGCCTCGAGGTCGGCCACCAGGTGAAGCTGGGCAACCAGCTGTGGACCGTGGTCGGCCAGTTCGCCTCCGGCGATGCGCTGGATTCGGAGCTGTGGGCCGACGCCAACGTGGTCGCCGATGTCTATCGCCGCGGCGGCAGCCGCAACTCGGTGACGCTGAAGCTGGCCGACCCGAACGGCTTCGAAGCGTTCAAGGCCTCGCTCGAAGCCGACCCGCGCCTGAAGGTCGACGTCGACACCACCCTCGACTACTTCAGCAAGCAGTCCGAAGGCACCAGCAAGATGATCCAGGGCATCGGCATCACGGTCGGCGTGATCATGGCGATCGGTGCGATCTTCGGCGCGCTCAACTGCATGTTCGCCGCCGTCGCCGCCCGCGCCCGCGAAATCGCCACGCTGCGCGCGATCGGTTTCCGCGGCACGCCGGTGGTGGTGGCGATCATGCTGGAAACGATGCTGCTGGCGCTGATCGGCGGCCTGCTCGGCGGCGCCCTGGCGTGGCTGATCTTCAACGGCTACACCGCCTCCACGCTGGCCGCCGGTTCGGTGGGCAAGCTCAGCTTCGAGTTCAGCGTCACCCCGGCACTGCTGTGGAGCGGCCTGAAATGGGCGCTGGCGATCGGCTTCATCGGCGGCCTGTTCCCCGCCGTCCGCGCCGCGCGCTTGCCGGTGACCACCGCGCTACGCGAGCTGTAAACGCAAACCGCAGGAGCGCACCCTGTGCGCTCCTGCGGGTGTTTCAGGGCATCACCGGCGGCACATAGTCCAGCGTCATCCCGAGCAGCCACAGCATGCCCAGCACCAGCGGCACGTGCACCACCAGTTGCACGAAGGTGTAGCCGACTACGTCGCGGGCTTTCAGTCCCAGCACGCCGAGCAGCGGCAGCATCCAGAACGGGTTGATCAGGTTCGGCAGCGCCTCGGCCGCGTTGTAGACCTGCACCGCCCAGCCGAGATGCACGTGCAGGTCGTTTGCCGCCTGCATCACGTACGGCGCCTCGACCAGCCATTTGCCGCCACCCGATGGCACGAAGAAGCCGAGGATCGCCGAGTACGCGCCCATCACCGCAGGGAAGCTCTCGGTGCCGGCGATATGCACGAACAGGTTCGACAAGCGGTGCGCCAGCGTCGAGCCATCCGCACCGGGCACGTGGGTCAGCAGGGCGGCGATGCCGCCGTACAGCGGGAACTGGATCAGCACGCCGGCGGTGCTGGGCACCGCCCGATGCACCGCATCGAGAAAGCTGCGCGGGCGCCAGTGCAGCAGGATGCCCAGGGTCAGGAACAGGAAGTTGTAGGTGTTGAGGTTGGCGATCGCGCTTATCGCCGGCTTGCTGGCGAACTCGTGGCCGAGCCAGCCCAGTCCCAGCAGGCCGATCGCCAGCGACAGCAGCGGGCTGTATTCCAGCCATTCGCCTGGTCGCGTGCGCGGCGGCAGGGCCGGGGTCGAGGTTTCGCCGACGTCGAAGTCCTGCGCGGTGCGTGCGTTCGCGTCCGACGGCGCGGTGAACCAGCAGACCAGCAGCGACACCACGATCAGCACCGCGGTCAGCACGATCGACTGCCACAGGAAAATCGTCTGGCTGAAAGGCAGCACGCCGGTGATCGCCAGCAGGCCCGGCGGCATGCTGGCCGGGTTCGCCTGCAGTTGCGCGGCGGACGACGACAGCCCCATTGCCCAGATCGCACCCAGGCCCAGATACGCCGCCGCACCGGCCGCGCGGTAATCCATGCGCAGGTCGCTGCGCCGCGCCAGCGCGCGCACCAGCAGGCCGCCGAACACCAGTGAGAATCCCCAGCTCAGCAGCGACGCCAGCATGCTTACCAGGGCGATGTAGACGATCGCGCCGCGCCCCGTGCGTGGCGCCCGCGCCAGCACGTCGATGAAGCGCGCCACCACCGGCGCGGTGGCCAGCACGTAGCCGCCGATCACCACGAAGGCCATCTGCATGGTGAACGGGATCAGGCTCCAGAAGCCGTCGCCGAACGCGCCGACGGCGACGACGGGTGTCGCGCCAAAGGCCAGCGCCGCCAGCGCCACCAGCACCACGCCCAGCGCGGCAAACACCCACGCATCCGGAAACCAGCGCTCCGCCCACGCCGCACTGCGCAGCGCCACGCGCGCCATCCAGCCATCCCGTCCTGCATTCATGTCCAGCCCCCCCGCTTCAATAAAACCATGCAACGCCGCCCCGCGGCGTTACGTTCGCCCTTCCCCCTGCAAGGCAGGGGGAAGTTGGAAGGGGGTAAGCTTTTGCTCTGAGCTCGGAAGAAGAGCCCCCCTCAACCGAAGTCCTCCCCACGGTTGCCCAACACCATCAACGCTTCTGTTTCGCCAGCGTGATCACCACCAGGCCGCCCAGGATCACCGCCATGCCCAGCAGATCGTACGGTCCCAACTGCTCGCCGGCCAGCAGGATGCCCAGCAGCACGGCGACCGGCGGATTCACGTAGGCATAGCTGGTGGCCAGCGCGGGACGTGCGTGCTTGAGCACGTACAGGTAGGCGCTGAACGCCACGATCGAACCGAACACCGCCAGATAGATCAGGGCCAGCGTGGCATGCATCGTGGGATGCGCCGGCAGGCGTTCGCCGCTGAGGAAGCCGAACAGCAGCAGCGCGACGCTGGCGGTCAGCATCTGCGCGGCGGTATTCATCGGGCCTTGCGGCATGTCGCGTCGACGGCTCCAGGCCGAACCGAACGCCCAGCACATCGCCGCCACCAGCAGCGCGATCGCGCCGAGCCGCGAGCCGGACAGGCTGCTGCCCAGGTTCAGCACGATCACGCCGACGAAGCCGATCACCAGGCCGACGCTCTCGCGCCGGTTCGGCCACTGTCCGTACATGCCGGTGAACAGCGCGGCGAACAGCGGCATGCTGGCCACCGCCACCGCGGCGATGCCTGAGCTGACGCGCTCCTCGGCAAAGCACACCAGGCCATTGCCCATGCCGAGCAACAGCAGTCCGGTGAACGTGGCGTTGCGCCATTGCAGCGGCGTCGGCGCCGCCATGCCGCGCCAGCGCAGGAAGCCATACAGCGCCACGCCGGCTCCCAGGAAGCGGATGCCCGCCAGCAGGAATGGCGGATAGCTTTCCAGCGCGAACCGGATGCCCAGGTAGGTCGAACCCCAGATCACGTACAGCGCCAGCAGCGACAGCGGAATCAGGACGCGGGGATCAGTCAGGCTGCGCGGCCTTGTGGCCGCGGCGGAGGCAGAGGTGTCGTGCATGGGGGCGGATCGTGTGGGGACGGCGCATTATCCATCCCTGCGCCGGCTTGTGCCCCTGCCGGACGACTCAGTGCGCGACGGGGCGACCCTGGCGGATCACCACGAACTCGCCTTCCAGCACAGCCGGCTGGCCATTGCCAGATGACGCCGTCCGCTGCACCGGCGAACGCCCCTGCTTCCACTGGCGCACGGCCAGCAGCACGATGCCGCCGACCAGCAGCACACCAGCCACCACCAGCCCGAACACCAGCAGCACACCCAGCACGGCCACGCCCAGCACCAGCGAGAGAGCGCGCGCCAGCGGATGGCGGGGACGACGAAGAGGAGGCAGGGAGAAGCGCATGTGTTAAAAATCCGTATGGTAAAATCAACGACTTACGCGACCACCATGGGGCCATCCGCCCCCCGAGGCAAGTGCCGATGGATATATCCACCCCCGCCGAATTGTCGCAACCGCCGGCACTGTGCCGGCTCGACGACATCCCCGACGGCGGCGCCACCGCGGTGGACGCCAGCCTGGCCGACGGCGAGGAAAGCCTGATCCTGCTGCGCCGTGGCGAGCAGGTGCATGGCTATCTCAACGTCTGTCCCCACGCCGGCCGTCGCCTCGACTACGCCCCCGGCAAATTCCTGCTGAAGAACGACACCCTGATCTGCGCCGTGCACGGCGCCACCTTCAACCAGGGCGATGGCTTGTGCATCGCCGGGCCCTGCCGGGGCGAGCACCTGCGCACGGTGGCGGTGCAGGTGGAAGAGGGTGAGGTGAGGCTGGCGTAGCAGTCGGCCGGAAGAGCGACCCCACCCCAGCCCTCCCCTGCGCGCAGGGGAGGGAGCAAGGCGGCTACTCGGTGATCTTCTGCAGGTTGTACTGCAGGTCGTCGCTGTCGCGGTCGCTGGTCAGGTCGTACAGGTTGTAGCGTTTGGCCAGGCGGGCGCCGCCGTCGCGCAGCAGGGGCTGCCACAGGATGTTGGCGCTGCTGGTGTGCGAGCTGGGCAGCATCAGGTCGAACGGGATCGACAGGTAGATGCCCTTGTCGAAGCTGCCTTCGCCGAACTGTTTCGCCGAGACATTGGTGAACGTGGCATACGCACCCATGCGCACGCCGTTGTGGAACTGGCGCGACACGTCGATGGTGGCGCCGCGGTCGCCGGCCAGGTAGCGGCCGTAGCTGAGCGCCAGGGTGACGTCCTTGTAGCCCAGGTCGAAGTAGCCGGTCACGTGGCCGGTGGCGACGTGGTAGCGGCGGAACGAGAAGTCCTGGTCGAAGCCGCGCTGCTTCACCCAGTTGGCATCGACGCCGATCGCCCAGCGCTCGCCCATCGGCCGGTACAGCACTTCGCCGCCCACGCCGCCGTACATGCTCTCCAGCATGCCGCCGTATAGAAGGCCATACAGATCGGTGCCCAGGCGACGGCTGGCGGTCAGCTGGAACACCGGCATGGTCAGCCGCGAGCTGGTCAGGTACTCGCGCACGTAGGTACGCACGCGGGGCAGGTTGCTGGGTGCGTCGTACTTGAAGTGGTCGTAGTTGTTCAGCAGGTTCGCGCTGAAGTTGCCGCTCCACCACAGGTTCGGAGTGAAGTGGAAGTTCGCGTCGTAATTCGCGTACACCTGGTACAGGATGAAGGCATCGGGGCCGCCCAGCGACTGCGCGTAACCCACCGCCAGGCTGCCGCTGAACTTCTTCGGCGCGGCACGGTACAGCACGTCCTCGCGTTGTGGCAATGGCGGGTTCTGCTCGACGCTGCGGCGGAAGTCTTGCAGGTCGATGTCGTAGTTGAGCAGTTCGTCGAAGCGCTGCCGATGCACGCTGGTCGCCACGATCGGCAGGCCTTCGCGGGTGGACACCACGGTGTACCAGTCGGTGCCCGGCGCCAGCTGGTTGTCCAGCACGCGAGCGGTGCGACCCAGCGCCTTGGCCGGATAGAAATAGCGCTGCTGTTCGCCGGTCACCACCACTTCGCGGCCACGACGGCTGATCTTCGACACCTCGATGCCGGCGTTGTCGCGCAGCTGCTTGCTCACCGCCGTCCAGTCGACCTGCTGCGGGGTCTGCGTGGGCGGCTTGTCGGCGCGCTCGGGCAGGGGCGGATCGAGCAGCTTGGTGGGGCCGCTGCTCCGGGCGAGGTTCGTGTGCAAGGTGAAGCCGAACATCGCCACGCGACCGCGCTCCAGCGCCAGGCTGAAGTCGACATTGCGGTTCAGCCGGTAGACCGCGCCGATATTGATCGGCGTGCGTTGCGGTTGGTTGTTGCCCTGCGGCTCGTGCTTGTAGTCGTTGCCTTCGTATTCCAGCTTCAGGATCAGCGGCTGCCATGGTGTCTGGTAGCTGATGCCGCCGAACAACGCGGCGCGCCCCCGAAAATAATCGTGGCTGTTGAACTGGCCGCCGGGATTGTTGCCGCGACCGGGACGCGTATCGAAACGGTCGCTGATCAGCGAGAACGGGTTGCGGACATCGCCGCGATTGCCCATGTAACCCCAGGCCATGCCCAGGCTGGCATCGATCGGCCCGAAGCGCTTGCTGGCCACCACGTATTCGCTGGAGAACAGGCCGGTGCCGCCCAGGTCGCGAATGCCCACCGACACGGCGGGCAGATAGTGGCTTTCACGCCACAACCGCACCTTGGCGTCGATCGACTTGTCCTTGAGGCTCTGGTTGCCGCTCAGGCTTGACGGCCCATACAAACGATTGCTGATGCTGATGTAGCGAAAGCTGCCTTCCAGCCACGGCAGCGGCTGCAAGGTGAAGTTGTAGCGGGTATATGGCGACGTGCGGCTGGCGGTGAAGCCCACCTCGCCTTCGTCGGCCATGCGCGCGGTGGGCGTCTGCAGCAGGCCGGCGCCGCCCCAATCGCTCTGGGTCGGCGCGTTCTGCGCATGCACCGAACAGGTCAGCAACCAGCCGGCCAGCGGCAGCAGGCAGGTGCAGTGACGGCGGATGTGCTGGAGGGTGTTCAAGCCTGTGAGGTCCGTGGCGTGGTGCGGTGGTGCGATGTGCCTGATGCGATGGGCTGGGGCAGGCGGGCAAGGAGATCAAGAGCGACCCCACCCCAACCCTCCCCTGCAAACAGGGGAGGGGGCACAAGCAGCGGCGCGCTCCGGCTCTTCTCCCTCCCCTGCTTGCGACCGAAGGAAGTCCCTATCGGACAGGGGAGGGTTGGGGTGGGGTGTTCTTCGCGAACTACCGTCATCACGGTGACCTCTCCGGCCCCGGCAACACCTGCGTCGCCAGGAACGCGGCGATGTCGCTGTTCATCGTGGCGTCCACCTTGCGGGTGGCGCTTTCGCGCAGGGGTACGTAGATCACCGCGCCCGGCGCCAGTGCCTGTGCCTCGCTGCGATTCCACAGGGCCACACCCTGCACGAACACCCGGCCGTCCGGCTCGATCACGTAGATGCTGTCGCGATCCGCGGCATCGCCGAGCGGGCATGCGCCCAGGTACAGCCGCGCATCCTGCAATGGCACCAGCGGCAGGGTGCACGCCTGCTGCACGGCGCCGACCACCCGGATGCCCTCGGGACGCAGCGGATAGAACAGCTCGTCGCCGGGGGCCAGCAGGTGATTCTCCGGTGCATTCACTTCCACCGCGCGCGGATCGAGCAGCGCCGGCGACTCGCGTCCGGTCACCGGCAGCGCGCCGATCCAGCTGCGCATCGCCGCGCTGCTCGCGGCCAATGCCTGGTCGTCGCCTGCCAGCGCCCGCTGCTGCAGGCTGGCCAGGTCGAACAGCACGCCGGCTTTCAGGCGCTGCTGGGTGGCCAGCAAGCCTGGCCGCAACCAGGCCGCGCCTTTCATGTAAGCCTGCGGCAGCGGCTGCGCGGCAATGGCGGCGTCGCTGAGGCGGGCAGGACCGTTCAATTCCGTGTGACCCGGGTGCGCCACGGCGCCGCTCAACTGGACCTGTACCGCCGCGGCCGTCGTCGACCAGGCCAGCATCAGTGTCACGAAGCATGCGCGGTTCATGGCTGCGGCTCACGGTAGGGGCGCAGTTGCACCAGTTGCAGACTCAGGCCGGGCGCCACCTGCTGGTCGCTCTTCCAGATGAAACCGTCGCGCGGGTCCACCCAGTAGTGGTTGGTGACGCGGTAATGCAGCGAGGGCACGTCGAGCTGCTCGTCCACCCGCAGCAGGTCGTGGGTCTGATCGAGGATGCTGACCTGCTCGCGACCCGCCGGCGTCAGCGTGGCGTCGACCGGCACGCCGTAGCGATAGCCCGGCGACCAGTCCTTGCCCATGCGGTAGCTGACCGGCCCGCTGAGCGTCTGCAGGCCGCGCGCGAACGGATCGTCGGCAGGCAACTGCACGCCGTCCAGATTCTGTCCCAGTCCAGTGGTCTGCACCACGCGGCCGTGCTCGATGAACACCACCACGCCGTGGTTGCCGTACCACGCCTGGCGTCCGCCATCGACGTTGCCCAGGATCAGCACCGCGCTGCCTTCCGGGCTGCTCGCCTGCAACTGGAAGTACGGCTTGGCCGCCACCTCGGCCGCGGTCGGCTGTACCTGCGGCCGGCCCTTCACCGCAAGTCGCATCGCCTTGATCGAGGAGCGCGACAGCTCGCTGCAACCATGCAGGCCGAGCAGCAGCGGCCAGGCCAGCAGCAACAGCCAGGGCAGCGTGCGCGCGACGGCGGGCCGCGCCGTCGACGCCGTGGTGCGTTCGCTGTTCGTCAACTCGTGTGCTGGCAAACCGGTGCTCCCCATTCATAGGGCGGGCAATGCCCGCCGCGCGTGCCATGGCGATGTATTGGAAAGGCGGGCATTGCCCGCCCTACGCATTCATGCGGGGTGCGCTCAGAAATCCTTGTTCGCGTTGGCCGCCGAATTGATCAGGCCCGAGAACGGCAGCAACTGGCTGAAGAAGCGGTTCCAGCGGGTCACGCCGGCCGGTCCCACGAACACCACGTCGCCCGGCTTCACCATGAACTGGTCGGCCAACGCGAAGGCCGCCGGCGAGCGCGCGTCAAGGCTGAATACCTTCGACGGCGCCTGCTCCAGATCCTTGACGCCACGGATCACATACACCGCCTTGCCCTTGGCGCTGAGCGGGTTGAGACCGCCCGCGCGTCCCAGCGCCTGGGTCAGGCTGAGGTCGGAAGTCTTGAAGTTGATCGCCATCGGCCTGACCACTTCGCCCACCACATACACTTCCTGGCGGTCGTTGTACGGCAGGAACAGGCGATCGCCCGGCTTCAGGTAGATGTCCTGCGCCAGGTTGCCACCGTTGTTCAGTGCATCCAGATCCAGGTGGTAATCCTGACCGTCGCGGGTCAACACCAGACCGGAAAGATTGGCCTGCTCGGTATTGATGGTGGCCGTGCCCAGCGCCTGGGCCAGGGTCAGTGGCACCGCCGTGACGGGCTGGGGATCGGTCTTGACGAAGGCGCCCTGCAGCAGCACGCGCTGGCTGCCATAACCGACGACGCTGACGTCGACCTGCGGCTTCTCCACGTAAGCGGCCAGCTTCTGGCTGATCGCCTCGCGAAGTTGCTCTATCGTCATGCCGGTCACTTTCAAGGTGCCGACGTACGGGTAGAACAAGGTGCCGTCGGAACGAACCAGACGGCCATTCGCCACCGTGGCCTGCTGCGGGCCGGCCGGAGAGGTCAGTTCCGGGTGTTCCCACACCGTGATGAACAGGCTGTCGCCTGCTCCGATCCGGTATGACTCCGGCTGATACGCCAGCAAGGCTGCGGGCACGGCCGTGGCCTGGGCGCTGGCGCGATCCATGGCGATCAGCTTCGGCGTGATCGGGACCAGTTCGACCTGGCTGTTGTCGACCGTGTCGCCGCGGGAGAGTTCGCTGGTCGACATGTGCTGGCCGGGCGCAAGCGCGCAGCCGTTCAGCAGGGCGACGCAGGCAACAAGGATGAGGGCAGGTGATGTTTTCACGATGGAAGAGGACTCAGGGCGACAGAGGGAACGACAGACACGACAAACGTGCCGAACGAAGTCGGCACGTTTGTCGTGATCAGCCACAGGATATCAGTGGGTACCGGTGGTACCAGGCACCGGATGCGAGTCGTCGCGAGCGACGCCCGCTACCACGCCTGCCGTTGCCACCACCGCGATGGTCACCGCGATCACCTGGCCAGCGGTGATGCCGCCCGTGGAGGCGACACTGGCGGCGTTGGCGCCTGCCACCGTGGGCTGGGCCGGCGGGTTCTGGGCGCTGTCCGATTGCGGCTGCGCCGCCACTGCCAGGCCGGAAGCCATCAGTCCAGCGGTCAGAAGTGCGGGAAGAATCATTTTCATGTGTTGCTCCTTGTGACCGGTGTTCGGGAAAAAACAGCGCCGCCAGTATAACCAGCGGCAGTGAAGGAACCATGTACGCGGAGGCTGGTGTAGTGAAGGTGAAGGCTGATAGGGCAGCAGCGCAGAGCAGGAGCACCCCACCCCGGCCCTCCCCTGCCGAGGCAGGGGAGGGAGGAAGAGCCGCTCGCAGGAGGAATGGACAAGCCCAAGGAAGGGCTCGGCCGACTTGATGCGTGTCAATGCGTGCCGGTGGTGCCGGTCGTTCCCGTGGTTCCGGTAGTCCCCGTGCCTCCGGTACCCGGGACATGCCCGTGGTTGTCGTCGTTGCCTGCTCCGGCGGCGACGGCAACGACGGCCACCACGGCGATGCCGGCAGCGATGGCCTGGCCCGTCGTGATGCCTCCGGTGGAGGCGGACCCGGCAGCGGCGGCGCCGGCGACGGCCGGATTTGGCGAAGGGTTCTGGTTCTGGGCCGACGGCATCGGTTCTGCGGCCTGGGCCATTCCCGCGGCCAACAGGCCAGCGGCCAAAAGACTTGCAAGCATGGTTTTCATGGGCAATCCCACGGCACCGGGATTCCACCTGTCACCCGACCTTACCAAAGCAAGGTTAAGGAAAGATGTACGGCAAGAGCGCATCGCCGCCCCTTCGGCCTGGAAGCTCAGGCGCACAAAAAAGCCGCGCCAGAACTGGCGCGGCTTTCGAGGTAATGCATTCGCTCAGTTCGTACCGGTGGTGCCGGTCGGCGGCGGCGTGCTGGTCTTGTGGTCGTTGCCGCCGCTGGAGGCAGCCACGATGGCGCCAGCGACAACCACGCCGCCGATCACGTAGAACGGCGTCATTTCGCCCAGCGACTGCGTCGTGGCGGTCTTCGCGCCAGCAACTGCGGGCGCCGGCGGAGCCGGCGGGGTAGCAGGCTGCTGCGGATCAGCGGACTGGGCCAGCGCGGAACCCATCAGGCCCGTCGCCAGAAGAGCAACGATCATCTTCTTCATGAATATTTCCCCTGGAGGCATGGCGTCAAGCGGACGTGAATTCCGCGCTTGCCGAGTATACCCACAATTCCGCAGGGGTACATACATGAACCAGTCAGGCTAGGGCCGCCAAGCTGGCCGGGCTTCGGTTATCATGCCGGGCTGGTCGGGAAACGTGCGTGCGTCGCGGTTGTGAAGATGTCTTCGCGGAACGTTGCGCGATACCGCCAGCAGCTCCAGGGGGGGAGTGACCACAAATCCACAGGAGCGCGGGACGCCGGGTGCTACGGGCGAGCCTGCCAGGCAATCGAGGAGTCATCGAGTTGTTCAAACGGATCTTGACCGTCTGTATTGGCAACATCTGCCGCAGCCCCACCGCCGAATATCTGTTGCGCGAGCGCCTGGTTTCGAAGGACATCGAAGTGAGCAGTGCCGGTTTGCACGCCATGACCGGCTACCCGATGGATGCCACCGCGATGCAGGTGATGGCTGAGCACGGCGTCGACGGCGCTGCCCATCGCGCACGTCAGCTGACGCCGGCCATGCTGCGCGAAGCCGACCTGGTACTGGGCATGGAGAAAAGCCACGTCGACGCGATGGTGCGGCTGGCTCCGGAAGCCAGCGGCAAGATCTTCGTACTGGACAAATGGGTGCAGGCACGTGACATCCCCGACCCGTACCGCCAGCAACGCCCTGCGTTTGATCACGTACACGATTTGATCACACAAGGTATTGATAGCTGGCTGCGCTACCTGTAACCCACCTTATATATAACGACTAGGAAAGCTCCTGCATGGCCGCTACGCAAACCCCGTCGTCCAGCGACGACGAAATCGATCTGGGCGAACTGCTCGGCACCCTGATCGACCACAAGTGGCTGATCATCATCGTCACCGGTGTGTTCTTCGTGGTCAGCGTGGCCTATGCACTGCTGGCCACGCCGATCTACCAGGCCAACGCCATCGTGCAGGTCGAGCAGAAGGTACCCAGCCTGCCGGGCCTCAGCGATCTCACCCAGACGCTGGGCGCTTCCAGCTCCGAAGCCACCACCGAAATCGCGCTGATCACCTCGCGCACAGTGATCGGCGGCGCCGCCGACAACCTGCACCTGGCGATCAGCGTCACGCCGCGCCACTTCCCGCTGTTCGGCAATTTCGTTGCCCGGCGTTATTCACCGGCGCAGCCCGGTGCCGTGGCCCCGCCCAAGTTCGGCATGAACAGTTACGACTGGGGCGGCGCCGCGCTGGACATTTTCCAGCTCGACGTTCCCGCCAGCCTGCGAGGCAAGACGCTTACCCTGGTCGCCGGCAACAACGGCGCCTTCAGCCTGCGCGATGACGACGACAACGTGCTGCTCAACGGCCAGGTTGGCAAGCCTGCCAGTGGCCACGGGGTAACCATCCAGGTAAAGGCGTTGGCTGCCAACCCGGGAACCTGCTTCGACGTGGTGCGCCAAAGTGACCTGGCCGTGATCACCAAGCTTCAGCAGGACGTCAACGCCAGCGAGCAGGGCAAGGACTCGGGCATTCTTGCCCTGACCTACAACAATGCGGATCCGCAATTGGCCGCCGACCTGCTCGACCAGGTCAGCGAGATCTACGTGAAGCAGAACGTGGACCGCAACTCCGCCGAAGCAGCCAACAGCCTGAAGTTCGTCAAGGAACAGCTGCCCAACGTGCGTCGCGACCTGGAAAAGGCGACCGCTGCGCTGAATGCGTTCCAGACCCAGGCCCATTCGGTCGACATCACCATGCAGACCAAGGGCCTGCTGGACCAGACCGTCGCAATCGAAACCAGCATCCAGCAATTGCAGATGCAGCAGGCCGACATCGAGCGCCGTTTCACGCCCGAACATCCGGCGTACAAGGCGCTGATGCAGCAGATCGGCCAGCTGCAGGCGCAGAAGAACGCGATGGAAAAGCAGGTCGGCGAATTGCCCGACACCCAGCAGGAATTGCTGCGGCTGACCCGTGACGTGCAGGTCAGCAATGAAACTTATACCAGCCTGCTCAACCAGGCGCAGCAGCTCGACATCGCCCGGGCCGGCACCGTGGGCAACGTGCGCATCATCGACAAGGCCGCGGTGGATACCAGCCGGCCGGTAAAGCCCAAGAAGGCCATTATCGTGCTCGGCGGCACCTTCCTGGGCGGCTTCCTGGCGGTGGCCTTCATCTTCCTGCGTCAGATGCTGAATCGCGGCGTGGAAGATCCCGCCGCCATCGAACACTTGGGCTTGCCGGTCTATGCCTCGATCCCGTTGAGCGAGCAGGAAATCGCCATCTCGGTGAAGGATGTGCACCATCACGGCAGCAACGGCAAGCAACACCTGCTGGCTGTCAGGGCTCCGGCCGATCTTGCCACCGAAGCGCTGCGCAGCCTGCGCACCAGCCTGCACTTCGCTAGGCTGGAGGCGAAGAACAATCTGCTGATGATCTCCGGTTCCAGCCCCAACGCGGGCAAGACCTTCGTCTCGGCCAACCTGGCTGCGGTGATCGCGCAGGCCGGCCAGAAGGTGTTGCTGATCGACGCCGACATGCGCAAGGGCGGCCAGCACAAGGTGATGGGCGGCAAGCCCGAAAATGGCCTGTCCGAATTGATCACCGGCCAGCTTGAATTGCCCGCCGCCATTCGCAAGGTCGACGGTGTCGAAGGCCTGCACTTCATCGCCCGCGGCAAGGTGCCGCCGAACCCGTCGGAACTGCTGATGCACGCGCACTTCACCGCGCTGCTCAACAAGCTGATGCCGCTGTATGACCTGATCATCATCGACACCCCGCCCATCCTGGCCGTGACCGATGCCGCCGTGATCGGCCACCACGCCGGCACCAGCCTGCTGGTGGTGCGCTTCGGCCTGAACCAGGTCCGCGAAATCGCCCTGGCCAAGCAGCGCTTCCAGCAGAACGGCGTCGAGATCAAGGGCGCCATCTTCAACGCCGTGGAACGCCGCGCCGCCGGCTACTACTCCTACGGCTACTACGAATACAAAGCCGCGAAATAAGGCGGCGCTTCGCCTCCTCCCCTGCCCGCAGGGGAGGATCGAGGTGGGGTCGCTTTTTGCCCTTGCCTCTCGCTCCATTTCCAACAAGCCGCCGAAAGCCACTTCGCCCATTCCTCCAGCAACACCCCATCGCGCCACCCGTTCCCAAGCAACGCTCAAAACCGCCCAGCATCGCCCCTGCAACACGAAAACCCCATAATCAGCGGTTGAGCCAGCGCCAATGGCTCCCCCTGTCGCCTGGTCCCAACGGGCAGGCTCATTCCAATACATCCACCGGAAGCCCTATGCACTCACTGGACAATACGAAGATCGCCATCATTGGTCTCGGCTACGTCGGCCTGCCGCTGGCTGTGGAATTCGGCAAGCACTTCGATACCGTGGGTTTCGATATCCACGTGGCACGCATCGAGCAGCTGCGCGCCGGCGTTGATCACACCCAGGAAACCTCGGCCGAGGAACTCGCCGCATCCCGCCGCCTCGCCTATACCGACGACCTGCAGGCGTTGTGCGATTGCAACGTGTTCGTCGTCTCCGTGCCGACCCCGGTCGACGAGCACAAGCGCCCGGATTTCACCCCGCTGATCAAGGCCAGCGAGTCGATCGGCAAGGTGCTGAAGCGTGACGATGTGGTGATCTACGAGTCCACTGTCTACCCCGGCGCCACCGAGGAAATCTGCGTGCCCGAGCTGGAGCGCGTCTCCGGCCTGAAATTCAACGTCGACTTCACCGTGGGTTACAGCCCCGAGCGCATCAACCCGGGCGACAAACAGCGCCGGCTGGTCAATATCCCCAAGATCACTTCCGGCTCCACGCCGGAGACAGCCGACTATGTCGATGCGCTGTATCGCACCATCATCCTCGCCGGCACGCACAAGGCACCCAGCCTGAAAGTGGCCGAGGCGGCCAAGGTGATCGAGAACACCCAGCGCGACGCCAACATCGCGCTGATCAACGAATTCGCCCTGATCTTCCACCGCCTAGGCATCGACACCCAGGACGTGCTGGCCGCGGCGGGCACCAAGTGGAACTTCCTGCCGTTCCAGCCGGGCCTGGTGGGCGGCCACTGCATCGGCGTGGATCCGTATTACCTGATCCAGAAGGCCCAAGCCGTGGGCTACTACCCCGACATCCTGCTTGCCTGTCGCCGCATCAACGATGGCATGGGTCAGCACGTGGCCAGCGAGGTGGTGAAGCTGATGATCGGCAAGGGCCACGCCATCAAGGACAGTCGCGTGCTGGTGCTGGGGCTTACCTTCAAGGAAAACTGCCCTGATCTGCGCAATACGCGCGTGGTGGACTTGGTGAAGGAATTCGAAAGCTACGGTGCCGTGGTGGATATTTACGATCCTTGGGCTGACGCCGCCGAGGCGAAAGCGGAATACGGCCTGACTTTGTTGGCGAATGCGCCCACACCCGGAATGTACGACGCGGTGGTTCTTGCCGTTGCGCACGATGAATTCAAGGCGACCGGCAGTCAGGGTGTGCGTGCTTGGGCCAACGGTCGCGCGGTGTTGTACGACATCAAGGGCGTATTGCCAAAAGGCGAAGTCGAAGGGCGGCTTTGACGAACCATTCGGCACACGAGCAAACCAATCTCAACGTAATTAGGCAAATAACGCATGTCGCTGAAGAAAATACTTTGCATTGTTGGGGCGCGGCCCAACTTCATGAAGATTGCGCCCATCATGCGCGCGTTTCGGGATCACGCGTCCGGCATCGAAGCGAAGCTCGTGCATACAGGGCAACATTATGATTATGCAATGAACGAATCCTTTTTTCAGCAATTGGAAATTCCGGCGCCAGATATCTCGCTAGAAGTCGGGTCGGGTAGCCATGCCCAGCAGACCGCTGACATTATGAAAAGTTTTGAAACTGTGATTGACAATGAAAAACCTGATTGCGTCTTGGTTGTTGGCGACGTCAACTCAACTATTGCTTGCGCGCTGGTTGCCGCGAAGAAGGGCGTCAAGGTGGTACATGTGGAGGCTGGCCTGCGTTCACGCGACCGTGGTATGCCGGAAGAAATCAACCGGATTCTGACGGATCAGCTGTCGGATCGGCTTTATGTTACGGAACGTGAAGCTATAGAAAACCTGCAGGCCGAAGGTATTTCGAGGGATAAGATCGTATTTGCCGGCAACGTCATGATCGATACTTTAAAGAACAATATCCCCCGAGCGATTCCCGCAGAACAAACCATAATTCAGGCATGTCAAGGGGCAGAGCCTCCAAAGAATGCCGCCACTTTTCTCGATGCTGATCGAGGCTACGCAGTCCTGACGTTACATCGACCTTCTAATGTAGACGATCCGGACGTATTAACGCGCTTGCTCAAAGTGCTGGAGGAAAACTGCAGCGCGTTGCCGCTGGTTTTCCCAGTGCATCCCCGAACCCAAGCCAAGATTCGCGAGGCAGGATGCGGAGCGTTTTTTGAGAACCCCGGGGTCCTGGCCTTGCCTCCCATAGGCTATCTAGAGATGCTTGGTTTGATGAAGGACGCGCGGACAGTTCTAACAGATTCCGGCGGTTTGCAGGAAGAAACAACAGCCTTGGGCGTACCCTGCCTTACCTTGCGTGAAAACACGGAGCGTCCCATAACGATTGAGCAAGGTACTAACAAGTTGGTTGGAGTAGAGCCTGAACGTGTAAGGCGTGCACTGGAAGATGTCGTCAACGCCGACACGCGATCGAGGAAACAGCCCGAGCTTTGGGACGGAGCGGCCGCGCAACGGATCTGCGGGGATCTGATTGAATGGTTGCGATGAGAATTTGCTGCTTAAGTATGGTGAGGGCCAAGGCTAGGGCCCGGGGGCGAGCTTGATAAGGAAGCTGGCAAGCACCGCTGCGCTCACGGCTACGAGCGCTATAGCATCTCGCGGAGCGTTGTTTGCGGGTGCTCTGATTTTTGCCCATGCGCTCGGCCCCGTCGATTACGGAACATTTAGCCTGTTGCAGATGACGGCGCTGCTGTTCACGACTTTCTTCGCGTTGGGGCTCGGACAGATGGCAACAAAAATAGTTGCCGAGGCTCGTGTACTGTCAGAGCAAGCGCTTACCATGGCTGTAACCGTTTCTTATGGTGCAGGCTTGGCTTGTGCAACGATATTCATGTTGGGCTTAATTGCCTTGGCCCACCCATTGGCGATGGCTATAAACCATCAGCCGCGAGACGCGCCGCTATACATGATGTCGGCATTGCTCATATTTACCGGCACACTTATACCAATCCAGAATGGCATTGCTTTGGGAATGGGGGCGGTAAAGAATCAAGCTGTTGCCAATGTCGTAGCCGCGCCCCTTGCGCTACTCGTCATGGTGCTTGCGTCAAGACTTGGTGGAGTGGCTAATGCTTTACTCGGGTACATCGCCGCCCAAGCTGTCGTGTTGTTCGCGCAACAGCTAGCGTTGCGAAGCTCCTTCAAACAGTTAGGACAATGGTGGAATCCCCTGATTCCGACGCGCAAAGACTGGGAGGTAGCTTGGCGCTTTGGGGCTCCAACATCCGTTGCTGGCATGTTGACGGTGCCTAGTTCCTGGCTGGGAATGTTATTTTTGGCTAGAACTGCGGGCAACGTCGAAGTGGGCCTCTTCTCCTTCGCAAATCAATTTCGAGCCATCGTGTTGTTTGGCATAGGAACGATAGCGAACGCCGCCTTGCCTCAGTTGACCACCTGCCTGACGACCCGCAATTACGCTGGATACCACAGGCTTTCGCGTCTGATCGTCTCCGTCTTGGTTGCGGCTACGGTATTCCTCAGTCTTCTTGTCTGGCTATTTGGAGGCGACTTGCTCTTTGCGCTCCTGCCTAAATACATGCCAGCAAAATCGTCGCTGCTGATATTGACCGTGTCTGGCGTAGCTACGGCGGCGACTGCTGTCTACATGCGCAGTGCCACTGCAGCGGGTGATGCCATGTCACTTATTCTTGGCAACGCCGCATTTGCTGTGCTGCTTGTGCCCCTTGCCTACTTGTGGACAAGCAGAGGTGCAAATGGATTGGCGTTTGCGACCCTGGCTGCGTGCGTCTTGCAGATGCTTGTGTTCATCGGCCTCGAGTGGCGCCGAACTCGGAGTTTCAAATGAGAATATTCCGTTCAGCGGATTCAGCGCAGGTGCCACACCAACGCTTGCGGGTAATCGCGCCGCTATCTGCATTGTCCCGGCGCACGCGCTTGTTCAAGCTGGCGAAATTCGTTCGGCATACCAAGTCGTGGGATATCTCATTGCTTGGCTGGGAGCGGCAGACTGGTGAGAGCAAGGAGGACTATCTCGACTTCGATATTGATAAGAAGTACGTGTTGCGAGGTGGTGGCTACGGCGGTGCCGGCGTTCGGGCACGATACCTGGTGTGGATGCTCCGCGTGTTTCTGCATTCGCTGAAGTACCGACGTGAAGACATTGTCTGGGCGCTGGGTTTTGAGAGCGCATTCCCCGCTTTGCTCGCCAGCAAGTTCAAGGGATTCGATATCGTCTTCGACGATGCTGACAGATTCTCTTTACTGTTTCCGTTGCCAACTCTAATAAGGAAGTTGGTAGGGCGCCTCGAGCGCTGGACTTCTCGACGGGTGGCCTTGCATGTGATTCCTGGCTCCGAGCGATACGATTTTGAAAGCGAGCGCTTCTATCTGTTGCGCAACATGCCTAGTGAGGGGGAAATCTCCGCTGCTAGAGCACTCCATGATCAGCACCCATGGCCCAGAGCAGGTTTGATGATCAATATCAACGGCTGGCTAGGTTCGTCGCGGGGAATGGACGTGGCGCTGGCGCTTGCAAAAAGGATGAATACCGCTGATGTGGGCTTCCTAGTGGCTGGAAAGCTTGATTGTAAAGAGGCCAAGGAGCTTGCGGAGCTCCCTCAGGTGACCTACCTGGGCGAGGTTTCGAACGCAGTAGCATTGTCGACGTACTACTCATCTGACTACGTATTCACTTATTACAAGCCGAATAGTGTCATCAATAGATTCGCAGAATCCAACAAGTGGGGAGATGCATTCAAGACGGGTATTGGCATCATTGTTAACGCGGAAGTCGCGACTGCCGCTTACATAGTTAATGCAGGAGCGGCCATCAGTGTGAACTATGACGATGTTGATGGACTCGTTGCTGCCGTTGAGGCGGCGCTCGGCAGCAGGCGTCTAGTTGAGGCGCACGGTGCCGCCAGCAGAGAATTGGGTGCTAAGAATGGCTACTATGAAGCACAGCTTAAACAACTATTTGAATTGTTGGAGGTGAATCATGGGGCTGGCTAGAAAGTTCGAAAAAATTGTCTGCTTCACTAGCGTTCGTGCTGTGGCTAACTTTCGTCCTCGTTGGGCGACAAACATCCTGCTCCACTTTTTCAAGCGATGGGGGATGAAATTCACGGGGCGGCCAAACTACATATCATCGAAAACGTGGTTCGATGGGACTGACTATAGTCTGATCACGATAGGTCACGAGGTGACGATTTCTAGTTACATACGCGTTCTTACTCATGATTGGGCGCTGCATACGGTCGCAAAAGCATTTAACCTGCCTCAGGAGAAACCTTTTGGTCGGGTAAAGCCCGTAACGATCGGAGATTACTCGTTCATAGGTACCGGCTCAATCCTTATGCCGGGGTGTGAAATCGGAAGGGCATGCATTATCGCAGCAGGGACCGTAGTGCGCGGTAAAGTGCCAGATTTTAGTATCTATGCGGGAAGCCCTGGCAACGTCATAGGCGACAGCAGGGTTTATCTTCGAGCGAAAGCTGGTGTCGATATCCCATGATGGTCGCGATGCTCATTTTGTTCTCTGCATTCACATTCTTCGGGATATTTTGCCATAGAAGCTTATGGATAATTAATCCCGTTGTGGGGTTTATTGCCTTTAATTGGATCATGGGATGCGGGGCGTTTCTATTCTTGGATTTAAGTCTTGAATCGGACATTGTTCACTGCGCCATAATTGTTGTATCTCCCCTGCTTTTGACGTTGGGCTCAATTTTTGTAGTAAAGGCAAAAAGAATGACTGGCCTGTACAGGGAGTATTGGCGGATACCTTTTGTTCCAGATAAGGCTCGAGTTATCCGTCGAGCCGCAATTATGCTCGTAATATCTAGCATTATTACGGTTATTTATTACAGAGCGGTTGGGTATAATCTTTTGCTTTCCACCCTTGGTTCCGGTGTAGACAATTTTACCGCAATGCGTTTGCAGGCCTATTCTGGTGATAAATATTTTGCCCCGGGATACGTAAACCAATTTAAAAATACGATTTTACCAATTTTGTACTTGTTTTTCTGCTTTCGTCTTAAGGGTAGTCGCTTTGGATGGCTGTTTATAGGTTTGGGCTTGGCATTCGTTTTGTATGCGCTACTTGGTACGGGTCAACGCACATTTCTAGTCATTTCGTTCCTTATGTTTCTCTACTGTGTTGTGGCCTACCGTGGTGGGTCGGTTCCTGTTCGTTACCTATTAGCACCGCTATTAGTCGTGTTTGCGCTCTTTTCCTACATTTCAATTCAGCTTGGCAGGTCGAACGGAGCTGGTATCATTAGTGGCTTTGGCGAGGTTCTTCATAGAGTATTTGAATCGAATCAATATAGTGCCGTCGTGGGGTTTAGGTATGTCTACGATGTAGTGGGCGTTCGCTTTGGGGCGCCATGGTTTCAAGACTTCGCTGGTCTGCTGCCTGGCGTTAGGGGCGATACAATATCCAATCAGGTATTCTATATCTTATTCGGATCTTATAAGGGTACTTCGCCTCTCAGTGTCTGGGGTTCAATCTATTACAACTTTGGACTGCCGGGCATCGTCGCTATAGGGCTTGCTATGGGAGCCGGTTTTCAGTTGACGTATTTGTCTTTTTTAAGAGGCAAGAAGAGCCTTTTTCGAGTCTTTTGTTACTCGGTGGTGTTTTTGTACTTTTCAATTTGGGTAGCTGGTGGTCCTGTTCAGCTAATAAATAATGGCCTGTTAGCCGTAGTGTTTTTGTTGTTGCTTAGTAAGATCACCTACAAAACTGATATCCAAACGAGGTCGTAGTTGTGAAGCAAATACTGCAGAATATGGCGGATGGGACTACGGCAATCTTCGATGTGCCGGCGCCTACTGCATCCGGCCAACTATTGGTCATCTCATCGACCATTTCGCTAATATCTGCTGGTACGGAGCGGATGCTGGTTGGTTTCGGCCGTTCGAGTTTTATTCAGAAAGCTCGGCAGCAACCCGATAAAGTTAGGATGGTTCTGGAAAAAATTAAGACGGACGGCCTTTTTGTTACCATCGATGCTGTGCGCTCAAAATTGGGGCAGCCTATTTCTTTAGGTTACTGCAACGTCGGAACGGTTTTGGAGACGGGTCGCCCTTTTGAGGGGATTAAATTAGGTGACCGCGTAGTATCTAATGGACCGCACGCTGAGCTCGTAAGAGTGCCAAAGCACCTCTGTGTAAAGGTGCCTGACTCCGTTAGTGACGAAAGCGCCGCATTTACTGTCGTAGCGAGCATTGGTCTGCAGGGCATTCGTTTGCTTCAGCCAACATTGGGCGAAGCCGTTGTGGTAACTGGCGCGGGGCTGATTGGCCTGTTGACGGTCCAACTGCTTCGGGCGCAAGGGTGTCGGGTGCTGGCTATCGATTTTGACGAAAGTAAACTTGCGCTAGCGCGCCAGTTCGGAGCAGAGACCTGCAATCCCGCGGCAGGGGAGGATCCTGTCGCTGCCGGTATGGCGTTCAGTCGCGGTCGCGGCGTGGATGGAGTAGTCATTACGGCATCCACGAAGTCATCCGATCCGGTGTCGCAGGCTGCGCGTATGAGTCGCAAACGTGGGCGGATCGTCTTGGTGGGTGTGACAGGCTTGGAGTTGAACCGGGCGGAGTTCTATGAAAAGGAGCTCACCTTCCAAGTGTCCTGTTCGTACGGTCCCGGCCGCTATGATCCCACCTATGAAGAAATGGGTCAGGACTATCCATTCGGATTTGTTCGTTGGACGGAACAGCGCAATTTCGAGGCGGTGCTTGACCTGATGGCTTCAGGTCAGTTGGATGTTGGTCCACTGATCACGCATCGCTTTGCTTTCGAGCAGGCGCCGAGTGCATATGACCTATTAAGCAGTGATCGGTCCGCTCTGGGCATTTTGCTAAGTTATGATGCTGATCAAGAAAGCAGAACGCGGCGCAAGGTTGGGTTGAAATCGGTACCCGTTTCGAAGATGGATGCCAATCGGCCTGTCGTCGGATTTATCGGTGCGGGCAATTATGCGTCGCGCGTGCTCATTCCAGCGTTCAGATCGGCGGGGGCTCAATTAGCTACCATTTGCACCGCTGGAGGTGTTAGCGGGGTGGTTCACGGTCAGAAGGCAGGCTTTGTCAGCGCCTCCACTGATGTCGAAGGAATGCTCTCAGATCCCGAGATCAATACAGTTGCAATCGTTACGCGTCATAACTCCCATGCACGTTTCGTTTGCCAAGTATTGAATGCAGGCAAACACGTATTCGTAGAGAAGCCACTCGCGATCAATTTGGGGGAACTTGAAGATGTGGAGAAGTCATATAGTGCCGCGCGTTCGCGCGGAATAGCTTGCCATTTGATGGTTGGCTACAATCGTCGATTTTCCCCTCAGGTACAGAAGATGAGGTCGCTCCTTGCGCCGGTGCGTGAGCCGAAGAGCTTCATCATGACCATGAATGCTGGTGCGATTCCCGCCGATCACTGGACGCAGGATCCTGCGGTTGGTGGTGGCCGGATTATCGGTGAAGCCTGCCATTTTATTGACCTCATGCGCTTTCTTGCTGGTTGTGAGATCACGTCCGTGCAAGCGCGGCGGATGGGCGACTCACTTGGCGTGGCGGTGACTGAGGACAAGGCGGTGATCACGCTCGGGTTTGCCGATGGCTCATTCGGTACGATCCATTACCTGGCAAATGGAGCGGCAAGTTTCCCGAAGGAGCGAGTGGAAGTTTTCGCGGCGGGACGCGTGCTGCAGCTCGACAACTTCCGCAAGCTGAAGGGCTTTGGCTGGCCGGGCTTCAGTCGGATGAACCTGTGGCGGCAGGACAAGGGGCAGCAAGCCTGTGCCGCTGCTTTCCTCAAGGCAGTGGAATCCGGAGTGGATACCCCGATCCCCGCATCTGAGGTTTTTGAGGTGGCGCGGGTCACCATTGAAGCCGCCGAGATGTTGCGAGAGCAATGAGCCGTCTTGCGACCAAGGCCAGGACGGCGCTATCGCTGGGATTGCAAAACCTGCTGCGGGTGGCGAACTTCCGTCTGGGTGTGCGCCTGGGCTGGAACCCCGTGCGTCGGCTGCATGCGGTATTGCCGGCAGGCCCTTGTTTCTCCATGCCGGAGCGACTCAGAACAGATGTCGTCGCCCCGGACTACTGGTGGTCGTCAGCGAAATATTTTGGACGCTGGCAGGTTTCTGAGGGCGAGCAGGCGCCGGACTGGCACGCCAATCCCCTGACCGGGCAGCGCGTGCAGGACCCTCAGCGCCCATGGTGGCAAATTCCCGACTTCGATGCGACGGTTGGTGACATCAAGACGGTATGGGAGGCTTCGCGTTTCGACTGGGTTCTGTCTTTTGCGCAGCGTGCTGCAACGGGCGAGCGCGTGGCACTGGACCGACTCAATGGTTGGTTGTCGGATTGGGCGGTGAATAATCCGGCGTACTGCGGACCCAACTGGAAGTGCGGTCAGGAAGCGTCAATTCGCGTGATGCATCTGGCCATGGCCGCGCTCATTCTTCAATGCTCGAAGTCATCTGGCAGAAATTTGCTGGGGTTGGTCAAAGCGCATTTGGAGCGAATTGCGCCGACGATGGGCTATGCCGTAGCGCAAGACAACAATCACGGTACGTCCGAGGCCGCAGCCCTGTACATCGGGGGAACCTGGCTGGCCGCAAGCGGCGAGCGAGCAGGTGAGCACTGGGCAAGGACGGGACGGAAATGGCTGGAAAACCGGGTAGGCCGCTTGTTCGCAACCGATGGAAGCTTTAGCCAGTATTCGACAACCTATCACCGAGTCGCGCTTGACACCCTGTGCATGGTGGAAGTGTGGAGACGCCAGCTTGGCGATGCCGCTTTCAGCGCGAAATTCCAGCAGCGTGCCATCGCTGCTACCACATGGCTGAAGACGCTGACTGATGCCGCCGGTGGGGACGCGTCCAACCTCGGCGCAAACGATGGTGCCAAGCTGCTGCCCTTGGGCGAGGCGGACTATCGTGACTTTCGCCCTTCCGTGCAGTTGGCTTCGGCTTTGTTTTGTGGGTATTGCGTGTATCCGGAAGCCGACGATGCTTTGCGCTGGTTGGGAATTTCTGCGCCCCTTGCGGCGCAGGAGTTACCAACTTCCTCCCGCTTTGATGACGGTGGCTTTGGAATTCTTCGGCGAAGCACGGCTTTCGCGATGATGCGTTTTCCGCGATTTCGCTTTCGGCCAAGTCAGGCGGACGCGCTGCACGTGGATTTCTGGCTAGCTGGCGAAAACGTGCTGCGGGATGCTGGAACGTTCGGTTACAACGTCGAGAAGAAATGGCTCGATTACTTCAGTGGCACCGAGGGCCACAACACCATTCAGTTCGACGACCGCGACCAGATGCCCCGTTTGGGTCGGTTCCTTTTTGGCGATTGGTTGCGGGCCAGGAACGTTGAAGGGCCTGCAGTGAGCAAGGATGATGTTCGCTTTTCGGCAACCTATCGGGATCAACTGGGTGCATCGCACCGCCGGGCTTTGCGCCTGGCCGACGATTGTCTGCAGATTGAGGACGAGGTGTCGGGCTTCCGTAGCAAGGCTGTGTTGCGATGGCGCCTGCGGCCGGGCCATTGGAAACTGGACGGGATGCGGGTCAGTTGCGACGGACACGCGCTATCCGTCACCGCCGATATGCCGGTGTGCCGTATCGCGCTGATCGAAGGCTGGGAATCACGCTACTACCTTGAAAAAACTGCGGTGCCGGTGCTTGAGGTCGAGATTGATCGTCCGGGCACGCTTGTTTCCACCTACAGCTGGGCATGAATGAAAGTCCTTTACTTCCACCAACACTTCTCCACGCCCAAAGGCGCCGCAGGCATCCGCTCTTACGAAATGGCCCGTCGCCTCGTTGCACGTGGTCATGCTGTCACCATGGTATGTGGCAGCTACGGCGGCGGAGAGACCGGCCTTTCTGGCGAGTTTGCGCAGGGCAGGCGCCGCGGCATGATTGACGGCATCGACATCATCGAGATGAATCTTGCCTATTCGAACAGTGATGGCTTCCTGAAGCGTGCAATGACCTTCCTGCGGTTTGCCTGGCGCAGTGTGGCCTTGGCCCTTACCGAGACCTACGATGTCGTGTTTGCTACGACCACGCCGTTGACGGCCGGTATTCCGGGCATCTTTGCGCGCTGGCTTCGCCGTAAACCTTTTGTCTTTGAAGTTCGCGACCTCTGGCCAGAGTTGCCGAGGGCGATGGGTGTCATCACCAACCCGGTCGTACTGTCCGGAATGTCCCTGCTTGAGTGGCTTTCCTATCGTTCCGCCACTCGTTGCATTGGACTTTCCCCCGGTATCGTCGACGGCATTGCCAAACGCGGTGTCGATCGCGAACGCATAGCCCTCGTACCGAATGGTTGCGACTTGGGGATCTTCGGAAGCGAAGTCGAGATCTGGCGGCCCGATGGTGTTGCCGCCGATGACTTGATGGCCGTATTTGCAGGGACGCAGGGCCTGGCCAATGGGTTGGACGCGGTGCTGGATGCCGCGGGGGAACTCAAGCGTCGCGGGCGACGTGACATCAAGCTGTTGTTGATCGGACAAGGAGCGCTCAAGCCCGTACTGCAGGCTCGCGCCGCCAGCGAAGAACTGGATAACGTAGTCTTTCATCCGCCGGTCAACAAGGCGCGCCTGGCTGGGCTAATGGCGGCAACCGATATCGGCATGCAGATACTCGCCAATGTTCCGGCGTTCTATTACGGGACGTCACCAAACAAGTTCTTCGACTATCTCGCCTCAGGCTTGCCCGTGTTGAACAACTATCCGGGCTGGCTTGCCGAATTGATCGAAAGCCATGCATGCGGATTCGCAGTGCGACCTGAGGATCCGACAGCATTTGCCGACGCGCTCGAGATGGCCGCTTCGGACAGGGCTGCATTGAAGGAGATGGGACGACGGAGTCTTGCGTTGGCTCGGAGTGATTTCGACAGGGCAGAACTGAGTGAGCGTTTTGTCGATTGGCTGGAACTGGCAAAGGACGACGTGAAATGAATGAGACTGGATTTGACGCTGTGGTCGGGTTTGCCCGGAGCATTTACGGCGAGGGCTTCATTCCGCTGCATCGCCCGGTCTTTGAGGGCAACGAAAAGGCGTACCTGGTCGACTGCATCGACTCCAACTTCGTTTCGTCAGTCGGCGCGCGCGTCACCGACTTCGAACAGAAGATCGCTGCGTTCACCGGCGCGAAATACGCCATTGCCACCGTCAACGGTACGGCGGCTCTGCACGCGGCACTGCAGCTCGTCGGCGTGTCACGCGATGACGAAGTTATCACCCAGGCGCTCACGTTCATCGCTACCTGCAATGCGCTCAGCTATACCGGCGCACATGCCGTGTTCGTGGATGTGGATCGCGACACCCTGGGCATGAGTGCGGACGCGTTGCGCCGCTTTCTCGAAAGCAAGGTGGAACGTCGCGGTGGCCAAGCTTTCAACAAGGCCACCGGTCGGCGCATCGCCGCGTGCGCGCCGATGCATACGTTTGGCTTGCCGTGCCGTATCGAGGAGATCGTGGCGCTGTGCGACGACTACGGCATCCCGGTGATCGAGGATGCGGCCGAGTCGCTGGGCAGCTATGTGGGTGGTCGCCATACTGGCACCTTCGGCAAGCTAGCCACGCTGAGCTTCAACGGCAACAAGGTGATAACCACGGGTGGTGGCGGCATGATCATCACCGACGACGAGGAGCTGGCGAGCAGGGCCAAGCACCTCACCACCACGGCCAAGATCCCGCATCCCTACGAGTTCGTGCACGACATGACCGGTTACAACTACCGGATGCCGAACCTCAACGCGGCCCTGGGTTGCGCGCAGATGGAGGAACTGCCGAAGTTCCTCGCCATCAAGGCTGATGTCGCGCGGCGCTATGCGGCGTTCTGCGAGGCGCAGGGGATTGTGCAGGCGCAGGCGCGCGCAGGCACGGTGTCCAATTACTGGCTCAATGCGATCGTGCTGGGTTCGCTGGAACAACGCGACGCCTTCCTCGAATACACCAATAGCCGCGGCGTGATGACGCGTCCCATCTGGCGCCTGATGACCCGACTGGACATGTACAAGGACTGCGAGCACGACGGCCTGGAAAACTCCCGCTGGCTGGAAGATCGCGTGGTGAATCTGCCGTCCAGCGTGCCTGATGGTGCGATGGGCAAGGCTTGAACCTGACTGTAGTTGGATGCCATGAATATTCTTGAACTCGTTGGCCGCAAGCGGCCATTGTTTGACACCGATGTGCAGGCGCACGAAGCGGAACTTTCCGCAAAAGTGGCTGCCAGCCGTTTCCTTGTGATCGGTGGTGCCGGCTCGATCGGTCAGGCGGTCACGCGTGAGATCTTCAAGCGGCAGCCGAAAATGCTGCACGTGGTGGATATCAGTGAAAACAACATGGTTGAGCTGGTGCGCGATATCCGCAGCACGCTGGGCTACATCGACGGCGACTTCCGCACGTTCGCGATCGACTGCGGCAGCCGGGAGTTCGAAGCGTTGACGCAATCGGGCGAGGGCTACGATTACGTGCTGAACCTGTCGGCCCTGAAGCACGTGCGCAGCGAGAAGGATCCGTTCACCCTGATGCGGCTGATCGAGGTGAACGTGCTCAATACCATCAAGACGATCGAACTGGCCAAGGCCAGCGGCGCGCGCAAGTACTTCTGCGTGTCCACCGACAAGGCCGCCAATCCGGTCAACATGATGGGCGCCAGCAAGCGGATCATGGAGATGTTCCTGATGCGCGCCAGCGAGCAGATGCCGATTTCCACCGCGCGCTTCGCCAACGTGGCGTTCTCCGACGGTTCGCTGCTGCATGGCTTCAACCAGCGTTTTGCCAAGCGCCAGCCGATCTCCGCGCCGAACGACGTACGCCGTTACTTCGTCACGCCACAGGAGTCTGGCGAGTTGTGCCTGATGTCCTGCTTGCTGGGCGACAACCGCGACATCTTTTTTCCGAAACTGAGCGAAGCGCTGGACCTCACCCGCTTCTCCGACATCGCGGTGCGTTACCTGGCGGCGCTGGGTTTCGAGGCACACGAATGCGCCAGCGAAGACGAGGCGCGCGACCAGGCGGCTGCCTTGATCGCGCAGAAGAAGTGGCCGTGCTATTTCTTTGCCAGCGACACCACCGGCGAGAAGGACTTCGAGGAATTCTTTACCGACCGCGAAGTGCTCGACATGCAACGCTTCGAGAATCTCGGCGTGATCAAGAATGCGCCGGATTATGATCAGGCACGGCTCGACCACTTCCTTGCCACGCTGAATGCGATTCGTCAGCAGCCGACCTGGGAGAAGGCACCTATCGTCGATCTGTTCAATCACATGATTCCGGACTTTGCCCACAAGGAAACCGGCAAGTATCTCGACGGCAGGATGTAAGGCATGCAGCGTTTGTTCGATATCGTGTTGTCCGGCCTGGCGCTGCTGGTGCTGTCACCGCTGCTGGTGCCGATCGCCATCGCGTTGCGTTTCAGCGGAGAGGGCGAGATCTTCTACGTGCAGCAGCGGATAGGACGCGGCGGCAAGGCGTTCGGCCTGTACAAATTCGCCACCATGCTGAAGAACAGCCCGAACCTGGGCACCGGCACGGTGACGGTGAAGAACGATCCGCGGGTGTTGCCGCTGGGCGGCTTTCTGCGCAAGACCAAGATCAACGAACTGCCGCAGCTGCTCAACATCCTGCTTGGCGACATGAGCCTGGTCGGCCCGCGACCGCAGACGCAACGCTGCTTCGACGCCTTTCCCGCGTCGTCGCAGGTCCAGATCGTCAAGGTGCGCCCTGGCCTTTCCGGCATCGGTTCCATCGTATTCCGTGATGAAGAGGAACTGATGCACGCCAGCGTGGAGCCGGAAAAGTTCTACGACGAGGTGATCATGCCGTACAAGGGCGCGCTGGAAGAGTGGTACGTGGCGAACCAGGGATTGCGCACCTACCTGATGTGCATCGTTATCACGGCCTGGGTGGTGCTGTTCCCGAAGTCGGCCATCGTGAAGAAGGTTTTCCCGGGTTTGCCGGCAGAGCCGGCAGCCCTGTCCGGCGTGGTCTGAGATTCATGGAACGCCGCGACGTTTACCAGCAGGTTGCCCGGTTGCACGTGGACAATATCAATAAGGGTTTTCTGGCGACGCTGGGTACCGGATTTGTTTCATTGATGTATCAGGCCATCGATGAGGCACCGGCCAGTGTGTTGCTGGTCGAGGAGCGAGAGGGTCGCGTGGTGGGTTTTGTTGCCGGTGGCTGCGGCATGGGGGCGATCTACAAGCGCATGCTGCGTTCCCCCATTCGGCTCGGTCTGGCGCTGCTGCCTTCAGTGATTCGCCCGCGACGGGTGCTGCGGATTCTGGAAATCCTTCGCTACAGTCGTGGTCACAGCCTGCCGTCGAATCTGCCTGCCGCCGAATTATTGAGCATCGCGGTGGATGCTTCGTGCCGTGGACAGAAGATCGCCGAACGTCTCTATCGCCGCTTGGAAGAACACTTTCGGAAAGTCGGGGTGACATCGTTCAGGATTATCGTCGGCGAAGCGCTGGCGCCCGCGCACCGGTTCTACTTGAGAATGGGAGCAGTGGCGACGGACAAGGTGGAGGTCCACGAAGGAGAGCTGTCCGTTGTTTACGTACATGTGCTGACTCAGGCTCGCCCGGACAGCCTATAAGCATACAAACCGAAGTATTCGTGCAGGTAGATGCAGCTACGCAGCAGGGCGGAGTGGTGAGGCAGCCAGACATTATCTTCGACGACGGGTTTTGTCTGGGACATGGTTGGGGCCGGGATGACCTCCAATCCCTGTTTGCGAAGAGCCGCGAATGAGCGTGGCATGTGGTACGGCGAGGTCACCAACAGCACGCGAAGCCGATTTTCCAGTTTGAGGATGCGTGCCGAATAGAGCGCATTTTCATAAGTGGTGTCAGCTTCACTTTCGACCCGTAACGAACTGGTTGCAACGCCCTTGGCTTCGAGCACCTGAGCTCGTTTGCTTGCACCACCTTTGTTGGCTGACAGTACGACGATCGGTGCACGCCCCGCTTGATAGAGCTGGTAGGCGAAGCCCAGTCGATTCCGGCTGATCTTGTCAGGCTCTGCCTGCCAGTCACTTTTCGGACTGGGTATGCCATCGCCGCCAAAGACCACGATGGCATCGACGATGGGATAGGTGCTGGCAGGTGAGTATGGATACTGCGACTCGAGGCTCTCGCGCATCAGGCCCACGAAAGCCGGAGTGGAGCAGAGATAAAGCCAGGCTGCGGCAAGCAGGACCAGCAGGCCACCGGCCCGGTAGCGTCGCAAGAGCAGCAAAGTGAGTCCGATCCCTGCGACAAGACACGACTGCCAGATCGGAAAGTTCAAGCGGTCCAGCAAGTGCTCCACAATATTAAGGATCAATCCGCCTCGGCGACGGAATCCCTGCGGATACGCTGGCGTGCGATCGGTCGTGTGACGTGATCATCATTGGCGGCGATCGGCTTGGCCACGTGCATGCCTTTGCGGGTTTGCTGGCGAACCCAGATCCGGGTCACCGTCACTGTGTAGACCACGGAGAAAATGCAGAACGTTGCGAGGTTGGTGCCCGAGCCCAATCCCAGCGAACTGGTGACGCTGCCAAGGAAGGCCATCGAGGCCGCCAGCGCAATCAACGCGACCAGGCTGGCGCGCGGGCCCAGGCCCATGCCCATCAGGATGTGATGGATGTGGCCACGATCGGGCTTGAACGGTGACTTGCCCTGGCGCAGGCGGCGATACATCACGGCCAGGGTATCGAGCACGGGCAGGGCCACGCACCACAGCACGTCGACGGGTGACAGCTGGCTGCCCGGTTCCTGGCTGAGGCGGATCAGGGTCCAGGCCAGCAGGTAGCCAAGCACCATGCTGCCGGCGTCACCCATGAAGATCTTGCGACCCATCAGGCCAAGGTTGGCGAAGAGGTACGGGATGGCGGCGATGGCCAGCAGGGTGATCAGGGCCAGCGATCCCCGCAGCGCGTTGGGGCCGGCGAACAGCACGATCGCGGCGATGCTGACCAGGCCCAGGCTGCCGGCCAGGCCGTCGATGCCGTCCATCATGTTGAAAGCATTGAGCAGGCCGATCACGGCCACCACGGTGACCGGAACGCCGACCCAGCCCAGCGTGAGCTCGTAACCGAAGATGTGTCCCAGGGAATGGATGTAGACGCCGGTACTGCCGATGACCGTCAGGATCAAGATGGTCTGCACCAGCAGGCGGGTGCGGACGCTGAGGTCGGAGCGGTCGTCCAGTGCGCCCAGCAGCACCAGCACGCATGACGTACCCAGCAGCACCTGGCCGAACAGCTGAAACCGGCCCCAGATGCAGGCGCCCACCAGCACGCCGAGGAAGATGGCCAGGCCACCGACCAGCGGCACGCTGCCGACGTGATGCTTGCGTTCGTTGGGAAGGTCCACCAGTCCCAGCGTGCCCGCGAAGCGGCGCAGCACGATGACCGCGACGAGCGAGGTGATGGCCGTTGCCACGCAAGCAAGAATCATCCGTGTGTCCTGCATGAGTTATGAGTCTCCAGTATCCCTGTGGACTATTTCAAAACAGCACGATCCGGGTGGACGGAGAGTGTCGCCTTTTTATGAGTCCTCTACCTTGCCGGCAGTGGACATTTTGGTTAAGGCCAGCTCTTTGCGGACACCAACCGGGCAACATCAAGGCCTGGACCCGGCTGTTCGGAACGGCGCCGCCGTTCCACCAACCGTACTCAGGCTCTACAGCAACCCGGCCCCCTGATGTCAGAAAGAGCCGCCTTGATCCGTGATGGGCATCAAGGGTTTCCAATCTTATCAGGTATGGACGGCTGAATCGGGGAGACTGGCGAGGGCGTTCAGGCTTGGGTGGTGTAGGTGAACGGGGTGTGGGTGAGGATTCTGGATCGATGGATGGGAGGGACGTGCGTCGTTTCGTTGCAAGTTTTGCGGGAGTGGCCGTGTTTTTCGCGGTGTTGCTTGTTGAGGGGCGGGCTTCGTCGGGTCGCAGGGAGGGCGGGTCTTCACTGAAGTGCAACGTCAAGAGCGCACCCCCTCCTAACCTCCCCCTGCTGCGCAGGGGGAGAGATCGAGCCCGAGGCTGCTGCGCAAGGGAGGGACGAGCCCGAAGCTCCGTGCCTTGCTCCCTCCCCTGCGTAGTAGGGGAGGGCTGGGGTGGGGTCGCTCTTCGCCCCGGCTCTACGCCCCCGCAATCAACGCCGAAATCTCCCCCGTGCGTTCCTGCATCAACGCCACGTCGCCACGCGACTCCACGTTGAGCCGGAGCAGCGGTTCGGTGTTGGAGCTGCGCAGGTTGAAGCGCCACGGGCCGAAGTCGGCGCTGATGCCATCGGTGTGGTCGAGGGCGGGTGACTGGCTGGCGTAGTGGCCCATCACCCGCTCGGTGGCGGCGCGTGCGTCGGCGACCTTGAAGTTGATTTCGCCGCTGCAGGGGAAGGCGCGCATGCGGTCTTCCACCAGTTCGGCCAGTGACAGCCCGCGGGTGCTGACCAGTTCGGCGATCAGCAGCCAGGGGATCATGCCGGAGTCGCAGTAGGCGAAGTCGCGGAAGTAGTGGTGGGCACTCATTTCGCCGCCGTAGATGGCGTTCTCGGCGCGCATGCGTTCCTTGATGAAGGCGTGGCCGGTCTTGCTGAGCACGGGGACGCCGCCGGCCTGGTGCACCATCTCGATGGTGTTCCAGGTGAGTCGCGGGTCGTGGATGATCTTGCCGCCGGGATGGCGCGCCAGCAGGGCGGTGGCCAGCAGGCCGACCAGGTAGTAGCCCTCGATGAAGCGGCCGTCGGCGTCGAAGAAGAAGCAGCGGTCGAAGTCGCCATCCCAGGCCACGCCGAAGTCGGCGCCGTGGGCGCGCACCGCGTCGGCGGTGGCGGCGCGGCATTCGGGCAGCAGCGGGTTGGGGATGCCGTTGGGGAAATGGCCGTCCGCCTCGTGCTGGATGCGGATGAACTCGAACGGCAGATGCGGCGCGAGCTGGTCGATGATCAGGCCGGCGCCGCCGTTGCCGGCGTTGACCACGATCTTCAGCGGCTTCAGCCGGTCGCGCTGGATGTAGCCGAGCAGGTGCTGGATGTAGGCGGATTTGTCGGCCATCGCCCGCGGCGTGGCGACGCCGGCGGGAATGGTTTCCCGGTGGCTGGCGGCGAAATCGCGGATCGCGAACAGGCCGCTGTCGCCGCTGATCGGCCGCGAGCCTTCGCGCACCAGCTTCATGCCGTTGTAGTCCATCGGATTGTGGCTGGCGGTGACCATCACGCCGCCGGCGGCGCCCAGGTGCATGGTCTGGAAGTAGACCTCTTCGGTGCCGCCCATGCCGATGTCGAGCACCTCGCGTCCGGCCGCGTGGAAACCGTCGGCCAGCGCCGCCTGCAACGCCGGGCTGCTCAGACGCACGTCGCGCCCAAGCACCACCGGGCCCGGTCCCAGCTGTGCGGCCATGGCCAGGCCGATGCGACGCGCCAGGTCTTCGTCCAGCTCGTCAGGCACGCGGCCGCGGATGTCGTAGGCCTTGAAGCAGGGGAGTGGGGGCATGGATCGTTCCACGAAGTGGTTGGTAGCCCGGCATTGTAGTTGCCGCGGCCGTTTTGCTCCCTCCCCTGCAAGTCCCGCAAGGGGACTTCCTTCGGTCGCAGAAAGAGTTGGGCGACCGCAGGGAGTGCATTAGCTGAGGGGTTGCTCTTGGGCGGGGAGCAAGATCAAGAGCGCACCCCCTCCTGACCTCCCCCTGCAAGCAGGGGGAGGAACCGAACCGGGGCCCCGCGCCTTGCTCCCTCCCCTGCTTGCAGGGGAGGGTTGGGCGACCGCAGGGAGTGCTTTAGCTGAGGGGTCGCTCTTGGGTGGGGAGCAAGATCAAGAGCGCACCCCCTCCTGACCTCCCCCTGCAAGCAGGGGGAGGAATCGACTCGGAGCCCCGCGCTCTACTCCCTCCCCTGCTCGCAGGGGAGGGCCGGGGTGGGGTCGCTCTTCGCCTCTAACGGAACAGCAAATTGATCGCCACCAGCGTGACCACCAGCACCACCAGGGTCAGCGGTACGCCCACGCGCAGGAAGTCCCTGCCTTTGTAGCCGCCGGGACCGGTGACCATCATCAGCGCCGGATGGCCGGAGCTGAGCAGGAAGGTGTTGGAGGAGGACACGGCGACGATCAGCGCATAGGCCGACGGGTTGCCGCCGGTGGCGACGGCGACGCTGATGGCGATGGGCACCATCATCACGGTGGCGCCCACGTTGGACATCACCTGCGAGAACAGCAGGGTGAGCACGGCCAGGCACAGCTGCAGCACCCACGGCGATGCGCTGCCCAGGTGATCCAGCACCACCTGGGCGATCCACGCGGCGGTGCCGGTGGCGTCCATCGACCAGCCCAGCGGGATCAGGCAGGCGGTGACGAAGATGGTCTTCCAGTTGATCGCCTTGTAGCCCTCGTCCATGTTCAGCACGCCGGTGAGCAGCATGCCGATCGCGCCGGTCATCATCGCCACCGACAGGTCGAGGTTGGTGAACAGGGCCAGGCATTTGGCCAGCAGGAAGAAGCCCACCGCCTGCCAGATCTTGCCGGGGCGCTGCTGTTCCTTGGGGATGTCGGTGACCACGACCAGGTCGCGGTCTTCGGCGGCCAGCGACAGGTCGCGCCAGTTGCTGTGCAGCACCACGGTGTCGCCGGCGCGCAGGCTGACGCCGCGCACGTCCTCGCGCAGCACCTTGTCGCCGCGGGTCACCGCCAGCACGGAAATGCCGAAGCGCTTGCGCAGGCGCAGCTCGCCCACGGTGTGCTTGATGAAGCGCGACACCGGCGGAATCACCACTTCGGAAATGCCGGCGCGGCTCGGATTGAACAGCTCGCCCAGCTGGCGCATGCGGGTGGACAGGCGGCACAGCTGGTTGTTGGCGAACTGGTTGAGTTGCTCGCGCGGGCCGAGCACGCCCAGCACCGAGCCGACCCAGATCACGTGGTCGGCCGGTGGCGCCATGCGCGCGTCGTTGCCGCTCTTGATCGCCAGGATCAGCGGCGCCTCGTACAGCTGTTCCGCCTCGCCGATGCTCATGCCGACCAGCGGGCTCTCGGCGGTGACGGTGAGCTCGGCGGTCTCGCCGACGATGCCGTAGGTTTCGGCGAAGTAGCTTTCGGTGCGCCCGGGCGTCACCTTCAGCCGTTCGTCCTCGTGCCCCGGCAACAGCTTGCGGCCGAAGAAATAGAAATAGGCGATGCCGACCACCGCCAGCGCCAGGCCCACCGGGGTCACGCTGAACAGGCCGAACTTCGGAATCGTGTGCGCGCCCGGCGGCAGGTTCACGTTGGCGCTGGCGATCAGGTCGTTCAGCACGATCAGCGGCGAGTTCGCGATCAGCGTGGTGTTGGTTGCGGTGAGGATGCAGAACGCCATCGGCAGCAGCAGCCGCGAAATCGGCACGCCGGTGCGCGCGGCGAGTCGGCTGCTGACCGGGATCATCAGGGCGGCCAGCGCCTGGCTGGGAATCACCGCGCTGAACAGGCTGGCGACCATGTTGATCACCATGCCCAGCCGCGACTCCGCCCCGCGCGCCATGCGCATCACGAAGTTGGCGGTGAGCTGCAGCACGCCGGCGCGGTCCAGTCCCTCGCCCATGATCATGATCGCGATGATCGCGATCACCGCGTTGCCGGCGAAGCCGTTGAACACGCGGTCGGACGGAATCAGCCCGGTCAGGCCGATCACCACCACCACCAGCAGCGCCACCATGTCGGCGCGAATCCACTCCAGCACCAGCATCAGCATGGTGAAACCCACCAGCCCGAGCACCAGGATCATTTCGGGGGTGAGCGAGAGCGCCATCAGCTGACGTCCCTGCGGCGCAGCGGCTTGCGGTGGATACGGCGGGGCAGTGGAAACTTCACGCTGCTGTCGATTCGTCCCTGGGCGGATGTCCGTGAGTATAAGCGGGGTGGTGCGGTTGCTGGTGAACCTGAGGCCAAGAGCTTGACCCCAAGAGCTTGACCCCACCCCGGCCCTCCCCTGCAAGCAGGGGAGGGAGAAGTGCGGTTGCGATGAGTTATGTGATGCGGTGAGGGAGCACAGCTTTTTGCTCCTCCCCCTGCTGGCAGGGGGAGGCTGGCGACCGAAGGGAGTCCTTTAGGTGAGGGGGTAAAGCTCTTGCTCCCCCCAGCGAAAGGACTCGCCATGCACCTCAAGTGGATCCGTGCCCGCCGCCTGCGCAACGAAGGCACCGATGCCGAGCGGCGTCTGTGGCAACACCTGCGGCACCGCCAACTGGCCGGCCACAAGTTCCGCCGCCAATATCCGCTGGCCGGTTACATCGTGGACTTCGTCTGTGTGCCCGCGCGGCTGGTGATCGAGCTGGATGGCGGCCAGCACCTGGACGCGATCGACTACGACCGGCGACGCACGGAAGCTCTCGAGCGTGAGGGTTATTGCGTGCTGCGCTTCTGGAATGACGATGTGCTGCTGCGCACGGAGGATGTGGTGGGGGAGATTTTTCGGGTGCTGGAGGAGAGGTCAAGAGCGTGACCCCACCCCAGCCCTCCCCTACGTTGTAGGGGAGGGAGTAGTTCCGGCGAGCTCGCAGCTTTTCTCCCTCCCCTGCGAAGTAGGGGAGGGTTGGGGTGGGGTCACGCTCTTGCTCAGACTTTCCGGTAAAGCAAATCCCAAACCCCATGCCCCAGCTTCAGCCCGCGCCGTTCGAAGTGGGTTTCGATGCGCCACTCGGGTTTCTCGGCGTACTGCCCGGCGCCGAGCTGGTTGCGCCAGGCGGGGGCGGCTTCCATCACTTCGAGCATGTGTTCGGCGTAGGGCTGCCAGTCGGTGGCCAGGTGCAGCAGGCCGTTCGGGGCCATGCGCGAGGCGAGCAGGGCGACGAATTCGGGCTGGATCAGGCGACGTTTGTTGTGGCGCTTCTTGTGCCACGGGTCGGGAAACCAGATGCGCGCCTCGGCCAGCGTGCCCGGCGCGATCTCGTGCTCCAGCACTTCCACCGCATCGTGTTTGTAGATGCGCACATTGCTGGCGTCGCGGGCGGCCAGTGCGTTCATCAGCCGGCCCACGCCGGGGCCGTGCACTTCCACCCCGAGGAAGTCGCGGGCCTGGTCGTGCTCGCTGGCCCAGGCCAGCGCCTCACCGTTGCCGAAGCCGATTTCCAGCACCAGCGGCGCGCTGCGGCCGAAGCTGGCGGCGAAGTCGTGCGGCGTGCCGCGGTAGTCGATGCCGAAGCGCGACCACAAGGTGTCGAAGGCGCGCTGCTGCGCGGGCGTCATGCGGCCCTCGCGCAGCACGAAGCTGCGGATGCGGCGCATGTAATCGGGTGTGGGGGAGTCGGTGGGCTCGGACATCCGCCTATTGTAGGGCTTGTGCCGGCGTCGGCTGATGCGCCGCCTCGGTGCAAAGTCAAAAGCGGACCCCACCCCAGCCCTTTCTGCGACCGAAGGAAGTCCCCTTGCGGGACAAGCAGAGGAGGGAGCCAGGCGTGAGGCTACGCGCTCCGTTCTCTCCGTACGAAGCAGGGGGAGTCAGGCGTGAGGCCGTGCGTTCCACTCCCTCCCCTGCGAAGTAGGGGAGGGCTGGGGTGGGGTTCGCTCTTGCCCCTAGTGCCGCCGATCTTCCCGATCCAGTCGCTCGGCGCCCTTTCTCGGTGATGGCCGCGACGTGTTCTGCTGCGGTCTGGGTGCTTCGACTCGCGGTGCCGGGCGTTGCTGCGGCTGGTAGCGCGGCGGCGGTGGCGCGCTGGGACGGGGTTGTGGTCGCGGCGCTTCGCGCATGGGCTCGCGCTGCATGGGTTCGGGGCGCTGGAAGCGTGGCTGCGGACGTTCGAAGCGGCGTGGTTCGGGCTCGCTGCGCGCGGGCGTGGTGACGGGCTGCTGCGGTGTCACGCGCTGGAATCGCGCGCGGTCATACGGCACCACGCGCGCATCGTCGCGCCGGGTCGGCGGCATCGGGCGGGGCGCGCGCTCGTTGACCGCCGGCGTGGGCGGACTCGGGGCGATGTAGCTCACTCCGGGACGTTGCATGCTTTCGCGGCGGTCGGCACCGTAAGGACTGCGTGGATGCGCGAAGCGGGCCGAGCGCAGTTCGCCGTCGTCACGCGCATTGTTCATGCGGTCTTCGCGAGTGGCTGGCGTGATGCGAGGCACCGTCGGCAACTGCGCCGTTGCGGGCGCGGTGCGGCGCACGTTGCCACCGTCGCGATCGGCCATCGGCGGGCGTCGCCCCGGGCCCTGGCTGCCCAGCACGCGCACTCGTCCGCTGGAGGTGTCGCCAGTCAGCTTGCCGTGGTTCGGCACGGGGGCGTCGTGGATGTTCGGTGGCGCGCGACGGGCGACCACCTCGCGGGTGAAGCCGCCGGCGGGGAGGTTGCGCACGTGGGTGGTGCGCGGCCCGTGGTCGGCGCGGTCGGTGGGACGCACGCCGGCGATGTCGCGCGTGCGCAACGACGTGTCGGTGAGCTTGCGCGGATCGACATGCAGGCGATTGCCCTTCACGCGATGGCCGCCGGCGAAGTTGTCGCCGGACACCGCGGTGAAACCGCGGGGCGCGCCGCGATGGTGGTCGCCACGAGCGAAGTCGCCGCGACGGTAGCGGTTGTAGTGGTCGTCGACGTCGCGCCGCGGATCGTGTCCGCCGCGCACGCGGATGTTGTGCACGTTGACGCGGGTGTAATAGCGGCGGCCGCAGCGATACCACGGGTTGTAGATGTCGCCCGGGCCCAGCGGGAACCAGCCCACCGGCGCGCCACCGATGCCCATCGACCAGCCACCACCACCGACGAAGGCGACCAGTGCCGGCGCGTAGATCGCACGCACGCCGCGCGGGCCGGGAATCCAGCCCCAGCCGCGCTGGGTGTAGGCCCAGCGACCGTAGTGGTACGGCGCGTAACCCCAGGGCGCGTCGTCGATCCAGGTCCAGCCCCAGGGCGCGATGTAGGCCCAATGGCCGTTGCGGTACGGCGCCCAGTCCGAACCGACGTTGCGCGGATACCACACCGCACCGTATTCGCTGCTGTCCTGCCAGGCGCCGTACTGGTCCAGGTCCTGGTAGCCGACCACGTCGTCGGAGACGTACTGGCTGCTGTCGGACTGTGCGTAGCGACGATCGCGCTCGCTGGCCCAGCGATCGAAGGCGTCGCCACCGTTGATGTCGCTGATTGTCACCATGCTCAGGCTGGCGTCGGTGAAGCGATAGCTGCGGCCGGGATTGATCGAACGCTGGGCGTTGTTTTCGCCGAACACGGTGGCGGCGCCATCCAGCGCCGCGATGCGCGTGCTGCCGTCGCGCGGATCGACGTCGACGCGGAACGTGCCGGGTTGGTCCACCACCAAGGCCACCGCGGGAGTGTCGATCTCGTAGCTTTCGCCGTCGCCGAGCTGGCGCACGGTGAGGCTCAGGCTGCCCCGGGTCAGCTCGATTTGCGCCAGCTGGTCGTTGAGATCGAGCAGACCGAGGTCGGACTGGCCATCGATGCGCAGCGTGCCGCCGTCGAACTCCAGTTCGGCACGCGTGCCCGCCGCGCTGGAGAGCTTGTCGCCGGTGGTCAGCGGGCGGTTGACGTTGGCGTCGCTCCAGTCTTTCGCGCCGGAAGGCAGGAAGCCCAGGTCGCCGCCGACATACGACAGGCGCGCCACCCGGGTCGGCGGATCGGCGCTGTCATCGGCGTCGGATGGGGCGTCGGATTGCGCCTGCGCCAATCCGGCGACCAGGCACAGCAGCAACACCGCCAGCACGCGCCGGTAGCGGCGCCATGAAACAGGGGACTCGGCAAACCTGGACATGCGGCTCTCCTTGGCAAGTGCAGATGAGGCGGGAGCAGGGCGGGGTTTCGTCATGGGACCGTGAACGCGCAGTGTCGACCAAACGATGACCCTCCGCCGAGTATGCGCAGGCGATTGTTCAGCACCCGTTGGGTGCGCCGCTCCTGGCCATTGCTCCCTCCCCTGCTCGTAGGGGAGGGCCGGGGTGGGGTCGCCCCTGACGCCGCCTTCCAACCACGCGAATCCCGGGTTACCATCCGCCGGCCAAGTGCGGGTGTAGCTCAATGGTAGAGCTGTAGCTTCCCAAGCTACTGACGAGGGTTCGATTCCCTTCACCCGCTCCACTCCCCGCTGCATCGATCCCCGAGCTTTCCACAACCCACATGGCGGATCTGATTACCTTGGGCTGGCGGGAGCGGCTGGCGTTGCCGCAATTGGGCATTCCCCTGCTCAAGGCCAAGCTCGATACCGGGGCGCGCAGCAGTTCGCTGCACGTGGACACCCTCGAAACCTTCCAGCGCGATGGCGATACCTGGCTGCGCTTCAGCCTGCACGTGGGGCGGCGCTCGCCGCTGGCGATTCGTTGCGAAGCGCCCGCGCTGGATCGGCGCACGGTCACCGATACCGGCGGCCGCCGCACTGAGCGCTGGTTCATTCGCACTGCGGTAGAACTGGCCGGGCAGCGATTCGAGATCGACGTCAACCTCACCGATCGCCGGCATATGCTGTTTCCGATGTTGCTGGGTCGCAGTGCGCTGAGCGGGCGCGTTGCGGTGGACCCGGCGCTTTCCTATACCCAGCCGCGGCCGTCGACCACGACCGCGTCATCCCGATGACGGCCTGCCCATGAAAATTGCGATCCTGTCGCGCAATACCCGACTGTATTCGACCAAGCGCCTGGTCGAGGCCGCGCGCGTGCGCGGGCACGTGGTGCGGGTGTTCGATCCGCTGCGCTGCTACGTGCGCATCGCGCCGGGTGCATCGTCGATCCGCTTCAAGGGCAAGGAGGTGCGCGACATCGATGCGGTGATTCCGCGCATCGGCACCTCCAGCACGTTCTACGGCACCGCCGTGCTGCGCCAGCTGGAGATGATGGGCGTGTACACGCCGAACCCGTCCGACGCGGTGCTGCGGGCGCGCGACAAGCTGCGCTGCCTGCAGATCCTGGCCGCCCAGGGCATCGACATGCCGGTGACCGTGTTCGGCGACAACCCCGACGACACCGAGGACGTGCTGGCCCTGCTCGGCGATCCGCCGCACGTGATCAAGTTGAACGAGGGCAGCCAGGGCACCGGCGTGGTGCTGGCCGAGAAGCGTGCGGCTTCGCAGAGCGTGATCGAGGCGTTCCGCGGCCTGTACGCCAATTTCCTGGTGCAGGAGTTCGTCGCCGAGGCCAAGGGCAGCGACCTGCGCTGTTTCGTGGTCGGCAACCAGGTGGTCGCGGCGATGCAGCGCGACTCCAGCCCCGGCGATTTCCGCGCCAACCTGCACCGCGGCGGCAGCGCGAAGGCGGCCACGCTGAGCGCCGACGAGGAGCGCATCGCGGTGGCGGCGGCCGGCGCGCTGGGCCTGGGCGTGGCCGGCGTGGACCTGCTGCGTTCGAACCGCGGGCCGCTGCTGCTGGAGGTCAACGCGTCGCCCGGACTGGAAGGCATCGAGGCCGCCACCGGGGTGGATGTGGCGGCGGCGATCATGGCCTTGCTGGAAGCGCAGGCCGCCGTAAAACCCGGCGAAACCCGCGCCCGCCGGCGTCCCGCGAAGGCCTGACCGCCGTCGTTGGCTTCCCGCCAGGATGTGAATTGACGCGGTGTTAACTCGCTCATAACCCGCCACGCCCTATAACGCTTTCACTGTTTTTTGCGACACCGCGACCCGCAGGGTGCGGCGCCGGCAGACGATGGTATCGGGGCAGTAACTTGGGCCCAGGTGGGCGACGGCGAGTCGCGCATCTGGGCTTTTTCTTGCCCGCACGACTGCCACACGAACGCGCGTTCAGGTTTCTTTCGCTGCCGCCGCGCTGCGTTCATCCAAGATTGTTAAGCTGACAGCCCCAGCCGGCCCGTGAGCCGGCTGCGCAGGAGTGACACATGCGCGTACTGGTGATCGAAGACAACAGCGATATCGCGACCAACATCGGCGATTACCTGGAAGACCGGGGTAACGTGGTCGATTTCGCGGGTGACGGCGTGACCGGCCTGCATCTGGCCGTGGTGCACGATTTCGACGTGATCGTGCTGGATCTCACGCTGCCTGGCATGGACGGCCTGGAGGTCGCCCGCAAGTTGCGCCACGAGGCGCACAAGCAGACGCCGATCCTGATGCTGACCGCGCGCGACGCGCTGGAGCAGAAGCTGACCGGCTTCGAATCGGGCGCCGACGACTACATGACCAAGCCGTTCGCGCTGCAGGAGCTGGCCGCGCGACTGGAAGTGCTGGCACGCCGGGGCAAGGGTCCGCAGAGCCGCGTGCTGAAAGTGGCCGACCTCACCTTCAACCTCGACACGCTGACGGTGAACCGTGAAGGCAAGTCGATCCAGTTGAACCCGATCGGCCTGAAGCTGCTGCAGGCGCTGATGGAAGCCAGTCCCTCGGTGGTCACCCGGCAGGACCTGGAACAGAAGGTGTGGGGCGAGGAACTACCCGACAGCGATTCGTTGCGCGTGCATATCCACGGTCTGCGCGCCGCGATCGACAAACCCTTCGAGAAGCCGCTGATCCACACGCGGCACGGCATTGGCTATCGGATGGTCGAGCCGGATGCAGTCCAGGCGTAAGCTTCGTTTTCGGTTGATCCTTTCCTTCACGCTGTTCGGCTTCGGCCTCAGCGCGTTGTTTGCGTTCGCCGCGTTGAATATCCGCACCCGCCTCGAGGATCAACTGATCACTTCGAGCCTGCAGGACGAGGTTGACCACCTCAACGCGCAAGTGCGCGCCCACCCGGATCGCGCGCCCTCGTTCGACATCGTCAAAGCCGCCTCGTGGAGCGACCGAACGATCTACAAGGCGCCTCTCGACTGGCAAAACCTCGACACCGGCGTGCACGACATCTACGAGCCGCAAGCGGACGGGCGCACGCGGCATTACAAGCTGGCCGTGCGGCGCATGGACGGAATCATCAGCTTCCTCCAGTACGACGTTTCGCGTGACGAACTGGGCAAACAGCAATTGCTGGCCAGCGTGATCGGCGCCGTTTTTCTTTTCGGATTGCTGTCTTTGGCCATTGGCCTGTGGCTGTCGCGCAAGGTGCTCAAGCCGGTCAGCGAGCTGGCCAACCGCCTGCGCGATTTCCGCAAGGCCGGCAAGGCCGAGCCCCTGGCCCAGCATTTCGCCGACGACGAGGTGGGCGAGCTGGCGCATGCGCTGGACGAGTATTCGGCGCGGCTCACGGCGATGGTCGAGCGCGACCGCGAGTTCAATTCCGACGTCAGCCACGAACTGCGCACGCCGCTGGCGGTGATCGCCAGTACCACCGAATTGCTGCAGGGATCGCCCGACCTCACCGAAAAGCTGAGCGAGCGGCTGAAGCGGATCGAGCGCGCCTCGCGCCAGGCCACCGAGCTGATCGAGGCCTTGCTGCTGCTGTCACGCGCCGAGCGGCGCGGCCCGACCCGCGGCGAAACCACCGAGGTCGGCAAGGTCGCCGCCGACGTGATCGAAAGCCAGCGTCCCCAGGTGCGCGGCAAGCCGCTCACCGTCGAGCTGCGGACCGAGCAGCAGGTCAGCGTGAATGCCCCGGCCTCCGTATTGTCGGTGGCGCTGACCAACCTGATCGGCAACGCGATCAAGTACACGCTCGAAGGCAGCGTGCAGGTGGTGGTGGGCAACGGCAGCATCGAAGTGATCGACACCGGCCCGGGCATCAAGCCCGAAGACGCCGAGCGCCTGTTCCAGCGCGGCGTGCGCGGCGAAGGTGCCGGCGGCAGCGGTGCCGGGCTTGGCCTGGCCATCGTGCGCCGGCTGTGCGAACTGTATGGCTGGAATGTGTCGATGCGGCCCCGCAGCGATGCCAACGGGGCGATCGCCTGCATCAGGTTCGGCTGAATTCCTGTTTCCCGAGAGTCAAAAGCGACCCCACCCCAACCCTCCCCTGCGTTGCAGGGGAGGGAGTCAGGCGGCGTTGCTCCTCCCCCTGCGTGCAGGGGAGGGAGCTGGGCGGCGTTGCTCCTCCCCCTGCGGGCAGGGGGAGGTTGGGAGGGGGTCGCTCTTGACTCAGACCTGCTCCAGCCAGCCCCACTTGTCGTGGGTGCGGCCGTCGAACAGGCCGAAGAACAGTTCCTGCAGGCGGCGGGTGACGCGGCCGGCGGTGCCGTTGCCGATCTGCTTGCCGTCAACCGAGCGGATCGGGGTGACTTCGGCGGCGGTGCCGCACATCAGGATCTCGTCGGCGAGGTAGAGGTATTCGCGCGGCAGGTCGCGTTCGACCACTTCGATGCCGTCTTCGCGGGCCAGTGTCTTCAGCGTGTCGCGGGTGATGCCGGTGAGGATCGAGGCGCTGGCCGGGGTGGTGTGCAGCACGCCATCGAAGACCAGGAACAGGTTCTCGCCGGCACCTTCGCTGAGCAGGCCGCTGGAGGCCAGCGCGATGCCCTCACCGAAGCCGAGGCGACGCGCTTCGCGTGCGATCAGCTGACCGGAAAGATAGTTGCCGCCGGCCTTGGCGCCGGCCGGGATGGTGTTCGGCGCGAAGCGCTGCCAGCTGGACACGCAGGCGGTGATGCCGTTTTCCAGGGCCTCTGGCCCCAGGTACGGGCCCATCGGCCATGCCGCCACCGCGACGTCGATCGGGGTTTCCGCGGACAGGCCGAAGCCGCCCAGGCCCCGGTAGGCCACCGGGCGCAGGTAGGACGCGCCCAGGCCGTTCTTCTTGATCACCGCGCGGCAGGCCGCAGCCAGTTCGTCAGCCGTGTACGGCAGCGCCATGTCGTAGATCTTGGCCGACTGGTACAGCCGGTTGATGTGGTCGGTCAGGCGGAAGATCGCGGCGCCGTCGGGGGTGGCGTAGCTGCGGATGCCTTCGAATACCGACGAACCGTAGTGCAGGGCGTGGGACATCACGTGGGTGGTCGCCTGGGCCCACGGCTTGATCTCACCGTTCTGCCAGATCCACTCGGGGTACTGCTGGGCCATGTCGATTCTCCAGTGGGGACCGCCCATGATAGCTGCTGTCGGCCGAGCCGGCGTCAATGGGCGCCTTCAGTCAGCGTTCCGCAGCCACAGGCAGCCGGCCTGGTGGACGATGTCGAAGCGCAGTTCGCGCGGGTTGCCGTTGCCGTCGCTGTCGGCGGTGTGCACCACCAGCTGATTGTGTGCTGGCGCTGTCGGGGCTGGGTCGACGTTCATGGCGAATGGATCGGCGAGGCTGCTGGCCGATGCCGGCGCCGCGGCGGACTCGTCGGGCGCCTTCACGTCCAGCAATGGCTGTTTCATCAGCCGGGTCAGCGACTGGATGTCGGCTACGGCCGCGCCGCGGCCGTAGCCGTCCCACAGCATCATGCCCGCCAGCCGGTTGGCGTCATGGCTGGCGAAGGCATCGATCACGCCCTGGCGCAACGCACCCAGAGTGGCGGCGCACAGGGTTGGCGTGGTGGTGGCGGTCACGGCGGGTGCCGACGCGGCGACACGACTGGCTGGGGTGGCCTGCAGCGCGGCGCAAGGCTGGTCGGTGAAGACCGCACTGCCATTGGCGCCGATGCAGCGATGGATCGGCGTCTGCGCCGCGACGGGCGCGGCCCAGGCAAGCGCGATCAGGCAGAGCAGGGTGGCCAGGCGATACATCGCGCCAGCATACCCGCCACCGCGTCTCAGGAAAGTTGCTGTAGTACCGCTTGCGTGGCGCGGGCCCGGTTCAGCGTGTAGAAGTGCAGGCCGGGCGCACCGCCGTCGAGCAGGCGCCGGCACAGTTGCGCCACCACTTCGGCACCGAGCGCGCGCACGGCATCGGCGTCGTCGCCGTGGGCCTGCATGCGCTTGGAGATCCAGCGCGGGATCTCCGCGCCGCACATCTCGGAGAATCGCCGCAGCTGGCTGTAGTTGGTGATCGGCATGATGCCCGGCACGATCGGCACGTCGACGCCCAGCTTGCGCACGTCGTCGACGAAGCGGAAATACGCATCGGGGTTGAAGAAATACTGGGTGATCGCCCCGTTCGCGCCGGCGTCGATCTTGGCCTTGAAATGCTGCAGGTCGCGCAGCGCGTCGTCGGCCTGCGGGTGGGTTTCCGGATACGCCGCCACCTCGATGTGGAAGTGGTCGCCGCAGTGCGCGCGGATGAAGGCCACCAGCTCGGCCGCGTAACGGAAGTCGCCCGCCGTGGCCATGCCCGAGGGCATGTCGCCGCGCAGCGCCACCAGCCGCCGGTAGCCGGCCGCGCGGTAACCGTCCAGCAGTTCGGTGATCTCGGCCTTGGTGCCGCCCATGCAGGACAGGTGCGGCGCCACCGGCAGGCCATGCTGCGCGTGCAGCCGCGCCACGGTGTCCCCGGTATAGCTCAGCGTGGAGCCGCCCGCGCCGAACGTGACCGAGGCGTATTCCGGCTGGTGCGCCTTCAGCACCTGCGCCGCGCGGTCCAGCTGCGTGCGTTGCTCATCGGTCTTGGGTGGGAAGAATTCGAAGCTGATCGACGGCATCGCTGGGCATCCGGTGGGCGGTGCCGGGGAGTATATATCTTTGTTTCGCGATGAAGCGATAGATAAAGAGCAACCCCACCCCGGCCCTTTCTGCGACCGAAGGAAGTCCCCTTGCGGGACGAGCAGGGGAGGGAGCAGAGGCGCCGGGTAGATTCCTCCCCCTGCGCAGCAGGGGGAGGGCAGGAGGGGGTGCTCTTGATCTTCTCCACAAAAAAACGGAGCGCATCGCTGCGCCCCGTTTCACATCAGACCAAGGAGGTTGCCTCCCCGCCCACCGCTGTCAATAGCGGTAGTGATCCGGCTTGTACGGGCCTTCCACCGGCACGCCGAGGTACTTCGCCTGTTCGTCGCTGAGCGTGGTCAGCTTCACGCCGATCTTCTCCAGGTGCAGGCGGGCGACTTCCTCGTCCAGCTTCTTGGGCAGGATGTAGACCTTGTTCTCGTAGCTGTCCTTGTGCTCCCACAGGTCGATCTGGGCCAGCGTCTGGTTGGCGAACGAGTTGGACATCACGAAGCTGGGGTGGCCGGTGGCGCAGCCCAGGTTGACCAGCCGGCCTTCGGCCAGCAGGAAGATCGCGCGGCCGTCGGAGAAGGTGTACTTGTCCACCTGCGGCTTGATGTTGAGCTTGGTCACGCCGGCCATCGCGTTCAGCGCGTCGACCTGGATCTCGTTGTCGAAGTGGCCGATGTTGCAGACGATCGCCTGGTCCTTCATCGCCTTCAGGTGATCGAGCCGCAGCACGTCCTTGTTGCCGGTGGTGGTGACGTAGATGTCGCCGCGGCCCAGGGTCGATTCGACGGTGTTGACCTCGAAGCCTTCCATCGCCGCCTGCAGCGCGTTGATCGGGTCGATCTCGGTGACCACCACGCGGGCGCCGTAGGCACGCAGCGAGTGCGCGCAGCCCTTGCCCACGTCGCCGTAGCCGCACACCACGGCGACCTTGCCGGCCAGCATCACGTCCATCGCGCGCTTCAGGCCATCGGCCAGCGACTCGCGGCAGCCGTACAGGTTGTCGAACTTGGACTTCGTCACCGAGTCGTTGACGTTGATCGCGGGGATCAGCAGCGACTTGGCCTCGGCCAGCTGGTACAGGCGGTGCACGCCGGTGGTGGTCTCCTCGGAGACGCCCTTCCAGTCCTTGACCACGGTGTGCCAGTAGCCCGGGCGCTCGACGTGCACGCGCTTCAACAGGTTCTTGATCACCTGCTCCTCGTGCGAGGAAGCCTTCTCGTCAACCCAGGTCGAACCGTTCTCCAGCTCGTAGCCCTTGTGGATCAACAGCGTCACGTCGCCGCCGTCGTCGACCACCAGCTGCGGGCCGAGGAAGCCGCCCTTGCCGTCGGGGAAGCTCAGCGCATCCAGCGTGCAGTCCCAGTATTCCTCCAGCGTCTCGCCCTTCCAGGCGAACACCGGGGTGCCGGTGGCGGCGATCGCGGCGGCGGCGTGGTCCTGGGTCGAGAAGATGTTGCACGAGGCCCAGCGCACGTCGGCGCCGATGTCCTTCAGCGTCTCGATCAGCACCGCGGTCTGGATCGTCATGTGCAGCGAGCCGGTCACGCGCACGCCCTTCAGCGGCTGGGCGGTGGCGTGCTTGCGGCGGATCGACATCAGGCCGGGCATCTCGTGCTCGGCGATGTCCAGTTCCTTGCGGCCGAAATCGGCGAGCGAGATGTCGCGGATCTTGTAGTCGTGGGTGTTTTCTTTCAGTGCGGCGTTCATGGATATCTCCGGTTAGTGCGAGCTTTTTTGAAGAGTCCGGCCATGGATGGCCGGTCTTTCTTCGCGAAGGGGCTCGCGTAAAGCAACCGGGCGCCGTTGTGGAACGTGCCGCGCCGAGCCTGGCCGTTGTCGTGAAGAGTCCGCACCAGGGATGCGCGGGGTCTTGCGGATGGATCCGCATTCACTACCAACGGTCGCAGCGCCCCTCGGCGGGCAGTGCAAAGGAGGCATTGTAGCGGCAGACATGAGCTTATGCCGCATCGTCGGGTGTCTCCCGGATCAGGATTGGTTAGGCTGGAGGCTTGACCAGCCAGGGAGCCACCGCGTGGAACAGAGTCGCGAACCCGAATTCCTGCCGCCGGACGGCCCGCTGCGCGAGGACGTCAGCCGGCTTGGCGCGATGGTCGGCCGGATGCTGGCCGAGCAGGGCGGCGACGCTTTCTTCCAGCGGGTCGAGCAGGTGCGCATCGCGGCCATCCATCGCCGCCGCGAAGGTGCTTCGGTGGACGAGCTGGCCGACTCGCTGGCAGGCCAGGACGCCGCCCAGGCCGAGGCGCTGGCGCGCGCGTTCGCCACCTACTTCCAGGCCGTCAACACCGCCGAGCGGGTGCATCGCATCCGTCGCCGCCGCGACTACCAGCGCGAGGGCAGCGCGCCGCAGCCCGAATCGCTGCTCGCCGTGCTGGGTCGGCTGAAGGCTGAAGGCGTCGGCGCCGACGAGCTGGTCGGCTGGCTCGACCGGCTGTGGATCGAGCCGGTGTTCACCGCGCATCCCACCGAGGCCGTGCGTCGCTCGCTGCTGGAGAAGGAACAGGCGATCGTGGCCTCGCTGATCGATGGCTTCGATCCCCAGCGCACGCCGCAGGAATGCCGCGAGGACGACCAGCGCATCTACATGGCGTTGTCCGCCGGCTGGCAGACCGCCGAGGCCTCGCCGGTGCGGCCCAGCGTGCAGGACGAGCGCGAGCACGTGGACTTCTACCTGACCAACCCGCTGTACCGGATCGTGCCGGCGCTGTACGAGTCGCTGGCCCAGGCGTTGCAGGAAACCTACGGCCTTGCGATCAAGCTGCCGCAGTTGCTGCGTTTCGCCAGCTGGGTCGGCGGCGACATGGACGGCAATCCGAACGTGGGTGCCAACACCATCGCCGACTGCCTCGACTCGCAGCGCACGATGGTCATCGAGCGCTATCGCGAAGACGTGGCCGCGCTGGCGCGATCGCTCAGCCAGACCGAAGGCCGGGTCGCGGTCACCGGCGCCCTGCTGGCGCGCGTGGCGGACTACCGGACGCGCTTTCCCGATGCCGCGGCACAGATCCGCCCGCGGCACGCCGACATGCCGTACCGCTGCCTGCTGCAGCTGATCGGTGCGCGGCTGGCACTGACCCAGGACCAGCAAACGGACGGCTATGCGTCCAGCCAGGAATTGCTCGACGACCTGCAGCTGATCGCCGACAGCCTGCTGCAGCATCACGGCGTCCATGCCGGCGCCTACTCGGTCGAGCGCCTGCTGTGCCGTGTGCGCAGTTTCGGCTTCCACCTGGCCCGACTCGACGTGCGCCAGGACTCGCGCGTGCACGACGACGCCCTGGCCGCGTTGCTCGGCGATGCAGGCTGGGCCGGCCGCGATGGCGCCGAGCGCGCCGAGCGACTGCGCCCGTACGCCAGCGGCGAGGCGAGGTTTCCCGACAGCGACGATGACAGCGCCACATCGCTGCAAGCCGTGTTCACCACCTTGCGCGACAGCCGGCAAAGCCACGGCGTCGACGCCACCGGCCTGTACATCATCAGCATGGCCCGCAGCGCCGCCGACGTGCTGGCGGTGCTGGCGCTGGCGCGGCGGGGCGGGTTGGTCGACGAGACGAAGGACGTGCCGCTCAACATTGCTCCGCTGTTCGAGACCGTCGACGACCTGAAGAACGCGCCGGCCACGCTGCGGGCCCTGCTCGACGATCCGGTCTACCGTCGCCACCTCGCCGCACGCGGCGACCAGCAGTGGGTTATGCTGGGCTATTCCGACAGCGGCAAGGATGGCGGCACGCTGGCCTCGCGCTGGGGCCTGCAACGCGCCCAGGTGGAACTGCTCGAAGTGGCGAACGAAGCGGGCATCCAGCTGGCCTTCTTCCACGGCCGCGGCGGCTCGGCCAGCCGCGGCGGCGCGCGCATCACGCCGGCGCTGATGTCCTCGCCGCGCGGCGCGGTGGCCGGCGTGCTGCGGGTGACCGAACAGGGCGAGGTGATCCATCGCAAGTACGGCATCCGCGCGCTGGCGCTGCGCAACCTCGAACAGACGGTCGGTGCGGTGCTGCGCGCCAGCCTGCGTCCACGCGAAAGCGAGCCGCGCGAACAGCGCTGGCGCGAGCAGATGGACGCCTTGTCCGCGGCCAGCCGCAAGACCTACCGCGCCTTCGTCGAGCGCGCAGGCTTCGTCGACTATTTCCGCAGCGCCACCCCGGTCGACGTGATCGAACAGATGACCCTGGGCTCGCGCCCGGCCAGTCGCCGCAGCATGCGCGGCGTGCAGGACTTGCGCGCGATCCCGTGGGTGTTCGCCTGGACCCAGTGCCGCTCGATCCTGCCCGGCTGGTACGGCCTGGGCAGCGCGCTGGAGCTCGGCGCCGGCGAATTCGGCGAGGACACGCTGGCCGAGATGGCGCGCGACTGGCCGTTCTTCGCCAACCTGCTCGACGACGTGGAGATGGTGCTGGCCAAGTGCGACCTCGACATCGCCGAGGCGTTCTCGAAACTGTCCGGTCCCTTGCACGACGAATTCTTCGGCCTGATCCGCGACGAGTTCGCCCGCACCCGCCACTGGCTGCTGCGACTGAAGCGCAGCGACGCCCTGCTGCAGGGCGACCCGCGCCTGGCCGCCTCGATCCGCCTGCGCAATCCCTACGTCGATCCGATGAGCCTGCTGCAGGTCGACCTGCTGCAACGCTGGCGCGCCGGCGATCGCACCGACGACGCCGTGCTGCAGGCCCTGGTCGCCTGTGTCAACGGCGTCTCGCAGGGTTTGCAGAACACCGGCTGATTCAACGAAGACCCCACCCGCCGCCTGCCTTCCCGCGTAGGAGCCTGCTCGCGGACGATGCTTTTTGCCTGCTTTATGTTTTAGAGCGAAGAGCTTTCGTCCTCCTTCGGAGGGCGAGTCACTTTCTCTCGCTTGCCCGAGAGAAAGTAACCAAAGAGAGGGGCACCCCGCTTCCGCGCCTTGCGGACATCCTGTCCGCAAGGTTCGCGAGCCGGGGCCGGGCTTTTCGACAGGGCATCCTGCCCTGGCGAAAAGGAGCCGACATCCCTGTCGGCTCCCGCTACGCGGCCTGTCGACCCCGCCTCGCCGCTGCAGAGGGGCCCCGGGTAGAGCAGCGGGCCATCGTGGCCCGCACTCTTCAGAAGAGCCGGAGCAAAGCCGAAGCGGAGCAAAGCTCGGCATCTGCGCACGGCAGGTGCCGCTCACAAGGAGCTTCGTTCTCTTTGAGGACGTGGTGAACGTCAATGCCCAGGTTTCGTTGGTCGACGGGGACGTTTCCCGGCTGGCCGGGGAGGTCGGGAACCTCGACATGCGACGGAAGCGCCAATGCTTTTGCCAATGTCCGTGTTCGGACGCCACTGTCCGGATTCAACGGGAAGCCTGGCTTCGGCGCATGCGCGGAAGCGCATGGAATGGCGATTTGTGGGCGTGGCACGGCCCTTGCTCCGACCGGCTCATGGATATCGCCAACCCGCTCGCCGCCCAGCGCAAACGTCGTCGCCGCCAACTCGCCATCGCCGGCGGCGTGTTGCTGCTGGCGGGACTCGTCATCGGCGCGGTCAACCTCGGGCCGGCGCTGCCTACGGTGGAACGGTCCGCGGCCTGGATCGATACCGTGCAGCGTGGCGACATGCTGCGCGAGGTGCGTGCGCCGGGCACCCTGGTGCCGCGCGACATCCACTGGCTGGCGGCGCAGACCAGCGCCCAGGTGAGCAAGATCGAAGTGTGGCCGGGTACTCGCGTGGAGGCCGACACGGTGCTGCTGCGGCTGTCCAGCCCGCAGGTGGACAGCGACCTGCGCAATGCCCAGGCGCAGGTCGCCGCGGCCGAGGCCCAGGTGGCCGCGAAGCAGGCCGCCTTGCAGTCGCAGTTGCTGGACGAACGTTCCTCGCTGGCCCAGGCCCAGGCCGACTACGCCTCGGCGAAGGTGCGCAGTGAGGCCGATGCGAAGGCGATGGAAAAGAACCTGATTCCGCGGGTGCAGTACGAGCAGGAGCTGATCGCGCTGAAACAGCTGCAGCATCGGACCGACGTGGAGCAGCAGCGCGTGCAGGCGTTCGGCGCCGGCATCGCGGCGCAGATGGCGGCGGTGCGGGCGGAACTGCAGCTGCAGCAAAGCAACCTGCTGCTGCGCCAGCGCCAGGCCGATGCGCTGCAGGTGCGCGCCGGCATCGCCGGCACCTTGCAGCAGGTCGCGGTGCAGGAGGGCCAGCAGGTGGCCGCCGGGGCGGACCTGGCGCGGGTGGCGCGCGGCGACGTGCTGATCGCCCGGCTGCGCGTGCCCGAGGTGCAGGCCAAGGACGTGGCGCTGGGCATGGCCGCCCAGGTGAACACCTATAACGGCATGATCGACGGCACCGTCACCCGCATCGATCCGGCGGTGGTGGACGGCAGCGTGCAGGTGGACGTGACGCCGTCCGGCGCGCTGCCTGCCGGGGCGCGCCCCGATCTTTCCGTGGACGGCCGCATCCGCATCGCCGAACTCAAGCAGGTGCTGTCGATGGGTCGCCCGGCCCAGGTCGAGCCGAACAGCGAGGCCAGCCTGTTCCGTCTCGACGCCTCCGGCAACACCGCCAGCCGCATCAAGGTGCGGGTGGGCGCCACCTCGGTCGATCGGGTGCAGATAATGCAGGGCCTGCAGCCGGGCGATCGCGTGATTCTTTCCGACACCAGCCAGTGGGACAAGTATGACCAGCTGCGCCTGCGCTGACTCGACCAGCGGCACGGCAGCATGATCGACATCTTCCCGGATTTTTCTTCAACAGGACGACCGCATGAACGACACCAGCAACGTCATCACCCTCGGCGGCATCCGCAAGGTGTTCCAGGCCGATGAGGTGGAAACGCACGCCTTGAGCGACGTGCATCTGGACGTCCGCCGGGGCGAATACGTTTCGATCTCTGGCCCATCCGGCTGCGGCAAGAGCACGCTGCTGTCGATCCTCGGCCTGCTGGACACGGCCAGCGCCGGCAGCTACGTGTTGAACGGGCACGATGTGGCCGCGATGAACGCGGCCGAGCGCGCCCGCATCCGCAACGCGGAGATCGGCTTCATCTTCCAGGCGTTCAACCTGATCGGTGACCTCAGCGTGCAGGAAAACGTGGAGCTGCCGCTGACCTACCGCAGCGGCATCGGTGCCGGCGAACGGCGCGAGCGGGTGCAGGAGGCGCTGGAGCGCGTGGGCATGGCGCACCGCATGCGGCACTTCCCGGCGCAACTTTCCGGCGGCCAGCAGCAGCGCGTGGCCGTGGCGCGCGCCCTGGTCGGCCGGCCTGCGATCCTGCTCGCCGACGAACCCACCGGCAACCTCGACTCGCGCAACGGCGAGGCGGTGATGGCCCTGCTCGACGAACTGCACAAGGGTGGCGCCACCATCTGCATGGTCACCCACGACAGCCGCTACGCCGAACTGGCCCAGCGCAAGATCCGCATGTTCGACGGCCGCGTGGTGGACGAGGAAACCTTCGAGCGGCTGCGCCGCGAAGACGAGCAGCGCATCGACGCCTTGATCGGCCAGCGCGTGGAAGTCGACGCGTGAAAGTCTGGCTGGCCGAGATCTGGCGTGCATGGCGCACCAGCTTGCGCAAGCCAGGCTTCCTGCTGCTGGCCAGCGGCGTGCTGGCGCTGGGCGTGGGGGCCAGTGCGGTGGCGTTCAACCTGATCGACCAGGTGCTGCTCAAGCCGTTGCCGCTGCCGCAGGCATCACAGCTGGTGGCCGTGGGCAAGCTGATGCCCCGGTGGCCGCCAAGGGTTTCCACGCGGCAGTACGCGGAGCTGCAAAAACTGGATGGCGTGCGCTCGATCGGCCTGCTCGCGTTCGCCACGCCGGTGGTCAACATCCAGCGCGATGGCGTGCCGCAGCGGGTGCAGGCCACCTACGCCGATCACAGCGTGCTGCCCACGCTCGGCATGCAGCCGCAGCTGGGACGCAACTTCGTTGCCGGCGAGGACAGCCCGCACGGGCCGCCGGTGGTCATGCTTACCCACGATTTCTGGGAGCGCCAGTACGCGGGCGATCCGGCCGCGATTGGCCGGACCCTGAAAGTCGAAGGCACGCCGCACACCATCATCGGCGTGCTTCCCGAGGCCTTCGTTGCGGCGGGCACGGGAGGCGACATCATGCTGCCGGCCATGTTGACGCCCGATGGTGCCGGCGACCAGCACCTCTATCTCGCGATCGCCCGCCTCGCCGACGATGCGGACCCTGCCGCGGTGGGTGCGCAGGTGGATGCGCGATTGCGGGCGGATGCCGCCCGTTCGCCCGACAAACGCGACGACCACTTTCGTTACGGCGCCACCGACTATCACACCGCCTTGCACGTGCAGGGTGCCCGCGTGCTGGTGCTGTTCCAGGCCAGCGCGTTGCTGGTCTTGCTGATCGCCCTGGTCAACCAGGCGAACCTGTTGCTGCTGCGCGCACTGGCACGGCAGCGCGACACCGCGGTGCGCAGTGCGCTGGGCGCGCCAAGCTGGCGCCAGGGTGCGCCGTTGTTCGTCGAAAGCCTGCTGGTGGGCCTGTTGGGTGCCGGCTTCGGCGTGTTGTTGACGCTGCTGGGCGTGGCGGCGTTGCGCAGCATCATTCCGCCCGAAGCCATCGGCGGTGAGCTGCATCTGGGGACGCACACGCTGCTGCTGGTGGTGCTGGTATCGCTGCTGTCGACGCTGGCATCGGCGGCGCTGGGCCTGTGGCGTGCCCGCGCCATCGTTTCCTTCGACGACCTGCGCGAGGGCGGCCGCAGCGGTGCCACGCATTACCAGGGCCGGCTCAGCCGCGCACTGGTGATCGCGCAGGTAACACTGACGGTGGTGCTGCTGGGTGCCTGCGGGATCTTCCTGCGCAAGTCCTGGGACGATGCCCGCGCGCCATGGGGCTTCGACGACACCAACGTGGCGACGGTCGCGCTCGCTCCGGTACAGGCCGACTACCCGGATGTGCAGGCGGTGACGGCGCTGTCGCAACGGCTGGTCGAGCGCATGCGTCAGCTACCCGGCGTACTTGACGCCACGGCCTCCACCAGCCTGCCGGTGGACGGTTTCTTCGGCTCCTTCGGCATCGCCGCGCACGCGCACGGCGACGCGCCGGCGTTCGTCCTCTATCGCGCCGTGGGCGCGGATTATTTCCGGGTGTTCGGCATTCACCTGCAGCGTGGCCGCCTGTTCACGCCGCAGGAAGGACGCGGCAGCGAGGCCGTGGCCGTCATCGGCCGAACCATGGCCGAGCGGATGTATGGCGGGAAGGCGCTGGGCCAGCAGGTGCAGATGGACGACTCGGTGCATCCGGGCAAGCCGTGGACGGCACGCATCGTGGGCGTGGTCGATGACACCTACCCGCCGGGCGACGATTCGAAGATGCCGGCGGAACTTTACGTGCCGCTGGCGCAGATGCCCGATGCGCTGATGGCCGGCTTCCGCAGCAACGAGTCGATGCATTTCGCCTTGCGCGTGCGCGGCGATGCCGCCGGCTACGGCAAGGCACTGCGCGAAGTCATCGCCGCGGTGGCGCCGCAGCAGCCGATCGCGCAGGTGCGCAGCATGCGTTCGATCGTTGCCGAGGCATCGGGTGGCGCGCAGACCGGCATCTGGATCTGCGGTGTATTCGCGACGATGGCCTTGCTGCTCGCCGGAGTCGGCCTCTACGCGGTGATGTCGGTCGCGGTGGCGGCGCGCGAACACGAGTTGGGCGTGCGCTCCGCCCTGGGCGCGTCGCCGGCAAGACTGGCCGCGCTGGTGCTGCGCGGCGGGATGGCCCAGATCGTGATCGGCCTGGTGCTGGGGCTGGCCCTGGCCGCCGCCTTCCCGCGGATATTCGCGGCCTCGTTCGCACAACTCGGCTCACATGCGCTGCTCGGCCCATGGATCGCAGGCGGCATCTGCGTGCTGTTGCTGGCCTTCGGCGTGCTTGCCTGCCTCTCGCCCGCCCTGCGTGCAGGCCGGGTGCAACCGATGCGCGTTCTTCAAGGGGATTGATCCGTGGATGTCACGTCGCAAGACCCGATGCCGTTGCGCTCCCGAGTCACCGACGGCTGGCGCAGGGGAATGTCCGCATGAGTATCTGGCTTGCCGAAATCCTCCGCGCCTGGCGCGGCAGCCTGCGCCGGCCCGGCTTCATGCTGCTGGCCAGCGGCGTGCTGGCGCTGGGCATCGGCGCCAGCGTGGCGGTGTTCGTGCTGATCGCCAACACCTTGTGGCGCCCGTTGCCGGCGCCCCAGGCGGACCGGCTGGTGGTGATCGGACCCCTGCACGGCAACGCGCAGGTCGGCTCCATCTCGCCGCACGAGTACCAGTCGCTGGCGGCACCGGCGGGGCTGGCGTCGATGGGGCTGGTGCACATGGGTACCGCGGCGAACATCGCCGGAGCGGGCGCGCCGTCGCAGGTGCCGCTGATCGAGATGGATCGCGGCCTGTTGCCCACGCTGGCGCTGCATCCTGCGCTGGGCCGCAATTTCAGCGTGGAAGAGGATCGCCCGAACGGGCCGAAGGCGGTGCTGCTCGGTCATGGTCTGTGGCAACGCGCCTACGCGGGCGACCCGGGCGTGGTGGGCCGCACGCTGAAAGTGGAGGGCGTGCCCCACACCATCGTGGGCGTGCTGCCGGCGGCCTTCAACACCTTGCTGGGGCCGGGCGACGTGGTGCTGCCGAGTGCGTTGCCGGCGGTGAGCCGCGACTACAACCACAACGGCCACCAGGTGATCGCGCGCCTGGCCGATGGCGTGGACATCGCCACCGCGTCGGCGCAGGTGGATGCCGCCGAGCGCACGATGTTTCGCGACATGGGCATGGGCGGCAACTGGAAGAAGCCGCGCTTCGGCGCGCAAGGCTATGCCGCCGCGTTCCAGCAGGAGGCACGGCCGTTGCTGCTGCTGTTCCTCGCCAGCGCGGCGCTGGTGTTGCTGATCGCCCTGGTCAATCTGGCCAACCTGATGATGCTGCGCGCGCTGGCGCGCCAGCATGACGTGGCGGTACGCCATGCACTGGGCGCGTCATGCTGGCGCAGCCTGCTGCCGGCGCTGGCGGAGGGCCTGCTCATCGGTGTCGTGGCGGCGTTGGCGGGCATGGCGCTGGCGCTGGTCGGGCTGGCCTTGCTGCAGGGGGCCATTCCCGCTTCGTGGCGCTGGGGCGGCCAGGTGCAGGTGGGCGCCACGGCTTGGCAACTCGCTTTCGGCATGGGTTTGCTGGGCGCGGTGCTGGCGGCCGCGTTCGGCGTGCTGCGCAACCGGGGCGCGGCCAGTGTCGAGGCATTGCGCGAAGGCGGGCGCAGCGGCGTCGGCATCGACCGTGGCCGCCTGAGCCGCGGCCTGGTGGTGGCGCAGGTGGCGCTGGCGACCGTGCTGCTGTGCGCCGCCGGCCTGCTCGTGCGCGCCATCGGCGATGCCTCGCGGCAGCCGCTGGGCTACACGGAAACCGGCGTGCTCACGTTCGAACTGGCGCCGGTGAAAGGCCACTATCCGGACACCGCGTCGATGCTGGCCATGACCCGGCAACTGGTCGAGCGCCTGCGCATCCTGCCCGGCGTGAGCGCCGCGGCGGTGACCACCAACCTGCCCACCAGCGACGACATCTTCGGCTCGTTCAACAACGGCATGCGCACGCCCACGGGCGGTGAATTCCAGTCGCAGGTGAAGGGCATCGGCACGGACTATTTCAACGTGTTCGGCATGCACCTGCGCGAGGGACGCGACTTCGCGCTGACGGACCAGCAAGGCGGTGCGCCGGTGGCGATCGTCAGCCAGGATCTGGCCGACCAGTGGTATCACGGTCGCGCGCTGGGCCAGCAGCTCGACATCGAGGTGAGCAATGCGGCACCGGTGCCCATGCGCATCGTCGGCGTGGTGCCCCGCACCTGGCAGCGCGGCCCGCTGCATCCGCCGCTGCCGGTGGTGTACCTGCCGCTGGCGCAACTGCCGGCGCCCACGATGGCGATCTTCCGCGAGCTGGAACCGCTGCGTTTCGCGGTGCGCGGCCACGGCAATCCGGATGACTGGCGCGCCGGCGTGCGCGAGGCGGTGGCTGCGGTGGCGCCCGAGCAACCCATCGCCAGGCTGCGCAGCATGCGCAGCATTGTCGAGCAGACCACCGCCGACGCGCGACTGAACCTGCTGTTGATCGGCGTATTCGCCACGTTGGCGCTGTTGCTGGCCGCGGCCGGGTTGTATGCGGTGATGGCGGTGGCGGTGGCCGCGCGCGAACGCGAATTCGGCGTGCGCATGGCGCTCGGTGCGCAGCCCTCGCGGCTGGTCGCCCTGGTGCTGCGTGGCGGCCTGCTGCAGATCGCGGCGGGGCTGGTGCTGGGCGTCGGCATGGCGCTGGTGTTCACCCGCCTGTTGCGCGCGCTGATCGAGCAGCTCGGTCGCCGCGCCTTCGATCCGTGGGCGCTGGCCGGCGTGTGCGTGGTGCTGGCCTTCGCCGGTTTGCTGGCCTGCCTGGTGCCGGCGCTGCGCGCCGGTCGAACCGATCCCATGCGCGCCTTGCGCGGAGAGTAGCGACGATGAAGCACATGACGCGGGAGCTTTCGCGATGAACATCTGGCTGGCGGAAATCTGGCGTGCCTGGCGCGCGAGTCTGCGGCGTCCCGGTTTCCTGCTGCTGGCTGCGGGCGTGCTGGCGCTGGGGGTCGGCAGCACCGCCGCGGTGTTCACCCTGATCGACCAGGTGCTGCTGCAGCCGCTGCCGGTGCCGCAGGCCTCGCGGCTGCTGGTGGCCGGTCCCTGGAACGGCGACCATGTCAGCGCGGTGTCGCCGCAGCAGTACCAGCACATGCAGTCGCTGGAAGGCGTGCAATCGCTCGGCCTGATCCAGGATGGCCCGAAGTTGAACATCGCCGGTGGCGGCCAGCCGGAGCTGGTGCCGGCGAGCTACGCCGATCGCGGCCTGCTGCCGACGGTCGGTCTGTCCCTGCAGCTTGGTCGCAACTTCAGCGCCGAGGAGGACCGGCCGCACGGGCCGCAGGTGGTGATCCTGGGCCACGGTTTCTGGCAGCGCCGTTATGGCGGCGACGCCGGCGTGATCGGCCGCAGCATTTCGATCGAAGGCACGCCGCGCACCATCGTCGGCGTGTTGCCGCAAGACTTCGCCGCGCTGGGCTTCGCGGGCGACGTGGTGTTGCCCGCCGCGCTGCCGCCGAACACCGTCAATGACGGCACCAACTACATGGCGCTGCTGCGCCCCAACGCCGGTGTGGCCGCCGCCACGGTGGCGGCCGAGGTCGACACGCGCCTGCACGCGATGTACGTCGCGCTGGGCAACGATGACTGGAGGCGTGCCCACTTCGGCGCGCAGCCGTTCAGTGCCTGGCAGCATGCCGATGCCGGCCACGTGCTGACGCTGTTCCTCGCCAGTGCACTGTTCGTGTTGCTGATCGCCCTGGTCAACCTGACCAACCTGATGCTGCTGCGTGCGCTGTCGCGCAGCCACGATGCCGCGGTGCGCGGTGCACTGGGCGCGCCGATGTCGCGGCTGGCATTGCCGGCGCTGGCCGAAGCGCTGCTGGTCGGCGTCGCCGGTGCGCTGGTCGGCATGCTGCTGGCGATGATCGGCCTTGGCGCCTTGCAAAGCCACATGCCGGCGGAGTGGTTGCCGAATGGTCGGCTGCATTTCGATGCCGCGACATGGCTGCTGGCCCTGCTGGCCCTGCTGGTCGGGCTGGGCGGTGCGCTGCTGGCCGCGGCGCTGGGTCTGTGGCGCGGGCGCCGCGTCACCGGGATCGACGAACTGCGCGAAGGCGGACGCAGCGGGCTGGGCCCGCACAGCGGTCGGCTGGGCCGCGTGCTGGTGGTGGCCCAGGTGGCGCTGGCGACCGCGCTGCTCAGTGCCGCGGGCCTGTTCCTGCACACGCTGTACGACGCCGCGCGCACGCCGCTGGGTTTCGACAGCGACGGCATCCTCACCTTCGAGCTGGCGCCGGTGCTGGCCGACTATCCCGACGCCGCCGCGGTGGAGCGCCTGTCGACGCGCGTGCTTGAACGTCTGCGCGCGATACCCGGCGTGACCACGGTGACCTCCACCACCAATCTTCCGGCGGACCTGTGGAGTGGCCAGTTCAACCTCGGCGGCCTGCACCTGCCCGGTAGCGGGGAGATGTTCAACACGCAGTACCGCGGCGTCGACCCCGACTTCTTCGCGCTGTTCGGCATCGCCACGCATGAGGGGCGCACGTTCGGTCGCAACGATATCCGCGGCGGCGAGCCGGTGGCGATCATCAACCGGGCGATGGCGCAGAAGCACTATGGCGGCCAGGCCCTCGGCAAGCTGATCCAGCGCGGTGAGCGCGGCGACCATGCCGGACTGTGGTCGGCGCGGATCGTGGGCGTGGTCGGTGACACCAACCAGTTCGGTCCGCTGGAAGAACAGCCGGAAGTGCTGTACGTGCCGCTGGCGCAGATGACCGACAACGCCATGGCGATTTTCCGCAGCTTCGAACCGATGCGCTTCGCGCTGCGCGGCCATGGCGACCCGAACGCGTGGCGCGATGCGCTGGCGGCGGCGGTGACCGCCGTCGCGCCGAACCAGCCGATCGCCAACGTACGCAGCATGCAGGGCATCGTGCGCAGCACCACTGCGGACATGCGCCTCAACCTGTTGTTGGTCGGCATCTTCGCCGCGCTGGCGCTGCTGCTCGCCGCGGCCGGCATGTACGCGGTGATGGCGGTGGCGGTGGCCGCCCGCGAACGCGAGTTCGGCGTGCGCAGCGCGCTGGGCGCCTCGCCATGGCGCTTGATGCGACTGGTGCTGCGCGGCGGGCTGTGGCAGATCGGGCTTGGCCTGGTGCTGGGCGTCGGCCTCGCGCTGGGACTGTCCGGCGTGCTGCGCGCGGTGCTCGAAGACATCGGCCGCGGCGCGGTCGACCCGGTGGCCATCGGCGGCGTCTGCGCGGTGCTGGCCGTGGCCGGTGTGCTGGCCTGCCTGGTGCCGGCGCTGCGTGCCGGCCGTGTTCATCCGATGCGCGCGTTGCGGGGGAGCAGGGAATGATCGTGCGCGAATTTCGCGGTGCATGGCGGCGGTTGCTGGCGCGGCCGGGTTACACCTGTCTGTCGACCGGCATGCTGGGTGTCGGCCTGGGCGTGCTGCTGTTTCTGTTCAGCCTGATCGACACCCTGGTCCTGCAGCCGTTGCCGTTCCCGCATGCCGATCGGCTGCTGGCGATCGGCGAGGTGCACGACAACGGCAGCGGCATCGGCGATATCGAGAGCAGCCAGTACCTCGACCTGCATGGCCGACTGCAGGGACTGGATGAGGATGGCGCCTATGCACCGGTCGGCCTGGGCATGGACCATGGCAACGGCACCAGTTTTTACAGCGGCACCTTGTGGACCTCGTCGATGATGGATCTGCTCGGCGTCAAGCCGTTGCTGGGGCGCGGCTTCGGCGCGGCGGACGACGTGCCCGACGCCGCCCCGGTGGTATTGATCGGCGAGACCTTGTGGCGGCACGAGTTCGACGCCGACCCCGCGGTGATCGGGCGTGCCGTGCGCGTCAATGGCGAGTGGGCGACGGTGGTCGGCGTGCTGCCGGCGGCGTTCGGCTTTCCGGGTGTCAGCCAGCTGTGGATGCCGCTGCAACCTCGCGCAGGGCAGCACGATTCCGTGTACATGGTCGGGCGGCTCGAGCCCGGTGTCAGCCTGGTCCAGGCGCGTTCGCAGCTGCTTGCGCTGGACGGCCAGCTGCGGCAGCGGTCGAGGTCGTGGCAGATGCAGCAGGCCCTGACGGCCAAGCCGCTGGCGGTGAGTTTTGCACCCGAAGACATGCTGCGCTGGGTCTGGCTGATGTTCGCCGCCGCCGCGCTGGTGTTGCTGCTGGCCTGCGTCAACGTGGCCAATTTGCAACTGGTGCAGACCCTGAGCCGGCGTCGCGAGCTGGCCTTGCGCAGTGCGCTGGGCAGCAGCCGTGGCCGGCTGATGCTTGGCGTGCTGGCGGAGAGCCTGATGCTCGGCATGATGTCGCTGGCCCTGGCGCTGCCGATCGTGCACTGGGGCAATCGCTGGATCATTTCCGCCTACATGACGGCGGACCGGCAGGCTCCCGGCTTCCAGCACTTCGGCATCAGCGGCGGCGTGCTGATGTTCGCTGTCGCCGTGGCGTTTTTCACCACGGCGCTGGCCGGACTGATACCGGCGTGGCGCGCCTCGCACGCCGACATGCAGGATGCGTTGCGCGAAGGCAGCAAGGGATCGGGCGGCGCGTTCGCGCGTATCGCCAAAAGCCTGGTGGTGATGGAAATCGTGCTGACCGTGGTCCTGCTGGTCGGCGCCGGCACCTTCGTGCGCTCGCTGAACCAGCTGCTGGCGGTGCCCGCGGCCGGCGGTGGCGATGCCAGCCATGTGCTGACCGCCGAGGTGGCGCTGCCGCCGAAAGCGTATGCGAAGGACGAGCAGCGCATCCGCTTCTTCAGCACGCTGGCCGAACGCCTGCGCGCGGACCCGCAGGTGCTGGATGCCACGGTGGCCAACACCGTGCCCGGCGCGCGGCTGGGCAGCCACGAAATGATCGGCGCGAAGGGACGCTCGCGTCCGTCCGGCGGCTGGACCGAAGCGCAGATGGGTATCGTCGACGGGCACTTCCTCGACACCTACGGCGTGCACCTGCTGTCCGGCCGGTTCTTCGATACGCGCGATCGTGCCGACAGCCAGCCGGTCGCGGTGATCGATCACAAGACCGCCGTCGCACTGTGGCCTGGCCAGGAGGCGGTGGGCCAATCGCTGGTGCTCTATCCCGAGCAGCCGTGGGCGACCACCGTCACCGTGATCGGCGTGATCGAGCCGCTGCAACTGGATACCCAGATGGAGCGATCGGTGCCGGGATTCCTGGTGCCGCTGCAGCAATCGCAAGGAATGTCGCCGCTGGCCGCCGTTGGCCTGGCCGTGCGCACGCGGGCGGATGCCCATGCCTACGGGCCGCGCCTCACGGCGCTGGTGCGCAGCGTGGATGCGCAGGCCGCCGTGCACTACGTGCACAGCCAGTCGCACCTGATGGCTTCCGGACGGATCGGCTTGCTGGTGCTGACCCAGGTGTTCAGCGCGCTGGGTCTGATCGCGCTGCTCCTCGCGGCCGCCGGACTGTATGGCGTGCTGGCCTTTTCGGTGGCGCAGCGCACGCGGGAATTCGGGATACGCCGCGCGATCGGTGCGGGCAACGCCGCGATCGTGCGCGAGGTCGCGCGGCAGTTGCTGTGGCAACTGGGCCTCGGGCTGGGCATCGGCCTGCTGCTGGCGTGGCCGTGGTCGGGCCTGCTGGCCGACCCCAACCTGCACACGCAGGCGCATGACATGCGGGTGTTCGTGCCGGTGCTGCTGGTGGTGGCGCTGGTGGCGATGTTTGCGTCACTGCTGCCGATGATTCGCGCGCTGCGCGTGGCGCCGGCCATTGCGCTGCGCTACGACTGATGCGCTCCTGCGCGCCGGAGCCGATATGCTTTGCTGAACCCGTGAACGGAACGACATGACACGCGAATCGAATCCCACCGTCCTGCTGGTCGACGACCAGGCCGACGTGCGCGAAGCCTTGCGCCTGCTGCTGAAGTCCGAGGGCTTCGCCAGCGTGGGCGTCGACGGCCCGGCGGCCGCGCTGGAAGCGGTGCGCCAGCGCGATTTCAGCTGCGCGCTGATCGACCTCAACTACACCCGCGACACCACCTCGGGCGAGGAAGGCCTGGCCCTGCTCGATGCGTTGCGCCAGCACGTGCCGGAGCTGCCGGTGGTGGTGATGACCGCGTGGGGCAACGTGCCGCTGGTGGTGGATGCGCTGCGCCGCGGCGCCGGCGATTTCATCGAGAAGCCGTGGGACAACGCGCGCGTGCTCAGCATCGTGCGCACCCAGATCGCGCTGGGCGAGGGCGCGCGGCGGCAGCGCCGGCTGGAGGCGGAGAACGCGCTGCTGCGCGGTGGCGGCGAAGCGTTGATCGCCGAGTCGCCGGCGATGCGCCGGGTGATGGAGCTGGTGGCGCGGGTCGCGCCCAGCGACGCCAACGTGCTGGTGCTGGGCGAGAACGGCACCGGCAAGGGCGTCATCGCGCAGGCGCTGCACGCGCAGTCGCGACGCGCGGCGAAGGCGCTGGTCAAGGTCAACATGGGCGGCATCGCCGAGAACGTGTTCGAGTCGGAAATGTTCGGCCACGTGCGCGGCGCGTACACCGACGCCAAGAGCGAACGCATCGGCCGTTACGAGCTGGCCGACGGCGGCACGCTGTTCCTCGACGAAGTGGGCAACGTGCCGATCTCGCAGCAGCCGAAGCTGCTGCGCGTGCTGGAGGATGGCGAGTTCGAGCGGCTGGGTTCCTCGCGCACGCAGAGCGCGGATGTGCGGCTGGTCTCGGCCACCAATGCCGACCTGGCCGTCGAGGTGGAGGCGGGGCGCTTCCGCAAGGACCTGCTGTATCGGCTCAACACGCTGGAAATCCGCCTGCCGCCGCTGCGCGAACGCCGCGACGACATCCTGCCACTGGCGCGCAGCTTTCTCGAACGCAGCGCCGTGCGTTATGGCCGTCACGATCTGCGCCTGGCGCCGTCGGCCGAGCGCGCGCTGCTGGCCTGGCGCTGGCCGGGCAACGTGCGCGAGCTGGGCCACCTGATGGAACGCGCCGCGCTGCTGGCCGAGCAGGATCTGGTCAGCGACTCGGCGCTGGCTTTCGGTCCCGGCCCGGGTGGCGGCACGGCGGCGGCGTCGACCGAGCTCGACGACATGACCATCGACCAGGCCGAGGCGCATCTGGTGCGACGCGCGCTGGAACGCCACGATGGCAACCTGCAGCATGCCGCCGATGCGCTGGGGATCACCCGCCAGACGCTTTACCGGCGCATGGAAAAACACGCGCTGCGCGATCCCGCCAGTGACGACGATGGCTGAACCCGTGGCCAGGGCGTCATCGCGGCGCCGCGCGCGCATGCCCGCATTCGAGCGGCGCGTGCTGTCCGGCGGCTGGCTGGTGGCGTTGCCTGCACTGGCGGCGCTGGCGATCGTGCTGCTGACGGGGCGGCCCGAGGTCGAACTGTGCTGGCTGCTCGCCGTCGCCGTGCTGGTGCTCACCGCGATGCTCGCCCGCTGGCAGCACCGGCGCGTGGTGTATCCGCTATACACCCTGGTCGGCCTGCTCGAAGCGTTGCGCGAAGGTGACTACAGCCTGCGCGGGGTGAGCGGCGGCGTGCTGGGCGAGGCGATCTACGACATCAACGCGCTGGCCGACCGGCTGCAGCGCGAGCGCCTGCAATCGGAGGATTCGGCGCGCCTGCTGGGCAAGACGCTGGCCTCGCTGGATAGCGCCGTGTTCGTGTTCGACAGCGACGTCCGCCTGCGCCTGCTCAATCCCGCCGCGCAACGCCTGCTCACCGGCGAGCGCCATGCGCTGATGGGTCGCCGCGCGGACGAACTGGGCCTCGATGCGCTGCTCGCCGCGCCATCGGCGCAGGTCGTGCGGCACGTGTTTCCCGGCCGCAGCGGCCGCTTCGAGATTCGCCACGCGCCACTGCGCAACGAAGGCCGCAACGGCCAGCTGCTGGTCGTCAACGACGTCGGCCGCGCGCTGCGCGAGGAAGAGCGCCAGGCCTGGCAGCGGCTGCTGCGCGTGCTTGGCCACGAGGTCAACAACTCGCTGGCGTCGATCCATTCGCTGGCCGGCACGCTGGCCAGCCTGGTCGCGCGCGAACCGCTTCCCGACGACTGGCGCGAGGATGCCCGTGGCGGCCTGCAGGTGATCGGCAACCGCGCCGAATCGCTGGCCCGTTTCCTGGCCGGCTACAGCAAGCTGGCCGCGCTGCCGCCGCCGCAGAAGCGGAGCGTCGACCTGGCCGAGCGCATCGCGGCGGTGGCGCGGCTGGAGCAGCGCCTCGTCGTGCGCGTCGAAGACGGGCCGCCGCTGTCGCTGCAGGCCGATCCCGACCAGCTCGAACAGGCGCTGATCAACCTGCTGCGCAACGCCGTCGAGGCGAGCCTCGACGGCAAGGGCGAGGTGGTGATGCGCTGGCGCAGCGAGGGCGAGCGTGTGCTGATCGAGATCCTCGACGATGGCCCCGGCCTGCCCGGCAGCGACAACCTGTTCGTGCCGTTCTTCACCACCAAGCCCGGCGGCTCCGGCATCGGCCTGGCCCTGGTGCGGCAGATCGCCGAAGCACACGAAGGCGGCGTCAGCCTGGGCGCCCGCGAAGGCGCGCCCGGAGCCGTCGCCCAGCTGTGGTTGCCGCTGGAGCTGGCGCGCGACTAGCCGGCGTCGCCTTCGGTGTACTTCTCGTGCAGCGCCACCGGCGCCACCTGCCGGTTCGCGCGCCGCCGAATCCACAGGTTGATCAGCTCCACGAACACCGAGAAGGCCATCGCGGCGTAGATGTAGCCCTTGGGAATGTGCTGGCCGAAACCATCGGCCACCAGCACCAGGCCGATCATGATCAGGAAGCTCAGCGCCAGCACCTTGACCGTGGGATGGCGCTCCACGAATTCGCCGATCGGCCGGGCAAACGCCAGCATGAATCCGATCGAGGCGAGGATCGCGGTGACCATCACCCAGCGCTCGTCGACCATGCCTACCGCGGTGATGATGGAGTCCAGCGAGAACACGATGTCGAGCATCATGATCTGCACGATCACGCCGCCGAACGTCGCGGTGGCGGCGCCCACGGTCACCTGCTCGCTGGCGCCTTCCAGCTTCTGGTGGATTTCGTGGGTGGCCTTGCCGATCAGGAACAGGCCGCCGCCGACCAGGATCAGGTCACGCCACGAGAAGGCGTGGCCGAACAGCGAGAACAGCGGCGCGGTCAGCCCGACGATCCAGGCGATCGCCATCAACAGGCCCAGCCGGGTGATCGCGGCCAGCACGATGCCGAGGCGGCGCGCCTTGTCCCGTTGCTCCGGCGGAAGCTTGCCCGCCAGGATCGAGATGAAAATGATGTTGTCGATGCCGAGCACCAGCTCCAGTGAGGTCAGCGTCGCGAGGGCGATCCAGATTTCGGGATTGGCCAGTGATTCCATGGGGATCTCTTTGAGGTGGGTGGCTGCAGGACAGGCTGGTCACGCGGTGGAGCCACGGCGTCAAAGGCGTTCGTGATGGACGCAGCTTCGCCGTGGGACGGCGAAGGTCTTGCTCGCAAACCTGGCGGTTTGCCGCTGCACCGGGGTCAAGCCCGTATTGACGGTGACAGCGAGTGGGAGCTACTCCCCTTCACGGCTGATGCTAGCACGCGTTCGTGCGCGTCACGCCGACATGCCTTCCCGCAGCGCCGCGATGCGTTGCGCCCGCGGCAGGCGTTTCCAGGCCATCTCCAGCCGCAGCGCGTCGCCGTGGCTGGCGACCCACACCCAGCCCAGCAACTGCCGCGGCGGATTGGAACGGGTGAAGCGGGCGCCCTTGCCGGCGAGGTGCTTCGCGTAGCGCTGCGCGGGATCGCGGGCGATGCCGGTGTAGACGCGGCCATCAGCGCATTCGAGCAGGTAGACCGCCCAGGCGTTGGCGCCGGGGGCGTCGCTCATGGCCTCATGCCCACTCGATCAGGCCTTCAACCGCACAGAGCTGCTTCCACGACGGACGGCCCTTCAGTCGCGTGGCCAGTGCGGCCAGATGCGGCCAGCTCGTCGCGGGCTTCGGCATGTTGCGCGACCAGCGCATCAGCATCAGGGCGTAGAGGTCGACGATGCTGAAGCGCTCGCCCAGCATGTACGGGCCTTGCGTGGCGAGGTGGGCATCGAGCTGCGACCAGCACTTCTCGATGCCGATGCGCGCGGCTTCCTTCACGGCATCGCTGGCGTCGGGCAGGTGGTCGCCGGGGTAGAACCACTGGCGGAACAGCGGCTGCAGCGCGTTGGCCAGGTGGAACATCCGCTGCAGGCAATCGGCACGTTGCGCGCTGGCCAGCGCAGGCGCCAGCGCGGCCTCGGGATGCCGTTCGGCCAGCAGTATCGCCAGTGCCGCCGCTTCGCCATGCGGCACGCCGTCGACGACCAGGGTCGGCACCACGCCGTTCGGGTTCAGTGCGAGATAGGCCGCGCTGCGCTGCTGGCCGGCGTCCAGGTCCACGCGCTCCAGCACGTGTGGCGCGCCGATTTCGAGCAGCACCAGATGCACAAGCATGCTGGCCGCACCGGGGGAGTAGTAGAGCGTGTACATGGCGAGGTCCGCGAATGAGTCAGCGGATGATACGACGGGGAAGCGGCGGCCCCCATCCGCCCTTCGGGCACCTTCCCCCGTTGCACGGGGGAAGGAAGCGGTGGGGCCCCGACGCATGCTCCCTTCCTCCGCCTGCGGGGGAAGGTGCCCGAAGGGCGGATGGGGGGGAAGCTCTTCCCCCAAACCCCGATCAGTCGTCCAGTTCCGACCAGCGCGCATAGGCCGCGTCGAGTTCCGCCTGCACCGCCACCAGGGCCTCGTTGGCCTTGACGATGGCGGCGCTGTCCTGCTGGAAGAACGCGGGCTCGTTCATCGCGGCGGTGCGCGTGGCGATGTCGGTTTCCAGTTGCTCGATGCGCTTGGGCAACTGTTCCAGCTCGTGCTGTTCCTTGAAGCTGCGCTTGCGCTTCGCCACTGGCGGTGCGGCTGGGGCCGGGGCAGGGGACTTGCCGGTTGCGGTGGTGCCGCGCGGAGCCGGCCGCTGGCGCAGCCAGTCGCTGTAGCCGCCCACGTATTCGCCGATCTGGCCCTCGCCCTCCAGCACCAGGGTGCTGGACACCACGTTGTCGAGGAAGGCGCGGTCATGCGAGACCAGCAGCAGGGTGCCCTGGTAGTCGGTCAGCAACTCTTCCAGCAGTTCGAGTGTTTCCACGTCGAGGTCGTTGGTCGGTTCGTCCATCACCAGCAGGTTGGACGGCTGGGCGAACAGCTTGGCCAGCAGCAGGCGATTGCGTTCGCCGCCGGACAGGCGGGTGATCGGCGCGCGGGCGCGTTCGGGCGAGAACAGGAAATCCTGCAGGTAGCCGATGATGTGCTTGCGTTGGCCATTGAGTTCGATGAACTCGCGGCCCTCGGCCACGTTGTCCAGCGCGTTGAGCGAGTCGTTGAGCTGCAGCCGGTGCTGGTCGAAGTAGGCGATCTGGATGGACGTGCCCAGCTCGGCGCTGCCGCGCAGTGGCGTCAGTTCCCCCAGCATGATCTTCAGCAGGGTGCTCTTGCCGGCGCCGTTGGGGCCGATGATGCCGATGCGGTCGCCGCGCAGGATGGTGGTCGACAGGTCGTCGATCAGCACGCGGCCATCGTAGGCCTGGTGCACGTGCTTGAGGTCGATCACCTTCTTGCCGGAAGACTGCGCGTTGGCGGCGGTCATCTTCACGTTGCCGCCGAGGTTGCGCCGCTCGGCGCGCTCGTTGCGCAGCGCCTTCAGCGCGCGCACGCGGCCCTCGTTGCGGGTGCGCCGGGCCTTGATGCCCTGGCGAATCCACACTTCCTCCTGCGCCAGCTTCTTGTCGAACAGCGCGTTAGCCTGCGCCTCGGCGTGCAGGCGCTCCTCGCGGCGGCGCAGGTAGTTGTCGTAGTCGCCCGGCCAGTCGGTGAGCTGGCCGCGGTCGATCTCGACGATGCGCGTCGCCAGCGCGCGCAGGAAGCTGCGGTCATGGGTGACGAAGATGATGCTGCCGGCGAACTGCTTGAGGAAGCTCTCCAGCCAGCCGATCGCCTCGATGTCCAGGTGGTTGGTCGGCTCGTCCAGCAGCAGCACGTCGGGCTTGCGCACCAGGGCCTGGGCCAGCAGCACGCGGCGCTTCATGCCGCCGGAAAGGGCGGCGAAGTCGGTCTCGCCGGGCAGTTCCAGCTGGGTGATCACGTCGCTGACGCGGCGGTCGAGATCCCAGCCGTGCTGCGCCTCGATCTCGTGTTGCACGTCGCCCAGCGCGTCGAAGTCGCCGGTGTCGAGCAGGTGGTGATAACGCGCCAGCAGCCGACCCAGGTCACCCAGGCCCTCGGCGACCACGTCGAACACGCTGCCTTCGGTGCCGTGCGGCACCTCCTGCGCCATCCGCGCCACCACGATGCCGTTCTGCACGCGCACCTCGCCGTCGTCGGCATGCAGCTCGCCGGCGATCAGCTTCATCAGGGTGGATTTGCCTTCGCCGTTGCGACCGACGATGCAGACCCGCTCGTTCGCCTCGATCGACAGATCGACGTGTTCGAGCAGGAGTGGGCCGCCGATGCTGAAGTCGACGCGTTGCAATTGGATAAGAGACATCCGCCCATTGTAGCGGTAGCCGCGTCCTTGCTTGCGTCGGGATGGCCCCAAAAAGAAACGGGCCGCACTGGGCGGCCCGTTTCATGTCGCTGGAGGATGTCGCTTACTTCAGCTTCGCATCCTTGCGCAGCGCCTCGGCGCGGTCGGTCTTTTCCCACGAGAACGAGGTGAACTTGTTGCCGTTGGCGTCGACCAGGTCGCGCGGAGTGCGCCCGAAGTGGCCGTAGCTGGCGGTCTGCTGGTACATCGGGTGGATCAGGTCGAGCATCTGCAGGATGCCGAACGGACGCAGGTCGAAGTGCTTGCGGATCAGCTTCTCGATCTTCTCGTCGCTGATCTTGCCGGTGCCGAAGGTGGTGACCGAGATCGAGGTGGGATGCGCCACGCCGATCGCGTAGCTCACCTGCACTTCGCAGCGGTCGGCGATGCCGGCGGCCACGATGTTCTTGGCCACGTAGCGCGCGGCGTAGGCGGCCGAACGGTCGACCTTGGACGGGTCCTTGCCCGAGAACGCGCCGCCACCGTGACGGGCCCAGCCGCCGTAGGTGTCCACGATGATCTTGCGGCCGGTCAGGCCGCAGTCGCCCACCGGCCCGCCGATCACGAACTTTCCGGTCGGGTTGATGTGGAACTTGGTGCCCTTGTGCAGCAGCTTGGCCGGCAGCACCGGCTTGAGGATTTCCTCGCGCACGGCCTCGATCAGGTCCTTCTGCTTGACGCTCGGGTCATGCTGGGTCGACAGCACCACGGCGTCGATCGCGGTGGCGATGCCGTTCTCGTAGCGCAGGGTGACCTGGCTCTTGGCATCCGGGCGCAGCCACGGCAGCGGCGAATTCTTCTTCTTGCGCACCTTGGCCTGCTGCTCGACCAGGCGGTGCGAGTAGTAGATCGCGGCGGGCATGAAGTCCTTCGTTTCATTGGTCGCGTAGCCGAACATCAGGCCCTGGTCGCCCGCGCCCTGTTCTTCCGGCTTCTTGCGGTCCACGCCCTGGTTGATGTCGGGCGACTGCTTGCCGATCAGGTTGATCACGCCGCAGGTGGCGCCGTCGAAGCCGACGTCGCTGGAGTCGTAGCCGATGTCCAGGATCACCTTGCGGGTGATCGCTTCCAGGTCGATCCACGCATCGGTGGTGATCTCGCCGGCGACGATCGCCACGCCGGTCTTGACCATGGTTTCGCAGGCCACGCGGGCGCGCGGGTCCTGCGCGACGATCGCGTCGAGGACGGCGTCGGAGATCTGGTCGGCGACCTTGTCCGGATGGCCTTCGGAGACCGATTCGGAGGTGAACAGGTAGTTGGACATCGCGGTTTATATCCCTTTGTTCGGATAGAAAGATAAATGAAGTCGGGCATGATACATCCCCGCTCCGGGTTTTGCAGCTTGCGCCGATTTCCGTCCCTGCGGGGTTAGGCGCGTGTTCAGCCGTCTGGACGGCTGCGCGTTCAGGCGGCCAGCCGGTCGCCGGCGGCAAGCGCCGCGAAATAATCGCGGGTCAGCCGCAACTGCTCGTGGACTGTTTCCGCCCGGTTGACCACCTGCCGGAACGCGGCGTTCTCCGGACGGTCCTTCGCGTACCAGCCCAGGTGCTTGCGCGCGATGCGCACGCCGGCCTGTTCGCCATAGAACGCGTACAACTGCTCGAGGTGGCCGAGCAGGATGGTGCCGACTTCGGCCGGCTCCGGCTCGGCCAGCAATTCGCCGGTGGCGAGGTAGTGGGCGACCTCGCGGAAGATCCATGGCCGTCCCTGGGCACCGCGGCCGATCATCAGCGCGTCGGCGCCGGTGACGTCCAGCACGTGCCTGGCCTGCTGCGGAGTGTTGACGTCGCCGTTGGCCAGCACCGGAATGCGCACGGCGGCCTTCACCGCGGCAATGGTGGCGTACTCGGCCTCGCCCTCGTACTTGTCCGCGCGGGTGCGCCCGTGCACGGCCAGCGCGGCGATGCCGTTGTCCTGGGCGATGCGGGCGATGTTCAGCGCGTTGCGGTTCTGCCGATCCCAGCCGGTGCGGATCTTCAGCGTCACCGGCACCTCGACGGCGTCGACCACTGCCTTGACGATGCGCGCCACCAGCGGCTCGTCCTGCAGCAGGGCGGAGCCCGACCACACGTTGCACACCTTCTTGGCCGGGCAGCCCATGTTGATGTCGATGATCTGCGCGCCGTTGGCCACGTTGAAGCGCGCCGCTTCGGCCAGCATCGCCGGGTCGTAGCCGGCGATCTGCACGCTGACCGGTTCGGGTTCGCCCTCGTGGTCCATCCGCTGCAGCGACTTGCGCGTATGCCACAGCCGCGGGTCGGCATTGGTCATCTCCGACACGGCCAGCCCCGCGCCCAGCCGCTTGCACAGCAGCCGGAACGGCTTGTCGGTGACGCCGGCCATCGGGGCCAGCACCACGGGCGGGTCGATCAGGTAGGGGCCGATGCGCATCGGCGCATTGTAGCGGCCCGCGGCTGCCGCGACGCGGCGATCAGTGCGTGGGCACCGCCCGCTGCGCGGCCCCGCGGTCGTGCCGGTGCTTGAACAGCGGCACGAACAGCAGCGCCATCACCAGCGAATAGCCGGCGAAGGCCAGCCAGATGCCGGGCCAGTCCTTGCAGATCGCCACGGTGTCGTCGCACTGGTGGTTGGTGAAGAAGTGGTCGATCACGAAGCCGGCGATCAGACTCCCCAGCACCGCGCCGATGCCGTTGGTCATCAGCATGAACAGGCCCTGGGCGCTGGCGCGGATCTTCGGGTCGGCCTGGCTTTCCACGAACAGGGAGCCCGAGATGTTGAAGAAGTCGAAGGCCATGCCGTAGATGATGCACGAGAGCACGATCATCCACAGTCCGCCGGCTGGGTCGCCGAACGCGAACAGGCCGAAGCGCAGCACCCAGGCCAGCATGCTCATCGTCATCACCGCCTTGATGCCGAAGCGCTTCAGGAAGAACGGGATGGTCAGGATGAACGCGGTTTCGGAGAACTGCGAGATGGAGATGATGATGGTGGAGTACTTCACCGCCAGCAGGTTGGCGTACTCAGGCACCTTGACGAAGTCGCTCAAGAAAGCGTCGCCATAGGCGTTGGTCAGCTGCAGCGCCGCGCCCAGCAGCATGGCGAAGATGAAGAACACCGCCATGTTGCGGTTCTTGAACAGGGTGAACGAGGTCAGCCCCAGCCGGTCGGCGAGGCCGCGGCCTTCCTCGGCGCGCAGCCGCGGCGGGCACTTGGGCAGGGTGAACGCATACAGGCCCAGCAGCAGCGAGGCGGCCGCGGCCACGTGGAACTGCGCGGGTGACGCCTTGAAACCGAGCAGGCTGGTGGTCCAGGTGGCGGCGATGAAGCCGATCGTGCCCCACACGCGGATCGGCGGGTAGGTGTTCACCACATCCAGGCCGTCCTGCTTGAGCGCGTTGTAGGTCACCGTGATCGCCAGCGAGATGGTCGGCATGTAGAAACACATGTTCAACAGCATCACCCAGAACATCTGCTCCGGGCCCTGCACGTGCGGGATCGAGAACAGCACCGCGGCACCGCAGATCTGCAGGATGCCGTAGAGGCGTTCGGCGTTGATCCACTTGTCGGCCACGATGCCGACCAGCGAGGGCATGAACAGCGAGGCGATGCCCATGGTCGAGAAGATCGCGCCGAAGCTGGTGCCCGACCAGTGCTGGGTCTGGAACCACCAGGTGCCGATGGTCAGCAGCCACGCGCCCCAGATGTAGTACTGGAAGAAATTGAGTACGGTGAGACGGAGCTTGAGGCTCATGAACGAGGATTCCCCTGCAAGGCCGGGGTCGGCCCCGTGGCCACAATGTTGTAGCGGGGCAGGTTAGACGACGCCGGCGCCGGGCGGCAAGGTGCAATGCGGCAGCTCGTTCCGGCAGCTCACCCCGGCACGGCCAGCACATCGGCCACGCGCTGGCGCAGCACCGGCAGCAACTCGGTCTCGAACCACGGGTTGTGCATCACCCACGGCCGGTTGCGCGGACTCGGGTGCGGCAGCGGCAGCACGCCGCGCGCCAGGTGGGTGCGCCAGTTGCGCACGGTATCGGTGAGCGTGGCGTCGCGCGCGTCGCCGAGCATGCCGACCTGGGCGTACTGACCGATGGCCAGGGTCAGTTGCACGCCGGTGAGCAGCGAAAACAGGCGCGGATGCCAGATCGCGGCGCACGCCGGTCGCGGCGGCAGGTCGCCGCTCTTGCCCTTGCCCGGGAAACAGAAATCCATCGGCACGATCGCCACGCGATCGGCGTCGTAGAACGTGGCGCGATCGATCTGCAGCCAGTCGCGCAGGCGCTCGCCGCTGACGTCGTCGAACGGAATGCCGCTTTCCTCCACCTTGCGCCCTGGCGCCTGGCTGACGATCAGCAAGCGCGATCGGGTCGACGCCTGCAGCACCGGCCGCCGCCCCGGCGGCTGCTGCATCGCGCAGGTGTGCCCGCAGCGGATCTCCGCCAACAAGGCATCCATGTCGCGCTGTTGCTGCATCGGGCCCAGCTTTCTTTTCTTCTCCATTCCCTATTCCCTATTCCCGGCCCTCAAACCACCTTGCCCGGATTGAGGATGCCATCCGGATCGAATGCGGCCTTGACCGAGCGCATCAGCGCGATGGTCGACTCGCCCAGCGCCAGCGGCAGGTAGTCGCGCTTCACCACGCCGATGCCGTGCTCGCCCGACAGTGTGCCGCCCAGCGCGATCACCAGGGCGAACAGTTCGGGCAGCACGGCGTAGCCGCGTTCGATCTCGTCCACGTCGCGCGGCAGCAGGTTCACGTGCAGGTTGCCGTTGCCGGCGTGGCCGAAGCACACCAGCGGCACCGCGTGCCTGGCGGCCAGCGCCTGCGCGCCGGCGACCAGTTCGGGCAGGCGGCTCACCGGCACCACCACGTCCTCGTTGATCTTGTGCTCGGTCACCGCGTGCTGGGCGAACGAGAGCGCCTTGCGCGCGGCCCACAATGCGGCGTTCTCGCCGGCGTCGGCCGCGACGTCCAGTGCGATCAGGCCTTCGCCGCGCGCCGCGCGTGCCACCGCGTCCTGGGCAAAGCCCACGGTCTCCGACGTGCCGTCGACCTCGATCAGCAGCAGCGCTCCCGCTTCGGGCACGTCGGCATCCGGTGCGTGGTCGCGGGCCAGCTTGAGCGCCAGCGCATCCATGAACTCCAGCGCCGCGGGCGTCACCGGTTGCGCCATGATGCGCGCCACCGCCTGCGCCGCGCTGGCCGTGTCGCGATAGGTGGCACGCAGCGAGCGCACGGCAGCGGGCCGGGGGGTGAGTTTCAGCGTCGCCTCGGTGATCAGTGCCAGCGTGCCTTCCGAGCCGACCAGCAGGCGGGTCAGGTCGTAGCCGGTGGAATCCTTGGTGGTGTGCGTGCCGGCGACGAAACCCGCGCCGGTGCCGGCCACCGCGCGCAGGCCCAGCACGTTGTCGCGGGTGGCGCCGTACTTCAGAGCGCGCGGTCCGCCCGCGTTGCAGGCGAGGTTGCCGCCTATCGTGCACCAAGGTGCCGAGCCGGGATCGGGCGCCCAGAAGAATCCGTGCGGCGCCAGCGCCTGCTGCAGGGCCTCGTTGGTGACGCCCGGCTCGACCACCGCGAGGCGATCGTCCGGCGCGATGCGCACGATGCGGTCCATGCGCTGGAAATTCGCCACCACGCCACCGGCCAGCGGCACCGAGGCGCCGGTGGAACTGGTGCCTCCGCCGCGCGCGGTGAGCGGCACGCGATGTTCGCGGCAGGCGCGCACCAGCGACTCCACTTGGGCGTGCGTGGCGGGATGGACCACGACGTCGGGTCGATGCGCGTGGCGCGAGTGGTCACGCGCCGCGAGACGCAAGGCGTCGTCGCCGCTGTCCAGTGCGTCGCCGGGAAAGATCGTGCGCAGGCTGTCGAGCAGGGAAGCGGGCAGGGTCATGCCGCGATTATCGCACCGGGCGGGGTTCAGCCCGCCTCGAATGCACCACGCAACCATTGCCGCTGCAGCGCTTCCAGCGGGCCGTCGTAGCTGACCACGTCGAAACGGCAGGCCGCCCGCGCATGTTGCGGGTGCGCGGCCAGCCAGTGCTGTGCCGCGAGTATCAGCTTGCCCTGCTTGGCGGCGGTGACCGAGGTGGCGGCGTCGCCGTGGCTGGCGCTCTTGCGGTAGCGCACCTCGACGAAGACCACGGTGCCGCCGTCACGCATCACCAGGTCCAGCTCGCCGTGGCGCGTGGTGTAGTTGCGCGCCAGCAGTTTCAGGCCGGCGCGTTCGAGCTCGCCGCAGGCGCGTTGCTCGAAGTCGTCGCCGGCCGCGCGCATCAGCGCGATTCGGGCTGGAAGGTTCCGCTGGACGACGGACTCGCCGGCACCGGCTCGGCGTTGGCGGGCGGCGCGGTCGATGGCATGTCGTCCATCTGCAGGCTGCCGCCCAGCGGGCGCGCCAGGCCATCCTGGAAGCGCGCCCATATCAGCACGCGGCGCACGCGGCCGAACTGGTCGGCGGCGAGCTGACCGCTGGCGCCTGGCAGGTAGCTGCCCGGATGGGCGCGCATCCATTCGATGTAGGGCACCAGGTTCCAGGCATCCATGCCGAAGGCGAACAGCCGCGCCGCGCCGCCCCGGGCCGCGGGCAGGCGCGTGGCGATGTCGTCGTGGCTGGGCAGTCCCGGCTGGGCGTCGAACAGCCAGGGTGCGTCGCAGAATTCCAGGCCGTCCAGGTCGCGATTCGCGGCGGAGTCGTCGCTGCCTTCATAGACGTGCGAGGTGCCGAATACCGGCAGGCCGACCCGGGCGATGTGCAACTGCGGCAACAGCAGCCGCGCCTGTTGCGGGCGCATGCTGATGAAGATGCCGCTGTCCACCACCACCGGATTGTCCGGCTGCGCCGTGCTGGCGCTGGCTGCGGGCTCGGCGGTGGCCGGTGCCGTCGGCAGTCGCATCCCGGCAATGACATCGGCGTAGCTGGTGACTCCGGGCGGCAGGGTGATCGAACCCAGCAACTCGCCGCCGCGCGCCGTCAGCTCCGCCTTGAACGCGCTGGCCGCACGCTGGGCAAAGTCGTCGACCGAGACCATCACGTAAGCCTTGCGGATGCCCCGTTCGATCATGTGATCGGCGGCCTGCGCGCCCTCGGTCTCCGGCAGCAGGCCGAATTCGCTGGTGTCACCGGCGGGCAGTTGCTTGTCGTCAGGATGATTCAGGGCCAGCAGCGGAACCGGCAGCTGCGCCTGGCCGAACACGGCGGCGACTTCAGTGCGGGTCAGCGGGCCGACGACCAGCCGCGCGCCGTCACTGACGGCCTGCTGATACGCCTTGAGTGCGCCGTCGGCGGTGCCCTGGCTGTCGTAGACCCGTACCGAGGGGCGCGGCGCGTGATTGCGGCCGGCATCGAGATAGGCCGCGAAGAAACCTTCGCGGATCGCCGTGCTGGCGGCGGCGTAATTGCCGTCGTTGGGCAACAGCAAGGCCACCTGGGTGGGCACCTTGTAGCCCTCGCGCACGTTGGCGTCGGCGCCGGGCAGCAAGGTACCGACCGGTTGCTGGAGGTCGGGGGTCGGCTGCGCCACGGTGACGCCGAGCTGGCTGAGCGCCTCGTTCACCCACGGCAGCATGCGGTCGCCGCGCTGCATGCCGGCGGCGCGCTGCTTCAGCGAATCGACGCCGACCTGGCCCAGCAGGGCGAGGATCTGCTGGCGATTCTGGCCGTGGTCGAAACCGCTGAGCTGTCCGTCCAGCTCCACGCGGGTTCGCGCGGCACCCCACCGGTCGCCGCTGGCGGCCATCGCGCGGGCGCGGAATTCCAGCAGGCGCGGCTGCAGCGCCGCCGGGACGGCGACCCGGGGTTGCGTGGTCAGCCGCAGCGCGGTGGCGGCATCGTGCTGGTCCAGTGCCAGTTCGGCGCGCAGCAGGTCCAGCCGTACCGGTTCATCACCGGCAAGGTTCTGCCGCTTGATGCTGGCGAGCACGGGTGCGGCGCGCTGGAGCTGGCCTTCCTCGCGCCATGCCTCGGCGGCGTACAGGCGATAGCTGTCGGCGTGTCCGCGCGATTGCCCGGCCAGCGCGAGCCATGCCTGCGCGGCCTGGTCGAACTGGCCCTGCGTGGCCAGTGCGGCGGCACTCTGCGCCGCGGCAAGCTCCGCCGGCGAGCGTGGTGCATTGCTGGGCACGCAGGCGGCCAGCAACAGCGAAAACAGCAAGGCAGTCGCGGCGACGCGCGAGTGGCGCATGAAGCGCATGGGAAATCCCTTGGTCGTCATGGTCGTCAATGCGCGATCATAACGGATTGGATTGTCGCCCCGTGGTGCAGGAGTTTGCAGATGTCATCGGTTCAGTCAGGGTGTTTGTGGGTGGTGGCCACGCCCATCGGTCATCGCGACGATTTTTCAGCACGGGCGATCGCCACCTTGCGCGCGGTGGCGGTGATCGCAGCGGAAGACACCCGCCACAGCCGCCCGCTGCTGGTTCACCACAATATAGATACGCCGCTGCTCGCACTGCATGACCACAACGAGCGCGATGCCGTGGATGCGATCGTGCGTCGGATGCAGGGCGGCGATTCGGTCGCGTTGATCTCGGATGCGGGCACGCCGCTGATCAGCGACCCGGGCTTCCGGCTGGTCCGCGCCGCGCGTGCCGCAGGCATCCGCTGCATTCCGGTGCCGGGCGCGTGCGCGGCGATCGCGGCCCTGTCGGTGGCCGGCCTGCCCAGTGACCGTTTCGTGTTCGAAGGTTTCCTGCCGCCGAAGGCGGCGGCGCGGCGCAGTCGCCTGCAGGAACTGGCCGGCGATCCGCGCACGCTGATCTTCTACGAGTCGTCGCACCGCGTCGCCGAAAGCCTGGCCGACATGCGCGACGTGTTCGGCGCCGATCGCGAGGCCGTGCTGGCGCGCGAGCTGACCAAGATGTTCGAAACCGTGCTGGGCGAGCCGCTGGCGGGGTTGGCGGCGCGGGTCGTCAGCGATCCGGACCAGCAGCGCGGCGAGCACGTGATCCTGGTGGCCGGTCGCGGCGAGGAAGCCGACGCGAAGCTGGCTGAGGGCCGGCGCGTGTTCGCTATCCTGCGCGAGGAGTTGCCGCCGGCGAAGGCGGCGAAGCTGGCGGCGGCGATCAGCGGGGCGCCGCGCAAATCTCTCTACGAGAGCGAGAAGTGAGTGGAGAGGAGTGAGGTAGGGGCAAACACGCAGGCAGCGGCTTCTCTCTCGTTTCTCACTCCTCTTCACTCACTCCTGTATCCTTTCCCGTGGAGTCGGCCGGACAGTCGCGTCGCGCGCAAGCGCATCGAGGAAAGTCCGGGCTCCGCAGGGCAGAGTGCCAGGTAACTCCTGGGCAGCGTGAGCTGACGGCCAGTGCAACAGAGAGCAGACCGCCGATGGCCCGCAAGGGCACAGGTAAGGGTGAAAGGGTGCGGTAAGAGCGCACCGCGTACGGGGCCAACGTCGTACGGCACGGTAAACCCCACTCGGAGCAAGACCAAATAGGGGGACGATAACGCGGCCCGCGTTGTTCCCGGGTAGGTTGCTGGAGCCAGGCGGCGACGCCTGGCCGAGAGGAATGACTGTCGCGTCGCAAGACGTACAGAACCCGGCTTACAGGCCGACTCCACCTCTTCGTGCATGCCATCGCCACCTCGACGCCTTCGTCGGGGTGGCGATGGCACGCCCATGTGAACGGAAATTCAGTCCGCGGGCGCCAAATGGCGTGATTTCGCGTGGATTTCACCCTATTCCGGCCCAAAGCAGCGCGGGTCTGATTGCAAAAAATTCCCTGCTTTCAAACACCTTGCCGGTGTTCCTGAGAATATGCTGCATGTACGGTCAGGATTTTGCCTTTACTCATTGATTCACAAGCGAAATTGCCTTGACAGTCTCAGGGGGCGAGATTATCGTGGGCTCCAGTGTGAAATTGTGGGTTTTCGTGGAGTCTGCTGATCGTGTTCCAGGGCGAAACCGCCATCACCATCGACGACAAGGGTCGCCTGACCATCCCGACAGCGTATCGGGAGCAGGTGGCGGGCGAGTGCGCCAATCGCCTGGTGATTACCTACAACCCGTTCGAGGCGGGCAGCCTGTGGCTGTTTCCGCATGCGGAGTGGGAAAAGGTGCGCGATCAGGTGAACGCCCTGTCCAAGGTCAAGGCGGCTCACCGCGACATGCAGATGAAGCTGGTCGGTGCCGCCGCCGTGGTCGAGCCCGATGGCGCGGCGCGCGTCCTGTTGCCGGCCAGCCAGCGGGCCACCACCGGCATCGAGAAAAAGGCGGTGCTGCTGGGCATGGGCAACAAGTTCGAGCTGTGGAGCGAACAGGCCCACCTGGCCAAGATCCGCCAGAGCATCGGCGAAGACGACATCACCAACGAAATGGCCGAACTGCGCCTGTAAACGGCGCGGCGACACACGTGGGACGGGAGCGGGAGTGCGGCATGGCCGAGCAAGTTTTGCGGCACATCCCGGTGATGCTGGGTGAAGCAGTGGAGGGTCTCGCCGTGCATGCGGGCGGGCGTTATCTCGATGGAACCTTCGGTCGCGGCGGTCACGCCCGCGAGGTCTTGTCGCGCCTGGGCGCCGACGGCCGCCTGCTGCTGATGGATCGCGATCCCACCGCCATCGCCACGGCCCGCGCCGAGTTCGCCGCCGATCCGCGGGTGTCGATCCGCCATGCGAATTTCTCCAGCTTGGCCGAGTGGGACGAAACCGCCCACGGCCTCGATGGCGTGCTGCTCGACCTGGGCGTGTCCTCGCCGCAGCTGGACGAGGCCGCGCGCGGTTTCAGCTTCATGGCCGATGCGCCGCTGGACATGCGCATGGACACCAGCCAGGGCGAGAGCGCGGCCGATTTCCTGGCCCAGGCCAGCGAGCGCGAAATCGCCGACGTGTTGTGGAACTACGGCGAGGAACGCCACAGCCGCCGCATCGCCCGCGCCATCGTGGCCGATCGCGAGGCCACCCCGTTCCTCCGTACCGGCCAGCTGGCCGCGCTGATCGAGCGCGTGGTGGGCCGGCGCGAGCCGGGCAAGCATCCGGCCACGCGCAGCTTCCAGGCGCTGCGCATTCGCGTGAACGGCGAACTGGATGCCCTGCAGCAGGGCTTGAATGCCGCGCTGGAACGGCTGAAGCCGGGCGGTCGCCTGTCGGTGATCAGCTTCCACTCGCTGGAGGACCGCGCGGTGAAGCTGTTCATCCGCGACCACTCCGGCCGCGTGCAGAACAGCCGCCGCGGACCGCCGGTGCAGGGCGCGCCGGCGCAACTGGCGGCGGTCGGCAAGGCGCAATTCCCGGGCGATGCCGAACTGGCGGCGAACCCGCGCTCGCGTTCGGCCGTCCTGCGCGTGGCGGAGAAACTCGCATGAAGGCCGTCGGCGCCCTCTGCCTGCTGGTGTTGCTGGTGGCCGTGCTGGCCAGCGCGCTCGGCGTGGTGTGGACGCGCCACGAGAGCCGCGTGCTGTTCGTCAACCTGACCGCGCTGCAGAACCAGCGCGACGAGCTGAACATCGAATACGGCAAGCTCGAACTGGAGCAGGCCACCTATGCCGAACCCCGGCGCATCGACGACGAGGCCCGGCAGAAGCTGGGCATGGTCGATCCGCGCCCGCAAGACATCCGGTTGCTGCGATGAGCTGGCGCAAGCACGTCAAGCCATCTCAACCCGGTCGCCGTCGCGTCGCGGGTCCCAGTGCGCGGCGGCGCATGGTCGTGGTGGTCGGCCTGCTGGGGCTGGTTTCCGCGGCCCTGGTCGCGCGAGCGTTCGACCTGCAGGTGGTGCGCAAGGAGTTCTACCAGCGCCAGGGTGACGCGCGCTTCCTGCGCGAAGTGCCGATCCCGGTGTCGCGCGGCACCATCTTCGACCGCAACGGCGAGCCGCTGGCGGTGTCGACGCCGATGATGTCGATCTGGGCCAATCCGTCCGAGGTGCTGGACAACGACGAGCGCATTCCCGCGCTGGCGCAGGCGCTGGGCGTGGAAGCGGACGGCCTGAAGGCGCAGCTGGCGCAGCGTTCGGATCGCGAGTTCGTCTACCTGCGCCGGCAGATGTCGCCGGCCGCGGCACAGGCGGTGCTGGACCTGGGCATTCCGGGCATCAACGGCCAGCGCGAATTCAAGCGCTACTACCCGTCCGGCGAAGTCACCGCCCACGTGCTCGGTTTCACCAACATCGACGACCGCGGCCAGGAAGGCTTGGAGCTGGCGTACGACGAATGGCTGGCCGGCAAGCCGGGTGCCAAGCGCGTCATCCGCGACCGCATGGGTCACGTGGTCGAGGACCTGGAGCAGGTGCGCGCGCCCAAGCCCGGCCAGAACCTCACCCTGAGCATCGACCGGCGCATCCAGTTCCTGGCCTACAACGAGCTGAAGAACACGCTGGAGAAATCACAGGCCGACTCCGGCTCGATGGTGGTGCTCGACGTGCGCACCGGCGAAGTGCTGGCGATGGTCAACCTGCCGACCTACAACCCGAACGCTCTGGGCGGTAGCAAGCCGGGCCAGCGCCGCAACCGGGCGATGACCGACGTGCTCGAACCCGGCTCGACGATCAAGCCGATCCTGATGGCGGCGGCGCTGTCCAGCGGCAAGTACACGCCCACCAGCCCGCTCATCGACACCACCGGCGGGCACTGGTACTTCCAGGGCCACGACATCCACGACACGCACAACTACGGCGTGCTGACCCCGACCGGGGTGATCACCAAGTCCAGCAACGTGGGCGCGGCGCGCATCGCGATGCAGCTGGACACCTCGCTGATGTACGACACCTATCGTGCGTTCGGCTTCGGCAACAGCACCGAGAGCGGCTTCCCCGGTGAGGCATCCGGCTACCTGCGCATCGGCCGCGACTGGCGCCCGCTGGAAAAGGCCATTCTCGGCTACGGCTACGGACTCAACGTCACCGTGCTGCAGCTGGCCAACGCCTACGCCACCATCGCCGATGGTGGCGTGATGCACAACCCGACCTTCATCAAGAACAACGACAGCGCCGCGAAACAGATCATCTCGCCCGAGGTGGCGCACGAACTGCTGCGGATGATGGAGACGGTGACCGGGCCGGGCAGCACCGGCACGATGGCGCGCATCGCCAACTACAGCGTGGCCGGCAAGACCGGTACCGCGCACAAGGCGAGCGCCGGTGGCTATGCCAAGAGCAACTACACCTCGGCGTTCGCCGGCATCGTGCCGGCCAGCAACCCGCGCCTGGCGGCGGTGGTGGTGATCGACAATCCGCAGAAGGGCAGCTACTACGGCGGCACCGTGTCCGGCCCGGTCTTCGCCAAGGTGATGGAAGGTGCGCTGCGCCTGCTCGACGTGCCGCCGGACAATATCGGCCGCTGGTATGTCGGCGGTCCGCTGCAGAGCCCGAACGGGCTGGTCGGCAGCAAGCCGCCGGTGGATGCACCGATCGACGATGCGCCCGTGGACGAGGACACGCCATGAACACCGGCCACCTCGACCAGTTGTTGCTGGGTATCGCCGACGCGCAACTGGCAGCGATGCCGGAAGTCGCGCGCATGACGGTCTCCGGCCTGAGTCTGGATTCGCGCAGTGTGCAGCGCGGTGACGCGTTCTTCGCGCTGCATGGAACCCGCGCCCATGGCATCAGCTTTGCGCCTGCCGCCGTGCAGCGCGGCGCGCGCATCGTGCTGGCCGAGGCCCCGGCGACAGGCGAATCGCTTGCCCCGCTTGCGGGGGAAGCTGGCGAAGGCGGAAGGGGTGAGTTGCCGCAGGCAGTCGGCGAGGTGCCGGTGCTGTGGATCGACGACCTGCACGCGCAGGTCGGCGAGATCGCCGCGCGCTTCCACCAGCGACCCAGCGAGTCGCTGCGTCTGATCGGCGTGACCGGCACCAACGGCAAGACGTCCTGCGTGCAGCTGCTGGCCCAGGCGCTGACCCTGCTGGGTCATCGCGCAGCCTCGATCGGCACGCTCGGCGCCGGGGTGCACGGCCAGCTGCATGAGGGCGAGCGCACCACCCCCGACGCGATCAGCGTGCAGGCGCAGCTGGCGGCGTTCCGCGACGACCGCGTCAGCCATGTCGCGATGGAGGTTTCCTCGCACGCGCTGGTGCAGGGGCGCGTGGCCGCGGTCGACTTCGAAGTGGCGGCGTTCACCAACCTCACCCGCGACCACCTCGACTATCACGGCAGCATGGAAGCCTACGGCGCCGCCAAGGCCATGCTGTTCGCGTGGCCGGGTCTGCGCAGCGCGGTGATCAACATCGACGACGCGTTCGGCCGCGAGCTGACGAGTCAGCTGTCCGACGATCTGCAGTTGCTGCGCTTCAGTGCGACCGGCGACGACGAGGCGGAAGTTGCCGCCAGCGACATCGTCGCCTCGGCCGAGGGTCTGGCCTTCCATCTGCGGACCCCGTGGGGCAGCCGCGTGATCCGCAGCCAGCTGATCGGTCGCTTCAACGTGGCCAACCTGTTGGCCGTGGTGGCCAGCCTCGGCGCGCTGGGCGAACCGTTCGCGCGCATCGTCGAGGTGGTCGCCCAGCTGCAGCCGGTGAACGGCCGGATGAGCCGGATCGGCGGCGTGCACGGCCAGCCGCTGGTGGTGGTCGACTACGCGCACACCCCGGATGCGCTGGAGCAGGCGCTGAATGCCGTGCGCACCCACTGCGCCGGCAAGCTGATCTGCGTGTTCGGTTGCGGCGGCGAGCGCGACGCCGGCAAGCGTCCGTTGATGGGCGAGATCGCCGCCAGGCTGGCCGACGTGGCCATCGTCACCGACGACAACCCGCGCGGCGAAGACGGCGATGCCATCGTGGCGCAGATCGTGGCCGGCATGACTGCCGCGCCGGCGATGGCGGTCGAGCGCGATCGCGCGGTGGCGATCGCCGATGCGCTGGCGCTGGCCCGGCCGGGCGACGCGGTGCTGATCGCCGGCAAGGGACACGAGACCTATCAGGACGGCGCAACCGGCAAGCATCCGTTCGACGACCTGCTGGTGGCCCGTGCGGCGCTGGAGCAATGTCAACGGGAGCAGCGCGCATGATGGCGCTCGCCACCATTGCCGTGTGGACCGGCGGCCGCCTGCTCGCGGGTGATGCCGAGGTCACCGGCGTGGCCATCGATACGCGCAAGCTCAAGCCCGGCGACCTGTTCGTCGCGATCAAGGGCGAGCGAGCCGATGGCCATGACTACCTGGCCGAGGCTGCCGCGCGCGGCGCGGTGGCCGCGATGGTCACGCGCAAGGTCGACAGCGACTTGCCCCAGGTGCTGGTCAACGATGCAGGACTGGCGCTGGGCGACCTGGCCAGCGCGGTGCGTGCCCAGCGCGACGTGCGCGTGGTCGGCATCACCGGCTCCAACGGCAAGACCACGGTGAAGACCCTGGTCGCCTCGATCCTGTCGCGGCACGGCCGCACCCATGTCAGCGGCGGCAACTACAACAACGAATTGGGCCTGCCGCTGAGCCTGCTGGCGATGCCGGCCGACACCGAATACGCGGTGTTCGAGATGGGCGCAGGCAAGCCTGGCGACATCGCGTATCTGGCTGCCATCGCACGGCCCGATATCGGCCTCGTCACGCTCATCGCGCCGGCGCATCTTGCGCGCATGGGCAGCATCGAGGGCGTGGCCGAAACCAAGGGGGCGCTGTATCAGGCCCTGCCGGTGGACGGCACCGCGATCATCAATGCTGACGACGCGTTCGCCAGCTTCTTCGGCGGCCTGGCCGGTTCGCGCCAGGTGTTGCGTTTCGGCCTGGAGCACAAGGCCGACGTGGGCGCCGACATCATCGAGCAGCGCGTGGACGGTTCGCGCTTCGTGCTGAGCACGCCCCGGGGCGACGCCGAGGTGGCGCTGGCGCTGCCCGGTCGGCACAACATCGCCAACGCGTTGGCCGCGGCCGCGGTGGCGCTGGCGCTCGACGTGCCGCTGGACACCATCGTCGCCGGACTCGAGCAGGCCTCCGGCGTGGCCGGTCGCCTGCGTCGCGTGGTGGCTGCCGGCGGCTGGACCCTGATCGACGACAGTTACAACGCGAACCCCGGTTCGATGGCGGCGGCGATCGACACGCTGCTGCTGGCCGGCGGCGAGCGCTGGCTGGTGCTGGGCGACATGGCCGAACTGGGCGCCGATGCGCGCGCGCTGCATGCAGGCATCGGCGCGATGGCGCGCGAGCGCGGCATCGAGCGCCTGTTTGCGGTGGGTCCGTTCGGTACGGCGACGGTCGAAGCCTTCGGCGCCGGCGCCACGCACTTCGACGACAAGGCGGCGCTGATCGCCGCGCTGCAGGCGCAGCTGCATGCGGGCGTCACCTGCCTGGTCAAGGGTTCGCGTTCGGCCGGCATGGAGCAGGTTGTGGCCGCCATCGACGGTGGCGCAGAAAAGAAGGGGGAGGCATTCCATGCTGCTTGAGCTGGCCGACTGGATGGCACGGCATTTCACCGCGCTGCACCTGTTCCAGTACATCACCTTCCGCACCATCATGGCCGCGCTCACCGCGCTGGCGATGTCGCTGCTGTGCGGGCCGTGGCTGATCAACCGGCTGGCTGCGCTGAAGGCGGGCCAGGTGGTGCGCAGCGACGGGCCGCAGACGCACCTGGTCAAGGCCGGCACGCCGACCATGGGCGGCGTGATGATCCTGCTGTCGGTCACCGTGGCCACCTTGCTGTGGGCCGACCTGCACAACCGCTACGTGTGGGTGGTGCTGGCGGTGCTGCTGAGCTTCGGTGCGATCGGTTTCTACGACGATTACCGCAAGCTGGTGCTGAAGGACAGCCGCGGCCTGGCCAGTCGCTGGAAGTATTTCTGGCAGTCGGTGTTCGGGCTGGGTGCGGCGCTGTTCCTCTACTACACCGCACCCCATGCCGCCGCGGCCGGGCCGGTGGCGGAAACGGCGCTGTACCTGCCGCTGTTCAAGCACGTGGTGCTGCCGCTGGGCGTGTTCTTCATCGCCATCACCTATTTCATGATCGTGGGCTTCTCCAACGCGGTGAACCTCACCGACGGACTGGATGGCCTGGCGATCATGCCGACCGTGCTGGTCTCCGGCGCGCTGGGCGTGTTCGCCTACCTGGCCGGCAACAAGGTGTTTTCCGAATACCTGGGCATTCCCTCGATTCCCGGCGCGGGCGAGCTGGCGATCTTCACCGGCGCGCTGGCCGGTGCGGGGCTGGGCTTCCTGTGGTTCAACACCTATCCGGCCCAGGTGTTCATGGGCGACGTGGGCGCGCTGGCGATGGGCGCGGCGCTGGGCTGCGTCGCGGTGATCGTGCGCCAGGAGATCGTGCTGCTGGTGATGGGTGGCGTGTTCGTGATGGAAACCGCCTCGGTGATGATCCAGGTCGCCAGCTTCAAGCTCACCGGCAAGCGCGTGTTCCGCATGGCGCCGATCCACCACCACTTCGAACTGAAGGGCTGGCCCGAGCCCCGCGTGATCGTGCGCTTCTGGATCATCAGCGTCGTGCTGGTGCTGATCGGCCTCGCCACGTTGAAGGTGCGGTGATGATGAAAGCCGGGAATCGGGAATCGGGAATCGGGAATCGGAAGGGCGTGCGTCTGTGCGCTTTTGCCCATTCCCCATTCCCCACTCCCTATTCCCGCGCCTCCAAAGGAGGCACCCATGTTTGACGCCTCGCAAGCCAGACGCCGGACCGGGCCGCGCGGCAGCTACGATCTGTGGCTGCTGGTCGCGCTGGTCGGGCTGGCCAGCGTGGGCGTGGTGATGGTGACGTCCAGCTCGATCGCGGTGGCGGACATCCAGCACATCGGCGCGTTCTATTTCCTGAAGAAACACCTGCTGTTCCTCAGCCTGGGCCTGTTCGCGGCGGCGCTGGCCATGCGCACCGAACTGAAGCTGCTGGAGAAATATGCGTTCCCGCTGCTGGCGCTGGCCTTCCTGATGCTGTTGGCGGTGTTCGTGCCGCACTTCGGCATGCGCATCAACGGCGCGCGGCGCTGGCTCAACCTGCTGGTGACCACGTTCCAGCCGGTCGAGGCGGTAAAGCTGATCCTGGTGATCTACGTGGCCAGCTACCTGGTGCGCCACCGCGACAGCGTGGAGACGAAGTTCCTCGGCCTGTTCAAGCCGGTGCTGGTGGCTGGCCTGATCGTGCTGCTGCTGCTGGCGCAGCCGGACTTCGGCTCGGCCACGCTGGTGATCGCGGTGACCATCGCGATGGTCTGGCTGGGTGGCGCGCGGCCGATCTTCCTGTTCCTGATGGGTCTGCCGCTGATGCCGCTGCTTTATATCGCGGCGACCGGTGAGAGCTACCGCATGAAGCGGCTGACCTCGTTCATGGACCCGTGGAAGGATCCGTTCAACGACGGCTTCCAGCTGACCCAGTCGCTGATGGCGATCGGTCGCGGCGAGTGGACCGGCGTGGGCCTGGGTTCCAGCGTGCTGAAGCTGTCCTACCTGCCCGAAGCGCATACCGATTTCATCTTCGCGGTGATCGGCGAGGAGCTGGGCCTGGCCGGCGTGATCCTGGTGATCAGCCTGTTCGGACTGGCGGTGGGCCGCGGCCTGTACATCGGCCTGAAAGGCGTCGAGGTGGGCCAGCGCTTCGCCGGCTACGTAGCCTTCGGCATCTCGCTGATGCTGGCGATGCAGGCCTTCGTGTCGGTCGGCGTGAACCTCGGTGCGCTGCCGACCAAGGGACTGACGCTGCCGCTGATCAGCTACGGCGGCTCGTCGATGGCGCTGACCTGCGCCATGGCCGGTGTGCTGCTGCGCGCCACCTACGAGATCAACCGCGCGCTGGACGCGCGGCAGATGGCCACCCGGATGCCGGCAGCTGTCGCTGCCGTCGACGCGAGCGCCGCGGCGAAGCCGCGCGAGGCGGTGGCAGCATGACCGCGCAGCGTCCCGTGCTGATCATGGCCGGCGGCACCGGCGGCCATATCTTCCCCGGCCTGGCCGTGGCCGAGTGCCTGCGCGCGCAGGGCGTGCCGGTGGTGTGGCTGGGTGCGGACGGCGGGATGGAAACGACGGTGGTGCCGGCGCAGCGGATCGAGCTGCACACGGTGGCCGTCGGCGGTCTGCGCGGCAAGGGTTGGGAGACCCGGTTGCTGGCGCCGCTGATGCTGTTGCGTTCGCTGCTTGCTTCGCTGGCCGTACTGCGCCGGGTCAATCCGCGCAGCGTGCTGTCGATGGGCGGCTACGTGGCCGGCCCCGGCGGTCTCGCCGCGTGGCTGTTGCGCCGACCGTTGCTGGTGCACGAACAGAATCGGGTGGCCGGCTTCACCAATCGCAAGCTGGCCGCGCTGGCGAAGCGCGTGCTGGCCGGTTTCGCCGATGCCTTGCCGCAGGCCGAATGGGTCGGCAATCCGGTGCGCGACGCGATCGCCGCGCTGCCACCGCCGGCGCAGCGCATGGCCGGGCGCGAGGGCAGGCCGCGCCTGCTGGTGCTGGGCGGCAGCCTGGGCGCGCGCGCACTGAATCTCGCGCTGCCGCAGGCGCTGGCCCTGCTGACGGCGGAGCAACGGCCCGAGGTGCTGCACCAGTGCGGCAACCGCGGTCTGGACGAGGCCCGCGCCGCGTATGCGAAGGCCGGCGTCGAGGCGCAGGTGGTGCCGTTCATCGACGACATGGCGGCCAGCTACGGCCGCGCCGACCTGGCTGTCTGCCGCGCCGGCGCACTGACCCTGGCCGAGCTGGCTGCGGCCGGACTGGGCGCGGTGCTGGTGCCGTTCCCGTACGCGGTGGACGACCACCAGACGCGCAATGGTGAAGTGCTGGTGGCGGCCGGAGCCGCCGAACTGATGCAGGAGAACGAGCTGGACGTACAGATTCTGGCGCAGCGACTGGAGTCGCTGCTGGGTGACCGCAGCCGCCTGCTGGCGATGGCCGGGGCCGCGCGCACGCTGGCTAAACCCGACGCGGCGCAGGTCATCGCCCGCGCATGCCTGGAGGTGGCCGCATGACGCCGCGCCGCCTGCATGCGCACGAAGATCCGATGAGCACGTTCCGCCGGGTGCACTTCATCGGCATCGGCGGCGTCGGCATGAGCGGCATCGCCGAGGTGCTGCACAACCTGGGCTACGCGGTGTCCGGCTCCGATCGGGCCAACTCGCCGACGGCACAACGGCTGCAGCAGCTGGGCATCGTGGTGCACGTGGGCCATGCGGTGGAAAACATCGGCGACGCCGACGTGGTGGTGACATCCAGCGCGATCAGGCAGGACAACCCGGAACTGGTCGCCGCCCGTGCCGGCCGCATTCCGGTGATTCCCCGCGCGGAGATGCTGGGCGAACTGATGCGTTTCCGCCGCGGCGTGGCGATCGCCGGCACCCATGGCAAGACCACCACCACCAGCCTCACCGCCAGCGTGCTGGCCGAGGCCGGTTACGACCCGACCTTCGTGATCGGTGGCCAGCTCAACGCGGCCGGCGCCAATGCGCGGCTGGGCACCGGCCAGTACCTGGTGGCCGAAGCGGACGAATCGGACGGCTCGTTCCTGATGCTGTCGCCGGTGATCGCGGCGGTGACCAACATCGACGCCGATCACCTGGAGAACTACCACGGCGATTTCGCCGAGGTGAAGCAGGCGTTCGACGACTTCCTGCACCGGCTGCCGTTCTACGGCCTGGCCGTGCTGTGCGTGGACGACCCGGAAGTGGCGGTGCTGGCGAAGTCCACCACGCGGCGGGTGATGACCTACGGCATCGACAGCGCGGACGCCGACGTGCGCGCGCTGAAGGTGAGCCAGCACGGCTTCGAGATGCACTTCGACCTGCAACTGCCGGGGCGCGACGAGGTGCTGCCGGTGAAGCTCAATCTGCCGGGTCGGCACAACGTGCTCAATGCGCTGGCCGCGGCGGCGATCGGCTGGCAGCTCGGCGTCGAGGCCGATGCGCTGGCCCGTGCGCTGGAGAATTTCCAGGGCGTTGGCCGGCGTTTCCACCGGCGCGGGGAACTCGCGCTGGACCACGGCAGCGTGCTGCTGGTCGACGACTACGGCCACCATCCCCGCGAACTGGCCGCGGTGTTCGCCGCCGCCCGCGGCGGCTGGCCCGATCGGCGCCTGGTGGTGGGTTTCCAGCCGCACCGCTACAGCCGCACGCGCGACCTGCTGGACGACTTCGCCAACGTGCTGGCCGAAGCCGACGTGCTGGTGCTGACCGATGTCTACCCCGCCGGCGAAGCGCCGATCGCCGGCGCCGACGGTCGCGCCCTGGCGCGCGCCGTGCGCGCGCGCGGCAAGGTCGATCCGGTGCTGGTCGAGCATCCGCGTGATCTGAAAGAGAGCCTGCCGGCGCTGCTGCGCGATGGCGACCTGCTGCTGCTGCTCGGCGCGGGCGACATCGGCGCGGCGGCGGTGGAGCTGGCGCAAACGGGCAACCTGAGGACAAGCAAGTGAGCACGATGATCAAGGACCCTGCCCAGTTCGGACGCGTCGCCGTGGTGATGGGCGGCAGCTCGGCCGAGCGCGAGGTGTCGCTGGATTCCGGCCGCAACGTGCTCGCCGCACTGCGCGCGCGCGGCATCGACGCCCATGCCATCGACGGCATCCCGGCCCTGCTCGATGCGTTGCGCGCCGGGCACTTCGCCCGGGTGTTCAACATCCTGCATGGCCAGCACGGCGGTGGCGAGGATGGCGTGCTGCAGGGCGCGCTGGAATCGCTCAACGTGCCGTACACGGGTTCCGGCGTGCTCGGTTCGGCGTTGTCGATGGACAAGACCCGTTCCAAGCGCGTGTGGCAATCGCTGGGCCTGCCGACGCCGAAGTTCGTGGCGCTGCCGCGCGGCGCCGACGTGCATGCGGCGGCGAAGCAGGTCGGCTTTCCGCTGATCGTGAAGCCGGCCTGTGAAGGTTCCAGCGTGGGCGTCACCCGCGTGTTCGACGAATCGCAACTGGACCAGGCGGTGGAGCTGGCCGCGAAGTATCCCGGCGACCTGCTGATGGAAACCCTGATCGAGGGTGACGAACTGACCGTCGCGATCCTCGGGCGCCAGGTGCTGCCGTCCATCCACATCGTGCCGAAGGGCGCGTTCTACGACTACAACGCGAAGTACATCGCCGAAGACACCCTGTACCTGTGCCCCGGCCAGGAAGGCGAGGCCGAGGCGGAACTGCGCGCGCTGGCGCTGCAGGCGTTCGACGCGCTGTGCTGCGCCGGCTGGGGGCGGGTCGACGTGATGCGCGATCGCGCCGGTCGCAACTGGCTGCTGGAAGTGAACACCGCGCCGGGCATGACCTCGCATTCGCTGGTGCCGAAGGCCGCCGCCGTGGACGGCATCGACTACCAGGAGCTGTGCTGGCGCGTGCTGGAAACCAGTTTCCGGGAGGGCCTGTGAAGGGAGCCGTCCGCCTCGTCGCCTGGTGCCTGGCCATCGCCCTGGTCGCGCTGCCGATCGTCGGCGTGCTGCGCGGCTGGTTTGCGGCCGGGCGCTGGCCGGTGACCCGGTTGACGGTGCAGGCCGAGTTCAAGCACGTCAGCGAAAGCGACCTGCGCGCCGCGGTGCGCCCGCGGCTGGGCAAGGGCTTCTTCGCGCTGGATCTGGACGCGGTGCAGAAAGCCGTGGCTGCGCTGCCGTGGGTGGAATCGGTCGAGGCGCGCAAGCGCTGGCCAGACACGCTGCAGTTGCGCATCTACGAACGCCAGCCGTTCGCGCGCTGGAACGACAGGCAGCTGATCAGCCGCCAGGGCCTGGTGTTCGATGCGCCCGGCATGAATGACCTCGGCGACCTGCCGGAGCTGCATGGCCCGGATGCCAGGCTGGCCGAGGTGGTGAGCTTCTACGCCGAGACGCTGAAGGCCTTCGCCGGCACGCACCTGCGCATCACCGGCGTGGCGCTGACCGAGCGCGGCAGCTGGAGCATCGGCACCGCTGGCGGTGCGCAGATCGTGATCGGCGATCGCGAGCAGGCGGGTCGTCGCCTGCGCCGTTTCCTCGACGTCTATCCGCAACTGATCGCCGGACACACCGACGGTTTCGCCTACGCCGACCTTCGCTACACCAACGGATTCGCCGTGCGCTGGCCCGATGCGGCCGCCGCCAACGCTGGGGGTTCGCCTCGCACATGAGCATTTTTCTATGAAGCCGCGCAACGACAAGCAACTGGTGGTGGGGCTCGACATCGGCACCTCGAAAGTGGTGGCGATCGTGGGCGAGTACGAGCCGGGCGAGCCGATCACCGTGATCGGCATCGGCACCCACGTCTCGCGCGGCATGAAGCGCGGCTCGGTGGTCGACATCGAATCGACCGTGCACTCGATCCAGCGCGCGGTGGAGGAAGCCGAGCTGATGGCCGGCTGCGACATCCGTTCGGTCTACGCCTCGATTTCCGGCAGCCACCTGGAAACCCGCAACTCGCACGGCAACGCGGCGATCCGCGACCGCGAGGTCACCGCGGCTGACCTGGAGCAGGTGCTGGAGGCGGCCAGTGCGGTGGCGATCCCGGCCGACCGCAAGGTGCTCTACAAGGAGTCGCAGGAATACCGCATCGACGGCCAGGACGGCATCCGCGCCCCGGTCGGCATGAGCGGCGTGCGGCTGGAGGCCAACGTGCATCTGGTCACCGGCGCGGCTGCGGCGGTGCAGAACATCTCCAAGTGCATCCAGCGCTGCGGCCTCACCGTGGACGAACTGGTGCCGTCGGCGCTGGCCAGCGCCAAGGCGGTGCTCACCGACGACGAGCGCGAGCTGGGCGTGTGCCTGGTCGACATCGGCGCCGGCACCACCGACATCGCGATCTACACCCAGGGCTCGATCCGCTACACCGCCTCGCTGCCGGTCGGCGGCGACCAGGTCACCAGCGACATCGCCTACGGCGTGCACACGCCGACCGCCCACGCGGAGGAGATCAAGATCAAGTACGCCTGCGCCCAGACCGGGCTGGCGCACGCGGAGGAAACCATCCAGGTGCCCAGCGTGGGCGATCGCCCGCCGCGCCGGCTCGCGCGGCAGTCGCTGGCGCAGAGCGTGCAGGCGCGCTACGAGGAAATCTTCGAGATGGTGCAGGACCAGCTGCGCCGCTCCGGCTACGAGAGCCTGGTCGCGGCCGGCGTGGTGCTGACCGGCGGCGCCTCGAAGATGGAAGGCGCGCTGGAGCTGGCCGAGGAGATCTTCCACAAGATGGTGCGCATCGGCGTGCCGCAGCAGATCGACGGCCTCGGCGAAGTGGTTTCCAGTCCGCTGCACGCCACCGGCGTGGGCCTGCTGCTGCACGGTGCGCGGGCAGGCGGCATGCGCGTGGGCGGGCCGGTCGGCGGCAGCGTCGGTGGCCTGGTCGGAAAAGTGCGTGGCTGGCTGACCCGGAATTTCTGAAAACACGGTTGCGGATGACGCAGGACGCGTCATCCAGGGTGGAGGGACATCCACCCATCACCATGGACCGACAGGAGTCGTCATCCATGGTTAAAACGACAACAACTCTACGGAGGACGGGAAATGTTTGAACTGATCGATAAACTCGCACCCAATGCAGTCATCAAGGTGATCGGCGTGGGCGGCGGCGGTGGCAATGCCGTGGCGCACATGCTCAACGCCAACATCGAAGGCGTCGACTTCGTCGTCGCCAACACCGACGCCCAGGCGATGACCAGCTGCGGCTCGCGTACCCACCTGCAGCTCGGTGGCAACGTGACCAAGGGTCTCGGCGCCGGCGCGAACCCCGAGGTCGGCCGGCAGGCCGCGCTGGAGGATCGCGAACGGATCGAGGCGATGCTGGAAGGCGCCGACATGGTGTTCATCACCGCCGGCATGGGCGGCGGCACCGGTACCGGCGCCGCGCCAGTGGTGGCGCAGCTGGCCAAGGAGAAGGGTATCCTGACGGTGGCCGTGGTCACCAAGCCGTTCCCGTTCGAGGGCCGCCGGCGCATGCAGGTCGCCCTGAAAGGCATCGAGGACCTGTCCCAGCACGTCGACTCGCTGATCACCGTGCCGAACGAGAAGCTGCTCAGCGTGCTCGGCCGCGAGGTCACCCTGCTCAACGCGTTCAAGGCCGCCAACGACGTGCTGCAGGGCGCCGTGCAGGGCATCGCCGACCTGATCACGGCCCCGGGCCTGATCAACGTCGACTTTGCCGACGTGCGCACCGTGATGTCCGAGATGGGCCTGGCGATGATGGGCTCGGGCACCGCCCGTGGCGACGATCGCGCCCAGGCCGCGGCCGAGGCGGCGATCAAGAACCCGCTGCTGGAAGACGTCAACCTCAACGGCGCCTGCGGCATCCTGGTCAACGTCACCGCCGGCCCGAACCTCACCATGCGCGAGTTCGACGAGATCGGCCGCATCATCCACGACTTCGCCAGCGAAGACGCCACCGTGGTGATGGGCACCTCGCTCGACCCGGAAATGAAGGACGACGTGCGTGTCACCGTGGTCGCCACTGGCCTCAACCGGGCGATGGCCTCGCGCCAGCAGCCGCCGATCCGCATGGTGGAAACCAGCCAGCAGGTGCAGATGCGTCCGCGCCCGGTGGTCTTGCGCACCGGCACCGGCAACGAGGTGGTCGACTATGCCCAGCCGGACGTGGTGCATTCGAACCAGGGCAGGACGGAACCTTCGGCGCCGGCGAAGCATGCCGAGCCCGGCTTCGACTACCTGGACATTCCGGCGTTCCTGCGCCGCCAGGCTGACTGAAGAGGTGACTTCCGGCAGGCTGACTTCCGACAGGTTCAAACTGTCCGGGGAGATGCGAAAGTATTGAACAAATCCGCGTTGGGCCGGTCACTGCAGGACTCACCGGGCACGTCGCCTGCCGATGGCAGGGCGGCGGATTCGGGTGTCCCGGCCGGAACACGCAGGTCTGGTCACGCTGCCGGTAGTGCGCCGTGGTACCGCAACAAGACTGTGCATCAGGACGATGCACGGCCTGTCACCAGGGCTTTGCCGTGATGGCAGGTCCGATGTCCCGTGCCGGATTCCCGTCCCAGGCACGGGGCGTCGTGTCGTCGCCGTTCTCCTCGGGAAATCAGATGGATACCCGTCGCTTCAGGGATGAAGGAACCATGAAGGCATAATCAGACTGTACGGTACGGTTTGCTTTTACCACAGGTTAAAACTGTGTTAGCATCCGCCCCTGATTGGCTGCTGCCTACACAGGTACCAACAAAAATGATCAAGCAGCGTACCCTCAAGAACATCATCCGGGCGACCGGTGTCGGCCTGCATACCGGCGACAAGGTCTATATGACCTTGCGTCCCGCAGCGCCCAATACCGGCATCGTGTTTCGACGAACGGATCTCGATCCGCCGGTCGACATCCGCGCGCGAGAGGATCATGTCGGCGACACCCGCCTGTCGACCACCTTGGTCAATGGCGACGTGCGCGTCTCCACGGTCGAGCATCTGCTGTCGGCGATGGCCGGACTGGGCATCGACAATGCCTATGTCGACTTGTCTGCGCCGGAAGTGCCGATCATGGACGGCAGCGCCGGTCCCTTCGTGTTCCTGCTGCAGTCCGCCGGCATCGAAGAGCAGAATGTGGCCAAGCGCTTCATCCGCATCAAGAAGCCGGTGAAGGTGCAGGAAGGCGACAAGTGGGCCAGCTTCGAGCCGTTCGAAGGCTTCAAGGTGGGCTTCTCGATCGACTTCAACCATCCGATCATCAGCCAGCGCACCTCGCGTGCCGAGATCGACTTCTCCACCACCTCCTTCGTCAAGGAAGTGAGCCGCGCCCGCACGTTCGGCTTCATGCGCGACATCGAGATGCTGCGCGAACACAACCTGGCGCTGGGTGGCTCGATGGACAACGCCGTGGTGCTGGACGACTACCGCGTGCTCAACGAGGACGGCCTGCGTTACGAGGACGAGTTCGTCAAGCACAAGATCCTCGATGCGATCGGCGACCTGTACCTCCTCGGCCACAGCCTGATCGGCGCCTATCACGCGCACAAGTCGGGTCATGAGCTGAACAACAAGCTGCTACGCACGCTGATGGCCGATGCCTCGGCTTGGGAAGAGGTCAGCTACCAGGACGACCCGGCCACCTCGCCGATCTCCTACGCCCATCCCGCCCAGGCGATCTGAGCCGACGCCGCGGCAGCGGCGCTCCCGTCAAAACGAACGGCCGTGTCTCGCGACACGGCCGTTTTTGTGATGGTCGTCACATTTTATCCGCGGGCCGCTTCACGCCCCGACGACATCCCGGCTTATTCCTTAACAAAGTGCATGCTATAAACCTCACACCGAATTGACGGACGGCGACTTCAGTCCGCGTCGGCAACAGGGGAATCAGCGGTTTCGGCGAAGGACGCCAGCTCAAGGAACAGTGCCCGCAATTCGGGGTCTGTGAATGACGCGGCGGCCGCCACGAGGTGGGCGGCGGCGGCAGGCGAAAGCGGTTTTGACCGATCCGGTGGCGTTGCGGCCGGTGGTTGGGGGACCACTTTCACGGTGACTGAACTGGCGCGCGTGCCGATGGCATGTGCGGCGGCAAGGATCTGTGTCTGCATCAAGCGCAGGCGCGATGCCCAGCCCGGTGAAGACGCCAGGAAGACGAGGCGGTCGTGGCGCAGGTTGGCGAATCTCACCTGCTCGCGCAACGGCGATGGCAACGTCTGGCGCAATGCGCGATCCAGCGCTTCCAGCGACTCGGCCTTCTGGGCCAGGGTCGCGAAGGAGCCGCAATCGACAAGTGACTTCGGTCCGTTGTCGCGGCGGCGGGAAGTGGCCGGGGTAACGCGTTGCATGGTGCCGGAAATCGATCTTGGAAAGACATGCAAATCATACTCGTATCACGTGCCCGGAAATTGCCGCAAACCCTTGACCTGGCGAACCGGCGCCTGCGCTGGAAGCTCTTCGCCGTGGCTTCGGTGGCGGTGCTGGCCTGCATGAGCGCCGGCGTGGCGCTGGCCCTGCTGGTGGCCAGTCCGCGGGATCGTTCGTTGGCCGAGATCCACGCCTTGCAGCAGGAGATCGGGCAACAGAAGGCCCAGTTGGGCACCGTGCGCGAGGACGCCCGACGCGGGCTGGACGCGCTGGCCGTGAAGCTGGGGCAGCTGCAGGCCCAGTCGACCCGCCTGAACGCGCTGGGCGAACGCCTGGCCGAGGTCGGCAAGCTGGACAGCGGCGAGTTCAACTTCGACCAGCAACCCGCGGTGGGTGGTGTCGAGGATGCCAGCGGCACGGCATACGCGCTGCCGCCCTCGCTGGACAGCGGCATCAACCAGCTGGCCGGCCAGTTCGATCGCCAGCAGGCCCAGTTGTCGGCGTTGCAGAGCCTGCTGCTGGACGCCAAGATCGAATCGAATCTGAAACCCACCGGCATGCCGGTGCCCGGCTACATCTCCTCGTACTTCGGCGTGCGCGCCGACCCGTTCGACGGCCATTCGGCGCGGCACACCGGCATCGACATCTCGACGCCCCTGGGTACTGCCGTGCACACCGTGGCCGAAGGCATGGTGACCTTTGCCGGCGTGCGCAGCGGCTACGGCAAGGTGATCGAGATCGACCACGGCAACGGCTACATGACCCGCTACGCCCACAACAGCGCGCTGGAAGCCCGTCCGGGCCAGCACGTGCAGGTCGGCGACGTGATCGCCAGGGCCGGCTCCACCGGTCGCTCCACCGGCTCGCACGTGCATTTCGAAGTCTGGTACGACGGCCGCGTGGTCAACCCGCTGGCCTTCGTGCGCAATCACCGCTGAGTCTTTTCCGGCGGTTCCCGCCACTTGAATCGGGCGCCCGCCGGCGCCATTCAGGATGGCGGGTGCGGCATCTGCTGCTGCCTGCATCCCCTCCAGCCGGCCTGACGGGCAGTGCCGAGCGGGCATGTAGTAACATGCCCGATTGGCCCGCGCCTGTGGCGGGCGTTTCAACTCTCCAACCCGGAAAATCGATGTTCAATCGTGCCCTGACGAGCCTGTTTGGTAGCCGCAACGAACGCGTGCTGCGCCAGATGTCCAAGAGCGTCAACCGCATCAATGCGCTGGAGCCGGAGTTCGAGAAGCTGAGCGACGACGAGCTGCGCGGCAAGACCGACGAGTTCAAGCAGCGCGTCGCCGCCGGTGAATCGCTGGACAAGCTGCTGCCGGAAGCTTTCGCGGTGGTGCGCGAGGCGGCCAAGCGCACGTTGGGCATGCGCCATTACGACGTGCAGATGATCGGCGGCATGGTGCTGCACCAGGGCAAGATCGCCGAGATGCGCACCGGCGAAGGCAAGACCCTGGTCGGCACGCTGCCGGTGTACCTCAATGCGCTGGCCGGCATGGGCGTGCACGTGGTCACCGTAAACGACTACTTGGCACGGCGCGACTCGGCCCAGATGGGCAAGCTGTACAACTTCCTCGGCCTGGCCGTGGACGTCGTGTATCCGGGCATGGACCACGCCGACAAGTACGCCGCCTACCGTGCCGACATCACCTACGGCACCAACAACGAATTCGGTTTCGACTACCTGCGCGACAACATGGCGCTGAGCAAGGAGCAGCGCTACCAGCGCGGCCTGCATTACGCCATCGTCGACGAGGTCGACTCAATCCTGATCGACGAGGCGCGCACGCCGCTGATCATTTCCGGCCCGGCCGAGGATTCCCCGCAGCTGTACCTGGCGGTGAACAGGATCGTGCCGCAGATGATCCGACAGGCCGAAGAGAACGGCAGCGGTGACTACTGGGTCGACGAGAAGCAGAAGCAGGTCCACCTGTCCGAAGAGGGCATGCAGCACGCCGACGAGCTGCTGCGCGCGGCCGGCGTGATCGACGAAGACAGCGGCCTGTACGACTCCAAGAACCTGGCGGTGGTGCACCACCTCAACGCCGCGCTGCGCGCCAACGGCATCTACCAGCGCGACGTGGACTACATCGTGCGCGACGGCGAGGTGATCATCGTCGACGAATTCACCGGCCGTACCCTGGCCGGCCGGCGCTGGTCCGACGGCCTGCACCAGGCGGTCGAGGCGAAGGAAGGCGTGCCGATCCAGCGCGAGAACCAGACGCTGGCCACGGTGACGTTCCAGAACCTGTTCCGCATGTACAAGAAGCTGGCCGGCATGACCGGCACGGCCGACACCGAGGCGTTCGAGTTCCAGAGCATCTACGGCCTGGAGGTGGTGGTGATCCCCACCCACAAGCCGATGATCCGCAAGGATAACCCGGACATGATCTTCCTGTCGCAGACGCCGAAGTACAACTCGGTGATCGAGGACATCAAGGATTGCCACAAGCGCGGCCAGCCGGTACTGGTCGGCACCACCTCGATCGAGGTGTCCGAGCTGCTGTCCGGGCTGCTCAACAAGGCCGGCGTGACGCACGAAGTGCTGAACGCCAAGCAGCACGAGCGCGAAGCGCACATCGTGGCCCAGGCCGGTGCGCCGGGGCAGGTCACCATCGCCACCAACATGGCCGGTCGCGGTACCGACATCGTGCTCGGCGGCAGCCTCGAGGCTGCGCTGGCGGGCTTGCCGGAAGGCGCCAGCGAAGTCGATCGCGCCCGCGTCAAAGCCGAATGGAAGAAGTTGCACGAGCAGGTGCTCGCCGCCGGCGGCCTGCACATCATCGGCACCGAACGCCACGAATCGCGGCGCATCGACAACCAGCTGCGTGGCCGTTCCGGCCGCCAGGGCGACCCGGGTTCCTCGCGCTTCTACCTGTCGCTGGAAGACAACCTGCTGCGCATCTTCGGCGGCGAAGGCCTGGTGCGCTGGATGAAGCGCTTCGGCATGAAGGACGACGACGCGCTGGAAGATCGCATGATCAGCCGGCAGATCGAGAAGGCGCAGCGCAAGGTCGAGCAGCACAACTTCGACATCCGCAAGCACCTGCTGGAATTCGACGACGTCGCCAACGACCAGCGCAAGGTGATCTACCGCCAGCGCGACGAATTGCTGGATGGCGAGGAAGTGCAGGCGACCGTCGCCGACATCCGCGAGGACGTGGTGCAGTCGATGGTGCGTGCCTACGTGCCGGACGAGAGCATCGACGACCAGTGGGACCTGGCCGGGCTGGATCGCGAGCTGGAAAGCGAACTGGGTCTGTCGCTCGACCTGAAGTCGTGGATCGAGCAGCAGCACGAGGTCGACGCGAAGATGATCCTCGAGCACGTCCGTGGCGCGGTGAACGAGCTGTTCCAGGCCAAGGAAGCGCAGATCGGTGCCGAAACCATGCGCCAGCTCGAGAAGCACATCATGCTGACCGTGGTGGACAACGCCTGGAAGGATCACCTGGCCAGCATGGATTACCTGCGCCAGGGCATCTATCTGGTCGGCTACGCGCAGCAGGACCCGAAGCAGGCGTTCAAGCGCGAGTCGTTCAAGCTGTTCTCCGGCATGCTCGAACGGATCAAGGGCGAAGTGATCCAGATGCTGGCGCGCATCCGTATCCGCAGCGAGGAGGAAGTGGCGGCAATGGAGGCCGAGCAGCAGCGTCTGGCTGACCGCCTGCAGCAGCAGATGCTGGCCACGGGCGGCGGCGCGCCGCCGGCCGGTGCCTTCGGCGGCGACTCTGCTGACGATTCCGCCGTCGGTGCCGGAATCCGCATGGCGCCGCAGGCGGATGGCCCCAAGGTCGGTCGCAACGAACCCTGCCCCTGCGGCTCGGGCAAGAAGTACAAGCACTGCCACGGCCAGCTCGCCTGAGCTGCCGCGACAGTCCCATGAAAAACCCCGCCGCGGCGGGGTTTTTTCCTGGCTGGAGGCGGTCGCGAATCAGTCCTCGCCGCCGGGTGGGCGCTTCCGGTGCGGTTCCGCGTCGACCGTGACGTAGCGGGGTTCGTCGCCGTCCAGCTGCAGCGCGGTGAGTTGTCCACCCCAGACGCAGCCGGTGTCGATCGCGTGCACGCCCAGTCCGGCGAAGCGACCCAGTGCCGACCAGTGACCGCAGACGATGCGGGTATCGCGCTTGCGCATGCCGGGCACTGAGAACCAAGGATACAGGCCCGGCTTCTGCGTGCCGGGAACGCCCTTGGCATCGAAGTCGATGCGGCCGTTGACGTCGCAGTAGCGCATCCGGGTGGTGGTGTTGATGGTGGCGCGCTGGCGGTCCAGCCCCTGCAGGCGGCTGGACCACACCGCCGGCCGGTTGCCGAACAGGTTGCGCAGCAGACGCGGGTGACGCGGACTGGACAGTTCGCGCTCCACGTCCTGGGCCGCCCGCAATGCCTGGCGCAAGGTCCACATCGGGGCCAGCCCGGCATGCACCATGGTCCAGTTGAGCCGTTCATCGTGGTGCACCAGCTTCTGCGAGCGCAGCCATTCGAACAGCACGGGCGCGTCGTCGGCGAACAGCACTTCGCGCAACTCGGGATTGACCCGCGCCTGCGCGTCCGGGCGGCGCTGCGAGATCGCCAGCAGGCTGAGGTCGTGGTTGCCCAGGGTGATGATGCTGGACTCGCGCAGGCCGTGAATCAGCCGCAGCGTGTCCAGTGACTGCCCGCCGCGGTTGACCAGGTCGCCGCAGAACCACAGCTGGTCCTGCGCCGGATCGAAGCGCAGCTTTTCCAGCAGGCGTTGCAATTCGGGATAGCAGCCCTGCACGTCGCCGATTGCGTACGTCGCCATGTCAGTCCTTGACCATCAATGCAGCGTACGCGGAATGGACAGGGTGAAAGTCGGGATCGGCGCCTCGAATTCCGTGCCGTCGTCGGCAAGCATCTGGTAGCTGCCGCCCATGGTGCCCACCGGCGTTTCCAGCACCGCGCCGGAGGTGTATTCGAAATCGTCGCCCGGGCGCATCCACGGCTGTTCGCCGACCACGCCTTCGCCGCTGACTTCCTCGACCTTGCCGTTGGCGTCGGTGATCATCCAGCGTCTGGCGAGCAGGCGTGCCGGCATCGCGCCGGCATTGCGCAGGGTGATGGTGTAGGCGAAAACGTAGCGATTGTCACCCGGCTTGGACTGGTCCGGAACAAAGCGGGTCTGGACCTGCACGTCGATCGTGTAGGAAGGTTTTTCAGTCATGTCGCGATTGTACGGCCTGCCGCCGTGATTGGGTGGCGTTGCCTCGGGTGAGTCGATCAGCGATCGCCGTAGACCTTGGCCAGGCGCACGAAATCCGTCGGCGCCAGTGTCTCGGCGCGGGCGCGCGGATCGACGTCGGCGCGGCGGATCGCATCGGCATCGAGCAACTGCGCCAGGGCATTGGACAAGGTCTTGCGGCGTTGTCCGAACGCCGCCTTGACCACGCTGTAGACGTGTTCGGGTTGCGCGTCGTGCAGTTCTTCCGCAGGCAGCGGCAGCAGGCGTACCACCGCCGAGTCCACCTTCGGTGGCGGCCGGAACGCTTCCGGCGGCACCTCGAACAACGGCTCCACGCGGCACGCCAGCTGCAGCATCACCGACAGCCGTCCATACGTCTTGCTGCCGGGCTCGGCCGCCATGCGGTCGACCACTTCCTTCTGCAGCATGAAGTGCATGTCCTGGATGGCGGCGGCATGTTCCACGCAGTGGAACAGGATCGGGCTGGAGATGTAGTAGGGCAGGTTGCCGGCGATGCGCAGACGGGAGACGCCGTGGCTGTGCGCCATCGCGGTGAAGTCCACCTTGAGCACGTCGGCATGGACGATGTGCAATTCACCCGCGCTGGCGGCGCGGGCCTGCAGGCCGGGGATCAGGTCGGTGTCCAGTTCGATCGCGGTAAGCCTATGGGCAGCGGCGAGCAACGGCAGGGTCAGCGCTCCCTCGCCCGGCCCGATCTCGACCACGAAATCCCCGGCGCGCGGTGTGATCGCGCTGACGATGCGATCGATGTAGCGGCCGTCGTGCAGGAAGTGCTGGCCGAAGCTTTTCTTGGGGCGCGCGTTCATAAAACAGGAGTGAGTGAAGATGAGTGAGAAGTGAGAGTGGCGAGCTGGCGACTTTTACTCACTTCTCACTCCTCTTCACTCTCTTCTCGCCGCTGATCAGCGTCAAGGCGAGGTTTGCCGCGGCGATCAGGCTGGCCGGATTGGCCCTGCCGCTGCCGGCCAGATCCAGCGCGGTGCCGTGGTCGACCGAGGTGCGGATGAACGGCAGGCCGAGGGTGAGGTTGACGGTGCGGTCGAACGCTTCGCTTTTCAGCACCGGCAGCGCCTGGTCGTGATACATCGCCAGCACCGCGTCATAGCCCTGGCGTTGCGCCGGCACGAACGCGGTGTCGGCCGGAAGTGGCCCGATCAGCTGCATGCCTTCGCGGCGCAAGGCCTCGATCACGGGGATCAGCGTGTCGATCTCCTCGTGGCCGAGGTGGCCGGCTTCGCCCGCATGCGGGTTGAGGCCGAGCACGGCGATGCGCGGCGAGGCCAGGCCGAATTTCGTCTGCAGCTCCGCATGCATGATGCGCAGCGTGCGGGTGAGCGTGACCGGCGTGATCGCGGCAGGCACGGCCGCCAGCGGCAGATGGGTGGTTGCCAGCGCCACCCGCAGTTCCGGGCTGGCCAGCATCATCACCACGTCGGCATGGGCGCGCTCGGCAAAGAACTCGGTGTGTCCGCTGAAGCGGATGCCGGCGTCGTTGATCGAGGCCTTCTGCAGCGGCGCGGTGACTACGGCGGCATAGCGCCCGGCCATGCAGCCGTCCGACGCTTCGCCAAGCGTGTCCAGCACGTGGCGGGCGTTGCGTGGATCGGGTCGGCCCGGCACTTCGTCGACCGCCAGCGGCACATGTCGCACGCGCAGTATGCCGGACTGGCGTTCGGTGGCATCCAAACCATCGTCATCGATCAGCGTGATCGGGACCGCGCAGCGCAAGGCCGCACGCAGCAGCAGGCTGCGGTCGGTGATGGCGACGAGGTTGGCCGGCAGGGACGTGCCGGCCAACCGGATCAGCAGTTCGGGGCCGATGCCTGCCGGCTCTCCGGCGGTGACCGCGAGCCGGGGCAACGGCACGGCGTCCAACTGCGCTTACGGCGACTTGACGGACTGGTCGTCCGCGCTGCGCAGCTCGGGTACCAGCACGTTGATGTAGGCGTTGGAACGCAGGTCGCGCAGGTAGTCTTCGTATGCCTGCTCGGATTTGCGTGTGCCGATCGCCTGGCGTGCCTGGTCGCGGGCGAGCTGTACCGTCTGGTCACTCTGGCGCTCGCCGAGGCGTTGCAGGATGTGCCAGCCGGCTTCGCTCTGGAACGGCTTGGATACCTCGTTGTCCTTCAACTGGTCCAGCTGGTTGGCGATGGTCTTGCCCCAGGCATCCTTGGGAAACCAGCCCATGTCGCCGCCGACGTTGGCCGAGGTGTCGTCCTTCGAATATTCCTTCGCCAGCGTGGCGAAGTCCTCGTGTTTGTCGACAATGCGCTGATACAGGTCGCGGGCCTTCTGCTCGGCCTGCTCCGGCGTCACCAGCTCGCTGGGACGGATCAGGATCTGCCGGGCATGCAGTTCGGTGACCATCTTGCGACTGCTGTCGCGCTGGTCGACCAGCTTGAGGATGTGGAAACCGGTAGGGCCGCGCAGGGCGGGGCTGACGTCGCCGGGCTTCATCGTGGCGATGGTGTCGGCAAACGCGGGTGGAATCTCGTCCAGCCGGCGCCAGCCGAGGTCACCACCTTCCAGCGCGTCCGATGCATCCGAATAGCGGATCGCGGCCGCGTTGAAGTCCATGCCACCCTTGATCGCGGCCATTGCCGCCTCGGCCTTGGCCTGGCTAGCCTGAATGGCCGCGGCGTCGCCGCCAGCGGGAATGCTGATCTGGATATGCGCCAGATGCACTTCGCCGGACTTGTAGGTCGGGCTGCTGAGCAGGTTGTCGATCTCGCTGTCGGTTACCGACACGGAGTCCTGCACCACGCTCTGATGCAGGCGTTGTACGGTGATCTGGTCGCCGATCTGCTCGCGGAAGGCCGCAAAGCTGCTGCCGCTGCGCTCGACTTCAGTACGCAACTGGTCGGGGTTGAGGTTGTTCTGCTGCGCCACGCCCTGAATGGCCTGGTCGATGTCGGCATCGGACACGCGAATGCCCTGATCCTGCGCCTTCTGGATCTGCAGCCGCATCAGCACCAGCCGGTTCAGCACCTGCTGCTGCAGCACGTTCATCGGCGGCAGTTGCTCGGCGTGGCCGGCATACTGCTGCTGCACCGAGAGCACGGCGTCGTTCAGCTGGCTCTGCAGGATCACGTCGTCGTTGACGACGGCCACGATCCGGTCCAACGGCTCGCTGGCCGGGGCGGCCGGGGTCAGCAACTGGGCGTGAGCGGGCAGGATGATCGCAAGCGCGAGCAGGAGGGATGCAAAGGTTTGCTTCATCAGTGGAAAGCCTGGTCGCCGCAGCGATTGTGTTTATTGATAGCCGAGAATATCACGGCGCAGCAGGGGGTCGATCTGGCCACCGGTGGAACCCAGGCCCTTGAACACCACTTCGAACATCACCGCGTTGTCCCGCCGATCGAGCCTGCCGGCCGTCGCGATCGGGCCAAAACCGTAATACGCCTGGTTGACGTAGCTGCGTCCGACCAGGCGCAGCGACACGCAGCAGCTGTCGTATTCCACGCCGGCCAGCGCGTCGATGCTCTGGCGATCCTTCACCGAATACGTCCACGCGCCCACCAGCCGCCAGCGTTCGGACACCGGATAGACCACGGAGGCGTTGTATTGTTCCAGCAGCCCCCGACGGTAGCGATAGGAGAAGTTGAAGATGCCGTCCGTGCCGATCCGGCGCTGCAGTTCCAGCATGCCCATGTCGGTGAGCCGGCTGTTCGGGCTCCACTGGTACGAGCTGGCGAGCCGCCAGCGGTCATTCAGGCGGATGTCGAGCTGGGCCACGTAGTCCGAGCGGGTCCAGTCGGTGGGGGGCACCACGCTGTTCTGGCCGCGTGCCAGCTGCACCCGTTGCGGGCTGAAATAGTGGATCTGGCCAAGGCTGGCCGACAGCCGCTCCACGCCGCCCTCGTCGAGCAGGCGCGTGGTGAGCGCCGCGGTGAGGTTGTTCGCATCCATCTGCCGGTCGGCACCGGAGAAGCGGTTCGGCGAGAACAGCTGCCAGTAGTCGAACGTCATCGCGTTGGTGTTGAACAGCGGCAGGTTGTCCTGGTTGCGATACGGCACGTACAGGTAGTACAGCCGCGGCTCCAGGGTCTGCGTATAGCTGCTGCCGAACAGCGAGGCAGCCCGATCGAACACCAGCCCCGAGTCCAGGCTGACCACCGGCAGCGAGCGGCTCGGCGACTTGTCGGTGAACGGCGTGCCGACACCACTGCCCAGCAGGCCGGCATAACCGTAATCCTGGTAATCGCCGTCGAGCTGGTAGGCGGTGTAGCGCCAGGCCACCTTCGGCCGCACGAACCAGGCCGAGCTGCCGAAGTCGGCAGCGAGATAGGGATAGAGGTCCTCGCGCTGGCCCTCGACATAACCGGTCTTGCGGAAGGCGACTGCCTCGCTGTCCAGGCCGAGCTCCAGCCAGCGCGACAGCGGCACGTCCATGCTGAAACGGGCGTAGGGTAGTTGCCGGTACGGCAGGCCACGGTCGGTGATGAACGGATTGACGTTCTGGTAGATCGTGCCGCCAACCGAGGCGTCCCACCACTTGCCGGAACCCACCAGGGCGGCGTTGGAGGACAGTGTATAGATCGCGCTGTGACTCAGGCTGTCGCCGAAGTCGTACAGGTAGCTGGCGTCCGAGGCGTGATTGTACGAGCTGACGAACTGCCAGCCCTTCCACAATTGCGTGCGATCGGAGAACTGCACCAGATAGCGCGAATCACCCCGGGTGTCGGCCAGCCCGTCGCTCTCGCCGTGATCCCTGGGCACGTACTGCGCGTTGAGCTGGCCGGTGCTGCCGGGCACCAGGTAGCGGAACTCGCCGCCCAGCATCGCGCCCCGCGAGCTGTAGTAGCGCGGGTCGAGCGTGGCGTCGTAGTTCGGCGCCAGGTTGAGGTAGTACGGCGTGCTGATTTCGTAGCCGGAGCGTCCGCTGTGGCCGATGGTCGGATACAGGAAGCCGCTCTTGCGCCGGTCATCGATCGGAAAGCTGAAATACGGCAGATACAGGAACGGCACCTTGCCCACGCGCATGGTGGCGTTGCGCGCCACGCCGACGCCATTGACCTTGTCGATGGTGATCGACTTGGCGCGGAATTCCCACACGTGATGACCCACGTCGCAGGTGGAATAGGTGGCCTGCGAATAGCGCGTGTGCTGCGCGTCCAGCATCTGGCCCTGGCTGGCGGTGCCGTTGCCGCGCGCGTCGAGCATCTGGTAGCGCACATCGTTGGCGACGCCGTGGCTGGCCTCGGTGTTGCCGCGCATGTGCGAGGCGGCCAGCAGCTGCCCCGCGTCCTGATAGCGTACGTTGCCGCTCGCGTCGTAGTCGGTGCTGCCGTTGTTGTAGTCGATGCGGTCGGCGCGCAACAACTGGTCAGCGCGCTCCAGCCGCACGTCGCCGCTCAGGTGGTAGACCGACTGGTTGGAGCTGTCCACGTGCCGTGCCTGCACCTGGGTCGGGCTGGTGTCGCGCAGGCTGCTGTCCCGCATCAGGCTGGGGTCGTAGAACTCCAGCAGGGCATTCGGGCGGCACATCGCGTAGTTGAGTGGCCGCGGGGCGCAGTGGAACGAGCCCAGCGGGCAGGCCAGATCGGCCGCTCCGGATGCATCGCTGGTGGCCGGGCTCTGGCCGCTGCTGGCGTCGGCCTGACCGCCGATCAGGGCGAGTGCGGCGGCAACCGCCAACAGGCGGCGTGGAGGTAGCTTGCGCGTCACGGGAAATCTGCCGGCTTCGAAGGCTCGTTAAGCTAACAGAAAGCCCCCCTCGGCGGCAGATGCTGGCGTTGCCGGAAGCGGTCGGGATTCAGCGTGTGAAGGTCGGCCATCGGGATGGTGGAGGCTTTCAATCCATCAGCGCTGCGACGTGTGCACTGCTGCTGGCAGCCAGCGCCGCCAGGTCATAGCCGCCTTCCAGCGAGGAAACCAGCCGCCCGCCGGCATGCGTGTCGGCCAGCGCGACCAGTCGCTCGGTGATCCAGGCATAGTCCTCGCTGCCCAGCCGGATGTCGGCCAGCGGATCGTTGCGATGGGCGTCGAAGCCGGCCGAGATCAGCACCAGCTGCGGCTTGAACGCATGCAGTCGTGGCAGCAGCACGCCGTCCCACAGTTCGCGGAATTCGTGCGGACCGGCGCCGGGCGAGAGCGTGCCGTTGACGATGTTGCCGACGCCGCGCTCGTCCTCGTAACCACTGTCCGGATACAGCGGCGACTGGTGGCTGGAGGCGAACAGCACGCGCGGCTCGCGCTCGAAGATGTCCTGGCTGCCGTTGCCGTGGTGCACGTCGAAATCGGCGATCGCCACCCGTTTCAGCTTGTGCGCGGCCAGCGCGTGGGCGGCGCCCACCGCGATGTTGTTGAACAGGCAGAAGCCCATCGAGCGGTCGGCGGTGGCATGGTGGCCCGGCGGACGCACCGCGCAGAACGCGCGCCGGGTCGTGCCGCCCAGCACCGCGTCGACCGCCGCCACCACCGCGCCGGCCGCACGCAACGCGGCCTCGGTCGAGCCGGCGCCCATCACCGTGTCCTGGTCCAGCGCCAGCATTTCGCCGGGCGGCGGGCCGGCCAGGATTTCCGCGACGTGGGCGGCACCATGCACGCGCAGCAGTTGTTCACGGGTGACCGGCGGCGCCTCGATGCGATCGAGCGCGGCGAAGCGGTCATGGTCCAGCGCCTGCAACACCGCGCGCAGCCGCGACGGCCGCTCGACGTGGCCCGGGCCGGGGTCGTGCGTCAGGCAGGCGGGGTGCGTGTACAGCCGCAGCATGCGGCGATTCAGGCGGACGGCTTGGGCTTGCGCCGACGCTCGTGCTGCCACAGCACTTCGCCGTGGCCGCTGGCACGCGCCAGCACGCGCGAGATCACGAACAGCAGGTCGGACAGCCGGTTCAGGTAGCGCTGCGGCTGGCTGCGGATTTCCTCCACCCGGGCCAGCGCGATCACCTCGCGCTCGGCGCGGCGGCACACCGTGCGCGCCAGATGGCCGCAGGCCGCGGCCATGCCGCCGCCGGGCAGGATGAATTCCTTCAGCGGCGGCAGCGGTTCGTTGAGTTCATCCAGGATCGACTCCAGCCGGCTGATGTCGCTGTCCTCGACCATCGCCATGCCGGGAATGCACAACTCGCCGCCCAGATCGAACAGGTCGTGCTGCACCTGGGTCAGCGCCTCGCGCACCTCGTCGGTGACGCCTTCGGCGGCCAGCAGCATGCCGATCGTGCTGTTGAGTTCGTCCACCGTGCCGTAGGCGGTGACCCGCTGCGAATCCTTGCCGACCCGCGAACCGTCGCCGAGGCCGGTGGAGCCGTCATCGCCGGTGCGGGTGTAGATCTTCGAAAGACGGTTGCCCATGCGGGGGAGATCAGTGGCTCAGGCCGGTCCGGTCCGACTGGCGCAGCGTGCGCGCCAGCAGCGTCACGCCCACGTGCAGCACGGCACCGATGCCGACATACAAGGCGGTGGTGGCCAGGAACGGCAGGTCCCAGTCGCCCAGGTTGGCGAACCAGCTGCCGAAGCTGCGCGGCAGCGGCACGCTGTGGCTGAGCCAATAGAAGCTGCCGTTCGAAATCAGGTAGCACAGCGTTTCGCTGACGAGCAGCGACACCGCGGCCAGGCCGAGCGTGGTCAGGCTCAAGCCGGACTGGTGGCGGGCCAGCCAGCTGCCGCCCATCCACAGCGCGGCGAAATACACCGGCATGAACCAGTACGCCGGCGATACGCAGTAGTGGCTCCAGAAATCGAGCCCGCTGCCGGTGATCGCGAAAAAGTCGACCAGTACCGCGGTGGCGATCAGCAGCGGGAAGGCCCAGCGGGCGGAGCCGCGCAGCCAGAAACCGGCCAGGAAGAAGACGCCCCAGGAGGCGTCGGGCAGCGCGCCGAAATGATGCAGGCGGGTAGCCACCATCACCAGGGCCAGCAGCAGGAAGATGCCGATGCGTTGGTTCTGCGTCTTGGCCATGGGGACTCCGTGTAGGCGACTGGACAGACCGCTAGTCTAGCCGAACGTGCTGCGCCGCAGACAGCACCTGCGGGTATCATCGACGAATGGACGTCTCCGAAATTTCCCCCGGCAGCGAAACCGGCGTGCTGATCATCGGCGGCGGCCTGGTCGGCGCCAGCCTGGCGATCGCGCTGGATGCGGCCGGCATCGCCGCCACCCTGGTCGAGACGGCGGCGCCGCGCGCCGACGCGCAGCCCAGCTACGACGAACGCAACCTCGCGCTGGCCAGGGCTACCGTCAACGGGCTCGACGCGATCGGCGTCTGGCGTCACGCCGCCGCCCGCGCCACGCCGATCCGGCACATCCGGGTCAGTCGCGCCGGAGAGTTCGGCAGCGCCCGCATCGACGCCAACAAGCAAGGCGTCGATGCGCTGGGCTGGACCTTGCCGGCACGCGAGCTGGGCTTGGCCCTGCTGCGACGGCTCGACGAATGCACCCGGCTGACCCGGCTCGCTCCCGCGACCCTGTCCGCGCTGGAGCCGTTGGCCGATGGCTGGCGCGCCCGGATCGACATGGCGGACGGCCCGCGCAGCATCGACACGCCGCTGCTGGTCGGCGCCGACGGCACGCATTCATTCGTGCGCGCCCGGCTCGGCATCGAGGCCGAGCATCACGATTACCGGCAAAGCCTGTTCGTGTGCACGGTCACGCCCGAACGCGCGCACGCGAACCGCGCCTTCGAGCGTTTTTCCGACGACGGCCCGATCGCCATGCTGCCGCTGGCCGAGCGTCGCTGCGGATTGGTGCTCACCGTTTCGGCGGACGAAGCCGACGCGGTGGCCGCGCTGGACGATGCCGGCTTCCTCGACCTGGCCCAGCGTCGCTTCGGCTGGCGGCTGGGTCGCCTGACGCGGCCGGGCAAGCGCCATCCTTACGCGATCCATCGCGTGGCCGCCACGCAACTCGTCGCGCCGCATGCGGTGCTGGTCGGCAATGCCGCGCAGACCGTGCATCCGATCGGCGCGCAAGGTTTCAACCTGGGCTTGCGCGACGCGTTGACCCTGGCCGAGCTGGTGACGGCGGCGGCCGACCCGGGCGATCCCGCCCTGCTCGCGGCCTACGCGGCGCGCCGCGCGCCGGATCGCGAGGGCACCATGGCGATGAGCCACGGCCTGGTCCGGCTTGCCTGCCTGGAGCAACCGCTGCTGGCGCCGTTGCGCTCGCTGGCGTTGCTGGCCTGTGACCGGCTGCCGCCGCTGCAACGGGCGCTGGCGCGGCGCGGCATGGGTTTTTGCGGTGAACCGCCACGGGCGGTGCTGGAGCGCCTGCCATGAATGCATCGGTCCAGGAAACGACGTCCCGGCGTCGTCCACCCACGCTGGACGTGGCGGTGGTCGGCGGCGGTATGGCCGGTGCCGCCACTGCGCTGGCGCTGGCCCGCGCAGGCTTCGGCACGGCCCTGCTGGAGGCGCGTGCGCCGGCTGCGTGGGATGCGCAGGCCGAGGTGGACCTGCGCGTGGTCGGCCTGGCGCCGTCCTCGGTGGCCCTGCTGGATGATCTGGACGTCTGGACATCCATTCGCGAAGCGCGCGCGGCGCCGTATGTCCACATGCACGTCTGGGACGCGGAAAGCGGTGCGACGATCGACTTCGACGCCGCCAGCGAAGGACGCGACCTGCTCGGCCATATCGTCGAGAACTCGCTGGTGCAGTGGACGCTGTGGCAGGCCCTGCAGTCGGCCGGCGTACGCGTGATGTGCCCCGCCGAGGTGACGGCGTTCGAGGCGCGCGAGGATCGCATCCAACTGGAGTTGGCCGGTGGGGACACCCTGTCGGCGGCCCTGCTGGTGGCCGCCGATGGCGCTGCTTCGCCGCTGCGCCGGCTCGCCGGCATCGGCACCCGTGGCCGCGATTACGCGCAGCGCGCGGTGGTGGCGCACGTGACGACCGAACGACCGCACCAGGCCACCGCGTGGCAGCGTTTCCTGCCCGGCGGCCCGCTGGCCCTGTTGCCGTTGGCCGACGGTCGCAGCTCGATCGTGTGGTCGCTGCCGGAAGCCGAGGCCCGGCGGGTACTGGCGCTGGACGAGCCCGCGTTCCTCGATGAACTGGGCGTGGCCAGCGACTTCCGGCTGGGCCGGATCATCGCCAGCACGCCGCGCGCCGGATTCCCGCTGAAACTGCAGCTGGCCGAACGCTACCAGGCCGAGCGCCTCGTGCTGCTCGGTGATGCGGCGCACACGGTGCATCCGCTGGCCGGGCAGGGCGTGAACCTGGGCCTGCGCGACGTGGCCGAACTGCGCGACGTGCTGGTCGACGCCCGCGCCGCCGGTCGCGACATCGGCGCGGTTCACGTGTTGCGCCGCTACGCACGCCGCCGGCGCAGCGCCGACACGCTGGACGCGCTGGGCTTCGACGCACTGGCGCGGGTCTATGCGTGGCAATCGCCGGCGCTGGTGGCCGCGCGAGGACTCGGCGTGCGTGTGCTGGATCGCCTTGCGCCGTTGAAGCGGCGACTTTCGGAACACGCTGCCGGGTATTGAAACCTTGCTCCTCCCCCTGCTCGCAGGGGAGGGGTCAATCAACCCGCGTCAATCAACCCACGCCAATCAACCCACGGAGAATCATCATGCGCATCTCCCGACTCTGCTGCCTGCTGGTGCTTGCCGGTTCGAGCTTCGCCCTGCAGGCGAAGATGGTGCATCGTCCGGTGGAGTGGACCCAGGACGGCACCCGCTTCCACAGCGTGCTGGTGTACGACGATGCCTCGACCGCGCAGCGGCCAGGCCTGGTGATGGTGCCGAACTGGTACGGCATCAACGATGTGGCCGTAAAGAAGGCCGAAATGATCGCCGGCAGGGATTACGTGATCCTGCTCACCGACATGTACGGCGCCAGCGTGCGCCCTCAGGTGGGCAATGCGGCGCAGGCGCAGGCCGCGGTGAAGCCGCTGTACGGCGACCGCGCGCTGATGCGCAAGCGGATCAACGTGGCGCTGGACCAGTTGAAGGCGCAGGCGGCGAGCGCGCCGATCGACCTGAAGAAGCTGGGTGCGATCGGTTTCTGCTTCGGCGGTTCGGCCGTGCTCGACCTGGCCCGCAGCGGTGCCGATGTCGCCGCGGTGGTGTCGTTCCACGGTGGGCTGGACACCGACAACCCGGCGCTGGCGAAGAACATCAAGGCCCGCGTGCTGGCGATGAACGGCGCCGACGACAAGGGCACCATGCCGGACGCGGACAAGTTCATGGACGAGATGCGCTTGAGCCCGGCCGACTGGCAGTTCGTGGTGATCGGCCACGCCGTGCACTGCTTCACCGAGGTCGGCGAGAACTCGCCCGGCTGCCGCTACGACGAACGCGCCGCCACCCGCAGCTACCGCCTGATGCATGACTGGCTGCGCACCGCGTTCGCGGGCACGCCGTAGGGGTTTCTGGCGCTTGCTGAAAGACCTTTGGAGCGGAAAGCATCAGGAGCCAGAGCTTTCGTCTGCCTACGGCAGCCGAGCCACGTTTCTCTGAGTGGCCAGAGAAACGTGGCCCAAAGAGAGGCCACCCCGCTTCCGCGCCTTGCGGACATCCTGTCCGCA